>NZ_JABJVX010000045.1 GCF_013155465.1 Alterinioella nitratireducens | reverse complement strand
AGGACACCACCATCAGCGACTTCGATACCGACATGTTCGTCTTCGTCTGACGGGCGGGAAAGGGATTGGTGGGGCTGACTACCGCGTGCCGGGCGGGGCCGCCGCAAAACGCGAAACGGCGCTGTCTTTCGGGGGCTACTCGGCGAACCCGAACCGTTCGAGAAGCTCTTGCCGCGTGAAAATCTCCGGGGCCTGCCCCGGCGGGCGCCGGGTTATCAACTGATACCTCCCGTCCGGGCGACGCTCGTACCAGGCGATGCCGATCGTTCCCAGTTCCTCCAGATGCGCGAGATAGGCGTCGAGCGTTTCGAAATGGCGTCCATCCGCGTGTGGCAGGCTGCCGCCGGCACCGTTTCCATGAGCCTTGTCCGCCACCATCGCCCATCCTCCTGTCATCAACAGCCCGCCAACGGCGGCCGCAAGACCAAGCTTGATTCTCATCCGCCTCCTCCGCTATCTTGCCCCCGGAGCCGACTTTTCGGGGGGAGATACACATGGCTCTTGTCCGAGAAGCGCGGTCAGATTCCTTATATGATCGAACTGCCTCGGCATCCTCCCGGTCCTTATATTCCACGCAGCCTCCCGCTGCGCAAATGCCGATTTCCCGTACGGAGTGACCTTCGCAGGCCTTGCGCCCGATCCGGTCGACCGCACGCCCAAAGGAGACAAGCGCGATGAGCATGACTAGCGCGATATTCAACCCGTTTCAGACCAGTGGCAATTGGCTGCATCAAGATGGCGAAGCGGCCCGGACCATCTCGGAGACGACCGACGCGCCTGGCAGCACCTTGACGCCCTACAGCATGGCGGCGGGCGACACGTTCCTGGGCGCGCTTGGGGCGAATTCCGACTGGGACTGGGTCGAGGTGCAACTGACCGCCGGCACCCAATACACGTTCACGATGACCGCCGGCACCATGCTGGACCCCTATCTCTGGCTTCTCAACAGCAGTGGGACCGCGATCGTCACCAATGATGATGCCAGCGGCCTGAATTCGGCGATTACCTACACCCCTACGGCAAGCGGCACCTATTATATCGCCGCCGACAGCTATTACCACCAGGCGGGGATCCCGGGGGATGACCCGGGCACCTACACCCTGACGATGACCGATGGCGGCACCCCTCCTCCACCGCCGCCCGGCGGGGGCGGTCCTCTGGACTCGATTACCTGGGGCTACACCGCGCCCTCGGTGATCAACGTCTATTTCGTCCCCGGCGGCGTCAGTTTCGACGACCCTTATGACAGCCCGCAGGGCACGTCATCATGGTCGACCTATGAACAGCAGCAGGCGATGCTCGCCTTCGAAACCTTCGAGAACGTGGCCAACGTGACCTTCAATGTGGTTACCGATCCCAACCAGGCCGACTTCTTCATGGTCGAATCGACCGATCCGGATTCCTCGCTCGGCTATTGGGGCGTCGGCGGGGTCGACGTGTCGATCGACGGCACCAACTATACGCAGCTCGACGGGCACGGCGTGTTCTACAATGGCGGCCAGGGCTGGACGACCTCCGGGCTGCAACAGGGCGGCTACGGCTTCATCACCCTGATCCACGAGATCGGTCACGGCATGGGGCTGGCGCATCCGCATGACACCGGCGGCACCTCGTCGGTCATGAGCGGCGTCACTTCCGCCTTTGGCGACCTGGGGGATTTCAACCTCAACCAGGGCATCTTCACCACGATGAGCTACAATGACGGCTGGCAGACCGCGCCGCATGGCGCCAGCCCGTCGAACAATTATGGCTGGCAGGGCACGCCGATGGCCTTCGATATCGCGGTGTTGCAGGCGCTTTACGGGGCCAACATGTCCACCAATACCGGCAACAATACCTATACCCTCTTCACCGCCAACCAGCCCGCCGGGCAAAACGCCTTCTATTCCGCGATCTGGGACGCCGACGGGATCGACACGATCGTAAATCCCGGCGACCAGGCCGCGATCATCGATCTGCGCGAGGCCCCGCTGACCTATGCCGCCAATGGCGGCGGCTATGTCTCCCATGTCAGCGGCATCCATGGCGGCTTCACCATCGCCGCGGGCGTGGTGATCGAGAACGCGACCGGCGGCGGCGGCACTGACACCATCATCGGCAACGCCGTGTCGAACGTGCTCGAGGGTGGGGGCGGCAATGACAGTTTGAATGGCGGGGCCGGGGCCGATATCCTGAACGGCGAGAGCATCGACGCCGGTTTCGACCCTGTCGCGGGGCAGGTGTTC
>NZ_JABJVX010000044.1 GCF_013155465.1 Alterinioella nitratireducens | reverse complement strand
TAATATGCGGAGCGCATGGTTATGCGGAGTTGGTCGTAAAATGCCAATTTGGCCAATGGGTTGAGCTGGCGGCGCTCGGCATAACCTGATTGAAGTCGAAGTCTTCACCTGCGCCTTCGGGCGCGATCATCGGAGACTTCGACATGACGACGACACCTCTTTTGCTGCCCGAGCGATGGGCGATGGATCCGGGCCCGCATGCGGGCCTCGTTGCGGCCTATGCCCGGGCGATCAGCGGAGTGGGCTATGATGCCTACACCACCAACTGCCTCGTTGCGGCAGCCCGGCATTTCTGCGCCTGGGCGCATTTGAGCGGGCGGACGCTCGATGGCGCGGGCGATGCGCTCCTATGCGACTTCGCCGGGCACAACTGCCAGTGCGGCGGGCAGCGGCGGGGTGGTCCGCGGTCGCGGCGCTACCTGTTCCGCGCCGAGCGGTTCACCCGCTTCCTCGTTGCCGAGGGCGTGCTCGCTCCGACGCCGTCGGATGACCCTTACGCGGACCATGTCACGCCCTATCTCGACTGGCTCGCGCGGCACCGCGGGTTGTCGGACATCACGGCGCGCTGCCACGCCAAGGGGCTGCGCCAGCTTCTGCCGGTGATCGGGACGGACCCGTCGGCATGGACGGCCGCCGGTCTGCGCAGCGTGATCCTCGACCGGCGCGGGCGCGAGAGCCGAGGGGCGCTGAAGCGCACGACCACCGTCCTGCGGTCCTGGCTGCGCTATCACAGCGCGATGGGGCAATGCGATCCGGCTCTGGTCGCGGCCGTCCCGACGATCGCCGACTGGAAGGGCCATCATCTGCCGCGCGGTCTGCGGCCGGAGGAGGTGACCGGGCTGCTCGCCGCCTGCGATCCTGCCACGCCGACGGGACGGCGAGACCGGGCGATCCTGCTTCTCCTCGCCCGGCTCGGGCTTCGGGCCGAGGATGTGCGGACCTTGCGCTTCGACCAGATCGATTGGGCGCGCGGGCGGATCACGCTCAGCGGCAAGGGGCGGCGCGAGAGCCGGCTGCCGTTGCCGCAGGAGGTGGGCGATGCGCTGCTCGTCTGGCTCGAGGACGGTCGCCCGCAGGTGGACGATCCGCATGTCTTCCTGCGCTATGCGCCGCCCTGGCGTCCGTTCACGGAATCGGCGGCGATCTCCAAGATCGTGGCCCGCGCCCTCGACCGGGCGGGGCTGACGAACACCCCGTCGCGTGGTGCGCATCTGCTGCGCCACTCGGCGGCGCGTGCCATGCTGGAGGACGGGGCGAGCCTCGAGGCCATCGGCACGGTGCTGCGGCACCGCTCCGTCTCGACCACCGCCAACTACGCCAAAGTCGATCTCGATGCTCTGCGTGGCATAGCGCAGGCCTGGCCGGAGGACCGGCCATGCTGAGTGCCGCCGTGCAACGACATGTCGCGCTGATGCGTGCTTGCGGCTTCGTCTTCGACGAGCAGGCCGAGCGCCTCGCCGATTACGCGGCCTTCGCGGAGAGGCGCGGTGAGAGCCATGTCCGGACCGCGACCGTTCTCGCCTGGTCGCGCAAGGGCGCGTCTCCCCAAAGGCGCCGCACGCTCTACCTGACCGTTCGCCGCTTCGCCTTGGCCGCGGTCGCCGAGGATGCCCGTCACCAGGTGCCGCCGCCCGACCTGCTGCCGCGTGCGACGAGGCAGCGTCCGGCACCGTATATATACGCACCAGACGAGGTCGCCAGCCTCGTAGCCGTTGCCGACCGGTGCGCCAGCCGACGCTGCCGTGTGCCGGGGCAGTACCGGGTCCTCTTCGGGCTTCTGGCCGCGACCGGCATGCGCATATCGGAGGCGCTCGGGCTCGACATTGCCGATGTCGCCCCGGACGGGCTTCTGATCCGCGAGGCCAAGCGGCGGGGGCGCAGGCTCCTGCCGCTGCACCCGACGGTCGAGACAGTACTCAAGGCGCACCTCGACCGGCGGGCGTGGATCCCGGATGTGTCCGGGGCCATGTTCCTCGGCGACCGGGGTGGGCGGCTGTCGGAGGGGACCGTGCGCGGCACCTTCCGGCGCATGCTGGCGCTGACCGGTCTGACAGGCGCCGCGCACGGCGGTCGCAACCCGCGGATCCACGATCTGCGCCACACCTTCGCGGTGCGCTCGCTCGAAGCCTGCGCCGCGGAGCGCGGTGCCGTCGCCCGCCATATGGTGGCGCTGAGCAGCTGGCTCGGCCATGTCAACATTGTGGATACCTACTGGTATCTCGAGGGCACGCCCGCCGTGCTCGGCCGGATCGCGGCGAGCACCGAGGCCTTCGCGGCGGGGGATCGCCCATGACCGCGCTGGCCAGATATCTGACCGCCTGGCTGCGCGAGCACCTGCCCGTGGACCGCGCCGCCAGCCCCAACACGATCGACGCCTATACGCAGACGCTCTCGCTTCTCCTGCGCTTCGCCGCGACGAGGCTCGGCCGGGCGCCCTCGGCGCTGATGCTCGAGGACATCGACGCCTCGCTGATCCTCGCCTTCCTCGAGGATATCGAGCGGCGCGGCGCCAGCGTCCGCACACGGAATGCCCGGCTGGCCGCCATCAAGGCGTTCTTCCGGTTCCTCGAACACCGCGTCCCGGCGTCGCTCGAGCAGATCCGGCAGGTGCACGCGATCCCGCGCAAGAAGGCCGACGAGGCGCTGGTGGCCTGGCTCTCGCGGGCCGAGATCCGGGCGCTGCTTGCCGCGCCCGATCCACGGCGATGGGAGGGCGTCCGCGACCGGGCCATGCTCAGCCTCGCCTATGCCTGCGGTCTCAGGGTCAGCGAACTGACCGGACTGGGGCTCGCCGATTACGACCGTCGCGATCCGGCCAGCCTGCATGTGACCGGCAAGGGACGTCGCGAGCGCATCCTCCCGCTCTGGAAGGAGACGCGGACCGCCCTGGAGGCGTGGTTGCGTCTGCGCGATCCGGACGGCGATGCCGCCCTGTTCCACAACCGCAGCGGCCGGGCGATGTCGCGATCGGGCTTCGAATACGTCCTCGCCCGGCACGTGGCGGTGGCGGCGAAAGCGGAGCCGGGGCTCCTGGAAAAGCGGGTGACGCCGCATGTGCTCCGGCACAGCTGCGCCATGCACACGCTGCAGGCTACGGGCGACGTCCGAAAGGTCTCGCTCTGGCTTGGACACGCCAGCATCCAGAGCACCGAGATATACCTGCGCGCCGATCCGACTGAGAAACTCGAGATGATCGCAGGTGCCGCCATGCCGAAACTGAAACCCGGCCGCTTCCGCCCGCCCGACAAGCTCCTCGCCATGCTCTCAGGCAAATCCGGGCCATGATTATGCGGAGTCGAAACCCCAAAAAACCAAGGCGGCGCAACCCGAGCTGCCCGCAACTCCGCATAACCATGCGCTCCGCATATTAC
>NZ_JABJVX010000043.1 GCF_013155465.1 Alterinioella nitratireducens | reverse complement strand
ATGAAAATGCCTGATTTTGGCTTGTACGTCCTCTGTTCGACCTCAGGACAAACATGTTCGTCCTCCGCCGTTGTTCGTCCTCAATTCAATGAAATCAATCACTTGGAGCCAAAAGAGGTCGAACAGGTTCGTCCTCTTGTACGTCCTCTGTTCGTCCTCGAAACCCAAATGAATTTAGCATCTTACGCTGATTGGAGGACGAACAATGAAAGCCCCCATACTACGTATGGGGAGGCCAACCGGCAGGTTTGGCCTCTCCTCCCATACGTCGAGGGGTATCCGCGCGCGCGTGCTCCGGCGCTCCCTGCACATTCCGATCCGACGACGGCGGCCCGTACCGCCAAGCACATGACCGCCGTCGTCTTCCACCCCCGCAGCCAACCCGAAAAGGAGACCACGATGGCTGAAGCGACTCTGACCACCAGGATGCGGGAGGCAATCCCCGATCTGCCACCTGCCTTCCGCGCCGACCGCACATTGCTCGCGCTCGATCTCGGCACGACCACAGGCTGGGCCCTGCATGGTGCCGATGGGCTGATCACCAGCGGCACCGTGTCCTTCCGCCCCGGCCGGTTCGACGGCGGCGGTATGCGCTACCTGCGCTTCAGCAACTGGCTGGGCGAACTGGACCGGCTGTCCGGACCCATCGCGGCCATCTGGTTCGAGGAAGTCCGCCGCCACGCAGGCACCGACGCGGCCCACGTCTATGGGGGTTTCATGGCCACGCTGACAGCATGGACCGAGATGCGCGGTGTGCCTTACGAGGGCGTGCCCGTCGGCACCATCAAGCGGTTCGCCACCGGAAAGGGCAACGCCAACAAGGAGGCCATGATCGCCGCTGCCCGGTCGCGCGGGTTCAGCCCAGCTGACGACAATGAGGCCGATGCTATCGCGATCCTGTTCTGGGCGCTCGAGACCAAGGGGGGAATGCAATGAGTGGGATGCGGTTTGTGCCCAAGGGCTATGGCGGGCATCGCCGCAGCCCCGACGACGTCAAACGCGACGGCTGGCAGGAGCAAGGTCTGCTGGCTGTGGCCGCCGACGACCACCGCCTGACCTGGCCCGAACGGGAATTGGTCCGGCAGCTCGGAGAGAAACTGTACGGGCAGTGCCTGCGAGATCGGGAGGTGTCACAATGACGGACTGGACACCGGAGTTGGTCGAAGAGCGGCTCGCCGAAGCTGCCTTCGTTCTCAAACGCCTGCCCGAGCCGCGCAGGCAAGGGTATTTCAGCACCTGGCCGGAGACGGTCTACAGCTTCGCCGACAAAGTGGGCCAGGAGCCGAAGCCCATGCGCGTGCTGCCCTCACCGCAGGCAATCAGCCGGATGGAGGAGACGCTGACCTGGACCGCCTGCCTCGAGCCCATCGATGGCAAAATCGTCTGGATGAAGGCGCATGGCGAACGCTGGAAGGAGATCTGCTGGGCTGTCGGTTTGCAGCGCTCTGCAGCCCACCAGCATTGGCAATTCGGGATTTCCGTCATCGCGCTGACCCTCAACAGGCGAAGGTTCAACCGCAACATGTCGAAGCGCCGCGTGATCGAACTGGCCGCTGGCGCGTAAGCGCACGCAGCCACTAGGAAAGTGTCCGGCGGACAGTTTTCGATGAGACAAAAAGCCCGACTGGGGGTTAGAAACGGGATATACTCGGGAGAGGCGCGCGCGGGACGGTCTGCGCCGCTGGACCCCTGGGTCCACCGAAGGGTCCAGTCGGGGTCCAATCCTCTAACCCTTTGAGTTCTTGGTTCCTTCTGGGCCACTTTCGTATGCTGGCGGGCGAAGCGCGCAATATCGCTAGCGATAGGGCCGGATTTTTGGGAAGCCACCCCATTGGGTATCCACCCGCGACCTGCTGAAAACCACAACAAAACAAACTCTTGAAGCCGGCCACTTACGGTGGCCGCTGGACCCTTTGCGGAGTCCAGGCTGGCTGCCGGTATCCGGAGTCCAGGGGTCCACCCCATCGAGGCGCACCCAAATCATGACGCTGAGCTTTGCCCCGGACGCGATCGAGATGTGGCCGCTGGCCAGGCTCCAGCCCTACGCGAATAACGCGAAGGCGCATGGTGCGGACCAGGTCGCGAAGATTGCCGCCAGCATGGCCGAGTTCGGCTGGACCGTGCCGTGCCTCGTCGCCGATGACGGAGAACTGATCGCGGGCCATGGCCGGGTCCTGGCCGCCACGCAGCTGGGGCTGACCGAGGCACCGGTGATCGTGCTGGGCCATTTGACCGAGGCGCAACGCCGGGCCTATCGCATCGCGGACAACAAGCTGACGGAACTCGGGACTTGGGATGAGGCGCTGCTGTCGGCGGAACTGAACGATCTGCTGGTTGAGGATTTCGACTTGTCGATGGTCGGCTTTTCCGATGGCGAGTTGGACAAGTTGCTGGCCTATGTGCCGGAGGGGGACGGTGAAGAAGGTGGCGCCGGTGGCTCCGTGCCGCCGGTGACCATCCCCGAACCACCGCGCAATCCGGCGTCGCGCACCGGCGATCTCTGGATCCTCGGCGACCATCGCCTCCTCTGCGGCGACAGCACCAGCGCGGCCGATGTGCGCCGCTTGATGAACGGCGAGCGGGCGATCCTGTTCGCGACCGATCCGCCGTATCTGGTGGACTACGACGGCTCGAACCACCCGACCCGCAACAAGGATTGGTCGGCGTCCTACGGCACCACCTGGGACGACAGTTCGCAGGGGGCCGAACTTTACGATGGCTTCATTGCCGCCGCCGTGGCGGAAGCCATCGCCGAGAATGCTGCCTGGTATTGCTGGCACGCCTCGCGCCGTCAGGCGATGCTGGAGGCCTGCTGGGAAAAGGCCGGGGCCTTCGTCCACCAGCAGATCATCTGGGTGAAGGACCGCGGGGTTCTGACCCGCTCGCATTACCTCTGGAAGCACGAGCCCTGCTTCATGGGCTGGCGCCGTCCGAACCGTCCGCCGAAGGTGGCCGAGGAAACCCTGCCGTCCACATGGGCGCTGCCCAGCTTCGCCAAGGACGACCGCCCCGATCACCCAACCCCGAAACCGCTCGACGCTTTCGGGATCCCGATGCGCCAGCATGTCGCCCGTGGCGGCCTCTGCTACGAGCCGTTCTGTGGCTCCGGGTCGCAGATCATGGCAGGTGAGGCTAATGGCCGCCGTGTCTTCGCGATGGAGATCAGCCCAGCCTATGTCGATGTCGCCGTGGAGCGCTGGCAGGCCGAAACCGGGCGCAAGGCAGTCCTCGAGGGTGATGGCCGGACCTACGCTCAGGTGAAAGCCGAACGGCTGAGGGCCAGTTCAGCGGGAGCAAACAGTTCTGAAGATCAACAATCCTCAGAAGTCGCGTAGAACCGGATATCCGCAATTGAAATATCGGCCTCGAACTCACGGCCAATCGCGACCAGACCAATTCGGCGAAGCCGGGCAGTGTTCAGCGGACGTTCCGTTCGATGCGGCACGAATTCAGAAAAAGGAAGATAGATGGTCGTCCAGCGGGACGGAGCGCAGAAACTCTGGCGGTAAGATTCCCAGGGACGGTGAATGTCTGATGTCCGCAGATGCAGGTTGTAGACCTGGTCGTTCCCGAAAACGTCCAACTTGATCCCGGTCCAGTTTCGCGCGTCGACTTCGCTGCCCGCATCGCCAAGATCTAGTGCGACCTGGAGAAAGCCACCGTTATTCTCAAGGCTGACACCGCCTAGCATGCGGATCGCCTTACGGCCCTCAACAACCTCGCGTCGCATCGTTCCGGCCGAAACCCCGCCCATCACGCGATCGGAAATAAGCGCCCAGCCGTTTCCAGTCACTGCCATCGGTGAGGTGTGACGGAGGTCATCAATTATTTCAGGGGCATCGATCATGATCAGAACTTCAACTGCTTCGCGCTCAGATCTAAGAACTCCTGTCCACAACGCAATCCCTGCGAATGGCAGCCAGTCACGCTTCATGTCGCTCGTGGAGGCTGTCGCCAACGTGTTTATCGGCTACGGCGTTGCGGTTCTTACGCAGATCCTGATCTTTCCAACATTCGGGCTGCACACCACGTTGGCACAGAACTTGAAGATGGGCGCGATTTTCACCGTTGTGAGTATTGCTCGGTCCTATGTGCTGCGGCGGCTCTTCGAGGCGATCCGGATGAGAAAGAAGAAGCCGCCGCTTACACGGCGACGGCTTCCTTATAGTCGGGACTTCAGCGGTTCGCCGGATCGAAATCAGCGCTCGATCCGATAATATGCGGAGCGCATGGTTATGCGGAGTTGGTCGTAAAATGCCAATTTGGCCAATGGGTTGAGCTGGCGGCG
>NZ_JABJVX010000042.1 GCF_013155465.1 Alterinioella nitratireducens | reverse complement strand
GGTCAGGAACAGTTGGCGCGGATCATGCGTTGGATCAGTGGACCAAGGGGGCTGATGCGAGACTTCCCCCCTGTCACGTCCCGACGATCAGAAGGACAGGACTCCGATGACCGCCTATTTATCATGGCCCGACCCGAAATTCGAACCGCATGAAGCGCTCGCGCCCGATGGCACGCTGCTGGAGGATGACGAGATCGACATCGGCACGCTGGAGCAGATCTACAAGACGATGCTCTGTGCCCGCCGCTTCGACGAACGGCTTCTGAAATTGCAACGCCAGGGCGCGCTTGGCACTTTCGCGCCGATCAAGGGGCAGGAGGCGGCGCAGATCGGCGCGGCGGCCTGCCTGCGCGAGGATGACTGGCTGGTGCCGTCCTTCCGCGAGACCGGCGCGGCGCTGTGGCGCGGGGCCGACATGGCCGACCTGCTGGTCACCCTCGCGGGCTGGAACGCGGGCAACGACCTGCCCGAGGGCGCGCGGACATTGCCCGACACGGTGCCGGTCGCCTCGCAACTGCCGATTGCGGCGGGTATCGCCCATGCCGGACGGCTGCGAGGCGAGGATGCCATTGTCATGGCCTGTTTCGGCGACGGGGCCACCTCGGAGGGCGATTTTCACGAGGCCCTGAATTTCGCCGGGGTGCTGGAGGCGCCGGTCGTGTTCCTGTGCCAGAACAACGGGTGGGCCATCTCGACCCCGCGCGCGCGCCAGACGGCCTCGCAAACGCTGGCCCAAAAGGCGCATGCCTATGGCATCCCGGCCGCACAGGTCGATGGCAATGACGCGCTGGCGGTGATGCAGGTCACGCAGGAAGCCGTGGCGCTGGCCCGCGACAAGGGACAGCCCGCGATGATCGAGGCGCTGACCTACCGCATGGAGGTCCACACCACCGCCGACGACCCGACCCGCTACCGCGACGAGGGCGAGGTGGAAGAATGGCAGGACCGCGACCCCATCGAACGGGTGCGCAAGCTGCTGGTCGCGCGCAGCCAGCTGGACGATGCGATGCAGGAGGCGTTGGAGGAGGAGATCCGCGACCGGATCGACGCCGCGTGGAAGGAAGCCAAAGATCGCATTTCCAGGCTGGAGGAGACGCCGGGCACCGCGATGTTCGACCACATCTTCGCAGAACCCACCGCGCCGCTGCGCCGCCAGCGCAAGGAATTTTCCGATCAGGAGGAGGCCGCCAATGACTGATGCAAGCGACGGTCTGACCATGGTCGACGCCATCAACCGCGCCCTGCACGAGGCGATGGCCGAGGACGACACCACCGCGGTGATGGGCCAGGATGTCGGCGTCAATGGCGGCGTCTTCCGCGTCACCGAGGGGCTGATCGACGATTATGGCGTGGCCCGCGTGATCGACACGCCGCTGGCCGAGTCGGGCATCGTGGGGCTGGCCATCGGCATGGCGATGAATGGCGCGCGGCCCATTGCCGAGATGCAGTTCTCGGGCTTCAGTTATTACGCGCTGGCCCAGATCGAGAACCACGCCGCCCGGATCCGCTGGCGCACGCGCGGCGCGCATACGGTGCCGCTGGTGATCCGCATGCCTTACGGCGCGGGCGTGCGGGCGCTGGAACATCACTCGGAAAGCCGCGAGGTGTTCTATGGCCATATGCCGGGGCTGAAAACGGTCATCCCGGCCACCCCCGCCCGCGCCCATGCACTGCTGCACGCCGCCATCCGCGACCCCGACCCAGTCATCTTCATGGAGCCCAAGGCAGTCTACCGCCAGATGCGCGAGCCGATAGCCGACGATGCGGAGCCCGCGCAGATCGGCACCTCGCGCGTGGTGCGGCGCGGCAAGGATCTGACGCTGGTCTCCTACGGCGCGATGCTGCATCGCGCGCTGGAGGCCGCCGAGACGCTGGCGGCGGAGGATATCGACATCGAGGTGATCGACATCGAGACCATCGCCCCGCTGGATGCCGAAACGATTGCGAAATCGGTCGGGCAGACCGGGCGGCTTCTGATCGTGAACGAGGCGCCGCCGAGCTATGGCGCCGCCGGTGAGATCGCCATGCGCGTCATCGAACAGGAGTTCTACGCCCTGCGCGTGCCGATCCGGCGGGTCTGTGGATGGGACGTGCATGTGCCCTTCTTCGCGCGCGAGCAGACCTACCTGCCCTCGGTCGACCGGATCAGGGGCGCGGCGCGCGCGATGATGGCGGATTAGAGCGGGAGGACGCGATGAAAAACGAATTCAAGCTGCAGGATCCCGGCGAAGGGATCCACGAGGTCGAAATCCTGGAAATCATGGTGTCCGAAGGTGACGAGATTTCCGAAGGGCAGGAGGTGATGGCCGTCGAATCCGACAAGGCGGCGATCGAGCTTCCGTCACCCTTTGCCGGAAAAGTCGCCGAGATCCGGGTTGGCCAGGGCGATACCGCCTCGGTCGGCGATGTGCTGATGGTCGTCGAGGATGATGCCGAGGCCGAGGATGACGACGCGCCGGATGAGGCAGAGACAGCATCCGAGGCGGATGGGCGGTCGGACAGCGAGGAGGACGCGCCCGAAGATCAGGATGAGGAAGCGGCGACCGGTGTGGATGAGGACGTCTCGTTGGACGACAAAGCCGACGAGGAGGCGCGCGACGCCGGTAAAGACCGCTCGGAGGACGAGGAGGACACCGACAAGGGCGGTTCAGACGAGACCGACGAGGCGGCGCGCGACTCGGGTAAGGATCGCGACTCGGACAAGCCCTCTGATGCGGCCCCGGTGCGCGCAGCCCCTGCGGCCCGCAAGCTGGCACGTGAAAAGGGCGTGGAGCTTGCCGATCTGGAGCCGAGCGGCAAGGACGGGCAGGTGACGGTCGAGGATGTGCGCAAGGCAACCCGCAGCGCGGGCACGCAGGCCGAGGATGCGACCGATAGCGACGAGTTCGGACCGGTGCAGCGCCAGCGGATCAGCGCCATCCGCGCCGCGACCGCGCGCGCCATGACCCGGTCCTGGTCGGAAATCCCGCATGTGTCGCATGAGGATGCCGCCGACATCACCGAGTTGGAGCTTTGGCGGCGGCGCCAGGATGAGGCGGACCGGCTGTCGCTGACGCCGATCATCGCCAAGACGGTGGTCGCGGTCCTGAAACGCCATCCGCGCTTCAACGCGGTCTATGACGGCGAGGCGGACGAGATCATCTTGCGGAAATACTGGAACATCGCCATCGCCACGGCCACTGACCGGGGACTGGTGACGCCGGTGCTGAAAGATGCCGACCGCAAATCGGCACGCGACCTGGGCCAGGAGATCGTGACGTTGGCGAAGAAGGCCAAGGACCAGAAACTGAGCAAATCCGACCTCGCGGGCGGCACATTCACCATCACCAATGTCGGGGCGTTCGGGGGGCGGGGCCTCGCGCCGCTGATCAACCCGCCGCAAACCGCGATCCTGGGCGTTGGACGCGCGCGGATCGAGGCGGTAGTCACCAGCGATCTCGACGCCGACGGCCCGCCCATTGTCGAGCCGCGCATGATCCTGCCGCTGGCGCTGTCCTTCGATCACCGCGCCATCGACGGGGCCAATGCGGCGCGCTTCGTGAACGAGATCGTCGGCCTCCTGCGCGACCCTGTCTCACTGGCGTTGGAGACGTGAGGCGCGCAGCCATCCCCCCTGACAATGGAAAGGAGATCCCCCATGCAGACCACCGACCGCGATGCGCTTAAGGAGAAGATCGACGGCCGCGAGGACATGACCCTGATCGAGGTTCTGGGGCCGGAAAGCTATGCCGATTACCACCTGCCCGGAGCAATCAACATCCCCGCGGGCGCGGAAAATTTCGACGAGCGCGCGCAAGCCGCCGCTCGAAAGGACGATCAGGTCATCGTCTCTTGCAAGGACGAGGAGTGCGATGCCTCGCCGCGTGCGGGCCGCAGGCTGGAGGAGCTCGGGTTCACCAATGTCCTGGACTACGAGGCCGGCAAGGAGGATTGGCGCGCCGCCGGGTTGCCGACGGAATGACAGGGCACCACCTGGAACAGAACGCGCAACGAAAGAAGGAGAGCCGCAATGGACAGCCCGCTGGAAATCGCCTGGCACAATGTCGAGAAATCCGAGGCGCTGGAGGACCGTATCCGCGAGCGTGTGGACAAGCTGCACCGCTATTTCAACCGGATCAACAGTTGTCACATCGTCGTCGAACGGCCCCATCGCAGCCAGCATCACGGCAAGGAGTTTCACCTGCGCATCGAGGTGCGGGTGCCCGAACGCGAGATCGTCATCAGCGGCGATCCGGGCGACCGCAAGGATCACTTCGACCCCAACATTGCCATCCGCGATGCCTTCGACGCGATGGAACGGCGACTGGAGGCGCATTCGCAGAAGATGCGCGGCGAGACCAAGATCCTCTCCGGGCCGCCGCAGGGCGTGGTGGTGCGGAAGTTCGATGAATACGGGTTCGTGCGGATGAGCGACGGGCAGGAGATATACTTCGCGCCCAATGCGGTTCTGAACGAGGGGTTCGGCGCGCTTGCGGTTGGATCGCCGGTGGAACTGACCGTGGCCGAGGGCGAGGGCGCGATGGGTCCGCAGGCCTCGATGGTCCGCCCGATCAGCGAGGTCAGCCTCGAATCCGAGCGGCGCGAGGAAATCTGACGCGCTTCAGACCGCGACCAGCGCCTGCACTCGGTCAAGGCGATCGCCGGCAAGGTCCAATTCCTGCCAGCGGTCGCCGTCATCGTCACTGGCGAGGATGCGGCCATCGCCGAGCCCGGCAAAGAGGCGACCAGCGCAATAGGTCAGGGCGTAGGGCATGCTGGTCAGATCGTCGCAAACAGCCAGCCACGGCCCGTCCCCCCGCGTTCGATAGATCACGGCCTGCGCGTCGCGATCCCGGTCATGCGCCGCGCGCGGACCGGGCGCGGCCGAGACGAACC
>NZ_JABJVX010000041.1 GCF_013155465.1 Alterinioella nitratireducens | reverse complement strand
CCTCCCCATCATCAGCGCCGACCAGCGGTTGGCGGAGCCGCGCGGCATCAAGGGCTGCATCTTCGGGAAATCCGGTATTGGGAAGACTTCCCTCCTCTGGACCCTCGATCCTGACCGCACCTTGTTCATGGATCTCGAAGCGGGCGATCTGGCTATCGAGGGCTGGGCGGGTGACAGCATCCGGCCGAGAACCTGGACGGAATGTCGGGATTTCGCGGTGTTCATCGGCGGGCCCAACCCGGCTTTGCGCGATGAGCAGCCCTATAGCCCGGCGCACTATGCCGCCGTCTGCGACCGCTTCGGCGATCCGACAGCACTCGACCGCTACGACACGATCTTCGTGGACTCGATCACTGTTGCAGGACGGCTCTGTTTCGGCTGGTGCAAAGGCCAGCCCGAGGCGCTGTCGGAGAAGACCGGCAAGCCGGATGTGCGCGGTGCCTACGGTCTGCACGGCCGCGAGATGATCGCCTGGCTGACCCATCTGCAGCACACGCGGGCCAAGAATGTATGGTTCGTCGGGATCCTCGACGAGAAGCTCGACGACTTCAATCGCAAGGTCTTCCAGCCGCAGATCGACGGCTCAAAGACCGGGTTGGAACTTCCAGGGATCGTCGATGAGGTAGTCACCATGGCGGAACTGAAGGCCGATGGCGGCGATCCGTATCGCGCCTTCGTCTGCCAGACCATCAATCCCTGGGGCTTTCCGGCCAAGGACCGCTCCGGCCGCCTGGCACAAGTCGAAGAACCCCATCTCGGCCGACTGATGACGAAGATCCGGACGCCCGCAGCCCCGGCGACGGATCGCCTGACCTATGCCCCGCCGCCCGTCGATCCGGCGGCCGCCGACCAATCCCAACCGCAATCCTGAAAATAGAAGGAGGTTCCCCATGGGTTCCTGGAACGATTTCAACGACGCTCAGAGCAACACCAACCTCATTCCCAAGGGCACGCTGGCCAAGGTGCGCCTGACCATCCGCCCCGGCGGGTTCGACGATGCCGCGCAGGGCTGGACCGGCGGCTATGCCACGCGCGGCTCGACCGGCGCGGTGTATCTCAACGGCGAGTTCACTGTGACCGAGGGCCAGTACGCCCGCCGCAAGATCTTCACCCTGATCGGGCTCTACAGCCCCAAGGGACCGGACTGGGCGAACATGGGCCGCAGCCTCGTGCGCGGCATGCTGAACTCGGCGCGCGGGATTTCCGACAAGGACATGTCGCCCGAGGCGCAGGCGGCGCGACGCATTAGCGGCTTTGCCGACTTGGACGGGATCGAGTTCATCGCCCGCATCGACATCGGCACCGACGCCAGCGGCGATGACAAGAACGAGATCCGCAGCGCGGTCACGCCCGATCATCGTGACTACGCAGCCGTGATGGGCGCGGCACCGTCGCTGGGTCTTCAGCAACCCGCCGCCAATACCGCCCCTGCGCCGCAGCCTGCCGCCGCACCTGTGCCGGGTCGCCCGGCATGGGCGCAGTAAGGGGTTGCGCCATGCGCCTTCGTCCGCGCCAGAGCCTCTTCGTGGAGCGCAGCCTCGCTGCGCTCTGCGATCATGGCAACACGCTCAGCATTGCTTCGACCGGCTTCGGCAAGACGATCGCGCTCTCCGCCGTTGTGGCGCGCTCCATCGAGGGCAGCGACGCGAAGGCGTGTATCCTCGCCCATCGAGACGAGCTCACGTCACAAAACCGAACCAAGTTCGGCCGGGTTGCAACGGAGATCACGACCTCGGTCGTCGATGCTGGGAGCAAGGACTGGGCCGGTCAGGCGACCTTCGCCATGGTGCCGACGCTGACGCGTCCCGGCAATCTCGCAGAGATGCCCGCGCTTGATCTGCTGGTGATTGACGAAGCGCACCACGCAGTCGCCGACAGCTATCGCCGGATTATCGACCACGCGCGAAGCGCCAATCCCGACTGCCGGATCTTCGGTGTCACCGCCACGCCGAACCGGGGCGACCGCAAAGGTCTGCGCGAGATCTTTGACAACGTAGGCGACCAGGTCCGGCTGGGGGAATTGATCGCCTCGGGTCATCTGGTGCGGCCCCGCACCTTTATCATCGACGTCGGCGTGCAGGACGAACTGCGCGCGGTGCGCAAGACAATGTCGGATTTCGACATGAACGAGGTGGCGGGTATCATGAACCGCGCCCCAGTCACCGACGAGGTGATCCGGCATTGGCGCGAGAAAGCCAGCGACCGGCCCACTGTCGTCTTCTGCTCCACCGTCGCCCATGCGGAGAATGTCGCCGCGGCATTCAACGACGCGGAAATACCGGCAGCTGTCATCCATGGCGACTTGGACGGGGCGACCCGGCGCAGGATCCTGGCCGCCTATGCGTCGGGCGAGATCCGCGTCATCGTCAACGTTGCCGTGCTCACGGAAGGTTGGGACCACCCGCCGACCTCATGCGTCGTCCTGCTGAGGCCGTCGTCCTACAAATCCACCATGATCCAGATGATCGGCCGTGGTCTGCGCACCGTCGATCCGGAAGAATACCCGGGCGTCATCAAGACAGACTGCATCGTGCTGGATTTCGGGACGTCTAGCCTGACCCACGGAACGCTGGAACAGGACGTAGACCTGAACGGCCGCGAACCGGTGCCCGGCCCAGCCCCGAGCAAGACCTGCCCTGAATGCGAGGCACAGATCCCGCTCGCCGTCACTGAATGCCCATTCTGTGGCGCTGACCTGTCGCAAGAGATTTCCGCCCCGATCGACAGTTTCATCATGTCCGAGATCGACCTTTTGAAACGCTCCAGTTTCGCATGGGTCGACCTTTTCGGTGACGATGCGGCCCTGATGGCCAATGGGTTCAACGCCTGGGGCGGGATATTCTTCCTTGAGGGCCGCTGGCACGCTGTCGGCGGCGGCAAAGGTCACGCGTCCCGGCTGCTTGGTGTGGGCGAACGCACGGTCTGTCTCGCGCAGGCCGACGACTGGCTCAACACCCATGAAACCGATGAGAGCGCTTTCAAAACCAAGGGGTGGCTGAAACAGGCCGCGACCGAGAAGCAGCTGCAATACCTGCCGACGGAATTTCGCAGCGACTATGGCCTCACCCGTTATCGCGCCTCGGCGCTGATGACCTTCAAATTCAACAAGCGCGAAATCCGCCAGCTGGTCGCTCATGCCGCCCCGTCCCTCGGGAGGGCCGCGTGAGCCATGTCGCGCAAATCCCATCCGCGCCCACAGCGGCTTCGGATCGACCGAGCGTTGATCGCCTCTGGCACCCGCGCCTCAAGCCTTGTGCCGTCTGCCTGCGCCCCGCGCGCGGCTTCGGTTTCTTCACCCCCAACAAACCCCGCCCCCGCGAACACCACTGGTTCTGCTCGATGCACTGCCAGGCGTTCTTCGCGGCACGCCACCGGAAAGGACTGACCATGCAGGGAACCACTGACCAAGAACGCCTCGCCATAGCGCTGGTGATGAAGCGGCTCGGCACAACCATGGACGAGATCGGCTGGGACAAGCGTCTGCGTGATCTGGATGCGACCGAGGTCACCGCGCTGATCGAGGAGGTCCTGGAAGGATATGGCACCGAGATGTCGCGCCTCGCTGCTCCAAACGAGATCCCGTTCTGATGCTGGATTTCAACCCACGCCCATCCATGGCCGAGCGGATCAACGCGCTGGTCGACGCAGCCCTCATCGCCGAGCGCGAGGGCACGCCACCCCGGACCTATCTCGGCGCGTCCCGCCTCGGCCACGCCTGCGAACGCGCGCTTCAGTTCGACTTCGCCGGTGCGCCAAAGGATGAAGGGGCTGATTTCGGCGGCCAAACGCTGCGGATCTTCGCAATCGGCCACCAGCTAGAGGATCTGGCGATCCGCTGGCTGCGCGCCGCCGGGATCGATCTTGTCACGCAAAAACGCGATGGCGGCCAGTTCGGCTTCTCCGTCGCGGGCGGTCGCATCAGGGGCCATGTCGACGGGATCATCGCCGATGCCCCGGCAGCGCTTGGTCTGCGCACACCCGCGCTCTGGGAATGCAAGACCATGAACGCGAAGAACTGGCGCGCCTGCGTCAAGGACGGCGTGGCTATCTCGAAGCCGGTCTACGCCGCGCAGATCGCGATCTACCAGGCCTACATGGAACCTTCGGTGCCGGGGATATCGGCGGCACCGGCGCTGTTCACGGCGATCAACAAGGACACGGCCGAGCTGCATCACGAGCTCGTCCCCTTCGATGCCGATCTGGCGCAGCGCATGTCCGATCGTGCGGTGCGGATCCTGCAGGCCACCGACGCGGGTGAGTTGCTGCCCCGCATCGCCGCCAGTCGTGATTTCTTCGAGTGCCGCTTCTGTGCCCATGCCGAACGGTGTTGGAGCCTGGCTGCATGACCGACGAGCCCTGCGATCCATCAGATCCCGACCAGGACACAGCCATGCGCGACGACACAACTTCAGATACGCCCACGGAAAACATCGTCCATTTCAACCCGTGGCGCGATTTCAACGACGCGGCCCCGCAGATCGACGTGTTCGGCGACGAGCCCGATCCTGAGCAGATCGCGCAATTCATGCAGATCGTCTTCGGCTACTGCGACGGGCTGATCCCGGTCCGCAGTTTCATCGACAAAGGCCAGGGCATCGATGGCCGCCCGCACAACATCTGGCTGGAGGCGGATCAGGCCGCGCCGGAGAAGATGGCGACCTTCGCCACATGGGCGTCGCGGGAGGGCGCAGCGGTCTATGTGATCCCCGGCACCGTGGCCGCGCCTGGGCAGGCCAAAGCCGCCGAGATCCTGCAGATGCAGACCGTCGTGGTTGATCTCGACACCGGCGACATCGCCGCCAAGCGCGCCCATCTGGAACGTCACCTTGGGTCGCCGACCATGGTGGTGGAAAGCGGCGGTGTGACGCCGGAAGGCCAGCGGAAAGCGCACGTCTGGTGGGCGCTGACCGAACCCGCCGAGGGCGATGATATTCGCCGCGTCTGCCG
>NZ_JABJVX010000040.1 GCF_013155465.1 Alterinioella nitratireducens | reverse complement strand
TTTCAGTCCCATAGTCAGTCTCCTTTGTTGCAGTAAATGCTATCAAAGGAGCGGCATCAAACCGTGACAGGTCCAGAATGGCACGAGGGCCGCGTGGCCGATCAGTTCCAGCCCGAAGCTCTGCTCGGTGTTCGCTACGATCAAGTCGCCTGGGCGAATCTCATGTCGCGGCTTGAAGTCGCCATCGTAATACTTCGCCCCCTCGTCCTTGTATCCGCCGCCTTCGAAGATGGAGTTGAGATTATGCAGCGGCACGCCGTCACCAGAACCGCAGAGATGCTTGCCCTTGTAGCTGAGCCCGCGTGTCGCCCTGACATGATCTGCAAGCGGCTCTCGCTCCCATCCCCTCGGCAGGCCGTCGGGGCCGAAGCTGTCGGGGAAGAGGGCGGCGATGGTGGGGTCCATGTGGGCGGGTGGCTGGCCGAGGGCGCGGGCGTGGACGGGGTCGAAATCCACGAACCAGGAACGATAGAGCGCCCGCGCCATCTCCTCCAGCGTCGCGCTCATCCGGCGATTCAACTCGATCTTGTCGTCGAGGGCGCCGAGGGTGGCGGCAATACGATCTTGCTCTTTCTTGGGCGGAACCAGCAAGTCCAGCGCTCCAATCGTCTGGAGGTTGATGTTATCTTGAACGCTTCCAGTGCCGACGTTCTCAGATTGAATCTGCCGACGAAGATGGCGAAACAAGTATTCCACAAAGCGGACATTTGCCCTGCGCTCATCCGGAATGAAACCGACCACACTGTCAGGAAAACAAGCTGGAAAGTCCAGAATCGCCGTTTCCGCGATGTTGGCCGCGATCGTGATCGCCATTGTGCCTTTCGGCCAGAGTCGGCTCTGCGCCAGCCCCTTCTCTGAATAGGTCTGGGAGTATGACTTCACGAGACCCTGCGACGCCTTAACATCCCCAGTCTGGATGAATGGATATGGCCCGCCGTAGAGCGAGGGATCATTCCTCGGTCGGTGGCGAGATTTACCCCGGTTTACTTCACCGAGATCATTGAGGCTCACAATCCGCCAGTCCTTCATAGAAGGCTATCCAGTCGCAACTGGATCTCCTGCTCAAGCCGCCGCCCTTCAGCGAACTGCGCCCGAAGCTCCGCCGTCAGCCGGTCGAATTTCTCTTCGAAGGGCTCGCCATCCTCCTCGGCCGCGCCGGCACCGACATAGCGGCCCGGGGTTAGGACGAAGTTGTGCTTCGCGATCTCCTCCATGGAGGCCGCCTTGCAGAAGCCCGGCTCGTCGGCATAGGCGCCCGCGTCTGGCTCTCCACGCCAGGCGTGATAGGCGGCGGCGATGCGCGCGATCTCGTCGCGCGACAGCTCCTTCTGCTTGCGCGATCCCGGCACCAGCGCGCCCATCTTGCGGGCGTCGATGAACAGCACCTCGCCGCGCCGGTCGCGCAGCTTGGCATCCTTGGCCACGCCGTTCGACTTGTCCTTCGCCAGGATCCAGATGCAGGCCGGGATCTGGGTGCCGTAAAAGAGCTGCCCCGGCAGCGCGATCATGGCGTCCACCGCCTCGGCCTCGACCATGGCGCGGCGGATGTCGCCCTCACCCGAGGACATGGACGACATGGAGCCGTTGGCCATGACGACGCCCGCGATGCCGGTGCTGCCCAGCTTGTCGTAGATGTGCTGCATCCAGGCGAAGTTGGCGTTGCCGACCGGAGGCGTGCCGAATTTCCAGCGCCTATCCTCGGCCAGGATGTCACCGGACCAGTCCGAGATGTTGAAGGGCGGATTGGCCATCACGTAGTCGAACTTCTCGTCCGGGAAGGCATCGCGGAGAAGCGTGCCCTCGGCGTTCCACTGCAGGTTCGCAACGATCCCGCGGATGGCGAGGTTCATCCGCGCGAGGCCGTATGTCGTGTGGTTCCGCTCCTGCCCGTAGATGGCCAGATCGGCGCGGCGATACTTGTGCGCCTCGAGGAAATTCTCGGACTGGACCATGAAGGAGCCCGACCCATGGCAGGGCTCATACAGGCGGCCGCGCGCGGGTTCGATCATCTGGACGATGAGTTCGACGACCGGCTTCGGCGTGTGGAAGTCGCCGCCGCGCTTGCCCTCGCTGCTGGCGAACTCGGAGATGAAATACTCGTAGATGCGGCCGATCAGGTCGAAATCGCGGGGCGTGCCGTCGAATTCGATGTTCGAGAAAAGGTCGATAAGGCCGGTGACGATGGCCGGGTCCAGCGCCTCTCGCCCGAAGACCTTGGGGAGCGCGCCCTTGAGCTGCTCGTTGTCGGCCTCGATCGCGCGCATGGCGTTGTCGACCTTGACCCCGATGCCCTTGTCCTTGGCGTTAGCGGCCAGCGTGCTCCAGCGCGCGGCCTCGGGCACCCAGAAGATGCCCTCGGCGAGGTATTCGTCCACGTCCTCGGCCACGTCCTCGCCCTCGGGCAGCAGTTCGTCATATTTTCTCTGAAAGGCGGTGCCGATGTAGCGCAGGAAGAGCAGACCCAAGGCTACGTGCTTGTATTCGCCCGGGTCCATGGACCCGCGCATCTTGTCGGCCGCCGCGAAGAGCGTTCTCTCAATTGTCATTGGCTGTCCCTTTCCGGCGTTGGTTCGCCAGTCGGCTTTGTCGCGCCATAGAGGTGGTTCGGTTTGTTTGAACAGCTTCAGCTGTTTTCTAAGTGGATTCTCCGCTCGGTTATGCCGCGACCGGGATTTGTCGCGGCGTGATGTGATATGCCTGATCGGGTGTCTTCCCGTCCAGCGATGAATGCGGTCTCCTCGTGTTGTAGAATGTCAGGTATCGGCCGAGGCTGTCGCGGGCGGCCGAGACGCTGTCATAGGCGCGGAGGTAGACCTCCTCGTATTTGATGCTGCGCCAGAGCCGCTCGACGAACACGTTGTCCCGCCACGCGCCTTTTCCATCCATGCTGATTTGGATCTCGGCGTCCTTCAGCGCCTTGATGAAGTCAATGGACGTGAACTGCGATCCTTGGTCCGAGTTCATGATCTCTGGCTTGCCGAACCGGCGGATCGCCTCGTTCATTGCCTCAAGACATGGTGCGGTTTCCAGCGTGACCGACAGACGCCATGCCAGAACCTTGCGGCTGAACCAGTCCAGGACGGCAACCAGATAAACGAAGCCTCGGGCCATCGGGATGTAGGTAATGTCCATCGCCCAGACCTGATTGGGACGGTTCACCGCCAGCTTGCGCAGCAGATAGGGATAGATCTTGTGCCCCGGTGCCGGTTTCGACGTGTTCGGCCTGCGATACAAGGCTTCGATGCCCATGGTCTTCATCAGCGTCGCCACATGTAGCCGACCGAGCGTGAAGCCTTCCTGCCGGAGCAAGCCTTTCATCATCCGGCTGCCCGCGAACGGGAATTCCATGTGCAACTCGTCGATCCGGCGCATCAGTTTGAGGTCTGCGTCGCTGGTTGGGCGCGGCTCATAGTAGAGACTGCCCCGGCTGATTCCGAGAAGCGTGGCCTGCCTGGTCAGGCTCAACTTGTGATCCGGGTCCGTCATTTCCTTGCGCTCGACAACAGACCGGCCTTGTCGAGCGCGCCTTCCAAAAAATCATTTTCCAGCGTCAGCTGGCCAATCTTCGCGTGCAGGGTTTTGACATCTATATCGGGTGCCTTCGAAGCCTTCGGTCTGTCATCAAACACGCCGGACACCCCGTCCAGAAGCTGATCCTTCCATTGCTTGATCTGGTTCGGATGCAGATCGAACTGCGCCGCCAGTTCGCTCATCGTCCTGTCGCCCTTCAATGCCGCCAATGCGACCTTCGCCTTGAATGCAGGGCTGTGGTTCCGTCTGGGTCGTTTGGTCATCTTCGCTCCTTCGTCTCGGCAACGCTGCCGGATCAGGAGCGGAAAATCCACCTAACTCAACTGTTCAGATTTGCCGCGCCACCTCTCCATATCGTTATCGGTCGGGAAGTGCAGGAGATCAATCACGGACCGCATTGGTCGTTTGGAGAAGCTCTGCTCCCCCCATAAATCAGATTTTGCCAAAACCCGAACTGAGCGTGACCTCGGCAGGCTGTGCGAACTTTCGGACGCATCCAGCCGAAGCGGCGCTATAGCTAACCCACCATCAACGAGAAGCAGCATGACCGACACATTCCGTCCCTTCCGCACGTGTGATGAATTGCAACCACTGGCGGATCAATACTGGCGAGCGCACAATTGGTCACAGTATCTGTTTACCCTCGCCAATCACGAGCGCGCCGCCGCGCTCTTGGACCTGTTCCACCATGTAGAACGCCCATCCCGACTCTGGCCGCTGGTCAATGAGGTCTGGTCGATGTCGAATTGCATCATCGCGGATGAATCTATCTGGGATGAAATCTGGGCCAACGCCTACCGGCGCGACGGCACGCTGCGCAGGTGCCACAGGTTCATCATGCGCCCCGTCGACCGTCGCATCTTTGACGCCTTTCCCGAGACGGTTACTGTCTATCGCGGCTGCAACAGCTTTGATGCGAAAGGGGGCTATAGCTGGACCCTGAGCAAGTCGGTGGCGGAGTCCTTCGCGCACCGTGTCAGCCGGGTGCGTGGAGGACCGCTAATCGCAACCGCGTCTATTCCGCGCTGGTGCCTGCTGGCATATTTTGACGAGCGCAATGAGCAAGAGATCGTCGTGGACCGCCATGTGCTGGACGGATACGGGTTTGAGATCGAAGTTGAGTGCGCATCGCCGAAACAGGATGAAGCCGAGTATTATCCTGGCGGGTTAAGTGAACTTTTTCGTATCATCGCCGGAGCGTCTATCGACGTGGCGCAGCTCGCGAACTTTCTTACGCATCCCGTCGCGGCGGTGCTAAAAGTAATTGCGACCTGTTCCCTGGATCGCATTATGACCCTCTCGACTGACCTTGAACGCCTTACGAAGGCCCGCCACATCTTGGCGCAGCTAGTCCTGATAGACCGGGTTTACCTGCCGATCTTTCAACGTCTTGAACGTGAGATTGCAGACCTAGAAGCCGAGCGCGGTGCACTGGACCGTGCCCGGTCCCTGATCCAGTCTCACAGGGCCGCAGGATGAACCACGTCAGCCAATTGCGCCAGTGACGCCCCTGCCCCATACCGCTCACGCTTCAACGCATGGCCGAACAGATCGCGCCGGATACGTTCATCGACACCGGCCGCCAAGAGCCGATCCTCAAACGAGTGCCGCAACCCATAAAGACTATGATCCGGCGTCTCTAGCAGCCCATTTTCGCGCAGATATTTGTTCACCGTTGCCGACAGCGCGGATAGTGTCCCGGGAAATGGTGTAACTTTGCTCTTCGGCCTTGGCTCGGCCGCAGTTACAGGGCGGCGATTGTC
>NZ_JABJVX010000003.1:154185-407897 GCF_013155465.1 Alterinioella nitratireducens | reverse complement strand
GACAATCGCCGCCCTGTAACTGCGGCCGAGCCAAGGCCGAAGAGCAAAGTTACACCATTTCCCGGGACACTATCGAAGCTTCTTTGGCCGGGAAAGCACTTAGGAAATCGCACGATCAAGTTCTCTACATTTCGCAGTTATACGACAACCCCTTGTTTTGACTTGAAATACCTTCCGCGGTGGGGCCACCACAGGACAAAACAGCTCCTGAGGTTCGCCCACCATGACCGATACCGACGTCAATTTCGCGCCTCCGCCCGACACGCTCACGACTGATGAGCGGCTGGCGGAACTCGCCAGGATTCTCGCTTCAGCCGTGGATCGCTCCAACCCACCAAGAATAAACGAGAATTCGACAAACGAAGCAGACAGTTCGCTGGACATCCTCGCCCTTGTTCGCCGTCGTCGTCACCAGTTGCGAACCCGAGTTGGAGAGGACGAATGACGAAAACCAAAACGAAATCAGTAGGAAAGAGAGCAGGCGTTGGCCCTGCGCGGGACCACGCTGTCCTGGCGGACCTGGTCGCGATGAAGGCCATGACCGTGCCGGAGCTGCGAGAGAAGTGGGCGGCGATCTTTGACGCGCCGGCACCGAACACCAGCCGCCAGAACCTTGAGCTACGGCTGGGATACCGCATCCAGGAACTGGCCCTTGGCGGCATTGGACGCGACACGCGGCGGACACTGGACGCTCTGGCGGTTGAGGTGGCCTCTGGTGAACCCGGTCAGATGGTGTCCGACCCACGACGCCCGATCCCGGGCACCAAGCTGGTCCGCGAGTGGAATGGCGTCGAGCACACCGTCACCGTCTTGGCGAAGGGCTTTGAATGGCAGGGTCGCCGGTTCAAATCGCTCTCCGGCGCAGCGCGGGCCATCACCGGCGCGAACTGGAACGGCTGGAAGTTCTTCGGCTTCACCCCACGCCCGAGGATCAGCAAATGACGCGCCAAACACAGCCGCAACCGCCCCGTCGCCTGCGCTGCGCCATCTACACCCGCAAGTCGAGCGAGGAAGGGCTCGACATGGAGTTCAACAGCCTCGACGCCCAGCGGGATGCCTGCGAGGCCTATATCGCCAGCCAGAAGGCCGAGGGCTGGGTCTGCCTGCGCGACAAATACGATGACGGCGGCTTTTCCGGCGGCACGCTAGAGCGGCCCGCGCTGAAGGACCTGATCGCCGACATCGAGGACGGGCTGATCGACATCGTCGTGGTCTACAAGATCGACCGCCTCAGCCGCGCGCTGATGGATTTCTCGAAGCTGGTCGAAATCTTCGACCGCCACGGCGTCACCTTCGTGTCCGTCACGCAGTCGTTCAACACCACCACATCGATGGGGCGGCTGACGCTGAACATTCTGCTTAGCTTTGCCCAGTTTGAACGCGAGGTCATCGGCGAGCGGATCCGCGACAAAGTCGCTGCGTCGCGCAAGAAGGGCATCTGGATGGGTGGGCCGGTGCCACTGGGCTACAACGTGAAGGACCGCAAGCTGATCGTGGACCCGGTCGAGGCCGAGACGGTGCGGACGATCTTCACGCTCTACGCCCGGTCCAGTTCCACGGCGGAGGTGATCCGCGAATTGGACACACGCGCGATCCTGACCAAGACCGGCAGGCCCTACGACAAGACCTCGCTCCTCAAGACTCTGCACAACAAGATCTATCGCGGCCTCGCGGTGCACAAGGGCAATGCCTACCCGGGCGAGCATGACGCGATCATCGATGAGACGCTGTGGGACGACGTCCACCATGTAATAGCGAACAATCGCATCAAGCGGGTTGCCGTTGCCAAGGAACCCTCACCGGCGCTGCTGCGCGGGTTGATCTTCACCGAGACGGGCGTCGCGATGACCCCGCACCACACCAAGAAGGGGACGCGGCGCTATCGCTATTACGTCTCGATGGACGCGATCAAGAAACGGCCCAAGGCCGAGATCCGAGGCCCGCAGCGGCTTCCCGGTGGCATGGTCGAGGATGCCGTGGTTGGCGAAATTCGCCGCCTGCTGCGCACCCCGGAAGTCGCCGCGCGGGTGTCTCGTACCCTGCGAAAGGATCGGCCAGACCTCGGCGAAGCGGACATCAGCGCCTCGCTCACCCAGTTCGACGACATGTGGAAGGCGCTGATCCCGGCCGAGCAGGCGCGCGTGGTCCGGCTTCTGGTGGCGCGGGTCACCGCAAGCGACGCCGGGTTGGCGGTCGATCTGCGCCACGAGGGCTTGGGCGCGATTGCCGCGCTGATGGCCCCGGCCAAGCCGGAGGTGGCGTGATGGCAGGGCCCGAAACCCTGCGCGTCCACATCCCGCTCACCCTGCGCAATCGCGGCGGTCGCCCCCGCATCCTGCCGCCCAAGGAAATCGAAGTCGCCATGGAGCGCGGCCAGGATGCCCGCCTGCTGCGCGCCATTGGGCGCGCGTGGAACTGGCGGCACAGGCTCGAGTGCGGCGACGTCACCACCATCGCCGATCTCGCCAGAGAGGAAGGCATCTCCGACCGCTATGTCAGCCGAGTGATCAGGCTGGCATGGCTCTCACCATCGGTGCTCGAACGGTTGGTCCTGCAACGCGAACCAACGGTGCTGTCGATCTTTGACCTCTGTGGCGTGGCGGAGCTGCCGTGGGTCGAGCAGCCGGAGCGCGTGTTTGATTGATGGTGCCTAATGGCGCCTAAAAATAGAGCCTTGATCGGAAAACGGCAGGCATTCGATTAGCTAAGAACGCAAAAGCTAAAGGCTGTCGGAATTCTTCGACATCTTGATCTTCACAATCTTACTCAGCCTGACACAAATAAAGTCGACGCGCAGTCCCGCGCCTGAGCTCTTGTCGAGATCCACGACAAAGGACGGCGCGTCGAAGAAGTCGTCGAGCTTCAGCCCACCTTTCCTCATCGTCGCCTTCTTAAGAATACCGGCCCGTCGCTTGTTGGTATCCTGTCGGCGAAAGATGAACTTGTAGTGGCCTTCCAAGTCCTCGAAGTCGTCAAGATCGTAGAGCGAAAGCTGCGATCCGTCCCGCGCTCGAAACGCCAAGATGTTGCCGGTACGCTTTGAGTGCGCAGGCTTTCCAGCCGGACGTTTATTGTCGGTGCATGGGTGTTTTGGCCACGGCCAGCCAAGATCATCGAAGAATACCCGCCCGCCGGTGGGTGATTGATAGAAGAAGACTGTCTCCCCGCAAACCGGGCAAGTTGCGTTTGGAACAACATACGAGCGCAGAGACCGAAAAGGCGAACTGTCCGACGAAGAACGAGAATCCCGATAACCTCGACACCAGCCGCCATTGGTGTGGATGGGCGTTGGGCGTCCATCCACATACCTGAAAACAATCGCTTCTCCACAAACGTCACAGGTTGCCATTTCTAGACTTTATCTCGCATTCATTTGGTAATCATCAATCATCAAGACCCACATTCTTATTTCAAACAGTCTTCCCTCTTCACCTGGATCCTGTTTTCGTGCTCGTTCCCTCCGACCGATAGATCAACTGCGGACCTGGCGCCCACCGATGCCCGATTGTAGCGGATGCCTGCAATGTCGTCGGCCAGCATCGCGAAGTAATCCGCGATGATCAGGTCATTCTCTGCATCTGTCCAAGGCCCGTTCGATATGCGGCCAGGCTAGACGCGGGAAAATCATTTGTCATCAGCGGTTTCGGTTGGGGGAATGGGATGCAAACCTGCCCAAGAAATCCGCCAACCTACGCTGGCATCCCGAGCAATGCGCCTACCGCGTGTTCTGGCTATGTTGCCATCGATGTCGTTCGGAACGCACGTTAGGGTTTTGGCGGGGTTCGCAGGCAGGCCATTGAAAAGTAATGCCAAAAGTGGACCGAACCGCAAAGGGTGAGGTTCGCCCAAACTGAGACAGAGGCGCATCCTGAGCCCAGACTCGGCGAGGCGGCGCGTCTATGAGGTACGGTCAGACCTCGCAAACCACTTTGATAACACGGAAAAATCCGTGCCCGTCAGGGCGGTGTCACTGGTTCGCAATGGGGATAATGGCGGAGAGACAGGGATTCGAACCCTGGAGACGGTTTCCCGCCTACACACTTTCCAGGCGTGCGCCTTCGACCACTCGGCCACCTCTCCGTGCCGAAGCGCAATAGCGCAAGGACGTTGCCGGGTGCAAGGGGGCGCGCGCCTTGAGGTGAAAAAATCTGGGCTACCCGGCGGGCAGGTGATCGAGATGCGCGGCGCAGCCCGAGAGGGCGGCGTAATCGTCGGTCACCACCGCGATGCCGAACTGGTCCATGAAGCGGGCAAAGCGGCCCTTGGCGCGGAAGGCGGGGGCGAAATCCAGCTCTTGCAGCCAGGGCGCGATGGCGCGGGCCATGCCGCCGACCAGGTAGATGCCGCCGAACGGCAGGTGGATGAGCGCAAGATCCCCCATCACGGTGCCGAGCGCCTGGGTGAAGAGCCGCGCGGTGGCGCGGGCGGCTGCGTCGCCTGCCTCCAGCCGGTCCATGATCTCGGTGCTGGTGAGGCGCACGCCGTGCAGGTGCTTGTGAACCGCCACGATGCCGCGGCCCGACAGCGCCTCCTCCACGGCGGCGAAACCGCGCCCGTCGGTCAGGTCGGCGGCCAGGGCGGCCAGCGCATCGGAGGAGCGGGGCAGGGTGATGTGACCGCATTCGGACGGCGGCACGAAGCGACCAGCCCTGGTGTCATAGATCGGCGCCGCGTTGAACCCGGTGCCGAGGCCCACCACCAGCTTGGCCGCCTGGGGCGAGGCCGGGGGCTGCGGCAACAGGCGGATCAGATCGCCCTCGGTCACTTGCCCCACAGCATGGCCCTGCGCCTGAAGGTCGTTCAGCACCGCGAGGTTCGCAGCACCCGTGACCTGGCCCAGATCGGTCCGGTCGATGCGCCAGTCGAGGTTGGTCATCTGGCCGACCCCGTCGCGCACCGGGCCCGCCACGGCGACGCAGGCTCCGGTCAGGTTGCCGGGGGCCAGCTCGGCCAGATAGGCCTCCAGCACCGGCGAGAGCCCCGCGAACCCTGCGTTCTTGTAGCGGCGCACGCTGTCCACGCGCACGCTCGCCCCCTCGGCTAGCGCCACGCGGGTGTTGGTGCCGCCGATATCGGCCACGAGGGATAGCGTCGAACTCATCATCCGCCCTTTCGGCGCAAAGCGCGCTCAAGCGCGTGATAGGACGCTTTCGGGGTGCGCTTCAAGCTTTCGAAATCGACATGAACGAGGCCGAAGCGCTTTTCATAGCCCAGGGCCCATTCGTAATTGTCCAGAAGCGACCAGATGATGTAGCCGCGCAGGTCGGCCCCGTCGGCGATGGCGCGGCGGCATTGCGCCAGATGCGCATCGAGATAGGCCAGCCTCTCTGGGTCGTCGATCACGCCCCCTTGCAACCGGTCGGCATTGGCCATGCCGTTCTCGGTGACATAGATGGGCAGGTCGGGCGCATGGGTATTGGCCACGCGCATGATGAACCGGTAGAGCGCCTCGGGGCAGACCTCCCACCCCATCTGGGTCTTGGGCAGGGGGCCTTGCACCTCTGTCAGCCCAGGCCAGGGGCCGGGGGCGGCGGCAATCAGCTTGCGGGTGTAGTAATTCAGGCCGACCCAGTCGAGCGGTTGGGTGATCGTGGCGAAATCGTCCTGCCAGCCTTGCGGCAGATGCGGCTCCAGCCCTTCCAGCACCTCCGCCGGGTAATGCCCCTGAAAGACGCCGCCCAGGAAGAAGCGGTTATAGATCGCGTCATAGCGCGCGGCGGCTGCGACATCGGCCGGGTTGTCCGGGTCGGCCGGATCGGCCCATTCCAGGTTGAACACACCGCCCAGGTTTGACAGCCCGAGGCCGCGCATGACCTCGATCGCGCGGCCATGCGCCAGCAACACGTGATGCATGGCGCGGGCGGTGGCGCGGATGTCGCGCATCCCCGGCGCGTGATGGCCCTCGAAATGGCTGAGCCAGCTGACGCACCAGGGCTCATTTATCGGGGCGGCGGACCAGAGGCGGTCGCCGATCCGCCCCATGATGGTTTCGGTGAACTCGGCGAACCAGCCCGCGATATCGCGGTTGCGCCAGCCGCCCCTGTCGGCCAGCGGTTGCGGCAATTCCCAATGGTAGAGCGTCGCGGCGGGCTTCAAGCCGCGTTCCAGCATGCCATCGACCAGCCGGTCGTAGAAATCCAGCCCCTCCGGATTGGGCGTGCCGGTCCCCTCGGGCAAGACCCGCGCCCAGGAGGTCGAGAAGCGGTAGATATCGACATTGAGATCGCGCAGAAGGTCCAGATCCTCGGGCCAGCGGGTGTAGTGATCGCAGGCGCGCGCGCCATCCTCGGCCCGCACGACATTGCCCGGCGTGGCGGCGAAACTGTCCCAATGGGTCGGCCCCGCGCCGCCCATGCCATGCCCCTCGATCTGGTAGGAGGATGTCGCCGCCCCGAAGAGGAAGCCTTCGGGGAAATCGTTACGCGTCCATGTCATGGGGTCACTCCGGTCTTGGCACGGGGCCGGTGGATTGGCCGAGCATCAATTCGGCCTCAAGCAAGGTTTGCAGGGGCGGGCCGCCGGGATCTGCGATCATCTCTAGCAGCAGGGTGCCGGCGATGCGCCCCGCCTCGCGCACCGAGGAACGGGTGGCGGTGAAGATCGGCACATCGCCGCCATTGCCGAGGTAGCTCAGCGCATCGTCATGGGTGATCACGCTGATGTCGCGGCCCAGTTTCAGCCCCGCATCCTCGACCGCGCGGCGCACGCCGATGGCCGGGATCATGGAGGAGACCAGGAAGGCCGTGGGGGCAGGGTCACCGGCCAGCATCCGCGCCGCGCTGGCGTGGCCGTAATGCTCGGTCATCTCGTCGCTGCTCATCCAGTCGGGGTTCACCTCCAGCCCGCGCGCGCGCAACGTCATCTCGACGCCTTCGCGGCGGCGGCGGGCAAAATCCATGTCCTCCAGCCCGTTGATCAGCGCGATGCGCCGGTGCCCGAGATCGCAGAGCAGTTCGGTCGCGCGGGCAAAGGCGCGGCGGTTGTTGACATCGACCCAGGAGAAATCGGCGGGCGCGTCCGAGGCGCGGCCGTGCACCACGAAGGGCAGGCCGATCTCTTTCAGCAACGCGATGCGCGGATCGTCGGCGCGGGGGCCGTGAATGACGATGCCATCGACCGATTGCCGCCGGGCCAGCGCGCGATAGGCGCTGTCCTCCATGTCGTCGGGCACGATCGACAGCATCATGTCGAACCCGGCCTTGGCATAGGCTTCGCCCGCGCCCGAGATGAAATCCGAGAAGATCGGGTTCATCATCTCGTGCCGGGTCGAGACCGGGATCACATGCCCGATCATCATCGAACGGCCCGTGGCCAGGCTGCGGGCGCGGGTGTTGGGGCGGTAATTGTGCCGCGCGGCGGCGGCATGGACGCGCGCGCGGGTGGCCTCGCTGACCTCCGGGTAGCCGTTCATGGCCCGGCTGACCGTCGTTTGCGACAGTCCGAGCGTCTCGGCCAGTTGTTTGAGGTTCATCGCCAAAGGGGCACCAAAGCGCTTTCAATATTTGCAGAAGCTAGACCGGAACCTTTGTGCCTGTCAAAGGGGGAGTTGCGTTTGGAATGCTGCGCCTGCGAAGGGAGTGCCTGTTTTTATTGGTCCGTGGTAACATGCCCAATTGACAGGCAGGCGATTCTGCGAGACTGTGCAGCCAGTCAAAGCGCTTTGGTAATCTTTGTAAATGCCGGGTGCATCCAGACAAGACAGGCCCGATTGGGCCGACAACCGGGAGGGAATCATGAAGACATCGCTATACGCAGGCGTGGCAGGGATCGCGCTGCTGGCAGCCGGGGCCGCCAATGCCGAAGGACACCTGATGTTCGCGCCGGGCGAGGGCGCGTTCAGCTGGGACAGTTTCGAGGCCTTCGCCGCGGACAATGACCTGAGCGGTCAGACGCTCAGCATCACCGGCCCCTGGACCGGTGCCGATGCCGACCTGATGAACAGCGTCGCCGCCTATTTCGAGGAGGCGACCGGCGCCACCGTGAACTATTCCGGTTCGGACAGTTTCGAGCAGGACATCGTGATCTCGATCCAGGCCAACAGCCCGCCCAATATCGCGGTGTTCCCGCAGCCGGGCCTGGCCTCGGACATGGCCGGACGCGGCGCGCTGACGCCCTTGCCCGAGGGCACCGCCGACTGGATCCGCGAAAACTACGCCGCCGGGCAGTCCTGGGTCGATCTGGGCACCTATGCCAACGAGGACGGCGAGGAGGAGCTGTTCGGCTTTTTCTACAAGGTCGATCTGAAATCGCTGGTCTGGTATTCGCCCGAGGCCTTCGACGAGATGGGCTATGAGGTGCCCGAAACCATGGAAGAGCTGCGCGCGCTCTCCGACCAGATCGTCGCCGATGGCGAAACGCCCTGGTGCATCGGCCTGGGATCGGGCGCCGCGACCGGCTGGCCCGCGACCGACTGGGTCGAGGACATGATGCTGCGCACGCAGCCGCCCGAGGTCTATGACCAATGGGTCGCCAACGAGATTCCCTTCGACGACGAGCGTGTCGTCGGCGCGATCGAGGCCTTCGGCGAGTTCGCCCGCAACGAGGATTACGTGAGCGGCGGATCGCAGGCCGTGGCCACGACCGATTTCCGCGACAGCCCCGCGGGCCTCTTCACCTTCCCGGCGGAATGCTACATGCACCGTCAGGCCAGCTTCATCCCGACCTTCTTCCCGGAAGACGCGGATGCGGATTTCTTCTACTTCCCGGCCTCGGAAGAGGCGGGCCTCGGCAGCCCGGTCCTGGGCGCGGGCACGCTCTGGGCGATCACCGACCCGTCCGATGCGGCCAATGTGTGGATGGAATTCCTGCAAACCCCCATCGCGCATGAGATCTGGATGGCGCAATCGGGCTTCCTGACGCCCTATGGCGACGCGAACGCCGAGGTCTTCGCCTCGGATGCACAGCGCGCCATGAACGAGATCCTTCTGAACGCCACCACCTTCCGGTTCGACGCCTCGGACCTGATGCCCGGTGAGATCGGCGCGGGCGCCTTCTGGACCGGCATGGTCGATTACGTCACCGGCGCGGATGCCGCGGATGTGGCGGCGTCAATCCAGGACCGCTGGGACTCGATCCAGTAGACACCGAGATCCCGGCCCGCCATGCGCGCGGGCCGGGACCATACGGCCAACTCAAGGGGGGAGGGGCACGGTCATGTCACCGCTGGTGCAAGGTGCAATCACGATCTTCGTCGGTGTGTTCGGGTGTGTCGGCTATTTCTATGCCGCGAACCTGCTGCTCGATAAGGTCATCTATCCCGCCAAGGGCCCCAATATCGGGCGCAACATCAACCGGGCCAACGCGATCCGGCCCTGGCTGTTCCTGCTGCCCGCCATCCTGGCGCTGTCGATCTACCTGGTCTACCCGGTCATCGGCAGCCTGATCCGGTCGATGTATAACCGGGCCGGCAACGAGTTCATCGGCCTTGGCAACTACACTTCGCTTGCGGGCGACCCCGAGTTCCAGACCGCGCTGATCAACAACGCGCTCTGGGCCCTGGTCGTGCCCGCCGCCGCCACCTTCTTCGGCCTCGTGGTGGCGCAACTGACCGACCGCCTGTCCTGGGGCAACATCGCCAAATCGCTGATCTTCATGCCGATGGCGATCTCTTTCGTCGGCGCCTCGCTGATCTGGAAATTCGTCTATGCGGGCGATCCCGATATCGGCATCATCAACGCGATCCGCGACGGCATGGGGCTCGATCCGCTCGATCCGCTGCAACTGCCGTTCTGGAACAACTTCTTCCTCATGGTGATCCTGGTCTGGATCCAGACCGGCTTTGCCATGGTGATCCTCTCTGCCGCCCTGCGCGGCGTGCCCGAGGACACGATCGAGGCCGCGATCATCGACGGGGCGGGGCCGTTCCGCGTCTTCTTCCGCATCAAGGTGCCGCAGATCATGGGCACCATCGTCGTGGTCTGGACCACGATCACCATCCTCGTGCTCAAGGTCTTCGACATCGTCTACACCATGACGGGCGGCAATTTCGGCACCGAGATCCTGCCAAGCTACATGATGAGCTTCATGTTCCGCGATGACGGGCGGGCGACCGCCGTGGCCGTGGTGATCATGATCGTCGTCCTGCCGGTGATGATCTGGAACATCCGCCAGGCCCAGAAGGAGATGCGCTGATGGACAATATCGCCGGACAGAACAACGCGCTGAAATGGGCGGTCAATATCTCGGTCCTGATCCTGGTCATCGCCTGGCTGATCCCGACCGTGGGGCTGTTCGTCTCGTCCTTCCGCGACCGCGACCAGATCACCGCCTCGGGCTGGTGGGTGGCGCCGTTCTCGGTCGAGCTGACCTACCGCACGCGCGGCGATGCCGACCCCCGCCAGGAGGGCGACCTCTGGATCGTCGAGGGCAACATCTTCGAGAGCGCGGAAGTGGCCGCGGAGTTCACCAGCGGTGAGGCGCAGATCACCGGTTTCGGCATCCTTGGCCGCGAACCGGCGGCCTATGCGCCGGGCGAAGAGGTCGAAACCCGCGATGGCGGGATGCTGACGGTCAACGCCGATGGCAGCTATGTCTATACCTCCGAGGAGGATCCGGGCAGCGGTCCGCGCGTCTATTTCGCGGCCGAGACGCCGCCCAATTTCACCTTGGACAATTACCGCACCATCCTGACCTCGGACGGGATGGACCGGGCCTTCATCAACACGCTGACGGTGACGATCCCGGCCACCATCATCCCGATCCTGATCGCGGCCTTCGCGGCCTATGCGCTGGCCTGGATGGATTTCCCCGGTCGCGGGCTGCTGATCGCCTGTGTCGTCGGCCTGCTGGTCGTGCCCCTGCAACTGGCGCTTGTGCCGCTTTTGAACCTGCACAACCAGATCGGCATCGGGCAGAGTTTCGTCGGCATCTGGCTGGCCCATACCGGGTTCGGCCTGCCGCTGGCGGTCTATCTGCTCAGAAACTACATGGTCGGCCTGCCACGCGACATCATCGAAAGCGCCAAGGTCGATGGAGCCACGGATTTCCAGATATTCCTCAAGATCATCCTGCCGCTGTCCTTCCCGGCACTTGCCAGCTTCGCCATCTTCCAGTTCCTGTGGACCTGGAACGACCTGCTGGTCGCCAAGGTGTTCCTGCCGTCCGATGAGGCCAGCCGCGTGATGACCGTCACCATCGCCGACGACCTCCTGGGCAGCCGCGGCGGCGATTGGGGGATCCTGGCCACGGCGGCCTTCGTCTCGATCGCGGTGCCGCTCTTGGTCTTCTTCACAATGCAACGCTACCTCGTGCGCGGCCTCCTGGCCGGCTCGGTCAAGTAAACAAGGCAGTTACGTAATGAACCTCATGCAGGATATGTCCCGCAAGGATGTCCACGCCCCCGATCAGGACTGGTGGCGCGGGGCGGTGATCTACCAGATCTACCCCCGCAGCTTCCAGGACAGCAATGGCGACGGGATCGGCGACCTCAGCGGCATCATCCACCGGCTGGACCATGTCGCCAGCCTCGGTGTCGATGCGATCTGGATCTCGCCCTTCTTCCGCTCGCCGATGCTGGATTTCGGCTATGACGTCTCCGATTACCGTGATGTCGATCCGATGTTCGGGTCGCTTGGCGATTTCGACGCGCTGATCGCGCGGGCGCATGAGCTTGGTATCAAGGTGCTGATAGACCTCGTCCTGAGCCATTCGTCGGACCAGCATGCCTGGTTCCAGGAAAGCCGCCAGAGCCGCGAGAATGCCCGCGCCGATTGGTATGTCTGGGCCGATGCCAAACCCGACGGCACGCCGCCCAACAACTGGCTGTCGATCTTCGGCGGCTCGGCCTGGGAATGGGATGGCGAGCGGATGCAGTATTACCTGCACAACTTCCTGACCTCGCAGCCCGACCTGAACCTGCATAACCCGGATGTGCAGGATGCGCTGCTGGATGTGGCGCGGTTCTGGCTGGAGCGGGGCGTCGATGGCTTCCGCCTCGACACGATCAATTTCTACTTCCACGACAAGGAGTTGCGCGACAACCCGGCGCTGGACCCCGATCAGCGCAACGCCACTATCGCGCCTGAAGTGAACCCCTATAACTGGCAAGATCACCTCTACGACAAGAACCAGCCCGAAAACCTGGCCTTCCTCAAGCGCTTCCGCGCGGTGCTGGACGAGTTCTCCGCCGTCGCCGTGGGCGAGGTCGGCGATGCGCAGCGGGGCCAGGAAATCCAGGCCGCCTATACCTCGGGCAATGACAAGGTGCAGATGTGCTACAGCTTCGATTTCCTGTCCGGCGTCTCCCCCACGGCGGACCGCGTCGGCGGGGTGTTGAGGGAGTTCGAGGCCGGCGTCGGCGACGGATGGGCCTGTTGGGCCTTCTCCAACCATGACGTGATCCGCCACGCGACGCGCTGGCAACTGTCCGATGCGGCCTACCGGACCTACGCCGCGCTGCTGCTCAGCCTGCGCGGCTCGGTCTGCCTCTACCAGGGCGAGGAACTGGGGCTGAGCGAGGCCTATGTCGCCTATGAGGATCTGCAAGATCCCTACGGCATAAGGTTCTGGCCCAAGTTCAAGGGCCGCGACGGCTGCCGCACGCCGATGCCCTGGGTGGCCGATAACCGCAATGCCGGGTTCTCGGATGGCAAGCCGTGGCTGCCCATCGCGATGGAACATGTGGCGCGCGCCGTCTCGGTGCAGAACGCGCAGCCCGACGCGATGCTGGACTTTTACCGCGCCATGATCGCGTTTCGCGGACGTTACCCGGCGCTGGCCAAGGGGGATTTCACCCTGATCCGCGCCGAGGAGGGCGTCGTGATCTTCACCCGGTCCCATGACGGCCAGCGCCTGCTCTGCGCCTTCAACCTGAGCGATGCGGGCCAGGACATCGCCCTGCCGGATGGCAACTGGACCCTGTGCGAGGATGCCCCCTTCGCAACCCCCGACGCACAGCATATCGGGCCCTGGCAGGCCCTGTTCGCCCATGAGGAGACCTGAAATATGGCCGATCTGATCCTGAAAGGTGTCGCCAAATCCTATGGCGATGTGAATGTCCTGAACGACATCAATCTCGACATCGAGACGGGCGAACTGATCGTCTTTGTCGGGCCCTCGGGCTGCGGCAAGTCCACGCTTCTGCGCATGGTGGCGGGGCTGGAGAAGATCTCGGGCGGGACTTTCACCATCGACGGGCAGGTGATGAACGACGTGCCCCCCTCGCAGCGCGGCATTGCGATGGTGTTTCAGACCTACGCGCTTTATCCGCATATGACGGTGCGCGACAACATGGCCTTCGCGCTTAACATCGCGGGCAAGTCCAAGGCCGAGATCGACGAGGCAGTCAATGGCGCGGCGGAAAAGCTGCAATTGAAGGAATACCTTGACCGCCTGCCCAAGGCGCTGTCGGGCGGGCAGCGTCAGCGGGTGGCCATTGGCCGGGCCATCGTGCGCGACCCCAAGGTCTATCTCTTCGATGAGCCGCTCTCGAATCTCGACGCGGCCCTGCGCGTGGCGACCCGGATCGAGATCGCGCAGCTGAAGGAGCAGATGCCCGACTCGACCATGATTTACGTCACCCATGACCAGGTCGAGGCGATGACACTGGCCAGCCGCATCGTGGTGCTGGCCAACAAGGGCATCGCCCAGGTCGGCACGCCGCTGGAGCTTTACGAGCGGCCCAACAGCGAGTTCGTGGCGCAATTCATCGGCAGCCCGCAGATGAACCTGCTGGCGGGCGAGATCGTCGAAACCGGCGCGCAGACGCGGGTGCAGACGGATCAGGGCGGCGGCACGATCGTGTCTGATTACCCCTCGAACGCTGATGATCAGGGCGCGCGGGTGCGTGTCGGCATCCGGCCCGAGGATATGGTCGTCACCGACAGCGCCGATTTCGCCTATGAGGGCAAGGTCGCCATCACGGAAGCCCTGGGCGAAGTGACGCTTCTGTATTTCGAGGCCGCGACCGGCCAGGATCCGGTGATCGGCAAGCGCCCCGGCGTGCATTCCGACGACCGCCACAAGACCCTGCGCATGTCGGCCCCGCCGGAAAAGGTGCATGTCTTCCGCGACGGCGTCTCGCTGCATTACCGCTGAGGATTTGACCGGATCGCCCGCGCCTGATAACTGAACACATGTTCAATTCAAGGGGGATGGCGTGATGGATATTTCAACGGCAAGACTGATCGTGACCGGCGGGGCCAGCGGCCTCGGCGAGGCGACGGCGCGCTACCTGGCGGGGGCGGGGGCGCAGGTTGCCCTGTTCGACCGCGATGCCGACAAGGGGCAGGCGGTGGCCGACGAGATCGGGGGCGGGTTCGTAAAAGTCGATGTGACCTCGGAGGAGAGTGTTGCGGAGGGCGTTGCGCTGGCCTCGGCCCGGATGGGCGGCATCACCGGCGTCGTCAATTGCGCGGGGATCGTGACCGGGGCCAAGACGGTCGGCTCCAGGGGGCCGTTCCCATTGGCCGACTTCCAGCGCACCATCGACATCAACCTGGTCGGCGCCTTCAATGTCGCGCGGCTGGCCGCGGCCGAGATGGCCAGGAACGATCCCAATGCCGATGGCGAACGCGGCGTCATCGTCAACACGGCCTCCATTGCGGCCTATGACGGGCAGAAGGGGCAGGCGGCCTATGCGTCCTCCAAGGCCGGGGTGGCGGGGCTGTCCCTGCCGGTGGCGCGCGACCTCGCCTCGCTTGGCATTCGCTGCATGGCCATCGCGCCGGGTCTGTTCCTGACCCCGATGCTGGAAAGCCTGGGGCAGGAGATGATGGACAGTCTGGCCGCCGACGTGGTCTTTCCCCGCCGCCTCGGCGATCCGCAGGAGTTCGCCCGCACGGTCCGTTTCATCATCGAGATGGCCTATCTGAACGGCGAGACGATCCGGCTGGATGGGGGCCTGCGTCTGCCCTAGATTGTGGCGTGAAAAGGGGGCTGACATGCGCGAGATCCTGACGATAACGCTGAACCCGGCGGTGGACCTGGACAGTTCCGCAGCCGAGGTGGAACCGGGGCCCAAACTGCGCTGTGACGCCCCCCGGATGGATCCCGGCGGCGGCGGCATCAATATCAGCCGCGCCCTGGCCGAGCTTGGCGGGACCAGCGTGGCGCTGGTGGCCGTGGGCGGTGCGGCGGGCGAGACCTTGCGGGGGTTGCTGGACCGTGAGGGGGTGACGGCGCGCTGCGTCGCGGCCCCCGGTGACACGCGCCAGAATCTCTCCGTCACCGACCGCAGCAGCGGCGCGCAATACCGGTTTGTCTTTCCCGGCCCGGAGTGGCGGCAAGATGACCTGGCCCGCGCGCAGGATGAGATCGCGGCTTCCCTGCCGTCCGGTGGGCTGGCGATCCTGTCTGGCAGCCAGCCGGAGGGGTTTCCCGACGATTTCGCCGCCTGGCTGGTGGCGATCGCGGAGGCGCAGGGGGCGGGCGTGATCCTCGACAGTTCCGGCCCGGCGCTGGCCGCCATCGCGCAAGGGCGCATCCAGGGGCTGGAGCTGCTGCGGCTCGATCATGCCGAGGCCGAGGAGCTTGCCGGACGCGACCTTCCCGACAGCGCCGCCAGCGCGGACCTTGCCGCCGATCTGGTTGCGCGGCGCGTGGCGCGCATGGTGGTGCTGGCGCGCGGGGCCGAGGGGTCGGTGCTGGTCACGGGTGCGGGGCGCTGGTTCTGCACCGCGGCCCGGGTGCCGGTGCGCTCAAGAACCGGGGCGGGCGACAGTTTCGTGGCCGGGTTCGCGGTCGCCCTGGCGCGGGGTGACGCGCCCGAGATCGCCCTGCAACACGGCGTGGCCGCGGCAAGTGCCGCGGTGATGACCGAGGCGACCGCGCTGTGCCGCCGCTCGGATGCCGAGGCGTTGATGGATGATTGCCCCGTCCGCGCGCTGTGACCCGCACATGAAAAAACCGGCCGTCATGGGCCGGTTTCGTATCTCGCGGTTCGGGTGCCGGTCGGGGGCAGACGGGTTCAGCCGCCCCCGCAACAGGATCACCCGTGCAGCTTAGCCGCCCCAGGTGCGGACCGGGCCGCAATCCATATGGGTGAAGTTCGATCCGGAATAGCGCCCGACGCCCCCTGCCGACCAGGTTTGCGCCGCGCGGGCGACCTGGCTGACCGAGCGTCCGGCGACACGCAGATCCGCCGCCTGGCCCTGCATGTGCAGCGACCGGCGTGCCACGCCCGAAGACCGGGCCCGCAGCATCGCGTTGGTCTCGGGCGAGCGGTAGCCCGACAACAGCATGTAGGGTTCGTTCGTCTCCAGCAGTTTGTGCGACGCGCTCATGATGTCCAGCGTGCGCGGGTCGATGTCATGCACCTGATCCGTGCGCCAGTCGCGCATGAAGTAGTTGATCTCCTGAATTGCCGGGCGGATGTAGTCGCCCTCGATCCAGTAGACCATGTCCACAGTCTCGCCGGTGCGCCCGGAATGCATCTTCAATCGGCGGATATCGCCTGCGCCCCGCAGGATGCCGAATGCGTTGGCCGTAAACGGCGCAGCCGCCACGGTCGTCGCTGCAAAGGCACCAAGAAGTGCCCGCCGCGTCATCGTCGGTTTCGTCATGTCTATTAAAGCCCCGTCCTTCGTACCCGTTTCAAAACCACAAATTACCGTTGAATTCGGTTTTATTTGTGTCCATCCCCAAGTGTGGGTTTACTGACACATTCGGGAGATTTTTGATAGTCTCAGGGCGGCACTTTCTGCCGAACCGGGCCTGGTCGGCAGAATCTTGCCAAAAAGGACCATGATCCGATGGGCTTGGCCGATTTCCCGGCGCGCGATGAGGGCGGTTTTCCTGCCATGATTTCGGCAGTTTAGCGCGCCTGCGTTTCAAAAACGTGAATAGACAGGCGGGGGGGGCGTCTGGCAGGGTTCATGCCTATGAATGACGGACCTCTTTATGCGCACAGGTGATCCATGACCTTTTTCAGCCTCCGCCGACTGCCGCTTTCGCTGCTGACCCTCGCCCTCACGCTGACCCTTCTGATTCCGGCCCCGGCCTCGGCACTGGTCACGGCCTTCCGCCAGGCCATTGCGGAAGGCGTTGCCGCCGAGGACGGGTTGGCCGAGTTCTATCGCGGGCGCGCGTTCGAGCCGATCTGGACCGGGACCGAGGATGCCGACCGGCGCAACGCGCTCCTGACCGCGCTGGAGGGGGCCGCCGATCACGGGCTGCCGGTGTCGCGCTATGACCCCGACACGCTGCGCGCGGCCTTCATGGATGCCGACAACGCCTACGCGCGGGGCCAGGCCGAGATCCTGGCCTCGACCATGTTCCTGGCCTATGCCCGCGACGTGCAGACGGGGATGCTGGAGCCCGGCGATATCATCCCCGTTATCGCGCGCGAGCTTCCGCGTCGCGACCCCACCGATCTGCTGAGCGGTCTGATGCAGGGCGATCCGCATGATTTCATGCGCGCATTGCCGCCCGCGCATCCCGAATATGTCAACCTGCAACGCCGCATGATGGAAATGGAGCGCGTGATCGGCAATGGCGGGTGGGGCGAACCGGTGCGCGGCGGCCGGCTGGAGCTTGGCGCGCGCGGTCCTGCCGTGGTTGCCCTGCGCGACCGCCTGATCGCGATGGGCTACATGGATCGCTCGGCCACCGCCGTCTATGACGCGGAACTGCAGGCGGCGGTCCAGCTTTTCCAGGTGCGCCACGGGCTGGAGGCCGATGGCGTCGCTGGGACCGGCACGCTCGAGGAAATCAACGTGGCGCCCGAACAGCGCCTGCGCGAGATCATCCTGGGCATGGAGCGTCAGCGCTGGCTGAACTGGGAAGACCCGAACCGGGGCGACCGGCATATCCTGGTCAATATCCCCGATTTCCACGCCTTTGTGATCGACGATGAAGAGGTGAGCTTTTCCACCCGCGTCGTCGTCGGTGCCAGCCCCGAGGATCGTGCCACGCCAGAGTTCTCGGACGTCATGGAGCACATGGTCATCAACCCGAGCTGGTATGTTCCGCGCTCGATCACGGTGAATGAATACCTGCCGCAGATGCAGGCCAATCCCGGCGGCGCGGCGCAAATGGAGCTGATGCGCGGCGGTCGTCCGGTCAGCCGCGCGGGCATCGACTTCACGCAATATACTCGGCGCAACTTCCCCTTCGACCTGCGCCAGCCGCCGGGGCCGAACAACGCGCTTGGCCGGGTCAAGTTCATGTTCCCGAACCGGCACAACATCTATCTGCACGACACACCGACGCGCAGCCTGTTCGAGCGCGAAAGCCGCGCCTTCAGCCATGGCTGCGTGCGCGTGCAGCGCCCGCTGGAACTGGCCTATCACCTGCTGGCGCGTCAGGAGGCGTCGCCGCAGAGCTATTTCGACGGCATCCTGAGCACCGGCCAGGAAACGCAGGTCGATCTGGCCACGCAGATTCCGGTGCATATCGTCTACTGGACCAGCTTTGTGGACCAAGATGGCGCGCTGCATTTCCGCCGCGACGTCTATGACCGCGACGCGCGTCTGTGGCGCGCGATGGAAGAGGCCGGGGTGGAACTCCGCTCGGTCTCAAGCTAAAGCTCTGCCCGAAAGCGGCGGTCGCTGGAGGGCAGAGACATGGCACATACGATCCGGCAGATTGCCGAGGCTCTCGGGGCCTCGGCGGAGGGCGCGCTGGACATTGAGATTGACGGGCTGGCGGAACCCGCCTCGGCAGGTCCGCGCGACCTGGCGCTGGCCATGGCTCCGCAATATGTCGAGGGGCTGGCCAGGGGCCGCGCACGGGCCGCGGTGCTGTCGCCCGGCACCGACTGGCAGGGCGCGGGGCTTGAGGCGGCGATCTTCGTGGGCCGCGCGCGCTATGCCATGGCGGGGCTGACCGCGGCGCTGGATCCGGGGCCCGAGATCGCGCCGGGGATCCATCCCTCCACCATCATCGACCCCTCCGCCGAAATCGGCATCGGGGCCGCCATCGGCCCGTTCGTGGTGATCGGACGCGGCGCGCGGATCGGGGCCAGGGCCCGGATCGCCAGCCATGTGAGCATTGCCGAAGGCGCGGTGATCGGCGATGACGCGCTGATCCTGCAAGGGGTGCGCATCGGCGCGCGGGTGCGCATCGGCGACCGCGTGATCCTGCAACCCGGCGCCTCCATCGGCAATGACGGGATGTCCTTCGTGACGCCCGAGAAATCCACCGTCGAGCAGGTCCGCGAAAGCCTGGGCCAGGTCGAGGCCGCGAACCAGAGCTGGACCCGTATCCATTCGCTCGGCTCGGTGCGCATCGGCGATGACGTCGAGATCGGGGCCAACGCCGCCATCGACCGGGGCACCATCCGCGACACCGTGGTGGGCAATGGCTGCAAGATCGACAACCTTGTGCACCTGGCCCATAACGTGGTGACCGGTGAACACTGTCTTTTCGCGGCACTGGTCGGGGTCGCGGGCTCCACCACGATCGGGGACCGGGTGGTGTTCGGCGGCCAGGTCGGTGTCGTGGACAACGTCACCATCGGCTCGGACGTGGTCGCGGGCGGCGGCACCAAGATCCTGTCGAACGTGCCGGCGGGTCGGGCCGTCTTGGGCTATCCGGCGGTCAAGATGGAAACCCATGTCGAGACCTACAAGGCCCTGCGCCGCCTGCCGCGGCTGGCCGCCACCGTCGCGGCATTGCAGAAAGCCGTTTCAAAACCCGGCTCGAGTGACTAAGTCCATCCCTGAACCGGACCCGCACAGGCATCAGGCGCCATGACTGACACAATCGACAAACGGGTGATCGCGATCCTCGCGGAACAGGCGGTGATCGAGCCGGAGGACGTGCGCCGCGACGCCACGCTGGACGATCTCGGCATCGACAGCCTCGGCCTTGTCGAAAGCATCTTCGCCATCGAGGAGGAGTTCGACATCCAGGTTCCCTTCAACGCGAACGAACCGCAGAACAGCCCCTTCGACATCTCCTCGGTCGAGACCATCATCGCGGCGGTCAAGACGCTGATGGCCGAGCAGAGATGAGGCGCGTCGTCATCACCGGGCAGGGCACGATCAACGCGCTCGGGGCCGATGTGGCCGCGACCAAGCGGGCCATGGCCGAGGGGCGCTGCGGCATCGGCGAGCTTGAGATGCGCGACCTCGACCGGCTGGCGGTGCGCATTGGCGGGCAGATCAAGGATTACGACCCGGAGGCGCTGTTCAACCGGCAGCAGATCTCGCTCTATGACCGCTTCACCCAGTTCACCCTGATCGCCGCGCGCGAGGCGATTGCGCAGTCCGGGCTGGAATTCAGCGGCGACCTGGCGGCGCGCTCGGGCGTCGTGCTCGGCACCTCGGGCGGGGGCATGCAGACGCTGGATGAGAATTACCGCACCGTCTACGAGGACGGGAAGAACCGGGTGCACCCCTTCGTGGTCCCGAAGCTGATGAACAACGCGGCGGCCAGCCATGTCAGCATGGAGTTCAACCTCAAGGGCCCGAGCTTTACCGTCGCCACCGCCTGCTCCTCGTCGAACCACGCGATGGGGCAGGCGTTCTGGATGATCCGGTCGGGCATGTGCGATGTCATGGTGACGGGCGGCTCGGAATCGATGCTGTGCTTTGGCGGCATGAAGGCCTGGGAAGGGCTGCGCGTCATGTCCAAGGATGGCTGCCGCCCGTTCAGCGCCACAAGGAACGGCATGGTGCAGGGCGAGGGGGCAGCCGTCTTCGTCTTCGAGACGCTGGAGCGGGCCAAGGCGCGCGGGGCCGAGATCCTGGCCGAGGTGGTGGGCTTTGCCATGACCTCGGACGCCGCCGATATCGTCATGCCGTCCAAGCAGGGCGCGGCGCGGGCGATGGCCGGCGCGCTCAAGGATGCCGGGCTGAACCGCGAGGATGTCGGCTATATCAACGCGCATGGCACCGGGACGGCGGCGAATGACAAGGTCGAATGCGCCGCCGTGGCGGATGTGTTCGGCCATCACGCCGACGCGTTGATGATCTCGTCCACCAAGTCGATGCACGGCCACCTGATCGGCGGCACCGGCGCGGTCGAGGCGCTGGCCTGCATCATGGCGCTGACCGACGGGGTGATCGCGCCGACCATCGGCTACGAGGAACCGGACCCCGAATGCGCGCTGGACGTGGTTCCGAACGAGGCGCGCGAGGCGCGGGTCACGGCGGTCCTGTCCAATGCCTTCGCCTTTGGCGGGCTGAACGCGGTGCTGGCCTTCCGGGCGGCCCCATGAGCGGTGAGACCGATCTGGGCAAGCTCTTGGCCGGACTGCGCGCCACGCTTGTGCCGGGCACGTATGTCTTCGCCACACTGACCGGGCCGATCCCTCGGGGCGTCACCGCGCGCATGGTGTTCCGCGAGGCCGAGGGCACCACGCTGATCCTGACGCGGGCCGAGGCCGAGGCGGCGGGGCTGGCCTATGAGTTTCCAAGCCGGATGATCACGCTCGATGTGCATTCGGCGCTGGAGGCGGTGGGGTTCATCGCGGTGATCGCGACGGAACTGGCGAAGGCGGGGATGGGCGTGAACCCGGTCGCGGGCTTCTACCATGACCATATCTTTGTGCCCGAGGGCCGCGAGGGGGACGCATTGCGCATCCTGACCCGGATCGCCGCCGATCACGCCGGGTGACACGGAAAAAGGCCCGCGCGGAAACTCCGGCGGGCCCTTGGAATTGATTAACGCGCCTTGCGTTACTCGGTCGCTTCGGTGCTTTCGGTGTCAGGCGTGCCGATCAGCGCCTCCATCTGCACGCGAGCCTCGGCATTATAGGCCTCCAGCGCCTCGAAGCCCGCGGTGAAGCCCGTAAGCGACAGGCCAAGCGCCACCACCTGGTCGGGCGCGGGCAGCGGCACGATGGCGATCGTGGCCACGTTGCCGGCGCGGAACGCATCCAGGTCGCCATGGGTCAGGCCGAGGCGCACGAAGCAGCCGATGGGCTGGCAGAAGCTGAACGGGTAGACGCGTGGCTGCGCGCTATCGACGGCCATGCGCAATTGCCCGGTCAGGAGCGTGTCCAGCGGCGTGACGATGGTGGCGCCCGCGGCAAGGTCACCTTCATTGGGCACGTCGAAGAGGTTGAACTCGGCCACGGCGTTGCCGTCCTGGTCGCGCAGAAGCTGGTAGAGCTGGCACGGGTCGGGCTGGCCTTCGGGCGCGGTCACGCAGCGCATTTCCCAATCGCCGAATTCGGCCTCCAGGTAGGTGGAACCCACTTCGGGCGTGCCGGTGGACAGGCCAAGCGTGTCGCCGCTGCCTTCTGTGGTTTCGGTTTCCTGCGCCGCCAGCGGCAGGGCCAGGAGGCCAGCCAAAGCGGCTGCGGTGATGATCGTCAGTTTCATGTGAACGCCTCGTCAATGGATGCGAAGAAAACGGTATGTTCGGTCCTTGGCTAACATGGCCGCGTGATACTGTCAGGCGCAAAATGCACCGGCGCGCGGGCGCGGAGCGCCGCCATCGGCCCGTTTTCGCCAAGCCCTTCATGGGCCAAGTAAAAAGGGCCCGCAGATGGGGCCCTTTTCAGAATTTTTTATTCTCTCCCTGTCGGACTGGCCGACTTATGAGCGCACGTTATGGGGACACCGGCGTTGCGTCAACAGGGAAAAAGGTCCGAAACGGTCAATTTTTTCAAAGCGGTTTGGGCCAATGCTTGGCGCGTGGCGGGTGGGGCGCAAGAAAAAGAACCGCGCCAATGCGGCGCGGCCAGTTAACAGGGAGGAAGTTCATGCCGGGACGCGGGATCATTCCGTGCCCGGCACGAGACTCAGACTGGCACAATAGGGTTAAGAATGTATTGTGACCGGCGACTTAAGCGCCGGAGCGGCAACGAGGGGGCAGGCAATGACGGATCGGATCTTCATCGGCGGCGGGGGCGCAGGCTACGCCGAGCCGCAGCACCTGCTGCTGAAATACGCCAACCGGCACGGCCTCATCGCGGGGGCCACGGGCACCGGCAAGACGGTGACGCTGCAGATCCTGGCCGAAAGCTTTGCGTCGCAGGGCGTGCCGGTCTTCCTGTCCGATGTGAAGGGCGATCTCTCCGGCCTCGGCGCCTCGGGCCGGGCCGATTTCCACCTGCATGACGCCTTCATGGGCCGGGCGGGCACCATCGGCTTCACCGATTACGCCTATCGCGCCTATCCGGTCACCTTCTGGGATCTCTACGGCGAGGTCGGCCATCCCGTGCGCACCACCATATCGGAAATGGGTCCACTGCTGCTGTCGCGGCTGATGGAGTTGAGCGAGGCCCAGGAAGGCATCATGAACATCGCCTTCCGCGTCGCCGACGAACAGGGGCTTGCGCTGCTCGACCTCAAGGATCTGCAATCGCTGCTGGTCTGGGTGGGCGAGAACCGCAAGACGCTGTCCTTGCGCTACGGCAATGTTTCCACCGCCTCGATCGGGGCCATTCAGCGGCGGCTGCTGGTGCTGGAGGGACAGGGCGGCGACCGCCTTTTCGGCGAACCGGCGCTGGAATTGTCCGACATCATGACCCATGACGAGGCCGGGTTTGGCCGCATCAACATCCTGGCCGCCGACAAGCTGATGAACTCCCCGCGCCTCTACGCGACCTTCCTGCTGTGGCTGCTGTCGGAGCTTTTCGAGATCCTGCCCGAGGTCGGCGACCCGGACAAACCGAAGCTGGTCTTCTTCTTCGACGAGGCGCATCTCTTGTTCGACGACGCGCCCAAGGCGCTCATTGACAAGGTCGAACAGGTCGCGCGCCTCATTCGCTCCAAGGGGGTCGGGGTCTATTTCATCACCCAGAATCCGGCGGATGTGCCCGAGGATGTGTTGGGCCAGCTAGGCAACCGGGTGCAGCACGCCCTGCGCGCCTTCACTGGCAAGGACCGGCGCGAGTTGCGGCAGGCGGCGGAAAACTACCGCGAGAACCCCGATTTCGACACCGAGGACGCGATCCGCGAGGTTGGCGTCGGCGAAGCCGTGACCTCGATGCTGGAGCGCAAGGGCGTGCCGGGGGTGGTGCAGCGCACGCTGATCCGCCCGCCCTCGTCGCAGCTTGGGCCGATTGATCCGGATGCGCGCCGCGCTGTGATGAACGGATCGCCCGTCGCGGGCAAATACGACACGGGCATCGACCGCGAAAGCGCCTTCGAGATTCTCGCCGCCCGCGCCGAGGCCGCGGCGCGTGAAGCCGAGCAGGCCGAGCAGGCCGAGGAGGCGGCCGAGAGCGCGGCGGAACGCGAATACCAGGCTGGCCGGCGCTATTCCGGCAACCGCGTGGGCAGGTCGAGCAGCAGCACGCCGACCCGCCGCCGCACGTCCCGCTCCGACAGCGTCGGCACGGCCTTTGCCAAGAGCTTCGCGCGCCAGATCGGCACCCAGTCGGGCCGCGCCGTGGTGCGCGGTATTCTCGGCGGGCTGTTCCGGGGGCGCTAGATCAAGGCGCCAGCAGCGCCGCACTGGTGTTCGACACGACAGGGCGCGCTGCGGCCATGTCCATGCTGCCGCCAAGCGTGGGGAAGATGCGCAGGATCTCGGCCCGCGCGTCTGCGGCATCGGGGGTGGCCTCGCCGGTGAAGTAGCTCTCCGTAAGCAACCCGTCGCAGGTGACGATCTCGTGCCCGTCAAACAGGATGTGGACATAGGTGACATCCGTCCCGGCCCCGCAAACCCGGATGCTGGTGTCATTGACCAGCTTCTTGACGGGCACCAGGACCTCCGCTTCGCCGGTCATCAGTTCCGCGCGCCAGCCCTGCACCAGCACGCGATGCTGCGGCGAGAGGCGGGTATCGGCGCCTGGCTGGCCGGGGCCGAACGCGTCCTTGCGCACCAGGATGGGTCGGAACCCGGCCTCGCGCTGCAAGACGGCCGCCGGGAACCTGCGCCGCCCGATCCAGCGGATGGGACGCGGCCCGTGGTCCAGTGTCTCGACCAGGTCGCCAACCTCCAGCGCCTCGACCGGGACCGGTCCGTTCGTTGTGTCGATCAGGCACCCGGCGGTGAAGCAGGGGGGCGTGGCGAGGCTGGAATAGGGGTCGCTCGGCCCCTCGCCGGTCGAGATCACCGTCAGCGGCACGCCGATCGGGGGAAAGCCGCCGACGCCGCCGACAAAGGCCAGCCCCTCGACCGTGGCGTAGGAGGTCACGCCCGGTTCGTTGATGTTGAAGGCCAGCACCGTGTAGGTGTTGCCATCGGGATCCTGCAAGATCATCTCGTATTCGGATTCGACCCGCAGCCCCGACACATAGGCCGTCCCGTCATAGGAGATCGCGTTCTCCAGGCTTTGCGAGCTGTCGGAATCGTCGAAACTGGCGTCATTGGTGTCGTCGATATCGACCGCGACCCAATCGTTGCTGTTCAGCGTGATCGTCTCGCCCATCAGGTGCGAGCCGTCGCCCTGCGTGATACCCGACAGCTGTTCGCCGCCCGAGACGGTGATGTTGGCGCTTTCCAGCGTGTAGATCGTGTAAACCGGCATGTGGTTTGCCCCTTGTCTTGAAGGGGTGTGATGCAACCGGATTCGGGCGGAACTGTGGAGGTTCTGCGCAATTCCGCGGGTTCTTCCCAAAGCGGGACAGGCGCGCGCAGGCCCCCTTCCTTGTTCTGAAAACATCCTCGGGGGGGCGCCATTATTGCGCCATTGGTCCGGGCGACAATGGCGACGGGGCTGGCTGCAAGCAATCAATGGGCTGTTCATTCATTGCCATGTCGCCCGAGGGGGTGAGCCCCGAGGAACAGGTGGCTGGCGCAACTGATGGACGACTGACGCGGCGTTTCGGCTTTCCTCGCCCGCGCTCTGGCCCTATTCACATGGGGCACCCCCGCAACAGACAGGCCCGCGCGATGCAGTATGAGACCCTCCACTACGACCTGACCGATGGCGTGGCGCTGATCACGCTGGCGCGGCCCGATGTGATGAACGCGCTGAATGCGCAAATGCGGGCGGAGCTGCTGCACGCGGTCAAGCGCGCGAGCGGTGAGGCGCGCGCGGTCGTGCTGACGGGCGAGGGGCGGGCCTTCTGCGCCGGGCAGGATCTGGGCGATACCGGGAACCTGAACAATATAAACCTCGAACGCCTCCTGCGCGACGAATACACGCCGATCCTGTTGGCCATCGCGGACTGCCCGGTGCCGGTCATCGCCGCCGTCAACGGGGTCGCTGCCGGGGCCGGGGCCAACCTGGCGCTGGCTTGTGACGTAGTGATCGCAACTGAGAGCGCCAGTTTCATGCAGGCGTTTTCCAGGATCGGGCTGATGCCGGATGCGGGCGGCACCTATGTGCTGCCGCGCAAACTGGGGCTGGCCCGCGCGATGGGTCTGGCGCTTTTTGCCGACAAGCTGTCCGCGCGCGACGCCGCCGACCAGGGCCTGATCTGGGAGGCCGTCGCCGATGACGCGTTCGAGGATCACTGGCGCGCCCGGGCCGATCACCTGGCCAGCGGCCCGACCCAGGCGTTCTCGCGCATCAAGCAGGCGATGCGGGAAAGCCTGGCCAACGGGATGGAAGAACAACTGATGCTGGAGGCGCGGCTGCAGGGCGAATGTGGCCGCACCCGCGATTTCCGGGAAGGCGTGGTGGCCTTCCTGGACAAGCGGCCGACGAAGTTCGAGGGGCGCTGAGCCCCCCGGCATATCCCCGCATCAGGACCGCTTCAGCCGCGCGGCCCGTCCCCCCCGGCGCTGCGCGACCTGGCCCTTGCGGTTGGGCAATTCATCCATGATGCGGGCGCGCTCTGCCGAGCTCATGCGGCTCCACTGGGTGATTTCCTCGACGCTGCGGAAACAGCCGATGCAGATGCGCGCATTGGGGTGGACGACGCAGATCTTGACGCAGGGGCTCTCCACCTCGTTGCGTTGCCATATCTCGTCACTCATCCCGCAGCCCCTTTCAGATGCGCCAGCCGGTCCAGCACCCCTTGCAGGATATACCCCGCCGCGACGTGGTCGATCACCTCGCCGCGACGTTTGCGCGACGTATCCGCCTCCAACAGCGCCCGTTCGGCGGCGACGGTGGACAGGCGTTCGTCCCAGAAGGCAATCGGCAGGTCGGTGAGACGGTCGAGGTTGCGGGCGAAGGCGCGGGTCGATTGGGCGCGCGGACCCTCGCTGCCGTCCATGTTGAAGGGCAGCCCAAGCACGATGCCGCCGATGGTGCGATGCGCGATGATCTTTTGCAGCGCGGCGGCGTCCTGGGTGAACTTGATGCGGCGGACGGTCTCCAGCGGCGTGGCGATGGCCAGGAACGGGTCCGAGACGGCAACGCCGATGGTCTTGGTGCCAAGGTCCAGCCCCATCAACGCGCGCGCGGGCGGCAGGGCGGCGGCGAAGCTTTCGATTCCGTCGCAGATCACGGGGCGTCCTCCAGCCCGGTTCCGGCCGCGCGGATCATTTCCAGCGCCGCGATCAGACCCGCCATCAACCAGAACCCCATGCGCCCTCCACCAATTGGATGTTGCGCACTCTCTACCCCGGCACGACCCGATCCGAAAGCCCCGCGCGCATCCGGCGCGACATGTCACACTGTCGTTTTTTCCAATCGAAATGCCGCGCCGTGATGTTACTTTTCCGTCGCCACAGACCATTAAGTGTCAGCCTGATCTGTCATGAGGGGACCCCCATGCGCCGCTACTCCGCTTTTGCCATCGCCCGAGAGGCGGCCCGCTATCACCAGGGATGGGAACGGGCCTGGGCCTCGCCGGAACCCAAACGCGCCTATGACGTGATCATCGTCGGCGCGGGCGGGCATGGGCTGGCCACTGCGTTCTACCTCGGGAAAAATTTCGGCATCACCAATGTCGCGGTGATCGAGAAGGGCTGGCTTGGCGGCGGCAACACGGGGCGCAACACGACGATCATCCGCTCGAATTACCTGCAAGACCCGTCGGCGGCGATCTACGAGAAGGCGCGCAGCCTTTACGAGACGATGAGCCAGGACCTGAACTACAACGTCATGTTCTCCCCCCGCGGCGTGCTGATGCTGGCGCAGACGGAACACGAGGTGCGCGGCTATACCCGCACCGCGCATGCCAACGCGCTACAGGGCGTGAAGACCGAGTTTGTCGGCCCCGAGCGCGTCAAGGAGATCGTGCCGATCATCAATATCGACGGGCCGCGCTATCCGGTCCTGGGTGCGCTCTGGCAGGCGCGGGCCGGGACCGCCCGCCATGACGCCGTGGCCTGGGGCTATGCGCGGGCGTGCTCGGACATGGGGATGGACATCATCCAGAAATGCGAAGTGACCGGCGTGAACACGGAAAACGGCGCTGTCACGGGGGTGGAGACCACCAGGGGAACCATCGGCTGCAAGAAACTGGGCGTCGTGGTGGCGGGACATTCCAGCGTACTGGCCGAGATGGCGGGCTTTCGCCTGCCGATGGAATCCGTGGCATTGCAGGCGCTGGTCAGCGAGCCCATCAAGCCCTGCATGGATTGCGTCGTCATGGCCAATACCGTGCATGGCTACATGAGCCAGTCCGACAAGGGTGAGATGGTGATCGGCGGCGGCACGGATGGCTACAACAACTACACGCAGCGCGGCAGCTTCCATCATATCGAGGAAACCGTGCGCGCCCTGGTCGAGACCTTCCCGATGATCTCGCGCCTCAAGATGCTGCGCCAATGGGGCGGCATCGTGGACGTGACGGGCGACCGCTCGCCGATCATCTCCAAGGCACCGGTCGAGGGGATGTTCTTCAACTGCGGATGGGGCACCGGCGGGTTCAAGGCGATCCCCGGATCGGGATGGGGCTTTGCCGAGCTGATGGCGCGGGGCTATTCGCCACTGACCGCCGAGTTCGGCCTCAACCGGTTCCGCGAGGGGCGGTTCATTGATGAGAGCGTCGCGGCGGGGGTGGCGCATTGATGAAGAATTTTCCTGAAAATTCTTCGGTCCGAAAATCCTTCCCGAAGGATTTTCCGGCGTGGCGCGCGATCGGCGGAGGGGGGGCATGTTCCGCAAGCGATCCTCACATTCGCGTGAACACGGCCAGTTCTGGCCTATCCGCAGCGCAGAAACCCGCATGTTCTGGCCCGTTTCGGCAGGACGTCGCGGCCTGCGGAACGCGCGACAGCGGCGCGCGGTTATCCTTTCATCAGCGAAAGGAGGTCGCGACATGTACTATACCCCAGACGATCTTACCCCAAGACACCCTGAGCGCATCGACTATTCGGCATCGCGCAGCGGTGGCGGCGGCTGGCGTATCCTTATCGGGATCGCTGCCCTCATCATCCTGGCGCTGCTGGTCTTCGGGCCGGGTGGCACGACCACGGATGTCCACCCCGGCGGCGCGGGCGCTCCGCCTGTTGTCGTGCAGGAAGACCCCGCACCGGTCGCACCCGCCGCACCGGCCTATTGATGCGCGCGGACCGGGCGGCCCCATTTGCAAGGGTCGCCCGGTCCTGCCGTGCGGGGCCTCGGCGGAAACCCGCGCCCTGCCCGGGGCGGCCGGGAACCCTGCGCAAACCCCACACGTTGCCTTCTCGATTGACATCAAGAAGGAGCAGACCCGATGGCAGACCGCAACAATAATTCCTCCGGCGGCAATACCGGATTGGCCTTCATCCTCGGCGCCGTCGTCGTGGCACTTGGCGTGTTGGCCTGGGTCGTCTTCTCGGGCGGCGAGAACCCGCTTGACGAGCCCGACATCCAGATCGACTTGCCCGGCGGCGGGTCCATCGAAGGCGAAGTGGAAGGCGGCGGCTGACGCCGCGCGCGCCCTTTCGGCGCTATTCCTGCAACAGTTCTGTCCGGGCGGCGGCCATCTGGCCTGCCGCCCGTTTTTCATGCCCGATCGGAGAGTGACATGCTGATCCTCGAATGCCCCAATTGCGGCGTCATGGCCGACGAGACCGAGCTTTCCGCCGGTGGCGAGGCGCATCTGAAGCGCTTCGGCCCCGGATCCTCGGATGAGGAATTCGAAGGCTACCTGTTCCACCGCGCCAACCCCAAGGGCGTGCATTTCGAACGCTGGCGGCACGCCAATGGCTGCGGCAAGTGGTTCCATGCCGCCCGCTGCACCAACACGCTGGAGGTCTTCGCGACCTACACGGCGCAAACCAGCACCGTTCCCGACACCGTCATCGCCGCCATCAAGGCGAAGCGCCCCGATTGGAGCCATGAGACATGAGCACCCGCCTTGCCTCGGGCGGTCGCCTGATCGACCGTCACACGACCCGCACCTTCACCTTCAACGGCAAGCGCCTGTCGGGGCATGACGGCGATACGCTGGCCTCGGCGCTCCTGGCCAATGGCCAGACGCTGATGGGGCGCAGCTTCAAATATCACCGCCCGCGCGGCGTGGTCGCCAGCGGCGCGGAGGAACCCAACGCCCTGATGGGGATCGGCGAGGGCGGGCGGTTCGAGCCCAACCAGCGCGCCACCACGACCGAGATTTTCGATGGGCTGACCGCGAAGACGCAGAACCACTGGCCGAGCCTCGATTTCGACGTGGGCGCGGTCAACGCGATGGTGCCGCGCCTTTTGCCCGCCGGGTTCTACTACAAGACCTTCATGTTCCCGCGCCCGTTCTGGAAACATGTGTTCGAGCCGGTGATCCGCAAGTCCGCCGGTCTCGGGGCCGCGCCCAAGGATCGCGACGCGGATCGCTACGAGCACTTTTATGCCCATGTCGATCTGTTGGTCGCGGGCGGCGGTATCGCGGGGCTGCAAGCGGCGCTGCGCGCGGGCCAGGCGGGTCTGCGCGTGCTGCTGGTCGAACAGACCGCCCATTGGGGTGGCCGCGCGCCGGTTGACGGGGTCGAGATCGGTGGAAAACCGGCGGAGGAGTGGATCAACGACACGCTGCAAGCCCTTGAAGGAATGGAGAATGTCTGTATCCGCACCCGTTCCATGGCCTCCGGTGTTTATGACCATGGCTATGCGCTGGTCTATGAGCGGCTGACCGATCATGCGCCCGAGATGGGCGGGCCGCGCCATCGGTTGTGGCGGGTCCGTGCCGGTCAGATCATCACCGCGACCGGGGCGATCGAGCGTCCGCTCTCCTTCGCGGGCAATGATATTCCCGGCGTGATGCTGGCCTCGGCCCTGCGCGATTACGTGGTCAACTGGGGGATCTCGCCCGGTGACCGCACCGTGATCGTGACCAATAATGACGACGCCTACCGCACCGCGCTGGTGCTGCACGAGGCGGGGCTCGCGGTGCCCGCCATCGTCGATGCGCGGCCCTCGGCCACCGGTGACCTGCCGCAGGCGGCGCGTGAGGCCGGGATACGTGTGCTGACCGGCACCGGCATCGCCGAGGTCAAGGGGCGGAAATCCGTCACCGGCGTCGTGCTCTGCGCGCAGGCGGGCGAGGGCGCCGCGACGGATGAGATCGCATGCGAAGCGGTCGCCATGTCGGGCGGCTGGTCCCCGGTCGTGCATCTGTGGTCGCATTGCGGCGGCAAGTTGATCTGGGACGCCGAGCGATCCCATTTCCGCCCTGACGCCGCCCGCGCCCCCACGGGGCATGACGGCAAGCCCTTCGTGATCACGGCGGGCGCGGCCTCGGGCGCGGAAACCGCCGGCGACGTGCTGGCGGATGCAAAGACCGCGGCGGGCGCCGCCGCCGACGCGCTCGGGCGATCCCTGCCGGACTTGGACGCAGCCGGCACCAATGACCCGCATGAGGAACCCATGGCCCCGGTCTGGATCATGCCGCAGGGCGCGGGCCCCGCGAAACGCATGAAGATGTGGCTGGATTACCAGAATGATGTGAAAGTCTCGGATGTGCGGCTGGCCGCGCAGGAGGGTTATGAAAGCGTCGAACATACCAAGCGCTACACCACGCTCGGCATGGCGACAGATCAAGGGAAGCTCAGCAATATCAATGGTCTGGCGACGCTGGCGGGTGCGTTGAATGCGGAGATTCCCGCCGTCGGCACCACCACCTTCCGCCCGCCCTATACGCCGATTTCGATGGGGGCCATCGCGGGCGAGGCGCGCGATGCCACCTTCCAGCCGCTGCGGCGCACCCCGATCCATGACTACCACGAGGACCAGGGTGCCTATATGGAACCCGTCGGCCATTGGCGGCGGCCCTATACCTATCCGAAGACCGGTGAAAGCCACGCCGAATCCGTGCATCGCGAGGTTCTGGCGACGCGCAACTCGCTCGGGCTGCTGGATGCCTCGACGCTTGGCAAGATCCTTGTCAAAGGCCCCGATGCGGGCAAGTTCCTCGACATGCTCTACACCAACATGATGAGCACGCTGAAACCGGGCAAATGCCGCTACGGCCTCATGTGCAACGAAAACGGCTTCCTGATGGATGACGGTGTCGTGGCGCGGCTGGATGAGGACACGTTTCTTGTCCACACGACCTCGGGCGGGGCGGAACATACCCACGCCCATATGGAGGACTGGCTGCAATGCGAGTGGTGGGACTGGAAGGTCCACACCGTCAACATCACGGAACAATTCGCCCAGATTGCCGTGGTTGGCCCGAACGCCCGGAAACTGCTGGAGAAGATGGGCGGCGATATGGACCTGAGCGCCGAGGCGCTGCCCTTCATGGGATGGGCCGAGGGGCGGATCGGGGGCTTTGACGCCCGCGTCTTCCGTATCTCCTTCTCGGGGGAACTGTCCTATGAAATCGCCATTCCCGCAAGTCAGGGCCGCGCCTTCTGGGATGCCGCGTTGGAGGCCGGGGGAACATGGGACATCACCCCCTACGGCACGGAAGCGCTGCATATCATGCGGGCCGAGAAGGGCTTCATCATGATCGGGGATGAGACCGACGGCACCGTGATCCCGCAGGATCTGGGGCTGAACTGGGCGATCTCGAAGAAAAAAGAGGATTACATGGGCAAACGCGCGCAGGCGCGCAGCCACATGACTGATCCGACGCGCTGGAAACTGGTGGGGCTGGAGACGACGGACGGCTCGACGCTGCCCGATGGCGCCTATTGCATCGCGGCGGGGACCAATGCCAACAACCAGCGCAACGTGCAGGGGCGGGTGACCTCGACCTATCATTCGCCCACCCTGGGTCGCGGTATCGCCATGGGGCTGGTCCTGAACGGGCCGGACCGGATGGGCGATATCGTCGAATTCAACAAGGTCGATGGCGGCACGGTCGCGGCGAAGATCGTCGATCCGGTCTTCTTCGACAAGGACGGGGAGAAGCAGAATGTTTGAGGTCAGCGCGCTGAACGGGGCCGTGGCGGACGGGCCAACCCGCGTCGAGGAGGCCGGTCTGCAAGGCATGGTCACGCTCAAGGGCGATTTGGGATCGGCCAAGATGAAGGCGGCGCTGAAGGCCGTGGGGCCGGGCTTGCCCGACCGGCGCCAGATCGTCGAGAAGGGTGACCGCGCCGTGGCCTGGATGGCCCGCGACGAGGTGCTGATCCTCTGCCCCCATGCAGAGGCAAACGCCGTGGTCACGGAGCTTGAGGCCGCGCTGGCGGGCGAGCATTTCCTTGCCGTCAACGTCTCGGATGCCCGCGCGATGCTGCGCGTGACGGGGCCGGGGGCGCGCGAGGCGCTGGCCAAGCTTGCCCCGGTCGATCTGCACCCCGAAAGCTTCAGGGCAGGCGAGATGCGCCGCACGCGGCTGGCGCAGGTGCCCGCCGCGATCTGGTTGAGCGAGACGGACGAGATCTCGGTCATCGCCTTTCGATCCGTGGCGAAATATGTCTTCGACATCCTGGCCCTCTCTGCCGATGACAGCGGCAGGGTCGGCTATTTCGGCTGAGACTTCCTGCGGGCGGCCCAACGTCGCCCGTGCGCTATGGCTCCTCTGCCACCCCTGCCGGTTTTGCCTGTGGATAAGCTTGACCTGACCCGCCCCGGCGGGCAGATTCATGCCTAACAAATAACGAGCAGAAAACATGAGGCAGGGCAGATGCGCCATTTCGATGAGCAGGCCTTCTATAACAAGCGCACCTTCGAGGCGACGGGCTGGACCTACTTGCAGGAATATGCGGTCGATTTCCTCGACTGGTACGAGGAATGCCTGAAAATCGCGCCCACGGTCCCGGCCAAGGACTGGATGATCGCGCATGACATGCTGACGCCCAAGGATTTCTGGCGCGCGATGCGGCGCGGGATCGGCAATTATTTCCGCGCGCAGGGCGTGTTCCCCGATTTCCGCGAGGCGCGCGATTTCACCGCGATGACGCTGCTTAATTCGATCATCTCGCCGATGCCGCGCGTGAACCCCGCCGACAAGCTGCTGGTCGGCAAATACATCCCCAAGGGCGTGCGCAGCAAGATCCGCCCGCCAAAGGTCTTCGCCGCGTTCTCGGATGCCGATGACCTCGACAAGGCCGCGCTGGAACCCGGCCATTACGTGATCAAGTCGAACCACGGATCGTCCCATGTGATCCGCGCCAAGGCCCCGATTTCCGATGTGGATATGGCCGCGTACAAGGCGACCTGCGCGAAGTGGATCGCGGGCGATCACGGCAAGTTCTCCTCGCAATGGTGGTATCAGTTCATCGACCGCAAGGTCTTCATCGAGGAGGATCTGTGCCGCGAGGAGGGCGAGATCGTCCCCGATTTCCGCTTTCACTGCATCAATGGCAAGGTGGCGCTTCTGCAACTGGACCTGGGGCTTGGCACCGACGCGCGCAACAACCCGGTCTTCGACGGCGACCTGAATTACATGCCGCATGATTTCCTGCGCGCCAACAAGGGCGAGGTCGACCTGCCCGAGGGCGCGGAGGCGGCGCGGAAGGCGGCGGCTGCGATCTGCAAGAAGTTCCCTTACGTGCGCGTCGATACCTATGTGCGCGACGGCGAGGTTTTTCTGGGTGAATTGACCTTCCTGCCCAATTCGGGCCGCCGCCGCATCCAGTCGGATGAATTGAACGAATACCTGTGCGGTTTCTTCGACCCGATCCCGCAGGTCGTCGCCATCGGCGCGTAACGGCACCCTCTCGACGGAACCTTCCTGACAGGGGCGGCGTTGGTCCTCGTGTCCCGAGGTCAACCGATCTCGCGCATTTCGCTGCCTGCGCCCCATCCCCCCAGATCGATGGGATCGGGCGGCGCGATTTTTGCGGTGTCGGGCTTGACCTCGGGGCATCCCACACTCCATGTGTGAAGCAATAGAGATGTGAACAAAAAAGGGGCGCGACCCATGGCTTTCCAACTTCCCGATCTTCCCTACGCTCACGACGCATTGGCCGATAAGGGCATGTCGAAGGAGACGCTGGAATATCACCACGACATCCACCACAACGCCTATGTCACCAATGGCAACAAGGCCATCGAGGGGACCGAATGGGACGGCAAATCGCTGGAGGAGATCATCAAGGGCACCTATGACGCCAATGCCGTGGCGCAATCGGGGATCTTCAACAATATAAGCCAGCTCTGGAACCATAACCAGTTCTGGGAAATGATGGGACCGGGCAGCAGCGCCATGCCCTCCGAGCTGGAATCGGCCCTGACCGAGGCGTTCGGTTCGGTCGATGAGTTCAAGTCGCAGTTCTCCGCCGCGGGCGCCGGGCAGTTCGGCTCGGGCTGGTGCTGGCTGGTCAAGAACGCGGACGGATCGCTGGCCGTGACCAAGACCGAGAACGGCGTCAACCCGCTGTGCTTCAACCAGACCGCGCTGCTTGGCTGCGATGTGTGGGAACATTCCTATTACATCGACTTCCGCAACAAGCGGCCTGCCTACCTGACCAATTTCCTCGACAACCTGGTCAACTGGGAAAACGTCGCCAGCCGGATGTGACCTGCGCCGCGCGATGACATTCAGGAAGGCCCGCCCGACCCGGCGGGCCTTTTCCTTTGCGCCGCATCCGGGCCTGATACATGAAAGATCATGGGAAATGCTGCGTCGCCGCGTTGATTTGACGCAATGTTTCTTGGGCGCGCGGGGGTTTCTGCATATGCGAGGTAATCCTATTTGATCTAGCGCAATGCGCGGCACACGGCTTGGCACTAATGTCTCGTCAATCCCGATTGCAAGCACCTGCTCAAGGCCGCGCGTGAAAGGGTGAATGGACGTCGGCAGAATCGCTGCCTCGTCAGGTCTAAGAATTGGAAAGGACCAAGAAATGAGCAAGACAAGCATCGCCCGTCTGGCCGGTATCGCGCTGGTACCGTTTCTGGCTTTCGGCGGAACGGTCGCCCTGGCGTCGCCCGGTCATGATGAGACCCCGAATATCGGGCAGACCGGTGACATTTCGCATGTGGACCGTGTGATTCAGGTCGATATGGGCGAGATGTATTTCACGCCCGACGCCTATGAATTCGAGCGCGGCGAGACGGTTCGGTTCGAACTGATCAACAGCGGTCGCGCCGTCCATGAATTCGCCATCGGAACCGACGAGATGCATGACGCGCATCTTCAGGAAATGCGCACCATGATGCAGAACGGCATGATGACCGTGCGCGAACTGCGACATGACCGGATGCTGGAAGCCGGCATGATGCATGTCGATGCAAATGCCCGTCTTCTGGAACCCGGCGAGACCTCCGAGATTGTCTGGACCTTCAGCGGCGATCAGGACGAGCTGATCATCGCCTGCAACGTGCCCGGCCACCGTCAGGCCGGGATGGAAGCCTCGGTCGTGATCGGCGAAGACCACGCCTCCTGACCGTCGCGGAGCGGCGATCCGGCGGGCAACCGCCGGGCCCGCAGCCCGGCCCAGGAAACGCAGCGCAAACCGGCCGCCGTCGCGGCCGGTTTTTCATATGTAGCGCCAGCCAGCGGCGCCGTCCGCTGCCATTCTCGGGCCGTTTGATCCGGGCTGATGCCGGCCGGTCCGGATCACGGGATGGATCGCCCGTCGTGACCAAGACCGAGAACGGCGCTCAACCGGACCGCGCCGCCGATGTGTGGGAACATTCCGGTCACACTGGCCTTCGGCAACACACACACCGACCCGGCGGGCCCTTTTTTTTCTTGTCCGTCCACCGGAACCCCGCGGCACGCCCTCGCGTTTTACCAGACAGCTTTCATGATTGGAGGACGACATGGCAGACCGACATCGCAGCAAGGACGGCGTCAAGGAGACCGAGAAGTTTACCGACGATCTTGATCAGCCGGGCCAGCAGGGCCGCGCCGACGGCAACCTGGAGCGCAAGGTCGGCACGCGGGACGAGAAGAAGCAGCGTATCGACAAGCCCGGAGCCGCCACCCGTGTCCGCAAATCCGACGAGATCGACACCGCGACGGACAAGAAAGGCAAGTCATGACAGACCCCAGATTGAAACATCCCGAGATTGATTACACGCGCAAGAACCGCTCGCCGCTCAAGATGGGCACCTGGGTGGTGGTGGCCGATGGCGAAAAGGCGTTGCTGCTGGAGAATATCGGCGACGCAGAAACCCCGAGGCTGGAGGTGCGCCGCGAGGAGGTGCAGGACAACCCGCCAAGCCGCGAACAGGGTACCCACGCGCCGGGCCGCTACAATGACGGCCCGCAGGTGCAGCGCTCGGCGGTCCAGGACACCGATTGGCACTGGCTGGCTAAGGAACGCTTTGCCGCCGACCTCGCGGATCTGCTGCTCGACCAGGTGCGCAAGGGCCGGTTCGAGAGGATCATCCTGGTTGCGGGGCCGAAGATTCTGGGTGAATTGCGCCGGGATCTGCACAAGGAAGTGACCGACAAGGTGGTGGCCGAGGCCGACCTGACCCTGACCAATCACACCGTCGATGACATGGCCAGGCGGATCGCCGAAGCCACGGCGCCGGAAAGCTGAGCTTGGGTGATCATGGGGCGTCAGCGCGCGGCGCGCAACAGCGCCTGCATGACCCCGGGCACGTCGCTGGCGGTCTGGAAAAACTCCAGCAGGCTGCCATCGGCGAACCCCTGATCGACGATATGATCGAGCAAGCCTCTCAACTTGTCCCAGTAGCCTTCTGAATTCAAAAGGAATATCGGCTTGTCATGCAGGCCGAGCTGACGCCATGTCAGCACCTCGAAGAACTCGTCCAGCGACCCGGCCCCACCGGGCAGCACGATAATGGCATCGGCATTCATCACCATCACCTTCTTGCGCTCGTGCATCGTCTCGGTGACGATGAAGGTGTGCAGGTCGCGCTTGCCGACCTCGCGCCGCATGAGGTGGTCGGGGATGACGCCGAAGGTGGTGCCGCCCGCGGCCATCGCAGCGCGCGCCACGATCCCCATCAGCCCGACATCGCCCGCCCCGTAGACCAGCCGCATCCCGGCCTCGGCCAGCGCGGTGCCCAGTTTCGCGGCATCCTCGGCATAAGTGTCGCGCGCGCCGGAGCGTGACCCGCAATACACACAAACGGAATATGTCATTGGTGAAGCACCCCAAGATATGGTGTTTTGACCCGTGATAGACCTCTTGATAAGGTCACACAACAGGGCTGACCCTTCTGGGGAAGGGCAGCCCCGATCGGGGAGATGTCGACGCAATGGCAATCTGGTCTGGAAACGGCCTGAGCGGCAGCATGATCGCCGCAGGTGCTGCGGCCACGCTGGTCGTGGCGGGGGCCGTTGGCTATCAATACTTTGGCGAAACCGACGCCCCGCAGGATCCGGCCCCGCAGGTCGAGGTAACGGGCCTGCCCGAGACGACCGACCCTGCGCCGCCCCTGCCTGAGGCGGCGCCGGAGACCCCGATGGAGACCGCGCCAGAGCCTGAGACGGTCGCTGAACCCGCGCCGGACAGCCCCGAGGCGCCGGACGCGGCCCCTCCTGTCGCGCCCCGTTTCGATCTCGTCCGCGTCGATGCGGCGGGCGGCGCCGTGATCGCGGGCCGGGCCGAGGCCAATGCCGATCTGCGCCTGCGTCTCGATGGCGAGGAGATACACCAGGCCAGCAGCGATGGCACCGGCTCCTTCGTGGCCATGCTGTCGATCCCGCGTTCGGACCTGCCGCAGGTGCTGAGCCTTGAAATGCTGATGGAGGGCGGCTCGGTCCTCGTCTCGGATCAAAGCGTGATCATCTCGCCGACGACCACCACCACCACCACGGCGGCCGCCGATGCCTCGCCCATGCTGCCCGATCCGGGCGGCGACGCGCTCGACCTCGCCGCGAACCTGGCGGGCGATGCGGCCCCGGCAACGCCCGCCGCGCCCACAGCCCCGCAGCTGGCCGCGCCCGACCTGCCGGCGGCACCGGGCGGGCAGGGCACGGTCGCATCCGATGCGGCGGAGCCCGCGCCCGCCACGCGACAGACCGATTTGGCCGGGGCCCCCGCCGCACAGACCACCGCTACGCCCGACGCCCCCGTAGTGGCAGCCACCGATCCCGTGGCAGGTGACAGTCCGGCGCCGCCCCAGACGCCTGCCACCCCCGAAACGGCCGACATCGCGGCGCTCGACCCGGACGCGACCGAGGCCCCGGCGACAGGAACCGCCGATCCCGGCCAGCCCGAGGCAGCGGCCCCGGCGGAGACACCCGCCGTCCCCGATGCGCCGCAGACCGACGCCGCCGCGCCCGATGCGGTGACCGATCTGGCGATGCTGGAGGCCGAGCCGCCCGTCACGGTGGACCCGGAGGCACAGGCCCCCGAACCCACGCCGTCAGGCGGCGCGGATACAGGAGCGACCGCCACCGGGGCCGCTGAGGCCACGACCGACAGCGCCATCGCCGCGCCGCAGCCCCCGGCCACCGACCTCGCCACGGCAGGCAACGCCGGGACGCCCGCGACGACCGAGACAGGGACAGCGGCGCCGGATGCCGGAACAGACCCGACGTCCCCAGTGACCAGCGTGGCAGAGACCGACACGCAAGCGACCGGCAGCAGCCCCGCGCCTGCCGTGACCCCGCCCGCGCTGGTCGAGTCCGGCGCGGTCGAAACTGCGTTGTCAGGCCCCACGCCGACCGGGGCGGATCTTGCCGATGCGCCCCCGGCCCCCGACGTGCCGGAGGCCCCGCAAGCCCCCACCGTCATGATCGCCGACAGCGAGGGCATCCGCGTGGTGCAGACCGGCGGGCCGCAGCCGCAGGCGCAGGTGGTGCTGGACACGATCTCCTATGACCTTGGCGGCGAAGTCGTGCTGGCGGGGCGCGGGCCCGCGCGCTCGGATGTGCGGCTCTATCTCGACAACCAGCCGGTGCAACTGGCGCAGATCGACGAGGGCGGAGGCTGGTCGACGCAATTGCCGCAGGTCGATCCCGGCACCTACACGCTGCGCGTCGATGAGGTCAGCGAAACCGGCGATGTGCTAAGCCGTGTCGAAACCCCCTTCCTGCGCGAGGAACCCGAATTGCTGGCGACCCTGCCGCAGCGCGATGGTGTCTCGGTCATCACGGTGCAGCCGGGCCACACGCTCTGGGGTATCGCACGCGATCAGTTGGGCGACGGGGTGCTCTATGTGCAGGTCTACGAGGCCAATCGTGACCTGATCCGCGACCCGCACTGGATCTATCCCGGCCAGATCTTCGCGATCCCCGACGCGGTCCCCGCCGAGTAATGCAAAAACGCACAAGCGGGAGGCGTCCGGATGATCTGGTCATCCGGGCGGGCTGCGCATAATCTGCACCTTCCCGACATCCGCCAGCCGAAAAGCCAGCCCATGCCCCCAGCCACGATCACCGACCAGCCCTCGGGCGCCGAGGCCCGCCGATCCGGCTGGCGCACCATCAAGCGCGTCGCACCCTACCTGTGGTCCGACACCCACCCATGGGTGAAACCGCGCGTCATCTGGGCGCTGGTCATGCTGGTGGTGGCGCGGCTGATCTCGGTCTACACGCCGTTCCTCTATGCCGATGCGGTGGACGTGCTGGCCGGCGAGGCCGACCCCGCCCGCTGGCTGGCCATCGGGGCCGTGGGGCTGACCGTGGCCTATGGCATGGCGCGCGCGATGTCGGTCGGGTTCACGCAGTTGCGCGACATGATCTTCGCCCGCGTCGGCCAGCGCGCATTGCGGCAACTGGCGCTGGAGACCTTCGAGCATATCCACGCGCTCAGCCTGCGCTACCACATCACCCGCAAGACGGGCGGCCTGTCCCGCATCATCGAGCGGGGCGTGAAGGGGGTCGAGTTCCTTCTGCGCTTCATGCTTTTTTCCATCGGGCCGCTGGTGCTGGAGCTTCTGATGATCGGCGTCGTCCTCGCCGTGATCTTCGACATCTGGTATTTCGTCGTCGTCGCCGTCACCATCGCGATCTACATCTGGTTCACCTTCAAGGTGACGGAATGGCGGGTGAAGATCCGCAAGCAGATGAACGACCAGGACACGGATGCCAACCAGAAGGCCATCGACAGCCTTCTCAATTTTGAGACCGTCAAGTATTTCGGGGCCGAAAAGCGCGAGGCCGCGCGCTATGACAGCGCCATGGCGGGCTATGAGGATGCCGCGATCCGCACGGCCTATTCGCTCGGCTACCTGAATTTCGGCCAATCCGTGATCATCACGGTGGGGCTGGTCATCGTCATGGTGATGGCGGCCATGGGGGTCGAGCGTGGCGACCTGACGGTGGGCGATTTCGTCATGGTCAACGCCTACATGATCCAGATCACCTTGCCGCTGAACTTCCTCGGCACGGTCTATCGCGAGATCCGGCAGGCGCTGGTCGATATGGGCGAGATGTTCGACCTGTTGGGCCAGCCCGCCGATGTGGTGGATCGTGACGGCGCGAGGGAGCTGGACTGCCCCAGGGGAGAGGTCGAGTTCGACAATGTGGAGTTTGGCTATGACCCGGCGCGGCCCATCCTGAAAGGCTTGTCCTTCAAGGTCGGCGCGGGCGAAACCGTGGCGCTGGTCGGCCCTTCCGGTTCGGGCAAATCGACCATCGGGCGGCTTCTCTTCCGCTTCTACGATGTCGATGGCGGCGCGGTGCGCATTGACGGGCAGGACCTGCGCGACGTGACGCAAGAGAGCCTGCACGCGCGCATCGGCGTGGTGCCGCAAGATACCGTCCTCTTCAACGACACCATCCGCTACAACATCGCCTATGGCCGCCCCGAGGCCAGCTTCGCCGAGATCGAGGCGGCGGCGAAAGCGGCCAAGATCGACCGCTTCATCAAATCGCTGCCCGAGGGGTATGAAACGGTCGTGGGCGAGCGCGGTCTGAAGCTGTCCGGCGGTGAAAAGCAGCGGGTGGGGATTGCAAGGACACTGCTGAAGGATCCGCCGATCCTGCTGCTCGACGAGGCGACATCGGCACTGGATACCGAGACCGAGCAGGAGATCCAGGAAGAGTTGAAGATGATGGGACAGGGGCGTTCGGTCATCACCATCGCGCACCGGCTGTCCACCGTGGTTCATGCCGACCGCATCATCGTGCTTGAGGCGGGCCAGATCGCCGAGCATGGCACGCATGAGGAGTTGCTGGAGGCCGACGGGCGCTATGCCTCGATGTGGGTGCGCCAGGCGTCGGAACGCGAGGATGCTGCCTGAGGCGCGCGCGCCCGCGCCGATGCGGCTTTTCTCCCGCGGGGGGCGACCCCGCGATTGCAAGAGCTTTCCAAAGCTCTTGTCGAGGCTCTTCGAAGAGCCTCTTTTCAAGATTGGTCAGGCCCCGCGTTCAGGGCCTTCGAAGGCCCTGCGGAGGCTTTTCGAAAAGCCTTCCGCCGCCTTATTCCGCCGCGCGCAAGGGGGCGTTCGGGGGGGCCGACTCTTCCTGTTCGACCTCGGCCTCCTCCGCGACACGCAGGTCCGGCCCCAGTTCAAGTGGCACCACCTCATGCGTCACCGGGGGCTCTTCCCACAAGATCACCGGGTGGCGCAGCCTGCGCGCTTCGCGGGCCAGGGCCCAATCCTGCGCGCGGAGGCTCACCCGCCGCGCGCCGAGCCGCCCAAGACCGCGCGCCAGCCAGGCCGCGATTGTCACCGACCAGACCCGCAGCGCCAGCAGGGACGGCGTCATCACCAGCGTCAGAACGGTGGCGATACCAAGCCCGAAGACGACCGCCGTGGCCAGTTGCTTCCACCACAGCGCGGTGGGGCTATCGACGGTGTAGCCGCCGGCGCCGAAATCCAGGCTGATGCCGTACATCATCGGGGCGAGGCCCGCCATGGTGGTGATCGTGGTCAGCAGGACGGGACGGATGCGCGCCTCGGCGGTGCGGGTGATCGCCTCGATCTTGGGCATGTAGCGGCTGTATTCCTGGTACGTGTCGATCAGGACAATATTGTTGTTCACCACGATCCCTGCCAGCGCGACGATGCCGGTGCCGGTCATGATGATCGAGAAGGTCTGATCCATCACCAGCATCCCGATCAGCACGCCGGTCGTGGACAAGACAACCGCCAGCAGCACCAGGACCGAGTTGTAGACCGAGTTGAACTGCGCCAGCAGGATGATGAACATGAGCCCGAGCGCCCCCAGAAAGGCTTGGCCAAGGAAGGCCTGGCTTTCTTCCTGCTCGGCCTGGTCCCCGGCCCATTCCCAGGTGACCGACGGTGGCAGGGGCCTCTCGGATTCCAGCCATCCGGTCAGCGTGGCGATGCGTTCATTGGCGGTGACGGGCTCGGATTCCAGCGCGCCGGTGCGCAATCCTTCCTGCAGCGCAAAAGCTCTCCTCGACCAGGTCGCTCCTCTCCAGCCAGGTTTCCCCGGTTTCGGTGTCGGTCAGGCGCGTCAGCCCGTCCTCGACATCGGCGCGGACATGGAAGATGCGGCTTTGATCGCGGCGGTCGATCTCGGCCAGTTGCGGGGCGGGTTCGCGGCTGATGAAGTTTGACAGCGGCACCAGCCCGTCCGCCGTGCGCACCCGAAGCGTGTCGAGCGTGGACAGCACGCGCGCCTCCTCGGGGAAACGGACGCGGATTTCGACCTCCTCGTCGCTCGATGGCACCCGCATCGTATCGAGCAGGATACCGCGCGTGACAAGCTGCACCATCGCGCCCACGGTCGCCACATTGGCCCCGAAACGGCCCGCCGCCTCGACATCGACATTGATCTCCCATTCGACGCCGGGCAAGGGCAGGGTGTCCTCGATCAGGGTCAGGGCGGGGGTCTCCTCGAACCGGGCGCGCACCAGCCGCGTGGCCTCCTGCAATTCCTCCCAGTTGTCGCCCGCAAGGCGCAGGCTGACCGGCTTGCCCGAGGCGGGCCCGCGCGAGGCGGCGAGGATCTCGGTGCGGATGCCGGGGATCTGGTCCAGCCGCTCCTGCAAGCCATCGAGGATGTCGTCGCCCCCCGGGCGCGTGCCCCATTCCTCAAGGTCCAGCTGCACCTGGCCGATGGTGTCGCGGGGGGCCTCGGAGCCGCCGGTATTGCTGTTCAGCCCGCCTTCGCCGGCAAAGGCGAAGACGTCGCGCACGCCTTCGGTCTGCATCACGATCTGCTCGACCAGGCGGACCTGCGCGTCCATCTCCTCGACGCTGAGATTGCCGCGCGCGCGGACATAGACGATGGCGTTTTCGGGCTCGGAGGCGACGAAGAACTCCACCCCGTTATTGTTTTGCTGAAAGGTCACGAAGACGAAGCCGACGAATGCCGCCACCGATGCGATGGCGACGATGGGCATTACCGGGTTGCCGACGATGGCGTGGATCACCCAGCCGAAGGGGCTGCGCCGATAGCCCGCGCGCACCGGTTTCTCGCGCTTGGGCAGCTGGATCGAGCCGAGCATCACCGACATCATGACCGAGGCCGCCACGAAGAGAAGCCCGCCGGGCAGCATCGCCATGAACGGGCTGGCCTCTGGCGCGGGCGGAAACAGCACGCCGGGGCTGATGGTTTGCAGCGCCGCCATGAACATCAGGTAACCGACGCCGAGCGTGATCGCGGCGCGCAGGATCCAGAAGGGCAGGAGGGCCTTGACGGCGGCGGTGCCATGTTCGACCAGCCGCGAGAACCGTGCCGCGACGCCGCCCAGGACCGGCAGGTAGATCAGCGCCACAATGAGCGAGGCCGACAGCACGAAGATCAGGGTCACGGGGAGCATCCCCATGAATTCCCCCGGCACACCGGGCCAGAACAGCATCGGCAGAAAGGCGCAGAGCGTCGTCGCGGTGGAGGAGACGATGGGCCAGAACATGCGCTTGGCGGCATCGGTATAGGCTTCCATCGGGCGGGCACCCTCGGCCAGGCGCTTGTCGGCATATTCGACCACCACGATGGCGCCGTCGACCAGCATCCCCACGGCCAGGATCAGCCCGAACATGACGATATTCGAGATCGTGATGCCCATGATCCCCAGCAGGATGAAGCACAGAAGGAACGAGGTCGGGATCGCGAACCCCACCAACAGCGCCGAGCGCGTGCCGAGGGCTGCCAGCACCACGATCATCACCAGCGCGATGGCGGTCAGGACCGAGCCTTCCAGCTGGCTGACCATGCTTTCCACGGTGACGGATTGATCCAGCGAAGTGGAGACCTGGACGGATTGGCGCAGCTCGGGCGGCCAGTCTTCCTGCGCGGCCTCGATCTCGGCGCGCACCAGCGCGGCGGTGTCGATGATGTTGTAGCCAAGCCGTTTGACCACCTGCAACGCCACCGTGGGTTCGCCGTTGAAGCGCGCGGTGCCGGTGCGGTCCTCGTAGGTCAGACGAATATCGGCCAGATCGCCAAGCGTCACCACGCGGTCGCCATTGACCTTGACGGGCAGGGCAAAGATGTCCTCGGTATTGTCGAAGCTCGACGGGATCGACACCGCGATGGCACCACTATCGGTGGAAACCTCGCCCGCCGCGATCAGCTGGTTGTTGTTGACCACCGCGTCGATCAATTCGCGCGCGGTGACATTGTAGGCCTCCAGCGCCAGCGGGTCGATGACGACCTCGACCATCTCGTCGCGGTCACCGGCAAGCCCCGCCTCCAGAATGGGCGGCAGCGCCTCCAGCCGGTCCTGCAATTCGCGCGCAAGCCGCAAGAGCGTGCGTTCCGGCGCGTCGCCCGAGAGCGCCACGATGATGATGGGAAACTCGGAAAAGTTGATCTCGTTGATCGAGTAGGTTTCGGCGCCTTCCGGAAACTGGGCCGAGGCCGTGTCCATCGCGTCGCGCACATCGGCGATGGTGGCGGATTTGTCCCAGCCGAACTCGAACTCCAGGAACACGCCGGCATAGCCTTCGGAGGCGGTCGCCGTGATCGTGTTCAGGCCGTCGAGATCCTGGAACTCGGTCTCCATCGGGCGCACCAGCAGGCGTTCGCTGTCGGCGGCGGAAATGCCGGGGAAGGGGACCGAGATGAAGAGGCCGGGGATGTCGATATCCGGCTCGCCCTCTTTCGGCAGGCCGACATAGGCCGCGGCCCCGATCACGACGGACAGGATCACGAAGGCCACCACCATGCGGGCCCGTTTCGCGGCCCAGTCCACCATGCCGATCATTGCGTCATGTCCCCGTAATGCGGCTCGACGGGCGTGCCGTCGGTGACGAACTCCTGCCCCACGACGATGACCTCGGCGCGTTCGGGCAGGCCGGACAGCAGCACGCCCTGGGCATTGTCGCGCAGGAAGGTGACGGGGGCGAAACGCGCGATCTGCTCCTCGTCCACGATGCGCAGGCCAAGCACGCCGTCATCGTTCAGCGTCAGGGCCGAGGACGGCAGCAGATGCGCCATCAACCCTTCCGAGGCGATGATGATATCGGCGGTCTGGCCATCGCTGATCGCCAGGTCGCTGTTGGGCACCGTGACCTCGACCCGGAAGGTGCGGGTCTGCGGATCGGCGGAGCGGCTGAGGAATGTCACCTCGCCCTGGACCTGCGCGCCCGAGGCCAGACGCGCGGCGGCAGGCGCGCCGACGGTGACGCGGGCAACCTCGGCCTCGGGCACGAAGCCCACCAGCTTGATCGGGTCGAGCTGGATCACCGTGGCGCAGAGCGCGCCGGGCTGCATCAGCGAGCCAAGCTCGGCGGTGTCGCTTTCCAGCAGACCCTCGAACGGGGCGAAGATCTGCAGGTTGGAGATCTCCTGCTCGGCGCGCAGCACCGCGGCTTCGGCGGCGCGGATGCCGCTTTGCGCGGATTGCACGGCGGCCTGCGCGGTCTGGATCCCGGCAACGGCCCCTTCCAGCGCGGCCTCGGCCGCACTGACCGTGGCGCTGGCCGATGCGGCGCGGGTTTCCGAGCCGAAGCCGCTTTCGCTGAGCCGCGTGGCCGCGTTCGAATCGATGCGCGCGGCGGCCAGCATCGCCTCGGCCTCGGACTGGCGGGCGCGGGCGGCGGGCAATTGCGCCTCGGCCTCGGGCAGGCGGGCCTGCGCCTCCAGCAGGCGGGCCTCGGCCTCGGCCAGGGCGGCGGCGCGGGCACCGGTCGCGATCTCGCACAGAAGCTGCCCTTCCTCGACAAAGGCCCCCGCGCGGATCGGTTGCGAGGTGATCAGCCCCGAGGTCTCGGCGCGCACCTCGACCTGGCGCGCGGCCTCGGTCCGGCCCCGCAGCAAGACGGCTGAGTCGACCTCCTCGGCCACCGAGCGGCGCACCACGACCGAGACGCGCTCGGCCCCGGCGGGCGCGGCCTCGACGGGCTCGTCGCCGATGTCCAGCGGGGTTTCCCCGGGGGTCTCGGCAGGCGGACGGAAACCCTCTGCGAAGCCGACCAGGCGCTCGCGCTCCATTACCACGGCATAGAGAACGGCGCTGACGAGAAGAGCGGTCAGGATGGGAAAAAGTCGCATCGAAGCCTCTTGATACCCGCAACATGCGGTATTCGGGATGAAATCGTGCGGATTGCAGAAAAAGGCAACCCCAACCAATGCACTGAACCGTTTGGTTTAGTTTAAATCCTTGCGCTGTCAATCGCAAGACTGAACTGTTCGGTTCAGTTTTGCGGCTGTGCGGGGGCAAAGCCTTGGCAAGGGGCCGATCTTCGCGTTAAGAGGCGGGTCAGTAGTTGATACCCGCGCAAAGCGGCAGGAATCTGGGGCGGACATGGCCAATACCGACAGTTTCATTGACGAGGTGAACGAAGAGCTTCGCCGCGATCGCCTGTTTGCGATGTTCCGCAAATGGGGCTGGATCCCGGTGCTTGTGGTGCTGATCATCGTCGGCGCCGCGGCTTACCGTGAATACAGCCTGGCGCAGGAGCGGGCCGAGGCCGAAGCCTTCGGCGACGCGCTGGTCGCAGCCCTGGAGGTCCAGGATGGCGCGGACCGGGTGGCAGCGCTCGAAAGCGTCAGCGCACCGGGCGAAGATGGCGAGACGCTTCTGGCGCTGCTCCTGGCGACGGAACAGGCCCGCGCGGGCGATCCGGTGGCGGCGGCGGCCAGCCTGCGCGCGATTGCCGACCAGCCCGATCTGGCGCCGCGCTACCGCGACCTGGCGCTTCTCAAGGCGCATCTGCTGGACCCGCAGGAAGACGCGATGACCACGCTGGAGATGCTGGCCGAACCCGGCGCGCCCTATCGCGCCCTGGCGCTGGAACAGCAAGCGCTGCTTCATGTCCAGAACGGCGACAGCGAGACCGCGATCGAGATCTTGCGCGCGCTGGAACAGGACAGCCAGGCCACGGCAGGCTTGCAACAGCGCACAAGTCAGTTGATTGTGGCGCTTGAGGCCGGATCGACCCTGCAAGACGCCCCCGAGGAGGCGGCGGCAGGGGAAGACGCGGCGCAAGACGCGGACCAGACGCCAGCGCCCGAGACGGATGCGGACGCGGTGGAGGCGACCGAATAGCAAGCGCCTGGCAGGTCAAGCCGGGTGGCAGAAAGAGGCGGCGGGCAGATGAACAGGGTGTCTATCGGAGTGATCGGGATCGGGCTGCTGGCCGGTCTTTCGGGCTGCGGCGAACGCGAACTGATCCTGGAAGGCCAGCGCTTCGGCACCCGCGTGCCTTTGGAAGAGGCGGTGCCGGGTGAGGCGCCCGCAGCCGAAGAGGTCGATCAGACCCGCCCGATCAGCCTGGCGGCCCCCGTCAACCTCTCGGCCTGGCCGATGCGCGCGGCGACCGACGAGAACCGGATGCCGCATGTCGCGCTGTCTTCAGCCCCGACCGAAATCTGGGCCGCGAATATCGGCCAGGGCAATTCGCGCCGCAACCGCATCACCGCCGATCCGGTGGCCGCCGACGGGCGCATCTTCACGCTCGATTCCGATGCTGGCCTGGTCGCGACATCGACCGCGGGCGCGACGCTCTGGTCGCGCGATCTGACACCTGGCTTCGAGCGCGGCGGCGGGATCTCGGGCGGCGGGCTGGCCGTGGTCGGCGGCGCGCTCTATGCAACCACGGGCTATGGCGAATTGATCTCGCTCGATCCCGCGACGGGGGCGGAGAACTGGCGCCAGCGTCTGGCGGCGGGCATCACCGCGCCGACGGTCACTGGCAATTCCATCTATGTGGTCAGCCGCGACAGCCAGGCCTGGTCGATCAACCCCGATAACGGCCGCATCCGCTGGCAATTGCCCGCAGGGGCGCCCGATGCGGTGCTGTCGGGGGGCTCTGCGCCCGCCGTGACCGACCGGCTGGTGATCTTCCCCTTCGGCTCGGGCGAATTGGTGGCCACCTTGCGCCTTTCGGGCGTGCGGGTCTGGGGCACCTCGGTCGCGGGCGGGCGGCGCGGCGTGGCCTATAACAACCTCAACGACATCACCGGCGATCCGGTCGTCGTGGGCGGCACGCTCTATGCGGGCAACCAGTCGGGCCGCGTCGTGGCGATGGAGGCCGCCTCGGGCGAGCGCCTGTGGACCGCGCAGGACGGGGCCTATTCGCCGATCCTGCCAGCAGGCGACAGCATTTTCTTCGTTTCCGACCGCAACGAGATGATCCGGCTGGATGCCGAGACCGGCGATCGCATCTGGGGCACCGAACTGCCGCTCTACGTGCAGCAGCGCGAACGTCGCAGGCAGGCCGTGTTCACCCATTTCGGCCCGATCCTGGCCGGCGGGCGCCTGGTGATCGCCTCGGGCGACGGGCTGATCCGCTTCTTCGACCCCGAAAGCGGGGCCGAGACCGGGCAGGTGGCCCTGCGCGGCGGGGCGGCGGCGCATCCCATCGTCGTGGGGGGCGTGCTCTATGTCGTCTCGGGCGACGGGCGGCTGCACGCCTATCGGTAAGCGCGGGGGCGCGACCCGCCTCGGGCCCCCATGCGGGAGCCCTCGCCGACCCGCATTGCCATGGGCGAGGGGTGGGGGCGGTGCGACTAACAGGGGTCATGTTCGGGTCAAATGTAACGCAGCTTCCGGCGGGGATATTTTCGGAACAAAGAAGGCGGGGGCTTTTCTTCTCGCGGGCGCTGCGCTATCCGGCACGATCTTGAGACGCTAAAGGAATTGGGCCGATGAGCTTTGTGCTGGCCATTGTCGGGCGACCGAATGTCGGGAAATCCACCTTGTTCAACCGGCTGGTGGGCAAGCGCCTTGCGCTGGTCGATGATCAACCCGGCGTGACGCGCGACCTGCGCGAGGGCGAGGCGCGTCTTGGCGGGCTGAGCTTTACCGTTGTCGATACTGCCGGGCTGGAGGAGGCCACGGATGACAGCCTGCAAGGCCGGATGCGGCGGCTGACCGAACGCGCCGTGGGCATGGCCGATGCCTGCCTCTTCCTGATTGACGCGCGGGTCGGGCTGACGCCGACCGACGAGATCTTTGCCGATATCCTGCGCCGCTCGGGCACGCCGGTCATCCTCGGGGCGAACAAGGCCGAGGGGCGCGCCGCCGAGGCGGGCGTGATGGAGGCCTATGGCGTCGGGCTCGGCGACCCGATCGCGCTGTCGGCGGAGCATGGCGAGGGGATGGCGGAACTGGCGGTTGTGCTGGCCCCGATGATCGAGGCGGCAGAGGGTGCCGCGGAAGAGGCCCGGACGGATGTGGACGTAGAGGAAGGCGAGACGCTGCCCGACAAGCCCTTGCAGATCGCCGTTGTCGGGCGGCCCAATGCGGGCAAGTCCACCCTGATCAACAAGATCATCGGCGAGGAGCGCCTGCTGACCGGACCCGAAGCCGGGATCACCCGCGATTCCATCGCCGTGCCAATCACCTGGGGCGGCACCAGGATGCGCCTTTTCGACACCGCCGGTATGCGCAAGCGGGCCAAGGTGCAGGAAAAGCTGGAGAAACTCTCGGTCTCGGACGGGCTGCGCGCGGTGAAATTCGCCGAGATCGTGGTGGTGCTTCTCGATGCCGCGATTCCCTTCGAGCAACAGGATCTGCGCATCGCCGACCTCGCAGAGCGCGAGGGGCGGGCCGTTGTTGTCGCGGTCAACAAATGGGATATCGAGGAGGCCAAGCAGGAAAAGCTGCGCGACCTCAAGGAGGCGTTCGAGCGCCTTTTGCCGCAATTGCGCGGCGCGCCGCTGATTACGGTCTCGGCCAAGACGGGGCGCGGTCTCGACCGGCTGCGCGAAGCGATCATCCGGGCGCATGAGGTCTGGAACCGGCGTATCCCCACGGCGCGGCTCAACTCCTGGCTTGCGGGCATGGTCGAGGCGCATCCGCCTCCCGCCCCGGCCGGCCGCCGCATCAAGCTGCGCTACATGACCCAGGCCAAGACGCGACCGCCGGGTTTCGTGGTGATGTGCTCGCTGCCCGAGAAACTGCCCGAGAGCTACTCGCGCTACCTGGTCAACGGGCTGCGCGAGGATTTCGACATGCCCGGCACGCCGATCCGGCTGCATATGCGCAGCCAATCGGATGCCAACCCCTATAAGAACCGCAAGAAATCCATCCCCTCACGGCTCAGCAAGCATGTGAAGAAGGGGGCCACGAAAAAGGGCTAGCCCTTTCATTTTGCTGGAAATACCTCAGGGGGGTGCGGGGGGACAGCGTCCCCCCGCGGGTCGGATTGCGCAGCAATCCGAAGCCCTTAGATCAAGCGTTCGCCGCGCGGATTTTCTCCGCCGCATCCTTGTCGAAGGATACGCCATTCTGTTCGAACATCTGGTCCAATTCGCCCGACAGCGTCATCTCGGTGATGATGTCGCAGCCGCCGACGAACTCGCCCTTGACGTAGAGCTGCGGGATGGTCGGCCAATCGGAATACTCCTTGATACCCTGGCGAATATCCTCGTTTTCCAACACGTTGACGTCGGAATAGTCGACGCCCATGAAATTCAGGACACCCGCCACGCGGCTGGAGAACCCGCATTGCGGCATCGCCTTGGTGCCCTTCATGAACAGCACCACGTCGTTGGAGGTGACGGTTTCCTTGATCTGGTCTTGTGCGGTCATCTTGCCTTGTCCTTTTCGGTCTGCCTTTCGGCCTATGTCGTCTTACTCCGGGGCCCGCGTGGTCAGGGCCAGCGCGTGCAATTGCCCGCTGTCGATCTGAGATTTTACTGCTGCGTTTACAGCACGTTGCTGCTGCACGCGGCTTTTCCCGCGGAAGCTTTCGTCGATGACTTCCGCGGCGAAATGGGCGCCGTCGTCGCCTTCAACGGTGATCTTGGCATCGGGGAAGGCCTGGCGCAGCAGGTCTTCGATTTCTGAGGCGAGTATGGCCATGATTTTCCCTTGATCTGTTAGCCCGAATGTAGAGGTGCGGGGGGCGGGCTGCAAGGCGGTGGCGGGCAAATCAGGGGGGTGCCTTTCCGTACACCCCCCGATGCACCCCCTGTACACCCCCTGCGTCAGGCGAACACCGCGCCGAAACTGTCGCGGTAGAGGCTGGCAAGCTCCTCCAGCGGGGCCTCCGAGCCGCCGAAGCGCACTGACGCTCCGCCGAATTTGCCGACCGTCTCGACCCGGACGCCTGCCTTGCCCGCCGCGATCATCAGCGCCTCGGCCTTGTCGAAGGAGCACGCGATCAGGTAACGCGCCTGGTCCTCGCCGAAGAGGGTCGCGGTGTCGCCGCTGTCCAGTGTCACGCCAACCCCCGAGCCTTCCGCCATCTCGAAGGCCGCCAGCGCCAGCCCGCCATCCGAAAGATCGCTGCACATGTCGATCCACGCGCGGTTTGCCCGGATGAAATCGCCGTTCAGCTTCTCGGCGTCGAGATCGACGAAAGGCGCGTCGCCATCCTCGCGGCTGAAGACCTCGGAGAGCAGCGCGGACTGGCCCAGATGGCCCGTGGTCTCGCCCACCAGCACCGCGACATGGCCGTCGCGCGCGGTGCCGCCGATGAGATCATCGAGGTGATCCAGCAGGCCGACCGCGCCGATGGTGGGGGTGGGCAGGATGCCCTTGCCGTCGGTCTCGTTATAGAGGCTGACATTGCCCGAGACGATGGGCATGTCGAGCGCCAGACAGGCCGCGCCGATTCCTTTGATCGCGCCCACGAACTGGCCCATGATCTCGGGTTTTTCGGGATTGCCGAAATTCATGTTGTCGGTGGTGGCCAGCGGGCGCGCGCCGCAGGCGGTCAGGTTGCGATAGGCCTCGGCCACGGCCTGCTTGCCGCCCTCGAACGGGTTTGCCTTGACGTAGCGCGGGGTCACGTCCGAGGTGAAGGCCAGCGCCTTGTCACTGCCATGCACCCGCACGACGCCCGCGCCTAGGCCGGGGGCGCGCACCGTGTCGGCCATGACCTGGCTGTCGTACTGTTCATAGACCCATTGCTTGGCGGCGTGGTTGGGCGAGGCAATCAGCGCCTTGAGCCCGTCAATGGGATCGACCCCGGTGACCGGGTCCATCTCTGCCGCCGGCGGTGTCTCGATATAGGGGCGGTCATATTCGGGGGCGGAGCCGGAGAGGGTGGCCAGCGGCAGGTCGGCCACGATCTTTCCCTGATGCTCGATGATGAAGCGATCGTCAGTGATGGTCTCGCCCACGATGGCGAAATCGAGATCCCATTTCTCGAACACCGCGCGCGCCGCGGCCTCTTTTTCCGGGCGCAGCACCATCAGCATGCGTTCCTGGCTCTCGCTCAGCATCATCTCATAGGCGGTCATATTGTCTTCGCGCTGCGGCACCGCGTCGAGCGTCAGCCGCACGCCAAGCCCGCCCTTGTCGCCCATTTCCACGGCCGAACAGGTCAGCCCCGCCGCCCCCATATCCTGGATCGAGATCACCGCGCCGGTGGCCATCAGCTCCAGCGTCGCCTCCATCAGGCGTTTCTCGGTGAAAGGGTCGCCCACCTGCACGGTGGGGCGCTTTTCCTCGATCGTGTCGTCGAACTCGGCGCTGGCCATGGTGGCCCCGCCAACCCCGTCGCGGCCCGTCTTGGCGCCCAGATAGACCACCGGCATGCCGACGCCCGAGGCCGCCGAGTAGAAGATTTTGTCGGTATCGGCCAGACCGGCGGCAAAGGCGTTGACCAGGCAATTGCCGTTATAGGCGGCATGAAACCGGACCTCGCCGCCCACCGTGGGCACGCCGAAGCAATTGCCGTAGCCGCCGATGCCCTCGACGACGCCATGCACAAGCTGGCGGGTCTTGCGGTGGTCAGGCGCGCCGAAGCTGAGCGCGTTCATCGCCGCGATGGGGCGCGCGCCCATGGTGAAGACATCGCGCAGGATGCCGCCGACGCCGGTGGCCGCGCCCTGGTAGGGCTCGATATAGGAGGGGTGGTTGTGGCTCTCCATCTTGAAGATGACCGCCTGACCGTCGCCGATATCGACGACGCCCGCATTCTCTCCGGGGCCGCAGATGACCTGGGGGCCGTCCGTGGGCAGGGTGCGCAGCCATTTCTTGGAGGATTTGTAGGAACAATGCTCGTTCCACATGGCGGAAAAGATGCCAAGCTCGGTGAAGGTGGGCTCGCGCCCGATGATCTCGAGAATACGGTCGTATTCATCCGCGCTCAGCCCGTGTGCGGCAATGAGATCAGGCGTGATGGCCGGTTCCTGCATGGTCATATGGTCCCCCGAAACAGCATTGGCGCTTCTTTAGGCCAAGGGCCGGTCGGGGGAAAGGGGGGCGGGTGTCGCGGCCTTGGCGGCGCGCCTGTCAAGGCCAAAAAAAAGGCCGAGAACAAGTTCTCGGCCAAAGTCCAACAGGGAGGTAGTGAAGCTCAAATCTTGTGCTCCACTGCCCGATCACATAGCTATCCGTGTCTGGCCGATCAAGAAAAAACACTGCCCCCCTGTCGCAATGCTGCTATGCGCGTTGCACATGGCTCACAGTTGTTGCGGGGGCTAGTTCTGCGCATCCCGGCGGCGGCGGCGATGGGCGATGATTTCCTCGGTGACGAAATCGCGGAAATTCTCGATCCGTTTCGAATGGCGCAATTCCTCGGGATAGGCCAGGAAAACAGGGATTTCATTGCTTTCCACATCGGGCAGCACGCGCACGAGGTCGGGGAAGTCATCGGTCAGGTAATCGGGCAGCAGGCCGATGCCGAGATCATGCAGCACGCCCTGGAGAACGCCGAAATAGTTGTTGATGGTCAGGGAACTGCCCACGTTATGCGTCATGATCTCCTTGATCATGAGGGCGCCCGCGCTGACCTGGGCGGCGGTGACGTTCTGGCTGATCAGGCGGTGGTTTTCCATGTCGTCCAGCGAGACCGGTGCGCCATGGGTCGCGATATAGGTCGGGCTGGCATAGAGGCACATGCGCACCGACATCAGTTTCTTGCGGATGAGGTCGGCCTGGGAGGGCTCCTTCATGCGGATCGCGACATCGGCCTCGCGCATCGGCAGGTCCAGCACCGCCTCCTCCAGGATTAGGTCGATCTTGAGGTTGGGCGAGGTCTTGTAGAGCTGCGGCAGGCGCGGGGCGAGCCACAGCAGACCAAAACCCACGGTGGTGGTGACGCGCAATTCGCCGACCACCTCCTCCTCGCTGTCGCGGATGCGGGCGGTGGCGGTATCCAGCCGCTTGGCCATGGCGCGGGTGGCGTCGAACAGAAGCTCGCCCTGTTCGGTCAGGATCAGCCCGCGCGCGTGGCGGTGGAAAAGCGTGGCGTTGAGGCTTTCCTCCAGCGCGCGGACCTGGCGGCTGACGGCGGATTGGCTCAGATGCAGCGTGTCGCCGGCATGGGTCAGGCTGCCCGCATCGGCAACCGCATGAAATATTCGCAGCTTGTCCCAATCCATTGGGGCACCCGTTCGTTGCAAGTTTCTGGGATCACCTGAATTCGAGGTGCAACCTAGCCATGTCGGGCTATAATTCAACGTGCAATCGGGGAATGGCGGGACATTCTCCTTGAAAGGTCAAAAAAGCTGACCTATAATCGGGGCAATTACCGCACATTCGGGGGGAGGACGCCATGGGTATCGCCCAAATCTCACTGCAAGACCGTTTCGATCTGGAAAAGTCGCCTGTTCTGCTGAACGGGACGCAGGCGCTGGTGCGCCTGATGCTGGCGCAGAAATGGCGCGACCGGCAGGCCGGGCTGAACACGGCCGGTCTGGTCACGGGCTATCGCGGCTCGCCTCTGGGCGGGGTCGATTTGCAGATGATGAAGGCGAAAAAGCTGCTCAGCGCCTCGGATGTGGTGTTCCAGCCGGGTCAGAACGAGGATCTGGCGGCCACGGCACTTTGGGGCAGTCAGCAGGCGGAACTGCGCGGCGAGGGCAGGTATGACGGTGTCTTCGGCCTCTGGTACGGCAAGGGGCCGGGGGTGGACCGCACCGGCGACGTGATGCGCCATGTCAACATGGCGGGCACTTCGCGCCATGGCGGTGTCATCATGGCGATGGGCGACGACCATACCGGCGAAAGCTCGACCGTTTGCCACCAGTCCGATTGGGCGCTGGTGGATGTGCATATGCCGGTGCTCAGCCCCGCGGGCGTGCAGGAGATCCTGGATTACGGCCATTACGCCATCGAGATGAGCCGCTTTGCCGGTGTCTGGGTCGGCCTCAAGACGATGAAGGACACGGTCGAGGCCACATCCGTGGTCGATGGCCGCCCGGACCGGATGAAATTCGTCCTGCCGGAAGATTTCGACATGCCCGCCGACGGGCTGAACATCCGCCTGGGCGACCACTGGATCGCGCAGGAGGAGCGGCTGCTCGGCCACAAGCGCTTTGCCGCCGAGGCGTTCAGCCATGCCAACAAGATGGACAAGCGCGTGCTGGGCAAGCCCGGTGCCAAGATCGGTTTTGTCGCGGCGGGCAAGAACTGGCTCGACCTCGTGCATGCCATGTCGCTTCTGGGCATCGGCGAGGAGGAGGCCGCGCGCCTGGGCGTCACCACCTACAAGGTCGGCCAGACCTGGCCGCTGGATATGGAGGGCTTCCACGACTGGGCCGAGGGGCTGGAACTGATCGTCGTGGTCGAGGAAAAGCGCAAGCTGATCGAGGTGCAGGTCAAGGAGGCGATCTTCGACGACCGCCGGGGCCGCCGCGTCTATGGCTTCAAGAAGAACGGCAAGGTGCTGTTCCCGACGCATTACGCGCTGGACCCCAACGATATTGCCGTGAAACTGGGCGAGATCCTCGTCGAGGAAGGGCGCGGCACCGACCGCATCACCGCCGGTATCGCGCAGGTGCGCGACGCGATGCGCGCCAACAACGCGCAGGAACTGGCCACCCGCCTGCCATGGTTCTGCGCCGGTTGTCCGCATAACACATCGACCAAGGTGCCCGATGGCGCGCGCGGCGGCGCGGGCATCGGCTGTCACTTCATGGCGAAATGGATGGACCGCAACACCGAAGCCTACACCCATATGGGCGGCGAGGGCGTGAACTGGGCGGGCGAGGCGCCGTTTTCGACCCGCAAGCACATGTTCCAGAACCTCGGCGAGGGCACCTATAACCACTCGGGCATCCTGGCCATTCGCGCGGCTTTGGCGCTGAACACCAACATCACCTACAAGATCCTCTTCAACGATGCCGTCGCGATGACGGGCGGTCAGCCCAATGAGGGCGACCTCCAGCCCGAACAGATCGCGCATGAGCTCAAGGCGATGGGCGTTCGCCACATCGCGCTGGTCTATGACGAGAAAGAAGAGATTGATTTCTCGGCCTTTCCGGCGGGGCTGGAGCGTCACACGCGCGACGACCTGATGCAGTTGCAGAAGAAATATCAGGAGATCGAGGGCGTCTCGGCCATCATCTATGTGCAGACCTGCGCCGCCGAAAAACGCCGCCGGAGAAAGCGCGGCACCTTCCCCGATCCCGACAAGCGCGTTTTCATCAACCCCGATGTCTGCGAAGGCTGCGGCGACTGCGGGGTGCAGTCGAACTGCGTATCCATCGTGCCGAAGGAGACCGAACTGGGCCGCAAGCGGGCGATCGACCAGTCAAGCTGCAACAAGGATTATTCCTGCGTCAAGGGCTTCTGCCCGTCCTTCGTGACGGTCACGGGCGGCAAGATCAGGAAAGAGGCCTCGGCCGAGATCGACGTGGGCCATCTGCCCGCGCCGGATCTGCCCGCGATAAACGGCACCCATAACACCGTCATCACCGGGGTGGGCGGCACCGGCGTCGTCACCATCGGCGCGGTGCTGGCACAGGCCGCGCAACTCGATGGCAAGGGTGCCGGTATGATCGAAATGGCCGGCCTGGCGCAAAAGGGCGGTGCGGTCAGCATCCACCTGCGCATTGCCGAAAAGCCCTCCGACATCTCGGCCATCCGCGTCGCGGTGGGCGAGGCCGATGCCATCATCGGCGGCGATCTTGTGGTCTCGGCGGGCGCGAACACGCTGGGCCTGATGACGACGGGGCGCACGGGGGCCGTGGTCAACAGCCATGAGATCATCACCGGCGAGTTCACCGGCAACACGGAATTCCGTATCCCGGTCAATGACCTGCAGGTCGCGCTTCAAGCGCGCCTGGGCGACGATCTGGCGCTGTTCGATGCCTCCGACCTGGCCCGCGCACTGATGGGGGATTCGATCTTCTCCAACATGATGGTGCTTGGCGCGTCCTGGCAGCGCGGCCTCGTGCCGCTGAGTGAGGAGGCGATCCTGCACGCCATCGAGATGAACGGCGCGGCACCCGAGCGCAACAAGCAGGCCTTCGAGTTTGGCCGTTGGGCCGTACTGAACCCCGAGGAAGCGGCGCGCGTGAGCCAGCCCAATGTCACCCGCCTGCCCAGGACGCCGGAGGAGAAGATCGCCTATCGCGCCACCCACCTGACCGCCTATCAGGGCAAGCGTCTGGCGAAGAAATACCGTGCGCTGGTCGACGGGGTCGACGATCCGGCCCTGCGCGAGGCGGTGGCGTTGGGGTATCACAAGCTCCTGGCCTACAAGGACGAGTTCGAGGTCGCGCGGCTGCACCTGAGCACCGAGGCGAAGCTGCGCGAGGAGTTTGAGGGCGACCTGAAGCTGACCTATCACCTGGCCCCGCCGATGCTGCCGGGCACGGATGCAGAGGGCCGTCCGAAAAAGCGCGAGTTCGGCGCGTGGATCGGCGGGGCCTACAAGCTCTTGGCCAGGATGAAGGTGCTGCGCGGCACGCCGCTGAACCCGTTCGGCTATTCGGCGGATCGCAAGCTGGAGCGCGCGCTGATCAAGGAGTATGAGCGCGACATGGCCGAGGTGCTGCGCGACGTGACCCCCGAGACGCTGGAGATCGCCCGCGACCTGGCCGCCCTGCCGCTGACGATCCGTGGCTTCGGCCCGATCAAGGAGGCCAATGCCGAGGCCGCGAAGGCCCGCCGCGCCGAGCTCCTGACCGCGTTCCGCGCGGGCGGCGCGCCTGCCACGAGCGCGGCGGCGTAAGGCTGGTTCCCATCTTGAACCGCGCCGGGAAGAGACCCTGGCGCGGCCGATCGGACGGACGGGAAGAACTGTCAAGACATGAAAAAGGTCTTAGCGACAAGACGCTAAGCCCTTGAAATCTTTGGCTCCGGCGGTAGGGATCGAACCTACGACCAATTGATTAACAGTCAACTGCTCTACCGCTGAGCTACGCCGGAACACTCGGGCGATATAGCAAGGGGGATTCCTCGCGTCCAGTGGGTTTTGCGGAAAATTCCGGGGCAGGGGTCAATTCAGGTGAAAGCGGGCGCGGGCGGAGAGGCGGCCCTCGGGTGAGACCTTGTTTCGTTCAACCAGATCAATGAGATGGGCCAGGACGTTGCGTTCGGCCACCGGCAGAAGCGGGGCGGGTATGTCGGTGTAGATGCGCCCCGTCAGCGTGGCGGGCGTGGCGGGGCCCGGGGCGAGCGCGGCCAGAATCTGCGCCTCGCGTCCGGCGCGGTGGGCCAGCAGCTCGGCGCAGCGGGCCTGCGGGTCCGCGATGCTGTCGCCATGGGCGGGGTAATAGACGCTGTCGGCCCGCGTCATCAGCCGCCTCAGCGAGGCGCGGAAGGCGGTGAGGTCACCATCGGGGGGCGAGATGAGCGAGGTGGACCAGCCCATCACCAGGTCGCCGCAGAAAAGCGCATCCCCCCAGGCAAAGCTGAGGTGATTGGCCATGTGGCCGGGCGTGTGCAGCGCGGTGATGCGCCAGCCGTCGCCTTCGACCGCCGCGCCATCGGCAAGCTGCGCATCGGGCGCGAAGGCCGCGTCGACCCCTTCACCGCCGCCGATCAGGCCGTCATTGGCCAGCGCCTGCATCGCGGCCGAGCGGCCCCAGTCGCTGGGGCCTGCCGCCAGCACCAAGGCACCGGTTTCGTGGGCCAGCGGGCGCGCGAGGGGCGAGTGATCGAGATGCGAATGAGTCACCAGGATATGGCTGATGCGCTGGCCTTGGGTGAGCGCCTCCAGGATCGCCCGCAGATGCGGATCCGAGGCGGGGCCGGGGTCGATCACGGCGATGTCGGTGTCGCCGATGAGAAATGTGTTGGTCCCCTCCGCCGTCATCGGCGAGGGGTTGGGCGCGGTCAGGCGGCGCAGGCCGGGGGCAAGGGGCAGGGCGGTCATGGGCTCTTTCCTCTCGGTCTTGCGCGGGGTTAGATGGGGCCATGGGATGGGACTTGATCAAACAGGCGCTGCCGCGCGGGCTCTATGGGCGGGCCGCGCTGATCCTGATCGTGCCCATCGTCACCTTGCAACTTGTCGTGTCCGTCGGATTCCTGCAACGCCATTTCGAAGGTGTGACGGGTCAACTGACCTCGGCGCTCGGCCATGACCTGCGGCTGGTCGGCGATACGCTGAGCGAAGAGGGGCCGCAGGCCGCCGCCGACATTGCCGGACGGCTGGACATGGGCGTGATCGCGCGCGAGGCGCCGGACTGGGTCGGCGAGACGCAGGCGCGGCGGCGCTGGTACGACTATTCGGGCCGCGAGGTGATCGCGACCCTGAACGCAATGGAGCCCGATATCGGCTGGATCGACCTGGCCGCCAATGACCGGCGCGTGTTCCTGTCGCTGGAGGGGCCGGACGCGCCGCTGGTGCTGGAGATCGACCGGCGCAGGGTCTCGGCCTCGAACCCGCATCAGCTCTTTGTGCTGATGATCTTCACCGGCATCTTGATGACCGCCGTTGCCTACCTCTTCCTGCGCAACCAATTGCGCCCGATCCGGCGGCTGGCGCGTGCGGCGGAGGCGTTCGGCAAGGGCCGGATGGAGCCCTACAAGCCTGCCGGCGCGCTGGAGGTGCGGGCGGCGGGGCGGGCCTTCCTGGACATGCGCGCCCGGATCGAACGCGCCATCGAGCAGCGCACCATGATGCTGTCGGGCGTCAGCCATGACCTGCGCACCCCGCTGACCCGGATGAAGCTGGCGCTGAGCATGTTGGAGGATGCGCCCGAGGCCGCCGACCTGATGCGCGACGTGACCGAGATGGAGGCGCTTCTGACCACCTTCCTGGATTTCGCCCGATCGGATGCGCTGGACGATCCCGAACCCGTGGACCTGCTGGCGCTGGCGCGCGAGGCGGGCGGGGATGCGGCGCGGCTTGGCCGGGGCCAGGTGGCGCTGGTCCTGCCCGAGAAGGCGCCGGTTGTCGCGTTGCGCCCGCAGGCGGTGCGGCGGGCGCTTGGCAACCTTCTGTCCAACGCGCTGCGCTATGGCACCCAGGCAAGGCTGAGCCTGGCGATCATGGACCGGTCGGTGCGCTTCACCATCGAGGATGACGGGCCGGGCATCGCGCCCGAGGACCGCGCCGAGGCGGTGCGCCCCTTCGCCCGTCTGGACCAGGCCCGCAACCAGGATCGCGGCAGCGGTGTCGGCCTTGGCCTGGCCATCGCCAATGACATCGCGCGCGGCCATGGCGGCACCATGCGCCTGTCGGACAGCGAGGATCTGGGCGGTCTGCGCGTCGACCTGGTGCTGGCGCGCTAGCGGCGGATGAGCGAGGCCAGCAAGGCATCCATGGCCTCGAAGTAGAGCGCCTTATGCGCCATCGCGCGCTGCCGCTTCGCCTCATCGCCGGCATATTCGGCCGCGGCCATCCACTGCCCCATGGCAGAAAGCTGGCCGAGCGCGAACCAAAGGAGTTTCACTTGCAACATCGGACTTCTCCGGGTGTCGGATCGGAACGTCTGGATGTGAAAGTAACCGGCAAACGGGGGGAAAGTTCCGCGATATCCGGCAGGCGGGGAGGGGTGGTAGGCCCGGCAGGACTTGAACCCGCAACCAAAGCGTTATGAGCGCTCTGCTCTAACCAATTGAGCTACAGGCCCTCCCGGCTGGAATGGCTAACAGACGGGGCCTTCGCGTCAAGTCCCAACCCTCTTGCGCTGCGCAGATGCAGGCGCATAGTTGGCGCGCGAGATGCTGCCGGAGGCTGCCCATGACGAAACCGCCCTATGACCCGGCCCGCGAGGGGGCCGAGACCGATTTCTCTTCCCGCATGTCCTATGGCGACTACCTGCGCATCGACCAGATCCTGGGCGCGCAGCATCCGGTCTCGGACGCGCCGGACGAGATGCTGTTCATCATCCAGCACCAGACCTCGGAGCTGTGGATGAAGCTGATGCTGCATGAATTGGGCGCGGCGCGCGATGCCATCGGGGCCGATCACGTCGCCGAGGCGATGAAATGCCTGGCGCGGGTCAGCCGGATCATGGAGCAATTGAACAATGCCTGGGACGTGCTGCGCACGATGACGCCGTCCGACTACACCACGTTCCGCGAAAGCCTCGGACAAAGCTCGGGCTTCCAGTCGCTGCAATACCGGCTGATCGAGTTCGCGCTTGGCAATCGCAACCGGGCGATGATAAAGGCACATTCCCACGACGCGCAGGCGGTGGCGGCGCTGGAGGCGGAGCTTGCGAAACCGGACCTTTACCAGACGGTGCTGCGCTTCGCGGCGCGGGCCGGGCATGATTTGCCGCAGGAGGTGCTGGCCGCCCCGTCCGACAGCCCGCACGCGGCGCACGAGGTCGTCACGCAATTCTGGGCGCGGGTCTATCACGACACCACGGCGCATTGGACGCTTTACGAGTTGGGCGAGAAGCTGGTCGATCTGGAGGATTACTTCCGCCGCTGGCGCTTCAACCACGTCACCACGGTGGAGCGCGTGATCGGCTTCAAGCGCGGCACCGGCGGCACCGGCGGGGTCAGCTACCTCAGGAAGATGCTGGAGGTGGAGCTTTTCCCCGAGCTTTGGCACATGCGCACGGTTCTGTGACACCGGGCGGTTGTGCGGGCGCGGGGGCTGGTGTAACGGCTGGCGCAAAGGGCTGTCCGAGGGGGGTGAGTGGGCCATGAGCGATGCGAAACAGACCGGGCTGACCTATGCCCAGGCGGGCGTGGATATTGATGCCGGCAACACGCTGGTGGAGCGGATCAAGCCCGCCGCCAAATCCACCGCGCGGGCCGGTGTCATGGCGGGGCTTGGTGGTTTCGGGGCGCTGTTCGACCTGAAGGGGGCAGGCTTTACCGATCCGATCCTGGTGGCCGCGACCGATGGGGTCGGCACCAAGCTGCGCATCGCCATTGATACCGGGATTTGCGACACGATCGGCATCGACCTGGTGGCGATGTGCGTCAACGACCTGGTCTGCCAGGGGGCGGAGCCTCTGTTTTTCCTGGATTATTTCGCCACGGGCAAGCTGGATGTCGAGGCCGCGACGGTGATCATCGACGGGATTGCAGAGGGCTGCAAACGCTCCGGCACCGCGCTCATCGGTGGCGAGACGGCGGAAATGCCCGGCATGTATGCGGGCGGCGATTTCGACCTTGCGGGCTTTGCCGTCGGCGCGATGGAACGCGGCAGCGACCTGCCCAAGGGGATCGCGGCGGGTGATGTGCTGCTCGGGCTGGCCTCGGATGGGGTGCATTCGAACGGCTATTCGCTGGTGCGCCGGATCGTGGAGCGGTCCGGGCTGGACTGGCACGATGCCTCGCCCTTCTCGGAGGGCGCGCTTGGCGCGGGCCTGCTGGCGCCGACGCGGCTTTACGTGACCTCGGCCCTGGCGGGCGTGCGGGCCGGGGTCGTGAAGGGCCTCGCGCATATCACCGGCGGCGGGCTGACCGAGAACCTGCCGCGCGTGCTGCCCGAGGGGTGTGGGGCCGAGGTCGATCTGTCGGCCTGGCCGCTGCCGCCGGTCTTCCGCTGGCTGGCGGACACCGGCGGGATGGAAGAGGGCGAATTGCTCAAGACCTTCAACGCCGGGATCGGCATGGTTGCCGTGGTGCCCGCGGCGCGCGCGCAGGAGGCCGCACGGATTCTCACCGACGCGGGCGAGACCGTCACCCGGATCGGGCGCGTGAGCGAGGGCGCGGGCATCAGCTACGCGGGCGCGCTTCTGTGACCAGGCGGGTGGCCATCCTGATTTCGGGCAGCGGCTCGAACATGGTGGCCTTGGCCGACAGCATGACAGGCGATCACCCCGCGCGGCCCTGCCTGGTGCTGGCCAATTCGGCGGATGCGGGCGGGCTGGCGAAAGCGGCGGCGCGGGGCATCCCCACAGCCTTCGTCGATCACCGGCCTTACAAGGGCGACCGTGCGGCCTTCGAGGTGGATCTGGCGCGGGTGCTGGACGCGGCGCGACCGGATATTCTCTGCCTTGCCGGGTTCATGCGGGTGCTGACCGGGGGCTTCACCGCGCGCTACCAGGGCCGGATGCTGAATATCCACCCCTCTCTGCTGCCGAAATATCGCGGGCTCGACACCCATGCCCGCGCGCTGGCGGCAGGCGATGCCGAGCATGGCTGCACCGTGCACGAGGTGACGGCGGCGCTGGATGACGGGCCGATCCTGGGCCAGGCGCGGGTAAAGGTTCTGCCGGGGGATACCCCCGAAACACTGGCCGCGCGGGTGCTGGTGCAGGAGCACGCGCTTTATCCGGCGGTGCTGCGGCGGTTCGCGGCCGGGGACAGGCGGGTCGTGCGCCTGCCTTAGGCGGTTTCGACGCGCGGGCGCGCCGACCGGGGGGCGCCGCGGCTCGGGCCCCTTCGGGGCCGTCGCCACGGCGCATTGCCATGGATATATGCGAGGTTCGGAAAGAAGTGCGGGCGGCGCGCGACGGGCCGGGGCCGGATGCCTTCGGCGAGGATATTTGGAGAACAAAGAAGGGGACGGTGCGCCTCTTTTCATTCCGGCGGGGCTGGCCTATGAGGGGATATGGCCCGAGCGGCCCAAGAACACCAACACACACAGGTATGACACCCCCGTGCCCAAGACCCTGACCACAACCGACGCGCTGGCCGAGTTCTGCGCCCGCGCCGCGCGATGCCCTTATGTCACCGTCGATACCGAGTTCCTGCGTGAACGCACCTATTTCGCGCAGCTTTGCCTGGTGCAACTGGCCCTGCCCGGCACCGATGACAGTGATGCCGTGCTGGTCGATCCGCTGGCCGATGACATGTCGCTGGAGCCGCTTTTCGAACTCTTCCGCAACCGCGATGTGGTCAAGGTGTTCCACGCCGCGCGGCAGGATCTGGAGATCTTCCATGTCGATGGCGACGTGCTGCCGGAGCCGCTTTTCGACACCCAGGTCGCGGCGATGGTCTGCGGCTTTGGCGAACAGGTCGGATATGAGACGCTGGTGCGCAAGATCGCCAAGGCTTCGCTGGACAAATCCTCGCGCTTTACCGACTGGTCGCGCCGTCCGCTGACCGATGCGCAAAAGACCTATGCGCTGGCCGATGTGACGCATCTGCGCCAGATCTACGAATACCTCGCCGCCGAGCTGGAGCGCACCGGGCGCCGCGCCTGGGTCGAGGAGGAATTGCAGACGCTGACCAACCGCGAGGCTTACGTGGTCGAGCCGGACGAGGCCTGGAAGCGCCTCAAGACGCGGACCAATTCGGGCAAGTTCCTGGCCATCCTGCGCGAGCTTGCGAAATACCGCGAGGAGACGGCGCAGGCGCGCAACGTGCCGCGCAACCGGATCATGAAGGATGACGTGCTGATGGAGCTGGCCTCGACCAAGCCGAAATCGGTGCAGGATCTGAGCAAATCGCGCCTGCTGCAACGTGACGGACGCAAGGGCGATGCCGCCGAGGCGCTGCTGGCCGCCGTCAAGCGCGGGCTGGAGACCCGGCCCGAGGACATGCCGAAAGCGCCCGCGGGGCGCGACAAGTCGCAGATGAACCCGGCGCTGGCCGATCTTCTGCGCGTGCTCCTCAAGGCCAAGGCCGAGGAGGCGGGCGTGGCGCAGAAGCTCATTGCCTCCTCCGCCGATCTGGACGATATCGCCTGCGGCACGCGCGACGGGCTGTGGGCGCATGGCTGGCGTGGGCAGGTGTTCGGCGAGGACGCATTGCGGCTTTGCGAGGGCGAGATCGCGCTGTCGGCCAAGGGCCAACAGGTCAAGATCATCCCGGTCTGATCAGGGGTTACTGGCGGCTGACCGTGCGGCGGTTCTGCTGCCCGATCACGGTGATCGAGCGGATGCCCGCAAGATCGAAGCGATTGAGCGCGGTGCCCGCCAGCACCTCGCGCGAGCGTTGTGTGGAGACGCGGGTGTTGGGATCGAGCGGCTGAAAGACGCGGAATTCAAAGACCATCTCACCACCTTCGCGGGACACTTCCACAAGGTCGGCCTCCCAATAGCCTTGCCGGGGCGGCAGGCCCATGGCGCTGATCACCGCGCCGCCGGGGTTGGGCACGACGGACAGGCTGACGATCTCGGTCACCAGGCCGCGCGGATCGGTCTCGACCTCATCCGCCGTCACCTCGATGCGTTCCTCGCGGTCGCCGCCGAACCAGTTCATCGGGTTCCAGCGCGTGGCGCATCCCGTGAGGCCGAGCACAAGGACGAAGGTGATCAACAGGCGAAATGTCATGGCGGGGTCCCTCGCGTAAGCTGCTTCTGCCTAGCGCATCCTTTGCGTGTTGAAAAGCGCCTCTGGACCTTTGCCGGTTTGGCACATACCTAAATGCCGACCGACCAGGAGGGATGAATGGCAACCGACGCCTTTGAAGAGATCGCGGAGACGTTCGAGTTTCTCGACGACTGGGAAGACCGCTATCGCCATGTGATCGAGTTGGGCCGCGCGATGGAACCGCTGGACGAGGCGTTTCGCGTGCCCGCCACCAAGGTCGATGGCTGCGCCTCGCAGGTCTGGCTGTTGCCGCAGATCGAGGGCGCGGGGCGCGGGGCCGAGTTCCATTTCCGGGGCGAAAGCGATGCGATGATCGTGCGCGGGCTGATCGCGGTGCTGGCCGCACTCTATAACGGGCTGACGGTCGAGGAGGTGCTGCGCGTCGACGCGGGCGGTGAACTGGCGCGGCTCGGGCTCAACGATCACCTGTCGGCGCAACGCTCGAACGGGCTGCGCGCGATGGTGGAGCGGATCCGGTTCCTGGCGGGCGAAGCGGCGGCGGCGTGAGCGGTGCGTTGACGCGCACCCTACGGGTTGGCCACGGCGCCAAGCTCGGTTTCCAGATCGCCGTATCCGGTGCGGCGCAGCTCGAAATCGAGCTTTAAGAACGCCGCGCAAGCCTTTGCCTTTTCAATCAATTTCGGATCGTTTACCTGCGCCTGGTAGACCAGTTTCGTGTAATTGCCGAAATACATGTCGCGCAGCTCCGGGTGGCGGTCGAGGCCCAGGGGGCGGGTGACGAAGGCGTCGAACTGGCGGACAAGGAAATCGGTCAGGTAGAAGGCGGTGATCTCATCGTCATGCGCGGCGAAGGCGTCATTGCCCTCGAAGAAGGAATAGCAATGGGGCCCGCGCATCATCTGCACGCCGAGGTCTTCGCAGCGCGCCTGAAGCAACCCGCCAGTGCCGCAATCGGCGTAGACGACGAACACCTCGTCATAGCCGTCGCGATGCTTTTCGACCGCCGCCCCGACCGCGTCGGGGATTTTCTCGGGGCTGTTATGCAGGATCGCGGGCAGGCAGTGAAGGTCGATATGGTCCCATCCGTTCAACCGTTTCAGCGCCACGATTTCATGTGCCAGCGCGCCGCAGGCCAGGAGCAGCACCTTGCCCCGGCCCGCCGCCGCAAACCCCGATTGCGTCAGCGTGCCGTCGCCGGGAAGCGCCTCTTCCTTCATCGCCGCCGCCTTTGCACAAGGATCAGGGCCAGCGCGACGCCGCTCAGCAGTGGCGCGGCAAGGGGCAGGGCGGGCACCGTCCCGGCGGCCAGAAAGGCAACGCCGAGGGTCAGCGCGGCGGCCAGCACAATGGTGGCGATGAGGAGGGGCAATCGCGTATCCATGCCCGCAATATGGCCCCGGCGCGGGCGATTTCCTAGGGCAGGCGCGACAGGATCGGTCCCGCCGCCGACCAGGTGTTGAAATCGGCCCGCCCCGTGCTACGGTTCGACCACTTTCGCGAACCATTTACAGGAACAGAGGAATTCTCATGGAACGTTTTATGACATTCGAGGGGCGGATCGGCCGTCAGGAGTGGTGGATCGGCATCGGCATCCTGATTGCCATCGGGATCGTTGTCGGGCTTATCCTCGGCCTGATCTTCGGCGACGGATTTTTCGGCCGTCTCATCCAGCTGATCATCTCCGTCATCATGCTGGCGCTTTTCGCGGGCCTGTCGGTGCGGCGGCTGCATGACCGTGAGAAGGGGGCGAATCCGTGGCTCTGGATCTTCATCGCGCCTTCGCTGGTCTATAATGTGATGAACCTGCTCGGCATCGGCTTTTCGCGCATCGAATTCATGGGCGAGAGCATCTGGGTGCCGGGGCTTCTGGCCTCGCTTGTGCTGTGGATTTCCGCCATCGTCGGCATCTGGGCGATCATCGAGCTTGGCGTTCTGAAGGGCACCGATGGCCCCAATGAATACGGGGCCGATCCCGTCGCCTGACGCCTATCTGCTCCGCTTCGCGCCCATCTGGGTCAGCGCAAGACCCGCCAGAATGATGGCCCCGCCGATCGCATCGCGCGGGGTGAGGCTTTCGCCGAGGACCAGTGCCGCGATGCTGACACCCACAACAGGGATCAGCAGCGCGAAGGGCGTGACCAGCGCCGCCGGATGACGCGCGAGCAACGCCCCCCAGATCGAATAGCCAAGCACGGTCGAGGCCAGCGCGACATAGATCACGGCCAGCCAGCCCTGCGCCGACATCGCGGCGATGGTGGCGAAGGGGGCGGGGCCTTCGACGGCCACGGACAGCGCCAGCATCGGCAGCGGCGGCACCAGGCTGGCCCAGATGAACAGCGCCAGCGTGTCGACCCGGCCAACCCGTTTCAGCACCAGGTTGCCGCAGGCCCAGGACAGTGCCGCCATCAGCAAGAGCGCCAGCCCCAGGCCGGTGACATTGCCCCCCGAACTTGCCGCAAAAACGCCGAGCCCCGCCAGCGCCAGGGCAAGGCCCGCGATCTGCAGGGGCCGGATTCGCTCGCCGAAGACGAGGAAGGACAGCGCGATGGTCAGGGGCGCCTGCATCTGAATGAGGAGCGAGGCGAGACCGGCGCTGGCCTCCGCGTTGAGGGCCGCGAAGAGGAAGGCGAACTGTCCCATATTGATCAGCGCGCCGACGGCGAGGATCCGGGACCAGGGCAGGGCGGGGCGTTTCAGCACGGTGATCAGCGGCACCAGGATTGCAAAGCGCAGGCCGACCATCAGGAAGGGCGGCACCTCCTCCAGCGCCAGTTTCATCGCGGTGAAGTTGCTGCCCCAGGCCAGGATCACCAGCGCGATCAGGCCGATGTCACGCGGCGGCACGGGGGGTGACCTCCTGCCTGCCTTCCGGCGTCAGCAGCCAGGCGCGGCGGCCCTCGATCACCACGGGCGAAAGCGGCCCGCCATAGGCCGCGCCGGTGTCGATGGCCAGGCGGTTGCCGTGATGCTCGACGCGCTCCACCGGCGTATGGCCATGCACGATCAGGGGGCCATGATTGGCGCGGCTGTCCAGGAATTCGTGCCGGATCCAGTAGAGATCCTCGGGGTCCTGGTTGGCGATGGGGATGCCGGGGCGGATGCCCGCATGGACGAAAAGACAGCTTCCATGCGCGAAGGAGAGCGGCAGGGAGGCCAGGAACTCGACATGCGCGGCGGGCACGGCCTGGCGGGCCTGGGCATGTATCTCGGTCGGGCCTGCGTTGATATCGACACCGTAGGAGGCCAGCGTCTCCAGCCCGCCGAGGCGGGGGTTGAGCCAGGTGAGATCGGCGCGCAGGCGCGGGTCGGCGCGGGAGCTCTCGGCCATGAACTGCACGAACATGTTGTCGTGATTGCCAAGCAGCACGGTGACGCGGGCATCGGCGCGGGTGAGGTCGAGCAGGTAATCGACGGTGGCGGCACTGTCGGGGCCACGGTCGACAAGATCGCCCACCTGCACCAGCGGTGCTGCCCGGTCGCCGCATTCGGCCCGGTCCGCCTCGATCAGCGCCAGCGCGCCTTCCAGCTTGGCCAGGTGGCCGTGAACATCTCCGATCGCGTAAACCCTCATGGGCCAGAGATAGACCGGGGATGGCGGCGAAAGGCAAGGGGGCAGGCGCGGTTCTAGACGAAGTCGAACTGCCAGAGCACGAAGAGGGAGAGGGCGGTGGAGAGCAGGAGGCGCGTGATCAGACTGCGCCAGTCTTCCGGCCCCAGATCGCGCAGGCCCCGATGGGCGCCATAGGCCAGCGCGGCAGCGGCGATGAGGGCGGCCAGCGCGGGCGCGTCGGGCAGGAACAGGATGCGGTCGGCCAGCAGCAGCAGAAGGGCCGCGGCCAGCGGGGGCCCCGCGCGGCGGATCAGGTTGAGCGCCAGCCCCGCTTGCCGGGCGCGGCGCGGCTCGGCGATGACGCGCCGCGCCCAGGAGAGGCCGGTGATCGCGGCATAGGTGGCAAGGATGAGGGCAAGCGGCGCGGCGAGGCCGGTGAGGAGCATTGGCTTTTCCTGAATGGCTGCCAGTCTGATCTAGGGGCTGCCGGTGACGATTGCGAGATGTCAGCGCAAGGTCTCGATCGGCCCCTCGGCGGCCCCGGTGATGAACTGGCGCAGGTAGGGGTCGCTTGCCGCATCCATCTCGGCCACCGGGCCTTCCCATCGGATCTTGCCCCTGTGCAACATCGCCACCCGGTCGGCGATGGCGCGGACGCTCGACATGTCATGCGTGATGGTCATCGCGGTCGCGCCCATCTCGACCACGATCTCCCGGATCAGGTCGTTGATCACGCCCGCCATGATCGGGTCGAGCCCGGTGGTGGGTTCGTCGAAGAAGATCACCTGCGGATCGGCGGCGATGGCGCGCGCGAGGCTCACGCGTTTCTGCATGCCCCCCGAGAGCTCCGCCGGGAATTTCCCGGCCACCTCGGGACCGAGGCCCACACGGGCGAGCTTGGCGACCGCGATCTCGCGCGCCTCCTCGACCGGTTTCCTGAGCGAGCCGCGAAGCAGGCGAAACGCCACATTCTGCCAGACCGGCATGGAATCAAAGAGCGCGCCGCCCTGGAACAGCATCCCGAACTTGGCCAGGAACGGGTCGCGCTCGGCGCGGGTCACGTCCTCTGCGTCCAGCAGGATCTGGCCCTTGTCGGGGCTGACGAGGCCAAGGATACATTTCAGCAGCACCGACTTGCCGGTGCCCGAGCCGCCGATGATCACGGTCGAGGTTCCGGTTTCGACATTGAGGTCGACGCCGCGCAGGACCGCGTTTGACCCGAAGGATTTATGAAGCCCGGTGATGTCGATCATGCGGTGAAGAACAGTTCTGTCAGGAGGTAATTGGCCGCCAGGATCAGGATCGAGGCGGAGACGACGGCATTGGTGGTGGCCTTCCCCACGCCGCGCGCGCCGCGCCCCGAGGACATGCCGTGAAAGCAGCCCATCAGCGCCACGATGAAGCCGAAGACCGCACCCTTGACCAGGCCCGAGGCGACATCCCAGAACTCGAGGAAATCGACGGTGTTGGTGATGTAGCCGACCTCGTTGAAGCCAAGCCGCGTCGTGCCCACGAGGAAGCCGCCGAAAATGCCGATGCTGTCGCCCGCCGCCACCAGAACGGGCAGGGTCAGCGTCGCGGCCAGGAGGCGCGGCACGGTCAGGTATTTCATCGGGTTGGTGGAGAGCGTGACCAGCGCGTCGATCTGCTCGGTCACCTTCATCGTGGCGATCTCGGCGGCGATGGCCGAGGCGACGCGGCCCGCCACCATGAGGCCGCCCAGGACGGGGCCAAGCTCGCGCGCCATGCCGATGGCGACGATGGAGGGCACGACAGCCTCGGCATTGAAGCGCGAGCCGCCGGCATAGATCTGCAAGGCCAGCGCGCCGCCGGTGAAAAGCGCGGTGAGGCCCACGACCGGCAGCGACAGCCAGCCGATCTGGATCAGCTGCACGGCAAATTCACGCGGATACCAGGGCGGGCGCAGGATGTGGCTGACGGCCTGAAAGAAGAACAGCGCGACGCGCCCGATGGCGGCCAGAAGCCCCAGGGTCGAGCGGCCGATGGCGGCAAGCGGCGCGGTCAGGATCATGGTGCGGCTCCGGTATAGTGGCGGGTGTAGCGGGCGCCGAGCGCGGTGAGGATCTCGTAGCCGATGCTGCCCGCCGCGCGGGCCAGGTCATCGATGCCCTGTGCGGGGCAGATCAGGTCGAGGTGATCGGGGCAGATTGCCAGATGGGTGATGTCGGCCCCGATCAGGTCCATCGAGACGCGGCCCGCGAGGGGGCAGGCGATGTCGCCCGCGAAGACCTGCGCGCGGCCGCTGATCGCGCGCAGGATGCCGTCGGCGTATCCGGCGGCGAGTGTGGCGATTCTGGCGGCGGCATCGGCCCTCCAGGTGGCGGAATAGCCGACCGCTTCGCCGGGCCTGAGGTGCCGGGTCTGGATGACGGGCAGCGAGAGGCGGGTGACGGGGGTGGCGTCAGTGAAGGGCGCGCCGCCGTAAAGGCCGATGCCCGGACGGCAGAGGTCGAAATGGTAGTCCGGCCCAAGCAAGACACCTCCGGTGGCGGCCAGGCTGCGTAGCGCGGTGGTGCCACCCGTCATCTCGCGAAAGACGCGCAGCTGGTCGGCGTTTTGCGCACTGGAGGGATCGTCGGCGGAGGCCAGGTGGCTCATCACCAGCGTCAGGGGACCGGCCTCGAGCGTGCCGCGGGTCGCGGCCCAATCGGCGGGCTCCATCCCGAGCCGGTTCATGCCGCTATCGAGTTGCACGCCGTAAGGCGCATCCGGCAGCGCGGCGCGGTGGCGGGCGGCCTGTTCGGGGCTGTTCAGCATCGGGATCAGACCGGCCTCATGGATGAGCCCGGAATCGCCCTCCATATGACCCGAAAACACGTTGATCTCGGGCCCTGGCCCAAGCGCCTCGCGCAGTGCCACACCTTCCTCGGCAATGGCGACGAAGAACCGGCGCGCACCGGCTTGTGCCAGACGCCGCGCCACCGGGCCGACACCCAGGCCATAACCATCGGCCTTGACCACGGCCGCGGTCTCAACGGCCGTCATCGCATCGAGCGCGGCCCAATTGGCCGCGATTGCGTCAAGATCAATATGAAGCTGCCCGGTCGCCATGAGGGCCTTAGTCGGGCCTTGCCGCGCCGGGGTCAAGGCAGCACGAGGAGGCACCCGTCGCGCCGTGAGTATTTTTGCCAAGAAGATACGACAATTTGAATAAAATTTTCCATCTTCTTGGTCCAAATACTCAAGATCCGGACCGTGATACCGGGCGCGCGCTCAGAACCCCTGATCCGCACCTTGTTGCCAGGGCTTGACCAGGTTGCCGAACTTGGTGAAGCGGCCCTCGAAGCTGAGCTCCACTGCGCCGACCGGGCCGTGGCGCTGCTTGCCGATGATGACCTCGGCCTTGCCGTGCAACTGCTCCATGTCCTGCTGCCATTTCGCCATGGCCTCCAGGTTCTCCTCGCCCGGTTTCTCGCGTTCTTTGTAATACTCGCCGCGATAGACGAACATGACCACATCCGCGTCCTGCTCGATCGAGCCGGATTCGCGCAGGTCGGAGAGTTGCGGGCGCTTGTCCTCACGGGATTCGACCTGGCGGGAGAGCTGGCTGAGCGCGATGACGGGGATGTTCAACTCCTTGGCGATGGCCTTCAGACCTTGGGTGATCTCGGAGACCTCGTTGACGCGGTTGTCGGCCTTGCCGGTGCCGCGCAGAAGTTGCAGGTAGTCGACGATCAGAAGGTCCAGCCCCTGGCGCGAGCGTTTCAGACGCCGCGCGCGGGCCGCGACCTGGGAGATTGGCAGGGCGGGCGTGTCGTCGATATAGAGCGGGCAGGCCTCGAGGTCTTGCGCCGCGCGCAGGTAGCGCTGGAACTCTTCCTCGTTCAGGTCGCCCTTGCGGATCAGCTCGGAGGGCACCTCGGCGGCCTCCGAGAGGACACGTTGCGCCAGCTGTGCCGCCGACATTTCCAGGGAGAAGAAGCCGACCACGCCACCTTCGATCGTGCCTTCGCTGCCATCTTGTTTCTGGCCGCGTTTCCACGCCTTGGCGACGTTGAAGGCGATGTTGGTCGCCAGCGAGGTCTTGCCCATTGAGGGGCGGCCCGCAAGGATCAGCAGGTCGCTTTCATGCAGCCCCCCGAGCATCTTGTCCATATCGGCCAGCCCGGTGGAAATCCCCGCCAGCCCGCCGCCGCGATTATAGGCGGCGTTGGCGATATCGACCGCATCGGTCAGCGCGCGCAGGAAGCTCTGGAAGCCCTTCGAGGCGGTGCCGGTGGAGGCCAGCTGGAAGAGCTTGGCCTCGGCCTCGACGATCTGGTCGTCGGGCGTGCTGTCATCGCGCACGGCCTGCGCGGAATCGGCGATGTCCTTGCCGAGCGAAATGAGCGACCGGCGAAGGGCGAGGTCGTGGATCAGCTGCGCATAGTCGCGCGCCGCCGTGGTGGCGATGGCCGAAAGCTGCATCCGCAGCAGGTATTCCGCCCCGCCAAGCGCCTTCAGGCCGGGATGGTCGGCCATGAAGTTCTTCAGCGTGGTGGCGTCGGTCTGCATCCCCTTGGTGATCCGGCCCGAGGCCAGCGCGAAGATGTCGGCATGGACGGGGTCGTAGAAGTGATCGGGCTTCACCAGATCGTCGACCCGGTCCAGCACATCGTTGGAGGAGAGAATCGCACCCAGAAGCTGCTGTTCGGCCTCGACGTTATGGGGAAGTTCCGCCGTATCAGCGGCTTGGCTGGTCTCGCCCGGTATCGTGCTGATCTGGTTCATGCCCTCTGCCCCCTGTTTTTTTTGCCCCGTCGGCCCGGTCATAGCCCGAACGGGGGTTGCATCTCAAACCCTAAGACAGGGTTGAAGCGGCATTTCCTGTGGAGAATCTGGGGACAAGTCCCGGCTCCCGCCTTGCCGTTTACGTCACGGCGCAGCGTAGCACATCAAGCCCTGCATTGTCTGCCGCAGGCCACATCTTGTGGTAATAATCGTTAACTCAGGCCGGGTTACGCGCCGCGCGCCAGGCGTCCGGGTCGCCCAGGAAGGCCTCGACCGAGGCCAGCGTCGCATCGTCGAAATCGCCCGCGCGGCGGGCCTCGGCCAGCACGTCCCACCAGGTACAGAGGTAGTGCAGTTCGACGCCATGATCCGCCAGGCGCGGGATGGTCTCGTCGAAAATGCCGTAATAAAAGATCACCGCCGTATGCCCGCAGGTCGCCCCGGTCTTGCGGATCGCATCGACGAAAGCCAGCTTCGATCCGCCATCGGTGGTCAGGTCCTCGATGAGAACCACCCGGTCGCCTTCGCCCATCTGCCCTTCGATCTGTGCGTTTCGTCCGTGGCCCTTGGGCTTCTTGCGCACATAGGTCATCGGCAGGGCCATGCGTTCGGCCACCAGGGCGGCGAAGGGAATGCCCGCCGTCTCGCCGCCCGCGACGTTATCGAAGGCCTCCAGCCCCGCCTTGCGCATCAAGGTGCAGGTGAGGAAATCCATCAGCGTGGAGCGGATGCGCGGGAAGGAAATCAGCTTGCGGCAATCGACATAGGTGGGCGCCTCCTTGCCATTGGAATGCACGTAAGGCGTGTCGGCGTTGAAATGCACGGCCTTGATGTCCAAGAGCATCCGCGCGGTCATCCGGGCCATCTCGAAATCGGTGGGGTAGCTGCTTGGGATCATGCGGAGCCTCATGTGGCAAGCCGGGGGAGCCTCCGGCGGGGATATTTGAGGAACAAAGAAGCGGTCAGGTTACGCGCCAGAACAGCGGATGGCCGGGATCGAACAAGGTGACGGGGCCGTTGGGCGTGGCGATCTGCGCCGGGTAGTCGACGGGCGTGGCGGATTTGACCAGGGTGATGGTATCCTCATTGGCCGGCAGCCCGTAATGGGCGGGACCGTTGAGCGAGGTGAAGCCCTCCAGCCTGTCCAGCGCGCCTTCCTCCTCGAACACATGGGCGAGACAGGAGAGCGTGTTGGTCGCGGTGAAGCAACCGGCGCAGCCGCAGGCGGTTTCCTTGGCGGCGTCGAGATGCGGGGCAGAATCGGTGCCGAGGAAGAAGCGCGGATTGCCCGAGGTGGCGGCGCGGCGCAGTGCCTCTTGATGGGTGGCGCGTTTGGCAACCGGCAGGCAGTAGTAATGCGGGCGGATGCCGCCGGCCAGGATATGATTGCGGTTGATCATCAGGTGATGCGTGGTGATCGTGCCCGCGATCTCTCCGTCGGCCTGGGTGATGTAATCGACGCCCTGGCTGGTGGTGACATGTTCCAGCGTCACCTTCAGCCCCGGCGTGGCGCGGCGCAGCGGGTCGAGGACGGTGTCGAGGAATACGTCCTCGCGGTCGAAGATATCGACACTGGGGTCGGTGACCTCGCCGTGGAAACACAGCGGCAGGCCGATCTCGGCCATCGTCTCCAGCACACCCCGCACATTGTCGAAATTGGATACGCCCGAGGCGGAGTTCGTGGTGGCCCCCGCCGGGTAGAGTTTCACCGCCGTGATCAGGCCGTTCGCATGGGCGGCGGCGACATCCGCCGGGTCGGTCTCCTCGGTCAGGTAGAGCGTCATCAGCGGCGTGAAACCGCTGCCCTCGGGCAGGGCGGCGAGGATCCGGTCGCGGTAGCGGGCCGCATCCGCCCCCGTCACCACCGGCGGCACCAGGTTCGGCATGATGATGGCGCGGGCGAAATCGCGGGCGCTTTCGGGCAGGACGGCCCGCAACATCGCGCCATCGCGCAGATGCAGGTGCCAGTCATCGGGGCGGCGGAGCGTCAGGGTGTCGGTCATGGCCTGCCGGTTACACGAGGCAAGCCCCCCTGCAAAGCGCAAAATCGCGCGGGCGCGGCGATTCCCGTGCTTTCGCCGCCGTTTCGGGCGCGCTATACCCCCTGCGCGACTGCAAGGATGAGGACGACCGCCATGATCATGAGCTTTCTTCTGGGCCTGTTGGCCGGGTATCTGACGCCGATCGCTGACCCTCATGTCAAACGCTCGGTCGAGGATGTGTTCGACATCGCGATCCCGGTGGAGCGGAGCGAGTATGACATGCTGACCCTGCTGATCGCGCTGGCGCTGGCGGCACTTCTGCAGGCGCTCTGGGGGCAGGTCTGGGCGCTGCCCCTGATTGCGGGGGCGTTCCTGGGTCTTTTCGGCAAGCGGTTCTACGAAGCGCTGACCACCAAGACGATCCGCACCGGTGGCGGGCGGGACTGACCCGCGCAAACGCCTGCCCCGGCGGCGTTTCTTGAACGCTCCGTCCCGGTCGCGCGACCCATGGGGGCGCCGTGATGTGCTGCAGGACCGATACGTCATGCCCCCGCGATAGGGGCTGGTCAGATGGCCGATTGCGCGCGACACTGATGCAAGCGGGTCCGCCCCTGCGCCGTATTCCCGGCGCCGGGGATATTGAACGGTCCCCCGAAACCGGATTTTGCAAGGAGACCCCCGATGTTTCACTCAAAGCGTATTGCCGCCGCGGTCCTGCCGGCCCTGGCCCTCACCACTGGCGCGGCCCTGGCCGAGTGTCCGACCTCGATCGCCGACACCACCGACAGTATCTATGTCACCTTCAACGATTTCCACATCCGTTACGAATTGCTGTCCGACGGCACGGTGATGGAGGAGGAGACCAATTTCGACGACGGCTCGGGCTTTCGCGTCAACAGCCTGCGCGGGGCCTATGTGCTGCAATCCTGGTCGACCCAGAACGGCATGATCGTGCCGCAGACCGGTGAGGCCACGACCTGGGCCGTGGGCCCGGTGAACCTGCCGGTCCTGAGCGCGGGGCAGAGCTGGTCGGGCTCGACCGTGCGGCTGCATGACGATGGCGCGCGCGCCGTGGAAACGGTGACGGTGGCGACGCAGGCCGCGCGCCAGACCATGATCGGCACTTGCGCCTATGAAAGCTGGCCGATGGTGGTGACGACCTCGCCCGATGACGGCACCGCCGATTACATCGACTACCTGACCTATCTGCCCTCGCTCGGGATCGCGATCTATCATGGCGGCATCCAGGAGGGTGAACAGTTCACCCGCGATGAGCCGACCTCGATCTCGACCGAGCCGCCGCTGCAGGGCGAAACCGGGTATCTTCTGGACGGCGCGGCCCCGATGCCGGGCAACCCGACGCCCGCGGCACCGCCGGGCCAGCCGGACCCGAACAAGTAGGGCGAGGGCGGGGGGCTATTCCCCCGCTACGGCCACCTGGTCCCGCGCGCCGGTCATCTTGGCCTCGATCGCGGACAGGCGGCGCGCGAAATGCGGCGCGCCGGTCGCGTCCAGCCCGCGCCGCGCGACAATGGCGGCCAGTTTCAGCCCGCCGCGTTCCTCGGCCCGCGCCAGCAGCGACAGCAGGTAGCGCCGGTTGCTCTGGCGCAGCCGCCGGGTGATCTGGGCAAAGCGCAGCGGGGTCATGCGGTTGTTGGCGGTGGCTTTCAGCATCCGGTCGAGATTGCGGTGCGGCTCCAGCAGCGACAGGATATCGGCGCCGCCGCCGCGAAAGCGCAGCCGTTGCGTTGTTTTTGCACGAAAAAGCGCGGCATGGGCGGCGTCCAGCACCTCCAGCGGATCGTAGACGATGAAGGCCTGCGACGCGCCTTCGACCATGTCGGGGGCATAACCGTAGCGGTCGGTGAAAGTCTTGCGCCAGGCGGCGCGAAAGCGCAGCTCGAACGGGGCGGCCGCGCGGTCCAGCGTGGCGGCAGGCGACAGTGCCAGCACCTTGGCCCCTGGCGCGGTAACGGAAAACGCCGCCGCCGCATGGCCGCACATCGGGCCTGCGCCCAGGAAGATGACCTTGTCGAAACTGTCGAAAAACCCTTCATCGACCAGCTTGTCGAAAAAGCGGTAGAGGCCAGGGTCGCGGAACCAGCTGCGCCCCTCGGCCAGGATGCTGAGCATCGACCATTCGCGTTTCTTGACCGCCTCGAATCCCACCGGCAGCGCATCCTCGCCCTTGTCGATGACGCGCGCGACCTCGTCGAACGTGACCAGCAGCGTGTTGCCTTCCTGCACGTAGAGCGCATGGTGATCGGCCCCCAGACGCTCAAAAAACCCGTGCATCTTGCCGATCTCCACCATGCGCGCCTGCCAGTCGGCGCGGGTCGGACGGGTGGGGGCGTTGGCGGGGGTCGGATCGGGCATGATGGGACACTCGTATCAGGGGCGGTTTTTCGGGTCTTTGTGGCCCGCGACTATGGCACAGAAACGGGGAGAATGCGCAATTTCTTTAAGGAAAGCGCGGCTATTTCCGGCCTCCACGGCCACGCGCGCGTGACAATCAGCAGGTGCCGGGCGGGATTGGTGACAATACCGGGAAACTTTATCGAAACTTAAGACCTGTGGCAGGGATCGCGCGCCGCGGGAGGCTTGTGGGGATTCGCACACCAAACCGGTTTTTCGTTGCGGCATGCTGCACGCTTCACTTGGATTTTTTGCCGGGAGTTTGGTAACTTAACCCGAACCCGCCCGATAAGCGGGATCACAAGAATTGTTTTTGACCAGGGAGATACGTCATGATCAAACGCCTTTTTGCCACCCTGGCCTTCGCCATCGGCCTTGTGGGGGCGGGACAGGCTCTTGCCTGTCCGAACTGGAACAATCCGACCGTGTTCGGCCAGCAAAGCCTTCAGGCCGGATTCCTGCCTGACCCTTACGTGCGCAACCTGACCGCCGGCGGGCGGGTGAACCTGGCCGATTGCAGCCCCTACCTAGGTGCGGGGTGGGTGGTGTCGCGGCCAGATTTCCGGCTGCAATACCAGGGCACGTCGCCCACCGGACGGCTGACCTTCGCGCTTGAGGCGCGGTCAAATGTCGACCCGATCCTGGTGGTGAATGCGCCCGATGGCTCGTGGTACTACAATGACGATTATCGCGGCTTCAATTCGGCCATCGTCTTCACCAACCCGATGTCGGGGCAATATGATATCTGGACCGGCAGCTACAACCGCAGCTCCAACAACCCGGCGCAATTGATCATCACCGAATACAACTACTGATCCCGTCCTGAACCGGGACCGCGCGGGCCGCCTCCGAGTGCCGGGGGCGACCTGTTTGCGTCCGGGGCGGCTGGCGAAAACCCGCCGGTGCAGGTCCGGCGCGGGAACCCTTGCGTATCCATGGCCGTTGATCCCGCGAACCGAGATCAACATGAAGGAGGCCCCAGATGCGCCGATCCCTCTCGACCACGACCGCCCTTGTCGCCAGCCTGTCGCTGGCCGTTCCCTTTCCGACCACCGGCTTTGCCCAGGATGACATCCTGTCCGACGCGCTGGAATGCGCCGAGGGGCTGAGCGCGGAGGATTGCGCCGCGCTTCTGGACGGCGCGGAAGGGGAGGCCGAAGCAGAGGCTGAAGCAGGAGCAGAAGCAGAAGCAGAAGCAGAAGCAGAAGCAGAAGCAGAAGCAGAAGCAGAAGCAGAAGCAGAAGCAGAAGCAGGCTCGGAAGCGGCGCCTGAAGCCGAAGCAGAGGTTGAGGCTGACGTTGAAACCGAGGCAGAGGCAGAGGCAGAGGCAGAGGCGGCCCCCGAGGCCGAAGCAGAAGCGGCGCCCGAAGCCGAGGCCGAAGTCGAAACAGAAGCGGAGGCAGAGGTCGACGCCGAAACCCCGAGCGCGGCTGAAATCGAAGAACGGCTGGAAGCCGAAGCCGAAGCCGAGGGTGAGGCTGAAGCCGAAGCGATGGAAGACGCCGAGGCAGAGGCAGAGGGTGAGGCAGAACCGGAAGCCGAAGCAGAGGTTGAAGCCGAAGCAGAGGTTGAAGCCGAAGCAGAGGTTGAAGCAGAAGCAGAGGTTGAAGCCGAGGCAGAAGCAGAGGCCCCCGAGGCCGAGGCAGAAGCAGAGGCCCCCGAGGCCGAGGCCGAAGCGGAGGTGACGGAAGAACCGCAGCAAACCGAAGAGCCCGCCCCGACCGGACCCTCGGATGCCGAAATGGATGCTGCGGGAGGCGGTGCCGCCGAAGCCGCCGCCGCCGCCGAGGACGCCGATCCGGTCGAGGAAACCACCGAAACCGTGACCTCGGAGGAGGTGCGCAGCTCGGACGAGGAGTTTGCCGAGGATGACACGCCCCCGGCAACCGCCGGAACGGATGATGATGATGACGGCCTCTCGACGCTCGAACGCGGGCTGATCGCGGCGGGCGCGGGGCTTGTCGTCGGCGCGCTTCTGTCGGGCAACCGCGAGGTCGTCTCGACCGCGCCCGACCGCGTCGTCGTGCAGGACCAACAGGGCAACCTGGAGGTGATCCGCGACGATGACACCATCCTGCGCCGTCCCGGTGACGAGGTGACGACGCGCCGCTTCGACGATGGCTCCACCCGCACTGTCATCACCCATCCCGACGGGTCGCAGACCGTGACCGTGCGCAATGCCGAGATGCGCGTGCTGAAACGCATCGTGGTGTCGCCGAACGGGACCGAGACCGTTCTGTTCGACGACACGCGCACTGTCGAGGCCGTCGACCTGGCGACGCTGCCGCAACCGCAAGGCGCGCCCGCCGCGTCCTTTGACCCCGACAACGCCGATGTCGCCGCCCTGCGCGCGGTCCTCGCCGCCGAAACCCAGGTGGGGCGTGGCTTTTCGCTGGCGCAGGTGCGCCATATCGACCGGGTCCGCTACCTCGCGCCCGCGATCAATATCGACAATGTCACCTTTGCCACCGGCTCGGCGGCGATCCAGCCCTCCGAGGCCGAGGAACTGACCGCGCTTGGCCAGCTCATGCGCGATCTGATCGCCGAGAACCCTGGCGAGGTGTTCCTGATCGAGGGCCATACCGACGCGATCGGGGGGCGGGCGCTGAACCTTGCGCTCTCCGACCGCCGGGCCGAATCCGTGGCGCTGGCGCTCTCCGAGTATTTCGGCGTCTCGCCCGCCAACATGGTCCTGCAGGGCTATGGCGAAAGCGATCTGCTGATCGAAACGCAGCAGGCCGCCCGCGAAAACCGCCGCGTCGTGGTGCGCCGGGTGACGCCGCTGCTGCAGGTGGCAGGCGCCAACTGACAACTGACCAGCAAAGCCCCTCCGCCCGAGATGGCGGAGGGGCGCCCCTGTGCGCGGGGTTCCGGGTCGCCCGAGCCCCGTTGCTTTGCCACACGGCCAGGATGACCGGATCACCCCGGCGACGGGGTGGAGGCTTGCGCGACGGCGCTTCTCAGCCGCGCGAATGTGGCCTATGTTGATGTCGGATCCCCCCGCAACACCTGCTTCCTGACCCGGATCACGCAATCGGAATGACGCACACCTTCACCCAGATCCCCGAGATCGCGCTGGACTGGCACCGGCGGGGGCGCGGCGCGGTGCTGGCCACCGTGGTGGAAACCTGGGGCTCGGCCCCCCGGCCCGTCGGCAGCCAGTTGGTCGTCTCGGGCGCGGGCGAGATGGAAGGCTCGGTCTCGGGCGGCTGCGTCGAGGGCGCGGTGGTCGAGGAGGCGATGGAGGCGCTGACCTCCCACGCCGCGCAGATGCTGGAATTCGGCGTCGCGGATGAGGATGCCTTTGCCGTGGGACTGGCCTGCGGCGGGCGCATCAAGGTGCTGGTGGAGCCCGTGGGCACAGTGCTGCCCGAGGCGCTGCTGGCCGACCTGGTCGCGGCCCGCGCGGCGCGCAAGCCGGTGGCCTATCTGGTCGATCTGGAGACCGGGGCGCGCAGGCTGGCGGCAGGCGACACACCCGCGCTGGCCGCGCGATTCCGGGCCGACAAATCCGGCGTCGAGGGGTCCGAGTTCATCGCCATCCACAACCCGCCCCTGCGCCTGATGGTGGTGGGCGCGGTCCATATCGCGCAGGCCCTGCTGCCGATGGCCCAGATGGCGGGCTATGACCCGGTGCTGATCGACCCGCGCCCGGCCTTCGCCTCGCCCGCCCGGTTTCCCGGCGCGAAACTGGTCGAGGACTGGCCCGATGCAGCCCTTGAGGCCCTCGCTCCCGACAGCCGCAGCGCCATCGTGACGCTGACCCATGATCCGAAGCTGGACGATCCCGCGATCCAGGCCGCGCTGGCTTCGGACTGCTTCTATCTCGGCTGCCTGGGGTCGACGCGCACCCATGCCAAGCGGGTCGAGAGGCTTGGCGCGGCGGGGGTGTCACCCGACGATATCGCGCGCATCCATGCGCCCGTGGGCCTCGATATCGGGTCGCAAGGCCCCGCCGAGATCGCGCTGTCGATCCTGGCCGAGATCACGCGGGTTCTGCGGCAGGAGGGGGCATGAGGTTCGGCCCGGTGCCGGTCGCGGAGGCCGCGGGCGCGGTGCTGGCCCATTCCGTGCGCGTGACCGGGGCAGGGGACAAGGCGCGCCGTCTTCCCAAGGGCAATGTGCTGAGTGCCGCCGATATCGCCGACCTCGCGGCGGAGGGCGTGACCTCGGTCACCGTGGCGCGGCTGGAGGCGGGGGATATCGCGGAGGATGCGGCTGCGACCCGGCTGGCACACGCGCTGATCCCCGACCCCGAGGCCGCCCGTATCCGCATCGCCAGGGGGGCCAAGGGACGCGTCAACCTGCACGCGGAGGGCGCGGGGCTGCTGCGCCTCGACAGACCGGCAATCGAGGCGGTGAACAGCGTCGATCCGATGGTCACCCTGGCCACGCTGCCCGATTACCAGCGCATCGGCGCGGGCGGCATGATCGCGACGATCAAGATCATCTCCTATGCCGTGGCGGAGGCGAGTTTGCACAAGGCGGAACGGGCCGGGGCCGGGGCGCTGCATGTCGCGGCCCCCGTCTATCGCGCCGCCACGCTGATCGAGACCCGGATCGGCGCGGCGGAGCCCTCGCCCAAGGGCCGCGAGGCGATGGCCGCGCGGCTCGACCGGTTCGGGATGCGGCTGACGGACCGGGCCTTTGCCGCGCATGAGATCGCCGACCTCGCGGGGGCGATTGCGCGGGCCGAGGGCGAGGTCATCCTGATCCTGACCGCCTCGGCCACGTCCGACCCCGCCGATGTCGGACCCGAGGCGCTGCGCGCGGCGGGGGGGCGGGTGACGCGGGTGGGCATGCCGGTCGATCCGGGCAACCTGCTGTTCCTCGGGCATCTCGGCGACCGCCCCGTGATCGGCCTGCCGGGCTGCGCCCGCTCGCCCGCGCTGAACGGGGCCGATTGGGTGCTGGAGCGGGTGATCTGCGGCCAGGAGGTGACCAGCGCCGACATCGCCGCGATGGCCGTGGGCGGGCTGCTGAAGGAGATCCCGACCCGCCCGCAGCCGCGCTGAGACGGACGGCCCCACGATCGCTCGACACGAAAGTTTTCGTTTTCCGACGGCCGATTTCATGCTTGGATGGAGGCCCAAGGGCGGATCACGGCCCGCGCGGAGACGGCGCCAGAGTGCCCCGCGCCAGTTTGCCCGATCTGCGACAGGCGCGATTCGCGCATTCGTTCAGGCGCTCCGGCCTGCCCCCGCGTCCGGAGATTGAAACCAAGGAGATCATATCATGAACCGCATTTTCCTACCGCTTGTCGCCGTTGCCCTGGCCCCGTTTGCCGCCTCGGCGGAAGGGTTTTCCTCGGGCTACGTGACCGGATTCAACTCCGAGGCCGAGTGCATGGACACCGCGCGAAACTCGCTCGACGCGCATTTCCGCGAGAACGGCGGCACGCCCGATACCGGCGAGGGCAGCTATTCCATCTACGGCTTCGACGTGCCGCCGGGGATCACCCAGGTGGCCATTGTCTGCTCGGAGCATGACGGCTCGGTCGTGGCGACGGTGACGGGTTATTCGCTGGTCGAGAACGGCACGAGGCTGGAGACGGTGCAGACGATGATCGACCGCATCAACGGCACCTTCGCGCCCGCATTGCCGACCAATCCGCCGACTGGCAACAAGTAAGGCGGATCGAACCGCGAGATTGGACCGGCGTGGAGGAGACCCTCTCCATGCCGGTCGTTTCGTTTCAAGGGGATGGGCATGTCCGAGCAGGACAGGATGGCGGCGGGGGACTGGTACTCATGCCTCGATGACGGGCTGGAGGCCCTGCGCCAGCGCGCCCGCCGCGCGGTTCATGCCCATAACACGACCGCGCCCGATGCGCGCGGGGGCATGGCGCCGGAATTGGCCGCGCTCTTTGCCAGGATCGGTCGGGATGTCTTTGTCGAAGCGCCGTTTCATTGCTCCTACGGGATGAATATCCACCTCGGCGACCGGGTCTACCTGAACGCGGGCTGCACGGTGCTGGACTCGGGGCGGGTCGAGATCGGCGATGATGTGATGATCGGGCCGGGGGTGCAGATCTATTGCGCCGAACACCACAAGGACGCCGCGAAACGCATGGCGGGACAGGAGCGCGCGCATCCCGTCAGCATCGGCCCCGGAGCCTGGATCGGCGGGCGCGCGATCGTGATGCCGGGGGTGCGCGTCGGCGCGGGCGCGATCGTGGGCGCGGGCAGCGTGGTGACGCGGGACGTGGCCCCCGGCGCGACCGTCATCGGCATCCCGGCGCGCGCCATCGGATAGGGAGAAAAATCTTGTGCCAAGATTTTTCGGGCCCGAAGAATTTTGAAGGAAAATTCTTCCCCGCGCTCAGTCGCCCGCGTTGGGGAAGAACAACTGCTCTCCGTCCAGCATGAAACCCGCGATCACCGCCTGGCCATCCTCCAGCAGCCAGTCGGTGAAGGCCCGCGCGCCCTCCGCGTTCACATTCGGGCAATGCGCGGGGTTCACGGGGATGACGCCATATTGGTTGAACAGCGCCGGGTCGCCCTGGTTCAGGATCACGTGATCGCCCCGGTTCTCGAAGGCCAGCCAGGTGGCGCGGTCGGTCAGCGTGTAGGCCCCCATGCCCACGGCGAGGTTCAGCGTCGCCCCCATGCCCGAGCCGGTCTCACGATACCACCCGCCCGAGGCCGCGGCGACATCGGCGATGCCGTCCCAGAGGTTCAACTCCTTCTGATGCGTGCCGCTGTCATCACCACGGCTGGCGAAGGGGGACTCGGCAGCGGCGATGCGGGAGAGCGCCTCGGTCGCGCTGTCGGCCCCGGCGACACCGGCAGGATCATCCGACGGCCCCACGATGACGAAGTCATTATACATTAGGTCATGGCGCGCCGTGCCGTAGCCTGCGGCGACGAAGGCTTCCTCCGCCGCGCGGGCATGAGTGATCAGCATGTCGCCATCGCAGCGCTGCGCATTGCCGAGCGCCTGGCCGGTGCCGACCGCCACGACGCGGATATCGAGGCCGAGCGCCTCGGACGCGACCGGCAGGATATGGGCGTAGAGGCCGGAGTTCTGCGTCGACGTGGTGGATTGCACCAGCACGACGGGGTCGTTGGCGAGGGCCGGGGTGGCGGCAAGGGTCAGGAGGGCGGCACGCAAGATACTCATAGCAACAGCTTTCCGGTCAGGTAGGCACGCGCGGCAGCACTTTCGGGATGGGTCAGGAAGGCGGATTTCCCGGCGATTTCGTGGCAGCGCCCCTGGTGCAGGAACGCGACCTCATCCGCCAGGCGCTGGACCTGACCGGTGTCATGGGTGACGAGGATGACCTTGGTGCCGCCCTCGGTGACGCGGGCGACCAGCGCCTCGATGGCATGGGTCGCCTGCGGGTCGAGATGGGCGGTCGGTTCGTCCAGCATCAGGAGCAGCGGATTGGCGGCCAGCGCCCGGATGATGGCGAGGCGTTGCTGTTCGCCGCCCGAAAGCCTGCGGGCGGGCCGGTCGGCCAGCGCCTCCAGGTTGCCGAGCGCCAGCAATTCCCCCACGCGGGGCGCGCGGTGCCTGCGCGGGACACGGGCCAGCGCGAGGGCATGGCGCAGGTTGGCCGCGACCGAGCGGCGCAGAAGCACGGGGCGTTGCAGCACCAGCCCGATCCGTCCCTGCATGGCGCGCGGCACGATCACCCGGCCCGCGTCCGGCGCGATCAGCCCCGCGATGACCCGCAGGAGCAGGGATTTCCCGGCCCCGTTCGGCCCCAGAAGCGCGGTGACACCGCCGGGCGACAGCGTCATCTCGACCCCGTTCAAAAGCGCCGCGCCGGAGCGGCTGAGGCAAAGCCCCTCGATGCGCAGCGCGGGCGGATCGGCGGGGCGGGGCGGTTGGAACGGGATGACGCGCGGGGTGGGGTCAGGCATGCGCATGCGCCTCCATCCGGTTGCGGACGCCCAGGACCACGGCATTCAGCACCAGCGTGATCAGAAGCAGCACGATGCCCAGGCCGAGCGCCAGTGGCAGCGCGCCGCGCGATGTCTCCAGCGCGATGGCCGTGGTCATCACCCGCGTGACATGGTCGATATTGCCGCCGACGAGCATCACCGCGCCGACCTCGGCCAGCGCCCGACCAAGCCCGGCCAGCAGCGCCGTGGCCAGCGAAAACCGTCCGTCCCAAAGCAGGGTTGCCACGACATCGAAGCGGTTTGCCCCCAGAACCCGCAGCGTCTCGTCATATTCGCCAAGCAGATCGGCGAGGGTGGAGCGCGCCAGCGCCGCGATGATCGGCGTGACCAGCACGGTCTGCGCCACGATCATGGCGGCGGGGGTGTAGAGGAACTCCAGCACGCCAAGCGGGCCGGAGGCCGAGAAGGTCAGGTAGACGACCAGCCCCACCACCACCGGCGGCAGCCCCATCAGCGCGTTGACCACCACGATAAGAAGCCCGCGGCCGGGAAAGCGGACCACCGCCAGGACCGCGCCGAGCGGCAGGCCGATCAGCGCCGCCAGCAGAACGGCGGTCAGCGAGACGCGCAGCGACAGGGCGACGATTTCGATCAGGTCGGCATCGCCCGAGACGATGAGGCCGAGCGCGGTCAGGAAGCTGTCGGAAAGCGTGGGCATGGGCGGGATCCTCTCGGCCCAAACTGGCGCGAGAACTGCCAGGAGGGAAGCCCCGAAAGCGACCAGGTGGGATCGGGCTGCGAATTGCCGGTTCCGTCAGGTCTCTCAAACGAAAGACGCCCCCGGAAGCGATCCGGGGGCGTCGATCTGTCAGCCCTTGGCGGGCGCGCGTCAGTTGCCGAGCGCGTTTTGCAGGCGGGCCACGACCTCATCGACCATGCCGGGATTGTTGCGGGCCTGTTCGATGGCGGCGCGCAGGGCGACGCGGGAGACATCGGAAAGGCCGTCGGCCTCGTTGACCAGTTGCAGCGCGGCGTCGGGCTCGAACCCGTCGACGGTCAGGACCTGCGCGGGGTCGGGCGTCTCGGCGGTTTCGGTGCCGGTTGCCGCGTCAACAGCCTCCTCGACCGTGTCGGTGACGACCTCGGCGGCTTCCGTCGCAGCCTCGCCGACAGCCTGGGCAGCTTCGCCTGCGGCTTCTGCGGCCTCGGTTGCAGGTTCTTCCGCCGCTTCGGCCGCTTCGACTGCGGTTTCGGTCGTGGCGTCGACGGCCTCTTCGGTGCCTTCCGCCGCGGCCTCGGCGGCCTCCTCGACGGCTTCGGCAGCTTCAGCGGCCTCTGCCTCTGCGGCTGCCGCGGCTTCCTCGGCTGCGGCTTCTGCGGCGGCAGCTTCCTCGGCAGAGGCCTCTTCAGCGGCGGCGGCTTCCTCGGCAGCGGCGGCTTCCGCCTCGGCTGCGGCCTGGGCCGCGGCTTCCTCGGCGGCGGCAGCTTCGGCTTCCGCTTCCGCGACCGCCTCCGCCGCGGCGTCCTCGGCGGCTTCGGTGGTGTCTTCCATCACCTCTTCGGCGGGGGCGGGTTCCTCTGCGGTCTCCTGGCTCAGCGGGCTCATGAAATAGCCGATGGCGCCGATGGCGGCCAGGGCAATGATGATGATCAACGCGCGGGACATGGGGGTTCTCCAGTCTTGAAATGCTGTTTTTTGTTTCTCTCCTTCAAATACGCCGCCTGATGGGGTAGTGCAACGCCATCCCGGCCAACAATCGCCAAACATTGGCAAAACAGGCGGGGATTCGCCTTGAACCGTCAGAGGGGCAAGGTTAATTTCAATCAGACGAGAACAGTGGCAACAGAAGGAATTCGCCGATAGCCCGCAGACCCCATAACGCGCCGCCAACGCGCGACACCGGCCCCCGCGTCAATGAACGCATCCGGGCCGCAGAAATCCGCCTTATTGGCGCAGACGGTGACAATGTCGGGGTGGTCAGCCCCGAACGCGCCATGGACATGGCCGCCGAGGCGGGCCTGGACCTGGTCGAGATCTCGCCCAATGCCAATCCGCCCGTGTGCAAGATCATGGATTTCGGCAAGTTCAAATACGAACAGCAGAAACGCGAGAGCGAGGCGCGCAAGAAGCAAAAGACGATCGACGTCAAGGAAGTCAAGTTCCGCCCCAATACCGATACGCATGACTATGACGTCAAGATGCGCAACGTGCTGCGGTTCCTGGAAGGTGGCGACAAGGTCAAGGTGACCCTGCGTTTCCGCGGGCGCGAGATGGCGCACCAGAACCTGGGCCGCGAATTGCTTGAGCGGGTGGCCGAGGACGTCAAGGAGGTCGGCAAGATCGAGAACATGCCGAAGATGGAAGGCCGTCAGATGGTGATGATGATCGGGCCGACGAAGTAAGCTTTCCACTTGCTGTTGCACGGAAAGTCGGGAGACTTCGGGTGCAGGATGAAGACAAAAAAGGGGCGCGCCACCCGGGCGCGCCTCTTTTCTTTTGTCGCACGGCTCTTGATGCGCTGCCAGATCAAGGTCGGCCGAATTGGCTGGCTATCGGCAATATGTGACCCTAACGTCCTAAGGATCGTCCAATTCTGGACGGCCCAAAGGATTTCAAAATGACAGTTTCACTGCAAGTTCTCTATCCGACGGACAACGGCACCACGTTTGATCACGCTTACTATGCCGGTAAGCATATGCCGATTGTCGACCAGCATATGGGGCCACATATCGAGAATGTAATGATTATCAAGGGATTGGCAGGCGGTCCGGATGTCCCCGCGGGGTTCCACGCAATTGCGACAATGACGTTCAGGGATCAAGCCGCGCTGGACTCCGCTATGGGTGCCGCGGGGCCTGCCCTGGCTGATATTCCCAACTTCTACAGCGGGCAACCGCAAATGCTGATTGGCGAAGTTCAAGGGTAGCGGCACTGGCCTGCCGAAGGGAATGAGCTGGATCCAACCTGACTGGCGGGGGCCGGTTCCAGCGACAATTTCAGCAACGTGATAGCGTCTGGAATGCGCTGTATCTCTCGCGATCCCCGTCGCATTTTCGGAAGGGCGTAATGACCTGATCAGGACCGCAAATTCACCGCGACCCCGATTGGACGTTCAATCCAGGAACGCCTTTTCCACCACATATTGCGCGGGCTTGGAATTGGCGCCTTCCTCAAGCCCGTATTCCTCCAGCATCTCCTTCAATTCCAGGTTGAAGGCGAGGTTGCCGCAGATCATCGCGCGGTCGGTCTCGGCATTGAGCGGTTCGACACCCAGATCGACAAAGGCCTGACCCGAGCGCATCAGGTCGGTGATCCGGCCCATCCTGGCACTCTCTTCGCGCGTCGTTGTCGGGTAGTACTTGATCTTCTTCCAGAACCCCTCGCCGATCACGTCATTGAGCAGCTCATCCGTCTTGAGGCTTTCGATGATCTCGCGGCCATAGGTCAACTCGCCCGCCTCGCGGCAGGTATGGGTGATGATGACCTCGTCGTAATCCTCGTAGGTCTGCGGCTCGCGCAGGAGGCTGGCGAAGGGCGCGAATCCGGTGCCGGTGGCGAAGAACCAGAGCCGCTTGCCGGGCAGCAGCGCGTCATGGACCAACGTGCCGACGGGTTTGGGGCGCAGGATGATCTCGTCGCCCGGCTGGATATGCTGGAGCCGCGAGGTCAGCGGGCCGTCCTGCACCTTGATCGAGTAGAATTCCAGCTCCTCGTCCCAGGAGGGCGAGGCGATGGAATAGGCGCGCAGCAGCGGCTTCTGCTTGCCGGTCTTCGGGTTCACATCGCCCATCAGGCCGATCATCACGAATTCGCCCGAGCGAAAGCGCAGCGATGCGGGCCGTGTCACCCGGAAGGAAAACAGCCGGTCGGTGTAATGCGTGACCTCGGTGACGGTCTGGGCATCGGGCAGGGTGGGCACTTTGACGGCGCTGGTCTGGGTCACGGGGGATTGCTCGGTCATCGGAATACATGCGGCCCCGCAATGGGGTCGTCCTTCTAACTAGACGTTGATCTGGGTAAGGAAAAGGGGGCGTTCAGGCGGCGCGCAGCCGCGCCCGGTGGTCATGCGCCTGCCAGTCGGCGCGCGCAAGCCACTGATCCTCGGGCTGGCGCGCGGCGAGGTCGGCGTTGATCTGCACCGCATCGAAGCCCGACCGGCGCGCCATCGCGTATTGGTCGGCGAGGACATGACCGGAGGCAACAAGCCGCCCGGTATAGCCCCTCAGGCGCAGCCGCCGCGCAATGGTGAAGCCGCGCCCGTCGGCGAAGCTGGCGAAATCGACGCGAATCGCGGGGGTGGCAAGGTCCAGCGCGTCGAGATCGGCGTCGGGCGCGATGTCGAGCGCATCCTCGGCGGGAGCGGGCGCAAAGCCCGCATCGGTGACGAGAACGGCCTCGAGGGCGGCGGTTTCGGTGATCAGGTCTTTCATATCGGGTTCCTTCAGGAGGCTTGTTTCAGGGGCCCACGCACCATGCGCCCGTCGATGAAATGGATGCCGCATTCTTCCTTGTCCTGCCCCTTCCAGCGGCCGGATCGGGGATCCTCGCCGGGGGCCACTTTCGCGGTGCAGGGCGCGCAGCCGATCGAGGGGTAGCCCTTCGCCACAAGCGGGTGACGCGGCAGGCGGTTGTTGATCATGTAATCGCGCACATCCTCGGGCGCCCAATGCGCCAAGGGATTGATCTTGATGCGTTTCTGGCCTTCGGTCTCGAAGAATTCCAGGCTTGCGCGGCTGCCGGACTGGAACCGTTTGCGGCCCGTGATCCAGCTGTCGAAAGGGGCGAGGGCGGCCTCCATCGGGGCCACCTTGCGCAGGCTGCAGCAGGCATCGGTATCGCGCTCATGCAAGGTGCCGTCGGGGTCGCCCGCGATGGTGGCGATCTGGCTGGCATGGATGGTGCGCACATCCGTCAGGCCCAGGTGTTGGCTCACCTCCTGCTGGTAGGTCAGCGTTTCCGCAAACAGCATATTCGTGTCCACGAACAGGACCGGCGTGGCCTTGTCGATCACCGAAACCATGTGCAAGAGCACCACAGATTCCGCCCCGAAAGACGAGACCAGCGCGATCCGCCCCAGATCGGAATCGCTGAGCGCCCGCTCCATCACCGCCGTGGCGGAATGGTGCTTGTAGCGGGCGTTGAGGCCCGCGACCCATTCTGTGAGGTCGGTGAGGGTGGCATCAAGCGGCACGTTGGGCCTCCGGATAAAGCGCCGATTTGAACGGCTCCATGCCGACGCGTTTGTAGGCGTCGAGGAAGGTCTCATTGCGGCTTTCGCGCAGGTCCAGATAGGCCTGCACGATACGCTCGATCGCGGGCACGATCTGGTCATAGGCGAAACCGGGCCCTGTCCGGGTGCCGATCACCGCATCCTCGGTGCCGTCGCCGCCAAGCGTGATCTGGTAGTTTTCCACGCCCGCGCGGTCGAGGCCGAGAATGCCGATATGACCCACGTGATGATGCCCGCAGGCATTGATGCAGCCCGAGATCTTGATCTTGAGCGGGCCGATATCATGCTCCAGCTTCAGCGCGTCGAACCGCGTCGCGATCTCCTGCGCGACGGGGATGGAACGGGCCGTCGCCAGCGCGCAGTAATCCATGCCGGGGCAGGCGATGATGTCGCTGATCAGCCCGATATTGGCGGTGGCGAGATCAGCGGATTTCAGGCGCGCGTGGATCTGCGGCAGGTGGCGCTTGTGGATATGGGGCAAGATCACGTTCTGCTCATGGGAAATGCGCAGCTCATCATGGCCGAATTCGCGCGCGATCGCGGCCAGCACCCGCATCTGGTCCGCCGTCGCATCGCCCGGTGTCGCGCCCTGTTTTTTCAGGGACACGCTGACGATGGCATAGCCCTCGGCGCGATGCGCGGTCAGGTTGGTATCGACCCAGGAGCGGAAGACCGGATCAGCCTCGTAAGCCGCATCGAAGGGCTCGGTTCCGGCGGCTTCGAACGCGGGAGGGGCGAAGTGCCTGCTGATCTCGTCCAACAGGATGCTGGTCTGCCCGGCATCGAACTGCGTCTTGCGCAGCGCGAACTCCTTCTCGACCTCCTCGCGCAGGTTCTCCAGCCCGAATTCATGCACCAGGATCTTGATGCGCGCCTTGAACTTGTTGTCGCGCCGTCCGATCACGTTCCAGACCGCGACCGTGGCCTCCAGGTAGGGCAGCAGGTCATCGAGCGTCACGAAATCGGCCAGCACCTTGCCGATCATGGGCGTGCGGCCAAGCCCGCCGCCGACCCAGACCTGATAGCCGATCTGCCCGTCACGCTCGACAATCCGCAGGGCGAGGTCATGCGCCGCCGTCACCGCGCGGTCATTGGGCGCGCCGGTGATGGCGATCTTGAACTTGCGCGGCATGAACTGGAATTCGGGGTGATCGGTGGACCATTGCCGCAGCAGCTCGGCCAGTGGACGCGGATCGGCGATCTCATCGGCTGCCGCGCCCGCGAAATGGTCGGCGGTGACGTTGCGGATGGTGTTGCCGCTGGTCTGGATGGCGTGAATACCGACCTCTGCCAGGCTGTCCAGCATGTCCGGCACGTCGCGCAGTTTCGGCCAGTTATACTGGATGTTCTGGCGCGTGGTGAAATGGCCATAGCCCTTGTCCCAGGTCTGGGCCACATGGGCCATGCGGTCCATCTGCGCTGAATTGAGCGTGCCATAGGGGATCGCCACGCGCAGCATGTAGGCGTGCAGTTGCAGGTAGAGCCCGTTCATCAGCCTGAGCGGCTTGAACTCATCCTCGGTCAGGCTGCCGTCGATCCGGCGCTCGACCTGGGCGCGAAACTGGGCATTGCGCTCTGCCAGGAACGCGTGGTCGAAGTCATTGTATTCATACATGAGTTTACAGCTCCGCCTGTTTGCCATGGGCGTAGTTGGAGGGGCCTTGGGTGCGGAACACCTCGCGGAAATGCGTGGGCGTGGGACCATGAGGCCCGCGCTTGGCATCGGCCAGATAGGCGCCGACGATCTCTGCTGCCTGCCGCTCGGCATCAAGCAGGCGGATCGTGGCATGGGCCTCGTCCTCCAGCAGTTCGGCCTCCTCGATGCGGCGGGTCCAGCGGTCATCGACGGTCAGGTAGACGACATCGCCCTCCAGCAGGTGGTTTGCGGTGACGACTTTGGGCGTGAAATTACGGGCCATGTGCAGCCTCCGGGACTTGAGGGATTTCGGCAAGGGCCGCGCGCGGGGCGAGGCCGTAGAGAAGGATGGCGGGGCCGGACATCTCGGCCCGGTCAAGGTCGGCGGCCAGCGTGGCCAGACAGGATTGCAGCACGGTCTGATCGGCGCGCGAGGCGTTTTCGACAATGGTGACGGGGGTTTGCGGCGACGCCCCGTGCATCAGCAAGCGCCCTTGCAGGAACCGCGCACCGCGCTTGGCCATGTAGATGGCAGCAGCGGTGCCGGGGCGGGCCAGCGCGGCCCAATCCTGCTCGGCGAAGCCTTTCGTGTCGTGGCCCGTCAGGATGCGCAGGCTGGAATTGCGCCCGCGCTGCGTCAGGCTCTGCCCGATGCTGGCGGCAGCGGCCGAGGCGGCGGTGAGGCCGGGGATGATGGACCAACCGACGCCTGCCGCGTCCAATGCGGTCAATTCCTCGTCCAACCGGCCATAGATCGCGGGGTCACCGGATTTCAGCCGCACGATCTGCGCGCCGGTTCTGGCGTGTCGGGTCATGAGGGCGGCGATTCTGGTCTGGTCGGTGGAGGGGCCGAAACCCTCCTTGCCGACGTCGATCAGCGTGGCCTCGCGCCGGGCAAGCTCCAGGATTTCGGGCGCGATCAGGCGGTCATGGATGATGACATCGGCCTCATCCAGCGCGCGGCGGGCCTTGAGGGTCAGCAGTTCCGGATCGCCGGGGCCTGCACCCACAAGGGCGACATGGCCTGCCCGCGGAGCCGCGTTCAGGTGCGTGTCGAGGAGCGTATTCAGCGCCTCTTCCGCCCCTTGCGGGCCGTCCTCGGCCAGCGCGCGGGGGCCGGTGGTGAAATAGTAATCGGCCCAGAAATCGCGGCGTTTGCGGCCAAAGGGCAGCGCCTCGGCAGCGCGGCGAAACCGTTTGCCGATCCGGGTCAGCGCGCCCAGCGTCACCGGCAGACGCTCCTCCAGGTCGCGCTTGATGGCGCGCGCCAGCACCGGGGCCGCGCCCTCGGTCCCGATGGCGACCGTCACCGGGTCGCGATCGACGATGGCGGGGGTGATGAACTGGCTGTCGGCAAGGTTGTCCACGATATTGACCAGCGCACCCTCGGCCCGTGCGATGGCACTGGTGCGGGCATCCTCGCGCGCATCCTCATCGGCGGCATAGAATAGGACAGCCCCGGCCACGTCACCGGGTTGAAGCGCGCGGGCCGTGAGGTTGAGGCGGTCTTCCCCGGCCCAGGTCACGATCACGGGCGCGGGGTCTGCCGTGAAGACCTCGATCCGCGCCTCGGTCTTCATCAGCAGGCGCAGCTTGGCCAGAGCGGCATCCCCGCCGCCCGACAGCACCAGCTTTTGGCCCTCCATGGCCAGAAAGATCGGGAAATGTTTCATATTAGCCTGTTCCAAGTTCCTGCCCCAAACATAGGATATTTTCCCGGTTTTTGGCCAGATGGGCTTGCTGATAAGGACATTTGTTCGCTATGGAGGGTCGAAACCCGTTCACCGTTCCATCCATGGGAAGATTGCCAAATGTCTGTTCAGATCGACGCGCTGGATCGGAAGATCCTTCAAGCCCTGCAAGCGGATGCAGGCCAATCGCTGGATGAAATTGCCAAGAAGGTGGGCTCGTCCAAGACGCCGGTGTGGACCCGGATCAAGAAAATGCGCGAGGCGGGGATCATCGGCCAGCAGACGGTGCTGCTGGATGCCGAGGCCCTGGGGCTGGAGGCGTGTTTCTTCGTCCTCATCCGCACGTCGGAACATGAGGCGGAATGGCAGCAGAAATTTCTCGCCACCCTGCAAGCGCGCCCCGAGGTGATGGAGGCGCACAGGCTGGCGGGTGATATCGACTATATCCTCAAGGTGCGCGTGGCCAATGCGCGCGCCTATGACGTGTTCTACCAGGCGCTGATTTCAGAGGTGCGCATCTACAACGTCACCGCCCTGCTCTCGATGGAGCAGATCAAGTCGACGACGATGCTGCCGATCTAGCCGCGCTTCAGCAGGTGGCCGTTACGGCAATACTCCGGTGCCGCGTCCAGTTTGTCGTTTTCATCCAACAGCTTGCGGCAGCCGTCCTGATCGGAACAGGCGGTGCAGGACAGGATCATGTTGCGGAACTGGTAGGCGCCGGTTTCGACGTCCCTGAACAGCGCGCCCTCGAGATCGACATCGAGCCGTCCGGCCATGTCCTGAACGAGGGTCGCGGAAGTATCGAGCTTGGAAAGCAGGCCCATGGCGCGGTCCTTTCTGGTTTACGCAAGGTCATGATGGGCCAGCCAGAATTGCGCGCCTTGATTTATGTCAAGTCAGTCCACCAGCTCGGTTCTGACCGCAGCGCCTGATTCGAGCGTCCGGTGGACCGGGCATTTGTTGGCGATCTCCAACAGGCGCTTGCGCTGGCTTGCGTCGAGGTCGCCCTCCAGCGTGATGCGCCGTGTGAAGGTGTCGATCTTGTCGCCGCGCCCGCTGGCATCCTGGGCGTGAACCTTGTCATGCGTCACATCGACGGACACGCCGGTCAGGGGCCAGTCCTTGCGCCGCGCATACATGCGGATCGTCATCGAGGTGCAGGCGCCAAGACCGGCGGCGAGGAACTGGTAGGGGGTAAAGCCCTGGTTGGTGCCGCCATAGGCGCGCGGCTCATCCGCGACGGCATGGTGGAAGGGGCCGGCCTGCACGTCCTGGCGGAAGCCGTCGGGGTCGGCCTCGGTCACGCGGGTCACGCCTTCAGGCGCGCCGATGGGCGGCGCGGGCGGGCGCAGGTCGATATACTTGCCGGCCCAGGCCGCGATCACCTCGGCGGCGTATTCGGCATCGTCGGGATGGCTGATCAGATGATCGGCGTCATCCAGAGTGACAAAGCTTTTCGGGTGTTTCGCGGCGGTGAAGATCCGGGTGGCATTCTCGATCCCGACCAGCGCGTCGCGGGGGGCGTGCAGCACCAGAAGCGCCCTGTGCAGGTTGGCGATGGCCGGGGCAAGCTTTTCCGCGCGGACATCCTCGACAAAGCCCTTGCCGATCGTGATCTTGCGCCCGCCAAGCATGACCTCGCTGGAGCCGTCGGCCTCGATCCGTTCCAGCGCGTCGCCGAAATTATGCGTCACATGGCCGGGGTCGAAGGGGGCGGCGATGGTGATGACGGCCTTGACACTGTCCATATCAGGGGCCGCGCGCAGCACCGCCGCGCCGCCAAGCGAATGGCCGATAATGAGGTCGGGGGCCATGTCACGCTCGGCCAGGGCGCTGGCGGCGGCGTGCAGGTCGGCGACGTTGGAGGAGAACGAGGTGTTCTCGAACTCGCCCTGCGAATGGCCGAGCCCGGTAAAATCGAACCGCAGCACCGCGATGCCCATTCCCGCCAGCCGCGCCGCGATGCGCCGGGACGCCGCGATATCCTTGCCGCAGGTGAAGCAATGCGCCATCAGCGCCGTGGCCAGGTGCGGACCGTCGGGCAGGTCCAGCCGCGCGGCCAGCTCGATGCCGTCATGGCCGGGGAAGGTGAATTTTTCGGTGGGCATGGGCCGTTCCTTGCGCGGGGGGCGGTGCCTCAAGAGAATGTGGCCGCGGCCCCCGCGCCGCAACCCCGATCACGCGGGCGTGTTGCGGCGTGGGCGGGTGGCGGAAGAATTTTGCCCGAAAACTCTTCCCGTGGCGAAAAATCTTCTAGAAGATTTTTCCGGCGTCATGCCCCCATCAGCGCCGGATCGAACGGATACCGCGTCAGGTTCTCATAGCCATCCTCGGTGATCAGCACCTGATCCTCCAGCTTGATCGAGAAATCGCCCCCCTCGGGGCTGACCAGTGCCTCGACGCACAGCGTCATACCCGGTTCCAGCACGTAATCGAACGCGCCCTTCACCGCGTGGTCGGGATAGGCCACAAGGGGCCATTCATCGCAGAGCCCGACACCGTGCATCAGGCAGCCATATTTGAGCCTCTGAAAGGGCGGCTCTAAAACATGGGTGTTTGCCGTCAATTCCTCCAGCCCGACGCCGGGTTTCAGCATCTCCATATTGGTCATGATGTGCTCATGCGCGTGGCGCATCGCGTGGATCATGTCGGGGCGCGGGGGCAGGTCGCCGATCCACCAGGTGCGCGAGATGTCGGCGCAGATGCCGTAACAGCCGATCAGGTCGGTGTCGAAGGCGAGAATCTCGTTGTTTTGCAGCACCCTTGGCCCGCATTCCTGGAACCACGGGTTGGTGCGCGGCCCGGTGGTCAGAAGGCGCGTCTCGATCCATTCGCCGCCGCGCGCGATATTGGCGCGGTGCAGCTCGGCCCAGATTTCGTCCTCGGTAAGCCCCGGCCGCGTCGCGGCTTGCATCTCGGCCATGGACGCCTCGCAGGCCAGCATGGCGCAGCGCATCGCCAGGATTTCATCGGAGCCCTTGATGGAGCGGGCCTTTTCCGTGACCTCCTCGCCGGGCATCACCTCCAGCCCCTGCGCCTCCAGCGCGCGCAGCCCGTGCAGCATCGGCTTGTCGACGGCCAGGCGGCGCAGGCCCGGCGCGTGTCGGGCCATCAGGTCGGCCACGTCGCGGGCGAAGGCATCGGCGGCCACGTCCAGCTTGTCGCCCCGGTCGAAATAGAACAGATCCGCGCCGGCCCGCACCTCGCGCACCAGCGGGTTGTGGCCCGACAGGAAGGGCGCGTTCTTGTAATCCCACAGCACCATGTAGCCATCGGGCAGAACCAGGCAGGCGCGGAACGGGTTATGCGTGTTCCAAAGCTGCATATTGGTCGAATCGGTGGCGTAGCGGATGTTGAGCGGGTCGAAGACCAGGAGGCCGCCATAGTCCCGCTCGATCAGCTTTTCGGTCAGGCGGCCAAGGCGATAGCGGCGCATCATGGGCAGGTCGGGGAGGCGCAGGCCCGCCGCCGCAAACTCGGCATAGGCCAGTGGCGTCGGCCCGATCTCCATCCGGTCATTGTCATTCAGCGTGCCATCGGGCAGATGACTGCCCTTGGACGGGTCGATCTTGCGCACGAGCGGGCGATAGGCTTCATTCATCGCGGGGCCTCCCTGGCGACAGACTGAAGGTCCGGGGGCAGGGCGCGCTTGCGGGATTGCGGCATCATGGGGGTCGAATTTGGAACATATCTGCCAGAAGAGCCTGCCGCACGCGCCGTGGATGCAGCCCGCCACGCGGCGTCTGCCGGGGATCCAGCCGCTCGACATGGCCGATTGGCTGGTGATGGATGAGGCGTTCGGCCCGCAGATGGCCCTGCGCGACCGGCTGCTGAAGGACCGCCGCGAGGAGGTCTTCGCGACAATGGGCGGCGAGGAGGCGGCCGCCGAGGAGCTTCTGGCGCTGATCCTGACCCGTCTGGGGTCGGGCTACGAGGTCGGCGCGGGGAAGGTGACGCGCCCCGATGGCGTGACGGTCGCGCGCGACTCCGATCATCCGTTGCTGGTCGCGGGGCGGCTGGTGCAGGAGGATCTCTGCGTGCTGGACCAGGCCGAGTGTGCCGATGAGCATGTCCTGACCGGGGCCGTCCTGTGCTTTCCCGCCAGTTGGAGCCTGTCCGAGAAACTGGGCCGCCCGCTGACCGCGATCCACGACCCCGTGCCGGAATACGAAGGCCACCTTGCCGCGCGCGTTCAGCGCCTCTTTGACGCGCTGCATCCCGACCGCCCGCTCTGGCGTGCCAATGCGCTGCTCTATGCCGACCCCGCCCTGCACCAGCCGCGCCGCCATGCCGACCGGCGGGTGCAGCCGAAGGGCCAATCGCCCTTCCTGCGCTCGGAACGGCAAAGCCTGCTGCGCCTGCCGGAAACCCGCGCCGTGGTGTTTTCCATTCACACCTGGGTCGTGGCCTGGGACGATCTGACCGAGGACCAGCGCGAGGGGCTTGCCGCCCATCCGATCGACAAGGTGGGGGTGGGCGCGTGAGCCTGATCGAGGACCAGTACGACGCCTATCCCTACCCGGAACGCGACCCGAAGGACGAGGCCAGGCGCCTGATCACCGGGTCGCCTTCGCATCCGCTGGAGATCGACCATTTCGTCTTTGCGGGCAAGCGTGACTGGTCGCAGCCCTTCCGCGCCTTGGTCGCGGGGGGTGGCACGGGCGACGCGCTGATCCAGATGGCGCAGATCCTGACAAGTGCCGGAAAACCCTACGAGATCACCTATCTCGACCTCTCGACCTCGGCGCGCGGGATCGCCGAGGCGCGGGCCGAGGCGCGCGGGCTGTCAGGCATCAATTTCGTTACCGGGTCGCTCCTGGAGGCAGGGGATCATGGCCCCTTCGACTATATCGACTGCTGCGGCGTGCTGCACCATCTGCCAGACCCGCAGGAAGGCTTCGACGCGCTGGCGGGCGCGCTGAAACCGCAGGGCGGCATGGGGGTCATGGTCTACGCGCCCTATGGCCGCGCGGGCGTCTATCCCTTGCAGGAGGCGTTCGGCACGCTTCTGCAAGGCCCGCCCAGGGACCGGCTGCGCGATGCCAGGGCGATCTTCCAGCGCCTGCCCGAGGGTCATCCCTTCAAACGCAACCCGCATGTCAGCGACCACAAGGCCAGCGATGCGGGGTTCTACGATCTGCTCCTGCACAGCCAGGACCGGGCGTTCACGATCCGCGATCTTTCCGACGCGTTCGAAGCGGCCGGCCTCGCGATCACCGGCCTGCCGCAGGCCCATGCCTATGACCCCGCGCCGCTTTTGCCGGATCGGCGGATGCTGGTCGGGCTGGATGAGCTGACGCGGATGGAACTGGCCGAAAAGCTGCGCGGCACGATCCGGCTGCACGTGGCCTATGCCGCACCGAAAGCAACGGCAGAGGGGCGCGTGGCCAAGCCGACGCCTGGGTCCGTGCCGCATCTCAAGGGCGTGCAACCGGCGAAACTGGCCGCTGCCATCGCCAAGGAGGGCGTGCTGCCGATCAACCTGGGCGATGAGAAGATCGAGGTGCCGGTCTCCGCCGCTGCCGCCGGTCTTTTGCGGCACATCAACGGGCGCAGGACATTGGCCGAGATCGCGCAGGCCGAACGGCTGGACCCGATCGCGTTCTCGGCATTGTGGAACGGGGTGTCCGAGGTGCTCTGCCGCTACGGGCTGCTGTTCTACTCGACGCTTTTGCGCTGACGCCGCCCGAATGTTTTTCCGGAAAAATTTTCGGGCTGGAAATTTCTTGAAGCAAGAAATTTCGGCCTCCGGCGTCAGGACCGGAAATGCTTGGAGAGTTTCAGCCCCTGGCCCTGGTAATTCGACGCCAGATCCGCCCCATAGAGCGTGCGGGGCAGGGCGGCCATGCGTTCATAGACCAGGCGGCCCACCACCTGCCCGTGTTCCAGCACGAAGGGCGCCTCGTGGCAGCGCACCTCAAGCACCCCGCGCGCAGGCACGCCGTGGCCGAAACCGGGGTCGAAGAAGCCAGCGTAATGCACCCGGAACTCGCCCACCATGGCCAGGTAGGGCGCCATCTCGGCGGCGCAATCGGGCGGGATCGTCACCGCCTCCTGGCTGACCAGGATGTAGAAGGCACCGGGGTCGAGGATGATGCGGCCTTCCGTCGTTTCCAGCCGCTCCCAGAACTCGGCCGGTGCGTAATGCCCGATATTGTCGAGGTCGATCACGCCCGTATGCGGCTTGGCGCGGAAGCCTACGAGGCCACCGGGGCCGGGGCTGAGATCGACGGAAAAGCCGAGCCCGTCGCTGATCACCGCCTCGCCCGAGACCAGCGGCGTTTCGGCATGGCGGGCCTTCAACTCGGCATCGCTGAGCACGGCCTGCCCGTCGCGGAACCGGATCTGGTTCAGGCGCATTCCGGGGCGCACGAGCACGGAAAAGCTGCGCGGGCAGATCTCGGCGTAAAGACGACCCTCATAGCCTGCCGGGATGCGGTCGAACTCGGTGCCGCGATCGGTGATGGTGCGGGTCAGCAGATCCAGCCTGCCGGTGGAGCTCTTCGCGTTCGCCACCGCGCTGATTGTGCCGGGCAAGGCCAGGCCCTCCATCAACGGCACCAGGTAGACGCAGCCTTTTTCCAGCACCGCGCCATGCGTCAGGTCCACCTCGTGCATGGTGAACTCGGCCAGCCGGTCGGCGACCGTGTTCCCTGCCCCGGCCAGGAAGGACGCGCGCACGCGGTAGGCCTGCGTGCCAAGCCTCAGGTCGAGGCTGGCGGGTTGCACCTGGGTCTCGGCATAGGGGCGGTCGGGCCGGATCTGGCCCGATTGTGTCATCGCCTCGATGGCGTGGTCGGGCAGGACGCCGCGTTGGGGCAGATCAGGGGCCATCATATGCTCCAAGGACGCGAAAACCGCCCGCGCCGGTCAGGGCAGGGGCGGTTTTCAGGTTGGTCGGGCTAGCAGGACTCGAACCTGCGACCTTCCGTCCCCCAGACGGACGCGCTACCAGGCTGCGCCATAGCCCGACTGCGTGCGGTTCTAGCGAATTTGCCGCGCGGTGCAAGCAGGAAAGGGAGGGATTTTTCGACAAGGGACCGGTTTCGCCCTAACCGACGCGGCTGCGGGCGGTGAGCCGGTCGGCCAAAGCCTCCAGCCGGGCGAGATGCGGGGCGAGGGCGGCGGATTGCTCTGGGTCGAGCGGCCCGGCCTGGGTGATCAGGGTGTGCAGGACGGTGAGCGGGGTTGGGGAGTCGGGAGGGCTGTCAGTGGCGGGGTCGGGCTGTGCGGTGATCTCGATGGGGGCGGCGGGTTCCGGTTCGGGCGCCTCTTCCGGGGCCGGTTCGGGGCTCTGCGAGTCCTCCTCCGGCCCTGCCGCGTGGTCCTCCGGCGCGGCCTCGGTTTCCGTGGGGCCCTCACCTTCGGCGCGCTCCTCGGGCTGCGCCTCCTCGCCCGCCATCGCGGTCACGTCGAAGAAGCCGCTGGCGGGCGCATCCGCCTCGACCGGCTCCGTGCTTTCGGCCTCGACCAGATCGCCCTGCAAATCGTCGTCCAGCGCGGGCGAGAGGTCCGAGACATGGGCCACGCCTTCCTCGCGGATCAGCTTCTGCACGCCGCGAATGGTCAGGCCCTGGTCGTGCAGCAAATGCTTGATGCCGCCCACCAGCCGCATGTCGGCGGGGCGGTAATAGCGCCTGCCACCGGCGCGTTTCACGGGTTTGATCTGGCTGAACTTGCTTTCCCAGAACCGCAGCACATGGGCCTCGACCTCAAGCCAGTCGGCAACTTCGCGGATGGTGCGGAACGCCTGGGGCGATTTCGACGCCATCGCCCCGTCTACCGTTTGTTGCCCGAGGCGACACGGTCCTTCATCAGGTGCGAGGGGCGGAAGGTCAGCACCCGGCGCGGCGGAATCGGGGCCTCTTCGCCCGTTTTCGGGTTGCGGCCCACCCGCGCGGTCTTGGAGCGGACGGAAAACGTGCCGAAGGAGGATATCTTGACCTGTTCGTCATCGACCAGGCTGTCGGACATCAGTTCCAGCACCCTTTCGACCAGTTGCGCGCTTTCGTTGCGCGACAGACCGACCTCGCGGAACACCGCTTCGCTCAGGTCCATTCGTGTCAGTGTCTTACCGGCCATGTCACTTGATCCCCCGCAGTTTCACGCGCATCCTGCGCCTTGCAGTTTCCCAAGTCAATATCAAGGGCTTGGCGGGCAGAGTTTCGGCGGCGCGTGAACGCCGACTACCAGCGCAGAACCGCCGCACCCCAGGCAAGCCCGCCGCCGATCGCCTCGGCGACCAGCACATCGCCGCGCTTGATCTTTCCGCTGGCGACACCGACCGACAGCGCCAGCGGGATAGACGCGGCAGAGGTGTTGCCGTGATCCTGAACCGTGACGATGACCCGGTCCATGCCGACGCCCATCTTCTGCGCGGTGCGGCTGATGATGCGCAGATTGGCCTGGTGGGGCACGATCCAATCGACATCGTCGGCGCCCAGGCCCGCCCGCTCCAGCGCGGTTTCGGCGGTCTTGGCCAGTTTCTCGACCGCGTGGCGGAAGACCTCGCGGCCCTCCATGCGCAAGACGCCGGTGCTCTGCGTCTTCGACACGCCGCCATCGACATAGAGCAGGTCGCGGAACTGGCCGTCGGAATTGAGGTCGACCGAGAGGATGCCGCGATCCCCGGACCCGCCCGCGCCGTCCTGCGCTTCGAGAATCAGCGCGCCGGCCCCGTCGCCGAAAAGGACCGAGGTGGTGCGGTCATTCCAGTCCATGATGCGGCTGAAGGTCTCGGCCCCGATCACCAACACGCGTTTGGCCTGGCCGCACTGGATATAGGCATTGGCCGAAGACAGCGCGTAGATGAAGCCCGCGCAGACCGCCTGCACGTCGAAGGCGAAGCCATGCGTCATGCCAAGCCCGTGCTGGATCATGGTGGCGACGGAAGGGAAAGTCAGGTCGGCGGTCGAGGTGGCAACGATCAGCGCGTCGATATCGGCCCCGGTCAGCCCGGCATCGGCCAGCGCGGCCTCCGCGGCCTTGATACCAAGGTCCGATGTGGTCTGACCCTCGGCTGCGAAATGGCGGCGTTCGATGCCGCTGCGGCTGCGGATCCATTCATCGCTGGTGTCGATGGTCTTCTCGAACTCGGCGTTCTCGACGACACGCTCGGGCAGGTAATGGCCGACGCCGATGGCGACCGCGCGGCGCGTATGTCCCTGAGCATTCATTCGTCGCGATCCCCGTCTTCCGTGGTCAATGCCCGTTCCGATGCCGCGATGCGCGCGGCCAGCCGGTCGTTGAACCCGGCTGCGGACAATTGCGCGGCCAGCTTGATTCCCGCCGACACGCCCATCCCGTCCGACGCACCATGCGATTTCACCACCGTGCCGTTCAAGCCCAGAAACAATCCGCCATTGACCTGGCGCGGGTCGATCCGCGTGGACATGTGCCGCAAGGGCTTCATCGCCAGCGCCGCGCCGAGCCTGGACATCCACGAGCTGCGGAACGCGTCCTCCAGCAATTCGCGCACCAGCCGCGCGATGCCCTCGCCGGTCTTGAGCGCGACATTGCCGGTAAACCCGTCGGTGACGATCACATCGACCCGGTCCGACGGCATGTCGCCGCCCTCGACAAAGCCGACATAGTCGAACTGCCCGACAGGTGCCGCCCGCGCGATGGCCTGCGCGGCCAGCTTCAGCTCGGCCCGGCCCTTGAATTCCTCGGTGCCGACATTGAGAAGCCCGACCCGCGGGCGCGCAACGCCCAGGCCGTTGCGGGCATAGCTCGCCCCCATCAGCGCATATTGCAGCAGGTCGTTTTCATCGGCGCGGATATCGGCGCCCGCATCCAGCATGACGTTGAAACCGCCGGGATTGCGCGAGGGCCAGAGGCAGGCGATGGCGGGGCGGTTCACGCCCTCGATCTTGCGCAGGCGCAGCATCGACATCGCCATCAGCGCGCCGGTATTGCCGCAGGAGATCACGGCAGACGCCTCGCCGCTGCGCACCGATTCGATGGCCGACCACATCGAGGTGTCGCGCCCCGAGCGCATCACCTGGCTCGGCTTGTCATCCATCGAGACGATCTTGTCGGCATGGAATACCGTGCAACGATCCGCGAGGCCCGGATTGCCCCCGATCAGCGGGGTCAGCCTGGCCTCGTCGCCATGCACGATGAAGCGCGCGGAGGGCAGGGCGCTCGCAGCAATGGCAATGCCGTCGACAACCGCCGACGGCCCCTTGTCACCGCCCATGGCGTCGATTGACAGCACCGTCTCGGACGCGTCCGCGCCGGTCGATTGTGCTGTGTCCGCCATACCTGTCCTGCCTTGCGCGCGCCCGCCGCCCTAGGCCGCGTCGTCGTCGAGGTCGATCTCGCCGGCCTGTGCGATCACTTCGCGATCCGCGTACTGGCCGCAGGAGGGGCAGACGTGATGCGGGCGCTTGAGCTCGCCGCAGGAGGGGCATTCATTGGGGTTGGCCGCAACCAGGGCGTCATGCGACCGGCGCATGTTACGACGCGAGCGGGTTACTTTATTCTGTGGGACAGCCATGTCTCAACCTCGGGTCTGATGGGGCTGACCTTGCATTCAAGCGGCCCCGGAAAGTGGTGTCATCGGTTCGGTTCTCGGCCTCGCCTAACGCTTGAAATCCGGCTCGGCAACCCTAATTCGGGCCCTCTCCGGGCGCACCCGTTGGTGCTGCATTCTCACGCGGCGAATGAGGCCGGGAACATAGAGGGATTCTCTGCCCATGCAAGCCCTAATGCGCGCAGGTCGTCAGGCCCCGTCTTCGCCCTCGTCCTCCTCGGGCTTGTCCTTGCCCGCCAGGTGGTCGCGCAACCCGGCCAGCCCCGCGAAGGGGCGCGCGTCCTCGTCCTGCATCGGCGTCACACCCGGCGCGGCATAGACGGCATCGCCCAGGTCCGCGCCCTCGCTGCGCGGATGCAGCGGCAGGTTCAGCGCCAGCGCCTCGATCATCACGGCGGCCGGGTCGATGACGTTCCCGAGCGGCTCGATCGTGTCATCCGCGGGCATCTCGGCCTCGCCCTCTTCGTCGGGCACCGCCTCGGGCGGCTCCTGCATGAAGCGGCGGGTGACGGGCAGATCCAGCCGCGTCGTCACCGGCGCCAGCGTCACCACGCAGTCCTGCACCACGGTGGCGCCCAATTGCCCCTCCAGCAGCCAGTCGCGGTTGTCATCGGCCAGGATCTCGCCCGCGAAGCGCAGCTTGCGCAGCCCGCGGATATCCAGATCGGCGGCAATCGCGGCGCAGGCGGCGGCGTCGGGCGCCAGATCGAACGGGTTCGGCGCGCGGCTGCGCAGGCGGGCGACCGGGATCGGCTGCTTGGGAAGATCGTCTGTCGACATCGAGAACCTCTTCGCGTTCAACTTGGCGGACGCGGAACTTGCCCTGTCCGTTCTGGTCAGGTAAGCCGATAGAAAGCTTTGCCGGGCCTTGCAAGAGCCCGCAGGATATTCGGGGCACGCTGGACAGATGGCGCGAAAGAGGGCCGGGCAGATGAGAACGCATCCCAAAGGCAGGAGGGTCGCCCTGGCGCTTGCGCTGGCCGTCGGTCTCGCGGCCTGCACGCCCACCTTTGTCAATCACGGCTACACGCCCCCCGCCGATGAACTGGCCCAGATCACGCCGGGTTCCGACACCCGCGAGAGCGTGGCAGAACTGGTCGGCCAGCCCACGGCTTCGGGCATCATCTCGGGCGATACCTGGTATTACGTCGCCTCGCGGCAGCGCTTCTACACCTATAACCGTCCCGAGGTGATCGAACGCGACATCGTCGCCATCACCTTCGACGGCCAGGGCCGGGTGCAGAACATCCGCGAGTTGGGTCTGGAAGATGGCGAGGTCGTCCGCCTGTCGCGCCGCGTGACCGAATCGAATATCCAGGAAGTCACCTTCATGCGGCAACTGCTCGGCAATTTTGGCCGCATCAACCTGTCCGATACGCTGAACAACCTGTAGCGCCCAAGCCACGGGCGTGATCGCCATTTCAACCCGAAATGCCCTTGTTGGCGGCCCGTCATGGCTCCATTGTCGGGTGCGAGAGACCCCCCGCGCCACGGGGCAGGGGACGGGAGGCAGGTTTGGCCGGCGATCCGCGCGACATATCCACGGGGCACCTGGGCCGCTACCGCGCGCGCGCGGCGACGGGCGCGCGCGATCTGGACCGGGCGCAGGCCTTGCGCAAACTGGCCTTTCGCGGCGGCATGGTCCCCGATCGTGACCGGTTCGACGATCTTTGCCAGCATATCGTGATCGAGGAGGCGGCGACCGGCGCGCTGGTCTGCTGTTTCCGGCTGCTGTCCTTGGCGGGCGGGCCGGACATCGCCAAGAGCTACTCGGCGCAATTCTACGATCTTTCGGGGCTGGCCCGACGCAGAGGCCCGATGCTGGAGCTTGGCCGCTTCTGCCTGCACCCCGACCACCCGGACCCCGACATCCTGCGCGTGGCCTGGGGGCGGCTTGCGGCCCTTGTCGACGCGGGCGGGGTCGAGATGCTGTTCGGCTGCTCATCGTTTTCCGGCACTGACCCCGCGGCACATGGCGATGCGCTGGCGCTGCTGCGCGACCGCTACCTCGCGCCGCCCGACTGGCGGCCGGGGGTAAGATCACAGGAGACACTCGATCTCCTGACGGCCCCGCCGCGACAGCCCGATCCGCGCCACGCGCTGGCGCGGATGCCCTCGCTCCTGCGCAGCTACCTGATGATGGGCGGACGGGTCAGCGACCACGCAGTTATCGACCGCGACCTCGGCACGCTGCATGTCTTTACCGGGCTGGAGATTGCCGCCATCCCCCCCGCCCGCGCCGCACGTCTGCGCCAGATGGCGGGGGAACTTAACACTCCCCTACACCCGCCGCGTTAACCTTAACGCGCGCGCCGTTCACCATGACGCCCCCGCCCACCTTCTTTGTTCCGGAAAATATCCCCGCCGGAGGCTCCTGCCCGCGCAATCGGGCGCAACGCTTGCAAACCGGGCCCTTACCCCTGCAGCACTACCAAGGCGTGACGCTTCTTACCCGCGCTCAGCTTGATCGGCGCGGCCAGGTCACCTGCAAGGACGATCAGCCCGGCATCGGTCAGCGGCGCATCGTTCAGCCGCGCGCCGTTCTCGGAGATCAGCCGCTTGGCCTCCTTCCCCGATTTCGCAAGGCCCGCGCGGGTGATCAGTTGCACAACGGAGATCCCGTCGCCAATGTCCGCTGCCGTCAGGGTCAGCGTCGGCAAATCGTCCCCCATGCCGCCCTTCTCGAACACTTCGCGCGCGGTCGCTGCCGCCGCCTCGGCCGCCGCCGCGCCGTGCAGGAGGCCCGTGACCTCGTTGGCCAGCACGATCTTGGCCTCGTTGATCTCGGAGCCCGCAAGAGCGCCCAAGCGGTCGCATTCCTCGACCGGCAGCTCGGTATAGAGCTTGAGGAACCGGCCCACATCGGCATCGGTGGTGTTGCGCCAGAACTGCCAGAACTCGTACGGGCTGCGCATCTCCGCGTTGAGCCAGATCGCGCCATCGGCGGTCTTGCCCATCTTCTTGCCGTCGGACGTGGTCAGCAGCGGCGTGGTCATGCCGAAGATCTCCTGGTCCAGCACCCGGCGCGTCAGGTCGATCCCGTTGACGATATTGCCCCATTGGTCCGAGCCGCCGAATTGCACCAGGCAGCCATAGCGCCGGTTCAGCTCAAGGAAATCATAGGCTTGCAGGATCATGTAGTTGAATTCCAGGAAGCTGAGCGATTGCTCCCGATCCAGCCGCGACTTGACGCTCTCGAAGGACAGCATCCGGTTGACGCTGAAATGTCGGCCAATGTCGCGCAGGAAATCGAGGTAGTTGAGATCGGCCAGCCATTCGTCATTGTTGAGCATCAGCGCATCGGTCGTCCCGTCGCCATAGGTCACGTAATTGGCAAAGACCGATTTGATCCCGGCAATGTTCTCGTCGATCTGGTCTGGCGTCAGCAGGGGGCGTTCATCGGCGCGGAAGGACGGATCGCCCACCTTGGTGGTGCCGCCGCCCATCAGGGTGATCGGCTTGTGGCCCGTCTTCTGCAACCAGCGCAGGGTCATGATCTGGATCAGGCTGCCGACATGCAGCGATTTCGCCGTCGCGTCGAACCCGATATAACCCGGCACCACCTGCCTGCTCAGCGCCTCGTCGAAGCCCTGGTAATCGGTGCAATCGGCGAGAAAGCCGCGCTCCATCATCACGCGTATGAAGTCCGATTTGGGGTGGTAGGTCATGAGGCATCCGTCCATTCTGTCAGCAAGGGGCGTGATACCGGGAAGGGTGACGCGATGGAAGGGCCGATATGGGTTGCGGGCGCGATGTCGGGCACCTCGCTGGACGGGGTCGATGCGGCGCTGATCCAGACCGACGGGCAGAGGATTTTCGCCTTTGGCGAAACGCGCTACCGGGCCTATTCGGCCCAGGAGCGCGCGGTGCTGCGCGCGGGCCTCGGGCAATGGCACGGGCAGGCGGGCGTGGCAGATGCCGCCGAGGTGGTCGAGACCGCCCATGCCGCGGTGCTGTCGCGGTTTGCGAAGGCCGAAATGGTCGGCTTTCACGGCCAGACCCTCGCGCATGAGCCGCGCGGGCGCGGCACCCATCAGGCGGGCGACGGGCAGGTGCTGGCCGATGTGCTTGGCAAGCCGGTGATGTGGGATTTCCGCAGCGCCGATGTCGAGCTTGGCGGTGAGGGCGCGCCGCTGGCCCCGTTCTACCATTTCGCCTGCGCCAAGTGGATCAAGGCCGGTGCGCCGGTCGTTTTCCTCAACCTCGGCGGCGTCGGCAACCTGACCTGGGTGGACCCGTCCGCGCCGGGGCCGGAGACCCAAGGCGCGCTGATGGCCTTCGACACCGGGCCGGCCAATGCGCCGCTGGATGACCTGATCGCGGCACGAACGGGAGGGGCGCGCGATGAGGGGGGCGCGCTGGCGCTGTCGGGCCGCGCGGATGAGGCGATCGTCAGACCTGCGCTGACCCGTCCGTTCATGTCAAGAATGCCGCCAAAGTCTCTGGACCGGAACGATTTTTCAGATCTGGCCGACCTGGTCTCCGACCTCTACACCGAGGATGCCGCCGCCACGCTGGTGGCAATCAGCGCCGAGGCCGTGGCGCAGGGCCTCCAGTATTGCCCCTCGGCGCCCACCCGTATCCTGGTCACCGGCGGCGGTCGGCACAATGCGGCGATGATGGCGGCGCTGGCCGAGCGCACGGGATGCGTCGTGGACCCGGTCGAGGCCGTCGGGCTGGATGGCGACATGCTGGAGGCACAGGCCTTCGCTTTCCTCGCCGTCCGCGTCGCGCGCGGCATGGCGACCTCGGGTCCATCCACCACTGGCGTCTCCGCGCTGGTCGGCGGCGGGGTGCTGAGCAAACCCCGTTAGCGGGGGATGTTGAAACCGGGTGCGGCCAATGTGAAGCCCTCGAAGCGGAACCCCGGCGAGACGACGCAACTGACCAGCGTCCAGTCGCCCGTGCTGCGCGCGGCCTGGCAGTGATGGGCGGGCACCACGATCTGCGGCGCGCCCCGGTCCAGGTCCGGCGTCAGCAGGTGATCGGTTGCAGGGCCGTCCGCATCCGGGCTGATCGACAGGACCAGCGGCGCACCGGCGTGGTAGAGCCAGATCTCGGCCGCATCCACCCTGTGCCAATGGCTGACCTCGCCCGCCTTCAGCAGGAACTGGATGCAGGTGGCCGACGGTCTGCCATCCCCGGTCCCGGCGGCCCAGGTCTGGCGGTAATGCCCGCCCTCGGGATGCGGCGCGAGGTCGAGCCTTGCGATGATCTGGTCTGCGGTCATGGGCATGCCCCCTCCTGATCGTCGTCCTCTGGCGTCTGCGACGGCAGCCAGAAGGCGAATGTCGCGCCCTGGCCCGGCGTACTGGTCAATTCCAGCGCGCCGCCCGATTGTTCCACGAACCCCTTGGCCATGGACAGGCCGAGGCCCGAGCCCTTGCCCACCTGCTTGGTGGTGAAGAACGGCTCTGTCACCGTGCCAAGATCCTCGGGCGCGATGCCGGGGCCGGTATCGGTGACCGAGATACGGGCATAGACCCCCGGCGACAGCCTGACACCGCCAAACTCCCGCGCGTGGCGGGTCTGGATCCGGTCGAGGCCGATGGTGACGATGCCGTTATCCTCCATCGCGTCACGGGCGTTGATGACCAGGTTGAGCAGGGCGTTTTCAAGCTGATGGACATCCACCGTCACGCTTTGCGGCGGGTCCGCAAGCTCCAGTTGCAGGGTCACGGAATCGGGTAGAACCCGCGTGGTCATCGCGGTGAAATTCTCCAGCAGGCGCGCGGGGTTGACCGGCCTGGGGTCGAGCCGCGCCTTGTGCGAGAAAGCCAGCAATTGAGAGGTCAGCGTGGCGGCGCGCAGGGCGGCCTGGCGCGCCTCATCGGCCAGCATGTCCTTCTCGGACGGGTCCGAGACCTCTTGGTAGAGGTCGAGATTGCCGATCATCACCGTCAGCAAATTGTTGAAATCATGCGCAATGCCGCCGGTCAACTGGCCCACCGCCTCCATCTTCTGGGCCTGGACGTGACGTTTCTCGGCCTGTTTCAGTGCCCGTTGTGCGGTCAGGTTCTCTTGCAGCGAGATCAGGAAATAGGCGACCAGCAACACGGAAAACAACATGCTCAGCGCCATCGTGACCGTGCCCTCGGCGTGGCGTGCCAAGTCATAGCCGAAATAGAGCGCAATGGCCGAGATCAGAAGACCGTCCCAGATCACGATGCGGCGCAGGCCGGAATAGCGCGTCACGCTGTAGATCACCATGCCCGCAAGGAGCGAGACGGCGGCGAATTTCAGAACCTGGCTTTCAAACTGCCAGAGATAGACGGGCAGGGTCGCGAACCACAGGGTGGTGACGAAGTTCAGGCCGGTTGCCAGCCATTCCTCGGCGCGGCTGGCAGGCGCGCGGCGGGTGGCGAGGAAGGCGATGTTGACGGTCTCGGCCAGCATGTAGACCAGCAGCCAGTAGACCGCGAGGGCCATGTCCAGCCAGATTGCGGCGCTGATGCAGAAGATGGCCAGCAGCACAAAGCGCGCGGCGATCTCCAGCACCGGCTTCACGTCGGTGGCGACCATCAACGAGATGATCTCCCACGGGGTGGATCGGGGGTCGGGGTCGGCGCGGTTCGAAAAAGGGTGTTTCAAGGGAGCCGCGCCTGCCGTTGTCGGGCCGCCGTGGCGGCCCCTTCGCAACAAGTAAGACAAGGATCGCGCGGGGCTGTAAAGGGCAGGCGGCCCCGCGCCGGGGCCTCAGCGCAGGATCGAGCGGCCCGCATATTCGGCGGTCTCGCCCAACATCTCCTCGATGCGGATCAGCTGGTTGTATTTCGCCAGCCGGTCCGAGCGCGCCAGCGACCCGGTCTTGATCTGCCCGCAATTGGTGGCAACGGCCAGATCGGCGATGGTGGCATCCTCGGTTTCGCCCGAGCGGTGGCTCATCACGCAGGTCATGCGGTTGCGATGCGCCATGTCGACGGCGGCGAGCGTTTCAGACAGGGTGCCGATCTGGTTGACCTTGACCAGCAGCGAATTGGCCGCCTTCTTCTCGATCCCCATTTTCAGCCGCGCGGGGTTGGTCACGAAGAGGTCGTCGCCGACAAGCTGTACCCGGTCCCCGAGCTTTTCGGTCAGCAGGGTCCAGCCGTCCCAGTCATCCTCGGAACAGCCATCCTCGATCGACAGGATCGGGTAGTCGTCGCAAAGCGCGGCGAGGTAGTCGACATTCTCGGCGGGCGTCAGGCTGCGGCCCTCGCCGGTCATCTCGTATTTGCCGTCCCTGAAATATTCGGTGGCGGCGCAATCCAGCGCCAGCATGATGTCCTCGCCCGCCTTGTAGCCCGCCTTGTCGATGGATTTCAGAATGAAATCAAGCGCGTCTCGGGTGGAGTTCAAGTTCGGCGCAAAGCCGCCCTCATCGCCGATCCCGGTGGAAAGGCCCGCCGCCGACAGCTCCTTCTTCAGCGTGTGAAAGATCTCCGACCCCATGCGCACCGCCTCGCGGATGTTTTCCGCGCTCACGGGCATGATCATGAATTCCTGGATGTCGATCGGGTTGTCGGCATGTTCGCCGCCATTGATGATGTTCATCATCGGCACCGGGAGGACGCGGGCCGAGGTGCCGCCGACATAGCGGTAAAGCGGCTGGCCGGTATATTCCGCGGCGGCCTTGGCGGTGGCGAGACTGACGCCCAGGATCGCGTTGGCACCCAACCGGCCCTTGTTCTCGGTTCCGTCCAGCTCGCGCATGGTGGCGTCGATGGCGGCCTGTTCGGTGGCCTCATAGCCCACGAGGGATTCGGCGATTTCGCCGTTCACGGCCTCGACCGCCTCCAGCACGCCCTTGCCCATATAGCGCGCCTTGTCGCCGTCGCGCTTTTCCACCGCCTCATGCACGCCGGTGGAGGCGCCAGAGGGCACGGCCGCACGGCCCAGGGTGCCATCCTCCAGCACGACATCGACCTCCACCGTCGGGTTGCCCCGGCTGTCGAGGATTTCGCGGGCGTGAATGTCGATGATCAGGCTCATGGGGGTGGTCCTTGTGTCAAAGGGCGGTTTCCCGTTGCTATAGCAGCCACGGGGCGAAAGTAAACGATGGATGATAGCGCTAACAGCGCGGCAGGGTGGCGCGGGCCCGATGTTCGCGCCAGGCCGAATAGAGGCCGGTGCCCAGGATCAGCGCCGCGCCCAGATAGGTGGCCGCGTCGGGGCGCTCGGCGAAGATGGCGATGCCCAGGATCAATCCGAAGATCAGCCGCGAATAGCGGAAGGGGGTGACGGCGGCGACCTCGCCCACCCGCATCGCGGCGGTGATGGCATAGTAGCCCACCAATGTGGCCAGGATCGTGCCCAGAAGGATCGCCCAGGCTTGCAGGGGGGGCGGCAACCGGGGCGCCCGTAAAGACCAGCAGGATCGCGCCGGTGGGAATGAGGGCCGAGATGCCGAAGGTGGAGAGTTGCAGGCTGCTGAGCGATTTTGGGCAGGCGCGGGTGGCCAGGTCGCGCGAGGCCAGCCCCAGCATGGCGATCACGGCCCAGATCGCGTTGGGGTCGAACCCTGCCAGGCCGGGGCGCAGGATGATCAGCACGCCCACCAGCCCAATCAGGATCGCCGACCAGCGCCGCCAGCCCACGCGCTCACCGAAGACCAGCGCCGCGCCCATCGCCACGACAAGCGGGGCCGCCTGCAAGATCGCGGTCACCAGCGACAAGGGCGTCAGCGTCAGCGCCAGCACCATGCCGCAGCCCGCCACGATCTCGGAGATATAGCGCATGGCGACGGCAGGATGCAGCAGGGCGGGTGGCAGGACGGTCAGCCCCCGGGCCTTCGTCCAGGCCGCGAAGAGGGCGGTTCCCAGCAACCCGAGCGACCCCATGATCTGGCCGGGCGGCATGGCGCCCGCCAGAAGCTTGATGCCGACATCGCCCGCCGCGAAGGTCGCCATGGAAAACAGCATCCACAGGATCCCGCTGAGGTTATCCGTGTTCTGCGCCGGTTGGGGAAATGCCTGGGCCATGGCAATGACATGCCCGCAAGCGCGGGAAAAGACCAAACGCAGGCCGCGCCTATTTCTTCAGCGGCACGCCGTAGGGCCGCCATGAAGCTCCTCGACATCGGGGTGATCGTCGGACCCTTCCAGAACCTGCGCGATCATGCGCCGCTGGCCGGTCATGCGCAGGCCCTTGGCCGCGCAACGCGCTTCGATGGTGTCCGCCATGGCATTGGCCCCCGGTGTTATCCGGTGTCATCCGGTGTTCCGATCTGGCCGATTTGGCCCGGTGCCGGAAAGCCCCGTCCTTCAGGAAACGCGCCGCGCGGGGCGGAGGCGCTCATACATCGAGCTCCGGCTCACGGCTGACGCGCGCGGCCAGGCGCGCCACGGTCAGGCCCTGCACGATGATCGAGAACACAACGACCAGGTAGGTCGCCCCAAGGATCAGCGGTTTCCAGTCATTGTCGGGCAGGGACAGCGCCAGCGCGACCGAGATACCGCCCTTGAGGCCGCCCCAGGTCATCACCGGGATGGTGCCGTTGGCAAACTCCCGGAACGGGCGCAGGATCAGGATGGGGATGGACACGGCGGCCAGCCGCGCGACCAGCGCCAGCGCGATGGCGGCAAGCCCGGTCAGCAGCACATCGCCCGAGAAGACGACCGCGAAGACCTCGATCCCGATCAGGAGGAACAGGACCGCGTTCAGAATCTCGTCGATCATGAACCAGAACGCATCGACATGTCGGCGCGTTTCCTCGCTCATGCCGCCCTTGGGGCCGACCTCGCCAATGAGAAGCCCCGCGACCACGGCCATGATCGGGGCCGAGACATGCAGCCAGATCGCCAGCTCATAACCGCCAAAGGCAAGGCCGAGCGTCAGGAGAACCTCCAGCGAGGGATCGTCGATGCGCCGCATGACGCGGAAGGTGAGCCAGCCGAGCACACCGCCCAGAAGCGCGCCGCCGAACGCCTCCTGCACGAACAAGAGCCCCGCCGATTGCAGCGAACTATCGCCGAGCGCCTCGCCCGCCGGAAAGGCGATGCCGACGAGGACCAGGAAGACGACATAGCCGACCCCGTCATTGAACAGACTCTCGCCCGCGATCTTGGTCTCCAGCGCTTTCGGCAGGTCGGCCTCGCGCAGCACGCCAAGCACCGCGACGGGGTCGGTGGGGGTGACGATGACGCCGAAGACCAGCGCAATGAGCAGCGGCATGCCCGTCACCCAGGAAAAGCCCACCCCGATGATGACGGTGGACAGCCCCACGCCGATCGTCGCCATCAGCGCCACGGTGACCCATTCGGCGCGCAAGTCTTCCAGCTTCACATGCAGGGCGCCCGCGAAGAGAAGCAGGCCCAACATCCCGTCGAGCAGCGCCTCGGAAAAGTCGATATCGGCAATCAGCGCGCGTAATTCGTCGTCGAAGACGAAGCCCGGCACGACAAGGTCCAGCCCCAGGATGACCAGCGAGGCGGCCAGCGCCACGACCAGGATGCCGATGGCGGCGGGCAGGCGCAGGAAGAGGTAGTTGATCGCCCCGAACGCGCCCGCAAGCACGATCAGAAGCGAGGTGACCTGAAGCATCGTCATGGGGCGCGCAGTCCTTCGGCGGGGCGTGTGTCGGGTTTGGGTAGCACGCGGTGCACGGCGCGCAAATCCTGAAACGCCCCCATTGCTTGACTTCCCCGCGCGGGGCTGCGTTCTGGGCGGGAACCGGACGGGGTGGGGGGAGAGGACACATGCCGCGCAAGGACAGCATGGACGCGTTTGGCGCGACCTCCCTGATCGGGATCGCGATCGTTCTCGCCGTCAACCAGGTCGTGATCAAACTGGGCAATCAAGGCGTCGGGCCGGTCTTCATGGCGGGGCTCAGGTCATTGCTGGCGCTGATCGTGCTGCTGGTCTGGATGCGCATCCGGGGCATCCGCTTTGCAATCGTCGCACGCAGCGTCCCCGCCGGTCTGCTTCTGGGCGCGCTCTTCACCGTCGAGTTCATCTTCCTCTTCCTCGCGCTGGACCTCACTACGGTGGCGCGGACCTCGATCCTGTTCTATTCCATGCCGGTCTGGCTGACGCTGGCGGCGCATTTCCTGTTGCCGGGCGAACGGATGGGGCGGCTCAGGCTGATCGGCCTGGCGCTGGCTTTCACGGGTGTCGTTCTCGCGCTGCTGGACCGGGACGGGGGCGGGCAGGCGTCCCTCCTGGGCGATTTCCTTGCGCTTGGCGCGGCGCTGGCCTGGGGGGCGATTGCGCTGGCGGCACGGACCCTGCCCATTCAGCACGAGGCCCCGGAGATGCAGCTTTTCTGGCAACTCGCGGTTTCGGCGGTGCTGTTGACCCTGTTGGCGCCGCTCTTCGGCCCGCTCCTGCGCGAGCCGACGCTCTTTCATCTCGGCCTGCTTCTCTACCAGAGCGTCTTTGTCGCCTCCTTCGGCTTCCTGTTCTGGTTTCACCTCCTGATGACCTACCCGGCCTCCTCCGTGGCCTCGTTCAGCTTCCTGACGCCGATCCTGGGGGTTCTGCTCGGATGGGGCCTGTTGGGCGAGGACGTCGGTTGGGAAATCCTCGCCGCGATGGTGCTTGTCGCGGTCGGGATCACGCTGATCAACCGGCCAGCGAAAGGTCGGCCCAGATAGGCAGGTGATCGGAGGCGCGCCCCGCGATGCCGGTGCGGCAGACGCCTTGCTGCACGACCTCGATACCCGGCCCCGTCGCCAGCCGGTCGAGGGCCGCCATCGGCCTGCGGGCGGGAAAGCTGCGGCCGGAATTGTGCAGTGTGAAGAACGGATCCAGAGGCGCGAAGCCCTCGGTTGCCGACCATTCGTTGCAATCGGCCAGAAGGATCGTGGGACGGCGGGGCAGGTGGGCCAGCTCGGCCATGATCAGCGTCATCTGATGCTGCCGGTCGCGCCTGCGCAGCCCCAGATGGGTGGCCACGACGCGCAGATCCTGCGGGCCGGAGAGGTCGGCAATGACCGCGCCGCGTGGCTCCAGCCCCGGCAGGGGCAGGCGGTGCAGCGCCACCATGTGCCAGCCCGGCGTCATCAAGATCGCGTTGCCGTGCCAGCCAAGGCTGATCCGCGTGGTGGCGACAGGGGCGGCCAGCATGCCGCATTCCTCGACCACCACCTGCGGCGGCAGGGCGGCGGGGCGGGGCCCAAGCCGCTTGTCCGCCTCCTGCAAGACGGCAATCGAGGGGCCGATGCCACGGATCACCTGCGCCACCCGATGCGGGTCGCGGCGCCGGTCCAGCCCGACGCATTTGTGGATATTGTAGCTCAGGACTCGCAAATGTTCCGGCGCGGGCGGGGCAGGGTATGACATGGGGCCAATCTGCCCGTCCCGGCCTTGCACGGGCAAGCCCCATTGCGCATCTGTGATGGGAGCAGAAGGAGAGTGGCATGAACCGGCTTCGCGGCCAGAGCGGGCTGACCTATGTGATCTGGAGCGTGCTGACGGTCGAGCTGTTGCTGTCGGTCGCCACCGGGCGCTGGCCCGTGGCCTTTGTCTCGCTGGCGACGCTGGCCCTGACCATGACGCCGATCTTCCTGGCCCCGCGCCTGAACATCCGCCTGCCGCGCAGCATTGTCGCGGCCATCGTGGTCTTCATCTTCGCCACGCTCTTCCTGGGCGAGGTGATGGATTTCTATATCCGCCTGTGGTGGTGGGATATCGCGCTGCATGGGATGTCGGCCCTGGGGCTCGGGTTAGCCGGATTCCTCCTCGTCTTCATCCTCTTCGAAGGCGACCGCTATGCCGCGCCCGCCTGGGCGATCGGCCTCCTGGCCTTCTGCTTCGCCGTCACCATCGGCGTGATCTGGGAGGTGTTCGAGTTTGCGATGGACCAGACCTTCGGCCTGAACATGCAGAAATCCGGGCTGGTCGACACGATGGGCGACCTGATCGTGGACATCATCGGCGCGGGGGTCGCCGGGCTGACCGGCGCGCTCTACCTGCGCGGCAAGGCGCTCGGCTCGGTCTCGGCGCTGGTCGAGGAGTTCGTGGACCTCAACCGGCGCTTCTTCCGGCGCTTCAAGGGCTAGATCGATTCAGGTTCGAAGGAATCGGTTTTCCCTGCCACGTCCCTTTCAGGGCCGCACGCGAAAACCGATACCCAATTCCAAGAGAACCTGAAACGCCTTAGGTTCCGCAGAAGGTCGCGCGCACCTCTTCCTCGGGTTCCGGGGCCTGCATCAGGTCGGAATCGGCGGGCTCGGCGAAGGGCGTGGCAAGGGCCGCGTTCAGCCGGTGGAACGGCGCGAAATCGCCCTTCAGCGCGGCCTGGATCGCCTCCTCCATGCGGTGATTGCGCGGGATCAGCGCGGGGTTCACCGCCTGCATCGCGGCGATGCGCTTGGTATGCGGGATATGCTCGATGCGGGCCTGCCAGCCGGTCACCCAGGCATCGAAGGCGGTCGGATCCTTGAATTCCGCACGCGCGGCTTTCGGATCGGGGCCCGTGAGCGCGCGGAAGGTGCGGGTGAAATCGGCCTCGCCCAGGGCCATCCGGCGCAACAGGTCATAGGCCATCGCGGCATCCCCCTCACGCGGGGTATCCAGCCCCAGCTTGGCGGCAAAGACCCGGTCCCAGGCGGCGGCGAAACTGTCGGCGAAGCCCTGCACGACCTCGGTCGCCTGCTCGATGGCCTTATCGCGGTCCGCGCCCATCAGGGGCAGCAGCGCGGTGGCCAGTTGCGCCAGGTTCCAGACCGCGATCTCGGGCTGTTTGCCATAGGCGTAACGCCCCATCCGGTCGATGGAGGAGAACACCGTTTGCGGGTGATAGGCATCGAGGAAGGCGCAAGGCCCATAGTCGATGGTCTCGCCCGCGACGGACATGTTGTCGGTGTTCATGACGCCGTGGATGAACCCCACCCCCATCCATTTCGTGATCAGATCGGCCTGCGCCTCGACCACGGATGCGAGCAGCCCGAGGGGGCCTTGCGCCTCGGGGTAGTGGCGCGAAATGGCGTGATCAGTGAGGGCCTGCAACGCCTCGCCATCCTCGCGCGCGGCGAAATACTGGAAGGTTCCGACGCGGATATGCGAGGACGCAACACGGGTCAGGACCGCGCCCGGAAACACGCGTTCGCGGTGGACGGGGTCGCCGGTGCTGACGGCGGCCAGCGCGCGGGTTGTGGGGATGCCAAGTGCGGCCATCGCCTCGGACACGATATATTCGCGCAGCACCGGCCCGAGCCAGGCGCGCCCGTCGCCCATGCGGGAATAGGGTGTCGGGCCAGAGCCTTTCAGTTGAATGTCGCGGCGCTTGCCGTCGCGGCCCACCACCTCGCCCAACAGCAGCGCCCGCCCGTCGCCAAGCTGCGGCACCCATCCGCCGAACTGGTGCCCGGCATAGGCCTGCGCGATCCCGGCGGCGCCGTCGGGCAGGGCGTTTCCGGCCAGCATGGCCAGCCCCTCCGGACTGCGCAGCGCGTTGGCGTCCAGCCCGAGTGTTGCGGCCAGACCCTCATTGAGCGCGATCAGTTGCGGGTCGGAGACCGGGCTTGGCGGCACCGCGCTGTAGAATCGGTCGGGCAGGGTGGTGTAGCTGTTGTCGAATGCGATCTGCATGGGAAGTGGCCCCCTTCGCCCCTTACCTAGGTATGGCGGGCGACGGTTTCCAGCCGGTCAGAGCCGCCCGATCCGCTCCGTCAGCAGGTCGAAGAACCCGTCCGCGTCCAGATCGCCCATGAACATCGCATTGGCGGGCCGGTCGGTGACGCCCCACCAATCGGCGACGGTCATGCCACGGGTAAGCTCCGAGACGGTCTCGATCTCGACATTGACATGCCGCCCCTGGAAGAGCTTGGGGTTGATCAGGTAGGCGATGACGGTGGGGTCATGCAGCGGCGCACCGGGCGAGCCGTATTTCTCCTTGTCGAAACGCTCGAAGAACTCGGTCCAGGCGGCGACGGTGCGCCCGGCATGGCTGTCAAGCGCGCGGAAGGCGTCATTGCGCGGGCCGGTGACCAGCGCCTTATGCGTCACGTCAAGCGGCATCACCGTGATCGCTGCGCCGGATTTGAACACGATATCAGCGGCTTCGGGATCGACATAGATGTTGAACTCCGCCGCCGGGGTGATGTTGCCGACCTCGAAATAGGCCCCGCCCATCAGCACGATTTCCTGGACACGCTCCGCGATATCGGGGGCCTTCCGGAAGGCCGTGGCGATATTGGTCAGCGGGCCGAGCGCGCAGAGAGTGACGGTGCCGGGGGCCTCACTGCGCAGCGTCTCGATGATGAAATCGACCGCGTGGGCGTCTTGCAGCGGCATTTTCGGCGCGGGCAGGTCGGGGCCGTCGAGTCCGGTCTTGCCATGCACATGTTCGGCCGTGACGAGCGTGTGGGCCAACGGTCGGTCGCAACCGGCGAAGACCTTGATATCGGGCCGCTCCGCCACCTCGCAGACCTTGCGGGCATTCAGCTCCGTCAGCGCCAGCGGCACGTTTCCGGCAACCGCCGTGATACCGAGAAGCGTGATGTCCTCGGGGCTGGCCAGTGCCAGCAGGATCGCGACCGCGTCGTCCTGGCCGGGATCGGTGTCGATGATGATCTTGCGCGGCATGGGCAGCCTTTCCTGCGAGCGAGGGAATGATCCTCGCCGTTGGAGAGAAGAGATTCAATGCCTCCGGCGGGGATATTTGCGGAACAAAGAAGATGGGGCGGGGCGCGCGTTAAGGTTAACGGCGCGCGCGTTAAGGTTAACGGCGCGCGCGTTAAGGTTAATGCCTGAGGACGGCGGAGCGGGGACGTGAAAAGGGCCGCCCCCTTGGGGAGCGGCCCGAAATCCGTCAAGGCTGGCGGCTCAGCGGTTCTCGATATCCACGTAGTCGCGCAGCGTCGCGCCGGTATAGAGCTGGCGCGGGCGACCGATCTTGCCGGCCGGATCGCCGATCATTTCCTTCCATTGGGCGACCCACCCGACGGTGCGGGAAAGCGCGAAGATGGGCGTGAACATGGAGGTCGGGAAGCCGATCGCCTCGAGGATGATGCCGGAATAGAAATCGACATTCGGGAACAGCTTCTTCTCGGTGAAATAGGGGTCGTCCAGGGCCTGGCGCTCCAGTTCCTTGGCGACCTGCAGCGTCGGGTTGTCCTCGATGCCCAGAAGGTCCAGCACCTCATCGGCGCTCTGCTTCATCACCGTCGCGCGGGGGTCGAAATTCTTGTAGACGCGGTGGCCGAAGCCCATCAGGCGGAACGGATCGTCCTTGTCCTTGGCGCGCGCGATATATTCGGGGATGCGGTCGGGCGTGCCGATCTCCTGCAGCATTTCCAGGCAGGCCTGGTTGGCGCCACCATGCGCGGGGCCCCAGAGACAGGCGATGCCCGCCGCGATGCAGGCGAAGGGATTGGCCCCGGAGGAGCCCGCCAGGCGCACGGTCGAGGTCGAGGCGTTTTGCTCGTGATCGGCATGCAGCGTGAAGATCCGGTCCATCGCGCGGCTCAGGATCGGGTCAGGCTGGTATTCCTCGGCCGGCACGGCAAAACACATGCGCAGGAAGTTGGTCGCGTAGTCGCAATCGTTGCGCGGATAGACGAAGGGCTGGCCGATGGAATATTTATAGGCCATCGCGGCGATGGTCGGCAGTTTCGCGATCAGGCGGATCGAGGCGACCTCGCGCTGCCAGGGGTCCGAGATATCGGTCGAATCGTGGTAGAAGGCCGACATCGCGCCGACCACGCCGACCATCGTGGCCATCGGGTGCGCATCACGGCGGAACCCGCGGAAGAAATTGTGCATCTGCTCATGCACCATCGTGTGACGGGTCACCCGCAGCTCGAAATCCTCCAGTTCCGTGACCGAGGGCAGTTCGCCATAGAGCAGCAGGTAGCAGACCTCGAGGAAATGCGATTTCTCGGCCAGCTGGTCGATCGGGTAGCCGCGATGCAGAAGCTCACCCTTGTTGCCGTCGATGAAGGTGATGGTGGATTCGCAGGCCGAGGTGGAGGTGAAGCCCGGATCGTGGGTGAAGACGCCGCCCTGGGCGTAGAGCTTGCTGATGTCGATGACATCGGGGCCGAGGCTGGGGCTGAGGATGGGCAATTCGAGGGTCTTGCCGTCGAATTCCAGCTTAGCGGTTCTGTTTTCTGCCATATCTGTCCCTCATCTGTTGCGCACCGGCCCGAACGGTTCGGTCTGGTGGTCTGGTGGCGGGGCAGGGACCAGGCCCCCGTCCCCCATCTAAACTTACGTCCCCCGAATGGGGGTCCCGATCCTCAGGCGGCGGCCGCGTCGGACAGTCGGGCCAGCGTCTCCTCGCGGCCAAGAACCAGCATCATGTCGAAAACGCTCGGGCTGACCGGGCGGCCCGCCAGCGCGGCGCGCAGGGCCGGGGCAACCTTGCCGAGCTTCACTCCATGTGCCTCCGAAACCTGGCCAACGATGGCTTCAAGCGTGTCGCGTGTCCAGCTAGCATTTTGCAACTGCGGCGTCAATTCCTTCAGTATACCACGGGATACATCGGTCAGCGCTTCGCGTGATTTCTCATCCCGGTCAATGGGATGGGAGTTCAGGACAAAATACGCCTTTTCAATCAGTTGCGGCAGGGACCGGGCGCGATCCTTGAGGCAATACATCGCAGCGCGCAGCCCGTCTTTCAGCGCGGGCGAAAGTGGCTCTTGCTGCGTTGCAGCCAGAAACCGGTCAATCTCGGTCAGCAGGTCGTCATCGTCCATCCGCGCGATGTGATAGCCCGCGACATGCTCCAGCTTCTTGAAGTCGAGCCGGGCAGGGGATTTGCCGATACCGGAGAGGTCGAACCACGCTTTGGCCTGCGCATCGTCGAACAATTCATCATCGCCATGGCTCCAGCCGAGCCGCGCCAGGTAGTTGCGCATCGCGGCGGGCGGATAGCCCATGGCGGCGTATTCCTCGATCCCGAGCGCGCCGTGGCGCTTGGACAGCTTCTTGCCGTCGGGGCCATGGATCAGCGGGATATGCGCCCAGACCGGAATTTCCCATCCCATGGCGGTGTAGATCTGCGCCTGCCGCGCGGCATTGTTGAGATGATCGTCGCCGCGGATCACATGGGTCACGCCCATATCGTGATCATCCACGACCACCGCGTGCATATAGGTCGGCGTCCCGTCCGAGCGCAGCAAGATCATGTCGTCCAGTTCCGCGTTCCGGATCGTCACGTCGCCCTGCACCGCGTCCTTGATCACCGTCACCCCGTCGCGCGGCGCTTTCAGGCGCACGGCATGGGGCGCATCGGGGTGGCTGGCGGGATCGGCGTCGCGCCAGGGGCTGAGGAACAGGGTCGAGCGTTTCTCGGCCTTCGCGGCCTCGCGGAAGGCGGCGATTTCTTCCTGTGTCGAGAAGCATTTATAGGCGGTGCCGGCCTCCAGCATCTGCAACGCAACCTCGGCGTGACGCTCCTGCCGCGCGTGCTGGCTGATCGGCTCACCGTCCCAGTCAAGGCCGAGCCAGGTGAGACCCTTCAAGATCGCCTCGGTCGCCTCGGGGGTCGAGCGCGCGCGGTCGGTATCCTCGATGCGCAGCAGGAAGGTGCCGCCGCGCCCGCGCGCGTAAAGCCAGTTGAACAGCGCCGTGCGCGCGCCGCCGATATGCAGGTAGCCCGTGGGCGAGGGGGCGAAACGGGTGACGGGGGGCGTTGGGGACATGAGCGGCCTTTCGGGATCTCGCGGCACTTCGCGTTAAGGGTTTGGAAACCATGCGCGGCGCAATGATGGGTCACTGCGGTGTTTAGGCAAGGCCGGAAAGGGTGGCAAGGGTGCGCCTGATCAGCCACATCAACGCGGCCCAACAGGGCCAGCGCGGGGCCTTGATGCCCTGGTCGCCGGTCATGGTGGGCGCGGGCGTGGCGCTCTATTTCGCGCTTCCGGTGGAGCCGTCGGGGGTTGCACTGGCGGGTCTCGGGTTTCTGGGTCTGGCGCTGCTGCTCCTCGGCTGGCGCGCGCGCGAGGTCTTCGGGCCGCTCGCCTTCGCGCTCGTTCTCGTTATCGCCGGTCTCGGTCTCTCGGCGCTGCGCACGGCCCAGGTGGCGGGGCCGGTCCTTGGGTTTCGCTATTACGGACCCATCGAGGGGCGGGTCGTGATGGTCGATCGCTCCGCCTCGGACCGGGTGCGGATCACGCTGGACGAGGTCGTGCTGTCCCGGATGGACCCGGCCCGTGTGCCGACGCGGGTGCGCGTCTCGCTGCATGGGCAACAGGGGTTTCTCGATCCCGTTCCGGGTGCGCGGATCATGATGACGGGGCATCTCAGCCCGCCGGAAGGTCCGGGCGAGCCGCGCGGCTTCGACTTCCAGCGTCACGCCTGGTTCCAGCAGATCGGCGCGGTCGGCTATACCCGCGTGCCCGCCCTGCTGCTGGCCCCGCCCGAGCCCGGCACGATGCGCATCGCGACCCTGCGCCACGCCATGAGCGCCGCGATCCGCGCCCGCGTGCAAGGCGAGGCCGGGGCCTTTGCCACCGCCGTTCTGACCGGCGACCGCTCAAGCATCAGCCAGGACGTGCTGGAGGCGCTGCGTCAGTCCAACATCGCGCATCTGCTGGCAATCTCCGGTTTGCATATGGGGCTGTTGACCGGCTTCGTCTTCCTCTGCCTGCGCGGCGGGCTGGCGCTGATCCCGGCGCTGGCGCTGCGGGTGCCGACCAAGAAACCCGCCGCCATCGGCGCGTTGGCCGCGGGCGCGGTCTATCTCGCGCTCTCGGGCGGCAATGTCGCGACGGAGCGCGCTTTCATCCAGGTTGCGGTGATGTTCGTCGCGGTGCTGCTGGACCGGCGCGCGATCACTTTGCGCGCGGTCGCCATCGCGGCGCTGATCGTGCTGGCGCACCGGCCCGAGACGCTGCTTGGCCCCGGTTTCCAGATGAGCTTTGCCGCCACCACGGCCCTGGTCGCGGTGTTTAACGCGCTGCGCGGAAACACCTTCCTGGCGGGCTTGCCGAAATGGACGCGCGGGGCCGTGGCGCTGGTCATTTCCTCGGTCGTGGCGGGGGCGGCGACAGCGCCCTTTGCCGCCGCGCATTTCAACATGATCGCGGCCTACGGGCTGGCCGCCAACCTTCTGACGGTGCCGGTGATGGGCTCGCTGGTCATCCCGGCGGCCGTGGTCGCGCTCTTGCTCTGGCCCCTCGGGCTGGACTGGATCGCGTTTCGCGTGATGGAGGCGGGGCTCGACTGGATCATCGCGGTGGCGCTCTGGATCTCGGCGCAACCCGGCGCGATCCGGCCCGTGGTGATGCCGCCGGGCGTGGTCCTGGGGCTGATCACGGGCGGGATGCTGCTGGTGATCTTGTGGCGGGGCCGGGCAAGATGGGCCGGGCTGGCCCCGGTGGCACTGGCGCTGGCGATCTGGACGGGGGCGGAGCGGCCCTTGCTGCTGATCTCCTCCACCGGGCGGCTGGCCGGACTGATGGAAGAGGGCGCGCGCAGCCTCAGCCGCCCACGGGGCGACGGCTTTGTTGCGGGGCTGTGGCTGGAGAATGATGGTGACCTGGAGGATCAGGCACAGGCGGCGGCGCGTGCGGGCTGGACCGATGACGGCGCGGGGCGGGTGACGGCGCTGGCGGGCGGAACGCTCTGGCACGGGGTCGGACGGCGCGCGGGAGAGGAACTGATCGCGGCCTGCGCCCGCCATACATGGGTGATCACGCCCGAGGATATTCCGGCAGCACTGGCGGGCCAGCCGGGGTTGCCGGTGCAGGCCGGGGCGGGGGCGGCGGTTGCCTTGGGCGCGCAGGGGTGCCACCTGGTCGGGCCGGAGGTGTTGCGCGGGACCGGCGCGATTGCGCTCTATCTCGGGCGGGGGGGGCTGCGGGTCGAGACCGCGCGCGACCGTCAGGGGAACCGCCCCTGGGTGCGGTAAGCCTTGGGTTTGTGGGCCGGGGGTTTGTGGGCCGGGGGGGGGGCGTCCCGTCGACGGGACGCAGGTTGCGTATCGCTTGACCGTTGTGCAAAAGCGATGCCCATCGTGCAGGGACTTCACCGAACCAAGACCGCGTGAGGCGTCAAGCGCAACGCCAGCCCGCGCCTCGTCGACGAGGCGCCCCCCCCGCAAACCGTCAATAGCTGCGGATCAGACCCACCAGCTTGCCCTGCACCTTGACCTGGTCGTCGCGCAGCATCCGGGTCTGGTAGGCCGGGTTGGCCGCCTCCAGCGCGATCATGTTGCCCTTCTGGCGGAACCGCTTCAGCGTCGCCTCATGGCCTTCGATCAGGGCCACGACGATATCGCCGTTCACCGCCGTCGGGCCTTCCTCGATCACCACGATATCGCCTTCGTTGATCCCGGCCTCGATCATCGAGTCGCCCTTGACCTCCAGCGCGTAATGCGACTTGCCGGTGCCGAGCATCTGCTGCGGCACCGCGACATGGGTGGCAACCTCGCTGATCGCCTCGATCGGTGTACCTGCCGCGATGCGGCCCATCACCGGCACCTCCATCGCCGCGATGGCCGCGACGGGCATGGCCCCCTTCGGCGGATCGCGGCGGTCGCCGTCGATGACGCGCGGCGCGAAGCCGCCGAGTTTGGCCTCAAGGCTCTCGGGCAGTTTCACGATCTCGATGGCGCGGGCGCGATGCGCGAGGCGGCGGATGAAACCGCGCTCCTCAAGCGCCGTGATCAGCCGGTGGATGCCGGATTTGGAGCGCAGGTCCAGCGCCTCCTTCATCTCGTCGAACGAGGGCGGCACACCGTCGCGCTGCACACGCTTGTGAATAAGCTCCAACAGGTCGAGCTGCTTCTTGGTCAGCATCGCGGGCCACTCCCCTCAAATCCTCATCGTTCGAGGAATGTTCTACCCCTGTTCTTGCTTCGTGTCAACGAGGGGCAGGATCAGAGCCGCAAGATATCCACAAGTGTGCCTGCCTTGAGCGACCCTTGCCCGGCGGGGCGCACCATCAGAACGTCGGCTTCCGAAAGCACGGTCAACAATGCGCTGTCCTGCCGGTCGAACGGTTTCACATGGCCCGTCTGGTCCAGCCGCGCCCGCATGTAATGCTCCCGCGGGCCGTTTTCGGGCAGATCGACCGCCAAAGGGGCCTGCGATCTTGGCGCGGGCGCGCGGCCAAGCCCGAGCATGGCGCGGATCATCGGCAGCAGGAAGACATGGCCGCAGACCATCGACGAGACCGGGTTGCCGGGCAGCCCAAGCAGCACCGCGTCGCCCAAGCGCCCCGCCATCAGCGGCTTGCCGGGGCGCATCGCGACCTTGTAGAAACTGCGCTCCAGCCCCGCGCCGAGCGCGACCTTGCCGACGAGGTCATGATCGCCGACCGAGGCCCCGCCGATGGTGACGACAATATCGGCCCCTTCGGCCAGTTTCAGCACCGTGCCGAGGCTTTCCTCCGTGTCGCGCGCGATGGGCAAGAGACGCGCCTCGGCCCCTTCCGCCTCGACCATCGCCTTCAGCCCATAGCTGTTCGAGGCGATGATCTGGTCGGGTCGCGGGTCTTCGCCCGGTTGCACCAGCTCATCCCCGGTGGCGATGATCGCGACCACGGGCGCCCGCGTGACGGGCAGGGTGGGCAGGTTCATCGAGGCCGCGAGTGCAATATCGGCAGGCCGCAACCGGCGCGGCGCGCTCAGGCTGTCGCCGGCGCGGAAATCGCCGCCCGCCGCGCGGATGTTGCGGTTGTCGTCCAGTTGCCGGCCAAGCGTGATGCGCTGGCCATCGCGCGTCACATCCTCCTGGATAACGACGGCGGCGGCCCCGTCGGGAACTGGCGCACCGGTGAAGATGCGCACCGCCTCGCCGCGTCCGATCCGGCCCGCCCAGTGATGCCCCGCAGCGGCCTCGCCGACGACCCGCAGGGACCGACCGGGAATGAGGTCATCCTCGGTCACCGCGTAGCCATCCATGGCGGAGGAGGCGAAGGGCGGCTGGTCGCGCCGCGCTGTCACGGCGCGGGCGAGGGTGCGCGTGGCGGCCTCGGCCAGCGGCACCTCCTCGATCTCCAGCGGTGCGCAGAGGTCGAGGCAGGCGGAAAGGGCGTCGGAGACCGGGGTCATGGGGGGGCCATGGATGGTCTGGAGAGATCGGCAAATCGCAGCCCGCCAAAGGCCGTCAGCATCCCCTCCGGGTTGCCATCGACGAAGTGGAGCTCCAGCGACCGGCCCGCGTTCATGCTTCGAACCTGCCCGACTTGCCGCCATCCTTGAGCGTGACCCTTATGCCCGTGATCTCCATGCGTTTGTCGACTGCCTTGACCATGTCATAGACCGTCAGCGCGGCGGTGGAGACGGCGGTGAGCGCCTCCATCTCGACGCCAGTCTGCCCGCCGGTCTTGACGGTCGCGGTGATGCGGATGCCGGGCAGGTCCTCGTCCGGGGTCAGGTCCAGCGCGACCTTGGTGATCGGCAGCGGGTGGCACAGCGGGATGAGGTCGGCGGTCTTCTTGGCCCCCATGATCCCCGCCAGGCGCGCCACGCCCAGGACATCGCCCTTCTTCGTCGTGCCTTGCGTGATCATCTCAAGCGTCCCGGGCGCCATCACCACGGCCCCCTCGGCCACCGCGATGCGCGCCGTCACGGGCTTGTCGGAGACATCGACCATATGCGCCTGGCCGTCCTTGTCGAAATGCGTCAGCCCCGCCATCAGCGCCCCGCCACCAGCGGATCGGCCAGCAATTTGCGGGTGGCCTCGGTCACGTCCTCCTCGCGCATCAGGCTTTCGCCGATCAGGAAGCAGCGGGTGCCGTAGCGGGCGATCTCGGCCAGATCCTCGGCCGTGCTCAGCCCGCTTTCCGAGACCACCAGCCTGTCGCCCGGGATGCGGCGCACGAGATCCTTGGTGACATCAAGCGAGGTCTCGAACGTGTTCAGGTCGCGGTTGTTGATGCCGATCATCTGCGCGTCCAGAAGCAGCGCGCGCTCCATCTCTTCCTTGTTATGCACCTCGATCAGCGCGTCCATGTCCCATTCGGCGGCGGCGGCCTCAAGCTCGGCGGCCTGTGCGTCCGAGACGCTGGCCATGATGATCAGGATGCAATCGGCCCCGAGCGCGCGGGATTCCGCGACCTGCCACGGATCGTAGAGGAAATCCTTGCGCAGGACCGGCAGGTCGACGGCGGCGCGCGCCGCGATCAGGTAGTCGTCGGCGCCCTGGAAGCTTGGCCCGTCGGTCAGCACGGAAAGGCAGGTGGCGCCGCCAAGCGCATAGGCCTCGGCCAGCGCGGGCGGATCGAAATCGGGCCGGATGAGACCCTTGGAGGGGCTGGCCTTCTTGATCTCGGCGATCAGGCCATAGCCCTCGCGGCTGGCCAGATGCAGCGCTTCGGCAAAGCCGCGCACGGGCGGGGCGGCGCGGGCATCGGCCTCGACCGCCTCCTGGCTGCGCTCGGCCTTGCGGGCGGCGACATCCTCCAGCTTGTAGGCTTTGATCTTGTCGAGAATGGATTGGGTCATGGCTGCTCCGCTCTAGGTCCAGGTGATGGGGGCCTCACCCTTGCTTTCTAACCAGTTATTCACCCGTGAGAAGGGGCGCGAGCCGAAAAATCCGCGTCGGGCCGAGAGGGGCGAGGGATGCGCGGTCTCGATCTTGAGGTTTTGCGCGGGATCGACGCGCGCGGCGGCTTTCTGCGCGGCGGCCCCCCAGAGCAGATAGGCGCGGGGGGCGTCCGACAGGCGGTCCAGCACCTGGCCCGTCAGCGCCTGCCAGCCGAGCCGGGCATGGCCCCCCGCCTGATGCGCGGGCACGGTGAGGATGGTGTTGAGCAGGAGCACACCCTGCGCGGCCCAGAAGCGCAGATCGGCATCGGGTGGGCGTCCCCCCAGATCGGCCTGCATCTCCTTGTAGATATTGGCCAGGCTACGGGGCAGTGGCGTGACATGACGCTCGGCGGAAAAGGCCAGGCCATGGGCGTGGCCGGGTGTGGGGTAGGGGTCCTGGCCCAGGATGACGACGCGGGTGACCTCGGGCGGGCAGGCGGCCAGCGCGGCGAAGACCTGGCGCGGGGCAGGCAGCCAGGGGCGCGGTTCGGCGGCCAGCGCGGCCTCGATACCGGGCAGGGTGTCGCGGAAGAAGGGCAGGTCGGCCCAGGGGCCGAGGGGGGAGGTGTCGAGAGGCATATCAGGACGGTGGCCCGTGGCGCGCCCGGTTGCAAGGGGCGGCGGGAAGGCTTTTTGAAAAGCCTTTCTGGAAGGGCTTTCGAAAGCCCTTGCCAGCGCGGGGTCGACCCCGCGCGGGGCGCCTCGCGTCGATGCGAGGCGATCTCCGGGCCGATCCGGTGCGGCTATTTCGCGGCGGAGGTGATGCGCGCCAGGGTCTCCACGGCCGTCAGGGCCCTGCCGCTGTCGATGCTCTGCGCGGCTAACTCCGCGCCGTCCGGCAGGCTGTCCACCTTGCCCGCGATCAGCAGCGCGGCGGCGGAATTGAGCAAGACGGCATCGCGATAGGCCCCGCCCTCGCCCGACAAGAGCGCGCTGAAGGCGACGCCATTCTCCTCGGGCGTGCCGCCGAGGATGGCCTCGAAAGGATGGCGCGGCAGGCCGGCCTCTTCGGGCGCGATTTCGAATTCCTCGATTTCCCCACCCTTTAGCGCCGCGACATGGGACGGCCCCGCGATGGAGATCTCATCCGTGCCGTCGCCACCATGCACCAGCCAGGCCGCGTCTGACCCGAGGGCTGCCAGCACTTCGGCCATCGGGCGGATCAGCCAGGGCGCGAAGGCGCCGGTCAACTGCCGCTTGACGCCCGCCGGGTTGGTCAGCGGCCCGAGCACGTTGAAGAGCGTGCGCGTGGCAAGCTGCTGGCGCGTCGGCATGACATGGGCAATCGCGGGGTGGTGCATGGGCGCCATCATGAAGCCGATCCCCGCCTCTTTCAGCGCCTGTTCCACGACCGCGGCCCCCACCATCACGTTGATCCCGAGCGCACCAAGCGCATCCGCCGCACCCGATTTGGAACTGAGGTTGCGGTTGCCATGCTTGGCCACCGGCACGCCCGCACCCGCCACGACAAAGGCGGTGGCGGTCGAGATGTTCAGCGTCCCCTTGCCGTCGCCGCCGGTGCCGACAATATCCATCGCCTCCGCAGGCGCCTTCACGGGCACGCATTTCGACCGCATCACGCGGGCGGCGGCGGCGATCTCGTCCACCGTTTCGCCGCGCACCCGCATCGCCATCAGAAGCGCGCCGATCTGCGCATCGGTGGCCTCGCCGTTGAACAGCAGGTCAAAGGCGGCCTCGGCCTCGGGGCCGTTCAGGTTGCGCTCGGCCGCGATCGCGATCAGCGGTTTCATCTGGTCGCTCATGCCGGTTCCTCCACCCGGGCAGCAGTGACGCCATCGAGGAAATTCTTCAGCATCGCATGGCCGTGTTCCGAGCGGATGCTCTCGGGGTGGAACTGCACGCCTTCGATGGGCAGATCGCGGTGGCGCAGCCCCATGATGGTGCCATCCTCCAGCCAGGCGGTGACCTCCAGGCAATCGGGCAGGCTGTCCCTCTCCACCACCAGCGAATGATACCGGGTGGCGGACAAGGGCGAGGGCAGCCCGGCAAAGACGCCCTTGCCGTCGTGATGTATCGCGCCCATCTTGCCATGCACGATCTCATGGCAGCGCACGACCTTGCCGCCGAAAGCCTGGCCGATGGTCTGGTGACCCAGGCAAACGCCAAGCAGCGATGTGCGGGTTTCCGCCGCCGCCGCCGTCAGCGCAAGGCAGATCCCCGCCTGTGACGGGTCGCAGGGGCCCGGCGACAGCACGATTGCCTCTGGATCAAGCCCCATCGCCTCCTGCACAGTAAGCGCGTCATTGCGCACCACATGCGGCACCGTGCCCAATTCGCCGAGATAATGGACCAGATTGTAGGTGAAACTGTCGTAATTATCTATCAGCAGCAGCATGGGCGGCGGTCCTTGTCGCGAAAAAGGGGTGCGTCCGGGCCGCACCCCGCGCTATACATGCCCAGAGCCGCGCCGCAGGGTCAAGACTTGCGAGGCAGAACGGCAAGGGGCCAGCAGGGGGCCCGAGAAACGAGATTTGGCATCTGCGCCGGACTTGGGCGCATCGAGAAGGTAAGGCAGAGGGTAGGATCATGGGCAGAGGGCTTATTTCCGGTCTGATCTGGGGGGCGTTGGTGATGGTGATGGCGGTGGCGCTGCTGTCGCTCTCGTCGCCCTTGCCCGAGCGGCCCGAGCCGGTCGCGGGCAGCATGGCAGAGCCGGAACCCGAGGCCGCGCCCGAAACGGGCCCACTGGTCGATCCGCAGGCCCCCGCCCCCGAGGTCGATCCCGCGCCCGCGCCGCAAACCGGGCCGGCGCCGGAACCTGCCACGGATCCCGCCGCGCAGGACGGCCCGAGCCCGACCCCCGAAACCGATCCGGCCCCGGCCACTTCCGGTCCGGCCTCCGAAATCCCGCTGCCCGCAGGCTCCAACTTCAACCGCCCGCCAGAGGAACGCGAGGCGACCCTGCCGGGGATCGACACCGCGCCCGCCGCCGCGCCCTCCGTCCTCAGCGACCTGACAGCCCCCAGCGCGCCGCCCGTGCCCAACACCGCGCCCGCGCCACAGCCCGTTGCGACCGCCACGCTGCAACCGCCGTCCGAGACCGCGCTGCCCGAGAGCGCCGGACCGACGCCCGCCCCCGGCGATGGTCCGCAACCGGTGGCGACGGGCGACCAGCCCGCGCCGCTTGGCCTGCCGACGATCGAGGCCGACCCCGAGGCAGAGACCGCCGCCGCCGCGCCGCCCGCCCCGGTCGAGACGCCGACGCAGACCCCGGAGGAGACGCCAGCCGGAACCTCCACCGAGCCGCCCGCGCCGCAAGGCTCGCCCCTCCAGCGCCTGACCACGGGCGGCACGAGCCCGGTCGCCAACCCCGTCCTGGTGCCCGACACGCCTGCCGAGCCTGCCGCGGACCTGCCCGCCATCGAGGCCTTCGCGGCCCCGTTCGATGCCGAGGAAACCCGGCCCCTGATGGCGGTGATCCTGATCGACGATCCCAGCTTCCCGCTTGGCCGCAGCGCGCTGACGCGGTTCGATTTCCCCGTCACTTTCGCCATCGACCCGACCCGCCCCGACGCCGCCGAGGCGGCCGCCGACTACCGTGCGGCCGGGTTCGAGGTGGTGATGCTGGCCGACGGGTTCACGGATGTGACCGAAGCGGCGCAGGTCGCGCCCGCGATGCAGGCCGGACTTGCAGCACTGCCCGAGGCGGTCGCCCTGCTCGACACGCCCGCCAGCGCGATCCAGGCGAACCGGGTGGTGCTCGAAGGCGTGGTCGGGATGCTGGCCGAAACCGGGCATGGGCTGGTCGCCTATCCGCGCGGCCTGAACGTGGCCGAACAGACCGCGTCCCGCATCGACGTTCCGGCGGCAACGCTCTTCCGCCAGATCGACGAGGACCGCGAGCGCGCCACCGTGATCACCCGCTACCTGGACCGCGCGGCCTTTGCCGCGGGGCAGGAGGGGCAGGTGATCGTGGTCGGCCACACCTATTCGGACACCGTCACGGCGCTCTTCTCCTGGGCCCTCGGGTCGCGCTCGGAAGGGGTGGCGCTGGCCCCGCTCTCGGCGGTCCTGACCCGCTGAGGGGGGGGCGTAGTCGGCAGCACGACCATGTTAGCGTCGCGTCCCGCTCTGGCGGCAGAAATCAGGCATTTTGTCGAAGAAGATGACCTGCTTCCCTTTCATTTTGCTGAAAATACCTCGGAGTTTGAGGCTGGCCTCAATTGGCGGGTGAAGGCTCCCCCTTTGGGGCCTGAACCCGTCAACCCCACCCGCGACGGGGAAACCCCGGCGCAACCGCTCAGGTCAGTGCGGCGCAGAATTCCTGGATCCTTGTGCAGGCTGTCTTTAGGTTCTCATCCGAGGTCGCATAGGACACGCGGAAATTCGGGCTGAGCCCGAAGGCCCCGCCAAAGACCACGGCAACGCCCTTCTCTTCCAGCAGGGCGGTGGCGAAATCCTCGTCCGTCCCGATCCGCTTGCCGCCGGGCGAGGTCTTGCCGATGCAGCCCTCGATCGACGGGTAGACATAGAACGCGCCTTCCGGCACCGGGCAGACCACCCCTTCGGCGGCATTCAGCATCTCCACCACCAGGTCGCGGCGGCGTTTGAAGACCGCGTTGTTCTCGGCGATGTAGCCTTGCGTGCCGTTCAAAGCCTCGACCGCCGCCCATTGGCTGATCGAGGAGGGGTTCGAGGTGCTCTGGCTCTGGATCTTGCGCATCGCCCCGATCAATTCCTCCGGCCCCGCCGCATAGCCGATCCGCCAGCCGGTCATCGCATAGGCCTTGGAGACGCCGTTGCAGGTGAGCGTCCGGTCATAGAGCCCCGGCTCCACCTGGGCGGGGGTGGCGAACTGAAACCCGTCATAGACCAGATGTTCATACATGTCGTCGGTCATCACCCAGACATGGGGGTGGCGCATCAGGACATCGGTCAACCCCTTCAGCTCCGCCGCCGTGTAGCCCGCGCCGGTCGGGTTCGAGGGTGAGTTGAAGATGAACCACTTGGTCTTCGGCGTGATCGCGGCCTCCAGCGCCTCCGGGGTCAGCTTGTAGGCGTTATCCGCGCTGGCCATGGCGATAACCGGCTCACCACCGGCCAGCAGAACCATGTCGGGATAGCTGACCCAATAGGGCGCGGGGATCACGACCTCGTCGCCGGGGTTCAGCGTCGCCATCAGCGCGTTATAGAGGATCTGCTTGCCGCCGGTCCCGACGCTGACCTGTTTCGGCGTGTAGTCCAGCCCGTTATCGCGCTTGAACTTGTCGCAGATCGCCTGTTTCAACTCGATGATCCCGTCGGGCGCGGTATATTTGGTTTTCCCCGCGTCGATCGCGGCCTTCGCGGCCTGCTTGATATTCTCGGGCGTGTCGAAATCGGGCTCGCCCGCGCCCAGGCCGATCACATCCTTGCCCTGTGCCTTCAACTCGGCGGCGAGGGTCGAGACCGCGATGGTGGGCGAGGGTTTCACGCGGGCGAGGGTCTTGGACAGGAAGGTCATGGGGATGCGGTCTCCTCGGGATGGGCGGGGATGCGGGGCAATTGGTCCGGTTTACTATCGTCGGGCCCATGCTTAGGGTCCGCGCGGAACACGTTCAAGATGCGAAACGGCCCGTTGGCCGCGGAAATGGCCCCCGGATGGGCCGATGAGGGAGAGACGATGACGAGTGCCGAGACTGGGAACGAGGGCTGGTTCAGCGACGAGACCGCGACATTCGGCGACCGGCTGGAAGGCGCGCGGCAGGCCATGGGGATGACCCAGGAGGATCTGGCCCGACGGATCGGCGTGAAGCCGGTCACCATCGAGGCCTGGGAACACGACATGCGCGAGCCGCGCGCCAACCGGCTCCAGATGCTGGCCGGGCTGCTCAATGTCTCGATCCGCTGGATGCTGACCGGCGAGGGGGTCGGCCCCGAGGAGCCCGATCACAACGAGGCGGCCCAGGATTTCGACGCGCTGCTTCTGGACCTGCGCCAGGTGCGGCTGCAACACCAGCGCCTTGGCGAGACGCTCGGCAAGCTGGAAAAGCGGCTGCGCCACATGCGCCCCACGGCTGCGGGGGATGCCGAATGACGGCGGAAACGCGCGAGACGCGGATCAAGCGGCTCAAGATGCGGGCCGGCCATCGCGGCATCAAGGAGATGGACCTGATCCTGGGCGGATGGGCCGCGCGGCACCTGGACCGGGCCGACGATGCGGGGCTGGACCTCTTTGAACAGGTGCTGGCCGAGGATGATCACGACCTCTACCAATGGGTCTCGGGTCAGCGCCAGGCCCCTGATTACATGCGCGATTTCGCCGCCGAACTGGCCGCCGACCTGCGCGCCTGAGGGCCTGCGCGAAAATTATCGCCGCGTTTAACGCATTCTTTGGGTTTATCGGCAAATCTCTGGGTCAACCACTACGCGGAGACCATCATGAGTTTGCACAGCCCCATCGCGGAATCGTCCCGGCATGGTTTCATGTCCGGCTACCTTGAATCGCTTTCGCTTGTGGAACGGCTGCATCGCCTGCTCCTCGATGTGATCAAGGATGAATTCGAGCGTCTCGGCGTGCTGGACATCAACGCGGTGCAAGCCCTGCTTCTGTTCAACGTGGGCGACAATGAGGTGACGGCGGGCGAGCTGAAATCGCGCGGCTATTACCAGGGGTCGAATGTCAGCTACAACCTCAAGAAACTGGTCGAGATGGGCTATATGCACCATCAGCGCTGCGAGATGGACCGCCGGTCCGTCCGGGTGCGGCTGACCGAGCGGGGCCGCGATGTGCGCGACGTGGTGACCGACCTTTTCGGCCGCCACGCCAGCGGTTTGCAGGACAAGGGGGTGTTGGGGCCGGACGGGATCGACCAGATCAACCACGCGCTGAAACGGGTGGAACGCTACTGGTCCGACCAGATCCGCTACATCTATTGAGCAGAGCGGGCGACGTTCAGCGGCTCTCCAAGAAAAAAAGCGCGCCCGAGGGGGTCCCCCCGGGCGCGCCAATCGTCAGGCCAAGTCCAGGGCCAGGTCGAACCGGTCGGCCTCCATCACCTTGGTCCAGGCGGCGACGAAATCCCTGACGAATTTCCCGCCCGCATCCTCTGATGCGTAGACCTCGGCAATCGCGCGCAATTGCGAGTTGGAGCCGAAAACCAGATCGACGCGGCTGCCGGTCCATTTCGGCGCGTCCGTCTTGCGGTCCTTGCCCTCGAACTCGGTCTCGGCCTCGTTGGTGGCGTGCCAGACCGTGGACATGTCCAAGAGGTTGGCGAAGACCTCGTTGGTCAGCGTGCCGGGGCGGTCGGTGAAAACGCCATGGGACGTGCCGCCATGATTGGCCCCGAGGGCCCGCATGCCGCCGACCAGCACCGTCATCTCGGGTGCGCTGAGGCCCAGAAGCTGCGCCTTGTCCACCAGAAGCCCCTCGGCGGGCACCGTGTAATCGGCCTTCTGGTAGTTGCGGAACCCGTCCGAATGCGGCTCCAGCCAGCCGATGTTTTCCTCGTCGGTCTGCTCCTGGCTGGCATCCATGCGGCCGGGGCGGAAGGGCACGGACACGTCATGCCCACCATCCCTGGCTGCCTTTTCCACCGCCGCGACACCGCCAAGCACGATCAGGTCGGCCATCGAAACCCGCTTGTCCCCCGATTGCGCATCGTTGAACGCGGTCTGGATGTCCTCCAGCTTGTCCAGCACACGGGCCAGGCGCTCCGGCTCGTTCGCCTCCCAATCCTTCATCGGGGCCAGGCGAATGCGGGCACCATTGGCCCCGCCGCGCCGGTCGGAATTGCGGAAGGTCGAGGCCGAGGCCCAGGCCGCGAAGACGAGGTCCGCGACGGAAAGCCCGCTGTCCAGGATCCTCGCCTTGAGGTCCGCGATGTCGCCATCATCCACGACCTCATGATCCAGCGCCGGGATCGGGTCCTGCCACAGCAGATCGCCCTCGGGCACTTTCGGGCCCAGGTAGACCGTCTTCGGCCCCATGTCGCGATGGGTCAGCTTGAACCAGGCGCGGGCGAAGGCTTCGGTGAATTCCTCGGGGTTGGCGTGGTAGCGGCGCGAGATCTTCTCATAGTCCGGGTCCATCCGCATCGCCATGTCGGCGGTCGTCATCATCAGCTTGACCGGCGTGCCCGAGCCATCGACCTGCGGCGCGTGATCCTCCTCGCGGAGGTCCACCGCTTCCCAGATATGCGCGCCCGCGGGGCTCTTCGTCAGTTGCCAGTCATAGCCGAAAAGCACGTCGAAATAGCCCTGGTCCCACTTGGTCGGGTTCGCGGTCCAGGGGCCCTCGATGCCGCTGCCGATGGCATCGACGCCGAAGCCCGCGCCGTGGCGGCTGGCCCAACCCAGGCCCTGCGCGGCGAGACCTTCCGCCTCGGGGTCGACGCCCACCAGCGCCGGATCGCCCGCGCCATGCGCCTTGCCGAAGGTATGCCCGCCCGCCGTCAGCGCGACGGTGTCGGCATCATCCATGCCCATGCGGGCAAATGTCTCGCGGATATCGCGGCCCGAGGCGACCGGATCGGGGTTGCCGTTCGGCCCCTCGGGGTTGACGTAAATGAGGCCCATCTGCACGGCGGCCAGCGGGTTCTCAAGCTCCCGGTCGCCGGTATAGCGCTGATCGGCCAGCCATTCGGTCTCGGGGCCCCAGTAGATATCCTCCTCGGGCTCCCAGACATCGACGCGACCGCCCGCGAAACCATGCGTCTTGCCGCCCATGCTTTCGATCGCGACATTGCCGGTCAGCACCATCAGATCGGCCCAGGACAAAGCCGCGCCATATTTTTTCTTGATCGGCCAGAGCAGGCGGCGCGCCTTGTCGAGGTTGACGTTATCGGGCCAGGAATTGAGCGGTGCGAAGCGCTGCGAACCGGAGGTCGCCCCGCCGCGCCCATCCGCCGAGCGATAGGTGCCCGCACTGTGCCAGGCCATGCGGATGAAGAACGGCCCGTAATGGCCGTAATCGGCGGGCCACCAGTCCTGGCTGTCGGTCATCAGCGCGTGCAGATCGGCGATGACCGCATCGAGGTCGAGGCTCTTGAACGCCTCCGCATAGTCGAACGATTCGCCGAGCGGGTTCGTCGCCGGTTGATGCTGGTGCAGGATCTTGAGGTTGAGCTGATCGGGCCACCACTGCCGCGTTGCGCTGCCGGAATTTGTCGTATGGATCACCGGGCATTTGCCCATGTTGTTGCCGTCCATGTCTCGGTCCTCCCTGGATACTGGTTGATCTGTCTTTGCCCATTGCATAGCGGATTTTCCCGCGAGGGCTAAGTTGCATTTTTTCATTGGAGCGATAGGGTGGGGTTATGAAAACCTTCACACTGAAACAGTTGCGTTATTTCGATGCGCTCGCCCGGCATGGCCATTTCGGGCAGGCGGCGGCGGCCTGCGCGATCTCGCAACCCGCCCTGTCGGTGCAGATACGCGAGTTGGAGGATACCTTCGGCGCGGCGCTGGTCGAACGCGGGGCCCGCGCGGTGCGGGTGACGGCCTTCGGGGCTGATCTGCTGCCGCGTGTGCGCGCGATCCTGTCGGCTGCCGAGGATCTGCATGACCAGGCGCGCACGGGGTCGGGGCAGGGGCTGACCCGATTGCGCCTTGGGGTGATTCCGACGATTGCGCCCTATCTCCTGCCGCAGCTTCTGCCGCTGCTCACTGCCGCACGCCCCGGTCTTGACCTGCATATGCGCGAGACGCTGACGCCCAGGCTGTTGCAGGAACTGGGCGAGGGCGCGATTGATGCGGCCATCGTGGCGCTCCCCGTCTCCGAACCCGCCTTCCGCGAGTTGCCGCTTTTCGACGAGGATTTCCTGCTGGTCCGTCCCGGCACCGAGGCCGGCCAACCGGTGCCGCATGGTGCCGCGCTGGCGAAAATGCGGCTCTTGCTGCTGGAGGAAGGCCATTGCTTCCGCGACCAGGCGATCAGCTTCTGCAATCTCAAGACGCCGGTGCCCAAGGACGGGCTGGATGGCTCGTCGCTGACCACCTTGGTGCAACTGGTGGGCGCGGGGCTCGGGCTGACCTTGATCCCGGAGATGGCGGTGGCGGTCGAGGGCCGCGCCGCCCCGGTCGATATCGTGCGCTTCGCAGAACCGCGCCCATCGCGGACCATCGGCATGATCTGGCGCAAGACGACCCCGATGGAGGGTGAGCTGCGAGAGGTGGCAAGCCTCGTGCAGCGCGCGGCGGGTCAGTCGGAGAGGGCCGCCAGCACCAGCGCCAGCGCGTGATCGACACTTGCCCGGCGCACCTGCGCGCGCCCGATCGCGCCGAACTCGACGGTTTCGGTTCGGGTGCCCGCCCCGGTGGCGAGGCCGAAACAGACGCGGCCCTCGGGCTTGTGCTCGGACCCGCCGGGGCCCGCGATGCCGGTCACGGCAATGGCGATCCCGGCACCCGAGCGCTCCAGCGCGCCCGCCGCCATCTCGCGCGCGACCTCCTCGGATACCGCGCCATGGGCGGCCAGCGTGGCCTGCGCGACGCCCAACATCTGGGTCTTGGCGGCATTGGTATAGGTGACATAACCCCGGTCGAACGCGGCGGAACTGCCCGCCACATCGGTGATCGCTGCGGAAATCATGCCGCCGGTGCAGCTTTCCGCCGTCGCCAGCATCAGCCCGCGCGCGATCAGCGCCTCCAGGACCGCCTCGGCGCTCATCGCATCACCCCATGCGCGATCACGGCCAGCACGGCGACGACCAGCGAGGCCAGCGCGCCCGCGATCGCGTCATCGGCCATCACGCCCATGGCGCCTTTCTGGCGGTCGGCCCATCCGACAGGGCCGGGTTTCACGATGTCGAAGAACCGGAAGGCAAGGAAGGCCGTGACGACACCGGGCCAGAGCGTGAAGAGGCCCGCGCCCGCCATCATCGCGCCGTAGGAGACCGGCCAGAGCGCCAGGAACATGCCCAAGACCTCGTCGATCACGATCTCGCCGGGATCCTTGTCGGCGCGGTCGCGGATCTCCTCGGTCGTGGCCCACCAGCCGAGGGCGGCGACAAGCCCCGTGCCGAGGAAAAGCGCGGGAAACCCTGCGATGGCATGCAGCCCCCAAGCGGCGGGAATCGCGGCCAGGCTGCCCCAGGTGCCGGGGGCGGGGCGCAGAAGGCCGATATAGAAGAAGGTCGTGATGAGGCGGGTCATGATTTCACCAATGTGACGGTGGCCAATGCGGCGATGCCTTCGCCCCTGCCCGTGAAGCCGAGGCGTTCACTGGTCGTGGCCTTGACGGAGACGCGGGACGTATCGACGCGCAGAAGGCGGGCCAGTTCCTTGCGCATTGCGGGCGCGTGCGGGCCGATCTTGGGGGTCTCGCAGATCAGCGTCAGGTCGGCATGGGTGATGGTGAAGCCGTCGCCCGCCGCCAGATCGACGGCATGGGTCAGGAAAATGTGGCTGGCGGCACCCTTCCATTGCGGGTCCGAGGGCGGGAAATGCTGGCCGATATCGCCCTTCGCCAGGGCGCCGTAGATCGCGTCGGTGACGGTATGCAGCCCGACATCGGCATCGGAATGGCCTTGCAATCCGCGCGTATGCGGCACGCGAATGCCCGCCAGCATGACATGGGTGCCGGGGCCGAAGCGATGCACGTCGAAGCCGTTTCCGGTGCGGATGTCCAGCATTGTCCTTGCCTTCAGAATCGCCTCGGCGCGGGCGAAATCCCCCGCGCGGGTCAGTTTCAGATTGTCTTCATCGCCGCGGATGATGGCCACGTCCAGCCCGTGGGCGCGGGCAACCTCCACGTCATCGGCGGCGGGGCCGTCATGGGCCTCATGCGCGGCGCGGATCGCGGCGAGGTCGAAGCCCTGCGGCGTTTGCGCCCGGAAGAGGCCGTCACGGGCAGCAAAGCCGGTGACATGGGCATCGCCGCGCCAAAGCGCATCGGTGACTTCCAGCCCCGGTGCGGCACCGGGGCTCGTTCGCAACGCCGCAAGCACGTCCGAGATTGTCGCGGCAGAGACCAGGGGCCGCGCGCCGTCATGGATGAGGACATGGGCCACCCCCTCCGGCACCGCCGCCAGCCCCGCCTTGACCGAGGCCCCGCGGGTGGCCCCCCCGATCACCTCGATCAGGGGCGTCCCGGTACGGGGCAGGGCGGCCCGGCAGAGGTCGGAATCATCGGCGTGGCGCACGATCACGACGGCCCCGATGGCGGGATGTTCCGAAAAGGCGCGGATCGTCCGGGTCAGCACCGCTTCACCGCCAAGCACCTGATATTGCTTTGGAAGTTCGCCACCCATGCGCGTGCCGCGTCCGGCGGCCACGATCAGGGCAGCGGCGCGCGGCAGGGAGGGATCGGGGGCGGTGTCGCTCATGCCCTCCGTGATAGGAGGAATTGCCGCAAGGCACAATCAGGGGGCAGGCGGCGCGGCAGGGTGCCTCATTTTTGGGCATATCCGGAACGCGCGCGAAACCTGCCCCAGAACCTTTGCACTCTGGACCGAACGCGCGTAAATCTGGCGGCGGCTGCACAAGGATTAGGCATTTGGCGATTTCACTGGCAGATCGGAGGCTCAGCCCGCCCGTGCTCCTGGCCCCGTTGGCCGGGATCACAGATCTGCCGTTCCGCAACCTGGTCACGCGTTTCGGGGCGGGGCTGGTCGTGTCCGAGATGGTCGCAAGCCAGGAGATGGTGGAGGCCAAACCCTCCGTCCGCGCCCGCGCCGAGCTGGGGTTCGGGGCGGCGAACACGGCGGTGCAGCTGGCGGGCCGCGAGGCGCATTGGATGGCCGAGGCCGCCCGCATGGCCGAGGCGGGCGGCGCGCGGATCATCGACATCAACATGGGCTGCCCCGCCAAGAAGGTGACGACCGGCCTGTCGGGCTCGGCCCTGATGCGCGACCTGGATCACGCGCTATCCCTCATCGAGGCGGTGGTCGGCGCGGTGAATGTGCCGGTCACGCTGAAGACACGGCTTGGATGGGATGAAAGCTGCCTCAACGCCGCCGATCTGGCGCGGCGGGCCGAGGATGCGGGCGTGCAGATGATCACGATCCATGGCCGCACCCGGTGCCAGTTCTACAAGGGGGCCGCCGATTGGGACGCGATCCGTGCGGTGGGTCAGGCGGTGCGCATCCCGGTGATCGCCAATGGCGACATCACGGACAGCGCCAGCGCGCGGGAAGCGATGGACCGCTCGGGCGCCGATGGCGTGATGGTTGGGCGCGGCGCGCAAGGTCGGCCCTGGGCGCTGGCGCAGATCGCGCATGACCTCTTTGGCGCGCCCGCGCCGCAAATCCCGCACGGGGCCGCGCTGGCGCAGATGATCGTGGACCATTACGAGGCGATGCTGTCCTTCTACGGCCTCGATCTTGGCCTGCGCGTCGCGCGCAAGCATCTGGGCTGGTATCTGGAGGGCGCCGACCCGGCCCTGCGCCGCGAGGTGCTGACCGCGACCGACCCGGCCCATGTGATCCGCAGCGTCACGCAGGCCCTGCCCGAACTGGCCGCGGCATGAGCGATCACGCCGCCATCTGGGCCTCGCTGCCGATCCCCGGCATGATCGTGACCGCCACCGGCCTGATCGGCGAGGTCAACCCGGCCGCCGAATCCTTCTTCAACATCTCGTCGCGCTGGCTGTCCGGTGCGGCCCTGGCCGAGCGGGTCACGGTCGAGCCCGGTCTGGACGACGCCATCGCCCGCGTCCGCCAGGGGCGCGCGCCGCTCTACCTCAACGCGGTCTCGGTGGCGACGGGGGCGAAACCGGCGGAGCTCTGCGATGTGCAGATCGCGCCGGTGGGCGATGCCGATGACGTGCTGATCCTGTTCGAATCCCGCGCCCTGTCGCGGCGGCTGACGCGCGGGCGCTCGGCCAAGACGGCGGCGAAATCGGCCATCGGCATGGCCGAGATGCTGGCCCATGAGATCAAGAACCCGCTGGCAGGCATATCCGGCGCGGCGCAACTGATCGCCGAGGGGCTGAGCGGCGAGGATCGTGACCTGGCCGACCTGATCGTCGAGGAGACCCGCCGCGTCGTCGCCCTGCTGGACCAGGTCGAGGAGTTCGGCAACGTCTCGCCCCCCGCCCGCGCGCCCGTCAACCTGCATGACGTGCTGGACCGCGCCCGACGCTCGGCGGCGGTGGGGTTCGCCGCGCATATGCAGATCACCGATGCTTATGACCCGTCGCTGCCGCTGACCTATGCCGACCCGGACCAGTTGCAGCAGGTCTTCCTCAACCTGCTCAAGAACGCCGCAGAGGCCAGCGCAGAGGGTGGCACGATCCGGTTGCGCAGCTTCTATGAGCCCGGTCTCAAGGTCAGCCGCAAGGATGGTCGGCCCGCGCATGTTCCGTTGCAGGTCGAGATCGCCGATGACGGCCCCGGCCTGTCCCCCGAGATCGCCGCCGACATCTTCGAGCCCTTCGTGTCGGGGCGCGAGAACGGCACCGGGCTTGGCCTGGCGCTGGTCTCGAAGATCATCGCCGATCATGACGGCTGGATCGGCGTGGAAAGCCGCCCCGGCCGGACCGTGTTCCGCGTATCGCTGCCCGTTGCAGAAGGAGAAACCTGATGGATGGCACCGTTCTGGTCGCCGATGACGACCGCACCATTCGCACGGTGCTGACCCAGGCGCTGACGCGGGCGGGCTGCAAGGTTCATGCCACGGCCAGCCTGATCACGCTGATGCGGTGGGTCGAGGAGGGCAAGGGCGACCTGGTGATCTCGGATGTGGTCATGCCCGATGGCAACGGGCTGGAGACATTGCCGAAGATCACTGCGGCCCGGCCCGGCCTGCCGGTCATCATCATCTCGGCGCAGAACACCATCGTGACCGCGATCCGCGCCACCGAGAAGGAGGCCTATGACTACCTGCCCAAGCCCTTCGACCTGCCCGACCTGATGAAACGGGCGGCCCGCGCGCTGGAGATCAAGCGCCGCGCCCCCACGCCCGAGCCGCGCAACGAAGAGCCGACGGCCAGCCAGGACCTGCCCCTGATCGGGCGCAGCGCCAATATGCAGGCGCTCTACCGGCTGGTCGCCAAGGTAATGAACACCGATCTGCCGGTGCTGATCACCGGCGAAAGCGGCACTGGGAAAAGCCTCATCGCCCGCGCGATCCACGATTTTTCCGACCGGCGCAACCGGCCCTTCGTGGTGGTGCGCCCGCGCGATCTGAATGCGGCGGAGGGCCCCGCGCATCTGCTCGACCGGGCCGAGGGGGGCGCGCTGCTCTTCGATGAGGTGGGCGACCTCGATGATGACGCGCAGGGACGGGTGGTGCGGATGCTGGACGGGCTTGGGCCTGACGGGCCGCGCATCCTGGCGACCAGCCAGGCCGATCTTGCGGCCCGGATCAAGGCGGGCACGTTCCGCAAGGATCTGTTCTACCGGCTTGGCGGCATCACCGTGGCGGTGCCGCCCCTGCGCGAGCGTGTCGATGACATCGCGCTCTTGGCCGATCATTTCCTGGCCCGCGGCGAACAGGGCGGGCTGGCCCCGCGCCGGTTCTCGAAAGACGCCGCCGAGAGGATCCGCGCCCATCCCTGGCCCGGCAATGTGCGCGAGCTGGAGAACACCGTGCGCCGCCTGATGGTGACCAGCCCCGCCGAGGAAATCTCCAGGGGCGACGTGGCGGGTGTCCTCGGCCCCGCGACCGCGACGGAACCCGATAACGGCGGCAATGGCGACAAGCTGTCGACCTCGGTCGCGCGGCACCTGAAACGGTATTTCGACCTGCATGGCGGCGACCTGCCGCCCCCCGGCCTCTACCCCCGCATCCTGCGCGAGGTCGAGACACCGCTGATCGAGATCGCGCTGGAGGCGACCGGCGGCAACCAGGCCAAATGCGCCGACCTGCTTGGCATCAACCGCAATACGCTGCGCAAGAAGATCAGCGATCTGGATATTCGCGTGACACGCCGCCGCAAGTTGATGTAAAACCGCAACAGGTGCGTTGCCCTCTGGATACAGGGTCCGGGCGCGCGTCAAGGTTTGGCGGTTTGGGCAGGTCTATTGCCCCATATTTGGTGAGGCATTTGGGTGGATACCCCGGCGCAGAGTGAGGCAACTTCTCCGTTAATGCGGCTGATGTCGTTGAGATTGCGCCGGAAATGGCGGACCATCGGCACCTTCGGACTGGTCATCCTGGGCCCCGTTCTGGCGCTGTCGACCTTCTTCATCCTCGGGCCGCTGGCCGAAACCTCCACCTCGCCCGCGCTGCGGCTGATTCTGCTGGCCGACATGGTCTATATCCTCGTGGTGGCGGCCCTTGTCCTCTACCGCGTGACCAAGATGGTGGCGGCGCGCCGCGCCCGGTCGGCGGGATCGCGCCTGCACCTGCGGCTGACGGGTGTCTTCGCGCTGGTCGCGCTCTTGCCCACCATCCTGATCGCCGTCTTCGCCACGATCACCGTCAATCTGGGGCTAGAGGGCTGGTTTTCCGACCGGGTGCGCTCGGCGCTCGGCCATTCCGTCGAGGCCGCCTATGCCTATGAGGAAGAACACCGCGAGGATCTGGCCGCCGATGCCGAGGCGCTGGCGCAGTTCCTCGACATCAACCGCCGCGCGACGCCGTTCCTGGCCGATGGCGACCTGCGCCAATTGCTCAGCCAGGGCCAGCAGGCGATCCAGCGGGGCCTGCGCGAGGCCTTCGTGATCGACGGGGTGGGCGAAATCCAGGCGCGCGGCGAACGCAGCTACTTGTTTGATTTCGAACAGCCCTCGGAGGAGGATCTGGCCCGCGCCGCCGCCGGCGAGACGGTGCTGATCGAGGATCGCGACGTGAACGAGTTCCGCGCCCTCATCCGGCTGGACGCCTTCGCCGACCGCTACCTCTATGTCAGCCGCGAGGTCGATGGCCAGATCATCGCGCTGCTCGATGAGACACAGGAAACCGTCGGCCTCTACCGTCAACTGGAGAGCGAACGGGGCCAGTTCCTGTTCCAGTTCGGCCTGATCTACCTGGGCTTTGCCGTGATCCTGATCCTGGCTGCGATCTGGCTTGGCCTGTGGTTCGCCGAACGCCTGTCGCGCCCGGTGGGCCGTCTGGCGGGCGCGGCGCAGCGGGTGGGGATCGGCGATCTTGACGTGCGCGTGCCCGAGGAGGCGGGCGAGGACGAGATCGCCATGTTGGGCCGTCTCTTCAATCAGATGACCCGGCAATTGAAGGGCCAGCGCGACGCGTTGATCGAACAGCACGAGGAAACCGAAACCCGGCGGCGGCAGTTCGACAGCGTGCTGACCTCGGTGACTTCGGGCGTGATCGGGCTGGACGCCGAGGGCCGGGTCGATTTCATGAACCGCTCCGCTATCAAGCTGCTCGACCTGGTCGAGGCGCGCGACCACGGGCTGACCCTGTCGGTCGCGGTGCCGGAATTTGCGGCGCTGTTCGAGAAACTGCGCGGGCGCGGCGCCCAGGTGGTGCAGGAGGAGACCAAGATCACCCGTGGCGGCACCCAGCAAAGCCTGCTGGTGCGCATGTCGATGCGCCGCGACGAGGATGACGCGCTGGAGGGCTACGTCGTGGCCTTCGACGATGTGACCGACCTGGTCAGTGCGCAGCGCATGGCGGCCTGGGGCGACGTGGCCCGGCGCATCGCGCATGAGATCAAGAACCCGTTGACGCCGATCCAACTGTCGGCCGAGCGGGTGCAGCGCAAGTTCAGTCGCCTGCTGGAGGAGGCCGACGCCGAGAAGCTGCGCGAATTGACCGGCGTGATCGTGCGCCAGACCGGCGATCTGCGCCGCATCGTCGATGAGTTCGCCAAATTCGCCCGGATGCCCGAGCCCGAGCGCGCGCCCGACGACATCGCGCAACTGCTGACCGACGCGGTGACCCTGCAGGAGGCGGGCCAGCCCGATATCCGCTTTGTCACCGACATCCCCGATCATCCCGTCCCCGCCGAGATCGACGCGACCATGATCCTTCAGGCGTTGACAAACCTGATCAAGAACGGCGGAGAAGCCATTGAAACCCTGCAGGAAAAAGGCGCGCCCGAGGGGCATGAGCCGGAGCTCAGGATCAAGATGGCGCTGGCCCCGGAGACGGTCGAGATCACCATCAGCGACAATGGCATCGGCCTGCCGCCCGACCGCTCGCGCCTGTTCGAACCTTACGTGACAACGCGCGAGAAAGGCACCGGGCTTGGCCTGCCCATCGTCAAGAAGATCATCGAGGAACATGGCGGCGCACTTGAGCTGCTGGATGCGGAGCCGTTTTCCGAGGGCGCGCATCAAGGGGCTGCGGCGCGGGTCGTGCTGCCGCGCCTCACGGAGCAAGAGGGAGAGGAAAGTTGAGCGATATTCTGGTTGTCGATGACGAACGCGATATCCGCGAGTTGATCTGCGATATCCTTGAGGATGAGGGCTTTGCGACCCGCATGGCCTCGAACTCGGACGAATGTATGGCGGAACTGACGCGCGAGCCGCCCGGCATGATGATCCTCGATATCTGGCTGAAAGACAGCAACATGGACGGGATCGACATCCTGTCTACCGTCAAACGCGACAATCCCGGCGTGCCGGTGGTGATCATCTCGGGCCATGGCAATATCGAGATCGCGGTCGCGGCGATCAAGCAAGGCGCGTTCGACTTCATCGAAAAGCCCTTCAATATCGACCAGCTCATGGTGGTGATCCGCCGCGCGATGGAGGTCAGCCGCTTGCGCCGCGAGAACTCGGCCCTGCGCCGCCAGGACAGCGGCGGGGATGAGATGATCGGCGGCGGCGCGGCCTTCAAGCTGCTCAAAAGCCAGCTCGACAAGGTGACGAAATCCAATGGACGGGTGATGCTGACCGGGGGGCCGGGATCGGGCAAGGAGATCTCGGCGCGCTACATCCACGCCCATTCCGCCCGCGCCGATGCGCCCTTTGTCACGGTCAATTCCGCCTCGATCATCCCCGAGCAGATGGAGGAGGTGCTGTTCGGCCGCGAAAGCCCGGAGCGCGGCGTCGAACAGGGCTTGCTGGAACAGGCGCATGGCGGCGTGATCTTCTTCGACGAGGTCGCGGACATGCCGCTTGGCACCCAGTCCAAGATCCTGCGCGTGCTGGTCGATCAGAGCTTCACCCGCGTCGGCGGGGCCTCCAAGGTGCGCGTCGACCTGCGGGTCGTGTCCTCGACCACGCGCAACCTGACCGAGGAGATCGCCGCCGGACGCTTCCGCGAGGAGCTCTATCACCGGCTGAACGTGGTGCCGATCGACGTGCCGAGCCTGGAGGAACGGCGCGAGGACATCCCCGACCTCGCGCGCCATTTCATCGAACGGTTCAACCGCGACCAGGGCCTGCCCCTGCGCGCGTTGGGGCCGGATGCCGAGGCGATGCTGCAAACCATGCGCTGGCCCGGCAATATCCGCGAATTGCGCAACGTGATCGAACGCGTGCTGATCCTGGGCGATGGAACCGGCCCGATCGAGGCGCGCGACCTGCCGGGGCAGGTGGCCGAGGCGGGCGATGACGATGTGGCGCTGTCCACCGGTCTGACCACGTTGCCGCTGCGCGAGGCCCGCGAGCTTTTCGAGCGCAAATACCTGATGGCCCAGATCAACCGCTTCGGCGGCAATATCAGCCGCACCGCCAATTTCGTCGGGATGGAGCGCAGCGCGCTGCACCGCAAGCTGAAATCGCTCGGCGTCGTGACCACGAACAAGGCGGGCGCCCGCGTGGCGCAGGTGGGCGAGAGCCAGGAGGGGTAGGGGATGCGCGGGGTCGATCCCCGCGCGAGACAAGCGCCATCGACGGCGCGTCCCTCATGGCGGCGCGCGCCGCCTTCCCCCGGCCTCGGGCCGGTCCCGCGCCACTGGCTCCTTCAGTTTGAGATTCGCCGATCCGGCAGGGCGAGAGGGCGGGCAGATCGCTATCACGCGGATCATGGCAACATGTCCATTCGCGGGGGGATCACCATCCGAGCAGCGATGCCGGCAAGGCGAAAGCGCGCGCAATTGACCTTAGCCCCTGTCTCTGCCATTCAGAACGCCCGGGCCGGACCATCCGGCCATCACCCGAAGGGCAGGGGCGGATGAAGGTCATCATTTGCGGCGCGGGCCAGGTCGGCTGGCAGATCGCGCGCCATCTTTCACGCGAAAACAACGACGTGACGGTGGTCGACAACAACCCCGACCTGGTGCGCCGGGCCACCGACACGCTGGACGTGCAGGGCATCACCGGCTTCGCCTCCTATCCCGACATCCTGGACCGCGCCGGGGCGCGCGACGCCGACATGGTGATTGCCGCGACCTTCTCGGACGAGGTCAATATGGTGACCTGCCAGGTGGCGCATTCGATCTTCGCGGTGCCGCGCAAGATCGCCCGTTTGCGCGCGCAAAGCTATCTGACGGCGATCTATTCCGACCTCTACCGCCGCGAACACCTGCCCATCGACGTGGTGATCAGCCCCGAGCGCGAGGTCGCCAAGGCGGCGCTGCGCCGTCTCAATTCCCCTTCCACCTTCGAGGCGGAGGACTTCCTGGGCGGCGAGGCGCGGCTTCTGGGTATTCGCCTGGACGCCGATTGCCCGGTCCTGAACACGCCGCTGAAACAGCTCTCCGAGCTTTTCTCGACGCTGCGCGCCATTGTCGTCGGCGTCCGGCGCGACGGCAACCTGATCGCCCCCGATCCCGGCGATCAGCTGTTCGCCGAGGATCAGATCTATGTCTTCACCCATGAAAGCGATACCGCCCGCACGCTGGAGATCTTCGGCAAGCCGGTGAAACGCCCCGAACGGGTGATCATCCTGGGCGGCGGCAATGTCGGGCTTGGCGTGGCGCAGGAGCTGGAGGCAAGCTCGACCCGCATCCGCGCCCGCATGATCGAGATGAACCGCGCCAATGCCGAACGCGCGGCGGATGCGCTGAGCCGCACCATCGTGCTGCATGGCGACGGGCTGGACGTGGACATCCTGCGCGAGGCGGGGGTGGAGCGCACCGATGCCGTGCTCTGCGTGACCTCGGATGACAAGACCAACCTCCTGGCCTCGGTCCGGGTGAAATCGCTCGGCGCGAAAATGGCCATCGCGCTGGTCAACGACCCGACCATGGTGCCGCTGATGGAAGCGCTGGATATCGACGCCTATGTCAATCCGCGCGCTACCACGGTCAGTTCGATCCTGCGTCATATCCGCCATGGCCGGGTGCGCGGCGTCTATTCCATCGGCGATGCCGAAGCCGAGGTGATCGAGGCGCAGGTGCTTTCGACCTCGCCCATTGCCGGAAAGGCGATCCGCGATATCGACTTTCCCGAAGGCGCGCTTCTGGGGGCGGTGCGCAAGGGCGGCAAGGTGGTGCGCCCGACCGGATCGCTGCGCATCGAGGAGGGTGACACGGTGGTCATCTTCGCCCTGTCCAAGGACGTGCCGGGGGTGGAGGCGCTGCTCAGGGTCTCGGTCGATTTCTTCTGAGCCATGATGCAGTTTCTCGCCAGAATGCCCCTCCTGGTCGCCTTCACCGGCATCGCGGCGCTGGCGATGCTGGTGCCCGCCGCGATGGCGATGGCGACCGAGGATTTCGAGACCGGGCGCACCTTCCTGTATTCGGCGCTGTTCTTCCTGGTGCTGACCCTGCTGATGGGTTTTGCCACGCAAGGGGTGCGCCCCGTCACCTCCTCGCGCACACATCTTCTGTGGCTGATCGCGGCCTATGTCTTCCTGCCCGTGGTGCTGGCGGTGCCGCTGAATGACGCGGTGCGCAACACGACCTTTTTCAACGCCTATTTCGAAATGGTCTCGAGCCTGACCACAACCGGCGCGACCCTCTTCGACCCCGCGCGCCTGGCGCCCTCGGTGCATCTGTGGCGCGCGCTGGTCGGCTGGTTCGGCGGTTTCCTTGTCTGGGCCACCGCCGCCGCCGTGCTGGCCCCGTTGTCGCTTGGCGGCTTCGAGGTGACGGCCGAGACGCAATCCGAAAACTTCGTCAGCTCCGCCGCCCAGATGCGCGCCGCCAGCCCCGGCCACCGCCTGCGCCGCACCATCCGCCTGCTGGCCCCGATCTATGTCGGGCTGACCGGGGTTCTGTGGCTGCTCCTGGTCTTGGCGGGCAAGGGCGATCTGACGGCGATCAGCCTGGCGATGTCGACCATGGCGACCTCGGGCATCGTGCCGGGCGGGGGCTTGAGCGCGGGCGGCGGCGGGGTGCTGGCCGAGGCGCTGATCCTGTTCTTCTTCGTCTTCGCGATCACACGGCACAGTTTCAGCGACGGCCTCAGCCTCGGGATGGCGCGGACCCTGATCCATGACCGGGAGTTGCGCCTGGCGCTTTATGTCACCGTCACCCTGACGGCACTTCTGTTCCTGCGCCATTGGGTGGCGACGATGGAAGTGACGGCCGGGGGCAGCGGCGGCCATGCGCTGGCGGCGCTCTGGGGCGGGTTCTTTACCGCGCTGTCCTTTGTCACCACCACCGGCTTCGTGTCGGAATACTGGGGCGCCTCGCGCAGCTGGTCGGGCCTGCCGACGCCGGGTCTGGTCCTGGTGGGGCTGGCCATGATGGGCGGCGGCGTGGCGACAACGGCAGGCGGCATCAAGCTGCTGCGCGTCTATGCCCTCTACAAGCACGGCACGCGCGAGTTGGGCAAGCTGGTGCATCCCAACTCGGTCGCGCCGGGCGGGCATCTCGGCCGCCGCATCCGCCGCCAGGGGGCCTATATCGCCTGGGTGTTCTTCATGCTCTTCGTCCTGTCGATGGCGGCCACGATGCTGGCGCTGTCCATCGCGGGCGTGGGATTCGAAAACGCGCTGGTGCTGGCGGTTGCGGCGCTGACCACGACCGGGCCGCTGGCCGCGCATGGGGCCGAAGCGCCCATCGTCTATGCCTCGCTGACGCCCGCCGCCAAGGGCATCCTCGCCGCCGCCATGATCGTCGGGCGCTTGGAATCGCTGGTCCTGATCGCGCTTTTCAGCCCGAGTTACTGGCGCCTCTAGGCCGATTCCCGCCACATCGCCCGCATCTCAAACAGCAAACCGCTGAAATCGGGGTGGAAATCCGCATCGATCCCCCGCATACTCGCCCGAGATAGAAAATTACCGTTCGGATGTAAGGACGGCAGATAACGACAGGGCGCGTGATCAATGGCGGAAAACAAGCAGAATTTGCAGGACGCATTCCTGAACCATGTGCGCAAGACCAAGGTTCCGGTGACGATCTTCCTGATCAATGGCGTGAAATTGCAGGGCGTGATCACCTGGTTCGACAATTTCTGCGTATTGCTGCGCCGTGACGGGCAATCGCAACTGGTCTACAAGCACGCGATTTCCACCGTGATGCCGGCGCAGCCGATCAACCTTTATGACGGGGAAGAGTGACCTCTTCAGAGCTGACGGACACTGACGGCCCGGGTCCGACCCGCGCCTTTGTCCTCCACCCCGATATCCGTGCCGACCGCGACCGCCGCCCGGCGGGCCCCGCGCTCGAGGAAGCCGTGGCGCTGGCCGCGGCGCTGCCCGATCTTCAGGTCGTGGGGGCCGAGATCGTGGGCCTGCCCAGGGCGCAGCCCGGACTGTTGTTCGGCACCGGCAAGATCGCCGAGTTGAAGACCCGCATCGAGGCCGCCGAGGTCGATCTTGTGCTGATCGACGGCCCCGTCAGCCCGGTGCAGCAGCGCAACCTGGAAAAAGAATGGGGCGTCAAGCTTCTGGACCGGACCGGGCTGATCCTGGAGATCTTCGCCGACCGCGCCGCCACCCGCGAAGGCGTGTTGCAGGTGGAACTGGCCGCGCTCAGCTATCAGCGCACAAGGCTTGTCCGCGCCTGGACCCACCTGGAACGCCAGCGCGGCGGATTGGGCTTCGTGGGTGGTCCCGGCGAAACCCAGATCGAGGCCGACCGCCGCGCCATTGACGACGCCATCGTGCGCATCCGCCGCCAGTTGGAGAAGGTGGTGAAAACCCGCGCCCTGCATCGCGCCTCGCGCGCCAAGGTGCCTTATCCGGTGGTCGCCCTGGTGGGCTACACCAATGCGGGAAAATCGACGCTGTTCAACCGGTTGACGGGGGCCGAGGTGCTGGTGAAGGACATGCTCTTCGCCACGCTCGACCCGACCATGCGCTCATTGCAACTGCCCGACGGGGCGGAGGTGATCCTGTCCGACACCGTGGGCTTCATCTCGGACCTGCCGACGCAACTGGTCGCCGCCTTCCGCGCCACGCTGGAGGAGGTGCTGGAGGCCGATCTGATCGTGCATGTCCGTGACATCAGCCACCCCGACAGCGCCGCGCAGGCCGAGGATGTGGCCGCGATCCTGGCCGATCTGGGGGTGTCCTCCGAGGTGCCGCAGCTGGAGCTTTGGAACAAGATCGACATGGTCGCGGGCGAGGCGCGCGCCGAGTTGCAGGCCATCGCCGACCGGCGCGAGGAGGTCTTTACGCTGTCAGCCCTGACCGGCGAGGGCATCGACACGGTGCTGGAGGCGATGGGCCAGGCGCTGGCACCGCCGCGCTTCGCCGAGGTGCTGGACCTGCCCTATGCAGAGGGGCGCAAGCGCGCCTGGCTGCATGAGGAAGGCGTGATCGAGGCGGAGGAGGCGGGCGAGGACGGCTACCGCATCAGCGTCAACTGGACGGCGCGTCAGAAACAGGCGTTCGGCGCGCTTTGACCTCGCGCAGGATGTAGACGCGGATCGCCGAGGCAAGCCCGCTCTCGACGCCGCGCTCTACATCAACAAGGGCCGCCAATTCATTGATGGATAGGTGTTTTTCGTCCGCAATGGCGCGAAATTCCTGCCAGAACGCCTCCTCCAGGGACACCGAGGTGCGATGCCCGCGCAGGGTGAGGGAGCGTTTGACAGGGCGGGCGGTCATGGCTCCTCGCGCTTGGCGCCATCAAGCTCGCGGGCGGCTTTCCTGGCCCGCGCCTCCTCCAGCATCCGTTCCGCCTTGGCCCGCCCGAATCGCACGGCATTCTCGTCGGCGCGGGCCTTCTTCTCGGCCCGCGCTTTCTCCTTCCGCGCCCGGTTCAGGTTCACCGGGGCGGCCATTCACTTCGGCCCGATCATGTCTTCGGGGCGGACCACCTTGTCAAAGGTCTCCTCATCGACAAAGCCGAGCGCGATGGCCTCTTCCTTCAGCGTGGTGCCGTTCTTATGCGCCGTCTTGGCCACCTTGGTCGCGTTGTCATAGCCGATGGTGGGGGCCAGCGCCGTGACCAGCATCAGGCTTTCCTTCATCAGCTTGTCGATGCGCGGCGCATTGGCCTCGATGCCATTGAGCATCCGTTCGGTGAAACTGTCGGCGGCATCGCCCAGAAGCTGGATGGATTGCAGCAGGTTGTAGCTCATCATCGGATTGTAGACGTTGAGCTCGAAATGGCCCTGGCTGCCCGCGAACTTGATGCCCGCATCATTGCCCATGACATGCGCGCAGACCTGCGTCAGCGCCTCGGCCTGGGTCGGGTTCACCTTGCCCGGCATGATGGAACTGCCCGGCTCGTTCTCGGGCAGGATCAATTCGCCAAGCCCCGAGCGGGGTCCGGAGCCGAGGAACCGGATGTCATTGGCGATCTTGTAGCACGATCCCGCCACCGTCGCGATGGCGCCTGACAGGAACACCATGCCATCACGGGCGGCCAGCGCCTCGAACTTGTTGGGGGCGGTGACAAAGGGCAGGTCGGTGATCCGCGCCATGTTGGCCGCAACCGTGGTGTCCCAGCCTTGCGAGGTGTTCAGGCCGGTGCCGACAGCCGTGCCGCCCTGTGCAAGCTCGTAGATGCCGTGCATCGCGGCCTCGATCCGCGAGATGCCCATCCGCACCTGGTGCGCGTAGCCGGAAAACTCCTGTCCCAGGGTCAGGGGCGTCGCGTCTTGCGTATGGGTGCGGCCGATCTTGATGATGTCCTTGAAGGCGTCGGATTTGGCCTCCAGCCCCTCGGCCAGTTTGGTCAGCCCGGGCAGCAGCACGTCACGCACGGACATGGCGGTGGCGACATGCATCGCGGTCGGGAAGGTGTCGTTGGAGCTTTGCCCCATATTGCAGTGATCATTGGGATGCACCGGGTCTTTCGAGCCGATCTCGCCGCCGAGGATTTCAATGGCGCGGTTGGCGATGACCTCGTTGGCGTTCATGTTCGACTGCGTGCCGGACCCGGTCTGCCAGACCACCAGCGGGAAATTGTCGTCGAACTTGCCCTCGATGACCTCCTGCGCGGCCTGGATGATGGCATCGGCAAGGCGGGCGTCCAGTTTGCCGCTTTCCTTGTTGGCCTCGGCGCAGGCGCGCTTGATGACGCCCAAGGCGCGCACGATGGCCGTGGGCTGTTTCTCCCAGCCGATGGGGAAATTCATCAGCGAGCGTTGCGTCTGCGCGCCCCAGTATTTGTCGACGGGAACCTCGAGCGGGCCGAAGCTGTCGGTTTCAGTGCGGGTTGCGGTCATCGGGGCCTCCGGGTCTATCGAAACGCGTCTGGACATGGCTATACGTGGGCGCGGGCGCGGGGGCAATGCGACCTGTTCAGCGCAGAAGCCAGACCCGTTCCGTGGCCGGGATCTTGCCCTTGAGGCCGCCCTCGACCTTCTCGGCGGCGTGGTCGGTCAGGGCGTAAGTCTGCCCGTAGATACGGGCGACCTCGCGGACATCGATGGAAAAGGGCGGGCCCTCCATCAGGTTCTGGTCATATTCGAAACAGATCAGGAATTGCGGCGCGGTGCCTGTAATGCGCGCCAGATGCGCGCCGTAGCGCGGGCGCGTGTCACGGGGCAGGGCAACCAGCGCCGCGCGGTCATAGATGGCGTCGACAAGGCCGAGGATATCCGTGGTCAGGTCAAAGACGTCGCCGGTAAAAATATCAATATTCTCCGCGCTGTATCGGCGCAGGTTCATGTGTTGCGTGATCCGGGGCGTCACGTCGAGATCGTCAAAGAGCTGCTCGACCGCCAATGTGCTCAACTCCACGCCCGTGACGGAATAGCCTTGCGACAGCAGCCAGCCGATATCGCGCGTCTTGCCGCAAAGCGGCAGGAAAATCCGCGCCCCCGGTTCAAGGTCGAGCGCGCCGAGATGGTCGCGCAGGAGCGCATTGGCCTGCGCCTGGTGGAACCCGATGCGGTTCTCCTGCCAACGGCTGTGCCAGAAATCGGGATCGGCGGGGTTCTCACTCATTCCATGGGCCTCCGGTCGGGTTGGCAAAAGCGATAGACGCGCGCTGGCGGCAGGTTGCCCCAGATCTTGGCGCTTTTCGTCCAGGTCAGCCCCAGGGAGGCGCGCAACTCGGCACGCACGGGCGGTCTGGGGCCGTAAGTGAACTGGATGAACGGGGCGCCGGGGTCAAGATGCGCGAAACTGCCCGCGAGGATTGCGTGTTGCAGGGCCAATGGCATCGACAGCAGCGGCAGACCGGATACCACCGCCTGCGCGCCCCGCAGCGCAAGCCCGCCGACATCCGCCGCCGAGAGGCAATGCACGTTGAGGCCCGCGAACCGCGTCCGCAGATTGTCGCAAAAGGCCGGGTTCATCTCGACCGCGTGGACCTGGTCGGGGGCGAAGCCGCGCGCCAGGATCGCGCGCGTGATGCGGCCCGTGCCCGCGCCAAGCTCGATCACCGGGCCGCGGCGCGGGTCCAGCGTCGCGACCATTTCCTCGGCCAGGGCCCGCGAGGACGGGGCCAGCGCTACGACCTGATCCGGTTTTCTGAAGAGTTGGCCCCAGAACAGGCCAAGATCGCCCGACATCGGCGCGCAACTTTCAAAAGGTGTTCAATATCAAGGGCTAATGGGTCTTTCTGAATGTATCCAGGCTGACCACTTCGGCGTCGTGATGGGGGGTGTCCTCATCCTCGGGGTCGTCATCCTCGGGCGGCTCGCCATCGGGGTCGTCATGGCCTTGCGTCTCGAAACGCAGGCCAAACTCGACGGAGGGATCGACAAAGGTCTGGATCGCGTCGAAGGGGATGCGCAGGGGCTCGGGGCTGTCGCCGAAATTCAGGGTGATCGAGAACCCCTCATCATCGACGGAAAGCCCGTCGAACCAGTTCTGGATCACAATGGTCATTTCCTCGGGGTATCTATCGTGCAGCCAGGGCGCGATATCGACGCCGTCGGCGCGGGTGTCGAAGGTCACGAAGAAATGGTGTTCACCCGGCAGGCCGCGCTCGGCCACATCCGTCAGGACCGTCTGGATCAGCCCGCGCATCGCCCGGTGCATCAGGCGGCCATAGGCGATTGTGTCGGGATCCTCGGATGTCATGGGGCGCGCGGTCCTTTTGTCTCGGTGTTTTCTCCACCATAGTAGATTCGTTTCCGAAGGAAAGTGGCGCAGGTCTGTCCTGCGGGATTGATCCGCTCCGCCCTTGCGATATCGCCCTCACTCCATGGCTTTGCCCTAAAATCACCATGAAGCCGGGCGAAATCTGCGCCATACTGTTCGAGGAACGATTTTGGATACGTCTTTCGATGAGTGACAGCCGCACCGACCAGGGCGTCGGAGAGAACGATATCGCCATTGTCGGAATGGCCGCGCACCTGCCGGGATCGGCGGATGTGGCGGCCTATTGGCGTGGCTTGCGCGAAGGCGTCTGCGCAATCACGCGGCAATCGCGCGAGGCATTGCTGGCGGCAGGCGAGGCCCCGCATCTGATCGACCGGCCCGATTACGTGCCCTTCGCCGCGACGCTGGACCGGTTCGACCATGTCGATGCGGAGTTCTTCGGCCTGTCCCCGAAAGAAGCCGCCATCATGGACCCGCAGCACCGCCAGTTCCTGGAGGTCGCCTGGGAGGCGATGGAACAGGCGGGCCATCCGCCCTCGAAATTCCCTGGTCCCATCGGCGTCTATGCCGGCTGCGGCATGGGCAGCTATTTCTATTTCAACGTCTGCTCCAACCCCGACCTGGTCGATCAGACCGGCATGTTTCTGCTGCGCCATACCGGCAATGACAAGGATTTCATGACCACGCGGGTGAGCCATATTTTCGATCTGAAAGGCCCCTCGATCAACCTGCAAACGGCCTGCTCCACCTCGCTGGTGGCGACGCATTACGCGGCACAGGCGCTTCTCATGGGCGAATGTGACATGGCGCTGGCGGGCGGCGTGACCATCGAATTGCCGCATGCGCGCGGCTATCTCTTCAAGGAGGGCGAGATTCTCTCGCCCGACGGGCAATGCCATGCCTTCGATCACCGCGCGCAAGGCACGGTCTTCGGCTCCGGCGCGGGCTGCGTCGTGTTGCGGCGCGCGGAGGACGCGATCCGCGACGGCGATCATATCTGGGCGCTTGTCAAGGGCTCGGCGATCAACAATGACGGGGCCGACAAGGCGGGCTACCTGGCGCCCTCGGTCGGCGGTCAGGCCGAAGCGATTGCCGAAGCGCAGGCCGTCGCCGGAACCCCCGCAGACACCATCGACTATGTCGAATGCCACGGCACCGGCACCTATCTGGGCGACCCGATCGAGGTTGCGGCGCTGACCGACGCCTTCCGGCGCACCACGCGGGCCGAGGGGTTCTGCCGCATCGGCAGCGTGAAGACGAATATCGGCCATCTCGACACGGCCGCCGGGGTGGCCAGCCTGATCAAGACCGCGCTCAGCCTGCATCACGGCGAGATTCCGCCGTCGCTCGGCTTCGAAAAGGCCAACCCGGCGATCGGTTTCGACGGCTCGCCCTTCCGGGTGAATGACAGGCTGACGCCTTGGCCCGAAACCGATCATCCGCCACGCGCGGGGGTCAACTCGCTCGGCGTCGGTGGCACCAATGCGCATGCCGTGCTGGAAAAAGCGCCCGCGCGCGCGGCGTCCGAGCCATCGGACTGGCCGTTCCAGCTGTTCTGCCTCTCTGCCCGATCCAAGGGCGCGCTGGAGGGCAATGCCGCCAACCTCGCGGCGCATCTGCGGGACCACCCGGAGCAAGACCTCGCCGATATCGCCTGGACGCTGGCAGAGGGCCGCCATGGTTTCGACCGCCGCCGCGTCGTGGTGGCCGCAAGCCATGAGGAGGCGGCGCAGCTTCTGGAGGAAAACGACCCCCGCCGCGTCTTCACCCATAGCGCGATGGAAGCGCCCGAGATCACCTTCATGTTCCCCGGCGGCGGCGCGCAATACGCGGGCATGGCGCGCGATCTCTACGAGACCGAGCCGGTCTTTGCCGACTGGATGGACAAGGGGCTGGACCTGCTGGCGCCCAAGCTCGATTTCGATATCCGCGCCGTCTGGCTGCCCGAGGCAGGCGAGGAGGCGAAGGCCGAGGAGCGGTTGCGCAAGCCGTCCGTCCAGCTTCCCCTGATCATGATCGTCGAATATGCGCTGGCGCAGCTCTGGATGTCCTGGGGCGTGGCCCCGAAGGCGCTGATCGGTCATTCCATGGGCGAGAACACCGCCGCCTGCCTGGCCGGTGTGATCGGCTTCGAGGATTGCATCGGGCTGGTGCATCTGCGCGGGCAACTGATGGACAGCGTGGAGCGGGGCGGGATGCTGTCCGTGGCGCTTTCGCCCGACGACTTGCGCCCCCATCTGGGCGAGGATCTGGACCTTGCGGCAGTGAATGGCCCCGCGCTCTGCGTCGCCTCCGGCCCCGATGCCGCGCTGGACGCATTGGCCGCGCGGCTCGATGCGCAGGAGATCACCAACCAGCGCATCGCCATCGACATCGCCGCCCATAGCCGCCTGCTGGATCCGGTCCTGTCGCGCTTTGGCGCCTATCTGCGCAAGATCACCCTGACCCCGCCGCAGATCCCGTTCATCTCGAACCGGACCGGCGCGTTCATCACCGACGCCGAGGCCACCGATCCCGACTACTGGGTGCAGCACCTGCGCGGCGCGATCCTCTTCGCGGAGGGGCTCAAGACCCTCGCCGCCACCCCGAACCGCGCCTATATCGAGGTCGGTCCCGGCAAGGCGCTGTCCTCGCTCGCCGGTCAGCACCCCGATATTGACGCGGGCCAGGTGCTCTCGACCCTGCGCCATGCCGATGACGACACGCAAGACGATGCCTATTTCCTGGCGCAACTGGGCCGGATCTGGGCCGTCGGCGGCCATTTCGACTGGGGGCAATACTGGGGCGCGGCGCGGCGCAACCGCGTTGTCCTGCCCACCTACGCCTTCCAGCGCAGCCGCTATTTCATCGAACCGGGGGCGGCGCGTGAGGTCAGCGACGACTGGCTGATGCGCAATGACGATCCCGACACATGGGGCTGGCGGCCCGTCTGGCAGCCCACCTATGCGCCCTGCGCGGTGGACGTGGCGGGCGACCTGGCCGATGCCCCGCAGGAGACCTGGCTGATCTTCTCCGATGATACCGGGCTGGCCGAGGCCGCCGCGAAACGCCTGTCGGAGGCGGGCCAGACCGTGACCCTTGTGCGCCCCGGCGATGCCTTCGCCAAGACGGCGGATGGCTACCTGCTGCCGCCCGAGCGCGGGCGCGAAGGCTATGACCAATTGCTGCGCGCGCTGGCCGCCGCCGACACATTGCCCACCCGCATCGCGCATCTCTGGCTGGTGACGGAAGGGACCGGCCACCGCCCCGGCTCCTCCTTTTTCCATCGCTGCCAGGAACAGGGGTTCTGGAGCCTCTTCTACCTCGCGCAGGCCTGGGCCGATGAGGGCAGCGGCCCCCTGCATATCGACGTGATCACCTCGGGCGCGACGCAGGTGCGGGACGAGGCCCTGCCGCATCCCGAGAAATCCACCATCATGGGCCCCGCCCGCGTCATCCCGCGTGAATTTCCGGGGCTGACCTGCGCCGTCTTGGACATCGACACAGGCGACAGGGACGCCGCGCTGGAGGAGCTTCTGAGCCCGCCCGCCAACCGCATCGCCGCGCTGCGCAAGGCGAAGCGATATGAGGCGACATGGCGTCCGACCTCTCTGCCTGGGGCCGAAGCGCTGGAGATCAGCGATCACCCCACCGTGCTGCTCACGGGCGGGTTCGGCGGCATCGGCACCTCGGTGGCCCATGCGCTGATCACCCGCCACCAGGCCCGGATCGTGCTGATCTCGCGCAATGCCCTGCCGCCGCGCGCGCGCTGGCAGACCCTGCTGGCCAATGCCGCGCCGACCGACCGCACCGCCGCCCGCATCCGCGCGGTGGAACGGCTGGAACAGGCCGGCGGCGAGGTGCTGACTCTCTCTGCCGATGTCTCCAATATCGAGGAGATGCGCAGCGCGCTGACCATGGCCGAGACGCGCTTCGGCAAGATCAGCGGCGTTGTCCACGCGGCGGGCGTGATCGACGACGCACCGATCCTGGGCAAATCCTCGCTGTCCATCGAGGATGTGTTCACGCCGAAGGTCCACGGGGCCCAGGTGCTGGATCAGCTTTTCCCCGATGGCGCGCTGGACTGGATGGTGCTGTTTTCCTCCAGTTCCACCGCCACCGCGCCCGCGGGCCAGGTCGATTACGTCGCCGCCAATGAATATCTCAACGCCTACGCCAAATCGCGCAAGGGCGACCGCACGCGCGTACTGGCCATCGACTGGGGCATCTGGTCCGGCGTCGGCATGGCCGCCGAGGCGATGCAGGCCCGCGTGGCCGAGCCGCCCGCGCCGGTGCCCGTCGACTTGCCGCTACTCGACGCTGCCGGGTTCGATTCCGGTGGCAACCGCGTGTTCATGGCCGCGTGGGTGCCGTCCGAGCGGTGGGTATTGGACGATCACCGGACCCGCGCGGGCGATGTGCTGCTGCCGGGGACCGGCTACCTGGAATTGGCCGCCGAAGCGCTGGCGGGGCAGGGTGAGGATCAGCCCTTCGAGATCACCGACCTGTGGTTCCTGCGCCCGCTGAACACGCCCGACGGGGCGGCGACGCAGATCCGCCTGACCCTGCCGCGTAGCGACAGGGGCTACGCGATGACGGTCGAGGCGGGCACGGGGCGCGGGTGGAGCGTGACCGCCGAGGCCGCGATCAGCCTGCTGCCGCTGACCCCGCCCGAGCCAATGGACATTGCCGCGATCGAGGCCCGGATGGGCCCGCCGATCCGCGCGCAGGAGGGCGCCTTGACCTCGCCTCAGGAGGGGCATCTGCGCTTTGGTCCGAACTGGCGCGTGCTGCGCGAAACGCGGCTTGGGGATGGCGAAGGGCTGGCCCGGCTCTCGGTCGATACCCCCCGCGACATGGGGCTGCATCCGGGCCTGATGGACCTGGCGACGGGATGGGCGATGGACCTGATCGCGGGCTATGATGGCAGTGCGCTCTGGGTGCCGGTCAACTACGCATCCGTCAAGGTTTTCAAACCACTACCCGGCGATGTTGTCAGCCATGTCCGCAATGCCGGGAGCAATGAGGCCAGCGCGCAGACCGCCAGTTTCGACATCACCCTGGCCGCGCCCGATGGCACCGTCTGCGTGGACATCACCGGCTTCACCATCCGGCGGATGCAGGGCGATATTCTTTTCGCCAGCGCATCTGCCAAAGCCAGTGAACCCACCGGCCCGCGCCCGCTCTCGCCCGCGGAGGAACGCCTGCGCCACACCCTCGCGCAGGGCATCCGCCCCGAGGAAGGGGCCGAGGCCTTCCTGCGCGCGCTCGCCTCGGATCATGCGCAGGTGGCGATCACCTCGCTGCCGCTCGATGCGCTGATCCGTCAGGCGGAGCAGGACAGTGTCGAGACCACCGGCGAGGCTGGTTTTGAGCGCCCCGACCTCGACAGCGATTTCGTGGAGCCCGAAGGCGAGATCGAGACAAAACTCGCGGGCTTCTGGCGGGATCTTCTGGGCGTGGGCCAAGTCGGGGCCGAGGACAGTTTCTTCGATCTCGGCGGCCATTCCCTGATTGCCGTGCGCCTCTTCGCGATGATCAGGAAGACCTGGGGGATCGACCTGCCGATCTCTGCCCTGTTCGAGGCGCCCACCATCCGCAAATGCGCCGATCTGATCGCCGCGCAGGGCGTCGACACAAGCGAGGCGCGCGCGCCGGCGGGCGAGGAGCCGCAACGCCGCTTCACCCACCTTGTCCCGATGCACCAGGGCGAGGGCGGGCCGCGCACGCCGTTCTTCCTGGTCGCGGGCATGTTCGGCAATGTCCTCAACCTGCGCCACCTGGCCCATCTTCTGGGCACCGACCGGCCTTTCTATGGGCTGCAGGCGCGGGGCCTGTTCGGCGACGCCGCGCCGCACCGCTCGATCAGGGAGGCCGCGCGCGACTACATCGCCGAGCTGCGCCAGATCCAGCCGCACGGGCCGTATATGCTCGGCGGGTTCTCGGGCGGCGGCATCACGGCCTATGAAATGGCGCGCCAGCTTTCCGAGGCGGGCGAGGAGATCGCGGCGCTGGTCATGCTCGACACGCCCTTGCCGCAACGCCGCGCGCTGTCCCGCGCCGACCGTATCGCGATCCAAGTGGCCGAGCTGAAGTCGGGCGGATTTGCCTATCCGTTCCATTGGCTTGCGCGCCGGATCAGGTGGGAGTTTGTCAAGCGGCGGGCGCAGGTCGATGCCACCGGGGACACGCCGCAATTCCACAACGCCGCCATTGAAGCGGCCTTCCTGGAGGCGGTCGCCGCCTACCGATTGGAGCCTTGGACCGGTCCGCTGACCCTCTTCCGCCCGCCGTTGCGCGGCAAGTGGCAGGTGGCCAGGGACCGGCTGATCAACTCGGAACGCGCCTATGTCACGCCCGATAATGACTGGACCGAATGGGCCCCCGCGCTGGAGGTCTGCGAGGTGCCCGGCGATCATGACAGCATGGTGCTGGAGCCCAATGTACGGGTTCTGGCCGCCCGCATGAAGCGCGTCATAGACGCCGCCGACCGCGCCCGTGATGTCGCGCAGGCCTGGGAGGGCAGCCATGCCGCGGAATGAGCCGGTGCTGCTGACCGTGATCCTGAACTGGCGCACGCCCGAGATGACGCTGCGCGCCACTGATGCCGCCTTGCGCGAGATGGAGGGGATCGCGGGCGAGATCACCATTGTCGACAATGACAGCCAGGATGGCTCGTTTGAGAGGATGCAGGAAGAGGTCACGGCGCGCGGCTGGTCCCGCGTGCGCGTCCTGCAATCGGGCCGGAATGGCGGCTTCGGCGCGGGCAACAATGTCGGCATCCGTGCCGGGATGGCGGATGGCACCGCGCCCGATTACATTTATATCCTCAACTCCGACGCCTTCCCCGATCCGGGCGCGATCCGGGCCTTGCTGACCCATCTGGAGGCGCATCCAAAGACCGGTTTCGCGGGCAGCTATATCCACGGCGAAGATGGCGATCCGCACCTGACGACCTTCCGTTTCCCCTCGATCGCCAGCGAGTTCGAGGGCGCGATCCGGTTTGGCCCTGTCAGTCGCTGGCTGAAGGCCCGCGCCGTGCCGGTGCCGATCCCCGAGGCGACCACGCGCGTCGATTGGCTTGCCGGGGCCAGCCTGATGATGCGGGCCGAGGTGCTGGAGGAGATCGGGCTGTTCGACGAGGGCTTTTTTCTCTATTTCGAGGAAACCGATCTCTGCCATCGCGCGAAGAACGCCGGGTATCCTACGGATTTCGTGCGGGAAAGCTCGGTCACGCATATCGGCTCCGTCTCGACCGGCATGAAGGAATGGCAGGCCGTGCCTGGGTACTGGTTCGCCTCGCGCAGGCGCTATTTCAGCAAGACGCATGGCCGCGCCTATGGTGTGCTGGCGACGCTGGCCCATGTCGCGGGGGGCGGCTTGCATCGCCTGCGCTGCCTGGTCACGGGACGCAAGCCCGCCGACCCGCCGGGTTTCCTGCGCGATCTGATCGCCCATGAATTTCGCCGGCCCGCGCCGCAAGCCCCCCGAACGCGGTCCGATACCGCGCCTGTGAACGGAGTATAGATCATGTCCTTTTCCGCCCTCATCATCGGCCATGACACGCTGGCGCTGAATTGCGCCCGTATGCTGCGCGAGGCGGACCACGAGATCCGCGCCATCGTCACCCGCCACGCCGCGTTCCGGGACTGGGCGGGGGCCGAGGGGATCGCCTGCAAGACGCCAGGCGAGGCGTTGGAGGGGGTCAGCGCCGATTGGCTGCTCTCCATCGCCAATCTTGACATCATCCCCGATGCGGTTCTCGGCCTTGCGCGCAAGGGGGCGGTCAACTTTCATGACGGCCCGCTGCCGCGCTATGCGGGGCTGAACGCGCCGGTCTGGGCGCTGTTGGACGGGGAGACCCGCCACGGCATCACCTGGCACTGCATCGCGGGCGGGGTGGATGAGGGCAATATCCTGGTCCAGAAGACATTCGACATCGCCCCGAATGAGACCGCTCTCAGCCTCAACACCAAATGCTTCGCCGCCGCGATGGAGAGCTTTCCCGACGTGATCGAGGCGCTGGCAGGCGATGCCGCCGAGGGTCGGAAGCAGGATTTGAGCGAGCGCAGCTATTACGGGCGTCACGACCGCCCCGTGTCCATGGGCGCGCTGGAGTTTTCCAACAATACAAGTGACTTGCTGCGCATTGTTCATGCGTTGGATCATGGCGACTATTGGAACCCCCTGACCTGTCCCAAGCTGGATGCGGGCGAGGCCGTCCTGTTAATCTCGGGCGCGGCACCCGCCGAGGGGTCCGACGATGCGGGCCGCGTGTTGGAGGTCGAAAAGACCAGCGCCACGATTGCCACGCGCGATGGCGCGATCCGGCTGACGGGCCTGCGTGCGGCGGATGGCGGGCCGGTGGATGCGACGGATATCCTGGCACAGGGTCAGGTTCTCGGCACCCCAACCCCGCCCGACCCGGATTTCGCGCAGCGCGCCGCCAAGGCCGATCCGTTCTGGCGCGCAAGGCTGCTGGCGATGCCGGATCAGGCCCCGCCCTTCCAGCCCGCCGCCGCGCCCGAGCCTTGCGAGGCGATGTTGAGCCTGCCATCGGGCATGGACCTGGACGAGGTGCGCGGACGTCTGGCGGCGCTTGCCGCGCGGATGGGCCTGACCCACCTGGCGCTCGGCACGCTGGACATCGCGCCGGGCTATCTCTGCCGCTGGCTGCCGCTGACGATCCATGCCGACGGCACGCTGGAGGAGGCCGCCGCGGCCCTGGTCGAGGAGATCGGGCTGGCCCTGGAGAAAGGCCCCCACGCCGCCGATCTGCCGGCCCGGATGCAGGCCCCGCGCGCCTGTCCGCCGATTGCCGTCTCCTCGGATGGCGACCCGGTGCCCGGTGCCGCGCTGAGCCTTTCTGCTGATTGCACCCGGCTGGTCGGCGACACGGCATTGGTCAGCCAGGCCGATATCGACCTTTTCGCCGCCCGGCTGGTTCACGTGCTGAACATGCGTGCGGAGACCGAGATCGCCAGTCTCGACATCCTGCCCGAGGCCGAGCGCCGCGACCTTCTGGAGGCCCGCAACGCCACCGACACGGAGGTCGATCCCACCTGCATCCACACCGCCTTCGAGGCGCAGGCCGCGCGCACGCCCGCCGCGGAGGCGCTGATCTACGAGGGCGAGCGGCTGACCTATGCCGCGCTCAATGCCCGCGCCAACCAGGTGGCGCATGTGCTGCGTGGGATGGGCGCGGGGCCGGGGGGCTTTGTGGGCTTGTATATGCGGCGCTCGACAGAGCTGCTGATCGGCGCGCTGGCCATTCAGAAGGCGGGCGCGGCCTATGTGCCGCTCGACCCTGAATATCCCGCCGACCGTGTCGCGCTCTATATCGCGGATAGCGGCGCGGGGATCATCCTGACCGAGGCCGCCCTGGCGCGCGACCTGCCGCCCAATGACGCGGCATTGGTCAAGATCGACAGTGACCCGCGCATCGCGGAGGCCCCCGAGACCAACCCGGAGAGCGGCGTCACCCCCGACGATCTGGCCTATCTGATCTACACGTCAGGCTCGACCGGCACGCCAAAGGGGGTGATGGTCGAACATCGCAATGTGGCCAATTTCTTCACCGGGATGGATGCGCGCATCGACCACGAAACTGGCGGCACCTGGCTGGCCCTGACCAGCCTCAGCTTCGATATCTCGGTGCTGGAGCTTTTCTGGACCCTCGCGCGCGGCTTCACCGTGGTGATCTCGGGCGATGAGAGCCGGACGATGGTTTCGGACCGCCCCATCGGGCAGACGGGACGGGGCATGGAGTTCAGCCTGTTCTACTGGGGCAATGACGATGGCGTGGGCCGCGACAAGTACCGGATACTGCTGGACGGGGCCGAGTTCGCCGACCGCAACGGGTTTTGCGCGGTCTGGACGCCCGAGCGGCATTTCCATGCCTTTGGCGGGCCCTATCCCAACCCCTCCGTCACTGGGGCCGCGGTCGCTGCGGTGACGCGCAACCTGTCTGTCAGGGCCGGTTCCTGCGTGGCCCCGTTGCATCACCCTGCGCGCGTGGCCGAGGAATGGGCCGTGATCGACAACCTGACCAACGGGCGCGCCGCGCTTGGCATTGCCAGCGGCTGGCAGCCGCATGATTTCGTGCTTCGGCCCGAGAACGCGCCGCCCAACAACAAGCCTGCCATGTATGACACGATCGAAAAGCTGCGCGCCCTCTGGCGCGGCGAGGAGGTCGCGTTTCCGATGGCCGATGGCACGCCGCACAAGGTGATGACGCAGCCGCGCCCGGTGTCGAAAGAACTGGCGATCTGGGTGACCACGGCGGGCAATCCCGACACCTGGCGCGAGGCGGGCGAGATCGGCGCCAACGTGCTGACCCATCTGCTTGGCCAGGACGTCGCCGAGGTGGGCGGGAAGATCAAGATCTACCACGACGCGCTGCGCGCAACGGGCCGCGACCCCGCCGATCACCGCGTCACGCTGATGCTGCATTCCTACGTCGCCGGTAGCCGTGAAAAGGCCCGTGAGGTGGCCCGCGAGCCGATGAAGGATTACCTGCGCTCGGCCGCCGGGTTGATCAAGCAATTCGCCTGGGTCTTTCCGGCGTTCAAGAAGCCCAAGGGCGTCGACAACCCGATGCAGCTGGACCTCGGCACGCTGGACGAGTCCGAGTTGGAAGCGATCCTCGATTTCGCCTTCGAGCGCTATTTCAACGACAGCGGCCTCTTCGGCACGGTGACCGATTGCCTGGCCCGCGTCGAGCAGCTCAAGCGCATCGGTGTTGATGAGATCGCCTGCCTGATCGACTATGGCATCGCGCGCGACACGGTGCTGGAGGGGCTGCGCCCGCTGGCCGAGGTGCTGCGCCTCTCGAACATGGGCGACGCGGTGGAGGAGGGGGACTACTCCATCGCCGCGCAGATCATCCGCCATGACGTGACCCATCTGCAATGCACGCCCTCGATGGCGCGGATGCTGGTCGGCAATGACGAGGCGCGGCGCGCGCTGGCCCGCGTCAATCACCTGATGATCGGCGGCGAGGCGCTGCCGGGCACGCAGGTGCGCGATCTGCGCGCGGCGACGGAGGCGCGGATCCAGAACATGTATGGCCCGACCGAGACCACGATCTGGTCGACCACCGCCCCGGCGACGGAGGCCCCGGTAAACGGCATCGGAACGCCGATTGCCAACACGCAGGTCTATGTGCTGGACGAGGCCATGCAGCCAGTGCCGACGGGCATCGCGGGTGAGCTTTACATCGGCGGCGCGGGCGTGGCGCGCGGCTATTGGCAGCGCGACGACCTGACGGCGGAACGGTTCGTGGAGAACCCCTTTGGCGCAGGGCGGCTCTACCGCACCGGCGATCTGGCGCGCTGGCGGGCGGAGGGGGGGCTGGATTTCCTCGGCCGTGCCGACACCCAGATCAAGCTGCGCGGCTACCGCATCGAGATGGGTGAGATCGAGACCGCGATGGAGGGCTTTGCCGGGGTAAAGCAGGCCGTTGTCACGGCGCGCGAGGACAGCCCCGGAAACGTCCAGCTTGCGGGCTATTACCTGGCCGATGGGGTCGTGGACGAGGGCGCGCTGGCCCGGTCTCTGGCCGAGGTGCTGCCCGCCCATATGGTCCCGGCGCGGTTCATGAAGCTCGACGCCTTCCCCCTGACGCCCAACAAGAAGATCGACCGCAAGGCGCTGCCGGAGCCCGTCGCGCGGCGCAGTGCCAGCGTCACCCCGATCGCGCAGCAGCGCGGCACGGTGGGCCAGGTGGCGGCGATCTGGTCGCGCATCCTGGGTGTGGCGGATATCGGGCCGCAGGATCATTTCTTCGACCTTGGAGGCCATTCCCTGCTGGCGGTACAGGCGCATCGTGAGATCCGGGCCGAGTTGGGGGCCGAGGCGCTCTCCATCACCGACATCTTCCGTTTTCCGGTGCTGTCGGCGCTGGCGGCCCAGATCGACAAGCTGAGCGGCCCCTCCACGCCCGACCCGGTGCCGGACAGCCAGGCCGAGACGCGCGCGGCAAACCGCAGCGAGGCGATGTCGCGCCGCAGGGCGATGCGCGCGGCGCGGGGCGGGCGCGGATGAGGGGGGGTGTCGCTGATCTGGCGCATGCGCTCGGGGGCCGGATCGGCATCGGTCAGGCGCGGCTTGGCGACGGGGACGATCTGCGCCCCGAGGAAAGCTTGGCGATGGCGCGCGCCACACCCGCGCGCCGGGCCGAGTTCGCCGCTGGACGCAGCGCTGCACGGGCCGGTTTGCAGGCCATCGGGCTGGTGCCCTTGCCCATCCCCATGGCCCCCGACCGGTCGCCCATCTGGCCGCGCGGCGTGATCGGCTCGATCAGCCATGACGGGGATCAGGCAATGGCGATTGTAACGCGGTATCAAGGCGTTGCGGGGCTGGGGCTGGACATGGAGCCGCATGAGGATTTGCCGTGTGACCTGTGGGAAACCGTCCTGACCCCGGCGGAGACCCGCTGGCTGTCGATGCGCGATGCGGCGGCGCGCGGCCCCCTCGCGCGGATGATCTTTTCCGCCAAGGAGGCGAGCTACAAGGCGCTCTATCCCCTTACGGGCGCGGTCGTGGGGTTCGATGCCATGACCATTCTCCCTGACCCTGATCGGCGTCGGTTCACGGCGCGTCTCAATGTCGGGTTCGGCCCATACGGCCCCGGCACGGAACTGACCGGCCATCTCCTGACCCATGCCGACAGGATCGTGACCGCGCTGGTCTTGCCCCCGGCGGACGAATGTGGCCAGAATAGGGCCGCGATCCCGGATATGGAAATGCAATGTTTCCACGCAAATCCCCCCGAAGCCTTGGAAATTTGACGATACTTCATCTAAATTGAGGCATTGGCAGGGCAGCCCCGGGGGCAGCGCGCCAGGCCGAGATCGTATGTCAGGGGCGTGCGCGCCCCAGGACGGCTCGGATAAAGGAGCAATCGGCATGGGTCCGATTACATCGCTGCGCGACATCCCGCGCATCTTGAAGCGGCAATGGCGCATCGTCGCCCTGATCGTGCTGATCGGGTTTCCGCTGGCGTTGAACTATGCGCTCAGCCAGCCGCGCGTCTACGAGGCGACGGCGGTGATCCAGATCGAGGCGGCGCAGGTGGTCGAACGGCTGGCGACGCAATCGGGCGGCGGCACCGGCGCGCTTGACCCCGATAGCGAGCTGGACCTGATCGAACAGCAATTGATGTCGCGCGATCATATCCTGTCGGTGCTGGACCAGTTCGACCTCTGGACGGACGGTCGGAGCATGACCGAACGCGTGGCCTTGCTGCGTGAGGCCGTCTCGATCGTCAAGCTGATCGACCAGCAACAGGCCTGGCGGCCCGATGTGCACCCCTCGGGCCTGGTCATCACGGTGCGGCTTGGTGATCCGGATGTGGCTGCCGATGTGGCCAACGTGTTCCTTGACCGCGTGCTGGAGGAGGCGGAAGAACGCACCTCGGGCCGAACGGCGGCGACGCTGGAGTTTCTTGTCGCCGAAGAGACCCGGCTTGGCACCGCCATCGACGCGCTGGAATATGAGTTCTCGCAATTCCAGCAGGAGAACGCCGGATCATTGCCGGCCGCGATTGCCACGCAACGCACCCAGCTGGCCAGCCTCATGCAGAGCCGGATCGAGATCGAGGAGGAGATCATCGAGCTTGAGAACGCCTCGGGTCGCCTGCTGGCCGAATCGCAACAACGCAGGGCCGAGTTGCTGAACCAGCGCCTGGCATTGGTCGTCGATGCAATCATCGAGCTTGAGGCCGCAATTGCCGCCGCCCCCGAGGTGCAGCGCCAGATCAACGCCTATGAGCGCGAGATCGCGCAACTGCAGGGCGAGATGGAGGTGATCACCTCCAGCCGCGCCGAGGCGGCGATGAACCAGCTTCTGGACAGCCGCAACCAGGCCGAGCGTTTCGAGGTGCTGGAAACCGCCATCGCGCCGGAATTTCCCGTCTCGGCCAGCCGCCGCAAGATCGCGCTGGCGGGGGCCGTGGTGGTGACGCTGCTGGCGCTTGGCACGGCGCTAGCCATCGAGATCCTCGACGGGCGCATCCGCAGCCCCGCACAGCTTGAGCGTGAATTGGGCGTGACGCCGGTTGTCGCCATCCCCAACCTGCGCACCCGTCACGACATCCGGCGCGGGCGGCTTATCTGGATCGGGGCGCTGGTGGCCATCGTCGCGGGGCTGGCGGCGCTGGCGCGCGCGCTCTGGCGGAGGATCGCGGAGAACCTGCCGGCAATGCAGACACGGCTGGCCGGGTTGCGCCGGGGTCAGTAGCCGTAGGAATAGCCCGCCGACGCGTCGACCTCGGCCTTGTTCATGACGACGCCGAGGATGGGCATATCCTCGCCCAAGCGGCTCTGCACCTCGCGCATGTCGCGGGCGCGGGTTTCGCCGCCGCCGACCACGATCAGCACGCAATCGAGATGCGGACGCAACGCCAGAACGTCATCCATCGCCAGCGCGGGCGGCAGGTCGAAAAGGACCAGATCGGCCTGTAGATCGGTCTGCATCCGCGCGATGACCTCGGCCGAGCGCGGGTTGGCGAACAATTCGGAGGCGAAGGGCTCCACCCGGCCATTGACGCCAAGCGCCAGCCGGTCGCCGATATTGAGCATGTTGGGCGCGAAGGTGGAGAGATAGTCCTCGGCCCCGATCTCACCGCGCAGGAAATCGGCGGTGGCGGGCATGTCCTTGAGGCCCAGGATCCGCGAGAGGCCGGGCCGGTGCAGGTCGAAATCCAGCAAGACGGTGCGGAAATCGCTGAGCCGCGACAGGCTGACCGCGAGGTTGATGGCGGTGAAGCTCTTGCCGCAGCCCGCCGTGGGCGAGGTGATGCCGACCCGGTGCCAGCCCTTGTCGCGCATCGCCTGGATCATCCGCGTGCGCAACACGTCAAAGGCGGCGTGGGCCGGGTCGTGGCGGTTCGCGGTGATGACGAGGTTGCGCTCCATCCGGGCGGGATCGACGGGGATGCGGGGCAGGCGGTTCCAGAGGTTCGGCTGCGGTGTGCGTTCGGCGGCGGCCTGGGGTGCCGGTTCGGCAGGGGCCTGCTGGGTAGGTTCGGCAGGGGACTGCGCGGCGGGTGCGGGTTCGGCAGGGGCTTCGACCGGTGTAGCTGCGGGCGCTTCCTCCACCGCCACCGGGGAGATCTCGGCCTGCACCTCCGGCGCATCCTCGACCCGGTCGGTCAGGGGCAGGGGGGCGTCGTCCTCCTGCTCCGCCTCATCCGGGATCGGTTCCTCGCCCTCGATCAGCGCCGCGCGCAGGCGCTTTTCCAGCTCGCGCCGCGCGCGTTCGCTGTCGCTCAGGGCGTCGTCGCCGGGGCGTGTCCTGTCTCTGCTCATCTCGGCCTTTACTTTGTCGTCATTGGGCGGCCCGCGCCATGCGGCGCATCCTGCCCGGTGATCTTGGCAGAATTAAGCCGGTTTTCTCATATTCCAAACAATCGCGGCCCGTCGATAGCACGATCCAGGAAGGCCGCGCGGTCGGGTTCCGGCTGCCAGTTCAGCGCCGCCTTGGGATGGCTGTTGTCGAACCGGGCCAGATGCGCGCGCGATTTCCAGTCGGCAAGCGAGGGCCGCACCGCATCGCTTCGCCCAAGCGCATACCGTTTCAGCGCGTATTTGACAGACCCCGCCAGCCAGAGCCCGGTCAGATGCCCGGTGGAGACGCGTATCCCTGCATTCAGCCGCGCATGGATCGCGTCGAAATAGTCGCGGGCCGACAGCATCTGCTCTCCGGTCAGGTTGAAGCTTTGCCCGATCGCACCCGGCGCGTCCATCATCGCAATCAGCCCATCCGACAGGTCATCGGCCAGCACGAAGGGCAGGATATTGCGCCCGTTGCCCCAGAGCTTGACCGCCCCCGGCCCGTGCCAACGCCCGATGCCCCAGTGCTGCAACGGCCCGTCGCCGCCCACCACGATGCCGGGGCGCGCGATGATCAGGGGCAGGCCACGATCGCGCTGCATCCGCGCAAGCCGCGCCTCGCATTCGGCCTTGGAGCGGGCATAGAGGTTGCGGTTTTCCGTGTCGCCGAAGGGGGTCTTCTCGGTGATGACAGCCCTGGGGTCGGACATGTCGTAGCTGGCGATGGTGCCGGTATAGATCAGGCGGCTGACGCCTGCCTGCAACGCGGCCTCGCCGATGCGCATGGCGGTGCCGACATCGTTTTCCAGCGCCGAACCCCACGTCATGTCCATGGATTTGGCGAGGTTGTAGACAGTGTGGATGCCGTCCATCGCCTGCGCAATCGCGCCTTGGTCGCGCAGATCCACGGGCATGATCTCGACGTGATCGGCAATGTCGCTGAACGGCCCGTGCCGCCCTCGGCTGAGCACCCGCACGTCATGGCCGCGGGCCACCAGCGCGCGGGTGAGGTTGCGCCCGACATAGCCGGTGCCGCCGATGACCATGACGCGCGGCTTGGGCGTGCCCTGCGGGATGGCGGGCGCGGGCTGTGCGGGCAGGCGGGCCAATGTATCCTCGATCCCCTGCATGACCATGCGCGCCGAGGCCCCCGAGAATCGCCCATCGACCGGGCGACCGGCGGCCAGATCGGCATAGACCGTCGAAACCATGCCGCGAAAGCTCTGCCCGTAGGGGGATTTGCGGTTGAGCGAGGCCAGTTGCAGGGCGGCGTTGCGCAGGCCCTCGCGCAGGTGCCCGCCCGCTTGGCCAAGCGATTTGCGCAGCGGGTTCAGCACCAGGTCGGCGGTGTTGTCGCGGCTGGTGACAGCCGTATCGGCGGCAAAGTCCAGCCGTGCCATGCCAGTGGAGCCACGCACGGTAACGCTGCGGTCGTCGGTGGTCTCGACAAGGCTGAGGTGAAAGCTGACATCCACGCCGCCCGCGCGCGCCAGGATGCGCCAGCTTTGCGGTCGGGTCTCGCCGCCCGGCAGGGTCACGGGCTGCCCGGTCTCCAGCGCGCGGATCTCCAGCGGGCCGAGCAGATCGACCGCGAAGGAAAAGGGGTGCGGCCCAAGCTCCAGCAGCAGGTTCTTCGCCTCGCGAAGCAGCCACAGCCCGTAAGGCCCCGAACGCAGGGGGGAGAGCGGCAGCGCCCAGGTGATATGAACCGAGGATATGCGGCCAAGCGTTCCGGAGGCCACTTGATCCTTCAGGCGCAGATAGCGCGGCAGGCCGAGAAAATTATGCCCCGCGATGAAAGACGTGCCCGAGTCTCGCGCGGCCGTCTCGATCTCCTCGACCTCCGCCACGCTCAATCCCACGGGCTTTTCCACCAGCACATGCAGACCGCCGGACAGGCACTCCACGGCAATATCGCGGTGCAGATCGGGCGGCGTCAGGATATGCACCGCGTCACAACTGCTGCTGGCGATCAGGTCGGGAACGCTGGTGAAAACCTGCGCGCCATGGGCCTCGGCCAGGGGATGCGCCGCCGCCGCATTCCGGTCGCAAATGGCGGTGATCCGCACACCTTTCGTGGCCTTCAGTGCGGTGGCGTGCCAATCGGCGATGTAGCCAGCCCCAATCAGGCCGACGCGGATGGGGGAGGGCATTGCCGGACCTCTCACTTGTACTCGATGATCTGCATATCCGCCCCGCGCCGCTTGCGCAGGTGGAAACGGGCCATGCCGATCAGGTTGGGAAATTTCGAGAGGCTGAGAAAAAGCGCCTGATGCGCCGCCAGCCCCGTGGCCATGCCGGCCTGCCGCAGCCCGAGCCAGGTGCGCAAATACGATCCGAGATAGACCGCGACAACGCCAAGCAACAGCCAGGGCGTGATGAATGCGCCGATGAGGGCGAGGGCGGGCAGGATCAGCGCGAAGACCAGCACCCGCAACCTCTCGCGCGTCAGGTGGTTCGGGTGCAGCGCGCCAAGCTGCGCGAAGCCGTGGCCGTTGCGCACGGCGCGCTGCCACCATTGTGAAAACCGGTGCATGTCGGCGTCGTGGCGGGTCATGTCATGCGGCAGGCGGAGGAGCGTATAGCCGGACATGGCGACGCGCAGGCAGAACTCGTCATCTTCCGCCGCGATGACCTCTGGATTGAAGCCGCCCGCCGCCTGGAACGCCTCTGACCGAACAAGCATGTCGCCGCCGCAGGCCGTGATCGGGCCCGCCGGACGCTGCCATTCATGGTCGCAGATGGCGTTGTAGATGCTGGCCTCGGGCGCGATCTCCCGCCGCCAGCCGGTGACGATGCCAAGCTGCGGGTCGGCCTCGATGGCGGCAAGTCCCGTCTCCAGCCAGCCTTCGACCAGCACGCAATCGCCGTCGATGAAATGGATGAAATCGGGCAGGTCTTCGCCCAGGGCCGCGACGCCTGCATTGCGCGCGCGAGCGGCGGTGAAGGGGGTGTCCTGGTCAAGCTCGACCACCTTGATGCCGAGGCTGCGGGCAAATTCAACGCTGTCATCCGACGATCCGCTATCGACATAGATGATCCGTGCATCTGCCCCTTGCAGGCTGGTCAGGCAGGCGCGCAGGCGCTCGCCCTCATTCCGGCCAATGGCGATGATGGCAAGCTTGGTCATGGGTGGGCCTCCGGGCGTTTGTCATACGGCAGGTCGGGGCCTGCGCGCAGCAGATGCGCCAGCCGCGCGGCCTCGGTCCCGATGTCGAACCCGGCCTCGACGGCGGCGCGGCCCGCTTGGCCCATGGCCGTTCGGTCGGACCTCATCACCTGCTTGATGGCCTGCGTCAGGGACGCCACGTCGCCCGGCGGCACCAGGAGGCCGGACACACCGTCCTCGACCAGTTCGCTGACGCCACCGACGCGGGTTGCAATGACGGGCAGGCGCGCGGCCATTGCTTCCATCAGCACCACGGGCACACCTTCGGCAAAGCTGGGAAGGACAAGGCAATCGGCATAAGTCAGAAGGGCCGCGACCTCGGTTTGCGAGAGGTAGCCCGCGAATTCGACGGCCTCCGACAGGTCCAGCGCGCGGGCCCGGTCCAGCAGCGCCTCACGATCCGGGCCGTCGCCCACGAGGGTCAGGCACAGATCGGGCAGGCTCTCGCGCGCCGCGGCCAGTGCTTCCAGCAGCAGCGGCACGCCCTTGACCGCATCCAAGCGTCCGACAAAGGCCAGGTGATGCCCGTCACGCGGGCCGGACGCGTCATAGCGGGCGGGTTCCACCCCGCAATGGACGATCTTGAGCTTCGGCCAATGGGCCTGGTCCGAGAACAGCATCGCCTGCGCACGGGCGAAATCGCTGATGCAGGCGACAAAGCGCGCGCGGGCGATCTTCTCGTCCAGCCGCCAGTGCTCGGGCGCGAAAAAGATGTCGGGGCCGTGCAGGGTGAAGCTGTAGGGGATGCCCGAGAGCTGGCTGGCCAGCATCGCGACGGTGCAACTGGATTTGGCGATATGGTTGTGCAGATGGGTGACGCTCTCGCGGCGCAGGTGATGGGCCAGCACCAGCGCCTCGGCGAAATAGACCAGGTTATAGGCGCGCCCGCGCAGACCCCTGGGGGCCGTGCGCCAGGCCAGCGCCAGCGCCTTGAAGTATCGGGCGGGGCTACGCAGGGCGGAGAGCTTCGCGTGGGCGAGCGTCCAGAGGTTCAGCGCACCCGCGAGGACGTGGAAGGTGCGCGCGGCCTCGGCCTTCTGCTCCTCGCCGACAAGGTGCGCAGGCCCGGTGCGACGGATCGAACAGGTCAGAACGTCGAAGCCAAGGCCGCGCAGGGCGGCGACTTCGCGCTGGATGAAGGTGTCGGTGGCGCGGGGGTATTCGCCGGTGAGATAGGCGATCTTCATTGGGCCTCCAGCGCGGCGGCCATCAGCGCCTCGAAGCCCGGTTGTTCGGGCAGGTCCAGCGCGGCCTCGGCTTTCGCGGCGCTCCAGCCGACGGGTTTCATGCGCGCGTGCAATGTGGCTTGCCGCAACAATCCGGGGCGGCGCCGACCCGGCAGATGCGCGGCGATCCGGTCGAGAGCGTGCCAGCTCACGGGCAGCACCAGTTTCGGCCAGCCGCCGGCCTGCAACGCGGCCAGGTAGCGCGCGCGGTCGGGCAGGTCGTGGTCGAGGATGTTGAGCGGGTTGGCGCCGCTCGGGACAAGCTCCGTCGCCGCGACCAGCGCCGCCGCGGCGCGGGTGATATGGGCCAGCGGGATCTGCCCGTCGCGGGCGAGGCGGATCAGAACCGGCCCCTTCGCCACCCCGAGATGCGCATTCCACAGCCGCCCCGGCCCCCAGACCGCGCCGATGCGCAGGATCGTGGCGGGGCAGGGGCCGCCGATCGCGACATGCTCCTGCGCCAACTTGGCGCGGGTATAGGCGTCACGGTGTTTCAGGTCGGTTTCAAGCGGGCTGTCCTCGGTGATGACATGGCCCTCGGGGATGGATTTCAGCCCGTAGACAGAGACCGAACCGGCCAGCACGATATGCGCGACGCCCGCCACGCCCGCCGCCTGCACCAGCCGTTCGGTGGCGGTGACCGTATCGCGCTGCATCGCGGCCTCATTACCGTGCATCGCTGCCGCGCAATGCAGCACGGTGTCCACATCCTTCAGCGCCAGGGTCAGGTCGTCGGTGGCCAGGTCGGCGCGGGTGACGGTCAGGCGGTCTTGCGGCTCGAACGGCGCGCCGCCGCGCAGCAGCGCGCGCACGCTATGCCCACGTTCCAGCGCCCGTGCGACCGCCGCCCGCCCGATATGGCCCGCGGCCCCGGTGACAAGGAGGGTCAGCACGCCCATGGCATCGGCTTCATCTTTTCGCAAGACGTGGTCATCTCGTGCACGCCCGTCTTCTGGCAGGCCAGCGTCACCTCGGTCAGGTGCAGCGCGTAGTCGCCCGCCAGACGCGAGGGGCGGCGGGCGCGGATCGCCTCAAGCATTTCCGCCGGTCCAAGCGCGAAATTCATCGCCGCCGCGCCCTTGCGGGGCAGGTGGGGATGGGTCGGCCCGGGCAGCCGGATGCGCTTGGCGACCGGGCTTTCCAGCAGACGCCGCCGGATGCGCAGCCGCTTGCGGTGGCGCACGGGCGCGGCGTTGTCCCAGGCCTTGTCGATCTGCAACACGCCGTCATCGCCGACGATGCGCAGCCGGTGATCATGCGGCGCGGCGATGGAACAGGTGAGCCGCGCGACGGGGCCGGAGGCAAAATAAAGCATGGCGACCGAGACATCCGGGGCGCAGTCCTTGAGGCCCCGCTTGGCCGGGATGACCTCGGCCGTGGCCGTCACCACGCGGGTCACGGCGCCGAAATGGGCGATCAGCCACGACAGGTAATAGCCCGCATGTTCCAGCGTGCAGCCGGTGCGAAACTCATCCGCAAAGGGCCAGGGCGCGCCGCTTTCGCTGATCCAGGCCTCGACCGGGGCCTGCGGGATAAAGCCGTCATCCAGCTCGGCATAGATCAGGCGCGGGGTGCCGGGCAGGCCGTTGCGCAAGGCATGGCCCAGGGTCTGCGCGGCCTCGCCCAGGACCGAGGAGGGGGCCGTGGCCAGTTGCACCCGGCGTTCGCCCGCCAGCGCGCGCAGGGATTTCGCGGTGTCGAGATCCAGCACCATCGGCTTTTCACTGAAGACATGGCGGCCTGCCTCAAGGCTCGCGCGGATTACGTCGGCATGGGAGGTGGGGTTGGTCAGGTTGAGGATCAGACCGCCGGTGGCCAGGGCCGCGCCCATGTCGGGCAGGGCGGGGATGGACCAATGCGCGCAAAAGGCGGCCATGCGCTGTGCGTCGTGATCAAAGGCGCCAAGCACCTGGATTTGCGGGAAAGTCCTGAGCGACCGCATATAGAGATCGGCCACGAAACCGCAGCCGATCACGGTCACACCCTCAGGTGTCCCGCGCGCGCTTGCGCTGGTTCGCTGCGTCTCGCCTGCCATGTCCGGTCCGCTCTGCCTTGTCGTTTCGTTCATAGTGACCATAAAAGCATGGCAACAGTTTGTCTTGTATCGCAATCTCTTGCGACAACGGGGCCGGGTGGCGAGGAGCGTTCGGGTGGAGTTTCAGGCAGGCAGTTTCGCGGTCGCCGTCACGGTGCCGGACCAGGCAGTGCTGGAGCACAACATGCGCGACCGCTTCGCGCGGGGGCAGGGCTTTGCGCTGGCGACCCTGAACCTCGACCACCTGGAAAAGCTGCGCGCAAAGGGACCGTTCCGGGACGCCTACGCCGCGCAGGAGTTCGTCACCGCCGATGGCAACCCGATCGTCTGGTGTGCCGCGCTGGCGGGGCGGTCGGTGGAGCTGCTGCCGGGATCCGACCTGATCTTGCCGCTGGCGCGCATTGCGGCCGGGATGGGCGTGGCGGTTGGGCTGGTCGGCTCCACCGAGGACAGCCTCGCAGGCGCGACCGAGGCGCTGGAACGGGCGGTGCCGGGGTTGCGCGTGGTCGAGAGGATCGCACCGCCGATGGGGTTCGATCCCGAAGGGGATACCGCGCGCGCGGTGCTGAACCGGCTGGATGTGGCAGGCGTTGGCCTCTGCTTCCTCGCCCTCGGCGCCCCGAAGCAGGAGAGGTTGGCGGCCCTCGGGCGGCAGGTCACGCCGGGCATCGGCTTTGCTTCCATCGGAGCGGGTCTGGATTTCCTGTCGGGAAAACAGTCCCGTGCGCCGGAATGGGTGCGCCGCATCGCGATGGAATGGGCCTGGCGGATGTTGTCCGACCCGCGACGTATGGCGCGGCGCTATATCCTGTCCGCCCTGATCCTGCCCGGCCATCTCTGGCGCTCCTGGCGGATGCGTCAAAGGTGACGCGGTTTCACGCGCGGGCGCAGCAACACGCGGTCCGCCACGCGGCGCTTCAGCGACCGGGGCGGCGGGATCTCCGCTCCCATCTCCCATGTGGTGCCGGTCAGCGACGGATCATGCCAGAGCGCCAATTTCGCGCCCCATTTGGCAGCCGTTGCCGGGTCCAGCCCATCAGGTATCCCCATGCCGGTCTTCAGCATCCCCGGCATCCAGTCATTGACCACGATGCCCGGAAACCGATCGCCGATATCGGCGATCAGCGCACGGGTGAAGATGCGCGCGGCCCCTTTCGACACCGCATAGGCCGACGACGCGGGCAGGGGGTGCATGTCGGCGAAGGTGGCGACGTTGAGGATGCGGCCAAATCCCGTCGCGGTCATGTCACTCAGCGCGGCGCGGGTGCAGGTGACGATGCCGCCGAGGTTGATGGCGACCGTGTCCATGAAACTGCCCGCCGTCTCATCCAGGAAATCGCGGCGCGGATAGGTGGCGGCGTTGTTGATGAGAAGCGTGATGGGCGCGGTATTGCGCGCCGCCTCGAAGGCTTGCGCGACCTGCACGGGGTCCGAGACATCGGCCTGCAGGGGCAGGAAATTGCCGCCCGCGAGGCTTTCGGTTTCCTCCAGCGCCGCCATGCCCCGGCCAAGCCCCGCGACCTGCATCTGTTGCGCCAGTTCCAGCGCCAGCGCCCGGCCAAGCCCGCCGCCCGCGCCGGTGACGATGGCGCATCCATCCGTGATCGCGTTCATCTCTCTTCTCCCATGATCGAGGCCACCCTCAGCGCGTTGGCGGCGATGGTCAGGCTCGGGTTGACGCCCATCGAGGTCGGGAAGACCGAGGCATCCGTGACCCAGAGATTGCGTATTCCGTGAACCCGGCCCGACGCGTCCAGCACCGATCTCGCGGGGTCCGTGCCCATGGCGAGCGTGCCGCAGGGATGGCCGAAATTGGGCTCGGGCGCGTGGGTCAGGAAGGCGGTGCGCTGGCCCTTGAAGGCGCGGCGGATAAGACGGCGGAAGGCGCGGCGGCGGGCCAGAAGCTCGGGCGCGATGCGGTAGGTGAGGGCGATGCGGCCTTCCTCATCCGTGACGCGGTTTTCCGCATAGGGCAGGTCTTCCAACAGGCCGACGAAAACCTTGGCCTGGCCCATCAGCTTCGCGCCGATCGCCGCCGGGATGCGGGTGGCGTCCCTGGCGCCGGGGATATGCCGGAGCCAGGAGCGCGCGACCCGCCCGCGCAAGTGATGCACGATCTCGCCATAGCCCACATCCATCCCCATCGCCTGCACCATGCCAAGCCGTTGAGCGTCCTTGAAATAGAGGTCACGGAAGCCGACGGATTTCGACGGTCCGGTAAAGCCCGCCGCGCGCCCCGGCCAGAGCGCGAAGATCTCGTTGAGGTGGAACATCAGGTTGCGGCCCACGAGGTCATGCGCGTTGCCGATGCCGGTCGGGTCAGACTCAGACGCCGAGGCCAGCAACAGGCGCGGCGAGGACAGCGCACCGGCTGCCAGCACGACATGGCGGGCGGTGAGGGTGAGCGTCTCGCCCCCCTTGCGCGCAATTACCTGTGTCACGTTGGGCCCGTCGCGGTCCAGTCGCGTTACGTCGCAGCCGGTCAGAAGCGTTGTGTTGCCGGTGGACAGCGCCGGTTCCACCCCGGCGGAGCGGCCATCCATCTTGCAGGCGCGCGGGCATTTTCGGCCGAGGCATTCGGCGCAATTGTCGAGGTATTTCAAGGCCGTGTGCAGCCGGTAGGGATGCAACCCGTTGGCGCGCAACCTCTCCATGATCATGGCATCGCCGGGTTGGGCGGGCGGCGGCGCGGAAAGCGCGGGATTGGGCTGGTCCGAGAGGGGATCGGGGTCGCCATGCAGAGCATAGAGCGCCGTCGCCTTGTCGAACCAGGGCTGCATTTCGGCGAAACTCACCGGCCAGCCGCCGGTCGGATGCGGGCGGTCTTCGCTGTCATCCAGGTCATGCGGCTCGGGGCGTTCCAGCGTCGCCGCGTAGAAGACGGAAGACCCCCCGACACCCGCGCCAAGCGGCGCGAACATCTCCTGCCGCGTGCCGTTCACCTCGGCCAGGATCGGATCGGGCCAGAGCCCGCGCACCGCGCGCGCGACGGGATCGAATATCCCCTGATCCAGCCCGGTTTCCTCGGCCCGCAGCCCCTCGCGGCCTTTCTCGACGAAGAGCACCGACAGCCCCGCCTCGGCCAGCGCGCGGCCAGCCGTGCCGCCACCGATGCCGGTGCCGATCACGATCGCGTCCCAGTGACGCGCGGTGATATCTGCCAAGGGTTCAGAAATGACGCTGCCCATCCCGAAAGTGCCCGCCGACGCGGGTCGTTTGCCTTACGTTACAGCTACATTACGGCAAGTCTTTGGCAAATGCGCCGGTCAGTCCTCGGCCAGCGGATGGCGTTCCAGCACCAGCGATTTCAGACGTTCATCCAGCACATGGGTATAGATCTCGGTGGTGGCGATATCGGCGTGACCCAGAAGCGTCTGGATGGCGCGCAGGTCGGCGCCGTTTTCCAGGAGATGGGTGGCGAAGGCATGGCGCAGCGTGTGCGGCGTGACGGTCGCGGGCGAGATCCCGGCGGCAACCGCGATCTCCTTGATCAGGGTAAAGAACCGCACCCGCGTCAGGTGGCCGGACTTGCCGCGCGAGGGAAAGAGGAAGCGCGAAGGCGGCGCGCCGGTTTCCACGCGCGCAACCTCCTCGGTCCTGTCGCGATTGGCAAGCCATGCGGCCAGCGCCGCACGCGCCGGGGGCGAGAGCGGCACCATGCGTTCCTTGCCGCCCTTGCCCCGGATCAGCAGGAGTTGCGGATCGCCCCGCGCGGCGGAAACGGGCAGGAAGACAAGCTCGCTCACCCGCATTCCCGTCGCGTAGAGCACCTGCATCAGGCAGGTGTTGCGCAACCGGTCCCCGGCACTGCGGCCATGGGTCTCGGCGGCCTCCAGCAGGCGGTCGACCTCAGCCATGCTCAGCGTTTTCGGCAGCGCCCGGTCGCGCCCCGGCCCCTTGATCTGAAGCGCCGGGTTGTCGCCGCGCAGCCCTTCCTCATAGGCGAAGCGGTAAAGCTGCTTGATCGCCGAAAGCTTGCGGGCGCGGGTCGATTTCGCCATGCCCTGCGCGTCGAGATGGATCAGGTAGTCTTCGATATCGCCGCGCGTGGCGGTGTCGAAGCCCTTGCCCTGATCCGCCAGCCAGCCCTCGACATCCATCAGGTCGCGGCCATAGGCCAAGAGCGTGTTCTCGGCCGCGTTCAACTCGGCCGCCTGCGCCTCCAGGAAGGGCGAGATCCAGCTGGTCATCCGCGCCGCTCCAGGATCATCAGTTGCAGGGCGGCGCGGCGCGCGGTGCCCTCCATCCCCATGGCGCGCAGGAGTTGCAGCGCATCGCGCATGTCGTCCATGTCGCCATCGCCCCGGCTGAGCACCAGCGCCGCGCGCAGGATCGCCTCGCCGATGCGGTCCTCCTCGACCAGGCGGGCGTAGCGGTCGGGGACCACGGGGGCCGCGAAGGCCGCCGCGATCATATCCGCCATCGCGCCGCGCAACGTCACCTCCGGGGCCTGCCCGCGGGCAATGGCAAAGAGAAAGCGTTCGCGATCCGTCTGCGGCACCGAAAGCTGCGCCGCGCGTTCATAGTTTTCCGACAGAAGCGCGATGAGCCGGGCCAGTTCGGCGGTCTCGCCGGTCAGCGGCAGGCGCATCAGCCGCTCGGCATAGACCTCGGCAAAGGGCACTTCCAGCCGCGCCTCGTCCATGGCGCGCCAAACCGTCGGCAGCAGGCGGGCGACCTCGCCCGGATCCTGGGCCAGCATCGCCACGTCAAACTCCTGCAACGCATCGACCCGGTCCCAGACCCCGCCCGAGGCCGACGGCACGCGGGAAGTATAGATCACCTGCCACTGGTCGGGCGTGATCGCGCCCGAGCGCGCCAGCCGTTCGGCGGCGTCAAGCTGCGCGCGCCAGCCCGCGGTGGCCGTGAGGTCGGAATGCGCGAAGGCCAGCGGCAGGGTGGCGGCCCCCTGGCGTTCGCCGATGGCGGCGCGCATCTCGTAATGCAGCGGCGAGGGCACCGGGTCGTGCGGCAGCGGTGGCTCGCCTTCGAAGAGTTCTGGGTCGAGGAAGCGGGCGATCAGATCGCCCTCGTCCCGGGAGATGAAGCCAAGCGCCTCGCCGGTTTCCAGCGTCAGGGCGGCGGCGGGCCAGTCACCGTTGCGCGCAAGGCAGAAGATGCGCGCGGGAAAGGAGGGCGCGATATCGGGATTGGCGCGCATCGCGGCACAGGCGCGGTCGGGCTGTCCGGCCAGGAGGCTCACGTCGAACCAGCGGCGGAACACCTGCGGCGCGGTCGGCCCGGCGCGCTCCATCAGCGACCGCGCAGGCTCGATCGCGCCACGTTCCAGGAGCAGGTCGAGCCGGGCCAGGAACAGCTCGGAGTCAGGCGCCGCATCCTCGGGCGGGTTCACCTCGGCCAGCGCCAGCATCATCGTCATCGACTGGATCGCGGGCAGCCCCTCATAGGGTTGCGCGCGAAAGAGACTGGCCAGCGTCGCGGATGAGGAACCGCCCCAGAGATCGGCGGGCAGCCCCGTCTGCCTGGGCGTCAACAGGCCCACGGCATCCAGTTGCACCGCGCCGATGGGCATGACGGTGATTTCCTCGGGCGTGGCCGAGGTGGCGATATCGCCATGCGGCGACAGGATGGTTTCCGACAGCCAGTCGGGCGGCGTGCCCGTCTCCTCCTGCGCGAGCGCCGGTCCGGCCAGCGCAAGGGCGATACAGGCGGGTCTAATCCACATTCAGATCTACCGGGCGCGTGATCTCGCGCGTGGGGGGCTGCATCATGCCCGAATAGGCATAGGCCACCAGCCCGATGCCCGCGAGAACCGCCAATATAAAGAGGAGTTTGAAGAGACGCCCTATCATTCTTTCCCAGCCTGCCTGTTTTCGGCGTTTGCCGCCGCTTTTGATTCACTATAAGCCATCTGGAAGGGGATTGCGCCAGTGCGGGGAAGAATTTTTTGGGATTGGGCGAAAGAGTGCCGGAGCCGGGTTTGCAACTGACGCGCACTGTGGTCATGGTCGGCATGATGGGGGCCGGAAAGACCGCCATCGGCCGTGCGCTCGCCGCGCGGTTGGGCGTGGCGTTCGAGGATTCCGATGCCGAGATCGTCGCCGCCTCCAAGTTCGAGATTTCCGAGATATTCGAGCGCTACGGCGAGGATTTCTTCCGCGAGAAGGAAGCCCGGATCATCGCGCGCCTGCTGGACGGGCCGCCTTGCGTGCTGTCCACCGGCGGCGGCGCATGGTTGAGCGCCGAGAACCGGGCGATGATCGCGGAACGGGCGGTGTCTGTCTGGCTCAAGGCCGATCTGGAGCTTCTGTGGACCCGTGTGCGCCACAAGGACACGAGGCCGCTTTTGCGCACCGACGATCCGCGCGCCACATTGGCGGAGCTTCTCGTCGCGCGCACGCCCGCCTATGAACAGGCCGCGATCACGGTCGAGACGCGGGCGCATTGGTCGATCGACCAGACCACGGAGGCGGTTCTGAAAAGCCTCACGGGCGCGGGCGTGGTGGAGGTGGCGCGATGAGCGGCGCCATCGTGCATGTCCCCTTGGGCGCGCGCGCCTATGAGGTGCGGATCGGGTCCGGGCTGCTGGACCGCGCCGGGGCCGAGATCGCGCCGCTATTGCACCGCCCCCGCGTCTTCGTGGTGACCGAGAGCCGCGTGGCGGGGCTGCATCTGGAGGCGCTGAAGGCGGGGCTGAGGGCGAGGGGGATCGCGGCGGAGGTGCTGACCCTGCCGCCCGGCGAGGCCACGAAAAACTGGCCGCATCTGACGCAAGTGGTTGAATGGCTGCTGAAAAAACAGGCCGAACGGCGCGATGTCGTGGTGGCCTTCGGCGGCGGCGTGATCGGCGATCTGGTCGGCTTCGCGGCGGCCATCCTGCGCCGGGGCGTGCGCTTTGTGCAACTGCCCACCAGCCTTCTGGCGCAGGTCGACAGCTCGGTCGGCGGCAAGACCGGGATCAACTCACCCCTTGGCAAGAACCTGATCGGAGCCTTCCACCAGCCCGCGCTGGTGCTGGCCGATATCGGTGTGCTCGGCACGCTGAGCCCCCGCGATTTCCGGGCGGGCTATGGCGAGGTGGCGAAATACGGGCTGCTTGGCGATGCGGATTTCTTTGAATGGCTGGAGGAAAACGGCCCCGCGCTGGCCAAGGGCGACGAGGCTTTGCGGCTGGAGGCGGTGCGCCGCTCGGTGCAGATGAAGGCCGATATTGTCGTGCGCGACGAGACCGAGCAGGGCGACCGCGCGCTGCTCAACCTCGGCCACACCTTCTGTCACGCGCTGGAGGCTGCGACGGGCTATTCCGACCGTCTGCTGCATGGCGAGGGCGTGGCGATCGGCTGCGCGCTGGCGTTTGAACTCTCGGCGCGGTTGGGCCTGTGTTCGCAGGAAGATCCGAGCCGGGTGCGCGCGCATCTCGCCGACATGGGCATGAAGCGCGACATTGCGGATATCGAGGGCGACCTGCCCGACGCCGACGGTCTGCTGGCACTGATGGCGCAGGACAAGAAGGTGCTGGACGGGCAATTGCGCTTCATCCTTGCACGCGGGATTGGGGATGCCTTCGTGACGGCGGATGTCCCGCGTGAGGCTGTGCGCGGGGTGTTGGAGGATGCCCTCTCGGCGCGATGAAGCCGTTATGCTTGCAGCAGGACGTAGTAGATCGCGTAACCAACGGCGGCCAGGACGGCCAGCCCGACAGCCATGCGCAGGAGGTTCAGCGTCAGGGTCAGCGCAGCCGTCAGCACTGTCGTCAGGATCGTACATAAGGCAAAGAGAGTGCCAAGTAGCGCGTAGGGCAGGGCGAAACCGGCAAGGGCGAGAGTGGCCTCGGCATAGCCAAATTGCAGCTGCATGGCCGCAGGCACCCCGACCCCGTAGCCATAGGCCAGGGCCGCGACTCCGCAGAGAACCGCAATCAGAAAAGTCAGGCGCTGCGTCAGGGCGTCGCCGACCAGCATTGCCGCAAACTCGACCCCTTCCACCAAGATAGCGCCGGTCACGATGCGCATTAGGAGCGGCGAGTCGATGTTGGGCAAGGATACCCCCTGGCCGCCGCCGATATCCGGGTTGCCGATGAAAGGTTGCGGGCCTGTGGGCTGTTGATGCGTATCTGCGCCGACGCTGGACATGCCGTTATAGCGTACGCCGGTATTCGCGCCGGTCAAGAAATCATGAGTGTCGCGGTTGGTTGAATCGATCGTCGGCATGGCGGCCTCCTCTTGAAAGCGTTAAGAAAACCCGAGCTCATCTGAAATGAACTATTTCACACTAACAGTCTGAGTGCCACCACGCAAGACCGCGGCCTCAGTCGTCCTTGCCGCTATAGGGCTTCACATATTGCAGCGCCATGTCCCAGGGGAAGAAGATCCAGGTATCCTGGCTGACCCCGGTGATGAAGGTATCGACCATCGGCTCGCCCTTGGGCTTGGCATAGACGGTGGCGAAATGCGCCTGCGGCAGCATCCTGCGCACCACTTCCAGCGTCTTGCCGCTATCGACAAGGTCGTCGATGACCAGGACCCCGGTGCCGTCGCCCACCATGTCGGGGTCGGGCTTCGACAGCACCACGGGCTCGCTCTGCGTCTGGTGGTCATAGGACTTGATCGAGACGGTATCGACAGTGCGGATGTCCAGCTCGCGCGCGATGATCATCGCAGGCGCCATACCGCCACGGGTGATCGCCACCACGGCCTTCCACGCGCCATCCTCGCCCGGTCCGCGCCGGTCCAGCCGCCAGGCCAGCGCGCGGCTGTCGCGGTGGATCTGGTCCCAGGAGATGTGGAACCCCTTTTCATGCGGCAGTTGTGTGCTCATCGCGCTCAGCCCTCTTTCTTGTCCAGGGTCATGTCGGGCGCGTCGATCGCCTTCATGCCGACCACGTGATAGCCTGCGTCCACATGCAGCGTCTCGCCGGTGGTGCCCGAGCCGAGATCGGAGAGCAGGTAGACCGCCGATTTGCCGACCTCCTCCTGCGTGACGTTGCGGCGCAGGGGGGAATTCAGCTCGTTCCATTTCATGATGTAGCGGAAATCGCCGATGCCCGAGGCCGCCAGCGTCTTGATCGGCCCGGCCGAAATGGCGTTGCAGCGGATGCCGTCCTTGCCCAGATCCTCGGCGATATACTTGACCGAGGCCTCGAGCGCGGCCTTGGCCACGCCCATCACGTTGTAATGCGGCATGACCTGCTCGGCCCCGTAATAGGTCAGCGTCAGCAGCGATCCGCCCGGCTCCATCATCGCGGCGGCGCGGCGGCAGACGGCGGTGAAGGAGTAGACGGAGATGTCCATCGTCATCTTGAAGTTGTCCGACGAGGTATCGACATAGCGCCCGCGCAACTCGGATTTATCCGAGAAACCAATGGCATGAACGACGAAGTCAATGCTGCCCCATTTCTCTTTCAGTGTCTCGAACAGGGCATCCATCGACGCGGTATCCGTCACGTCGCAGGGGATCATCAGGTCCGACCCGATCTGGGCGGCCAGCGGTTTGACCCGTTTCAGCAACTGTTCGCCCTGGTAGGAAAAGGCCAGTTCCGCGCCCTGGTCGGCGCAGGCTTTCGCGATGCCCCAGGCGATGGATTTGTCATTGGCGAGCCCCATGATCAGCCCGCGTTTTCCCGTCATCAACCCCATCGCGCGTCCCTTTGGTGTTTTTTCTGTTTATTAACACTTGCGTTCGTTTAGGCCATTGGCGCGGTTGCATCAAGACGCGCGGTTGCGGAGGGAGAAAGCGGCGGATAGCCTGCGCATCGCGGCGATCATCAGGCGAGGCGGGACATGAGCGACAGAACGGGCATCTTTGCCGGGGACGACCCCTTTGCCATCGCGCGGGACTGGCTGGCGCAGGCCGAGGCGAGTGAGCCGAATGACCCCAACGCCATCGCGCTGGCCACGGTGGATGCGGACGGGCTGCCCAATGCGCGCATGGTGCTGCTGAAGGAGATCGAGGCCGGCGCCTTTGTCTTCTATACCAATTACGGCTCGGCCAAGGCGCGCGAGGTCGAGGCCACCGGCAAGGCCGCCTTTGTCTGCCACTGGAAATCGCTGCGCCGCCAATTGCGGGTGCGCGGCACCGTCACCCGCGAGGATGGCCCGCAGGCCGACGCCTATTACCAGAGCCGGTCGCTGAAAAGCCGCCTCGGGGCCTGGGCCTCGGACCAGTCGCAACCCTTGTCCTCGCGCGCGGCGCTGATGGCAGAGGTGGCGAAGGTCACGGCGCAGAAGGGCACGCATCCCGAACGGCCCCCCTACTGGGGCGGGTTCCGCCTGACCCCGGTCGAGATCGAGTTCTGGGCCGACGGGGCCTTTCGTCTGCATGACAGGTTCCGCTGGACCAGGGCGGACGCCTCCGACCCGTGGGCGATTTCCCGCCTGAACCCCTGAGATCGCGGGCGGGATTGCCTGCCGCACCGGCGCAAAACCTGTAATTCTAGCCACAAAGTATTGTTTTTCACTACCTTTTTATTCTTGCGAAGTTGCAAACTAACCGTCAAGTTACGGCTCTAGGCACAGATCTGTCATTGAACCGCAAAATAAGGTTGGGAGACCATGGCGGATGAAGAGCGTCCGAAGGGCGCGATGATTGCGGGTACTGTTAAATGGTTTGATATTTCCAAGGGTTTCGGGTTCATCGTCGCGGATGAGGGTGGGCCGGATATCCTGCTGCACGCCAACGTGTTGCGCAATTTCGGTCAGGGCTCGGTCGCGGACCAGGCCCGGATCGAGGTCATTGTGCAGCAGACGGAACGGGGCGCGCAGGCGCAGGAGGTGATCTCGATCGCCCCGCCCGAAGCTGTGGATGTCGACGAGGAGCTTGGCCCGGGTGTCGAGATCCCCGAGGACGTGCCCTTTGTCGCGGCGCGGGTGAAGTGGTTCGACAAGGCCAAGGGATTCGGGTTTGCAAATGTCTTCGGCAACGCCGAAGATGTCTTTGTGCATGTCGAGGTGCTGCGCCGGTTCGGCCTGTCGGACCTGCAACCCGGCGAGGCGGTGGCGATCCGCGTCGTCGACGGGCCGCGGGGCAAGATGGCGGGCGAAGTGCGCAGTTGGGATTACGTTCAGGAGGATTAGGATGCGGAGTTTGCGCTTGGGGGGGCTGTCCCTCGTGGTGGCCCTTGTCATGGCGGGCCAGGTCCAGGCGGCCTGCGCGCCGGGCCGGGTGGAATTGCGCGGCGATTGGGGTACGGCGCGGTTCCGCGTCGAGGTGGCCGACGATCCCGAGGAACGCGCCATCGGCCTGATGAACCGCGAGGAGATGGCCCTGTCGGCGGGGATGCTCTTTGTCTATGACAGCCCGCAGCGGGTCTCGTTCTGGATGGAGAACACGCTTATCCCGCTGGACATGCTGTTTCTCGACGCCACCGGCACCGTGACCCGCGTGCATGAAAATGCCGTGCCGCTTGACCGCACGCCGATCCCCGGCGGCACCGACATCCAATATGTGCTGGAGATCAATGGCGGGCTGGCCCGGCAGATCGGCATCAGCGAGGGCGACGTGCTGCGCCACCCCGATGTCGATCAGGATCTGGCCGCCTGGCCCTGCGAATAATCGGGCTTCCATCGGCGCGTGACCCGCGCTAGGAGGGGGCCTCGAGTCGGGGTGTAGCGCAGCCTGGTAGCGCGTCTGTTTTGGGTACAGAAGGTCGTGAGTTCGAATCTCGCCTCCCCGACCATTTCCCCGGCCCCCGGCTGCCCCTCGCGCTTTACCTGTCGCGCCGATCTCTGATAGTCCCCGGACCTGACTGAACAAGGGCGATTTCCCCCGTGACCGAACACGTGACCATTGTGATGGCGGTCTATGACGGGGCCGAATTCCTGGCCGCGCAGATGGAAAGCTTCGCGGGCCAGACCCATCGCGACTGGGATCTCGTGATCAGCGACGATGGCTCCACCGATGACAGCGACAAGGTGATCGCGGAGTTTGCGGCCACGCACCCGGTGCGCGTGATGGCCGGTCCGCGTGCAGGCGGCACGATGAATTTCCTGTCCGCCCTGGTGGGGATCGAGGGCGAGCCCGACTACGTGGCTTTTTCCGACCAGGACGACGTGTGGCTGCCCGAGCGGCTGGCGCATGGCATCGCGGCGCTGGCGTCCGTGCCCGCCGACCGGCCCGCGCTTTATGGGTCCGCGACCTGGATCGTCGAGGAGGATCTGACCAATCCCCGCCGCTCGCCGACATTTCCGCACCCGCCCGCCTTCCGCAATGCGCTGGTCCAGAGCATCGCGGGCGGCAATACCATGCTGCTCAACCGGCCCGCCTGGGAAATGGCGCGCGACGCGGCGGGCGAGGCGATGGCGGTGGGTGGGCCTTACATGCACGATTGGTGGCTCTACCAGCTGATTTCGGGCGCGGGCGGCACGGTGCTGCGCGACAATCGCCCGACGCTGCTCTACCGGCAGCATGGCGGCAACATCTTCGGCACCAATCGCGGGCGCAAGGCGATCAAGGCGCGGTTGAAACAGGTCTGGCGCGGCGATCTCAAGGCTTGGGTCGATGCCAATATCCGCGCGCTGGACGCCTCGCGCCACCGCCTGACCGAGGAGAACCAGAGGCTGCTGGCCGCGTTCGTGGACATGCGGCGCGCGGGGCTTCTGTCGCGTCTGCGCGGATTCGCCGGGCTCGGGCTCTGGCGGCAGGGCCGGGTCGGGCAGGCGATGCTCTGGCTGGCGGTGCTGCTGAAAAAGCTCTGAGTCCGGGGCAGGGCCGGGCGCCGCACACCACATCTTGTGTCATTCGGGTCACGTGCGAGGATTATCCACAAGATTTAATCCCCCCACCGGATTCAGGCGCGCGCGCGGTTGCCAAAGGTTAACACTTCGCAACAACGCCTGCTAAACTTGCCACGTTTCAACAGAAATTCCTGTCCAGCGGCCTGGGGATGAATCGTTGCAGGCGGCGGCGGCCCGTGGATCGGTCACATTGCAAGTCATAATCGGAGCCGAAAGCGGTAAAAAATCCGTTGACGCACCGACCCGAATTGCATCAGGTTGTAGGGACTGGCCGGATCAACACTACATATAGTGGATCGGGCCAGAACTGGGGCAGATGACTTCCTCATCGCATGGGATGTGCCATCGCATGTCCGACCGGCCTGTCGCAAGACCTGCCGGGGCGCGAGGAAGCTTTGCATGACATTGGACGACCTGACGCCCTCGCGCAGTGGTGCTGGCAGGGGTTGGGATAATTTTGGGCAGGGACCACTCATGAAGATCGAACGCAGATTCACATCGGCAGATGCGGAGACCTATGCAGGGCTGGAATTCACCCTGAAGTCCTCGGAGATTCGCAACCCGGATGGCACGGCTGTGTTCAAGCTCGATGAGCTGGAAGTGCCCGTCGGCTGGAGCCAGGTGGCCTCGGACGTGCTGGCGCAGAAATATTTCCGCAAGGCAGGTGTCGCGGCGATCCTGAAGCCGGTCAAGGAAAAGGGCGTGCCCTCCTTCCTGTGGCGCTCGGTCCCCGATGAGGCGGCGATGGCCGATCTGACCAAGGAAGAGCGCTACGGCGGCGAAACCAGCGCCAAGCAGGTCTTGCGCCGTCTGGCGGGGGCCTGGTGCTACTGGGGCTGGAAGGGCGGCTACTTCACCGACGAATCCGATGCCCGCGCCTATTTCGACGAGATGCAGATGATGCTGGCCCGCCAGATGGCGGCCCCGAACTCTCCCCAGTGGTTCAACACCGGCCTGCATTGGGCCTACGGCATCGACGGCCCCGCGCAGGGCCATCATTATGTTGATTACAAGACCGGCAAGCTGACCAAATCGAGCAGCAGCTACGAGCACCCACAGCCCCATGCCTGCTTTATCCAGGGGGTACAGGACGACCTGGTGAACGAGGGCGGGATCATGGATCTGTGGGTGCGCGAAGCACGCCTCTTTAAATACGGCTCGGGCACCGGCACCAATTTCAGCCACCTGCGCGGCGAGGGCGAGAAACTGTCGGGCGGCGGCAAATCCTCCGGCCTCATGGGCTTTCTCAAGATCGGCGACCGGGCGGCGGGCGCGATCAAGTCAGGCGGCACCACGCGGCGCGCGGCCAAGATGGTCATCGTCGATGCCGACCACCCCGATATCGAGGAATTCATCAACTGGAAGGTGCTGGAGGAGCAGAAGGTCGCCTCGATCGTGGCCGGCTCCAAGATGCACGAGAAGATGCTGAACGCGATCTTCGCGGCCATCAGTTCGTGGGACGGGCTGATGGAGGACGCCGCCGATCCGGCCAGGAACGAGAGCCTGAAAACGGCGATCCGCGAGGCCAAGAAGCTGGCGATCCCCGAGACCTATATCAAGCGCGTGCTGGATTACGCCCGGCAGGGCCATACCAGCATCGAGTTTCCGACCTATGACACGGATTGGGACTCCGAGGCCTATAACTCGGTCTCCGGCCAGAACTCCAACAACTCGATCCGCGTCACCGATGCCTTCCTGCGCGCCGTCGAAAACGATGAGATGTGGGATCTGATCAACCGCACCGATGGCTCGGTGTCCAGGAGCGTCAAGGCCCGCGACCTGTGGGAGAAGGTCGGCCATGCGGCCTGGGCCTGTGCCGATCCCGGTATCCAGTTCCACGACACCGTCAATGCCTGGCACACCTGCCCGGCGGATGGCGAGATCCGCGGCTCCAACCCGTGCTCGGAATACATGTTCCTCGATGACACGGCCTGTAACCTGGCCTCGATGAACCTGCTCACCTTCCTCAAGGATGGCGTGTTCGATGCCGAGGAATACATGCACGCCACGCGCCTCTGGACGCTGACGCTGGAAATCTCGGTGATGATGGCGCAATTCCCGTCCAAGGAAATCGCGCAGCTCTCCTATGATTTCCGCACGCTCGGGCTTGGCTATGCCAATATCGGCGGCCTCCTCATGACGATGGGCTACGGCTACGACTCGGACGAGGGCCGCGCGCTTTGCGGTGCGCTGACCGCGATCATGACCGGCGTGTCCTACGCCACCTCGGCCGAGATCGCGGGGGAGCTTGGGCCCTTTGCCGGGTTCGAGCGCAACCGCGACCACATGCTGCGGGTGATGCGCAACCACCGTCTTGCCTCCAAGGGGGCGACGGATGGCTATGAAGACCTCGCCGTCAAGCCGGTGCCGCTGGACCACGCAAGCTGTCCCGACCAGACGCTGATCGCCCTGGCGCAGCAGGCCTGGGACGAGGCGCTGGAACTGGGCGAAACCCACGGCTACCGCAACGCGCAGGTCAGCGTGATCGCCCCCACCGGCACGATCGGGCTGGTGATGGATTGCGACACCACGGGGATCGAGCCCGATTTCGCCCTGGTCAAGTTCAAGAAACTGGCGGGCGGCGGCTATTTCAAGATCATCAACCGGGCCGTCCCCGGCGCGCTGGAAAACCTCGGCTATTCGCCGAGCCAGATCGAGGAGATCACCTCCCACGCCGTGGGCCACGGCACGCTCGGCAATGCGCCGGTGATCAACCACACATCGCTGAAAGGCCACGGTTTCGGACCGGGCGAGATGGAGAAGATCGAAGCCGCGCTGCCGTCCGCCTTCGACATCCGCTTTGTCTTCAATCAGTGGACCCTGGGCGAGGAGTTCTGCACCGGAACGCTCGGCATTCCGGCGGCGAAACTGAACGATCCCACCTTTGATCTGCTGCGCCATTTGGGCTTCAGCCGTGCCGATATCGAGGCCGCGAATGATCATGTCTGCGGGACCATGACCTTGGAGAACGCGCCGCATCTGAAGGCGGAGCATTACAGCATTTTCGACTGCGCCAACCCCTGCGGCAAGAAGGGCAAGCGGTTCCTTTCCGTCGACAGCCACATCAAGATGATGGCGGCGGCGCAGAGCTTCATTTCCGGCGCGATCTCCAAGACGATCAACATGCCCAATGACGCCACGATCGAGGATTGCCAGAAGGCCTATGAGCTCAGCTGGTCCCTCGGCGTCAAGGCCAACGCGCTCTACCGCGACGGCTCGAAACTGTCGCAGCCTCTGGCCGCGAGCCTGGTCGAGGATGACGATGAGGCGGCGGAGGTGCTGGAAAGCGGCACCACGATGGAGCGCGCGCAGGTGCTGGCCGAGAAGATCGTCGAGAAGATCGTGATCAAGGAGGTCATCAAGGCACATCGCGAGAAACTGCCGGAGCGCCGCAAGGGCTATACCCAGAAAGCGATTGTCGGCGGGCACAAGGTCTACCTGCGCACCGGCGAATATGAGGACGGCCAGTTGGGTGAGATCTTCATCGACATGCACAAGGAAGGTGCGGGCTTCCGCGCGATGATGAACAATTTCGCCATCGCGGTTAGTGTCGGCCTGCAATATGGCGTGCCGCTGGAGGAATTCGTCGACGCCTTCACCTTCACCAAGTTTGAACCCGCCGGCATGGTGCAGGGCAACGACTCGATCAAGAACGCGACCTCGATCCTGGACTACATCTTCCGCGAACTGGCGGTCTCCTATCTCGACCGCACGGACCTGGCGCATGTGAAGCCGGAAGGGGCCAGCTTCGACGATCTGGGGCGCGGGGCCGAGGAAGGCGTGCGCAATTTCGAGGAAGTGCCGCAAAGCCGCGCCGCATCGCCCATCGACGTGCTGCGCCAGATCAGCTCGACCGGGTATCTGCGCAAGCGGGTGCCGCAGGAACTGGTCGTGTTGCAGGGCGGCGCCGCGGGCATCACCGCGCTGGATCCGGGCGGCGATCCGGTGGCGACGCTGGAAACGCTTGTGCCCGAAGTGGCGACCAACACGGTGGTCATGACCAGCACGGCGGCCCCGATGGATGCGCGGGTCAAGGCCAAGATGCAGGGCTACGAGGGCGAGGCCTGCGGCGAATGCGGCAACTACACGCTGGTGCGCAACGGCACCTGCATGAAATGCAACACCTGCGGCGGGACGTCGGGGTGTAGCTGAGCGGGACGCAGTCCCTTCGAAGGGACTGCGGAAACTCTTCAAAGAGTTTCCGCCCGCATCAAGAGGTCGGGTTCCGCGCCATTGCCCCGGCGCGGTGTCTGAGACACGGGGCGGGTGCGCTCGCCCCTGACGCGGTTCAGGCCGCAGGCAGAAAACACGGGCAGTATATATAAGTGAGCCTGAACAGCGAAACTGGGGAAGCCTTGGCTTCCCCTTTTTCTTTTTTATCCAGTGTGATGGAACCCGACGTTAAAGCGCCTCACGCCTCTGCCTTGTTCTCCACCGCCGGGGCAGCCAGTTCGGCGCCCGGCATCTCGATCACCGGCTCCATCCGTGCCAGCACCTCGTCGGACAGGTGGCACTTGCTCTGATGGCCCGTGGCCAGCGTCTTCATCGGCGGCACCTCGGTTTCGCACAGGTTCCCCGGCACTTCCGATTTCCACCGGCAGCGGGTCTGGAACGGGCAACCGGGGGGCGGGTTCATGGCCGAGGGGATGTCGCCCTCCAGCACGATATGACGCTTCTTGACCGAGGTGTCGGCGATGGGAACCGCCGAGAGAAGCGCCTCGGTATAGGGGTGATAGGGCGGGCTGAAGATCTGATCGGTGCTGCCGATCTCGACCACATGGCCCAGATACATCACCATTACCCGGTCGCTCAGGTAGCGCACGATGGAGAGGTCGTGGGAGATGAAGAGCAACGTCGTCTTCTCGTTGCGCTGAATCTCCATCAGCAGGTCGGTCACGGCGGCCTGCACCGACACGTCCAGCGCCGAGACCGGTTCATCCGCCACCACGATCCGCGCGCCGCCGGCGAAGGCCCGCGCGATGCCGACGCGCTGTTTCTGGCCGCCCGACAATTGCCGCGGCATCCGGTCGGCGAAGGCGCGGGGCAGTTTCACGAGGTCGAGCAGGTCCAGCATCCGCTGCCGCCGCTCGGCATCGTTCTTGCCGATCTTGAAAACCTCCAGCGCCCGGATGATCTGCCGGCCCACGGTCATCGAGGGGTTCAGCGTATCGAACGGGTTCTGGAACACCATCTGGATCGAGGAGATGGTCTTGGTGCCCCTCTCCTCGATCGGGACCGCCTCGATGGATCGGTTATCCAGCACGACATGGCCGTCGGTCGCCGTCTCCAGCCCCATCAGCACCTTGGCCAGCGTGGACTTGCCGCAGCCGGATTCGCCGACAATGGCCAGGGTTTCGCTTTCGCGCGCCTCGAAACTGAGCGTCTCGTTGGCCTTGACCACCTTTTTCTGGCCCGAGGAAAACAGCGCCGAGGCGGCGACCTCGTAATATTTCTTGAGGTTGTCCACCTTCAGAACGACATCGCCGATGGGCGCCTTTTCCTGCTTGATCGAGGCGGCAATCGGCGCGTTCCAGTCGATCTCCTCGAAGCGGATGCAGCGGCTGCGGTGGCGTTCGTCGCCCTCCACATTGTGCATCTTGATCTCCTGCGCGTCGCAGCGCCCGGTTTCGAAATAATCGCAGCGCGGCCCGAAATTGCAGCCGGGCGGGCGTTCATGGGGCAGGGGGAAGTTACCGGGAATCGCCACCAGCGGGCGCGAGTGCTTGTCGGCGCCGGGCAGCGGGATCGAGCGGAACAGCGCCTGCGTATAGGGGTGGCGCATCTTGTCGAACACATCCTCGATGGAGCCGGTCTCGACCGCCTCGCCGGAATACATCACGCAGATCCGGTCGCAGGTTTCCAGCACGAGGCCAAGGTTGTGCGAGATGAACAGCATCGAGGTGCCGTATTTCTTGCCCAGATCCTTGACCAGTTCCACCACGGCGGCCTCGACCGTCACGTCGAGCGCGGTGGTGGGTTCGTCCAGGATCAGGAGCGAGGGATTCGCCATCAGCGCCATGGCAATGACGATCCGTTGCTGCTGCCCGCCAGATAGCTGGTGCGGATAGGCGTCGAGCATCCGCTTGGGGTCGGGCAGGCGCACATCGGTGACGACCTCAAGGGCGCGCGCATAGGCTTCCTTTTCGCCGACACCGTCATGGATCATCGGCACTTCCATCAACTGCTTGCCGATCTTCATCGCGGGGTTGAGCGAGGCCATCGGCTCCTGGTAGATCATCGCGATCTCGCGGCCCCGGATATGGCGCAGCTCGGTGGGCGACATGTCGTTCAACTCGCGCCCCTTGAACTTGATCGAGCCGCCGACAATGCGCCCGTTGACGCCCAGATCCTGCATCACGCCAAGCGCCACGGTGGACTTGCCGCAGCCGGATTCGCCGACCAGCCCCATCGCCTCGCCGGGGCGCACGCGGCAGGAGAAATCCATCACCGCCGGGATTTCCCTCAGCCGGGTGAAGAAGCTGATCGAGAGGCTGTCGATCTCCAGGATCGGGCCGTCATAGGTGTCATCTTTCATGATATCAGTCCTTCAGGCTTTCTTCGCGGAGGCCGTCGGCCAGCAGGTTCAGGCCAAGCACCATCGTCAACAGCGCCAGCGCGGGCGGCAGGGGCGGGTGCGGATAGACCGTCAGGAGGCGCCTCCCCTCGTTGATGGTCGAGCCCCAGTTCGGGCTTTCGGGATCGACGCCGAGGCCGAAGAAGCCGAGCGTTCCCAGAAGGATCGTGGTGTAGCCGATGCGCAGGCAGAAATCGACGATGAGCGGCCCGCGCGCGTTTGGCAGGATCTCCCACAGCATGATGTACCACGGCCCCTCGCCACGGGTCTGCGCCGCCGCCACGTAATCGCGCGTCTTGATGTCGAGCACCAGGCCCCGGACGATGCGGTAGACCGTGGGGCTGTTCACGAAGACGACCGAGACGAAGACGATCAGCAGGTTGCCGTCGATATTGATGCCAATGAGCGGCTCGTAGGAGTCGCGCGTGGTCTGCATCCACTCGCCCACCGGGTTGCCCTGGTTGAGATAGCCGATGAAGGAAGTGGCCAGCCACACGATGGGATCGAAGCGGAACACGGTCCCGAGGTAGAAGAGCGTCAGCAGCAGGACCAGCGGGATCGCCACCCATTTGATGATATGAGGCTGCGCCCGGAACCGGGAGTAGAGCAGCACCCAGAGGAACCCGATCGGCAGCACGAAGAGGACGGCGGCCATGTAGACCGGCACGCCCGCCTCGATGATCTCGGGGGTGACCAGAAGGTAGAAGAGCAAGATCACTGGGAAGGCCAGCACCATGTTGGCGATGAAGGTGATGAACGTGTCCAGCCGGCTGCCCAGGTAGCCCGCCGGCAGTCCGAGCGTGATCCCCACCATGAAGGCGAAAAGCGTGGCCAGCGGTGCAATCGTCAACACCTCGCGCGCGCCCGCCACCATGCGGCTGAACACATCGCGCCCAAGCGCGTCTCCGCCAAGCAGGTAATAGGGAAAGGCATCCTCGGGCCCGCCGCTGACCGGCGTGCCGGGCGGGTCGTTGCGAAGCCCCGAGATCACGTCGATGGGGCCATGCGTGGCGATCATCGGCGCGAAGATGGCGGTGAGCACCCAGAACATCACCAGGCCGAACCCGATCATGCCGATGAGGTTGTCGAAAAGCTTGCCGTAGAGGCCAAGGCGGCGCTTGAACCGGATCGACAGCGCGTAGATCACGATGAGCGAGATCCAGACCGGCAGGAATTGCGCGCCGACCCCGCCGATGATGCCCTTGGCCTCCATGCTCGGCTGCAGGATTCCGCCAAGGATGTAGATCATGATGGCACCCAGGAAGACGAAGACCGCCCATTTCATCGCCAGGAGCATGTAATCGGGGGCGCCAAGTCGGTAGCTGATCGTGTGATCCGCGTTCACGATGGGCTCGGCCTGGCGCATGCCGATCAGGCTCATGACGATGTTGAGGATGAAGGCGGCGACAAAGACCAGCACGCAGCCCAACATCAGCGGATTGAGGAAGGGGCCAAGCGACCCGGACCAGGTAAGGGGATCCATAGCTCTTGCTCCTTCAGGATATGCGGATGCGCGGGTTCAGGTAGACATAGCCGATATCCGAGATCAGCTGCGTCGTCAGAACCACGATCACGGCGACGATGGAGATGCTCAGGAGCAGCTCGATATCGTTGTTTGATGCCGCCTGCACCAGGGTCCAGCCAAAGCCGTTATAGTTGAAGAGGGTTTCCACGATCACCACACCGGTCAGAAGCCACGGGATTTGCAGCATGATGACGGTAAAGGGCGCGATCAGCGCGTTTCGCAGCGCGTGTTTCAGCACGATATTGCGGAAACTGACGCCCTTGAGCCGCGCGGTGCGGATATATTGCGCCGTCATCACCTCGGCCATCGAGGCCCGCGTCATGCGCGCGATATAGCCCATGCCGTAGAGCGCGATGGTCAGGACGGGCAGGGTGAAGTTCCAGAAGGTGATATCCTCCATCGCCGAGCGGGATGAGCCCAGGAACAGCGTGCGCCCCTCGATCCAGCCGTTCTCGGCCAGCCAGGGCGACAGCCCCGCGGTCGATGACGCCAGAAGGATGATGAAGATCACGCCCGAGACATATTCGGGCGTCGCCGTCGAGGCGATGGAGATGGTCGAGAGGGTCCGGTCGGTTCGGCTCCCCTCCTTCATGCCAGCGAGGATGCCGATGATCAGGGCGGCGGGGACCATGACCGAGAAGGCAATGAGCATCAGCCAGCCGGTCAGCGCCAGGCGCCCGCCGACAATGGCCGAGACCTCGTTATCCGAAACGGTCGAGAACCCCAGATCGCCTTGCAGCACACCGCAGAAGGTCGGCGCGGTCTCGATCGTCATGCCCCGGTCGACGCAGCGCCCGGTCTCGGTGCCATCGGCGGCCACGCGGGTCCAGCCCGGCGCCACGCCAAGCCATTCGCCGTATCGCACGACCAGGGGCCGCGTGTAGCCGCGGTTTTCCAGCCATTGGACCACTTCCGCATCCGACATGCGGTTATTGCCTTGCGTCTTGGCCAGTTTCTCGAGGTTGGGCCCGAGATTGGTCAGGAAGAACACGATGAATGTCAGGCAAAGTGCGGTGAGGAGCATCACGCCGAGGCGGCGAAGAATGAAGAGTCCCATTTTTGTCCCTGTTGTTCATGCTGCCGTTGGAAAGGTAGCGATCCGGTTTCTTGATGAACCGTTCGGGGCGCGGTCTGGCCTGCCCTGTGCCATCGCCGCTGTCGAAAAGGGCGGCCTCTCATCCGAAAGGCCGCCCATAACGTCTTAGGCTTCAATCCCCAGGTAATGGGGGTTGATCTCGAACTTGGGGTGCATCTCGGCATTGATCACGCCGGGACGGTAATGCCGGTAGAGCGAGCGCCAGTAAGGAATGGTCGCCACGCCCTCTTCCTGCATGATCTCTTCCAGCCGGCGCATCACCTCGCGCCGTTCATCGGCGTCCTGGATGCCGTTGGCCTGATCCAGCAGGCTGTCGAACTCCTCGTTCGAGAAGGCAGCCTCGTTCCACGGCACACCGGTTCGGTAGGCGAGGTTGAGGATCATCACGCCAAGCTCGCGGTGGTTCCAGTTGGTCGAGCTGAGCGGATAGTTGGTCCAGTCGTTCCAGAAGGTCGAGCCGGGGATCACGGTGCGTTCCACGTTAAAGCCCGCATCGCGCAGCTGCGAGGCATAGGCATCGGTGGTGTCGCGCCGGTAACCATCGTCGATCGAGATCACCTCGAAGACGTGATCGGCCTCGCCCGCCTCCTCCAGCAGAGCATAGGCCGCGTCCTTGTCGACCTCGATCGCCGGGACGTCGGCCCATTCCGGGTGGATCGGCGACACATGGTAGTCGCGCGCCATCTCGCCGCGCCCGGCCATGCCCAGATCCAGAAGAACCTGGTTGTCGACGGCCTTGAGCAGCGCCTGGCGCACCATCCGGTTGTCATAGGGCGGGTTGTTCTGGTTGGGCCGGATCACCACGGTCGCGGCGGTGGTCACTTCCGACACCTCGAACCCGATCGAGGTAAAGAGGTCGACGAAATCGCCGGTGGTCTCATAGGTCATGTCCAGCTCGCCGGATTCGGCGCCGGCCATCCATGCGGCGGGATCCTGGCCAAGGTCGACGAACTCGATCCGGTCCAGATAGGCCTCGCCCCAGTATTCGTGATCGGGGTTCTTCTCCAGAACGGCCTGAACACCGACCTCATGGGCCGCCAGACGGTAGGCCCCGGTGCCGACGCCATGTTCCAGCGGATCTTGGCCGATATAGTCGCGATGCTGGATCGCGGCGGGATAGTCGGCAATGCCCGGAATGATGGTGATGTCCGGGCTCGGCAGGTTCAGGCGGACGGTGTGGCTGTCGACAACCTCGATCGCGCCCTCGATGGCCTGCTGCGTATCGGCATCGACTAGGATGCCCATCCGCGTCGACATCGAGTTGCCCTCGACCGTCGCATCGCACCAGCCGCGGATGTTGGCGGCCACGTCCTCGGCGGTGAACTCGTCGCCATTGTTGAACATGATGCCCTGGCGCACGTTCAGCGTATATTGGGTCGCGTCCTCATTGGCTTCCCAGCTTTCCAGCAGGATGCCCGAGAACGAGCCGTCGCGGTTGTATTCGACCAGGTATTCGGTGATGCCCCGGCCCAGGTTGCCCATCTGCGACCAGTCATAGGTGCGCGGGTCCTTGCCGACACGCACTTCCTGCTGGATGCGCAGCGTGCCGCCCATCGGCGGGGTCTGGCGGTGTCCGGCGGCGTTGGCCGGGCTCATGCCGATCATGGAATAGGCGGCGGCGGCGCTGACGCCGAGCGCCGTGGCCCGGACCAGGAATTCGCGGCGGTCGAGGTGACCGTCCTTGTATTCCCGGGCATACATCTCCGCGGCCGGGTGCGTCTGCAATTGGTCTTGGGTGGATTGCGTCATTCTTGTCTCCCTGTGACACGATCTTGTGTTGGTCTGTCGCGTGGCGTCCTGACCCGCGGGGCGCGCGGGCGGCTGCCATCATTTCTGTCCCGCATTAGCGCACCAATACCGGCACAGCGTCAACAGGCCCGGTGGGAAAAAATGTCCTGTTTGCGACATGGTGACTGAATGAATGCGACACGCCCCGCCGATGGGGCCGAAAACGGCATGCGATTGCAGCGCTGGCTCAGCCCGCCTTGATGGCCTGTTGCGAGGGGCTGAGGCGGCGGAACTCGGACGGGGTGCGCCCGGTCAGATTGGCGAAGGAGCGGGTGAAATAGGCCGCCGAGGAAAAGCCCAATTCCTCTGCGATCTCGCGCGCGGGCCTGTCCGTGTCGACCAATTGGGTGCAAGCCTCGTGCATCAGGCGCTCCTGCAAGATGGCCAGTGCGGCGCGCCCCGCCGCCTCGCGGCAGACACGCGAGAGGTGCGTGGGCGTCACGCCAAGCGTCTCGGCATAATCGGATACGCCCTGGCCGCTGCGGAAATCCTGCTCCAGCAGGGCGGCGTATTTCTCGGCCAGCACATGCGTCCGATCACGCAGAATTGACCCGTCCTGGCGCGCCAGCTGCCGCGCGATCCAGACCGAGATCAAGAGCCCCCAGGCCCTGAGCGCGTGGTCGCGCGCGGTCTCGAACCCGGCCAGTTCGCGCTCGATCATGTCGAAATAGCTCGACAGCGCCGATTGCGCCTCGACCGTGGCGACGCGGATATGGAACGGGTTGCCCGGCAGGCCAAGCGTCGGGTCCATCGGCAGTTTCACCAGCACGCCCTGCGCCTGCGGGGACAGATCCAGCGACATCATCACGCGGGCGGGGATGAACACGGCCGTATTCGGCCCGTAGCCGCGCGTCACCGCGCCGATGGTAAAGCGGCCCTGGCCACGGGTGAACCAGTAAAGCTGCGCATGGGGTTTGGAATGTAATGTGCCATAGCGCCATTCGGCGCGTGCGCGCAGTCGGGCCAGGGGGGTGACGGCATAGGCGGATGGCATGGGCGGAGGCTAGAGGTCCGAAATGTGAAAGGAAAGGCCCTATATCAGGCGCTAAACCTCCAATTTGGTTGGATTACCCTTGGTCGGCTGGAATCCGCCGCCAATCGGCCATGCGTGCGCGAAACCATGTCCTTTGACGCTTGGCATATTGACGCGAGGCGGTGATCGCGGCCTCGCGCGCGGCTTCCAGCGTCATCTCGCCCTTCAGATGCGCAATGAGCTCCGGCCCGCCAATGGCCTTCCGCGCGCCGTGCGCCTTGTCCCACAGGGGCAGGATGGCGCGCGCCTCGTCCAGGGCGCCTTGCTGCAACATCTGGTCGAATCGCCGCGCGATCCGGGCATTCAGCCAGTCGCGCGGTGCGTCGAGGACCAGCGCCTGACAGGCGGCAAGCGGCAGGTCGGGGGCGGGCGTGTCGGCCTGCCAATCGGAGAGCGGCCTGCCAGTGGCGCGCAGAACCTCCCAGGCGCGCTGCACCCGCATCGGGTTGGCGCGGTCGATGCGTGCGGCGATGACGGGGTCGCCGCGGTCGAGATCGGCCAGCATCTGGGCCAGCGGCAGCGCTTCGGCCTCGGCCCGGATCTCGGGCGGGGTCTCGGGAATATCGGCCAGCCCCCCGGTCAGCGCCGCGAAGTTCAGCCCGGTGCCGCCCAGGATGATGGGGCGCAGGCCGCCGGTCAGCAGGGGCCGCACATCGCGCAACCACACGCCGGTGGAATAGTCGCCGGTGAACGGCACATGGCCATAGAGCGCATGGGTCGCGCGGGCTTCGTCCTCGGGGGACGGGCGCGCGGTCAGGATGCGCCAGCCGTCATAGACCTGCAACGCGTCGGCATTGACGATCCTGCCGCCCTGACGCTCGGCGATCTCCAGGGCCAGGGCGGATTTGCCTGATGCCGTCGGTCCGGCGATCAGAATCGGAACTTCCCTTGATAATGTGTCTATATCAATCAATGCTCTACAGGCCGATCTTCATGTAAATTCCGGGGCTGGATTGGGCGTTGAACCCGTGGGTCATTTAGGCCATGTTGGCGCAGGCCGCAAAGCAGGCCCTCACATGACATAGCAGACAGGACGCGTCCCATGCCCCCCGACACCGCCGCAGAGCCCGCCTATTCCCGCGTCATGCTGAAGATCTCGGGCGAGGCGTTGATGGGCGACCTGGGCTACGGGCTGCATCCGCCCACGGTCGAGCGCATCGCGCGCGAGGTCAAGACGGTGCATGAAATGGGCGTCGAGATCTGCATGGTTATCGGCGGCGGCAACATCTTCCGCGGGCTGCAAGGCTCGGCGCAGGGGATGGAGCGCACCACCGCCGATTACATGGGCATGCTGGCCACCGTGATGAACGCGCTGGCGATGCAATCGGCGCTTGAGGGGCTCAACATCCATACCCGCGTGATTTCCGCCATCCGCATGGACGAGGTCGCGGAGCCCTATATCCGCCGCCGCGCCGTGCGCCACCTTGAGAAGAAGCGCGTCTGCATCTTCGCCGCCGGCACCGGCAACCCCTATTTCACCACCGACACCGCCGCCACGCTGCGCGCCAACGAGATGAAATGCGAGGCGATCTTCAAGGGCACCAAGGTCGATGGCGTCTATGACAAGGATCCGGCCAAGCATGCCGACGCCACGCGCTATGACACCGTCACCTATGACGAGGTGCTGGCCAAGCATCTGGGCGTGATGGATGCCTCGGCGATTGCGCTGGCGCGCGAGAACGCCATCCCGATCGTGGTCTTCAGCCTGGATGAGCCGGGCGGCTTCCGCGGCATCCTGGAGGGGCAGGGGACCTATACCAAGGTCTCCGGCTGACGCACGGCGCGGGCCCCGAAACCGCCACTGGTGTTTTCACCGCCAGTTGCGATATACCCCCCATGCAAGAGCCCATGAAGCGGCCCCACCACAGGATGAACCCTCATGTCAGACGATTTCATGCTTGATACGGACGATTTGCAGCGCCGGATGGAGGGCGCGCTGGCCTCGCTGCGCACCGAATTCGCATCCCTGCGCACGGGCCGCGCCTCGGCTTCGATGCTGGAGCCGGTGATGGTCGACGCCTATGGCAGCCCGACGCCGATCAACCAGGTCGGCACTGTCAACGTGCCGGAACCGCGCATGGTCACGGTGAATGTCTGGGACAAGTCGCTGGTGGGCAAGGTCGAAAAGGCGATCCGCGAAAGCGGCCTGGGCATCAACCCGCAACTCAACGGCACCATCATCATGCTGCCGATCCCCGAGTTGAACGAGGAACGCCGCGCGCAGCTGGCCAAGGTCGCGGCGCAATATGCCGAACATGCCCGCGTCTCGATCCGCAACGTGCGCCGCGACGGCATGGACCAGATCAAGAAGGGCAAGGCGCAGGGCCTGTCCGAGGACGATCAGAAACTGTGGGAAGACGAGGTGCAGGAGCTGACCGACACCCATATCGCCAAGGTCGACGAGTTCCTGAACACCAAGCAAGAAGAGATCATGCAGGTCTGAGCACCAGCCCGATCCCGATACTGGAGCGCCGATGGCCCCGAAGGACGACCCACCAACCCCTCCGCGGCATGTGGCGATCATCATGGATGGCAATGGCCGGTGGGCACAACTGCGCAAGCGGCCGCGCCTCGTGGGGCATCACGCGGGCGCCAAGCGCGTGCAGGAGATTGTCCAGGCCTGCCTGCCGCTCGGCGTCAAGTACCTGACGATCTTTGCCTTTTCGACCGAGAACTGGAAACGCACCCAGACCGAGGTGGCGGGGCTGATGCGCCTCTTCAAGCGCTTCATCTCGGCCAAGGCGGCGGAGTTGCACGAAAAGAACGTGCGTGTGCGCTTCATCGGCGACCGGGTGCGGCTGGACGCGCGGTTGCAGGATCTGATGGACAACCTGGAGCTGCTGACAGCGGAGAACTCCGGCGTGCACCTGACCATCGCGCTGAATTACGGCGGCCGGGACGAGGTCGCGCGCGCCACGCAGCGGCTGGCCCATGACGTGGCCGCCGGCAAGCTGGACCCGGACAAGATCGACGACGAGACGCTGCCGAAATACCTCGATACCTGTTTCCTGCCCGATCCCGACCTGGTGATCCGCACCAGCGGCGAGGCGCGGATCTCAAACTTCCTGCTCTGGCAATCGGCCTATGCGGAATATGAGTTCATCGACACGCTCTGGCCCGATTTCGACGCCGATGAATTCGCCAAGGTCGTGGGCCGGTTCGGCCAGCGTAGCCGACGGTTCGGTGCGGTCAGCACATGAGCAACGCGGCGGCGAAATGGGGCGACCTGGCCCCGCGCGTGATCTCGGGCCTGGTGCTGGCGGGGGTGGGCTTTGGCCTGATCTATGTCGGCGGGTTGCCGATGGCGGCGGGCCTCATCGCAATCGGTGGCATCGGCATCTGGGAATTGCACCGGATGCTTGGCGGGCGAGTGGCGAAGAAGGCCGGCGGGTTTGGCGCGCTGGCCGTTTTCGCGGTGCTGGCCGCACAGATCGTCGCGCTGGCCTCGGGCTACGGATTTCTGGACAACCTGCACCTGACCCCCTGGATCGTGCCCTTTCTGGGCGTGGCGCTGTGGGCGGGGGTGCAGACCGTGCCGTTGCAACACCGCTGGATCTTCTGCCTCTACGGCGCGCTTTTCCTCTTTGCCGTGATCGGCATGTTCTACCTGCGCGTGGTGCATGGCCTGATCTTCATCCTCTTTGTCGTCGCGGTGGTTGTGGCCTCGGATATCGCGGGCTATTTCGCCGGGCGTATTCTGGGCGGGCCGAAATTCTGGCCCCGCGTCAGCCCCAAGAAAACCTGGTCGGGCACCGTCGCGGGCTGGATTGCCGCCGTCGCGGTGGCCTGGGCCGTGTTGGGCTATGAGCCGCTGATGGTCTTCGTCGTGGCCCCGCTTCTGGCGCTGGCCGCGCAGATGGGTGACATCGTCGAGAGCGCGATCAAGCGAAAGGCGGGGGTCAAGGACAGCTCGGACCTCATCCCCGGTCATGGCGGCGTGCTGGACCGGTTCGACGCCATGGCGGGGGCGGGCGCGCTGGCGACGCTGGTGATGGCGGGCGTCGGGCTTTGGGCATGACGCGGACGGTCAGCATATTCGGTGCGACCGGGTCCATCGGGCAGAACACGCTGGACCTGATCCGGCGCGACCGGGGCGCCTACCGCGTGGTGGCCCTGACCGGCGGGCGCAACGTGGCGCAACTGGCCAGGGATGCGCGCGAGTTCAACGCCGAGATCGCCGTTACCGCGCATGAAGACGGCCTCTCTGCCTTGCGCGATGCGCTGTCCGGAACGGGCATCGCCGCCGCCGCCGGGGCAGGGGCGCTTTTGGAGGCCGCCGACCGGCCCGCCGACTGGATCATGTCGGCCATCGTGGGGGCCGCGGGCCTCGCGCCGGGGTTCCGGGCGCTGCATCACGGCACGACCCTGGCGCTGGCCAACAAGGAAAGCCTGGTGACGGCGGGCCCTCTGTTGATGGCCAAGGCGAAGGAACAGGGCGCGCGCATCCTGCCGGTGGACAGCGAACATTCCGCCGTCTTCCAGGCGCTGGTGGGCGAGGATATGGCCGCCGTCGAGCGCATCATCATCACCGCCTCGGGCGGCGCCCTGCGCGACTGGCCGCTGGAACGGTTGCGATATGCGACATTGCAAGACGCCTCGGCCCATCCGAATTGGGAGATGGGCCAGCGGATCACCATCGACAGCGCCTCGATGTTCAACAAGGCGCTGGAACTGATTGAAACGCATGAGTATTTCGGCGTCGTGCCGGAAAAGATCGACACCGTCATCCATCCGCAAAGCATCATTCACGCGCTGGTGGGCTTTCATGACGGCGCGCTGATGGCGCATCTGGGCGCGCCCGATATGCGCCATGCCATCGGTTATGCGCTGCACTGGCCCGACCGCGCCGCGCTGCCGGTGGATCGCATCGACCTGGCCCGGATCGCCACGCTCGATTTCCAGGCCCCCGACACGGCCCGCTTTCCCGCCCTGCGCCTGGCGCGCGAGGTGATGGCAGCGGGCGGCCATGCGGGTGCCGTCTTCAACGCCGCGAAGGAGGTGGCGCTGGATCACTTCATCGCAGGCAGCATCGGGTTCATGGACATGGCCCCGCTGGTCGAGGCCACGCTTGACGTCATGTCGCGCGAATTTCGCCTTGAGGGTGCCATAGAGACACTGGACACCGTCCTGCAAACCGACCATCTGGCACGGATAAGAGCAGCCGAGCAGGCCAGCCAGCTACAGGAGAAACGCGCGTGACCGACCTCATCCCGCAATTCGGCGGCATTGCCTTCACGATCATCGCCTTTGTCGTGGCCCTCTCGATCATCGTCGCGATCCATGAATACGGCCATTACATCGTCGGGCGTTGGTCGGGCATCCATGCCGAGGTCTTCTCGCTCGGCTTCGGCCCGGTTCTGGCCTCCCGGGTCGACAAGCACGGCACCAAGTGGCAATTCGCGGCACTTCCCTTCGGTGGCTACGTCAAGTTCCTTGGCGATGCCGATGCGGCCTCGGGCAAGGATGCGGTGGCGATTGATGCGCTCGATGCGCAGGAACGTCGCCGGTCCATGCACGGCGCACCGCTTTGGGCGCGGGCGGCGACCGTCGCCGCCGGGCCGATCTTCAATTTCATCCTGTCGATCCTGATCTTTGCCGCCGTGCTGCTCTTCTCGGGCCAGGCGTCCGAGGCGCCCCGCGTGGGCGAGATCCGCCCGATGCCCGCCGAAATGGCGGTGCTGGAACAGGGCGACGAGATCACCGCGATCGCCGGTGAGCCGGTCGCGGACCTGTCGGACGTGTTCGAGCTTGGGCGCACGCTGGAGCCTGCCGCGACCCTGACCTATGACATCCTTCGGGGTGGCGAGGCGATGCAGGTCGAAGCCTCCTTTCCGCTGATCCCGGCCATTGGCAGCGTCACGCCGCGTTCGGCGGCGATGGATGCGGGCCTGCGCGAGGGCGATGTGATCCGGCAGATCGACGGCGAAACTGTCCATGCCTTCAGCCAGCTGCGCGAGGCGGTGGAAAATTCGGAAGGCGCCGAGCTGTCCTTGAGCGTCTGGCGCGATGGCGAGATGCTGGACATCACCCTTGCGCCCCGCCGGATGGACCTGCCGTCGCCCGATGGCGGCTTCGAGACGCGCTGGCTGATGGGGGTCACGGGGGGGCTTTTCTTCGACCCCGAGGTCGAGAGGGTCGGGTTTGGCGAGGCGCTGATGCGCGGCGTCACCACCGTGGGCTACGTGATCGAGACCTCGCTGTCGGGCCTGTGGCACATGATCACCGGCGCGATTTCAAGCTGCAACCTGCAAGGCCCGATCGGGATTGCCGAAACCTCCGGGGCGGCGGCCAGCCAGGGTCTCGATTCCTTCTTCTGGTTCATCGCCGTGCTGTCCACCGCCGTGGGCCTTCTGAACCTCTTCCCGATCCCGGTTCTGGATGGCGGTCACCTGCTGTTCCATGCCTTCGAGGCCGTGGCCGGACGTCCGCCCTCGGACAAGGCGCTGCGCATCTTCATGACCGTCGGCTTGACGCTGATCCTGGGGCTGATGCTGTTTGCACTGACCAATGATCTCTTCTGCCCGTAAGGGGAAAATTCCGCTAATCAGCCGTTAACGTGCCGTATTCGTGCCGCATTCGGGCGCGATGGTCGGGCAAAGGGCCAGTGCGCCCTCGAGATCAGACCCGAGGCCAAGACCGATGAAAACGATCACGCATAGCTACCGCTCCTTCAGCTTCTTCGTGGAGGTCAATATCGACCGCCTGCTGGTGCCGGTGACCATCGTGGGCGCGCTGACACTGGCCGGATGGCTCGTGAGCCTCTGATTTTGCTGAAAATCCTTCCGGTCGGCTGACCGGTTTTCCTGTCGATACGTGTATATCTTGTGCCACGGTCGCACAATACCTCCATCCCTGCGCCAATGGCGTTTTGACAACCCTTCGCCCGCGCGATAGAGCAGGTCAACAGAGATGTATTTCTGACGGGGCGGATTCGATGGATGGTTTTGCAGGATTCCTGAGGCGTGGACTGCGGTTGGACGCCGTCTTTGCCGTTCTTCTGATGGTGCTGTTCCTGATCCCGTCCGGGGCCGACGCGCAGACCTTCCGCTTCACGTCCTTCGATGTGCAGGGCAACCAGCGTGTCGCCGAGGCAACGGTGCTGAATTTCGCCAGCATCCCGCGCAACGAAACCGTCACCGCCGGACAGTTGAACGATGCGCTTCAGCGGCTGCAGAACTCGACCCTGTTCGAAACGGTCGAGGTCGTGCCGCGCGGCAACCAGCTTGTCATCATCGTGCAGGAATACCCGACCATCAACCGCATCAATATCGAGGGCAACCGGCGGCTTGACGATGAGGATCTGCTGCCGCTGCTGGCCTCGCAGCCGCGCCGCGCCTATTCACCTGCGACCGCCGAGGCCGATGCCGCCGAGATCACTGAAGCCTACCGCCTGCAGGGCCGCCTGACCGCGACCGTCACCCCGCAGATCATCCGGCGCAGCCAAAACCGCGTCGATCTGGTCTTCGAGGTCACCGAAGGCCGCGTCACCGAGACCGAGCGCATCGCCTTCGTCGGCAACCGCGCCTATTCGGACCGCCGGTTGCGCCGGGTTCTGGAAAGCACGCAGGCCGGGTTCTTCCGCACCTTCATCCGTTCCGACACCTTCGTCGCCGACCGGATCGAGTTCGACCGCCAACTGCTGACCGATTTCTACCGCGAGCGCGGCTATATCGACTTCACCGTGCAAAGCTCCACCTCCGAGCTGACGCGCGCCCGCGACGCCTATTTCGTGACCTTCAACATCCGTGAAGGCCAGAGCTTCCGCATTGGCGAAATCACCACCACGACCGACCTGCCCAATATCGACCCCGACCAATTCCATGCCGTGTTGCGGCTGCGCCCGGGCGTGACCTATTCGCCGCGCCTGATCGACAACCAGATCACCCGGATGGAGAACCTCGCCACCCAGATGGGCCTGCGTTTCATCCGCATCGAACCGGTGTTGACGCGCAATGACGAGGATCTGACACTGGATATCGAGTTCCAGGTCACCCGCGGCGAGCGGGTCTTTGTCGAACGCATCGACATCGAGGGCAACGCCACCACCATGGACCGCGTGATCCGCCGCCAGTTCCGCACCGCCGAAGGCGACCCGCTGGACCCGCGCGAGATCCGCAACGGCGCCGAACGCGTGCGTGCGCTCGGCTTCTTCGCCGATGCGCAGGTCGCCGCGCGCCCCGGCTCGACCGAAGATCAGGTGATCGTCGATGTCGACGTGGAAGAGGCGCCGACCGGTTCGCTCGGCTTCGGGGCCAGCTATTCCACCGATGGCGGCGTCGGCCTCAACGTGTCCTTCTCGGAACGCAACTTCCTGGGCCGGGGTCAGTCTTTGAGCTTCGGTTTCGACACCACCGAATCCTCGCGCGGCTTCAACTTCGCCTTCTCGGAACCGGCCTTCCTGGGCCGGGACGTGACCTTCGGCTTCAGCGCCTATTACCAGACCACGTCGAACGACGATAACGCGACCTTCGACACGGAAGGGTTTGGCATCCGCCCCTCCTTCAGCTTCCCACTGTCGGAAAACAGCCGCCTTGGCCTGTTCTACAGCATCGGCCAAGACAGCATCACCAACGTGCCAAGTACGTCTTCTCCGATCCTTACACGAGAGATGGGAGAGTTCCTGACCTCGTCCATCGGCTACAACTATGTCTACGACACCCGCAACAGCGGTCTGAACACCAATGCGGGCGTGCAGTTCCGCTTTGGCCAGGAGTTCGCGGGCCTTGGCGGCGATCGTGAATATATCCAGACCACCGCCTCCGTCACCGGCGAGACCACCGTGCTGCGCGAGGAAGTGTCGCTGCGCGCGACGCTTGAGGGCGGCGCGCTCAACATGCTGTCGGGCAACAGCCGCACCACCGAGCGGTTCCGCCTCAACTCACGCCAGATGCGCGGCTTCGAGGCTGGCGGTCTTGGTCCCCGCGACGTAACTGATTTGGCCATGAATCCCGGTGCCGCCGAGGATGGTTTGGGTGGCAACTATTATGCTGTGGCCCGTTTCGAGGCCGCCTTCCCGATCGGCCTTCCCGAGGAATACGGCATTTCCGGCGGTGTGTTCTACGATATCGGCACCGTCTGGGGATTGGATGACACCGCAGGTGTTGGCGGGATCGTCGATGACAGCCTGCATTTGCGCCAGTCGGTCGGCTTCTCGCTCTTCTGGGATACCCAGATCGGCCCGCTGCGCTTCAACTTCACGCATGTCCTGGATGCCGAGGCCTATGACCGGACCCGCAGTTTCGACTTCACCGTCGAAGCCCGGTTCTGATCCCGCTCCCATGCGGCTGATCCCGGCACTTCTGGCAGCGCTGTCCCTGTGGGCGGCGCTGCCTGCATTTGCGCAACCCCTGTCCTTCGGCCAGATCGAAGGGCCGCCGGTGGTGACGCTGAACCAGGAACGCCTGTTCCAGGAATCGCGCTTCGGCCAGCGCCTGCAAGACGAGATCGACGCGGCATCGGCGGCACTGGCACGCGAAAACCGCGAGATCGAGGCCGAGCTCCTGCAGGAGGAACGCCGCCTGACCACGCGCCGGGCCGAGCTGTCCTCGGAGGAGTTCCGGCCTCTGGCCGACGAGTTCGACGCCCGTGTCGAATCGATCCGCGACGAGCAATCCGAACGGCTGCGCCGCCTTACCGCCCAGGCCGAGGCCGCGCGGCGCTATTTCATCCAGGCCACGACGCCGGTTCTGGTGGAGCTCTTGCAAGACCGTGGTGCGGCGGCGGTTCTGGACAGCCGCGCGGTGATCTATTCGGTCGAGGGCATCGACATCACCGATCTGGCGCTGGAACGGATCGACGCCGAGATCGGCAATGGCGGCGCGGGGCCGATCCTGAACCTGCTGGACACTGATCCGGGCCAGGCCCCGGCGGCGCCCGAGACGCCCGACAGCCCCCTTGCGCCGGAAATCCCCGTCCTGCCCGAAGACCCGCTTGCCCCGCAACAGCCCTGACGCGCTTGTCGGGCGGGGCGACAGTTGCTACCACAAGGTCCAAGGCCCAGAAGAAGGATGAACGCCCCGTGACAGCCGAGACCCCGACCAGCGCCGATATCGACCTGATCCAGCGCATCATACCGCATCGCTACCCGTTCCTGCTGGTCGACAAGGTGCGCGATATCGTGCCCTTCAAATCGGCCGTGGGCATCAAGAACGTCACCATGAACGAGCCGCATTTCCAGGGCCATTTCCCGGGTGTGCCGATCATGCCCGGCGTCACCATCATCGAGGCGATGGCGCAGGCATCGGCGGTCATGGTGGGGGTCTCCGCCGACCTCGCCGACAAGAATTTCCTCGTCTATTTCATGGCCATAGACGGGGCCAAGTTCCGTCGCAAGGTCGGCCCCGGCGATGTGCTGGAGCTGCATGTCGAGGTGATCCGCGGCAAGCCCGGCGGCAAGGTCTGGAAGTTCAGGGGTCGCGCCGAGGTCGAGGGCGATCTGGCCTGCGAGGCCGAGTTCACCGCGATGATGGACCTGAGCGGTTAAAAGGGGGCAGGGCGATGGCCATAGATGCCACAGCGCAGGTGCACCCCTCCGCCGTGATCGAGGAGGGGGCCGTGATCGGGGCCGGGGCCTCGGTCGGCCCGTTCTGCATTGTCGGCGCGGAGGTGGAACTTGGTCCCCGTGTCGCGCTGCGCAGCCATGTCGTGGTGACGGGGCGGACGCAGATCGGCGAGGAGACGGTGATCTTTCCCTTCTCGGTGATCGGCGAGATCCCGCAGGACCTGAAATATGCCGGCGAGAATACCAGCCTGATCATCGGCAAGCGCAATCGCATCCGCGAAAGCGTCACGATGAATTGCGGCACCGAGGGCGGTGGCGGCGTGACCCGCGTGGGCGATGACGGCCTCTTCATGGCGGGCTGCCACATCGCGCATGACGCGCAGGTGGGCGACCGGGTGATCGTGGTCAACTCGGCGGCCATCGCGGGCCATTGCGTGCTGGAGGATGACGTGATCATCGGCGGCCTCTCGGGCGTGCATCAATGGGTGCGCATCGGCAAGGGCGCCATCATCGGCGCGGTCTGCATGGTGACGAAAGACGTGATGCCCTACGGCCTCGTGCAGGGCCCGCGCGGGGTGCTGGACGGGCTGAACCTGGTCGGGCTGAAACGCAAGGGCGTGGCGCGCGCCGACATCACCGCGCTGCGCGCCGCGTTCCAGCAGCTTGCGCAGGGCGAGGGCGCGTTCCTGGACCGGGCGCAGCGCCTCTCGGACGACAATCCCGACAGCGATTACGTGCGCGAGATGGTGGCCTTCATCCTGGGCGCAAGCGAACGGTCCTTCCTGACACCGGGGTAGTTGCATATGGCACGCGCAATCATCGCAGGCGCAGGGGCGCTGCCGGGGCTTTTGCTGGCGGCGGGGCCCGCTTGCGTGGTTCGGCTGGAAGGCGTCGCCAGCGCCCCGCTGGACGCGCCCGAGATCGCCGCCCGGTTCGAACAGTTCGGCCAGCTTTTCGCGGACCTCAAGGCGGCGGATGTGACCGAGGTGGCCTTTGCCGGGGCGCTTGCCCGTCCGAAGTTCGACCCCGCGCTGATGGATGCCGAGACCATGGCCCTGATGCCGCGCATCGCCGCCGCGATCGGCCAGGGGGATGATACGCTGTTGCGCGAGATTGCGGCGATCTTCGGGGAACAGGGCTTTACCGTTACCGGCGCCATCGACCTGCGCCCCGATCTGGTCGCGGATGCGGGCGCGATTTGCGGTGCGCCGACACAGGCGCAGGAGGGGGACGCCGCCCGCGCCCGCGCGGTGCTGGAGGCGCTCGGGCCGCTTGACGTGGGCCAGGGCGCGATTGCCGCCAGGGGCCAGGTGATCGGGGTCGAGACCCTGCAAGGCACCGACGCGATGCTGCGTTTCGTCTCCGTCACCGCGCCGGGGTCTGGTGGCGTGCTGGTCAAACGGCCCAAACCGGGGCAGGATCTGCGCATGGATACGCCGGTGATCGGCCCCGACACGGTGATGAAAGCCGCCGAGGCAGGGCTCTCGGGCATCGAGATCGCGGCCCGGTCGGTGCTGATCCTCGACCGTGACGCGGTGGCGGATGCGGCCGAGGCGGCGGGGCTGACCCTCTGGGCGCGGGCGTGACCCGGCGGTTTTTCCTCGTCGCGGGCGAGGCGTCGGGCGACCGGCTTGGCGCGGCACTGATGGCGGGCTTGCGCGAATTGGCGGGCGAGGTGGAATTTCACGGCGTCGGCGGGCCCTTGATGGCGGCGCAGGGGATGCGCAGCCTCTTTCCGATGGAGAGGCTCTCGGTCATGGGCATTGCCGAGGTGCTGCCGAAACTGCGCGAGCTGTTCGCATTGAAGGACCAGGCCGCGCGCGCGGTGCTGGACTGGAAGCCGGACGCGCTGATCACCATCGACAGCCCCGATTTCTGCCTGCGGGTGGCCAAGCAGGTGAAGGCCGCCGCGCCGGGGATGCGCGTAATCCACTATGTTGCGCCCTCGGTCTGGGCCTGGCGCCCCAAGCGGGCCGCGAAGATGGCACGCCATGTCGATCATGTGCTGGCCCTCTTGCCCTTCGAGCCGCCCTATATGGAGGCCGCGGGCATGTCCTGCGATTTCGTCGGACATCCGGTGGTGGCAGAGCCTCAGGCCACGGTCGCAGACGCCATGGCCTTCCGTCACGCCCACGATATTGCCCGCGATGCGCCGCTCCTGCTGGTCCTGCCGGGCTCGCGCCGGTCCGAGGTCTCGCGGCTGGCCCCGATCTTCGGACGCGCCATCGCGCCGGTGCTGGCGGCCCATCCCGACCTGCGTGTCGTGGTGCCCACCGTGGCCCATGTCGCGCCGATCCTGCCCGAGTTGCTGGCCGATTGGCCGGTTGATCCGCTGGTGCTGGACCCGCGCCATATGCCGGGGATCGCGGCGGCCAAGCGCGCGGCCTTCACCGCGGCGGATTTCGCGCTGGCGGCATCGGGCACCGTGTCGCTGGAACTGGCGGCCAGCCACACGCCGATGGTGATCGCCTATGACATGAACCGGATCACCTGGGCGCTCATGCGCCGCGCGGCGCTCATTGACACGGTCACGCTGGTGAACCTGGTCTCGGAGACGCGGGTGATCCCGGAATTTCTCGGCCCCGCCTGCCAGCCCGCCGCGATCGGCGCGGCGCTGTCGGACCTGGCGGGAAACCCGCAGGCGCGGGAGGCGCAGCAAGACGCGATGACGCTGACGATGCAGCGCTTGGGGCAGGGTGGCGAGGCGCCGGGATTGCGCGCTGCCCGGTCCGTCCTGGCGCAGATCAGCGCGTGAAATCAGCCTCTTGCGCGCCGCTCAGGCGTAGCAAATCATCCGGCGCGATGGGAAAGATGTGGCGCGGCGTTCCGGCGGCGGCATAGACGGTGGCGAAACCGCGCAAGCGCGGATCGCACCAGGCCCGGATCGGGGTCAGATGCCCCACGGGTGCCACCCCGCCAATGGCGAACCCCGTCTGCGCCCGGATCAGGCCCGCATCGGCCTTGCCCAGGGTCTCGCCCGCCAATGCGCCGGCCTTCTCGGCACAGACCTGATTGCCGCCCGCGGTGATGAAAAGCAGCGCCTCGCCGCTGGACTCGCCGCGAAAGATGATCGACTTGGCGATCTGGTCGATCTCGCATCCCGCCGCGCGCGCCGCATCGGCTGCCGTGCGGGTTCCCTCGGCCATTTCCAGGATGTCAGGTGCGACCCCGCCCGCCTCCAGCGCCGCGCGCACACGTTTCAGGCTCTTGCTCATGGCTGTGTTCTTGCCGCGCCGCGCGGGGCTTGGCAAGGCGTTGACGCGGGGGGCGGGCAACGCCATCAAGGAAGGATGAGCCTTGCATCCCGCCTCACCCGCCATCCGATCCCCTTCGACAAGGGGCTTGGCGCGGATGCGCTGACCCATCTGCCCGATCTGGCCCCGGAATTGCGCCCGCTCATTGAGGGCACCGCCGGGTGCAGCCCCTACCTGGCGCTGCTGATCGGCAAGGAGGCGGAGTGGCTGGCCGAGGCGCTGACCCGCGATCCGGGCGACGTGCAGTCCGACCTGCTGAAAGACACCGCCGCATTGGAGCGGGCCGATCTTGAGTCCGGCCTCAGGCAAGCCAAGCGCCGCGTGCATCTCTATGCAGCACTTGCCGATCTGGGCGGTGTCTGGCCGCTGGAGGAGGTCACCGGCCTGATCAGCGATTTCGCCGATGCCGCAGTCTCGGTCTGCCTGCGCCGCCTGCTGGTGCCCGAGGCAAGGCGCGGCAAGATCCCCGGGCTGAGTGAGGCGGACGCGGCGACCGGCGCGGGCATGGTCGCCATTGCCATGGGCAAGATGGGCGCGCGGGAGCTGAACTATTCCTCCGATATCGACCTCATTTGCCTCTTTGACGATGACCGCTTTGACGATGCGGACGAGATGGAGGCGCGGGCAGGCTTCATCCGCGTCACCCGCAAGATGGCGGCGACGCTCAACGACGTCACGCGCGAGGGCTACGTCTTTCGCACCGACCTGCGGCTGCGCCCCGATGCCTCTGTCACGCCGGTCTGCATCTCGATGACCGCCGCAGAACGCTATTATGAGGCCGAGGGGCGCAACTGGGAACGTGCCGCCTATATCAAGGCGCGCGCGGCGGCGGGCGACATCGCGGCGGGCGAGCGGTTCCTGGAGATCCTGACCCCCTTCGTCTGGCGCAAGCACCTGGATTTCGCTGCCATCGAAGACACCCAGAACATGCGCCGCAAGATCCGCAGCCACAAGGGGCTGCACGGGCCGATCAAGCTGGAAGGGCATGACATGAAGCTTGGCCCCGGCGGCATCCGCGAGATCGAGTTTTTCGCGCAGACCCGCCAGATCGTCTCGGGCGGGCGCGACCCCGATCTGCGGCTGCGCGGCACGGTTCCGGCGCTGGCGATGCTGGCGGAAAAGGACTGGATCAGCGATCAGACGGCAAGGGAGTTGACCGATCACTACCGCGCGCATCGCGAGATCGAGCACCGGGTGCAGATGATCCACGACACCCAGACCCATGACCTTCCGACCAATGAGGACGGGTTCCGGCGGCTGGCCAATCTCTGCGGGCAAAGCGACGTGGCGGGTTTCCGTGCGGGGTTGCAGGAACGGCTGGCCGCTGTCGACGCGCTGTGCGAGCCCTTCTTCAAGACCGAGACCACACCCGCCCATGACATGCCAGACCTCAGCGAGACCGCCGAGGATATCGTCGCGCGCTGGCCCGGCTATCCGGCGCTGCGTTCGGCGCGGGGGCAGGCGATCTTTGCGAGGTTGAAACCCGATATCCTGGCCCGGTTCCTCGACACGCCGCGCCCCGACGAGGCATTGACCAATTTCGACGGCTTCCTGCGCGGCCTGCCTGCGGGCGTGCAGCTCTTCGCCCTTTTCGAGGCCAACCCGAGCCTTGTCGATCTGCTGGTCGATATCTGCGGCACCGCGCCCGGCCTGTCGCGCCACCTGTCACGCAATTCCGGCGTGCTGGACGCGGTGATCGGCGGCGGGTTCTTCGAGGCCTGGCCGGGCGAGGAGGCGCTGGAGGCCGATCTTGAAAGCGACCTGGAGGGGCTGGATTACGAGGATGTCCTCAACGCCACGCGGCGCTGGAAGAAGGAATGGCATTTCCGCATCGGGGTGCATCACCTGCGCGGCTTGATCGACGCCGAGGAGGCAGGCGCGCAATATTCGCAACTGGCCAGCACCATCATCCGCGCGCTCTGGCCCCGCGTCGCCGAGGAGGTCGCGCGTCGGCATGGGCCGGCCCCCGGCAAGGGTGGCGCGGTGGTGGCAATGGGCAGCCTCGGCGCGGGGCAGTTGACCGCCGGATCGGATCTCGACCTGATCGTGATCTACGACGCGGACGGGGTCGAGATGTCGGAGGGCAAGCGCCCGCTGGATGCGCGCGGCTGGTACGCCAAGGCGACCAAGACGCTGATCACCGCGCTGTCGGCCCCCACCGGCGACGGTACGCTTTACGAGGTCGATATGCGGCTCCGCCCCTCGGGGCGGCAGGGGCCGGTGGCGACCTCGGTGGACAGCTACCGCAACTATCACCTGGGCGAAGCCTGGACCTGGGAACACCTGGCGCTGACCCGCGCGCGGCCCCTTGCGGGCAAGCCTGCGCTTCTGGACGCCATCGAGGCCGTGCGCGTCGAGGTTCTGACCGTCACCCGCGACCCGGCCAAGGTGGTGGCCGACGCGCAGGACATGCGCGCGCGGCTGGCCGCGGCGGGGCGTGTGGGCGAGGGACTGGATGCCAAGGAGGGGCCGGGCCGGATGAAGGATATCGAACTGGTCGCGCAGGCGGCTGCCCTCATCGCGCATTGCCCCCGCCGCGACGTCGCCGCGCAATTGCGGGCAGGCGTGTCGCTTGGCTGGCTGGAGGCGGGGCAGGCGGACGCGTTGCAGGAGGCGCATCACCTCTATGGCCGTCTCAACCAGGCCACCCGGCTTCTGACCGACAAGCGGCTGGACCTCGACGAGATCGGCCTTGGCGGGCGGCGCTTCCTCTCGCGTGAGACGGATGTCGCGGATGTGGGCGAACTTGCCGCGAAAACGGAAAGCATACGGGCACGGGCCGAGGGTATCATCGCGAAGGCCATGGCCAAGCCACCGAAGGATGCGTGACATGCGCGACGCGAGCGACCCAAAACACCTTATCCATGAGGCCTACCGGATCGACGGGATCGACGCCTCCCAGTGCCGCTCGATCTTCGTCGATTGGGCGCTCAGCCTCTCCGACCCCGATCCCGCCCCGCATCTGCGCCTGCTGCTGGCGCGACACGGGGATACGCACCCGGATCATCCGATGACAAAAGTGCTGCGCGAGGGGTTGGAGACGCCGCCCGCGAAGGGCAGGCGCGGCGGTCGTGCGGGGCGGCTCTAGCTTGTCACCCGCGCCGCCTGGGTGCCGCGTTCGCGGTAGGGGGTGGTGTCGTAATGCGCCCGGTAGCATTTCGAGAAATGCGAGGGTGATGCGAAACCGCAGGCCAGCGCCACGTTGATCACGCTCATGTCGGTCTGCAACAGCAGGTTGCGCGCCTTTTGCAGGCGCAGCTCCATGTAATAGCGTTTCGGGCTGCGGTTGAGGTAGCGGCGGAACAGGCGTTCAAGCTGCCGGGTCGACATGCCGACCTCCTGCGCCAGGATCGAGGGGCTGATCGGCTCCTCTATGTTCTGCTCCATCATCCGGATGACCTGGCTGAGCTTGGGGTGCCGCACGCCGATGCGCGTGGGGATCGACAGGCGTTGCGTGTCCTGGTCGGTGCGGATCGAGCTATAGATCATCTGGTCGGCCACCTGGCTCGCCAGTTCCTCGCCGTGATCGGTGGCGATGATCGTCAGCATCAGGTCGATGGACGCGGTGCCGCCCGCCGTGGTCATCCGGTTGCCGTCGATGACGAAGACCGATTTGGTCAGGTCGACCTCCTCGAACTCCTCGGAAAAGCTGTCCTGGTTTTCCCAGTGGATCGTGGCGCGCTTGCCATCCAGCAGCCCCGCCTTGGCCAGCGCGTGACCGGCGGTGCAAAGCGCGGCGATGCTGACCCCGCGCCGCGCCTCGCGCCTGAGCCAGTTGACCAGCCGCCGGGTGGTCGCGGCCTGCACCTCGACGCCGCTGCACAGCACGACGGTGTCCTCGCGGTTCAACTCCTCCAGGTCCATGGCCAGCCTGAACACGGCGCCCGAGCTGGATCGCGCCTCTTCGCCGCCTTCGCCCGCGAACACGATGTCATAGAGCTTCGCCTCGGCAAGCCGGTTGGCAATGCGCAGCGCATCGACCGCGCCCGCGCAGCTGAGCATGGTGAAATTGTCCATCAGGACAAACACGAATTTCTTGGGGTGCCGGGGCACACCATTGACCAGGGTTACCATGCCGCTGCAATCCTCCCAGATGGCGTCAGCGAGACGTTGCTGCAAGTAGCGAAACCACCAATTCGGCGCTGGCGCAATCCCCGCAGGCCCGATTTTCGCATTGGCCAAGGGCAAAGGGATGCGTATAAGCGGCCTCGGACTTCAATCAGGAGACGTGTGATGGCACAGGCGTGGACGAAATCAAGCTGGCGGCAGAAGCCTCGGGTTCAGATGCCCGACTATCTGGACGGCGAGGCCCTGGCCCGCGTCGAGACCCAGCTTGCCAGCTATCCGCCGCTGGTCTTCGCCGGCGAGGCGCGCCGCCTGAAACGCGAACTGGCGGCCGTGTCGCGCGGCGATGCGTTCCTGCTTCAGGGTGGTGACTGCGCCGAGAGCTTTGCCGCCTTTTCCGCCGACAGCATCCGCGACACCTACAAGGTGATGTTGCAGATGGCGATCGTGCTGACCTTCGCCGCCAAGGTGCCGGTGGTCAAGGTGGGGCGCATGGCCGGACAGTTTGCCAAGCCGCGCTCGGCACCGACCGAAGTGAAGAACGGCGTGGAACTGCCCTCCTACCGGGGCGACATCATCAACGAGCTGGATTTCACCCCCGAGGCGCGCATCCCGAGCCCCGAGAAGATGTTGCAGGCCTATACCCAGTCGGCGGCGACGCTGAACCTGATCCGCGCCTTCAGCCAGGGCGGCTTCGCCGATATCCACCGGGTACATTCCTGGACCCTCGGCTTTACCGAGGATGACGAGGCCGACCGCTACCGCGACATGGCCAACCGGATCTCGGACGCGCTGGACTTCATGACCGCCGCGGGCGTGAATGCCGATACCTCGCACACCATCGCCTCGGTCGATTTCTACACCAGCCATGAATCGCTGCTCTTGGAATACGAGGAGGCGCTCTGCCGGATCGATTCCACCTCCGGCCTTCCGGTCGCGGGCTCGGGCCACATGATCTGGATCGGCGACCGCACCCGCCAGCCCGACGGTGCGCATGTGGAATTCGCGCGCGGCGTGCAGAACCCGGTGGGCCTGAAATGCGGGCCGACCACGACGGCGGAGGACCTCAAGGTGTTGATGGAGAAGCTGAACCCGGAGAACGAGGCCGGGCGTCTGACGCTCATCGCCCGTTTCGGGGCCGGATCGGTGGGCGACCATCTGCCGCGCCTCATTGAAACCGTGCGCAGCGAAGGGGCCAATGTGGTCTGGTCCTGCGACCCGATGCACGGCAACACGATCAAGTCCGACAGCGGCTACAAGACCCGGCCTTTCGACAGCGTGCTGCGCGAGGTGCAGGAATTCTTCGCCATCCACCGCGCGGAAGGCACCGTGCCGGGCGGCGTGCATTTCGAGATGACGGGCGCGGATGTGACGGAATGCACCGGCGGCGTGCGCGCCGTCTCGGATGAGGATCTGTCGGACCGCTACCACACCGCCTGCGATCCGCGTCTCAATGCCTCGCAATCGCTGGAACTGGCCTTCCTGGTGGCCGAGGAATTGTCCAACCGCGAAACCGCGCCGTCGCGCGCGATTGGTTAATCGGCCAGCTTCGGACGCAAAAAAACACCCCCGGTTGCCGCAAGGCCGCCGGGGGTTTTTCCGTTCAATGCCGTGGTTTCGGTTAACCGGTCAACCCTTGCCACCATCAAGCAGCGTCAGCCGGGGGGCCCTGCGCGGGGCCGGTGCGTCATAAGGGGGCGTGGCCTCGTTGAAGCCGGCGGCGGGCGCGACCGGTTTGCCCGGCTGGATCGGATGCAGCGCAGGGCGGCGGATGCGGAACCGGCGCGGCGGCAGGCCGATTACGCCATCGGTGACCATGATGCCAAGCGCGCGGCTGACCCGCCCCTTGTTGTCAGTGAGCGGCATCAGCGTCATGCGCCCTTCCAGCGGCGCGCGGCCCTGCGCGTCCGAGACCAGGTCGATATCCAGCGAACAGGGCCCCTCGAACACCATTTCCACGTGCTCCATCAAGCGCTTGCGGTCGGAAAGCTCGAAGAAGGACCGCAGCGGCATCCCCCGCACATCCATCCCCATCAACTGCGTCAGGTGCTGCCCCGCGAGGCGAAACCGCACGGTTCCGGGGCGCAGGTGATCAAGGATGAAGGCATAGCTCAGCGCCTGCCTGATGTCGCGCGGATCGACATCGGCGCGGCGCGGCACGGCGGCGCCCTGGCGCAGCCCTTCCCAGTATCGGATGAAATCGCTGACGATCGGATTGATCATGGCATCCCGGCGCTGCCAGAGGGCAACGACATTGTCCTGTGTCACAGTATTTCGGCTCACCACTTCAGTGCTCCTACCAAAACCATGCCCCAGCTCAGGGTCTCGCATTGGCGTCACACGTGGCCTTGTGTTAACGCTAGGCGCGAAATCCTTACCCGTTTCTTAATAACACGTTGAAAATTGTTCGAGCAGGGGGAAATCTGCGCAGTGGTTAACTCGATGACGGGCTTCGCGGCCCAGGACGTGGCGGGCGACGGGCAGATGCGCGCCTGGGAAATTCGCAGCGTGAACGGCAAGGGGCTGGATATACGGATGCGCCTGCCGGACCGGCTGGGGCGGCTGGAAACGGCGTTGCGGGACCGGCTGAAGACGCGGCTGGCACGTGGCAATGTGACTGTCAACCTGCGCATCACCCGCGACAGCGCGACCGGCGCGGTGTCGGTGGATGAGACCGCCCTGATGGGCGCTCTCTCCGCCATCGCCCATGTCGAACGCGCCGCGATGGCCGAGGGGTTGCACCTGACCAGCGCGCGGCCCACCGACATCCTGACCATGCAGGGCGTGATGACCAGCGACGCCGCCGAGATGGGGCTGCCCGAGGATGAGGTGCTGCTGGCCGAGTTCGACAGCCTCACCGAGGCGTTCGTCGCCGCCCGTGCCGCCGAGGGCGCGGCGCTGCACGACAGTCTGAAAGGTCAGATCGCGCAGATGCGCCCACTGGTCGATCAGTCGCAGGCGCTGGCGAAGGCGCGCAGCGAGACCGCCGCCGAGCGGCTGCGCGACAACGTGGCCAAGCTGCTCGGGGCCACGGACGCCGCCGACCCCGACCGCATCGCGCAGGAACTGGCGCTGCTGGCGGTGAAATCCGACGTGACGGAAGAGATTGACCGCCTGCAAGCCCATATCGACGCGGCCGAGACGCTGCTGGCCACGGATGGCCCCATCGGGCGGCGCTTCGACTTCCTGATGCAGGAGTTCAACCGCGAGGCCAACACGCTCTGCTCCAAATCCGGCGACGGCGCGCTGACCCAGGCGGGGCTTGACCTCAAGGTGTTGATTGATCAGATGCGCGAGCAGGTGCAGAACGTGGAGTGAGCATGGAACTGACCAACCCCCGCCGCGGCCTTCTGGTCATTCTTTCGTCGCCCTCGGGGGCTGGCAAATCGACGCTGGCGCGGCGCTTGATGGACTGGGACGCGACGCTCAGTTTCTCGGTGTCCGCCACCACGCGGCCCCCGCGCCCCGGCGAGGAGCATGGCCGCGAATACTATTTCCACGACAAGACCGCGTTTCAGGCCATGGTCGCCGATGGGGCCATGCTGGAACACGCCCATGTCTTCGGCAATTTCTACGGCTCGCCCATGGCCCCGGTCGAAAAAGCCATCGAGGCGGGGCGCGACGTGCTGTTCGATATCGACTGGCAGGGCGCGCAGCAGATCCGCAACTCGGTCCTGGGGCTGCACACTCTGTCGATCTTCATCCTGCCGCCCTCGATCACCGAACTGCGCCGCAGGCTGGAGGCGCGGGGCCAGGATGACGAGGAGACCATCGCCAAGCGGATGCAGAAATCCTGGGATGAAATCAGCCATTGGGACGGCTACGATTATGTCCTGGTCAATGACGATCTGGATGCGACCGAGGCGCAGCTCAAGACGATCCTGACCGCCGAGCGCCTGCGCCGCGCGCAGCAGCCGGGGCTCAAGGATCACGTGCGCCGGTTGCACCAGGAATTCATCGAGGGACAGATATGATTTACGAGTTGGACGGCATCGCGCCCGCAATCGACGAGGATACCTGGGTCGCGCCCGATGCCAATGTCATCGGCAAGGTGGTGCTGGAGGCGGGCGCGGCGGTCTGGTTCGGGGCCACGCTGCGCGGCGATATCGAGGAGATTCGCGTGGGCGCGGGCACCAATATCCAGGAAAATTCGGTCCTGCATACCGATCTGGGCTATCCCATGACCATCGGCAGGGACTGCACCATCGGGCACAAGGCGATGCTGCATGGCTGCACCATCGGCGATGGCAGCCTGATCGGTATGGGGGCCACGGTGCTGAACGGCGCGAAGATCGGCAAGGGCTGCCTGATCGGCGCCTGCGCGCTGGTGACGGAGGGCAAGGAGATCCCCGATCACTCGCTGGTCATGGGCTCGCCCGGCAAGGTGGTGCGCAGGCTGGATGAGGCGGCGCTGGAGGCGCTGCGCGACTCGGCGCGGCGTTACCAGGATAACATGCGCCGGTTCCGCGACGGGTTGCGCGCGCTTTAAGGCAGGTCGATCCGCATGGAGAGGCCAAGCGCGTCGATGTCGATCCGCGTTTCAAGTGCCGCGTCACGGGCCTCGACCTCCTGTGTCAGCAGCGCGAATTGCACCTTGGCGGGCGGAGGGGCGGCGACAATCCCCGGTGTCGCCAGCGCCTGCCAGCACGGATCGTCAACCGACAGCTTGCGGCCCGTTCCGTCCAGCTTCCAGGCCGCGCCGTCCTGCCGGATCGTCAGCGTACCGCCGAGCGGAAAGGCGGTTTCCGCGACGTTCAGCATCAGGAAGGCCAGCTTGGCATCGCGGCGCGGCAGGTCGCCCGTGACCTGCCAGTCAACCTCCAACCGACCGGCCCCGTATATGCCGCCGAGCACCTCGCGCAACTCGCGCGCCGACAGGGTTTCGCCGGGGCGCGCGGCCCCGAAGGCGATGCGGAAAAACCTGATCCGCGCCAATGCGTCCTTGACCGCGTCGCCAATCAGTTCAAGTTCGGGTGAGGGGGCGGTGCCGGAGAGCGCCAGCAACTCCAGCCCGTTCGATATGGCGCTGATCGGGTTCACCAGGTCGTGGCAAAGCCGCGAGCCGACAAGCTGCGAAAGGTCACTGGGCGGGAAGTCCCGTCGGTCATCCATCACAAGGGGGTCTCCACTATGTCCAAGGGGCTGAACGCGATGTTGTCACCGGGGATGTTGGTGCGCCACCCCGACCAGCCCGATTGGGGTCTGGGGCAGGTGCAGTCCAATATCGGCGGCCGCATCACGGTGAATTTCGAACACGCCGGAAAGGTGGTGATCAACGGGGATGAGGTGGGTCTGATCATCGAGTCCTGACCTTTGCTCCGGGTGTCTCTGGCAGACTCGACGCTACCGCCCAGAGGGTTAACAGAAGGCTAACGCAAAGGGCCCTCCCGTTGCAAACAGGCGGGCAATCGCTTACCTGCGGGGCCGGGTCAGGAAAAGGCAGGGATGGCAGATGATCCTCGATGATGCCCGGTTCGAGATGCGGCTGGCCCGCGACGCGGCCGATCTGCGGCTGGCGCAGGCCCTGCGCTACGAGGTGTTCGTGGCCGAACTGGGCGCGGACGGGCCGCTGGTCGATCACACCGCGCGGCGGGAGGCCGACCGGTTCGACCCGTTCTTCGATCACCTGATGCTGTTCGACCGGACCCGCACGGGCAATCCTTGCGTCGGTGTCACCCGGATGATGCGCGAGGACCGGGCGCGGGAAGCGGGGCAATTCTATTGCGACGATGAATATGATCTGGGCGTGCTCCGCGCCTCGGGGCGCAGGCTGCTGGAGCTTGGCCGATCCTGCCTGCACCCTGACTATCGCGGCGGCACGGCGATGGCGCAGATGTGGTCGGGGCTGGCCGCTTACGTCGAGGCGCATGGGGTTGAAGTGATCTTCGGCGTCGCCTCGTTCCACGGCACCGACGTCACCCCGCTGGCCGCGCCGCTCTCGTTCCTGCATCACCGCCACCTCGCCCCGCCCGCTTTGCGCGTCACCGCCCGTGAACCGGGGTGGCAGGGGATGGACCTGATCCCGCAGGCCGACCTGGACCGCGCCGCCGCCAGCCGGAAGATCCCTGCGCTGATCAAGGGCTACCTGCGCATGGGCGGGTTCGTGGGCGCGGGGGCGTTCATCGACCATGCCTTCAACACGACCGACATCTGCCTGGTGGTCGATGTCGCCCGCATCCCGGCCCGCCATCGCGGGTTTTATGCGCAAGGCTTGCGCGGATGAGCACCTGGGATGACGGGACTCGACCCGAGGCGCAACCCATCGGGCCGCTTGGATGGGCGCGTGTTGTCTTGCGCGGCGGGGCGACCTCCGTGCTGCTGGCGATTGGCCTGGCCGTTCTTCTGCTCCTGCGGCTCGTGGAGCTTGTGACACTGCGCGGGCGACGTATCGCCACGCCATTTGTGATCCAAAGCGTATGTATATCAACGCTCTGGATCATGCAGCTAAAGCGATACATGAAGGGTATTCCTTTGCGCGGCAAAGGCGCGATGGTGGCCAATCACGCCTCCTGGCTGGATATCTTCGTCCTGAACGCCGGCGCGCGGGTCGTGTTCGTCTCCAAGGCCGAGGTTTCAGGTTGGCCGGTCATCGGCTGGCTCGCCCGCGCCACCGGCACCGTCTTCATCCGCCGCGACCGGCGCGAGGCCGGGACGCAGCAGGCGATCTTGCGGGAGCGCCTTCTGCGGGGCGACCGGCTGCTCCTTTTCCCCGAGGGCACCAGCACCGATGGCCAGCGCGTCCTGCCCTTCAAGCCGACCTTGTTCGCGGCCTTCCGCGCCGAGGACGTGCGGGAGAGGATCATGGTGCAGCCGGTCTCGATCCGCTACGAGGCGCCCGAGGCGGCGGATCCGCGCTTCTACGGCTGGTGGGGCGGCATGGAATTCGGCCCGAGTCTGCTTCAGGTGCTGGCAGCAAGGCGTCAGGGCCAGGTGCATGTGACCTATCACGCAGCCCTTGCGCCCGCTGATATGCCGGACAGAAAGGCGCTGGCGGCGGCATCCGAACGGGCGGTGCGCGAGGGCTTCAGCGCAGCGGGGCGGTAAGCGCGGTCAGTGCTGCGGCGGGATCGTCCTGGCCCCAGATCTCGGCCCCGATGGCGAAGAAATCGGTGACGGGGGCGAATGCGGCCACAAGATCGGCGGTCAGCGCGCCTTCGGCCACCACGGGCAGCTCGATCATCTGCGACCACCAGGCAAAGAGGTCATGCTCGGCGCGTGTCCCGTCGCCAAGCGGGCTGTCTCCGACGGGGCCAAAGGCGATGTAATCGGCCCCATTTTCGCCCGCGCTCATCCCCTCGTGGCTGGAGGTGCCGCAATAGGCCCCGATGATGGCATCGGCCCCCAGAGCCTTGCGCGTCTTGCGCACGGAGCGGGCAGCATCGGTCAGGTGGACGCCGTCGAGGCCCAGTTTCTCGACCAGACCGATATGACGCTCGATCACCAGCGGCACGTCGCGCTCATGCGCAATGAGGCGCAGGGCATCGGCGGCACGGGCGACTTCATCGGCGTCAGTGGAGGCATGGGCGAGGCGCAGGCAGGCGATGTCATGGGCGTCCAGCACGCGGGCAAGCGTGGCGCCAAAGCTTTCGGGGTCGAAGGCGGGCGGGCTGACCAGGTAGATCCGGGGCGCATCGCGTGTGTCGTCACTCATCTCTCTCTCGTCCTTGGCCAGTGTCACCGCGCCTGATACCGCCCTCGCGCCGCCAGAACAATGGGCAGCTTGCGCGGGGCCGCCCGCGGGGCTACGAGACGCGCCATGACACATGACACACCCGAGCCCGCATTTGTCCTCGTGCGCCCGCAGATGGGCGAGAATATCGGCGCCTCGGCCCGCGCGATGTTCAATTTCGGCCTCTCGCATATGCGGGTGGTGGCCCCCCGCGACGGCTGGCCCAATGAACGCGCGGTGGCGCTGGCCAGCGGTGCGGGCCGGGTGCTGGACCGGGCGGGCGTGGTGGGCACGGTGGCCGAGGCGATCCGCGATTGCACTTACGTCTTTGCAACGACGGGGCGGGGCCGGGGCCTGACCAAACCCATCGTCAGCCCGGAACGCGCGATGGCGCAGGCCCGCGCGATCCATGCCGAAGGCGGCAAGGTGGCGGTGCTGTTCGGGCCGGAGCGCGCGGGGTTGGAGAACGAGGACGTGGCGCTGGCCAATGCGATCATCTCGGTTCCCGTGAACCCGGATTTTCCGTCGATCAACCTGGCGCAATGCGTGCTGCTGACAGCCTATGAATGGCGGCGCGCGGGCGTGGAGGTGCCCCCGGAGGTGATGGAACTGGCCCGCACCGATTTCGCATCCGGGCTGGAGGTCGAGAAGCTCGGCGATCATTTCGAGGAGCGGCTGGAGGCGGCCGGGTTCTTCTTTCCCGAGACCAAGGCAGGCCATATGCGCGTGAGCCTGCGCAACATGTGGGCGCGGCTGGCGCTGACGCGCGCCGATGTGCAAACGCTGCACGGGGTGCTGCGCCAGATGGTACGCTGGAAGGAGCGGGGGTGAGGCGCCTCCTCGGGCCTTGCGGCCCTCCTCGGCCGGATCGTCCGCTGCGGGTGATCGGCGGCGTCGGGACCGGGACCGACCGGCGGATTTTGAGTATTTTGGCCAAGAAGATGAAGCAAGGGCGCGCTTGAAGCGGACTGCCTTGGGGGCTAGGTCTGACGGCGGATTATATCGTGAGGGATGTGATGGCTGGGAAGCGCAGCATTTTCGAAGAGGTCGAGAGCACAGAGAAGCGGGCGGCAACGCCCGGCGCGATGAGCGCGGGACGCGCGGGGCGGGGCCGGGCTTTCGCGCGCGGCTGGCTGATGGTGCTCTTCGCGCTCGTCGTGGGGATGATCGTCGTGGGCGGTTTGACGCGGCTGACCGATAGCGGTCTGTCGATCACCGAATGGGCCCCCTTCAGCGGCGCCTTGCCGCCGTTGAGCGCGGCCGATTGGCAGGCGGAGTTCGCCGCCTACCAGGAGACGCCCGAATTTCAGCTGCAAAACAGCGCCATGACGCTTGAGGCGTTCAAGACCATCTTCTGGTGGGAATGGGGTCATCGGCAATTGGGCCGGGTCGTCGGGCTGGTCTGGTTTGCGGGGTTCGCCTTCATGGCGCTGACCGCGCGCATGCCGCGCGGCTGGTCGGGGCGGTTCCTCTTTATCGGGGCGCTTGGCGGATTGCAGGGCGCGATCGGCTGGTGGATGGTGTATTCGGGCCTGCAAGAGGGCATGGTCGATGTCGCCTCCTACCGTCTGGCGGTGCATCTGGGGCTGGCCTTCCTGATCCTGGCCTTCATCGCCTGGTATGCCTTCCGCCTTGGCCGCGAGGAGGCCGAGTTGATGGGCGCGCGGCGTGATCGTGATACGAGGCTGCAGGGCTGGTGCGACGATCTGCTGATCCTGGCCTTCCTGCAGATCATCCTTGGCGCGCTGGTCGCGGGCATCGACGCAGGTCGCCTGTTCCCCGATTGGCCGCTGATGGCCGGTGAGTTCTTCCCGCCCTATATGTGGTCCCTCTATGAGCCCGCCTGGCGCAACCTGTTCGAGAATGCGGGCACGGTGCAATTCTTCCACCGTCTTCTGGGCTATGGCCTGGCGCTGGTCGCCCTTGGCGCGATGATCGCGGCGCGGCGCTCGGGCAGGATCGCCTCGCGCGGGGCGCTTCAGGTGGCGGGCGTGATGGTGCTGCTGCAGGCCGTTCTGGGGATTGTCACGGTGATCTATTCCTCGCCGCTGGAACTGGCGATCGTGCACCAGCTTGGCGCGGTGTTGACGGTCGTGCTGATCCTGCGGGCGCGGTTCCTGGCCATTCATCCGTTGGCGCAATCGGTCCGGGGGCGCGCGACATGAGCGCCTATGACGATCTGATCGCGTTCGATCGCGAAACCCAGGCGCTGGCGCAGGTGATGGGCCGGCTCGGGTGGGACCAGGAAACCGTGATGCCGCGCGGGGCGGCCGATCAGCGTTCCGACGAGATGGCGGCGATGGAGGCCGTGCTGCACGCGCGCCGGACCGATCCGCGCGTGGGCGAGTGGCTGGCGAAGGCCGAGGCGGCGGACGATGTCGAGCGCGCCACGCTGCGCCTGATCGAGCGGGTCTACAGGCGCACGACCAAGGTGCCCGAAAAGCTCGCCAGCCAGATCGCGCGGGTCACGTCGCGGGCGCAGGGCATCTGGGCCGAGGCGCGCGCCGCTGAGTCGGTCTCCGATTTCCTGCCGACACTGGCCGAGGTGCTGCGGCTGAAACGCGAGGAGGCGGCGGCGATTGCCGAAGGGGGCGATGCCTATGACGCGCTGTTGCAGGATTACGAGCCGGGGATCACGGGCGCGGAGATCGCCGCGCTTTTTGGCCGGATGCGGCCCCGGCTGGTCGATCTGCGCGCGCGCATCATGGAAAGCGGCGTGACCCCGGCGCCGTTGCAAGGGCGCTTTGACGACAAGGCACAGATGGCGCTGGCCCATGATCTGGCGATGCGGTTTGGTTATGATTTCCGCCATGGCCGCATCGACAAGGCGGTGCATCCGTTCAGCTCCGGCTCGGGCCGCGATGTGCGCATCACCACGCGGGTGGTGGAAACCGATCCGTTCAATTGCCTCTATTCGACCATCCACGAGGTTGGCCACGCCTGCTATGAGTTGGGTATCGACCCGGCCTATCACCTGAGTGCGCTCGGGCAGGGGGTCTCGATGGGGGTGCATGAGAGCCAGAGCCGCTCCTATGAGAACCAGATGGGCCGCAGCCGCGCCTTTACCGGCTGGCTTTACGGCGCGATGACGGACCAGTTCGGCGATCTGGGGCTGGACGGGCCGGAGGCATTTCACGCCACCGTCAACCGGGTGCAATCGGGCTATATCCGCACCGAGGCCGACGAGGTGCATTACAACCTTCATGTGCTGCTGCGCTTCGACCTGGAGCGCGCGCTGATCTCGGGTGACCTGGCGGTGGCGGATCTGGAGGCGGCCTGGAATGATCGGTTCAAGGCCGATTTCGGGGTCGCCGTTGATAAACCTTCCAACGGCATGCTTCAGGATGTGCATTGGTCGGTCGGCCTTTTCGGCTATTTCCCGACCTACACGCTAGGCAATGCCTATGCCGGGTGCCTGTTCCAGACCCTGCGCGGGGATGTGCCGGAGCTTGACGTGGCCCTGGCCATGGGCGACCCGTCGCCTGCCACGTCCTGGATGGCGGCCAACCTGCAAACCCATGGCGGGCTCTACGAGCCGCGCGATGTGGTCGAGCGCGCCGCGCGGATGAAGGTCAGCGAAGGCCCGTTGCTGGATTATCTCGACGCCAAGTTCGGCGCGATCTACGGGGTCTGACCCTATGTCCGCGCGGGCCAGGGATGTCGCGCGCGGGCCTGCCATCTGGATGCTGGCGCTGGCGGAGACGCTGGCCTATGCCTGTTTCTACTACATCTTCGCGGCCCTGATCGTGGCCTGGCAGGCCGATCTTGGATGGGCGCGCACGGTGCTGGCGGCGGGGCCGACCCTCTCGATCATCCTCGCGGCGGCGCTGGCCCCGGTCATGGGGCGCCTGGTCGATGCGGGACGGGGCCCCGAGGTGATGGCGGGCGGGGCCTTGATCGGGGCGGGGGCGCTGGTGCTGCTGGCCGTCTCGGAGACCCCGCGCAGCTACCTGATCGCCTGGGGGGTGATCGGGCTGGCGCAAGCGGCCTGCCTTTACGAGGTCTGTTTCGCCTTCCTCATTCGCCGTTTGGGCGACCATGCCCGCCCCGCGATCACGCGGGTGACGCTGGTCGCGGGGTTCGCGGGCACCATCGCCTTTCCGGCGGGTGCCGCGATGTCGGAAGGCATCGGCTGGCGCGGCGCGGTCATGGTCGCGGCGGGGGTGGCGGCCTTGATCCTTCTGCCGCTCTATGTCGCGGCGGGGCGGGTGATCCGATCCGCCGGGCTGCCGGTCATCACCACGGCCGAGGCCGACCGTGGCGCGCTGGCCCGCGCGCTGACCCGGCCACAGTTCTACCTGCTGGCGGTGATCTTCGCCGCCGTCAGCCTCAATCACTGGATGGTGGTCAATTTCGCGGTGCCGATCTTCCTGGACCGGGGCGCGGGGCAGGGGGTTGCGGTTCTGGCGGCCTCCACCGTGGGGCCCGCGCAGGTGGCCGGGCGGCTCATCCTCTTTCGCTTCGAGGCGCGTCTTGGCACGGGCCGGACGACGCTGATCTGCCTTGCGGGGATGATCATCGGCACCGGCGCGCTGTGGCTGGCGGGGCTGGCGCCCTGGCTGATCTTCGTCTTCACCGCCGTGCAGGGCGGGGCGATCGGCGTGATGACGATCCTGCGCCCGGTGCTGATCGCCACCGTGATGGGGCCGGGGGGATACGGCGCGATTGCGGGCGCGATCCAGATGCCCGCGCTGCTGGCGGGTGCTGCCGCCCCGCTGGTCGGTGCGGTGATGCTGGCCGGGCCGGGGGTGCCGGGGCTGCTGGTGTTGTCTTTGGTGCTGGTGGCGGTATCGGGCTTTCTGGCGCGGGTTGTGCTCAGTCTTGCGGCCAGTTCGGGGGGCGCTTCTCGATGAAGGCGGTGATGCCCTCGGCGGTGTCATCCTCCAGCATGTTCTCGACCATCACCGCGCCGGTATAGTGATAGGCCTGGTCCTGGGTCATCTGCATCTGGTCATAGAAGGCGCGCTTGCCGATGCGCACGGCCGATCCCAGTTTGCCCGCGATGGTCTCGGCCAGGTCCAGCGTTTCGGCCTCCAGCGCCTCTCCGGCGACGGCCTTGTTGATCAGGCCAAGCTCGACCGCGCGGGTGGCGTAGAAGAACCGGCCCGTGGTCAGCATCTCGAAGGCTTGCTTGCGCGGGATGTTGCGCGACAGCGCCACCATGGGGGTCGAGCAGAAGAGCCCGATATTGACGCCATTGACGCCGAACCGCGTGTCATCGGCGGCGACGGCCAGATCGCAGGAGGCGACAAGCTGACATCCCGCCGCCGTGGCGATCCCGTGGACCTGCGCGATGACGGGCTGCGGCAGGCGGCGGATCGTCTGCATCACCTCGGAGCAGCGCGTGAAGAGGTTGGCGAGGCTTGCCGCGCCGCCATCCTCGGCCTGACGTTTCTGCATCATTTCCTTGAGGTCATGGCCCGCGCAGAACGCCTTGCCATTGCCGCGCAGGATCACCACGCGCTGTCCGGCATCGAGCATCAGTTTGCCAAACTCTTCGGATAGCCGCGCCAGCATCGCGTCCGACAGCGCATTCAGGCTGCCCGGTGCGTTCAGCGTCAGCCGCGTGATCGCGCCCATGTCCTCGCGGATCAGAATATCCTCGGCCATATCTTGTGCCTTCCTCTTGTCATCAGCGCGGTTTCGGGCAAACCCTATGGCCAAAGAAGGGGGCAGGGCAATGGCAGTGGTGATGGACAAAGCGGCGCTTGAGGCGTTTCTGGTCTCGGAGTTTCCTCAGGTCTCGGACGATTACAGCATCGAGCGCGTCGAGGAGATGGCGCTCAGCGTCCGGCTCAGGGTTTCGGACCGTCACCTGCGCCCCGGCGGCACGATCTCGGGCCCGTCGATGTTCGCGCTGGCCGATGTCGGGGTCTACCTGGCGATTCTCGCCATGATCGGGCCGGTGGCGCTGGCCGTGACGACGAATATCTCGATGGATTTCATGCGCAAACCGGCGGCGGGGACGGACCTGATCGGCGATACACGCCTGTTGAAACTGGGCCGCCTGCTGGCCGTTGGCGATTGCCTGATCCGGTCGGAAGGCAGCGATGCGCCAGTGGCCCGCGCCTCGCTGACCTACGCGATTCCGCCGCAGGGCTAGGGCGCGCGCGCGTCCCGCGTCGCGGAAACCCGCCTTGGGGCGATCAGGGCTTTTGACCGCCCCGTGCTTCCCCCCTATATAGGACGCCCAAGCCCTTTCGAGTCGCGCGTTCATGATCCGATTTATCCTCTCCTTTCTCGGAGCGATTTTCAGCCTCATCACCAATGGTCTGGTGATGGGTGCCCTGATCATCGGCGGCGTCATATTCACATATGCCCGCGACCTGCCCGATCACGACACGCTGGCGCAATATTCGCCCGCCACGATCAGCCGCATCTATTCGGGTGAGGGCCAGATCATGGATGAATTTGCCGCCGAACGCCGCATCTTCGCGCCCTACGAGGAAATACCGGACGTCGTCGTTCACGCCTTCGTCAGCGCCGAGGACCGCAATTTCTTCGAACATCCCGGCTATGATCCCCGCGCCATTGCTGTTGCGATCATCGACGCGGTGCGATCGCGCGGACAGGACGTGCGCGGGGCCTCGACCATCACGCAACAGGTGGTCAAGAACTTCCTGCTGGACGGCTCGCGCCGGGTCGAGCGCAAGATCCGCGAGATCATCCTGGCCGCGCGCATCGAACAGACGCTCAGCAAGGAGCGGATCATGGAGCTGTACCTCAACGAGATCGAGTTGGGGCAGCGCAGCTTTGGCGTGGCAGCCGCCGCGCAGACCTATTTCAACGCCGACCTCAGTGAATTGCGCGCCGAACAGGCGGCCTATCTGGCGGCCTTGCCGCAATCGGGCGGCACCGCGCTGCACCCGGTGCGCAATTACGAGGACGCGATCATCCGCCGGAACTACGTGCTGCGCGAGATGTTCCAGAACGGCTACCTGTCGCGTGAAGAGATGGAAGTGGCCCAGGCCGCCCCGCTGGAGACCGTGCAGGGCGGTCATATCGAGCCCTTCCGCAGCCAATTGCCGCCGCGCAGCTATTTCACCGACGAGATCCGCCGCCAGTTGAGCCGCGATTACGGGCAGGATGAGTTCTTTACCGGCGGTTTCGCCGTGCGCGCGACAATGGACGAAAGCCTTCAGGCCGCCGCCGAGGTCGCGCTGCGCCGCGCCCTGGAGCGCTATGACCGCGATCAGGGCCTGTGGCGCGATCCGCTGGCCACCATCGACCCGTCCGAGCTTGAGGGCGGCGAAGAGGTCTGGCGCGCCGCGCTGGAGGAGGTGGAGTTCCCCCGCGATGTCGAGGGCTGGTACGCGGCGGTGGTGCTGGAGGTCGGCGCCACACATGCGCGGATCGGCATCGAGGGCGTCGAGGAGGACGAGGACGGCCACTGGATCCCGCCCGAGGATGTGACCTGGGCCCGCCCCGTCGATGCGGATGGCAACACCGGCAACCGCGCGCAGAATGCGGGCGACCTGCTTGAGGTGGGTGACGTGATCCATGTGCGCGCCATGACCAGCGACAGCGATGGCAGTTTCATCCGCTGGACCCTGCGCCAGATCCCCGAGGTGCAGGGCGGTTTCATGGCGATGGACGTGAATTCGGGCCGGGTGCTGGCGATGCAGGGGGGCTTCTCCTACCAGTATTCCAGCTTCAACCGCGCCACGCAGGCGACGCGGCAGCCGGGCTCCAGCTTCAAGCCCTTCGTCTATGCGGCGGCCCTCGACAGCGGCTACAGCCCCAACACCATCGTCATCGACGCGCCCATCGAGGTCGATACGGGCGAGGGCATCTGGCGGCCCACCAATGCCTCGAACCAGTTCTATGGCCCCGCGCCATTGCGCACGGGCATTGAACGGTCGCGCAACCTGATGACGGTTCGGCTGGCGCAGGATGTCGGCATGGATGTGGTCGCCAATTACGCCGAGCGCTTTGGCGTCTATGACGAGATGCAGCCCTATCTCGCCAATGCGCTTGGCAGCCAGGAGACCACGCTTTTCCGCATGGTCGCGGCCTATTCGATGTTCGCCAATGGCGGCGAGCGGGTTGAACCGACGCTGGTGGACCGCATCCAGGACCGCTTCGGCGGCACCGTCTACCGCCATGACCAACGCATCTGCCGCGATTGCGAGCTGGCCTCGCTCGATCCCGGTCAGGCGCCGACCATCGTGTCGAACCGCGAACAGGTGATGGATGCGATCACGGCCTATCAGCTGACCTCGATGATGCGCGGCGTGGTCGAACGTGGCACCGCTGCGGGCCGGGTCAACCTGGGCGTGCCCACGGCGGGCAAGACCGGCACTACCAACGATTCGCGCGACGTCTGGTTCGTGGGCTTCACCTCGACCATCGCGGCGGGCTGCTATATCGGCTATGACAACCCGCGCAGCCTGCACGGGGCCTCGGGCGGCGGCACCTGCGCCCCCGTGTTCCAGGAGTTCATGCAGCAGGCGGTCGAGGAATATGGCGGCGGTCCGTTCCGGGTGCCGCCGGGCGGCCAGTTCTACAATATCGACCGCTTTTCCGGCCAGCGCCTGCCCGATGGCGAAAGCGGCCCGAATGTGGTGGCGGAATATTTCCGCGAGGGCGAGGAACCGTTCTTCGGGATGCTGTCCATCGTCGATGGCGGCTTCGGCATGGGGTCGAACCTGCCGATGTTCAGCCCCGGCGATCCCAATGCGAATGGCGAGGTTGTCGATGGCGATCCGGTCCCGAGCGATGGCGGCACGGTCACGACCTCGACGGGCGGCACGGCACGGGTTCCGCTTGGCACCGGCTTTGGCGAGTTGACTTCGGGCGGGCTCTACTAGCCCGTTCCTGCCTGCTTGCAGCGGAGCAGGGGCTGGACTACATCCCTATCATCGCGAACCAACCAGCCGAGTGAGCAGACCATGCGGGCCGAAACCCAAAGCCATATCGAGAAAATCCGGAAATCTCTGGAGCTTCTGGGCCAGCGGATGGACCTGGAGACCGCGCCGCACCGGCTGGAGGAATTCAACGCCCGCGTCGAAGATCCGGACCTGTGGAACGACCCCGAAAAGGCGCAGAAACTGATGCGCGACCGGCAGATGCTGGTCGATCAGATGGGCACCTACAAGGCGATCGAGACCGGCCTCAACGACAATGCCGAACTGATCGAACTGGGCGAGATGGAGGGCGACGCCGAGGTCGTTGCCGAGGCCGAGGCCGCCCTGGCAGCCCTGGAGAAGACCGCCGCCAAGAAGGAGCTTGAGGCGCTGCTGGACGGCGAGGCCGACAGCAACGACACCTTCCTCGAAATCAACTCGGGCGCGGGTGGCACGGAAAGCTGCGATTGGGCCGCGATGCTGGCGCGGATGTATGTCCGGTGGGCCGAGAAGAAGGGCTACGAGGTCGAGCTCCAGGCCGAGAGCGCGGGCGAGGAGGCCGGGATCAAATCGGCCACCTACAAGATCAGCGGCCACAACGCCTATGGCTGGATGAAATCGGAAAGCGGCGTGCATCGGCTGGTCCGCATCTCGCCCTTCGATTCCGCCGCGAAGCGCCACACCTCGTTCACCTCGGTCAAGGTCTACCCGGTGGTGGACGACAATATCGAGATCGAGGTCAACCCGTCCGATATCCGCATCGACACCTACCGCTCCTCGGGCGCGGGCGGGCAGCATGTGAACACGACCGATTCCGCCGTGCGCATCACCCACGCCCCGACGGGCATTGTCGTCACCTCGTCGGAGAAATCGCAGCACCAGAACCGCGACATTGCCATGAAGGCGCTGAAATCGAAGCTCTACCAGATGGAGTTGGACAAGCGATCCGCGCTGGTCAACGAGGCGCATGAAAGCGCGGGTGACGCGGGGTGGGGCAACCAGATCCGCTCCTACGTGTTGCAGCCCTATCAGATGGTGAAGGATCTGCGCACGGGCTATGAGACCTCGGACACGTCCGGCGTGCTGGATGGCGACCTCGATGGGCTGATGGCGGCGACGCTGGCGATGGATGTCGCGGGCAAGAGCCGGGCCGACGCGCGGGCGGAGGATTGAGCGCGGCCAATTTCTGCTGAGAAATTGGCGAGAGTCTTGCAAGACTCTCCGCGCCCCAGCCCGCCCCGAAGCGGCAGAAACCCTTTGAACCCGGCCCTGTCGCTGCCTAGACTCTTCCCGGCAAGCCAGGGGAAGGATCACCATGCCAGACAGCACCACATCATTGCCCGCGGCCTCACAGGTTCCCGAGATCAATGATATGGACATGGGCGACATCGGCGCGGCCCTGCGTGCGGGCTGGCATGATTTTCGCCGCGCGCCCGCCATGGGCCTGTTCTTCGCGCTGATCTACGTGCTTGGCGGGTGGGCGCTCTACTTCTTCCTCGTGGTGACCGATCAGATCTGGTGGGCGATCCCGCTCACGGTGGGCTTTCCGCTGGCGGCCCCGTTCCTGGCGGTGGGGCTCTACGAGGTCTCGCACCGGCTGGAGCAGGACCGGACCTACACGATACGCGACATATTGGGGGTGGTCTGGCAACAGCGCTTGCGCCAATTGCCGCTGATGTCCTGGGTGATCATCGTCTATTTCCTGTTCTGGTCCTTCTTCGCCCATATGCTGTTCGCGCTCTTCATGGGGCCATCGGTGCTGATGAATGTCTCGACCTCCTATGCCTACCTGTTCCAGCCCGAAGGTCTGATGATGCTGCTGGTGGGCACGGGGTTCGGCGCGGTCTTCGCGCTGGTCCTGTTTTGCCTGACGGTGATCTCGCTGCCGCTGCTTCTGGACAAGGAGCTTGATTTCGTCACCGCGATGCTGACCAGCTTTGCCACCGTGCGGCGAAACCCGCGCGTGATGCTGGTCTGGGGCGTGGTGATCGCGGGCCTGACCTTCGCGGCGCTTCTGCCCGGCTTCCTGGGTCTTTTCGTGGTGCTGCCGGTTCTGGGCCATGCGTCATGGCATATCTACCGGCGGGCCTTGCGCGACACGCCCTGATCGCCGCGCAAGAAAAAACCCCCGGCGGTTGAGGCCGGGGGTGTCTGTGCCGCGGTATCGCGGGCCGCCTAGCTGTTGGCGTCGGCGGGCTTGTTCTGCTGCGCGCCGAAGGCGGGCTTGTTGGCCTGAGCCTGGCCACCCTGCTGGCCGGCATTGCCGCCAGCCGCCGCACCGGCGGGGCGCGATGCGGCGGGCTGTGCGCCGCTGCCGCCGGCAAGCGGGTCTTCCTGCCGCTGAACCGAGCCTTCGAAATGCGCGCCGCTTTCAATCGCGATGGTCTTGTGGACGATATCGCCCTCGACCTTGGCGGTGGCCGTCAGGCGGACCTTGAGGCCCCGCACCCGGCCGATCACGCGGCCATTGACGACGACGTCATCGGCGACGATCTCCCCCTCGATCGTGGCACCTTCGCCCACGGTCAGAAGATGGGCGCGGATGTCGCCCTGCACGTGACCCTCGACCTGGATGTCGCCGGTGGTGCGCAGGTTGCCCACGATGGTCAGATCGGTGCTGAGCGTGGAAACTGCGGGCTTGGGTTTGTTATTGCTGGTCAAGGGCATCGAGCTCCGTTCTTTGGAGGATTTGTCGGAGGATGCAGACGCGTCTGACGCCTGATCCGAGGAGCCGCCGGCCTGTTTCGGCCCCGGCTCGTTGATCTTTGATTTAGAAAACATCTCTACCTGCCGTGAGGAAGTTCATCGGGTTGAGTGGTGTGTCATTGCGGCGGATCTCATAATGCACATGAGATCCGGTCGACCGTCCTGTATTGCCCATATCACCGATTCTGTCCCCGCGCGAGACCCTTTGCCCCGCGGACACCCCGATGCGCGACATATGGGCATATCGAGTCTCGAACCCCATCGGGTGTTCGATGGTGACCAGCAATCCGTAACCGCTCTGGCGCCCCGCAAAGGAGATGATGCCATCGCCGGTGGCGTATAGCGGCGTGCCGACCGGCCCGGCCATGTCGACGCCGTTATGCGGGCGGCCATTGCGCATCCCGAAACCCGAGGTCTGGGTGTAACGGGCCAGGACAGGCATCGAGAAGGGCAGTTGTTCTGCCGCCATCCGGCGCAGGTTGATCGTGTCGAGCTCCGCCAGAAGCTCGTTGGCGCGCAAGGACACGGGGTCAGGCTCCTCGCCGCGCGAGGACATGGTGATCGGCATCAGCGGCCCGCCCTGGCCCTGGTAGCCGGCGCGCACGCGGTTGACCAGTTCGTCGGTCGAGAGGCCGGCGGCGCTGAACATGGCGTCCAGCGGCTCCATCGAGACCTGCACGGCCTCCTCCAGCTGGGTGAAGATGCGTTCGTTGCGTTCCTCGGCGAGGGCGGCGGCGAATTGCAGCTCGTCGACCTCCTCGCGGGCGGCCTCGGCGATCTCGAAGGCATCGTCGCGCTCATCGGCGGCGTCGCGCAGGGCCGCGGCAAGGTAGTCCAGTGTCTGCTCCATGTCGCGCAGGCGTCCGGCGGTGGTCTGGCTCGATCCTGTCTCGGCCTCGATCTCGGCCAGGATCTCGGCGGCCTGCGTGCGCGCCTCGTCGCGTTCGACCATCACCCGGCGCAGCGTGGTCTGGATGACCTCGACCGCCGTTTCCAGTTCGCGGCGACGTTCCTCCGAGGCCAGCAGGCGCGACTGCATGTCGGACACTTCGGACATGGCGACCGAGAACCGGGTCTGGCTGGCGCGCGCCTCGGCGGCGCGGATGTCGCGTTCCTCGGACATCTGGTTCAGGCGGGCCTGGTAGGCCTCCTGCGCGCGATCCGCCTGGTCGCGGACGCCGCCCGCGCTGATCGCGTCGATAAGGAAGATCGCGGTGACGATCACGGTCCAGCCGACGAACAGCGAGGATCCCCCAATCATGATCGCCTGTGTCATCGGCCGCAGCCGGACATAGCGCATCCCCTGATCGGATTTCAGAAACAGCCGCTGTTCCGGCAGGAATTTTTCGATTGCCGCGCCCATGCGACTGGTCAGGCTCAATTTCACGTCTGGTTGCCCCGTTACCCTCTCCATCGCCGAAACCTTCCTGTCCCCATACAAGGTATCGACGTCAACCGCTTAGGCCAAAAGGGCCGCCGGTCTCAAACCTTTTTATGCCACACCCACGGTAAATCGCGATTTTGTCCAGAATTGGGCAAATTTCCGCCCAAATTCACCGGCGATTCGCTGCCTATCCGGCTGGGTTCCCTTGCGTCAACGGCCAATAGAAGTCCGGCGGGATACCGGCCTCGGCGCGTTTCTCCTCGTTGAAGGGCGGTTTCAGGGCACCGTGGAAGTAGCGTTTGACGAGGGCGTGAAACGCCTCTTTCGGGTCGATGTCTTCGCGTCCGCACAGGAAATGGAACCACTTGGAGCCGTAGGCGACATGGTGAACCTCCTCCGCATAGATCACCTCCAGCGCCGCCACCGCCTTCTGCGCGGCAGGATCGTGGGCCTTGCGGAAGATCTCGATCATGCCGGGCGTCACGTCGAGGCCGCGCGCCTCCAGCACCATCGGCACCACGGCCAGCCGCCCCAAGACGTCCCGGCCCGTGTCCTGCGCCGCGCGCCACATGCCCAGATGGGCGGGCAGGTCGCCGTAGAAGCTGCCCATCTCGGCCAGGCAGTCCTCGATCAGCTGGAAATGCCTGGCCTCCTCATCGGCGGATTTGACCCAGTCGTCGTAGAAGCCCATCGGCATCGGGATATGTCCGAAGCGCGCGATGATGTCCCAATGCAGGTCGACCGCGTTCAGCTCGATATGGCCGACAGCATGGAGCAGCGCCTTGCGCCCCTCGGGCGTTCCCGGTTTGCGGCGCGGCACGTCGCGCGGCGACAGGAGGTCCGGTTTCGCGGGGCGGGCAGGGATGTCGGGCGGGGTGGCGGTGCCGATCTCGATCGGCGCGGCCTCGCCCCGGCGCGCGGCGAACCAGTCGGCGGCCAGACGGCGGCTGAGCGTGGTCTTCTCGCGCGCATCCGCCGTTTCCAGCACCGCACAGGCCATTTCGGTCAGCGTCGTCACAGCGCCCGCGCCGCCTCCAGCACCTCGGCCGCATGTCCCGCCACCTTGACCTTGGGCCAGACGCGGGCAACCCGCCCCTCGCCGTCGATCAGGAATGTCGCGCGCTGAATGCCCATCGAGGTCTTGCCATACATGTTCTTCTCGACCCAGGTGCCATACTCCTCGCAGACCGAGCCTTCGGCATCCGACAGGAGCGCCACGCCGAGGTTGCGCTTGTCGATGAATTTCGCGTGTTTGGCGACAGTATCCTTCGAGACGCCAAGGACGGCGATCCCGGCAGTTTCGAAATCGTCCTTGAGGGCGGTGAAATCCTGCGCCTCGGTGGTGCAGCCCGGCGTGTCGTCGCGCGGGTAGAAATAGAGCACCACCTTGCCGGGGCGAAAGCCGGACAGGGTGACGGGGCTGCCATCCTCGCGCGGCAGGGTGAAATCGGGGGCGATGTCTCCGGTCTCGATCATCTGTGTCGGCTCCTTTGCGCTCTGATCACCGGGTCTTTACGTCCCGGCGTTTGCAAGCTAGGGCAAATGCCGCCAGAATAAAGCCCGAAAAACCAAAGGCACACGAGCCCCGGCGCACCCCGATGACAGAGCCCTCCACCGACCCGCAGCCGAAACGGCGCTGGCGTGCCTTGCGCTGGCCTCTGAGGGGCGTCTACCTGCTGGTGATCCTCGCCATCGCCTCGCTGGCGGTGCTGGCCTATCCGCCGGGCGGGCGCGACATTTCGCTGCCCGATTGGGCCCGCGCCCGGATCGAGGCGCGCATGGATGCGGCGATGCCCGGCGGCAATGTCACCGTCGGCGCGGTCGGGATCCGCCTCTCGCGCGAGAGGATGCTGCCCCAGATCCGGTTCCGTGATGTCGCGCTGACCAGCGATGGCCAGCAGCGCATCGTGTTGCCGCAGCTCAGCATCTCGGTCGATCCGCGCGCCGTTCTGTCGGGCACGGTCCGCCCGCGCCATGTCCGGGTGGCGGGCGCCGGCCTGCGGCTGGTGCGCAGCAATGATGGCTCGCTCGACCTGGCCTTTGCGGGGGGCGGCAGCGATACCGCGCGCGATTTGGCCGAGACGCTGAGGGGAATCGACGCGATGTTCTCGCAGCCCGTCTTTTCGCGGCTTGAGACGGTGACGGCCGAGGATGCCGACCTAGTGATCGAGAACGCGGGCACCGGCGACCGGCTGGAGGTGGCGGGGGCGGACCTGACGCTGATCCCGATGCAAGATGCGCTGACGCTGGCCGTTGGCGGCACGATCGAGGGCGGGCGCGCCGGGCGGCTGGATCTCAGCTTTACACGATGGGCCGCGCGCGGTGAGACCGAGATCGTCGCCTTTTTCGAGAACCTGCAAGCCCGCGATGTGGCCTCGGTGAGCGATGCGCTGGCCTGGCTCGACTTGATCGAGGCGGGGCTGAGCGGCCAGATGTCGACCGTGATCCGCGATGATACCACGCTGGATCGCCTGACCGGCAGCTTGCAGGTCGGCGCGGGCCTTCTGCGCCCCGGCCCGGATGTGACGCCGATCGCGCTGGAGGGCCTGGACCTGTCCTTTGACTACGACGCCGCCACGCGCCGGTTGCAGGTCGAGGAGCTGGACGTCGCCTCGCGGCTCTTCAGCGCGCGCATCGTCGGCCATGCCGATCTGCTGGACGGGCCGGTCTACGTGGCGCAGTTCCAGCTGGAGGATATCCGCTCCGCGGCCCCCGGCCTGCTGGAAAACCCGATCCGGTTCGAGGGCGGCGCGCTGGATATGCGGGTGCAGCTTCTGCCCGCTCTGCGCGTCGATCTGGGGCAGGCGGTGCTCTTCGATGACGGTCTGCATCTGAGTGCGCGCGGGCAGGTCGCGGTCGAGGAGGGCGGTGTCGCGATCCGGCTGGATGCGTCCAGCCCGCGGGTCGAGGCACGCCAGATCCTGCCGCTCTGGCCGCTCGTGTCGATCCCGAACACGCGCGACTGGCTGGAACAGAACCTTCTGGGCGGCACCATCTCGAACCTCAATGCCGGTCTGCGCCTCGCGCCCGGGACCGAGCCGCGCTATGCCGTGACCTTCGATTTCGAAGATGCCCGCGTGCGCGCCCTGCGCGCGATGGCCCCGGTCGAGGACGGGCGCGGCTATGTGGAGATGTCGGATAACGCGATGACGCTGGCGCTGCATGGCGGCCATGTCACCGCCCCCGATGGCGGGCGGCTGGACCTTGCGGGCTCGACCATGCGCATCGCCGATACCCGCGTGGCCCAGGCCGATACGCATTTCGACCTGTCGGTCGCGGGCAGCGTGCCGTCCGCCCTGACCCTTATCGCGGCAGAGCCCCTGACCCTACTGGACCGGTTCGACTATGATCCCGCCACCGTCGCGACCGGCGATGTCGCGCTCGAGGTGGCGCTGAATTTCCGGATGCAGCAAAGGATCACCCCCGCCGACGTCAATTTCCGCATTGGCGGCAGCCTGATGGATGTCCGATCGGATCAACTGGTCGAGGGGCGGGTGCTGCGGGCCGAGCGTCTGGAGATCGAGGCGGGGAACACGCGATTGGAGATCGGCGGCCCCGCGCGGCTGGACAATCTGCGCACCGACGCCACCTGGTCGCGCGCGCTCGGGGCCAATACGACGACCGCCAGCCGGGTGCAGGGCAGGGCGACGCTGTCCCCCGCCGCGCTGGCCGATTTCGGGGTGATCCTGCCAGACGGCATGCTGCGCGGGCAGGGACCGGCCGAGTTCACGCTGGACCTCAGCCCCGATGCGCCGCCCGCCCTGTCGCTGCGGTCCGACCTTGCCGGGATCGGCCTGGCCATTCCGGCGCTTGGCTGGCAACTGCCCGAAGCGGCGACCGGGCAATTGCGCGCCGAGATGACGCTTGGTCCCGAACCGGAGGTGCCGGTTCTGGCGATCAGCGGCGCGGGGCTTGAGATGCGCGGCGCGGTCACATTGCAGGGCACGCAGTTCTCGCAGCTCAGCCTTGACGAGTTTCACATCGGGGACTGGATGGATGTGACCGGCGGGCTGACCCTGCGCGACAACCGCCCCCTGGTGCGCATCACCGGCGGAACGGTCGATCTGCGCGGCCTGCCGCAAAGCTCGGGCGGGAGCGCGACCACAAGCCTGCCGATCGAGATGCTGCTGGACCGCCTGACGGTAACCGACAGCATCTACCTGACCGACCTCAGCGCCAGCATCGGCGGCAGCCCGGTCAGCGGCGATTTCCGGGGCCGGGTCGGGGGGCAGGCCGGCGTCGTCGGCTCGATCCTGGCCGAGACCAACGGCATGTCGCTGCGCCTGCGCGCCGAGGATGGCGGCGCGGTGCTGCGCGCGGCGGGGATCTACTCCAATGCCTATGGCGGCGCGCTGGACCTCATCCTGCGCCCGCATCCGGGGCAGGGCAACTATGCGGGCTTGCTGACCATCGACAACCCGCGCCTGCGCGACGCGCCCGCGATTGCGGAGCTTCTGAACCTCGTCTCGGTCGTGGGCCTGCTGGAGCAGATGGCCTCGGGCGAGGGCATCGCGCTTGGCGAGGTGCGCGCCGATTTCCGCATCAGCCCCCGCGCGATCACGGTCGTCGAGGGCACCGCCGTCGGCCCGTCGATGGGCCTGTCGCTGGACGGCGTCTATGACACCGCCACCGACCGGGTCGATTTCCAGGGCGTGGTGTCGCCCTTCTATGTGGTCAACGGGCTGGTCGGCGCGCTCTTTGCGACGCGGCGCGAGGGGCTTTTCGGTTTCACCTATCGCATGACAGGACCGGCTGATAACAGCACCGTCACCGTCAATCCGCTCTCTGTTTTCACGCCCGGCATCTTCCGCGAGATCTTTCGCAGCCCGCCGCCCCAAACCGCACAGTAGCCGCGCCATGAACCTCTCCGATTTCGATTTCGACCTGCCCGAGCACCTGATCGCGACGCGGCCCGCGCGCCCGCGCTCCTCGGCGCGCCTGCTGGTGGCGGATGGCGACACCACCCGCGACCTTCATGTGCGCGACCTGCCCGATCTGTTGCGCGCGGGCGACCGGCTGATCCTGAACGACACTAAGGTGATCCCCGCGCGCCTGACCGGACAGCGCTGGCGTGACAGTGCTCAAGGCCGTGTGGCCGCGAAGATCGAGGTGACGCTGCTGGAGCCGGGGCCGGACGGCACCTGGTCCGCGCTGGCCAAGCCGATGCGCAAGCTGAAACCTGGCGAGAGCGTCGGCTTTCCCGGCGGCTTGTCGGCGGACGTCGTGGCGCTGGAGGGTGGCCTGCGCCTGCGCTTCAACCTTGCGGGCGACGATTTCAACGCGGCCTTGAACGCGGCGGGGGCCATGCCGTTGCCGCCCTATATCGCCGCGCGCCGCCCCGCCGACGAGCGCGACCGCGAGGATTACCAGACCGTCTGGGCACGCAACAAGGGTGCGGTCGCGGCCCCGACCGCATCGCTGCATTTCGACGACGCGCTCCTCGCTACGCTCCTCGCCCGTGGCATCAGTTTCACCCATGTCACGCTGCATGTCGGCGCGGGCACCTTCCTGCCGGTCACGGTCGAGGATGTGACGACACACAAGATGCACGCAGAATGGGGCGAGATCAGCGACCAGGCGGCGCAGGAGATTGCCGCCACGAAAGCCGCTGGCGGGCGCATCATCCCCGTCGGCACCACGGCATTGCGGCTGATCGAGACGGCGGCGCGGGAAACGGGCCAGATCACGCCCTGGCAGGGTGAGACCGACATCTTCATCTATCCCGGCTTCCGCTTCAACGTCACCGACGCGCTGATGACCAACTTTCACCTGCCTAAATCGACGCTGATGATGCTGGTCTCGGCACTGATGGGGGTGGATCGCATCCGCGCCCTCTATGCCCATGCCGTGGCCGGGGGCTATCGCTTTTTCTCCTATGGCGACGCCTCGCTGCTTATTCCGCAATCTGCCGCAAACGATTGAAAACCGGGCGGTATCGGGTCGCAATGGGGCAAGATTCGCGGTACGGGGCTGTCATAGTGAACATGCGGACGGGAAAGGCGGGAGCCACGCCATGAAACAGGTCATCGCCAGCGCATGGGCCATTCTGTTGGGCCTCATGCTGCTTCAGGTCGGCAACTCGCTGCAGGGCTCGCTGATGGGGATTCGCGGCGGCATCGAGGGGTTCTCGACCTTCCAGCTGTCGCTCATCGCCTCGGCCTATTTCCTGGGCTTCCTGGGCGGGTCGCGCATGGCCCCCCTGATGATCCAGCGGGTGGGCCATGTGCGTGTCTTCGCCGCCCTCGGCTCGTTTATCTCGGCGGCCCTGATCCTCTATCCCGTGGTCCCCGACCCCTACTTCTGGATGGCGCTGCGGGTGATCATCGGCTTTTCGCTCTCGGGCGTCTATGTGACCGCCGAGAGCTGGCTCAACAACTCGGCCACCAACGAGACCCGTGGTCAGGCATTGTCGGCCTATATGCTGTGCCAGATGATCGGCCTTGTCCTGGGGCAGGGGATGCTGAATTTCGGCGATCCCGGCGGGTATATCCTCTTCATCATCCCTTCGGTGCTGGTCTCGCTCTCCTTCGCGCCAATCTTGCTGGCGGTGGCCCCCACACCGGCCTTCGAGACCGTCAAGCCGATGAGCCTTGCCGCGCTCTACACCCGCTCGCCCACCGGCTTCGTTGGCATGTTCCTGCTTGGCTTCGTCTTTTCGGCGCAGTTCGGCATGACGGCTGTCTACGGCTCCGAGGTGGGACTGAGCGTGCGCGACATCGCGATCCTGGTATCGGCCTTCTTCGTGGGCGCGATCGTGCTGCAATACCCCATCGGCTGGCTGTCCGACCGGATGGACCGTCGCAGGCTGATCACCGGCGTGGCCGCGGTCGCGGCGCTGGCCTCGGGGCTCGGTTACCTGTTCGGCGAGGTCTTCGAGATCCTGATCCTCTCGGCGCTTCTGGCCGGCGGGCTGGCGCAGCCGCTCTATGCGCTGCTGATCGCCTATACCAACGATTACCTGGACCCCGACGAGATGGCGGCGGCCTCGGGCGGGCTGATCTTCATCAACGGGCTTGGCGCGATTTCGGGCCCGCCCCTGGTGGCCTGGCTGATGGGCGCGGTGGGGCCCGCGGGGTTCTGGTTGTTCCTGGCCCTCGTTTTGGCCGCAATTGCCCTGTATTGTCTCTATCGCATGACGGTGCGGCCCTCGGCCTATGCAGTTGAAGCCGGGGATTACGACGCCGTTCCCTATGCACAGGTCTTGCCGACCGCGACGCCCTATGCTGTCGTGACCGCGCAGGAGCTTTACGCCGAGGCCGCCGAGGACATGGCCGAGGCGCAGGCCGGCGACAACCCGCCGGGCTGAACCGGCACCGAGGGGCAGGAGACATAAAAAGGAGGCATAAGGCCCATGTCACATATTTCCGAAGACATCTTGCGATTCTGGCTGGACGAGACCGGCCCGCAGAAATGGTATTCCAGCGACGAGGCGTTCGACGCCCTGATCCGCGACCGCTTCCTCGAGCTGTGGCGCGACGCGCGCGACGGCAAGCTGGCCGATTGGGCCGGACATCCGCGCAAGGCGCTGGCTTTGATCATCTTGCTGGACCAGTTTCCGCGCAACATGTTCCGTGGCGATGCCCGCGCCTTCGCCACCGATCAGCGCGCCAAGTCGGTGGCCTGCTCGGCGCTCAAACACGGGTGGGACATGCGGTTCGACGAACCCGCGCGGCAGTTCTTCTACATGCCCTTCATGCATTCCGAGTCGCTGACCGACCAGGACCATTCCGTGCGCCTGATGTGCCAGAAGATGGAGGAGGGCCGCGAGGGCAGCCTGCTGCACGCCCGCGTTCACCGCGAGATCATCCGCAAATACGGGCGGTTTCCCTATAGGAATGATGCGCTCGGTCGGAAAAGCACGTCGCAGGAAAAGTCCTTTCTCACGGATGGCGGCTATGCCAAGATACTGAACGAGATGCAGAAGGCGGCGTGAGACTCGCGGGGGTTTAATGACTAAACTATAGTCACGGCCGACCGCGCCAAACTTCCTTGCGCCGCACTGTAGAATGGTTTAGGGCTAAACTAATTCTGGCGGAGGGACTGGACTCATGGCGGCACAATCTTTCGATACCATCGTAATCGGCGCAGGTCCGGGTGGCTATGTCGCGGCGATCCGCGCCGCCCAACTGGGTCAGAAGGTCTGCATCGTCGAGCGCGAGCATATGGGGGGCATCTGCCTCAACTGGGGCTGTATCCCGACCAAGGCGCTGCTGCGCTCCTCCGAGGTCTTCCATCTCATGCACCGCGCCAAGGAATTCGGGCTGAAGGCCGACAATATCGGCTATGATCTCGACGCCGTGATCAAACGTTCGCGCGGGGTGGCAAAACAGCTTTCCTCGGGCATCGGCCACCTGATGAAGAAGAACAAGATCACCACCGTGATGGGCTCGGCCACGATCCCCGCCAAGGGCAAGGTCTCGGTTGAGACCGACAATGGCAAGGAGGAGCTTGCAGCCAGGAACATCATCATCGCGACAGGTGCCCGCGCCCGCGAATTGCCGGGGCTGGAGGCCGATGGCAAGCGCGTCTGGACCTACAAGGCCGCCCTGCAACCGCCGCATATGCCCAAGAAACTGCTTGTCATCGGCTCGGGCGCGATCGGCATCGAATTCGCCAGCTTCTACAACACGCTCGGGGCCGACACGACGGTGGTCGAGGTGATGGACCGGGTGCTGCCGGTCGAGGATGAGGAAATCTCGAAATTCGCCAGGAAGGCGTTCGAGAAGCAGGGGATGAAGATCCTGCAAAAGGGCATGGTCAAGCAGCTTGACCGCGCCAAGGACAAGGTGACCGCCCATATCGAGATGGGTGGCAAACTGGAGAAGCACGAGTTTGACACCGTGATCTCCGCTGTCGGCATCGTCGGCAACACGGAAGGCCTGGGGCTGGAAGCGCTCGGCATCAAGGTCGACCGCACCCATATCGTGACAGATGAATATTGCCGCACCGGCATCGACGGCATCTACGCCATCGGCGATATCGCGGGCGCGCCGTGGCTGGCGCATAAGGCAAGCCATGAGGGCGTGATGGTGGCCGAACTGATCTCGGGCGGGCACCCGCATCCGATCAAGCCCAACTCCATCGCGGGCTGCACCTATTGCCACCCGCAGGTCGCCAGCGTCGGCCTGACCGAGGCCAAGGCGAAAGAGGCGGGATACAAGGTCAAGATCGGGCGGTTCCCCTTCATCGGCAACGGCAAGGCGATTGCCCTGGGTGAGGCCGAGGGGCTGGTCAAGACCGTCTTCGACGAGAAGACCGGAGAGCTTCTGGGTGCCCACATGATCGGCGCGGAAGTGACCGAGCTGATCCAGGGCTATGTCGTCGGCCAGACGCTGGAGACCACCGAGGAAGACCTGATGAACACCGTCTTCCCGCACCCCACGCTGTCCGAGATGATGCACGAGGCCGTGCTGGATGCCTACGGGCGCGTCATCCACATGTGACCGGCATCCGCTGACCCAGGAACAGGGCCGGTCGCAACATGCGGACCGGCCTTGTGCTTTGCCCTCTACTCCGCCGTCACCGTGATCGCCACCCGCGTCAGGATGCGGCGATCCTGCCCCAGGTAATAGCGCAGTTCGTAAGTGCCGGGCTCGCTCGGCATCTGGATCGACGAGGGGCTGCCATTGCGGGCATAGGCGTAGTCCTGGTAGCGCGAGTCGTCGCCAGGCTCACCGATGGCGACAAAGTCGTTTTGATAGGCCGGACCCTGCCAGCCGACCTGGATCGTTTCATCGACCGAGGCGGTGGCGGGCGCGTCGAGAGAGGCGAAGACTTCCGTTACCACGATTTCACGTCGGGTGATGATGGTCCGGTCCTGGTTGACGTAATAGCGCAGCTCATAGGTGCCGGGTTCGGTCGGCATCTCGACCGCCGCCGGACTGCCATCGCGGGTATAGGTGTAGTTCTCGTACCCGGTCGGATCGTCGGTGGCGGAGACGGCGACAAAGTCGTTCCGGTAATCCGGCCCGGACCACGCAACCTGCACCGTCGATCCGGCCTCGGCTGTGGCAGGCGCGTCCAATGTTGCGCCAACGGCGGTGACCTGGATCGGCTGGCTGGCGATGATGGTCCGGTCCTGGTTGACGTAATAGCGCAGCTCGTACTCGCCCGGTTCGGTCGGCATCTGCACCGCTGCCGGACTGCCATCGCGGGTGTAGGTGTAGTTCTCGTACCCGGTCGGATCGTCGGTGGCGGAGACGGCGACAAAGTCGTTCCGGTAATCCGGCCCGGA
>NZ_JABJVX010000003.1:0-154085 GCF_013155465.1 Alterinioella nitratireducens | reverse complement strand
CCACGCAACCTGCACCGTCGATCCGGCCTCGGCTGTGGCAGGCGCGTCCAGTGTTGCACCGACGGCGGTGACCTGGATCGGCTGGCGGGCGATGATCGTGCGATCCTGGTTGACGTAATAGCGCAACTCATACTCGCCCGGTTCGGTCGGCATCTGCACCGCCGCCGGACTGCCATCGCGGGTGTAGGTGTAGTTCTCGTATCCGGTCGGATCGTCGGTGGCGGAGACGGCGACAAAGTCGTTCCGGTAATCCGGCCCGGTCCACGCAACCTGCACCGTCGATCCGGCCTCGGCTGTGGCAGGCGCGTCCAAGGTCGCGCCCAATTCTGTAACCTCGATCAGGCGCCGCCCGATGATGGTGCGATCCTGGTTGACGTAATAGCGGATCTCATAGGTGCCCGGTTCGGTCGGCATGGTCAGGCTGAGCGGCGTTCCCTCGCGCGTATAGGTGTAGTTCTCATAGCCGGTCGGATCGTCGCTGCCGGAGACAGCGATGAAGTCGTTCCGGTAGTCGGGTCCGGTCCAGCTGACCTGGATGTCCGACCCCGCGACGGCGCTGTCGGGGGCATCCAGAACCGCCTCGATATCGCTGATCTCGATGGGCCGCGTGGCGATGACGACACGGTCCTGCTGCATCACATAGCGCAGCTCGTAGCTGCCCGGATCGACCGGCATGGCGAGCCGTGCGGGGCTGCCCTCGCGGGTCAGCGCATAGGCGGTATAGGAGGTCTCGCCCGGCAGGCCCACGGCGATGAAGTCCGGCGCATAGCCGGGGCCGGTCCAGGCGATGTCGATGGTCTCACCGGCCAGGGCCGTTTCGGGCGCGTCCAGCGTGGCCGTTGCGGGCGTCACGGTCAGAGGATGCGTGGCCAGAACTTCGCGCCCGGTGCCGAGCGTGTAGCGCAGCTCGTAGCTTCCGGGCAGCGACGGCACGCGCAACTGGGCGGGATTGCCGTCTCGGGTCAGTGAATAGGTGGCGTAGGTTGCCTCCCCCACGGGCCCTGCGGCGATGAAGTCGCTTTGCGCGTCGGGGCCGGTCCAGCCCACCTCGATGGTCGAGCCTGCGACCGCGGTTTGCGGGGCCTCAAGCGTTGCGGGGATCGGCGTGACAGTGATCGGCTGTTCGGCCAGCACCTGCCGCAACCCGGCATGATAATACTGCACCAGGTAGTCGCCGGGGTCTGTCGGCAGGGTGATCTGTGTCGGATTGCCCTGCGAGGTGGCGATGCGCGCAGCGGTCGGCTGGCCGTCGGGACGGGCTATGACGATGGCGTCATTTGCCGCATCCGGCCCGGTCCAGTCGACCGGAATCGTGGTGCCGATCGGCGCGGTATCGGGGGCTGACACCGTTGCCTCGGGCACGATTTCGGGCAGCACGAGCGTGACCACCTGATCCTGGCCCGCGACGACGGTAAAGACGCCCTCATGCGTGGTTTCCTGCGCCATGCGGTAAAGCTGGATGCGGTAGTCCCCGGCGGGCAGGGGGGCGCTGATCGCGGGGGCCTGCACGGCCTCGATGATCTGCTGGCCGGCGGTGGTGAAAACCTCCCACATCAGAGGCGACACGGGCGCGGTGTTGTCGGGCGCGACAACGGCCTGCATGGTGATGGTGGCGGGCGGCGGCGGTGTCGGGGCCACGACCACCTGCTCCAGCGCATCGGCCAGTTCCGCCGCGTTCGAGGCGGTCAGGAATTGGCCTCCGGTGTTTTCCGCAAGGCACTGCAATTGCGCGCGATCTTCCTGTTCGGACACGTCAAATCCGATCACATGCGCGGTAAAGTCGATGCCTGCCTCCTCCAGCGCCAGACCGACGGCGCAGGGGTCGGCGTTGCAGGTCTCGCGCCCGTCCGAGACCAGGATCACGGTCGCGGGGTTCTCCGTGTAGCGCAGCTGTTCGGCGGCCTGGATGACCGCATCCGAGAGCGGTGTGCGCCCGCGCGGGTTCACCTCGTTCACGATCTGGGCGATCTGGTCGCGATTGCCGATACCGGGCTGCACCATGGTCTCGATATCCGAGCAATCGCCGCGGCGGTTATGGCCATACATCGTCAGTCCCAGCGCCATATCCGCGGGGATCCGCGTCAGCAAATCGCCGATCACCTCGCGCGCGATGACGATCTTGTTGACCCCGTCGATCTGGCCCCACATCGAGCCCGAGGCATCCAGCACGAGGATCGTGGCGGCCTGGTCGCGGTCCTGGGCCGAGACGGGCAGGGCGGCGAGGAATGGCAGAAGAAGGGCGGAGAGCAAGCGGCGCATCGGACTAAAACCTGTTTCAAAAAATGGAATGGACCCATGCTACGTCCGATTCGGGGTTTTTGTGAAGCGTTGTGACGCGGGGCCTTGACCTTCGGCGGGTGCAGGATCATCGCCCTGACCATGGATGATGAAACGCATTGGGGGCAGGTCTGGCTGCTGTTCGGGGTGGGCCTGGCCGCGGCGGCGCAGTTTGCCAAGCTGTCGCTGACCTTCGCAGCCCTGGCCGCGCTCTATGACCGATCCGCCCCGATGCTGGCCCTGTCGCTGACGGCGGTCAGCGGGGCGGGCATCGTGCTTGGCGCGCTGGCGGGGTTCGGCGTGGCGCGCTACGGCCCGCGAAAGGTGCTGATCGGGGCGCTGATCTTGGGCGGTATCCTGTCGCTTCTGCAATCGCTGGTGCTGCCTTTCCCGCTCTTCATCGTCAGCCGCATTGTTGAAGGCATGGCGCATCTCTCCATCGTGGTCGCGGCCCCCGTCCTGATGATCCGCGTCTCGGCGCGCAAGGATTACCCGATGGTCATGGCCCTCTGGGCGGGGTATTTCGGCGTCGGGTTTGCAATGGTCGGCGCGGCCCTGCCGCTGCTGTTGGACCGGATCGGCCTGCAAGGCATCTGGGCATTGCACGGCGTGCTGATGCTGGCGCTTGCGGGCGCGGTGGCCTCGCGGCTCTCCTCGGGGCCGCGCGGGCGCGAGGTCTGGCCGGGTTTCCTGACCTATCACCGCCGCCTCTACAGCCACCCCAACCGCGTGGCGCCGGGGCTTGGCTTCTTCGCGCATACGCTTGTCTTCATGGCGTTTCTCACCTTCCTGCCGCCCTTCATCGCGGGGCCGCTGCCGGTGGTGCTGGTGGCAGGCCTCCTGCCGCTGATCGCGCTTGTCGGGATTTTCCTCTCCGGCATCCTCGCCGCCCGCATCCCGCCCGTGTGCCTGATGATGCTGTCCTATGTCATGACGGTGGGAATGCTGGCGCTGCTGGCCCTCGCGCCCGCGGCTTTCGCGCCCTGGCTCGCGTTTCTCGCCTTCATCATCATCGGCATCGCGCCGGGGGCCGCCTTCGCCGCCATCCCCGCGTTGAACCACGACGCCACCGGCCAGGCCGAGGCCAACGGGGCCGTGGCGCAGCTTGGCAACCTGGGCACCGGCCTTGGCAGCCCGCTTTTTGCGCTGGCGCTCGGGGCGGGGGGCTTTCCCGGCCTTCTGGTCCTCGCGGCGCTGATCTCGATCGCGGGCATCGTGGCGCTTGGCTGGATATCGCACCGGATCGTGCGGCAATGAGGGGAAAGCCGGTTTGTTCTATCTCTGTTCCGCTTTTTCGGTTGGAGACTCGGCCCGCGTCCCCTATCTCTTAACCAAACCTATCCGGGGGCAGGCATGGCCGAGCTGAAAAACATCGAGGTGCGCGGCGCGCGCGAGCATAATCTCAAGAATATCGACGTGGACATTCCGCGCGATCAGCTTGTGGTCATCACCGGGCTCAGCGGCTCGGGCAAGTCCAGCCTGGCGTTTGACACGATCTATGCCGAGGGCCAGCGCCGTTATGTGGAATCGCTCAGCGCCTATGCGCGGCAGTTCCTCGACATGATGGAAAAGCCCGATGTCGACCACATCTCGGGCCTTTCGCCTGCGATCTCCATCGAGCAGAAGACCACGTCGAAGAATCCCCGCTCCACCGTCGGCACGGTGACCGAGATCTACGACTACATGCGGCTTCTCTTCGCCCGCGTCGGCACGCCCTATTCGCCCGCCACCGGCCAGCCGATCGAGGCGCAACAGGTGCAGGACATGGTCGATCGCGTCATGGCGATGGAGGAGGGGACGCGCGGCTACCTGCTGGCCCCGATCGTGCGCGACCGCAAGGGCGAATACCGCAAGGAAATGCTGGATCTGCGCAAACAGGGCTTCCAGCGGGTCAAGGTCGATGGCGCGTTCCACGAGCTGGACGAGCCGCCCACGCTGGACAAGAAATTCCGCCATGACATCGACGTTGTGGTCGACCGGATCGTAGTCCGTGAAGGCGTCGAGACGCGGCTGGCCGACAGCTTCCGCACCGCGCTGGACCTCGCTGATGGCATCACCATCCTTGAGACTGCCCCCAAGGAAGGCGACCCCGAACGCATCACCTTCTCGGAAAAATTCGCCTGTCCGGTCTCGGGCTTTACCATCCCCGAGATCGAGCCGCGGCTCTTTTCCTTCAACGCGCCCTTCGGGGCCTGCCCGGCCTGCGACGGCCTCGGCGTCGAGCTCTTTTTCGACGAGCGCCTCGTCGTCCCGGACATCACCCTGACGCTGGAAAACGGTGCGCTGGCCCCGTGGCGCAAGGGCAAATCGCCCTATTTCATCCAGACCATCGAGGCCATCGCGCGCCATTACGGGTTCGACCCGAAAACACCCTGGAAATCGCTGCCCGAGGATGTGCAGCAGGTCTTCCTGCGTGGCTCGGGCGAGGCCGAGATCCCGTTCCGCTATGACGATGGCGGCCGCGTCTACGAGGTCACGCGCAGCTTTGAAGGCGTGATCCCCAACATGCAGCGCCGCTACCGCGAGACCGATTCCGCCTGGATCCGCGAGGAATTCGAGCGCTACCAGAACAACCGCCCCTGCGGCGCCTGCGGCGGCTACCGCCTGCGCGAGGAGGCGCTTGCCGTGCGGATCGGGCCGCGCGACGATCTGCGCCATATCGGCCAGGTCGTGCAGATGAGCATACGTGAGGCCGCCGACTGGTGCGCCACCGTGCCCGACCACCTGACCGCGCAAAAGAACGAGATCGCCCGCGCCATCCTCAAGGAGATTCGCGAGAGGCTGGGATTCCTGAACAATGTCGGCCTGGAATACCTGACACTGTCCCGCAATGCCGGCACGCTTAGCGGTGGTGAAAGCCAGCGCATCCGGCTGGCGTCGCAAATCGGCTCGGGCCTGACCGGCGTGCTCTACGTGCTGGATGAGCCCTCCATCGGGCTGCACCAGCGCGACAATGACCGCTTGCTCACGACGCTGAAGAACCTGCGCGACCAGGGCAATACGGTGATCGTGGTGGAACATGACGAGGAGGCGATCCGCGAGGCCGATTACGTCTTCGATATCGGCCCCGGTGCGGGCGTACATGGCGGGCAGGTGGTGTCAAAGGGCACCCCCGCCGACATCATCGCCGACAGCGCCTCGATCACCGGGCAGTATCTGTCCGGCGCGCGCGAGATCAGCGTACCCGCCACCCGGCGCGAGGGCAACGGCAGGGCGGTCACCGTGGTGGGCGCGACCGGCAACAACCTTCAGGATGTCACCGCCGACTTTCCCCTGGGCAAATTCGTCTGCGTCACCGGCGTCTCGGGCGGTGGCAAATCCACCCTGACCATCGAGACCCTGTTCAAGACCGCCTCGATGAAGCTGAACGGCGCCCGCCAGACACCCGCGCCCTGCGAGACCATCAAGGGGCTGGAGCATCTCGACAAGGTCATCGACATCGACCAGCGCCCCATCGGCCGCACCCCGCGCAGTAACCCCGCCACCTATACCGGCGCCTTCACGCCCATCCGAGACTGGTTCGCGGGCCTGCCCGAATCCAAGGCGCGCGGCTACAAGCCGGGGCGGTTTTCGTTCAACGTCAAGGGCGGGCGCTGCGAGGCCTGCCAGGGCGATGGCGTGATCAAGATCGAGATGCACTTCCTGCCCGATGTCTACGTCACCTGCGAGACCTGCAAGGGCGCGCGGTACAACCGCGAGACATTGGAAATAAAATTCAAGAACAAGAGCATAGCCGACGTTCTTGACATGACGGTTGAAGAAGCGCGTGCCTTCTTCAAGGCGGTGCCGAGCATCCGCGACAAGATGGAGGCGCTGTCCCGCGTGGGCCTCGACTATATCAAGGTCGGCCAGCAGGCGACGACATTGTCAGGCGGCGAGGCGCAGCGGGTGAAGCTCTCCAAGGAGCTTGCCAAACGCTCCACGGGCCGCACACTCTATATCCTGGACGAACCCACCACCGGCCTGCATTTCGAGGATGTGCGCAAGCTGCTGGAGGTGCTGCACGAGTTGGTCGACCAGGGCAATTCGGTCGTGGTGATCGAGCATAATCTCGACGTGATCAAGACCGCCGATCACATCATAGATATCGGCCCCGAAGGCGGCGATGGCGGCGGTCGCATCGTGGCCACCGGCACGCCCGAGGAGGTCGCGCGCATCGCAGCCTCGCATACCGGGCACTACCTCGCGCCGATGCTGGAGCGCCAACTGGCCGCCGAATAGTCCGATTGCTTGCGGAGTGGCGGAGCGCGCCAGGTGCGGTTCTCAGAGGCCCCGCGCCTTGGCCCGGTCCCAGAGCGCGTCCATCTCCTCCAGGTCGCTCTCGTCGCAGGAGCGGCCCTGCCGCGCCAGTTCCGCCTCGATAGACGCGAAGCGGCGGCTGAACTTGGCGTTCGCACCGCGCAGGGCTACCTCCGGATCGACCTTCAGGTGCCGCGCAAGGTTGGCCATGACGAAAAGCAGATCGCCCATTTCCTCGGCGATCCTGTCTTGCGGCAGGGTGTCCCGCGCCTCGGCCAGTTCGCCCGCTTCCTCGGCGATCTTGGCCAGGACCTGGCCGATCTCGGGCCAGTCGAAGCCGACCCTTGCGGCGCGCTTTTGCAGTTTCTCGGCCCGCATCAGGGCTGGCAGGTTCAACGCCACATCCTCCAACACACCGGTCTGTGCACGGCCCGCGCGTTCGGCGGCCTTCACAGCCTCCCAATCGCGGCTCTGCTGTTCGGCGGATTTCTCGCGGCTCTCATCGCCGAACACATGCGGGTGGCGGGCGACCATCTTGTCGGCGACGCCGCGCACGATATCGTCGAAGCTGAACGCGCCCGCCTCCTCGGCCATCGCGCCGTGATAGACCACCTGCAACAGCAGGTCGCCCAACTCGCCGCGCAAATCCTCCATCGAGCCGCGCTCGATCGCGTCGGCGACCTCGTAGGCTTCCTCGATCGTGTAGGGCGCGATGGTCTCGAAGCTCTGTTCGATATCCCAGGGGCAGCCCGTTTCGGGATCGCGCAAGCGGCGCATGATTTCCAGAAGGCGCGGCATGCCGCCTGCGGTGTCGTGAATCAGGGCGTCTTTCATAACCCCTTTCATAGGCCGGATGCGCGCAATGAAAAAGGCCCGGCGGGGGGCCGGACCTTTCCATGTCAGCAGGTCTCGCGGGATCAGAACCGGAACGCGGCGCGCAGCGAGACCGAGTTGTGGTTCATGTCGATCTCCTGACCGGCCACGGCGGGGTTGTCGCCCTCCAGCTCGCGGCCCGTGTATTGCAGGCCGACCGAGAACTGGTCCGAGACCAGGTATTCGACGCCGAGGCCATAGTTCCAGCCATCGAGGTCTTCATCGGCCCCGCCTTGCGAGAACTCGCCCATCGAATACCCGGCCAGTGCGTAGAATTGCACGTTGTCGATGGCATAGCCGACACGGCCGCTCAGATCGAGGACGTTGTCCATGCTTGCGCCCGCGACGCCTTCCACGTTCTGGTCGCCGGTGTCGTAATAGGCCAGCTCACCGCCGTAGACGATATTGCCGGACTGGAAGAGGTAGCCGCCGAAGATGTTGGCGCCATTGCTGTCATCCAGGTCGAACGACCCGCCACCGGGGTTCGAGTAGTCGAGATCGCCGGAATACATGGAATAGCCGAGGCCGACATAGCCGCCGGTCCAGTCGGTGAACTGGGGCGTGGGCGCGGTGTAGACGGGGGCGGGCTCCTGCACGGTCTCACCTGCGCCGCCTGCGAATGCGGTCGCGCCGGTCAGGGCCAGGATCGAGGTAGAGAGAATAAGGGTCTTCATCGGATTTCTCCTGTGTTTGCTTGCGTGCTCGATGCGCTCGATAACCAAGCGCTCGGTGCCACAACCCGACAGGTGGGCGGTTGGGTCCGTGATTGAAGAAATCCCGCCCGGATCGGGCGTGAGGCTGTTGCATTCCTGCACTTGGGACAATCTGGCGCGGTAGCGGCGGTGCAGCGATTCCTGCTGGAAAATCAGTGCTTTTCGGCCCTGAGATAGCTGCGCATCCCGTAAAGCAGGGGCGATCCCTGGCTGACCGTCACATCTTCCACCGCGCCGATGCAAATATGATGCGTTCCGATCTTGTCAGCGGAGACCAGCCGACAATCGAAACTGACCAAGGCGCCTTTCAGCCGAGGCGCGCCGGTCGGGCCCGCATCGAAGCCCGCGGCGTTGAACTTGTCGCCATCGGGCGCGGGGCGGCGGCTTGAGAAGACGTCCGAAATATCGACCTGCTCGCGCGCCAGCACGTTGACGCAGAAACAGCTGTTCTCCAGCAGCACGGGCAGGGTGGTGGCGCTGGCATTGAGGCAGACCAGCAGGGTCGGCGCCTCGCCATCGGCGGAGACGGGCGTCATCGCGCTGACCGTCACACCCTGGCGTCCTGCCGGTCCATCGGTGGTCACGATGCTGACCGAGGCGGCGGCGAGGCTCATCCCGTCGATGAAAGCCTGTCTCACGTCGTCATCGGTCATGCTAATCCTGCCTTTTTGCGCGCGTCCCGTCCTTCACTTGATGCACCGGGGGGCCTCTGCGATGCAAGACGCGGTTGCCTTTGGCGTGAAACGGCGCTTTGGATTGGGCAGATCGAACGGGGAGGCCGCGCAATGGCATTGGAAGATGCGAAACACGATGTGGATGGGGCATTCACGCGGCGCGATCTGCGCGGCTTGTCGTCGGAGAACACCTTTGGCGGGGCCACCAGCTTCCTGCGCCGCCGCTACACCAAGGATCTGGCGGGCGTCGACATCGCCATCACCGGCGCGCCCTTCGACCAGGCGGTGACGAACCGGCCCGGCACAAGGCTTGGCCCCCGCGCGATTCGGGCCGCCAGCGCGCTTCAGGTCAACGATCCGCCCTATGGCTGGGACGGGTTCGATCCGCTGAGCGAATTGGCGATTGCCGATTACGGCGACCTCGCCTTCGACTACGCGCGCATGGCCGATTTTCCCGCTGCGTTGGAGGCGCATGCGTCCGGCATCCTGTCCCAAGGCGCCGCGATGATCGCGCTTGGCGGGGATCATTCGATCACGCTGCCCCTGCTGCGCGCACATGTGAAGAAACATGGGAAACTGGCGCTCATTCAATGCGACGCCCATACCGATACTTGGCCCGACGATGAGCCCGCCCGCGTCGATCACGGCACCTTCACCTACAAGGCGGTGCAGGAGGGGCTGATCGACGTCGCACGCTCGGTCCATATCGGCATCCGCACGGTGGTCGAGGATAACCTTGGCATCGAGGTGCTGGACGCGCGCAAGGTGCATGAGCAGGGGCCAGCCGCGATAGCCAGACATGCGCGTGAGATCGTGAGCGATGCGCCCTGTTACCTCAGCTTCGATATCGACTGCCTCGACCCTGCCTTTGCCCCCGGCACCGGAACGCCGGTCTGGGGCGGGCTCAGCTCGGGCCAGGCGGCGATCCTGATGCGGGACCTGGCGGGCATCAACCTGGTCGGCGGCGATGTGGTCGAGGTCTCGCCGCCTTTCGATGCTGCCGAGATCACCGCCGTCGCGGGCGCGCATGTCGCGATGGAATTGATCTGTCTTTGGGGCTGGACGCGACGATGAACGGATGGATTTCCGCATCCGGCCAGATTAGGGTTTCGCCAAGGCAGAAGAACGGGGCAGGCAGATGGCGGTAGGGATCTTCGACAGCGGATTGGGCGGGCTGACGGTGCTGGAGGCGGTGACCAAGCGCCTGCCGGACGTGCCCATTGTCTATTACGGCGACAACGCGCATACGCCTTACGGGGTGCGCGATGCCGAGGATATCTACGCGCTGACCACGGCGGGCGTGGATCGCCTGTTCCAGGCCGGGTGTGACCTAGTGATTCTCGCCTGCAACACCGCCTCGGCCGCGGCGCTCCGCCGGATGCAGGAGGGGTGGGTGCCCGAGGGCAAGCGCGTCCTCGGCGTTTTTGTTCCGCTGATCGAGGCGCTGACCGAACGCAACTGGGGTGACAATTCCCCGCCGCGCGAGGTGGCCGTGCAACATGTCGCGCTTTTCGCCACGCCGACAACGGTCAGCAGCCGCGCGTTCCAGCGCGAACTGGCCTTCCGCGCCATCGGGGTCGACGTGGAGGCACAGCCCTGCGGCGGTGTCGTCGACGCGATCGAGGAGGGTGACATGATCCTTGCCGAGGCGCTCGTCCGCTCCCATGTCGAGGCGCTGCAACGCCGGATGCCGAAACCGCAAGCCGCGATCCTGGGCTGCACGCATTACCCGTTGGTGCAGGAGGTGTTCCAGGCCGCCCTCGGTCCGGACGTGGCGGTCTATTCGCAGCCCGACCTGGTCGCGGCAAGCCTGGCTGATTATCTGGAGCGTCGCCCCGAAATGATCGGGCCGGGCACCGAGGCGGCCTTCCTGACCTCGGGCGATCCGGCCCGCGTCTCGAACAAGGCGGTGCAATTCCTGCGCCGCAAGATCGAATTCATATCTGCCTGAAATAATGTTCTGAATCAGTATACTGTCAGGCGATGTTAAAGCTGATCCGCGCCAAATGGCCGCGTGGTCTTTGCCACGGTCGCAAAGAGGTTTATCTTTGCGCTGCGTAGAAGAGGAATTGCAACGATGCGCGGGCTCAAGAAAAAACGCCGGATCCAGATCATCATCATCGCCGCCGTGCTGCTGGCCGGGGCATCGGTGCTGATCGGCTACGGGCTGCGGGATGGTATCAATTTCTTCCGCACACCCACGGAAGTGGCCGAAACCGCGCCGCCGTCGGATGAGGTGTTCCGCATCGGCGGGCTGGTCCTGGACGGCTCGTTGCAGCCGGGCGAGGGCGCGGAGTTCAGCTTTGTCGTCACCGATGGCGGCGCCGACATCCCGGTGCGCTATATCGGCAGAGATGCGGCCCCGGACCTCTTTGGCGAGGGGCAGGGCACGATCGCGACCGGCACCTATCAGGACGGCGTGTTCCTGGCCACCGACCTGCTTGCGCGCCACGATGAGACCTACATGCCCGCCGAGGTGATCGACGCGCTTGAGGAACAGGGCGTCTACCGCACCTCCGAAGGCAGCTGAATAAACCGCGCGGCGTTTTAGCACAATTTTAACGGATTTGCCCTCAATCTCATGGCAGTTGCCCCCGGGAATCGGGGGGAGCAGCCCTAGAACGGGGCATGACCTGGAACCTTGAGCATGGAGGGCTGAGCCATGCTGTCGGTTCGCCAAATTGCATCTGAGATTGTCGCCCGCGAGGGGGGCTTCGTGAACGATCCGAACGACCCCGGCGGGGCCACGAATTTCGGCGTCACCATCCACACGATGCGCGGCCTCGGCCTCGATCTGGATGGCGATGGCGATGTCGATGTGGCCGATGTGCGCCTGATGACGGCGGATCGTGCCACCGAGATCTTCATCGAGCATTACTACACCCGGCCCGGCATCGACCGATTGCCCGAGGCGCTGCAATCTTCCGTCTTCGACATGCAGGTCAATGCCGGCGCGGGGGCGGTGCGCATCCTGCAACGCCTCTTGCGCGACATGGGGTTCGACATCGTTGTCGACGGCACCATCGGGCCGCAGACCATCGCGGCGTCCCAGGCGGCCTATGCCCAGGCCCCCGATCACCTGGTCGATGCCTATGGCATTGCGCGGCGCAATTTCTACTACCGTCTGGCCGACCGCCGCCCGGCCTCGCGCCGCTATGCGACACGGCGCGATGGCGGCAAGGGCGGCTGGATCCTGCGGGCGGAGGAGTTCATCTCGCCGCGCTACCACCTGACGGATGCGGAACACCGGGCGCGGGTGGCGGCATGGGGCTGATCTCGCGCGCGCTTGGAAATGCCCGCACGGTGCAGGCGGTGGGAGAGGCGGCGTCAGGCGTGGCCGAGGTCTTTCGCGCCAATGAAACCCGCCGGATGGAATTGTCGGCGCAAGCACAGCGCGCCGCGTTGGATGCGCATGGCGATGAGTTTCAATACGGTCGCGGCGGCTGGTTCGACCGGCTGGTCAATGGAATCAATCGCTTGCCGCGCCCGATGCTGGCGCTTGGCACGCTTGGCCTCTTCGTCTTCGCGATGGCCGATCCCGGTGCCTTCGCCGCCCGCATGGTGGGCCTGCGCGAAGTGCCCGAGCCGCTGTGGTGGCTTCTGGGCGCGATTGTCAGCTTCTATTTCGGCGCGCGGGAGATGTATTATTTCCGCAGCCCGCGTGGTGCGCCGATGCCCAGGATGCCGCGCCCTGAGGCGGAAGGCGACCCGGCAGACCCCGAGCGATCCGCCGAGAACCCGGCCCTGAGCGCTTGGCGCGCGGACCGCGACAGCTAATCCCCTAGCCCAAGCTCGGCCCGCGATGTCGCACCGATATCGGCGAAAACCTCGGTCATCAGGGCGATGGCGCTGGCGAAGACCGCTTCGGGCACATGTTCATTGGCGGCGTGCTGGCTGCATCCGGGGTAGGAATGTGGCACCCAGACAGAGGGCAGGCCGAGCGTCTCGGTAAAGACGTGATTGGGCAGCGACCCGCCGAGCGAGGGCAGGAGGGCTGGGGCCGTGCCGGTGCTGCGGGTGATGGAACCGGTGACAACCGATACGAACGGATGTGACAGCGGCGTGGCCGAGGCCGGAAACCGCGCCTCATGTTCCCCGATCGAAACGTAATCGAAGCCAGACGCGTCCAGATGCGCCCGGAGGTTGGGCAGCAGCGCGTCCTCGTCCAGGCCGGTCACATAGCGCAGCTGGATATGCGCCGTGGCTTCGGGCGGAATGGCGTTGACGGGCGGGATCCGGCCCGCGGTCAGGGAAAGCACCTCGACCGCCGACCAGCCATGGACCCGTTCGGCGGGGGTCAGGCCGGGTGCGCCCCAACCCGCGTCGATCTCGCCCCCTGCCGGTGTGATCCCCTTGAGGGCATCGCGGGTTTCCTCGGGCAGGGCGTCCGGAACCCAACCCGGCACCCTGCAGGCTCCGTCCGGCCCGATGATCGCGGCCAGGACATGCGCCATTTCCGTTGCGGGGTTGCGCAGGAGGCCGCCGAAATTGCCCGAATGCCGCCCGTCCTCGCGGTGGCGGATGGTCAGCTCCACCCCCAACCCGCCCCGCGCGCCAAGGAACACGGTCGGCTGATCCGCGCGCAGGCGCGGCCCGTCCGAGGCCAGCAACAGGTCGGCGTTCAGGCGCGGTTTCAGGGCCGCGCAAACCGCCTCCAGCCCCGGTGAGCCAACCTCCTCGCCCATCTCGATCAGCCAGTGCAGGTTGAAGCCGAGCCGCCCCTGGCGGTCGAGAACCCGTCGGATCGCAGTGAAATTGACCAGGAACTGGCCCTTGTTGTCGGCCACCCCGCGCCCGAAGAGCGCGCCGTCGCGCGGGGTCAGCGTCCAGGGGTCCAGCCCGTCCTGCCACTGGCCCTCCATCCCCGGAACCGTGTCGGCATGCGAATAGCTGAGCAGCGTCGGCAGGCCGCCATCCTCGATCCGCGAGGCCAGCAGGATCGGCGGATGCGGGCCGGTGATCACCTCGGTGTCGAACCCCGCCGGTGTCATCAGTGCCGCGATATGGGCAAGGCAGGCGTCATGCGCGGCCCCGGCGCCCGGTTCGGTCGGGAAGGCGACCAGCGCGGCAAGTTCCGCGCGGAAATGATCCATATCGGCTTGGGTCACGGCGTGGCGCAGGTCAGGGGGCGGCTGGCGGTATCGCCGATGTGGTATTCGACCTCACCGTCGATACCGGCAATCGGGATCGGAGCCTCGCCCGGAGCGGGGCGGTATTCGGGGCCGGTTGCGTAGGGCAGGAGGGTCGTTTCGCCCTCCCGGCAGACAGTGCTGCCCGCGCGCGCCAGGCTCAGGTCGAAGGCGCAGGCCTGTTCGGCCAGGGCGGTGCCGGGATCGGGCGGGTGGCTCCAGAAGATGTCGAGGTCGCACCCGACCGGGCAATGCCCCGGCGCGGTGGCGACAAGGCGCACGCGGCCCTCGAAATAGAGCGCGCGACCGGTGGTGTCGCGGGGCGGTTCGATGCTGGCCATGCCGCCTGCGAAGACGGGGCGCTGTGCCTCGATCATGGCGCGCGCGGCGCTGGCCTCGCCGGGGGCCTGCATGACGAGGGCGCAAAGCCGTGCCCCGGCAGGGGCGTTGGCGATGGTCACCTCTATCATGTCGGCGGCGGCAGGCGAGGCGGCGAGGATCGTGGCGAACAGGGCAGGGCGAATGGGCATCGGGCCTCCTGGTGTCTGCGGCAGGGCGGGGCAGTCAAGGCGCCTTTGACTGTAGCGCCGCGCGGGGCCTGTGCCAATTGTTCTGATCAAGCGGGCGGCGCCCGGTCGACCGAGCGCTCTTGCGGCCCGTCGATGGGCCGCATCCCCATTCCGCGCTCGGAGAGCTTGACTTCGCCGCAGCCGCAAGGCTTTAGCGACAGGCCGATCCCCACCAGCCCGGAGCCGCCCATGCCCGTTCTCGACATCCTCATCCTGCTTGCCGCCGCCTTCGGGGCAGGTGTCCTGAACACCATCGCGGGCGGCGGCACCTTCCTGACCTTTCCGGCGCTGGTCCTGACCGGGGTGCCGCCGGTTGCCGCCAATGCGACCAGCGCGGTGGCGGTGTTTCCGGGCTACCTGGGCGGGGCGCTCGGGTTCCGGGCGGAACTGGCCGCGTTCGACCGCGCCCGCCTGATCCGCCTCACGCTGATCACGCTGGCGGGGGGCATTGTCGGCTCGGGCCTTCTGCTGGTCTCCTCGAACGAGGCGTTCTCGCTTGTCGTGCCCTTCCTGCTGCTGGCCGCAACGCTGGCCTTCCTCTTCGGCGACCGCATCCGCATCTGGGCCGCCGCCCGCGCCCGCAGCCTGACGCCCGAGGGCGCGGCGGGCCTCTTCGCGGTCAGCATCTATGGCGGCTATTTCAATGGCGGGCTCGGCATCGTCCTGCTGGCCCTCTTCGCGCTGTGGGGGATGGTGGACCTGCACCGGATGAACGGGCTGAAAACCGGGCTCAGCTTCGCGCTGTCGGCGATCTCGGTGGCGGTCTTCGCCGTCGCCGGGCTGGTCGTGTGGCCACAGGCGGTGATGATGATGGTCGCGGCGACCCTGGGCGGCTATCTGGGGGCGCCCATTGCCCGCGCCCTGCCGCGCGAGGCCGTCCGCTGGCTGATCGCGCTGATCGGGTTTGGCATGAGCGCGATTTTCTTCGCGCGGCTCATGGGGTAGGCGGTCATATCACCTGCGGCACAAGCATCCAGATGCCCATCCCCAACATCACCAGATTCTCGGTCAGCGAGATCATCCCGAGCGGCACATTGGACTCGCCGCCGACACAGGCGCAGGTGATCTCGCGCTTGTCGATATAGACCGCCTTGATCACGCTGATCGACCCGACCAGGCCGATGAACATGCTGACGGGCGCCACCAGCCAGATCAGCGCGCTGCCGGTGCCAAAAAGGGCCATCATGCCGACGGCGGCATAAAGCTCGGCCACGGGGTAGACATAGGCGTAGGGCACGAAGCGCCGCGCCAGCAGGTCATAGCCCAGAAACCCGTTCACGAAACCGCCGATGTCGCGCAGCTTCTGGATCGCAAGGCCGGCCATGGCGGTGGCGAAGAACCATTTGAGCCAGGTGAAGATCGGGAACCCGTCATAGAGGTTGGCCACCACCGCCAGCGCGATCAGGGCGGCGGCCCCGAAAATGGCGATCACCGGCTGGTAGGTGGTGTCGCCTTCCTCCAGCACGTGGTGACCGAAATGCGCCTTGAGATCGTCGAACCCGCCGATGCGCTTGCCGTCGATATAGGTCTGCGGCGTGGTCTTGACGCCCTCCTTTTCCATGAAGGCATCGGTTTTCTCGCGGGTTTCCAGCCGGTGATCCTCGACCTTGTAGCCATGCCATTTCAGCAGCCAGAGCGATTTCAGCCCGAACGGGCAGAGATGGCCCGGCATGGCCATGCGATAGAGTTCTGCGGTCTTCGTGTCGGTGGCGCTATGGGATGCGGTTGCGTCGGTCATGGGGGCCCTCCCGGTCATGGGTCGGTTTCCCGACAAACGCACGCGCGCGGCGCCAGGTTCCCCCAGGGGCGGAGGACCGGATCAGACTCCTCCAATAGTCTTGATGTGCCTTGCGATCTGCTCGATCCCCTTGCGGTGCCTCAGTGCCGCGAATTCGGTCGGCAGATCGCCCCGCATTCGTGCCGCATCGCGCTCCATCACGCCCAGATCGGCGCCGACATGGGGGGCGAGGTCCGTCTTGTTGATCACCAGAATATCGGAGCGGGTGATCGCAGGCCCGCCCTTGCGCGGGATCTCTTCGCCGGCGGCCACGTCGATGACGTAGATCGTGAGGTCGGCAAGCTCGGGGCTGAAGGTCGCGGACAGGTTGTCGCCGCCGCTTTCGATCAGCACGATATCGAGGTCTGCGTGGCGGGCGTTCATCCGTGCGATGGCGGCGAGGTTGATCGAGGCGTCCTCGCGGATGGCGGTGTGCGGACAGCCCCCGGTCTCGACCCCGATGATCCGGTCCGAGGGCAGGATCTGCATCCGCGTCAACGCCTCGGCATCCTCCTGGGTGTAGATGTCATTGGTAATCACGCCGATCGAATGGGTCTCGCGGAAGATCTCGGCCAGGGCGGCGGTGAGCGTGGTCTTGCCCGCGCCGACCGGGCCGCCGATGCCGATGCGAAGGGGTCCATGGGGGCTGGTCATGTGCGGAATATCCTCGTGGTCTGGGTTTCGTGATGCATCGCGGCGATGTCGGTGAGGAAGGCGGTGCCGGAAAGCCGGGCCAGGTCGCCCTTCGCCGTTGCCTCGGCCAGCGCCGGGATCCGGGCCGTTAGGCGGCGAAGCATGGCCTGGCCCTCGGTCTGGCCGACCGGCAGGAGGCGCTGGCCCGCCGCCACGAGATTGGACAAGAAGGCGTGCAGGTACATCGCCTGGGTCAATGGCAGCGGCAGGGCCTCGCGCGCGGCGGCGGCGCCAATGGCCACCGGATAGGTGTAATCCGCGAACCCGCCATCCCAGATCGCACCGGTCACAATACAGAAGGCCGTGCCTTGCTGCGCGCTTTCCAGCAGCCGCTCGCGCGAGGCCGCAAAGGCGCGCGCCGAGGCGTCGATCCGGTCCAGCTCCGCTCTGGTCTCGGCATGCCAGGCGGCCGCGAGCAGGAGCGCGTCATTATGGCCGGCCCCGTGCCACAGCACCGTTGCCAACCAGTCCTTCAACGTCGCACCGTCGCGCACCCCGCCCGCCTCGACCGCCGCTTCCAGACCGTGGCTATAGGCGAACGCCCCGACCGGATAGGCGGGCGACAGCCACTGGGCCAGGGTCAGGACCGGATCAATGTGCATGGGAATGCGTGCGCCCGTGGCCATAGGCACCGCCCTCGGGCGTAAAGGCTTCCTCGACCTCGGCCAGCGTGGCCCCGAGCGTTTCGAGCATGGCGCGGATCACGTGGTCGCGCTGGATCAGCAGCCGGTTCGCTTCGATCTGGCAGGGCATGTGGCGATTGCCGATATGCCAGGCAAGCCGCGTGAGATCGCCGCGCACGTCAAGCAGGGCCTCGGCGGCGGGCACGACCTCGATCCGCCGCCCGTCATCAAGCGCGAAGGCGTCGCCGCGATCCAGCGACGTCGTCTGTTCGAGATCGACGAGGAACCGCGCGCCGCTATCGGTGGTCAGCACCTTGCGGCGCAGGAACCGCGCGTCATAGCTCAGCGTTACCCGGTCTTCGCCGTGATGGGTATGGATGATGCTGCGGCTTACGGGAAGATCCATCTTCGCCTCCTCAGAACAGAAAATAGCGCTGCGCCATGGGCAGTTCCTGCGCGGGCGCGCAGGTCAGCAACTCGCCATCGGCGCGCACTTCGTAGGTTTCGGGATGAACTTCCATCACCGGGGTTGCGTCGTTGAGCTTGAGGTCCGATTTGCCGATCTTTCGCGTACCGGCCACCGCCAGCGTGTGCTTGGCCAACCCCAGGCTTTCCCGGATCCCTGCGTCTTGCGCCGCCGCGCTGACGAAGGTTACGGCGGCGTTTTCGACCGCCCGCCCATAGGCCCCGAACATCGGCCGGGAATAGACCGGCTGCGGCGTCGGGATCGAGGCGTTGGGATCGCCCATCTGCGCCATGGCGATGGTGCCACCGATCAGCACCATGGCCGGTTTCACCCCGAAAAACGCCGGATCCCACAGCACGAGGTCGGCGCGTTTGCCGGGCTCGACCGACCCGATCTCATGCGCGATGCCATGGGCGATGGCCGGGTTGATCGTGTATTTCGCGATATAGCGGCGCACGCGGAAATTGTCGTTCTCGCCGGTCTCTTCCGCCAGCCGCCCGCGCTGCTTCTTCATCTTGTCGGCGGTCTGCCAGGTGCGGATGATCACCTCGCCGACGCGGCCCATGGCCTGGCTGTCCGATGCGATGATCGAGAACGCGCCCATGTCGTGCAGGATGTCCTCGGCGGCGATGGTCTCGCGCCGGATGCGGCTTTCGGCGAAGGCGACGTCCTCGGGGATCGACTTGTCGAGATGGTGACAGACCATCAGCATGTCGAGATGTTCTTCCAGCGTGTTCACGGTGAAGGGCCGGGTCGGATTGGTCGAGGCGGGCAGCACATGCGCCTCGCCGCAGATCTTGATGATATCCGGGGCATGGCCACCGCCCGCGCCCTCGGTATGGAAGGCGTGGATGGTGCGGCCTTTCATCGCCTTGAGGGTGGTTTCGACGAAGCCGGATTCGTTCAGCGTGTCGGTGTGGATCATCACCTGCACATCCATGGCATCGGCCACCGACAGGCAGCAGTCGATGGCGGCGGGCGTGGTGCCCCAATCCTCGTGCAGCTTCAGCGCGCAGGCGCCGGCCTTGACCTGCTCCTCCAGCGCGGCGGGCAGCGAGGCGTTGCCCTTGCCCGCGAAGGCCAGGTTCATTGGGAAGGCATCCGCCGCCTGCAACATCCGTCCGATATGCCAGGGACCGGGCGTGCAGGTCGTGGCCAGCGTGCCATGCGCGGGCCCGGTCCCGCCGCCGAGCATGGTGGTCAGGCCCGAATGCAGTGCATCCTCGATCTGTTGCGGGCAGATGAAGTGGATATGGCTGTCGAAGCCGCCGGCGGTCAGGATGCGGCCCTCGCCCGCGATGGCCTCGGTGCCCGGTCCGATGACGATATCGACACCGGGCTGCGTGTCCGGGTTGCCCGCCTTGCCGATCGCGGCGATGCGCCCGTCGCGCAGGCCGATATCGGCCTTGACGATGCCGGTATGGTCGACGATCAGCGCATTGGTGATGACGGTATCGACGGCACCCTCCGCGCGTGTGGTCTGGGACTGGCCCATGCCGTCCCGGATCACCTTGCCGCCGCCGAACTTGACCTCCTCGCCATAGGTGGTGAGGTCGCGCTCGACCTCGATGATCAGATCGGTGTCGGCCAGCCGCAGACGGTCGCCGGTGGTGGGGCCGAACATCGCGGCATAATCGGACCGGGAAAGCGTCGCGGGCATCAGAGCGGTCCCATCACGGCTTGATTGAACCCGAAGACCCGCCGCGCGCCGCCGATATCGATCAGGCTCACCTCGCGGCGTTGGCCGGGTTCGAAACGCACGGCGGTTCCCGCCGCGATGTCCAGCCGCATCCCGCGCGCCGCATCGCGGTCGAACTCCAGGGCGTGGTTGGCCTCGGCGAAATGGAAATGCGAGCCGACCTGCACCGGGCGGTCGCCGGTATTGGCGACCATCAGCGTGATTGCCGCGCGGCCCTCATTGAGGGTCAGCGTGCCATCGGCGGGGAGAAGCTCACCGGGGATCATGCGCGCCCTCTCGTGATCACGCGCCGCGTCACCGGCGCGAGTGTCACGGCTGCCACGAGCAAAAGCACGGACCCGGTCCAGTCGGGGGCTTGCATGTGGCTATGGGCGAGCGTCGAGACATCGGCACTGGCAGGCGTCGCGGCAAGCGCAAGAAGGGGCAGAAGGGCTTTCATCCGGGGTCTCCTCAGCGGATCGGTTCATGAACGGTGACAAGCTTGGTGCCGTCGGGAAAGGTGGCCTCGACCTGGACCTCGCGGATCATCTCGGGCACGCCTTGCATGCACATCGCGCGGGTCACGACCTGCGCGCCGTCTTCCATCATGTCGGCGACCGAGCGGCCATCGCGCGCGCCCTCGACCACAGCATCGGTGATCAAGGCAATCGCTTCGGGGTGGTTCAGCAGCACACCGCGCGCAAGGCGCTTTCGCGCCACCTCGGCGGCCATGGAGATCAGCAGCTTGTCTTTTTCTCGCGGGGTCAGGTTCATCTCAGGTCATCCAGCATCGGGGCAGGGGGTTCCCGGTCAGCAACGTGAGCGCCGGGATCAGGACCTGGCGCAGCGCGTGGCTGTCAGGGGCCAGCAGGCGCAGAGCCAGAACATCGTCACCGATCAGGCTGACACCGCCGCTGCGGGGCAACATCGCGCGCAGGGGCGCAAGGCGGGCCTCGGCATCGGGGCCGACATGGACAAGCGACACCAGCGCCCGCGCGCCCGCCGCGACATGGGGGCGGTCAAGCTGCGCCGCGATATCGCCGCAAAGCCGCATCGCATCGAGGTAGAGCGGTTTGCCGGCGCGACGGATCTCGATCCGGTCATCGAGACTTGCGGCGCGCAACTCCTCACCCATGGCCCTGCGCCCGAAGACCAGCGGTTCGACCACCAGCGCCGTTGCATCCGGCGCCAGCGTGACGGTCAAGCGCCGCTTGAGGGCGCAGCCCTCGAACAGGATCGTCTCCTGTGGCAGCCAGGTCATCCGCGCGCCGGACGCGACGTCGAGCCGCGTCACGATCCGCGCGGTTTCACCGGACCGTGCGGCATAGGCGCGCTCGGCCGCCTGGGTCGTCAGTGTCAGCGCGCTGCCCGCCCCGGCGCGCGCCGCGATCGAGAAGGCGTCCCCGCCGGTAAGCCCCCCTGCCGTGTTCACCAGCACCGCGTCGAGCGTTGGCCCGTCACGGCGCGGGAACAGGCATTTGAGCGATCCCTGCTGGCGCAACCCGTCGATCCGGCTGCCGCCTGTCCCCGCTTTCGCGGATAGCCGAACCGCGCCGCGGGCACGCGGCTGCAAGGGCAGCGCAGCATCGCAGGGGATGGGGGCAGCGAGGGTGATGGCGGGCTCCGGTTGACGGTCTCGTGATCGGTCCGGTTCTTCGACACCGTGCCGCGATGCGCCATGAAAAACGCTGGCGCGGCGCGCGCGAAACATCGATTGCCCAATTTGCGGCGCAAGGATTGGGGGCGATGCCCAAGGTTTGGGCAGCTTGCGCCGAAGACGGGCAGGGGATCACCCGCAGGGCCGCTGCGTCGCTGCAAGGCATGCCCGCTTGTCCCGTCCGGTGTGGGCTTTGCTGAACGCCTCGCGGAAAGCCGGGCCAACGGACAGGGCATCCGCCGAGCCCTGACGGGGAGACTGACGCGCCGTCGGCGGATGTCAGGCGACCGGACCAGGAATAACCGGTATGGGATCTGCGTCCACGAGGAAGATGGGCCGCACGGGCGCGACCGACACACTCCGATGCCGCGGCGCAGGATAGTGGCGGAGAGACAGGGATTCGAACCCTGGGTAGGCTTGCACCCACAACGGTTTTCGAGACCGCCCCGTTCGACCACTCCGGCACCTCTCCGCGCTTTTTCCGGGTCGTGGGCCGCGATTTAGAGGCTTGGGGCGGGACGTGCAAGGGCGAAGTGACGCTTTCCCGCCGATCCGGGGCGGCTTGCGGAAAATGGGGTGGATTTGTCGCGCGCGCCTGCCCATCTTGCGCGGCAGACACCTGACCCCGAAAGAGGACCGCCGCCATGCTTCGTGCCGCCCTGACATCCCTGATCTTCGTGCTGGCCAGCGGGCCGGGTGTGGCGCAGACCGCGCCGGAGATCTCGCCCGAGCTTCAGGCGCTCTTTGCCGCCGTCGAGATGGAGGAGAATTTCGAGATCCTGGCCGAGATCGGGCTGGAGGATGCCGTCGACCTGGAGGAGACGCTCTTTCCCGGTCGCGGCGGCGCGGCGTGGCGCGGGATCCTCAGCGGCTATTACCGCGCGGCCCCCCTGCAACAGGTCTTCGTGGAGAGCTTTCCGCAAGACCGGATGAGCGCGGCCGAGATCTCGGCCGCCACCCGGTTCTTCGCCTCCGACCTGGGCCAGCGCATCATCGCGGGCGAATTGGAGGCCTGGCGCGCGATTTCCGATGAGGAGACCGAGACCGTCGCCAACGATGTCTATTTCCGGATGCTGGAGGAGAACGCGCCGCGGATCGAACAGCTGACCCGCTTCAACGAGGTGAACGGGTTCGTCGACCTCAATGTCTCGGGCGCGCTGAACTCGAACTACGCCTTCTATCGCGGCATGTCGGATGCGGGCGCCTATGAGCAGGCGCTGCCGCCGGCGATGATGCTGAACGAGGTCTGGGGCCAGGAGCCAGAGATCCGCCGCAACACGGTTCTGTGGCTCTACTCGTTCCAGGTCATGGCCTATGAAGACCTCACCGATGCCGAGATGGAGGCCTATATCGCCTTTTCCGAGACGCCCGCCGCGCAGGCCTATAATGCCGCGCTTTTCGCCGGGTTCGACGCGGTGTTCGAGACCATGAGCTACCGCCTGGGCACGACCGCCGCGCTGTTCATGTCGGGCGATACGCTGTGATCTGACGGGGCGCGCGTCCGGCGGCAGGCGCCGCTGGCGCCCTTCTTCAGACGCATTGCCATGGGCCGGTGGCGGGGGCGGTGACCACGGGTCTGCGGATGGTGCGCGCGTCAATCGACGGGTTTGAGTATTTGGACCAAGAAGATGGGCAGGTTGTGCGGGATTTTCACGGTTTGAGACTTGACTTGGCCGCGGGGCTGCGGCACATGCAGGCCTCTAACGGACCGCGGGCTTTCTGACGGTCCACATGATCTATTCAACGGATGTCCCGAAACGGGGCACGCAGCCCGAGGCGCGGAACGGTTCCGCGACAACACCTTGATAGGGGCCGCAGGGCGCGGGAAAAGAAGGAAGACGACGATGTTTGCGGTCCTCAAGACCGGTGGCAAGCAGTACAAGGTGCAGTCCGGTGACGTTCTGCGCGTTGAGAAACTGGCCGCCGATGCAGGTGAAACCATCCAGTTCAACGAGATCTTGATGCTTGGCGGGGACACCACCACGCTCGGGACGCCCTCGATCGCCGGTGCCGCCGTGCAGGCCACCGTGATCGACCAGATCAAGGGCGACAAGGTGATCAATTTCGTCAAGCGCCGCCGCAAGCATGGCTCGCAGCGCACGCGCGGGCATCGCCAGAAACTGACCCTGGTGCGGATCACCGACATCCTTGCATCGGGCGGCGACAAGACCGGCGTCAAGGCAGCCATTGGCGGCACCGCCGCCGAGGCCGCGGCCCCCGCGCCCAAGCCCGCCGCGAAGAAAGCCGCCCCGAAAAAGGCCGAGGCGCCCAAGGCGGCGGCCGCCGCTGGTGGCGACGACCTGAAGGCGCTGACCGGTGTCGGCCCGGCGCTGGAGAAGAAGCTGCATGAGGCGGGTGTCACCACCTTCGCCCAGATCGCGGCGTTCACGCCCGAGCAGATCGAAGAGATCGAGGAAAAGCTGTCCTTCAAGGGCCGTATCGAACGCGATGGCTGGGTCGAACAGGCCCAGGCCAAGCTCGCAGAATAAGGAGACCAACCCATGGCACATAAAAAAGCAGGCGGTAGCTCCCGGAACGGCCGCGATTCAGCGGGTCGTCGTCTTGGCGTCAAGAAATACGGCGGCGAGAGCGTGATCCCCGGCAACATCATCATGCGTCAGCGCGGCACCAAGATGTGGCCGGGCGAGGGCGTCGGCATGGGCAAGGATCACACGATCTTCGCCACCGCCGAGGGGTCGGTGAAGTTCCACAAGGGCCTCAAGGGCCGCACCTTCATTTCCGTGCTGCCGGTGGCCGAGGCCGCTGAATAAGCCGCTCCTTTCTGACAAGTTACAAAGGGGGATCGGCGCAACATCCGGTCCCCCTTGATCGTTCAAGGTCTTGCGATCGGATCTTGCCGCCCCCAGATTTACGTAAGGGCAATCGGGGCTCCGACCCCACACTGTTCTGGGAGGGACAGAATGAAACAGGAAACTATCGTTCAGCAGCCCATCATCGAAACCCCCCGCTTCGTCCTGCGCCCGCTGCGCATGTCCGATGTCGGCCTGTTGGAGCTTTATGCCGCCGACCGGCGCGTGGCCGAGATGACCACCACAATCCCCCATCCGCTGCCCCCCGGTGTGGCCGAGGCCTTCGTGGCGCGGGCGCAAAAGCCGACCCGCACGGAACATGTCTGGGCGATGGACGCCTCGGAACAGGGCGGCGCGGAGCTGATGGGCGTGATCAGCCTGGAACAGATGAGCCGCAACCAGGCCGAGATCGGCTATTGGGTGGCGCCCGCGATGTGGAACACCGGGCTTGCCTCCGAGGCCGTCAAAGCGATGGTCCGGGCCAATCCGCTGACCAATGACACGATGTTCGCCAGCGTCTTCCAGGACAATCCCGGTTCGGCCCGCGTGCTGACCAATGCGCGCTTCGACTATCTCGGCGATGCCGAGGCATTCTGTGTTGCGCGCGGCGCGAAAGTGCCGACCTGGACCTATCTGCGCAAGTTCGCCTGAGGCCAAATCCCCATGCCGGATGACGCGACCTTTTCGGCGGCGTCTTTGACGGTGCGCGGTTCCCTCTCCTCCGATTGGCGGCGGGCGCCGGCGATCGGCGGGCGGGCGGAGGGTCCGCACGGGGCTTGAGCCTGCGCGCGATTGCCTCTATCGCCTCAACCCGACCCGATCCGAAAGCGTAAGCGCCATGAAATTCCTCGACCTTGCCAAAGTCCATATCCGCTCCGGCGCGGGGGGCGGCGGCTGCGTCTCCTTCCGGCGCGAGAAATTCATCGAATATGGCGGCCCCGATGGCGGCGATGGCGGGCGCGGCGGCGACGTGATCGTCGAGGTGGTGGACGGGCTGAACACGCTGATCGACTTTCGCTACCAGCAGCATTTCTTCGCCAGGAACGGCCAGCCCGGCATGGGCAACCAGCGCACCGGCAAGGATGGCGCCGATATCGTGCTGCGCGTGCCGGTGGGGACCGAGATCCTCGAGGAAGACCAGGACACCGTCATCGCCGACCTGACCGAGTTGGGCGAAACCTACCTGTTGGCGCGCGGCGGCAATGGCGGCTTCGGCAACCTGCACTTCAAGACCTCCACCAACCAGGCCCCGCGCCGCGCCAATCCCGGCCAACCGGGGGTTGAGCGCACGATCTGGCTGCGGCTGAAGTTGATTGCCGATGTCGGGCTGCTCGGCCTGCCCAATGCGGGCAAATCGACCTTCCTGGCCGCGACGTCCAACGCGCGGCCCAAGATCGCGGATTACCCGTTTACGACGCTGCACCCGAACCTGGGCGTGGTTGGCGTCGACAATGCCGAATTTGTCGTGGCCGATATTCCGGGCCTGATCGAGGGCGCGCATGAGGGCAGGGGGCTTGGCGACCTCTTCCTGGGCCATGTCGAACGGTGCGCGGTCCTGCTGCACCTCATTGACGGCACGGCCGAGGATGTGGTCGAGGATTACCGAACCATTATTCACGAGGTCGAAGCCTATGGCCCGGCGCTGTCGGACAAGCCCCGCCTGACCGTGCTGAACAAGATCGACGCCCTGAGCGAGGAAGAGCTGGCCGAGAAGACCGCCGCGCTGGAGACCGTGGCGGGCCCCGTCATGGCGATGTCTGGCGCAGCACATACCGGCCTCATCGAGGTTCTGCGCGCCCTGCGCTCGCGCATCGACGCCGACCGGTTGCGCCTGCGCGAGGACAAGGAAGAGCCCGAGACATGGCAGCCCTGAACCTGAGCGATGCGCGCCGGCTGGTGATCAAGATCGGCTCGGCCCTTCTGGTGGATCGCCAGACCGGGGCGCTCAGGGCCGATTGGCTGCACGGCCTGGCCCGCGACGTGGCCCGGATCAAGGCACGCGGCACCGATGTCGTCCTGGTCTCGTCGGGCTCCATCGCGCTTGGCCGCTCGGTCCTGACCCTCGGCAATGGCCAGCTCTCGCTCGAACAGAGCCAGGCCGCCGCCGCCGTCGGCCAGATCCGCCTGGCGCGCGCCTATGAAGAGGCGCTGGACCCGCATGACATCCGCACCGCGCAGGTGCTCCTGACGCTGGAGGACAGCGCCGATCGCCGCCGCTACCTCAACACGCGCAACACGCTGGCGATGCTGCTCAATCTCGGCGTGGTGCCCATCGTCAACGAGAACGACACCGTGGCGACGGATGAGATCCGTTATGGCGACAATGACCGGCTGGCGGCGAATGTGGCGGCGATGGCGGGGGCGGATCAGCTGGTCCTCCTGTCGGATGTGGACGGGTTCTATTCCGCCAACCCGACGACTGACCCAGGCGCAAGTTTCTTCCCCGTCATCGACATGATTACCCCCGAGATCGAGGCGATGGCGGGCGACGCGGGATCGGGCCTCAGCAAGGGCGGCATGAAGACCAAGCTGATGGCCGCGCGCACCGCGACGGCGGCGGGCTGCGCCATGGCGATCGCCGAGGGCTCGGTGATGGAGCCGCTTCGCGCGATGGAAACCGGTGCCCGCGCCACCTGGTTCACCGCGACGCAGGACCCGCAGACCGCGCGCAAGCACTGGATCGCCGCGATGAAACCGCGCGGCACCGTGACGCTGGATGCAGGTGCCGTGGCGGCCCTAGCCCGTGGCAAGTCGCTCTTGCCCGCGGGCGTCACCACCGTCACCGGCAGCTTCCGGCGCGGTGACCCCGTGACTCTGGCAGGCCCCGACGGGCTCCGCCTCGGCCTCGGCCTGACCCGTTACACCGCCCAGGAGGCCGCCGCCATCGCCGGTCACAGGTCGTCCGAGATCGAGGAGATCCTCGGCTATCCCGGCCGCGCCGCCCTCATTCACCGCGATGACATGGCCCTCTGATCCCCCTATCTTCTTGGTCCCAAATACTCATAATCCGCCCGCAACACGTCCCGGAGCCTCACTCATGAAAGACCATGCCGACATCCCCGCCCTGATGGACGAGATGGGCGCGCGCGCGAATGCCGCCGCTGCCACGCTGGCCTTCGCCCCGTCAGAGGCCAAGGCCAAGGCGCTGAACGCTGCCGCCGATACGGTCTGGAAGCGCCGCGCCGAGATCATCGCGGCCAATGCCAAGGACCTGGAGTTTGGTCGCGACAAGGGGCTGTCGGAGGCGATGATGGACCGGCTGCTGCTGGATGAAGCGCGGGTGAAATCCATCGCCGACGGTCTGCGCGCCGTGGCGGGGCAGGATGATCCCGTCGGCGCGGTGATCGCGGAATGGGACAGGCCCTCGGGCCTGCATATCAGCCGCGTCCGCACGCCGCTCGGCGTCATCGGCGTGATCTATGAAAGCCGCCCCAACGTGACGGCGGATGCCGGCGCGCTCTGCCTGAAATCGGGCAATGCCGTGATCCTGCGCGGCGGCTCGGAGAGCCTCAACAGCTCCGCCCTGCTGGCCGACTGCCTGCGCGAGGGGTTGCGCGCCGCCGACCTGCCCGAGGATGCGATCCAGCTTGTGCCGACCCGCGACCGGGCGGCGGTGTCGGCGCTGCTGACCTTGACTGAGTATGTCGATGTCATCGTGCCGCGCGGCGGCAAGGGGCTGGTGGGGCTGGTCCAGCGCGAGGCGCGGGTGCCGGTCTTTGCCCATCTCGAAGGCATCTGCCATGTCTATGTCGACGCCGCCGCTGACCCGGTCAAGGCGCTGGACGTCGTGCTGAACGCCAAGACGCGGCGCACCGGCATTTGCGGCTCGGCGGAATGCCTGCTGATCCACCGGCAGGTGTTGGACACGATCGGGCAGGGCGTGATCCGCGCATTGATCAGCGCCGGTGTCGATGTGCGCGGCGACGCGACCCTGCAGGCCATCGACGGAGTCTCCGCGGCTGCTCCGGAGGATTTCGGACAGGAATTCCTGGACATGATCATCGCCGCCCGCGTGGTCGATGATATCGACGCGGCCATCGCCCATATCCGAACCTACGGCTCGAACCACACCGATGCCATCATCACCGAGGATGACGAGGCCGCCGCGCGCTTCTTCCAGCGGCTCGACAGCGCGATCCTGATGCGCAACGCCTCGACCCAGTTCGCCGACGGGGCCGAGTTCGGGATGGGGGCCGAGATCGGCATCGCCACCGGCAAGCTGCACGCGCGCGGGCCGGTCGGGGCGGAACAGCTGACCTCGTTCAAATATCTCGTCACGGGCGACGGCACCGTGCGCCCGTAAGACGTATCGGGCCGAAATTCTTCGCAAGAATTTGGCCCAATTTTTCCGAAAAATTGCCCCTCTCCGAAAGTGCAGTGATGACCCGACGCAACACCCCCCAGACCCTGATCCGCCGCTTGGCCTTCCCCGATAGTGTCAGCCGCGCCGTGGTGACGCCGATCCAGCAATCGGTGGTCTACGCCTCGCCCTCGCCCGACATGCTGGACGCGCAATATGAAGGCCGCGAGGCGGGCTATACCTATGCCCGCGAAGGCCATCCCAACGCCGATGTCCTCGCTGCCAAGATCGACATGCTGGAAGGCGGGACGGGCGGCATCGTCACCGGATCGGGCATGGCCGCCGTTACCGCGGCGCTCATGGGGCTTCTGAAGGCAGGCGACCACGTCATCGGCGGCGATCAGCTCTATGGCCGCTCGCTGCGGATGATGCGTGAAGACCTGCCGCGCTTCGGGATCGAGACCAGCCTGACAGACCCCACCGATGCCGCCGCCATCGAGGCCGCGATCCGGCCCGAGACAAAGATGATCCTGGTCGAGGTCGTCTCCAACCCGACCCTGCGCGTGGCCGACATGGCCGCGATTGCCAAGATCGCAAAGCGTCACGGCGTGTGGCTGGCCGTCGACAACACCTTCACCACGCCGCGCGCCTACCGGCCCTTTGACCACGGTGCCGATATCGTCATCCATTCCGTCACCAAGCTGCTTGCAGGCCATTCCGACGTGACGCTTGGCTATGTCGTCGCCCGCGACCCCGAACTGACGCAGGCGATGCGGGTCTTTGCCGTCACCACCGGCCTGACGCCGAGCCCGAATGAATGCTGGCTGGCCGAACGTGGCCTCTTCACCTTCGATCTGCGCTTTGACCGGGCGCAGGCAAACGCGGCGGCGCTGGCCGATTTCCTGGCCGAACAGCCGGGTGTGGCCCGCGTGCTCTATCCGGGCCGGTCGGACCACCCCGACCACGCCCGCGCCAAGGCGCTTCTCGGCGGGAATTTCGGCAACATGGTCAGCTTCGAGATCGAAGGCGGGCGGGCGCAGACCAACGCGTTGGTCGAGGCCATGCCCGAGGTCGCCTTTGCCCCCACGCTCGGCGATGTCGGCACTACGCTCAGCCATCCCGCGACCTCCTCGCACCGGGTCATGACCCCGGAACAGCGCGCGGAACTGGGCATGTCGGAAGGCTTCTTCCGCATCTCAGTGGGCATCGAGGAGATCGAGATCCTCAAGGCCGATTTCGGCGCCGGCTGTGCTGCGGCGGCGGCGGTCTAGGACAATATGCCCGACCTGCCCCTGATCCTGCGCGGCGTGCCCGACCCGATGATCGTGATCGGGGCGGATGGGTTGATCACCGATATGAACCCGGCGGCGCGCGGTCTCTTCGGGGATTGGGCGCTTGGCCGCGATCACGGTGCGGTGCTGCGCCAGCCCCCGGTTCTGGCCGCCATCGCGGCGGTTCTGGGCGGCGAGGGCGAGGGCCAGGCCGATTTCACCCGCACGCAACAGGGCCGCGACGTGCTCTACCGGGTCACAATCACGCGGCTGACCGAGGGCGCGGGCCTGCTGCATTTCGCCGATGTCACCCATATCGGCGAGGCCGAGGAGATGCGGCGCGGCTTCGTCGCCAATGTCAGCCATGAATTGCGCAGCCCGCTGACCGCGCTGATGGGGTTCATCGAGACCCTGCGCGGCCCGGCCCGCGACGATCCCGAGGCGCGGATGCGGTTTCTGGACATCATGGAGGAGGAGGCGCAGCGCATGAACCGGCTGGTCTCGGACCTTCTCAGCCTTGCGCGGGTCGAAGGCACCGAGCGCCAACGCCCCGCGCACCCCGTCGATCTGCGTGGCGTGCTGGAGGGCGTGGCCGCCACCCTCAAGGGCCAGGCCGAGGCCCAGGGGTCAAAGCTGGAGATCACGGGCGAGACGGGCGGGCCGATCCCCGGCGACCGCGATCAGCTGACCCAGGTTTTCGTGAACCTGACCGAGAACGCGCTGAAATACGGCGGCCCGAATCGGCCCGTGACGCTGGCGCTGAGCGAGGCCGCCGCCGGTCCGGGCTTTCGCCACCCGCATCTGCGCGTCGACGTGATCGACCGGGGGGCAGGGATCGAGCCCGCCCATCTGCCGCGCCTGACCGAACGTTTCTACCGCGTCGACAGCCACCGCAGCCGCGCGATGGGGGGGACGGGCCTGGGGCTGGCGATCGTGAAACACATCCTCAACCGGCATCAGGGCAAGCTGACGATCAGGAGCCGGACGGGCGAGGGCAGCGTGTTCAGCGTCTTCCTTCCGAAAGGCAGCGCCGATTAAGGGCCCGCAGGTGGTTTTTTCGGCCAGCCGCCCAATTCGATCCGCCTTGTCATGAAACTGTTACATCGCCGTCACAAAACCTCAGCGCGACGTCTTTAGTGGCGGGGCAGGGACCGCGAACTGTATCGCGGGGCCCGTCTGACAAAAACCTGAGGGAACTCTGAGCCATGTCTATCGCCTATTCCACCGCTTCCGCCCTGGCCATCCTGGCCGTGACCGCCACCGCCGCCGCCGCGCAAAGCCGCGACAACGTGCAGATCGCGGGGTCGTCCACGGTTCTGCCTTATGCCACCATCGTTGCCGAGGCCTTCGGCGAGAACTTCGATTTCCCGACCCCGGTGGTCGAATCGGGCGGTTCCTCGACCGGTCTGCGCCGCTTCTGCGAAGGCGTGGGCGAGACCACCACCGACATCGCCAACTCCTCGCGCCCGATCCGCGAAAGCGAGATCGCGACCTGCGCCGAAAACGGCGTGACCGAGATCATCGAAGTGCGCATCGGCTATGACGGCATCGTCTTCGCCTCGGACATCAACGGCCCGTCGTTCGAATTCACCCCCGCCGACTGGTACCAGGCGCTGGCCGCCGAATTGCCCATGGATGGTGCGATGATCGCCAACCCGAACACGGCCTGGAACGAAGTGAACCCCGACCTGCCCGCGCAGGAGATCGCCGCCTTCATCCCCGGCACCCGCCACGGCACCCGCGAGGTCTTCGACGAGAAGGTGATCTTGCAGGGCTGCGAGGACAGCGGCGCCTATGAGGCCATCCTGGACATCAACGGCGGCGATGAAGACGCGGCCGAGGAAACCTGCATGTCCATCCGCGGCGACGGTGTCTCGGTCGATATCGACGGCGACTACACCGAAACGCTGGCCCGCATCTCGGCCAACCCCGAAGGCATCGGCGTGTTCGGCCTGTCCTTCTACCAGAACAACACGGCCTCCCTGCAGGTTGCCACGATGAACGATGTCGTGCCCTCGACCGAGACCATCGCCAGCGGCGAATACCCGGTCTCGCGGCCCTTGTTTTTCTACATCAAGGCCGACCATCTGGACGTGATCCCCGGCCTGCGCGAATATGCCGAGTTCTTCGTTTCCGATGAGATCGCCGGCCCCTGGGGCCCGCTGGCCGCCTATGGGCTGGTCTCCGACCCCGAGCTTGCCGCGACGCAGGCGGTGGTCGCGAACGGCACCACCATGGACGCGATGTAAGCCGGCCCGAACCGGGTCAATGGGGGGCAGGGCGCGTGTCCTGCCCCCCCACAGTTTTTGACGGATCCCCGATATGCCGCTTCTCTGGATCATCGCCGCCACTCTCGCCCTTGGCGCCGCGGGCTACTGGCTTGGCCGCGCGCGCGCCCTGCACCTGACGGGGGGCAGTCCCGCCGCGCTGCATTCCCTGCCGCATGCCTATGGCGCGATCACCGCGCTGGCGGCCCTGATCCCCGGGTTTGCCCTGCTGGTCCTGGCGCTCATGGCCTGGCCCGGCGGCACGATCCTGGCCCCGGTCCTGGCCGTGATCGGCCTTGGCCTCGCGCTGATCCGGATCACACCCGAGTTCCGCGCCCGCACGGCGTTGGAGCGCTGCATCCTCGCGGGCCTCATCACCGCCTCCTCCATCGCGATCCTGACGACCTTCGGTATCGTCGCCTCGATGCTGGTGGAAACGGCGGATTTCTTCAGCCTCTACCCCTGGCAGCAGTTCTTCTTTGGTCTGGAATGGATCCCCAGTTTCGAGGGCGGCTCCGAGCTTGGCCTGATCCCGTTGCTTTGGGGCACGCTCTACATCACCTTCATCGCGCTGCTGGTGGCCGTTCCCGTCGGGCTTTTCGCGGCGATCTACATGGCCGAATATGCGGGCCCGCGCTTTCGCGCCATCGCCAAGCCGCTGATCGAGGTGCTGGCGGGCATTCCCACCATCGTCTACGGCCTTTTCGCGCTGGTCACGGTCGGGCCGCTCCTGCGCGACTGGTTCGCAGCACCGATGGGGCTTGGCACCTCGTCCTCCTCGGTGATGACGGCGGGGCTGGTCATGGGCATCATGCTCATTCCCTTCGTCTCGTCCCTGTCGGACGACATCATCAACGCGGTCCCGCAATCTCTACGTGATGGGGCCTACGGGCTTGGGGCCACGCAATCCGAGACCGTGCGCCAGGTGATTCTGCCCGCGGCCCTTCCGGGCATTGTCGGCGCGGTCCTTCTGGCGACCTCGCGCGCCATCGGCGAGACCATGATCGTGGTGATGGGGGCAGGGGCGGCGGCGCGTCTCAGCCTCAACCCGTTCGAGGCGATGACCACCGTGACCGTCAAGATTGTGGGCCAGTTAACGGGGGATACCGATTTTTCCAGCCCCGAGGCACTGGTCGCCTTCGCGCTTGGCCTGACCCTCTTCGCGATCACGCTCTGCCTCAACATCCTCGCGCTTTACATCGTGCGCCGCTACCGGGAGCAGTATGAATGACCCAGTCCAGTTCCCTTCTGACCGCCGATCCGCGCACCAGGGCCCGCAATCGCGCCGAGGCCCGGTTCCGCGCCTTCGGCCTTGCCGCCGTGATCACCGGGCTGGCGGCGCTGGCGCTTCTGGTGATCTCGGTCATCGGCAACGGCGCGGGCGCGTTCCGCCAGACCTACCTGACCATCCCCGTGACGCTGAGTGCCGACCGGCTGGACCCCGAGGGCAACCGCGACCCCGCCGAAATGGCCCGCGTGACGACCTTCGGCTACGCGCCCCTGCTGGCGCAATCCTTGCAGATGCACCTGCAAGCCGAGGGGATCGACCTGACCGGAGTCAGCCCGCAGGCCCTGATGGGCATGATCAGCCAGGAGGCCCCGGCGCAGGTCCGCGCCATGGTGCTGGCCAACCCCGACATCCTGGGCGAGACGCTGGAGCTTGAGATGCTGGCAAGTGGCCGGATCGACGGCTATTTCAAGGGCCGCGTGACGCTGGAAAGCGCCGAGCGCGACGCCAATGTCAGCCCCGCACAGATCCGGCTGGCGCAGGCGATGGCGGATGCCGGCATGATGGAGACGCGATGGAACTGGGCCTTCCTGACCGGCCCCGATGCCTCGGACCAGCGGCCCGAGGCGGCGGGGCTTGGCGTGGCGATCCTGGGCTCGCTCTACATGATCGGGGTGGTTCTTGTGCTGGCGCTGCCGATCGGCGTCGCGGCCTCGATCTATCTTGAGGAATTCGCCCCCAAGAACCGCCTGACCGATATCATCGAGGTCAATATCTCGAACCTCGCCGCCGTGCCCTCGATCGTCTTCGGCATCCTCGGCCTTGCGATCTTCATCAACCTCGCGGGGCTGCCGCAATCGGCCCCCATCGTCGGCGGTCTCGTCCTGACCCTGATGACGCTGCCGACCATCATCATCGCGACCCGCGCCGCCCTGCGCGCCGTGCCGCCCTCGATCCGCTCCGCGGCGCTTGGTCTTGGCGCGTCGAAAATGCAGGCAGTGTTCCACCATGTGCTGCCGCTGGCGGCACCCGGTATCCTGACCGGCACCATCCTGGGCCTTGCGCAGGCGCTTGGCGAAACCGCGCCCTTGTTGCTTATTGGCATGGTGGCTTTCGTGCGCGAATATCCCGACATGCCGCCCGAGGGGCTGTTCGATCCCGCCTCGGCGCTGCCGGTGCAGGTCTATAACTGGACACAGCGCGCCGATCCGGCTTTCGTCGAACGCGCGGCGGGGGCGACCATCGTGCTTCTGGTCTTCCTGGTCGCCATGAACCTGATCGCGGTGCTGTTGCGCCGCCGCTTTGAACGCCGCTGGTAAGAGGGGCATGAGATGAGAGATATGACCGTGACAGATGCCACCGTGACCGCCTCCAAATTCTCGGCGCAGGGCGTCGATGTCTTCTATGGCGACACCCACGCCATCAAGGGCGTCGATGTCGAGATCCCCGACAAGACCGTGACCGCCTTCATCGGGCCGTCGGGCTGTGGCAAATCCACCTTTCTGCGCTGCCTGAACCGGATGAACGACACTATCGACACCGCCCGCGTGACCGGCACGATCCTGCTGGATAACGAGGATATCCACGCCCCCGGCGTAGACCCCGTTCAACTGCGCGCCAAGGTCGGCATGGTGTTCCAGAAGCCCAACCCGTTCCCCAAGTCGATCTATGACAACGTGGCCTATGGCCCGCGCATCCACGGGTTGGCACGCAACAAGGCGGAACTGGACGAGATCGTCGAGACATCCCTGCGCCGCGCCGCGCTGTGGGAGGAGGTCAAGGACCGGCTGGCGGCCCCCGGCACCGGCCTTTCCGGCGGCCAGCAACAGCGCCTGTGCATCGCGCGCGCGATTGCCACGGGGCCCGAGGTTCTGCTGATGGATGAGCCCTGCTCGGCGCTCGATCCCATCGCCACGGCACAGGTGGAGCAACTGATCGACGAATTGCGCAGCCGGTTTTCCGTGGTGATCGTGACCCATTCCATGGCCCAGGCCAGCCGCGTCAGCCAGAGGACGGCGTTCTTTCACCTCGGCGAACTGGTCGAGATCGGCGATACCGAACATATCTTCACCACGCCCAGTGACCCGCGCACGGAATCCTACATCACAGGCCGCATCGGCTGAGCCACCCCGGAGAGACGAGATGGAAAACCAGACACATATCCTGCGCGCCTTCGACCGCGACCTGGAGGGGATTCAGGCCAGCATCATGAAGATGGGCGGGCTGGTCGAGGCGGCAATATCGGATGCAGCGAAGGCGCTGGAAACCCGCGACGCGGAGCTTGCCCAGAAGGTCAGGGCAGGTGACAAACCCATCGACGCGCTGGAACATGCCGTCAACGAGGACGCGGCCCGTATTCTCGCGCTGCGCCAACCCATCGCGGGCGATTTGCGCACCGTGCTGACCGTCTTCCGCCTTTCCGGCGCGCTGGAGCGGATGGGCGATTACGCCAAGAACATCGCCAAGCGCACCGGCGTGTTGATGGAGATGGACGAGATCGAGGGCACCACGAAATCGCTGCGCCGTATGGCCCGGCTGGTGGAACTGATGCTGAAGGACGCACTGGACGCCTATATCCAGCGTGACGTCGATCTTGCCCACGACGTGCGCGACCGCGACCTGGAGGTCGACCAGATGTATTCGGGCCTGTTCCGCGAATACCTGACCTTCATGATGGAGGATCCGCGCAACATCACGCCCTGCATGCACCTGCATTTCATCGCCAAGAACATCGAGCGCATGGGCGATCACGTCACCTCGATCTGCGAGCAGGTAATCTACCTTGTCGATGGCGCCTACCCGGATGAGGACCGCGAGAAGGGCGATGCCACCGCGACGGGGGCGCCGGATGCCGGGTGAGCCACTGATCCTCGTGGTCGAGGATGAGGCGGCGCAGCGCGAGGTGCTGGCCTACAATCTGCGCGCCGAAGGGTATGAGGTGGCAACAGCGGATGCGGGCGATATCGCGCTGGACCTGGTGCGCGAGACTCCGCCCGACCTGATCGTGCTGGACTGGATGTTGCCGCATGTCTCGGGCCTGGAAATCTGCCGCCAGTTGAAGACCGGCAAGGACACCCGCGCCATCCCCGTCATCATGCTGAGCGCCCGCTCGGAGGAGGTCGACAAGGTGCGCGGGCTGGAAACCGGGGCCGATGATTACATGATCAAGCCCTATTCGGTGGCCGAGCTGCTGGCGCGCATCCGCACCCAGTTACGCCGCACCCGCCCCGCCGCCGTGGGCGAGGTGCTGAGCTATGGCGACATCGCCATGGACATGACCGAACACCGGGTCAGCCGGAACGGGCGGGAGGTCTCGCTCGGGCCGACCGAATACCGGCTGCTGGCCGTGTTCCTGGAGCGCCCCGGCAGGGTCTGGAGCCGCGATCAGTTGCTCGACCGGGTCTGGGGCCGCGATGTCTATGTCGATACCCGCACCGTCGATGTCCATATCGGGCGGCTGCGCAAGGCGCTTGGCGCGGCGGGCGGCGAAGACCCCATCCGCACGGTGCGCGGCGCGGGTTATGCACTAGGTTAAGTTTAGACTGTAAATACTTGTTACTGTGTGAAAAAAAAACACTTTTTCGGTCGTGATCCGGCACTTGATCCGCGACCACCTTCAGGCAAGTTTCATAGTGCGCGGCCAGCTTTTCCACCGGGTAATTGCTGCCCCACATGACCCGTCCCGCGCCGAACTCCGCCAGAATATGCCCGATATGCGGGGCGAAGGCGCCGGTCTCGGCCCAATCGGGCCGGAACATGCCGAAGCCCGACAGCTTGATACAGGTCCGGGGCCGCGCGGCCATCATCGCCACGGCCTCTTTCCAGCGCGCGAACCCGGCGGGGCTGGCATCATGCGGGCTGAGCGCATGGTCGATGATCACGGTGAGGTCGGGCGTGGCGGCAAGTGCCTCGCACGCCGCCCCGGCCTGTTCGGGGTAGAGTTGCAGGTCGAAACACAGCCCGAGGCCCTCGATCCGCTTCAGCCCCTCGCGCCACTTCGCATCCGCCAGGAAATCCCGTGGCGCGAAGCTCAGCCCCGGATTGCCCTCCAACCGCGCCACGATCTGCCGCACGCCGCGAAAGCCGGGATAGCTGCCATGCCGCGCCAGCAGATCGCCCAGATCGGGGGCGCTGAGATCGGCGAGCCCGATAATGGCCACCGCATGGCCCGCCGCATCCGCCTCGGCCTGCACAAAGGCGGTTTCCGCCACCGGATCGGGCAGGGCGCCATCGGTCTGGACATGAACCGAGGCGCGGGGGCGTGTCTTGGCCTCGTTCAGGAACTCCGCCATCAGGTAATCGCGCTGGATCGGGGTCGGGTCGCCAAAGGGCTTCGCCGCACCGATATCGCGCAGCCAGCCATAGCCGATCTCGGCCCCGCGCGTCTCGGGCGCCCAGATGTGATGATGGGCGTCGATATAGCCCGAGGGCAGGGCGAAAACGGATGCGGACATGGAACTTCTCCGGCGTGGGGCTATTCTCTCTCTATTGCGTAGCGCCTGATTTCAAAAGGGACCAGTATGGCCGATACCAGTTTTGAGGAAACCCTGTTCGAGGCGCTGACGGAGGACAGCGACAGCCCCGGCGACCTCACGGACGCGGCGCGGGCGCATGAGGCGGGCAGTTTCCTGCGCCATGCCGGGTCGCTCTCGATGACCAAGATCGCCGACGGGCTGATCGACCCGAAACTGGTGCTGTCCTGGCTCCTGACGCATCTGGGGGCCTCCAGCCTCTTCGTGGGCCTGCTTGTTCCGATCCGCGAGGCGGGTGCGCTGCTGCCACAACTGTTCGCGGCCCCGCGTGTTCATGCGATGGCGCGGCGCAAATGGGCCTGGGTGGCGGGCTCGGTCGGGCAGGGGGCGGCGGCGGCGGGGATCGTGCTTGCGGCGCTGACCCTCTCGGGCGCGGCGGCGGGGGCCGCGATCTGTGCGCTTCTGGCGGTGCTGGCGGTCAGCCGCAGCATCTGTTCGGTCAGCTACAAGGACATCCTCGGCAAGACCGTCGGCAAGGGTCGGCGCGGCTCGGCCAAGGGGCTGGCCAGTTCGGTGGGTGCGGGGGCGGTCGTGCTCTTTGCGCTTCTGCTCATGTCGGGCTGGATCTCGCGGGTCGGTCTGGTGATCGGCGCGGTGTCTTTGGCCGCAATACTGTGGGGCTGTGCGGCGCTGCTTTTTTCAACCCTGCATGAGGACCCCGCACCGGGCGAGGCCGGGGAGGGCGCACCGCTTGGGCAATTGTCGCTATTGCGTGAAGATCCGCAGCTGACCCGCTTCATCCTCGCGCGCGGGCTCTTGACCGCCACGGCGCTGGCCCCGCCATACCTTGTGCTTCTGGGGGCGCAAGCCGGGCAGGGCACGTTCGACCGGCTTGGCGCGCTGGTGCTGGCCTCGTCCATCGCGGCCTTCCTCAGCTCCTATATCTGGGGCCGGATCGCGGATCGCTCCAGCCGCAAGGTGCTGATCCTGTCGGGCCTTGTCGGCGGCGTGGCGCTGGCGGGGGCTGTGGCGCTGGATCTCGCCGGGCTTTCCAGCACGATCTGGGCGCTGCCGCTGGTCCTCTTCACCCTGATGCTCGCCTATCACGGCGTGCGGCAGGGGCGCTCAACCTACCTGGTCGACATGGCCCCCGAGGACAGACGCGCGGCCTATACGGCGGTGTCCAACACCGTGATCGGGATCGTGCTGCTTGGCTCGGGCCTGTTCGGGGCGCTTGCCTCCATCGCCGGAGCGGTCGTGACGCTGACGGCCTTTGCCGCGATGTCGCTGGCCGCCGTCTGGGTCGCCTACGGGCTGGACGAGGTCGAGGGGTAGGCGCGCGCTCAGCCGATCCGCGTCAGCAGCGCCAGAACGTCCGAGCGGCGCAGCAGGCCGACCACCCGCGCGCCATCGAGGACCGGAAACACCCGATGCGGCTGGTCGAGGAACATCTCGGCCACGCGGATCACTTCGTCGCCGGCCTCGACCGAGACCACCTCGCGCGACATGTGATCGGCCACGCGCCCCGTCCATTCCCGGTGATAGCTGGCATGCAGCGCGGGCCGAAAGCAGTCCTTCTGCGTCAAGATGCCGATCAGCCGCCCGTCATCGCCAAGCACCGGCGCGGCGGGGGTTTTCGCATCGACCAGCGCCGCCACCGCGCGCCGGATCGGCGTCTCGGCGGTCAGGGTGGGGGGGTCTGCGCGCATGATCGAACGCACCAGGTATTGCGTCATTTCCGGCCCTCCCGTGCCGCGCGGCGCAGCGGGCAATCCTCGCAGCGGTCCTTGGCGAGGCGGTCGGTTGCGCCGCAGCTTGAGCGCACGGGTCCGCGCCCGAAGGCCAGCCCAAGCCCGATGCCGCCCGCCGCCAGGGCGGTGATCGCGATGGCGAAGATCAGTTCCATTGGTGGGTTCCCTCCGTCACAGGATCAAGTCCCGGATCGCGCCGCTGCGATGCTGGCGCAGCCCGTCATCCGTTTCAAACAGGAACAGCGCCGCGATGTCTCGGGTCGCGGCCAGGTCCGGCCCGCCCTCATCGCCCGCCGCGAAAAGCGCCGTGGCCCAGGCATCCGCCGTCATCGCGTCGCCTGCCGCCACCGTCACGGACCGCAACCGCCCCGACGCGGGCGCGCGGGTCTCCGGGTCGATGATATGGCTGTAGAGGCGCCCGTTCAGAACATAGCTCTGTGCCCGCACGCCCGAGGTCGCGACCGCCATGCCGGGGGGCAGGCGCAGGGCCTGCGTGGGGGGCTGCGCGGGCAGGGGGGATTCCACCGCGATGCGCCAGTCGCGCCCCTCGGGATGGGTGCCGAGCGCCACGAACTCGCCGCCAAGGTCAAGCAGCATGTCGGTGACGCCCTCCGCCCGCGCCAGATCCGCCGCGCGGTCCAGCGCCCAACCCTTGGCAATACCGCAAAGGTCCAGCGTCAGGTCGCCGCGCGCCTTGGTCAGCCCCTCGGGTGCGATGGCGATGCCGCGCCAGCCGGGTGCGCCGGTGCCGCCGATCGGGCCAAACCCCCATTGCGCCACCAGCGGCCCGACGGTCGGGTCAAAGGCCCCCTCGCTCTGCCGCGCGATGTCCAGCGCCGCTGCCGTCACCTGAGCGATCTCGGGCTCCACCGCCTGCGCGCCCGCGGGCGCGGCGTTGATCCGGCTGATCCCGCTATCCCTGCGCCAGGGCGAGAACTGCGCGTCGATCCGGGCGAAAAGCACCTCGATTGCGGGGCCGAGACGGGTGGGGGTGTCCCTCCCGGCAATCCGCCAGCCGGTCCCGAAGGCGTTGCCGCCGAGCGTATCGAGGTCCGACGCCAGCCCCGCGCGCGGCAAGGCAAGTGCGGCCCCGATCAGCCCGAGGGCGGCGCGGCGCGTGATCATGTTGGCGCGTGTCATCATCGGTCAGGCTCCGAAATCGTCGTAGAAGATCAAGGCGGGCTCAACCCCGAGCCGCGCCAGCGTGGACAGGACCGCCGAGATCATCACCGGCGGGCCGCAGAGGTAGTATTCGCATTCCTCGGGGGCAGGGTGGCCCGCCATCTCGGCGCGCAGGATCTCGTGCACGAAGCCGGTGGCCCCGGTCCAGCGGTCGCCCGGCGCGGGGTCGGACAGCGCCGGTGTCCAGCTGAAATGGTCGTGGCGCGCCGCCAGCGTGCTGAATTCCTCGGTATAGAACAGGTCGGCCGCGGTGCGCGCGCCGTAGAAATAGCGGATGCGCCGGTCGCTGCCGCGCCCCAGTTCCTGGTGGATCATCGCGCGCAGGGGGGCCATGCCGACACCGCCGCCGACATAGACCATCTCGCGCCCCGTGGGCTGGACGTGGAAATCCCCGAAGGGGCCGGAAAGGGTGATCTGATCCCCCGGCGCGACCGAGAACAGCCAGGACGAGACCACGCCCGGCGGGATCTCCTCCTCCTGGCCTGCGGGCGGCACCGCGAGGCGGATGTTGAACACCGCGCGTCCGGCATCCTCGGGGCGGCTGGCCAGCGAATAGGCCCGCGTCACGACCGCGCTTGAGCGACTGCGCAGGGCCCGCCACCCCGCGATCTCCCAGGCGTCCCGAAAGGCGGGCGGCACGTCGAGATCGGCGAAATCCAGCCTGTAGGGCGGGGCGGTGATCTGCATGAAGTCGCCCGCGCGGAACTCGGTCGGGTGATCCTCGGGCAGCTCGACCACGATCTCGCGGATGAGCGGCGCCAGCATCCGGGTCGAGGCCACCGTGCAGACCGTCCCGCCCCCCGCGGTCAGCGCGTTTTCGGGCACCTGCACCGCGCAGTCGCCATGCAGGCTGGTCTGGCAGGCCAGGCGGACCCGCGCCCGCCGTTCCTGCGGCGACAGCAGCGCACGCTCGGTCGCCTGCGTTTCGCCGGCCCCCTCGCCGGTGACCGTCACCCGGCACTGCCCGCAGGTTCCGACACCGCCGCAGGCCGCCGGGATCCGGATGTCGGCATTGTGCAGAACCGCCAGCAGCTTGGCACCGCGCCGCGCCACCAGGTGCAGCGCCTCGTTGACCGTGATGTCGATGCCGCCATCGGGGATCAGGCGCCGCCGCGCCGCCAGAAGCCCTGCGGCCAGTCCGACGACAAGCGCCACGATGATCAGGCTTCCCAGCAGAACCTCGGTCATTGCGCCGCCGCCATCTGTGTGAAGGAAGCAAAGCCGAGCGACATCAGGCCGGTGAGGACGAAGGCGATGCCGAGCCCGCGCAACCCGGCCGGCAGATCGGCATAGGCCAGCCGCACCCGGATCGCGCTCAGCATCACCACGGCCACGAAGAACCCGACGCCGCTACCGAACCCGAAAACGGCGGACTGGGCGAAATTGTAGCTGCGCTCGACCATGAACAGGCTGCCGCCCAGGATGACGCATTGCACGGTCAAGAGCGGCAGGAAGACACCAAAGGCCGCGTGGATGCGCGGAAAGTAGCGATCCAGCACCATCTCCAGCAGCTGCACGATCGCCGCGATCACCCCGATAAAGGCGATGAGCGCGAGATAGGAGAGGTCCAGCTCCGGCCTGCCCGCCCATGCCCAGGCGCCGGGTGCGAGGACCGCCTGGTAGATCAGGTGGTTGAGCGGCACCGACACGCCAAGCACGAAGGTCATCGCCACGCCGAGCCCGATCGCGCTTTCGGTTCGCCGCGACAGCGCCAGGAAGGTGCAAAGCCCCAGGAACAGCGTCAGCGGCATGTTATCGACGAAAGCCGCAAGCAAAAACAGGTTCCAGGCGTCGCTCATTACGCGGGCTCCATCCGTGCGGGAGGCGTGTGCTCGGGGGCCTCGGCCTGTTCGGGCCGGATCGAACGGATCGCCCAGACCATCCCGCCCAGAAGAAAGAACCCCGAAGGCGCCAGCAGCATCAGGCTGAGCGGCGTGAACCAGCCGCCCTGATCGGCCAGCGGCAGCACCTGCGCCCCGAACAGCTCGCCCTTGCCGAACAGCTCGCGCAGGCCGCCGAGGATCATGAGGATCAGCGAATAGCCAAGGCCATAGCCGAAGCCATCGACCATCGACGGCAGCGGCGGGTTGTGGCTGGCATAGGTTTCGGTCCGGGCCATCACCACGCAATTGGTGGTGATCAGCCAGACATAGACCGACAGCGCCCGGCTGATCTCGGCGAAATAGGCCTGCAGGAACTGGTCGATGACGATCACCATCGCCGCGATGATCACGATCTGCACGATCATCCGGATGGTGTCGGGAATGTGCCGCCGGATCAGGCTGATGATACCGCAAGACAGCGTGACCACGATCGTCAACGACACCGACATGGTCAGCGCCGTGGCCAGCGTCGTCGTGACCGCCAGCGCCGAGCAGAGGCCGAGGATCTGCAAGGTGACCGGGTTCTGCCGGATCAGCGGTTCGGTCAGGGTTTTCCAGTACGGGGCGCGGGCGACCATGGCTCAGAACTCCCCGCGCTCGATGGCGTCCAGCAGGGGGCCGTAGCCATCCGGCCCGAGCCAGAAACGCACCATCTGCGTCACGCCCCGCCCGGTGCGTGTGGCCCCGGTGATGCCATCGACCTCGTGCACGCCCGAGGCGGGGCCGCGCGCGACGCGAAAGCGCAACTCGCCGCTCGCGTCGCGCAATTCGGTGCCCGGAAAGCTGGCCCGCCACGAGCTCTCCTCGATCCGCGCGCCCAATCCCGGCGTTTCCGAGTGCTGCGTGACGGCGATACCGGCGATCGTGTTCATGTCGCCGCGCAGCGCCATGATGGCGTCGATGCGCCCGCCATAGCCCTGGCCGCTGAGCGGCAGCAGCAGCAGCGAAACGGTATCGCCGTCGCGCAGCAGATAGACCTGCACGAAGTTGGGCCGCTGGCCGAGCCCCGCGATGTTCTGACCGGCATCGAGCACGGTCCAGTTCGCGGGATCTGCGAGGGCCGCCTCCAGCGTGGCGGGCGTCACCTCCGCGGCGGCGCGGCCCCGGTCGAGGTCGATCACCACGGTCGAAAGCGTGCCGCCCGATTGTTCCAGCAGATCGCTCATGCCGGGAATGCCCTGCACCAGTGCGGCGATGCGGGCCTGTTCCTCGGCGGCGCGGTTGGCGGCCTGGATCGGGCGCAGCCAGACGGTCGCGCCGCTGACCAGCGCCGCCGAGATGGCCGAGACCAGGAAGGCCACCAGGATCGTCTTGGTGCGGCTTTCATTGGGCAGCGCCAGCAAGCGGCGCAGCGGGTTCCAGTCACGTGCGGCCATGTCGCCTCCTGCGTTGAGCGACCCAGAGCGCCAGCGCGGCTTCGTCCAGCAGCGGCGCGACGAGGGAGGTGAGCAGGGCGGCGGCGACAGCGATCTGCACCGGCGCGGCCCCGGTCCATTGCATGGCGAACATGACGACCAGCGCGGCATAAAGCGCGCCGCCCGTGACGCGGCCCAATTGCGTGGCGGGGCTGGTGACGGGGTCGGCGACCAGCAGCACAAGGGCGATGCCACCCGCGAAGATCACCGGATCGGGCAAGACCCCGGCCAAGACGGCGGCAATCGCCACCACACCGGCCCCCGCGAACAGGGCCAGCGGCATGACGCCGGTTGCCACGCCGATCAGCGCCGCCGGGATCGCCGCCCAGGCGACGGGATCGTCGAAACCGGGCCAGCCGAAGCCGGGAAAGCCGAAACCCAGGAAGGACAGCGTGACCGTCGCGGGATGCACCACGTTGCGGCCCCAGCCGCCGAAGACAAGCTCGCCCATCACCACGCCGAAACTGATGCCCAGGACCATGCGGAACGCGCCGAGCCCCTCGGGCGCCAGCATCGCGATGGCCAGCGCCGTCGAGATCGCGGCCAGCGAGGGCGGCTGCGCCCGCACCAGCATGAAGACGAGGTGCCAGACCGCCACGACCAGCAGCGCAAGGCCAAGCTGCGCCAGCGCGCCCGCGCCGCCGAACCACAGCCAGAACAGCATCAGCGGCAGGTAGGCGGCCAGCAGCAGCAGGGCCACGGTCTCGCGGGTCCAGAGGCCACGGGTCATGCGGCGGCCTCCGTGCGGATCCGGTCGAGCAGGGCGCGCAGTTGCGCCATCAGCGTGCCGCCCTCGGCCAGGACATAATCGGCCAGCGCGACGTCCTCCTCCAGCAGCGACAGCAGGCCGAGCCGGGTCGCGGTTTCCTCGTCGCCCGCGCCAAGCGCGCGCAGGAACGGCACGGCGGGCAGGGCGCCCCCGAAAGCCTGTGTCAGCGCGGCCGAGGGAATGACGGGCCTGCCGATAACGGATCTTGTCAGCGCCGCGATCAGCCAATGCGGGCGGGGCCCTGCCTCTTCGCGCGGCAATACCGTGACCTGGCGGTGGCGCGGCGCCAGCCACTGCGCGACATGCCCGTCCAGCGGCGATCCCGACATCAGGACATGGGGGCCGGGCAGGGCGATATGCTGCGTGAGCTGCCGCAGGTCGGCACCGGGATGGGTGCGCACCATCCGCCCCTCGCGCAGGGCCGCCCCGGCGAGATGCACCAGCCGTGTCATCGGCAATTGGCCTGTCTCCACCAGCGCGCCGATGGCGGCCACATCCTCGGCGTGGATGTCCCAGACCGGGTTGTCCAGCGTGGCGGGGCAAAGCTGATGGATGCAGATCCCGGCGGAGCCTTGCGGATGGCGCCCTCCGCGCGGGACGATGCGGATGCGGTCATGATCGAGGTCGGGCGCGACCGGCCCGCAGACGATCACCACCCCCTCGGTCATCCGGGTCAGGGCATGCAGGCCACGGGCAAAATCCTCGTCGCGCCCTTCAACCGCCGATTGCGGGGCAGGGGCGTGGGGCCGCGTGTCGCTGGCCATGACGACGATTGCGGCGGGCGTCTCATCTTGTGCGGGCATGCCCCCGAAGGGCCGCCGCCTGAGCCAGGGCCAGACGCCCGCGCCCTGCAGCAGCGCGCGCAACCCGCCAGCCATGTCTGCCCGGTCGGTCGCGTGGCGCTCAACGCCGCCACCCGCCTCGCGGAAGATCACCACCTCGGAGAGTTTCTTGCCCGGCAGGAGCGACATCCGCGCGATGCGTCCCGCGATGGGCGCCGTGAAACAGATATCGGGCGCATGGCGCAGGCAGGCCACCGCCGCGCCTTGCGCGACAAGATCGCCCTCGGACACCAGCGGCGTGACATGCAGCCTGGCGCCGACAGGCGGGCGCACCGCCGCTTCCTCGGTCTGGACCTCCGCGATGTCGGGGGAGGCGGGCGGCGACGGGAAAACCGGGCTCAGCCCGGCACGGGATATTGCAACTGCCATCCTGTCCCCACTCGATTACCTGACCAGAGGCTACGCCCTCGGGCACGTCCCGACACATCCTGCGCGCACGCTAGCAAAGACAGGATGCAAGGGAATTGATTCACGTCAAGGCGGGGCAGGGTGGATTGATTAGCATCGCCCCTGCGGCTTATGCTCTCAGGGCGCGTGAATGTTTTGTGAACAAATCGAGGATCTGTCATGTCGATTTCATCCCATCTCTTCCCGTCCGGATTGCTCGCGCGCGGATTTGTCATCGCGGTCTGGCTTGCCGCCATGATCGCCGGCGGGGCGGTCTTCGGCCAGACAACCGATACGGAAACGGGCGAGGAGGCGGTCATCCCCTTCGCGCTGCCGCAATCGGGGCCCTTCACGCCTGCCGAGATCGAGATCGGCAATGACCAGGCGATTGCCGACTGGTTCCGTTCGGCCCACGCCAACGCGGCCTCGCAAGCCTTCAGCCATTGGGACGACGAGGGCGAGATCAACGCCTCCTGCGCGACCTGCCATTCGGGCGAGGGGTTCCGCGATTTCCACGGGCTGGATGGCACGCCCGCGGGCGTCGTCGACGGCCCCATCAATGTCGGCGGCGTCGTGGATTGCGGCACCTGCCACAATGCCGGACTGGCGCAGATCGAAGAGATCACCTTTCCCAGTGGCGTCGTGCATCCCGTCCAGGGCGTCGAGGCTTCGTGCCTGACCTGTCACCAGGGCCGCTCCGCCGGGATCGACGTGGTCGAGGCCATCGCGGGGCTTCCGGATGATGAGCCGAATGCCGAACTGCGCTTCATCAACCCGCATTACGCCACCGCGGCCGCCACCTGGCTCGGCGGGTATGGCGCAGCGGGTTACCAGTACGAAGGGCAGGAATATTCCGGTCGCTTCTTCCACGCGCGGCCCGTGGCAAGCTGCAATTCCTGCCATCAGCCGCACACACTGGAGGTTGAATTCGAGCCCTGCCTGACCTGCCACCTGGCCGACAGCCCCCAGGAGATCCGCATCGCGCGGCAAAGCTATGACGGCAGTGGCGACACCTCGGTCGGCATCCGCTCGGACATCATGGCCAATGCCGATACGCTTCTGGGCCTGATCGAGGCCTATACCGTCGAGATCGCCGAGGCCCCGGTCATCTATGACGGCAACCGCTACCCGTATTTCTTCTCGGACGCCAATAATGACGGCGAGATCGACATGTCCGAAGGCCGCCCCGTCGCTTATTCCGCCTGGACGCCGCGGTCCTTGCGCGCCGCCTTCAACTGGAAGCTGGTGACAGCCGATCCCGGCAACTACGCCCATAACCCGCAATACTCGCTGGAACTGCTCTATGACGCGATCGCCGATCTGAGCGGGCCCCTGGGCATCGACATGGACGCGTTGAACCTGCTGCGCTGACCGGACCCGGGAGGCCCCGCGCCATGGACCAGCCTGTCCTGCTGATCACGCTCGGCGTGCTGTTCCTGGGCGGGCTGGCCGCGGATCATATCGGGCGGATGACCCGGCTGCCGCGCGTGACGCTCTTGCTGCTGATCGGGCTCATGGCGGGGCAATCCGGGTTCAACCTGTTGCCTGCGCAGGCGCATGACTGGTTCGAGCCGATCTCGGTCGTGGCGCTGACCATGGTGGCCTTCCTGCTCGGGGCGGACCTGACGCGCGGGAACCTGTCGCTGCATGGCCGCGCGATCTTTGCCATCTCGATCATGATCGTGATCGGGACGGCGCTGATCGTCTGGGGCGGGCTCAGCCTTCTGGGGCTCGATCCGGGCCTGGCGCTGCTTCTGGGCGCGATTGCCACGGCGACGGCGCCCGCCGCCATGGCCGATGTGATCCGGCAATCGGGCCTGCGCAACAGCTTTACCGAGACGCTTGGCGGCATCGTCGCCATCGACGACGTCTGGGGCCTGATCCTCTTTGGCATCTGCCTGGCGCTGGTGCATGGCTCGGGCGGCTGGTCCGGGCCACTGGTCACGGCAGGCTACGAGATCGGCGGCGCGATCCTTCTGGGCCTGATCGTCGGCGGGCCTGCCGCGGCCTTGACGGGGCGCCTGAAACCCGGTGAGCCGCTGAGGACCGAGGCTTACGGGATCGTCTTCCTGACCGCCGGTCTGGCACTGTGGTTCGAGGTGTCCTTCCTCATCGCAGGCATGACGGCGGGGGCGATGATCGCCAATTTCGCGCGCCACCACGACTATGCCTTCAACGAGATCGAGCGGATCGAGCTGCCCTTCATGCTGCTCTTCTTCCTGCTGGCGGGTGCCTCGCTGGAGCTTGACGCGCTCTGGTCGCTCGGCTGGATCACGGCGGCCTATGTGGGCCTGCGCATCGTCGCGCGGCTGATCAGCGCCGAGATCGGGGCGCGGGTAGGGCGGGTGCCGGCCTCCGAGGTCCATCTCTATGGGCCGGCCCTGATGCCCCAGGCGGGTGTCGCGGTCGGCATGGCGTTGGTGGCCGCGGAAACCATGCCGGATTGGGCGGTGACGATCATGTCGCTGACGATTGCCTCGACCGTGGTGTTCGAAGTGATCGGCCCGCCGGTGACGCTGGCCGCGCTGCGCCGTCAGGCGCGGACCGCGTGAGGGATGCCGGTTGCGGTGTCAGGGATTGAAGGGCGCGGTGCAAATATCCGAAAACGTAATCTGATAATCATGATTATGTAAATATAATACACACATATCGGCGGGACACCATATCAAATACATGGCGTTATATCAAAATATTACACCGCATTCTTAAAGCACTTTCGCCCAACCGCGCCCCGCTTCAGCCACCACAGCCCACCTCAAGACGGCAGCGCCCAACAGCGCCGCACCGCATTCCTGTCTCGACAGCGGCTTTCGCCACCCGCTATACCTGTCACCAGTTGGGGAACTGAAATGCGAATACTTGTCCTGAACGGGCCGAACCTGAACCTTCTGGGTCAGCGAGAGCCCGCCATCTACGGCACCACGACATTGGCCGACCTCGAGGCGCTTTGCCGGTCCGAGGCCGAGCGTTCGGGCGTGACCCTAGGCTTTGCGCAGTCGAACCAGGAAGGCGTGCTGGTCGATGCGCTGCACGGCGCGATGGAGGATCAGGACGGCGTGATCCTCAATGCCGGGGCCTATACGCACACATCGGTCGCGCTGCGCGACGCGATCAGCGCCATTTCGATCCCCGTGATCGAACTGCATCTCAGCAATACCCATGCGCGCGAGGCGTTCCGCCATGTCTCGATGATCGCGCCGGTCTGCCTGGGCGTCATCGCCGGGTTCGGCGCGCAGGGCTATCCGCTGGCGGTACGCGCCATGGCCGATCACCTCAAGGCCCCTGCCCCGTGAGGCAGCTGCGCGCATATCTCGACGCCCGCACGGTCGATGACCTGTGGGAATACCACACCGGCCTGATGGCCGATTACGGGTTCGACCGGCTGTTCTACGCCTATACCTGCTTTCAGACCGCCAACACGTTCAGCGACCCCGAGGATGCGCTGATCCTGACCAATCATCCCGCCGATTACGTCTATTCCTACGTCTCGCAGGGGCTGTTTCGGGATGCGCCGATGCTGAACTGGGCGACGCGCAATGTCGGCTCGACCAGTTGGCGGGTGATCCGCGAGTCCTTCATGGCGGGTAGCGACCTGTCGCCGGGACAGCGCAGCGTGATCGAGCTGAACCGCAAATACGGGCTGACTGCGGGCTATACCATCGCCTTTCCGATGGCCGTCAAGCGCGCCGCCGCCGGGATCGGCCTGACCGCGAAGCGCGGCGTCACCCAGGATGAGGTCGACGCGCTGTGGCAGATCAAGGGCGAAGAGATCGAGATCATCAACCATGTCGCGCATCTGTGCATCACGCAATTGCCCGCGACAGGCCAGAGCCGCGTCCTGACCCCGCGCCAGAGCGAGGTTCTGGAACTGGTGGCAGATGGCAAATCGGTGCAGGACATCGCGCTGCTTCTGGGGCGCAAACCGGCCACGGTGGACAAGCACCTGCGCGGCGCGCGCGATACCCTGGGCGTCGAGACCACGGCGCAGGCGGTGCGCAAGGCCTCGGTCCTGAACCAGATCTTCGTGCTTGAGGATCAGCCTGCGATTCGCTGACCGAGCGCGGAAAACCACCCCCTCAAAGCGCTTTGGCCACCGATCGGCTGGCAGGTTTCCGCCCAAAGGTAGGGGAAACCTGACTTTTGCTTTGGCTGACTTTACGTCAATCTGACGGGGTTCCGTGAGTGATGACTGAAATTTTCTCGGTCAGGAGCATTGGGGCCATCGGGGGCATTATTCACCCCGGTGGTCCGCAAACCGGGTTCGTCCCGGACCTGACCCAGTCCGCCGGTCGGATTTCAGATCGGCGGCGGGTCACCAAGACCCGACGAACGGCCATCCCCAACCGGCCACCACATCGGGATATCAGGTTAAGAAGCGGCGCTTTTCCGTCTCGTCCCTCAGGATTTGCGCCGCTTCTTATCCGTCCTTCCCCCGAAACATGAAAAGGCAGAGACCCCTCCCAAGATCTCTGCCTTTCTGGCGGTCGCCCTTGCGGGCCCGCCGGGATAAGCGGTGCGGCTTACCCCTGAACGGCCTTCGCAACCTCGGCTGCGAAATCCTCTTCCTTCTTCTCGATGCCTTCGCCCACTTCCAGCCGGACAAAACCGGTGACGGTGGCGCCAGCCTCATTCGCGGCCTCGGCGACGGTGACATCGGGGTTGACCACGAATTGCTGGTTCAGAAGCGTGGATTCTGCAACGAATTTCTTCATCCGGCCCACGATCATCTTCTCGATCACCTGCTCCGGCTTGCCGGATTCCCGGGCGATATCCATCTGAACCTGCTTTTCCTTCTCGACCACGGCGGGATCGAGGTCATCCTCGGACAGGGCTGCCGGGTTGGCGGCGGCGATATGCATCGCGATCTGTTTGCCAATGGCCTCGTCGCCGCCCGAAAGCGCGACCAGGACGCCGATCTTGCCCATGTCGGGCGCGGCGGCGTTATGGACATAGGAGATCACGGTTTCGCCCTCGACGCGCGCCATGCGGCGCAGGGTCATGTTCTCGCCGATGGTGGCGATCTTGGCGGTCAGCGTGTCGGCGACGGATTTGCCGCCCAGGTCGGCGGCTGCCAGCGCGTCCACGTCCGAGACACTCAGCGCGACCTTGGCGATGCCCGACACCATGTCCTGGAACTCGGCGTTCTTGCCGACGAAATCGGTCTCGGAGTTCACTTCGACCGCGACGCCGACACCGCCCTCGACGGCAACGGCCACCAGGCCCTCGGCGGCAACCCGGCCCGATTTCTTGGCGGCCTTGGCCAGTCCCTTGGTGCGCAGCCAGTCAACCGCGGCGTCCATGTCGCCATCGGTTTCGGTCAGCGCTTTCTTCGCGTCCATCATGCCGGCACCGGTGGTGTCGCGCAGCTCCTTGACCATTGCAGCAGTGATTGCCATGGGTCATATCCTCTTGATATTCTTGCAGAACATTGCGGGACCAGCGGCAAAGCCGGTCCCGGGCTCAGGTGCGGTCTTCAGCTTTCGGCGGGCGTGTCCTCGGCGGGTGCGGCCTCTGCCGTCTCGCCGGACAGGACTTCCTCGACGCTGCTTTCCTCCAGCGCGCCCAGGTCGACGCCTGCGCCTTCCATCTGCGCGGTCATGCCGTCCAGCGCAGCACGCGCCACGAGGTCGCAATAGAGCGAGATCGCGCGGGCCGCGTCGTCATTGCCGGGGATGATGTAATCGACGCCATCGGGCGAGCAGTTGGTATCGACCACGGCGACGACCGGAATACCCAGCTTCTTGGCTTCCGCGATGGCCAGGTCTTCCTTCTTGACGTCGATGACGAAAAGCAGGTCGGGAACGCCGCCCATTTCGCGGATCCCGCCGAGCGAGGCCTGCAGCTTGGCCTGGTCACGCTCCATGCCCAGACGCTCTTTCTTGGTCAGGCCCTCGGTGCCCGATTCCATCGCCTCGTCGATCGACTTGAGGCGGGAGATCGAGGCCGACACGGTCTTCCAGTTGGTCAGCGTGCCGCCGAGCCAGCGGTGGTTCATGTAATATTGCGCGCAGCGTTCTGCGGCGTCGGCGACGGGCTTTTGCGCCTGCCGCTTGGTGCCGACGAAGAGGATGCGGCCGCCCTTTGCGGCGGTCTCGCGCACGACATTCAGCGCCGCGTCCAGCATCGGAACGGTCTGCGTCAGGTCGAGAATATGGATGCCGTTGCGCGCGCCATAGATGAACTCGCCCATGCGGGGGTTCCAACGCTGCGTCTGGTGGCCGAAGTGAACGCCAGCTTCGAGAAGCTGACGCATGGAGAATTCAGGAAGCGCCATGCTTGTTTTCCTTGTTTCCGGTTTATGCCTTGGTGAAGGATGAGGGCGGAAGCCCAACCGGTGGACCGCAAGGGATGTCTCCCCTCTTGGCCCGCCTTCACCTGTGAAGTGGGTGCGCTTTATGTCAGGCTGCGGGGAATGGCAAGCCCCCAGCCCTTTTTTCACGCGGTGTCGAATTGCTGCGCAATCCGACCGATGCGAGGGGGCCGGCTGCCCCCTCGCGCTCCCCCGCAGGTATTTTCGGCAAAATGAAAGCAAAAGGCGTGGACCTTGGTCACCGGGCTGGCTAGGGAAGGCCGCATGAGCACCACCCCCGATATCCTGTGCATCGGCTCGGTCCTGTGGGACATTATCGGGCGCTCGGATCACGCCATGCTGGCGGGCAATGACAAGCCGGGCCGCATCAGGCGCATTCCGGGGGGCGTGGCGCTGAATATCGCCATGCAGCTGCGTCATGAGGCGATGCACCCTGAGCTGTTGAGCGTGGTGGGCGACGATGCCGAGGGGCGCGCGCTGCTGGCGGCCTGTGTGGGCATGGGCCTTGGGGTGCGTCATATGCTGATTGACCGAGACCTGCCGACCGATCATTACATGGCGGTCGAGGCGCAGGGGCAGCTGATCGCCGCAATCGCCGATGCCCATTCGCTTGAGACGGCGGGCGCGCGCATCCTGGAACCGCTGGAAGATGGCAGGCTGGCCAGCCCTGGCGCCCCCTGGACCGGCCTCATCGCGCTGGATGGCAACCTGACCACCGCGCTGTTGGGTGAGATCGCGGAAAACCCCGTCTTCGCGCAGGCCGATCTGCGCATCGCCCCCGCCTCGCCCGGCAAGGCGGAACGGCTTTGCGTGTTCCTGGGCCACTCCCGTGCCACGCTCTATGTCAATTGCGAGGAGGCGGGGCTGATCTCGGGCCGGACCGTAACCAGCGCCGAGGCTGGGGCGGCGGCGATGCTGGAGGCGGGCGCCATGCGGGTTCTGGTCACCGACGGGGCGCGCGCGGCGGTCGATGCCAGCCCCGATCGCATCATCGGCAAGGCCCCGCCGCTGATCCAGCCCCGCCGCGTCACCGGCGCGGGCGATACCTTCATGGCGGCGCATATCGCGGCGGAAGCGCGCGGGCAGACGCCCGAGGCCGCGCTGGAGACCGCCTTGCAGACCGCCGCGACTTACGTTGCAGGAGACACAGAATGACGCCCGATTTCATCACGCTCTCGCCCGAGGTGGCGCAGGCGCAGTCCGAAAACGCCCCCGTGGTGGCGCTGGAAAGCACCATCATCACGCATGGCATGCCCTATCCGCAGAACCTGGAAACCGCGCAGACGGTGGAACGCGTGGTGCGGGACGCGGGCGCGGTCCCTGCCACGATTGCCGTGCTCAAGGGGCAGATCCATATCGGCCTGACCGCCTCGGAGCTTGAGGCGCTGGCGCAGGCCGGGGATGTCATGAAGCTCAGCCGCGCCGATTTCGCGGTCGCCATGGCGGCGGGCAAGACCGGGGCCACGACCGTCGCGGCGACCATGATCGCGGCGCATCTGGCGGGCATCCGGGTCTTTGCCACCGGCGGCATCGGCGGCGTCCACAAGGGGGCCGAGGACAGTTTCGACATCTCCGCCGACCTGATGGAACTGGCGCAAACCCCGGTGACGGTGGTCGCCGCCGGGGCCAAGGCGATCCTCGACATCCCCAAGACGCTGGAAGTGCTGGAAACCCAGGGCGTGCCCGTCATCGCCTACCGCCAGGACGGGTTTCCGGCCTTCTGGTCACGCGAAAGCGGGATCACCGCGCCCCTGCGCATGGACAGCGCCGAGGCCATTGCGCGGGCCCACCTTATGCGCGAGCGTATCGGCCTGCCCGGTGGCCAGCTTGTCGCCAACCCGATCCCAGTCGCCGCCGAGATCCCGGCCCGAGACCTCGCCCCGCTGATTGCCGATGCGCAGAACGAGGCGGCAGCGCGCGGCATCGCCGGCAAGGCGGTCACGCCCTTCCTGCTGCAACGCCTATTCGAGTTGACCGAAGGCCGTAGCCTCAGCGCCAATATCGCCCTTGTTCTGAACAATGCCCGGCTCGCCGCGGAGATCGCCCGCGCGATTTTGAACAGCCGGGGTGACGCTGCGTCCTTGTAAGGCGGGGGCCGCGCCCTTACTAAGTATAACGGACCTCCCCCTTGGACGCTTGAGCCCCGCATGGAACTGCCCAAACCCCCAGAGCCGCCCCGGCGCGGCTGGATTTCGTCGCTGCAGGCGAGTTTCCTGACCGGCCTCGTCGTGATCGTGCCGATTGCGCTGACCGCCTGGCTGATCTGGTCGCTCATCGGCTGGATCGATTCCTGGGTGCTGCCCTTCCTGCCCGAGGCCTATAACCCCGCGACCCTGATCAACCGCTATCTCGGCACCAATATCGACATCCGCGGAATCGGCCTGGTGATGATCCTGCTCTTCACCATCCTGGTGGGCTGGATCGCCAAGGGGCTGATCGGCCGGTCGCTCATTCGCACCTCCGAGTCGGTCGTCCTCTCGATCCCCGGTGTGCGCTCGCTCTATTCAGGGCTCAAGCAGATCACCGAAACGGTGCTGGCCCAAGGCAAGGGCTCGTTCGAGAAGGCCTGCCTGGTGGAATATCCGCGCAAGGGGATCTGGGCCATCGCCTTCATCTCGACCGACGCCAAGGGCGAGATCGCATCAAGCCATGACAAGGCGATGATCTCGGTCTTCCTGCCGACGACGCCGAACCCGACCTCGGGCTTTCTGCTGTTCCTGCCGCGCGAGGATGTACAGGTGCTGGAGATGAGCGTCGAGGATGCCGCCAAGCTGGTGATCTCGGCGGGGCTGGTCTATCCCAGCACCAAGCCGCCCAAGGAGGTGTCCGAGGAGGCGGTGCTGCTGGAGATCGACCCGCAATACCAGCCTGACCCGGATGAAGACATCGACGACAGGGCCGAGCGCCGCACGCGCGAAGATGCCTGACATCTGACAAGAAAACGCGCCGAAGGCCCCTGGCCCCGGCGCGCTTGATGGATCGACGTCAGATCGCCTTATTCCTCATACCACCAGACATCGGGCTGGAACCCCAGGAAATCGCCATAGATCGGCAAGGTCTCGGGGTAGCGCAGGGCCCGGTCATGCGCGATACGGCTGATCGGCGAATACCAGATCGGGATCACGTAGCGCCCCGAGGTCAGCACCCGGTCCAGCGCCCGCACGGCGGCGCGGTAATCCTCCTGGTCGGCCGAGGTCAGCATCTCGCCGATCATCGCGTCAATGGCCGGGTTGCAGGCCCGCATCAGGTTGCGGCTGCCTTCCGTATCGGCCATGTCACAGCCCCAGTAGAGGTATTGCTCATTACCGGGCGACAGCGATACGCCACGCTCGAAATAGGTCATGTCATAGTCGAACCGGTCGGTGCGTTCGCGGTATTGCGCGCTGTCCACGGTGGTGACATTGGGCGATATGCCAAGCCGGTCCAGCGCCTCAAGGTAGATGTTGATGATGGCCTGGATCTCGGCGCTGCCCTGTTGCAGCACGATATCGAAGCTGAAGGGCTGCCCGTCGCCATCGACCATGACGCCATCCTCGACGCTGTAGCCCGCCGCCTCCATCAGGCGCAGCGCCTCGCGGATGCCCGCCCGGTTTGCGGGGCGACCATCGGTGACCGGAAATGTATAGCCTTCCAGCGCGCCGGGCAGAAGATCGTCGGCGAAGGGCTCCAGCAATTCCGCCACACGGCCCTCGGCCGCGCCCTCATTCATCCCCAGGATGGAGTTGGAGAAATAGGAGGTGATGCGCGGCTCGGTTCCGCCGTTCTGGGTCTGGTTGATATATTCGAAATTGAAGGCCTGGATCATCGCCTCGCGCACGCGCCAGTCCTGAAACTGGGGGCTGCGCGTGTTCATGGCAAAGCCGAACATGCCGGTGGGGCGTTCATGGGGGATCTCCGAGAACACGACCTCGCCCGATTGGGCGCGGGGGAAATCATAGTTGTTTTCCCAATTCGCGGCATTGGTCTCGCGGATGGTGTTGATCTCGCCCGCGATGAAGGCCTCGAACATGGCGGTGCCGTCGCCGAAGAACTCCAGCCGGACCTCGTCGATCACGTTGGTGCCGCGCCGGAACCCCAGATCGGCGCCCCAGTAATCGGGGTTGCGCGTCAGCGAGACATAGCGCCCCGCTTCGAAATCGGTCACGACATACGGGGCCGAGCCGATCGGCACCACGTCCAGCCCGCTTTCGGTGAACGCGTTCTCCTCCCATTGGGCACGTTGCAGGATCGGGCGCATGCCCATGATCAGCGCCAATTCGCGGTCGGGTTCGTTGAAGGTCAGGCGGATACCGCGTTCGCCCACCGGCTCGATGCTGGCCACCTTGGACCAGGCATTGAGGTAGCGCGGGTGGCCAACGGTCCCAAGCGTCTCGTAGCTCCAGATCACATCCTCGACCGTGACCGGGCTGCCATCGGAAAACCGCGCCTCGGGGCGCAGGTGAAACTCGACCCAGAGGCCATCGGGATCGGCCTCGACCGATTCGGCGAGCAGCCCATAAAGCGTGAACGGTTCGTCATAGGACCGGCCCATGAGCGATTCGTAGGCAAGGAATCGCAGCTGCCACGGCACCCGGCCCTGCCGGATATGCGGGTTCAGACTGTCGAAACTGCCGACCTCGCCGGTGACGATCCGCCCGCCCGTGGGGGCGTCGGGATTGGCATAGGGCAGATGCGTGAAACCCGGCGGCAGCGCAGGCTCGCCATACATCGCGATCCCGTGCATGGGCTCGCTCTGCGCGGCCCCGGCCAGGCACACCCAGACCCCCAGAATCTTCGCTGCCCGCGTGAAACAATCTTTCAGCATTTGTGGACAATCTCCCCTGCCCTTTGTTTGATTACCCCCGACGCTACCCGCCCCCGTCCCGGCTTTCAAACTTTTCGGTTGGACTCTGGGCAAGCTATTGCTTATAAAGGGATCACTGCTCGATAGGTTTCTTGCCTGTATGAAACCTGCCTCAATAACTTAACGCCAGCCTTGTGCTGGCGTTTTTTTTGGCAAGTGGTCCCGAGCATGGAGGGAGAGCGGCCATGACCCCCGACGCGCTGATCGCAACATATGGGGCCGCGTGGCTGGAAGAGGACGAGCAGGCGCGCCTTGGCCTTCTGGAACGCTGTTGGGCCGCGGATGGCGTCTATGAGGATCCCTCGGTCCAGGCCGAGGGGCGCGCGGCGCTCAGCAGCCATATCGCGTCTGTCCACGCCACCTATCCGGGTGCGCGAATCGAGGTGACCAGCGGCGTGCAGGGCTACGGCCAGAACCTGCGATTCGATTGGCACATGCGCGCCGCCGACGGATCGGTCGCAATCCACGGTGTCGATTTCGGCCAGATCGGCCCGGATGGCCGCCTGACCCGGATCACAGGCTTTTTCGGCGACGTGCCCAAGCCCACCGGTTAGACCGCCTCTCGCATCTCGCAAACTCCGCGGATAGGATGCGCCAAGATCAGCATTTCGGAGCAGACCCCATGGCCATCACCACCTCGCTTTCCGGCAAGACCGCCGTCATTACCGGTTCCAACTCAGGCATCGGCCTCGGCATCGCGCGCGAACTGGCGCGGGCGGGCGCGGATGTGGTGCTGAACTCCTTCACCGACCGCGAGGAGGATCACGCCCTGGCCCGCGACATTGCCAAGGAATTCGACGTTACCGCACGCTACATCAAGGCCGACATGTCGAAAGCAGACGAGTGCCGCGACCTGATCGCGCAAGCCGGAGCCTGCGATATCCTGATCAACAACGCAGGCATCCAGCATGTCGCCGCGATCCCCGAATTTCCGACCGAGAAATGGGACGCGATCATCGCCATCAATCTCAGCTCGGCCTTCCATACCACTGCCGCAGCGCTGCCGCTGATGCGCAAGGCCGGTTGGGGCCGGGTGATCAACATCGCCTCGGCCCATGGCCTGACCGCCAGCCCCTACAAATCCGCCTATATCGCCGCCAAGCACGGCATCGTGGGCCTTTCCAAGACCACCGCGCTGGAAACCGCGGAGGAGCCCATCACCTGCAACGCAATCTGCCCCGGCTATGTGCTGACGCCGCTGGTCGAGGCGCAGATCCCCGACACGATGAAGGAATACGACATGGGCAGGGATGAGGTGATCAGAAACGTGATGCTGACCCGCCAGCCATCCAAGGAATTCGCCACCGTCGAACAGATGGGCGGCACCGCCGTCTTCCTGTGCTCGGACGCGGCCGCCCAGATCACCGGCACCACGATCAGCGTCGATGGCGGCTGGACCGCGCTGTAGCCCACTTGCGTTAACCTTACCCCATCCCGGTTAAGGTTAACGCGCGCCCTTCACCTTGACGCCCCCCCGCCCGCTTCTTTGTTCCGCAAATATCCCCGCCCATTGCCCGACAGGCGGCGTCATGCCGCTGAAAGGGGAGGCATCCCGCCCTCCCCCCCCTCGCACAAGGCCCGCCATGACCCGCCAACAGATCAACCTGGCCCTGCAAGGCGGCGGCGCGCATGGCGCCTTCACCTGGGGCGTGCTGGACCGGCTGCTGCGCGAGCCGTCAATCGAGATCGCGGGCATTTCCGGCACCTCCGCCGGTGCGCTCAACGGGGCCGCGCTCAAGGCGGGCCTTGCCGAGGGCAGCCGAGACCTCGCGCGCGAGAACCTGGAATGGCTCTGGCAACAGATGGGCGCGATCACCGACCTGCGCTTCGCGGGCTGGCTCGATGCCGCCTCGCCCTCGGCGATCAGCCAGATCATCGAGGCCTCGCTCCCCTTCGCGATGTCGGACGCGCTCAGCCGCGTGGTCAGCCCCTACGCCTACGGGCCCTTCTACCAGAACCCGCTGGAACCCGTCGTGCGCCGGTTTCACTATGACGAGGTCTGCGGTGAGGCCGGCCCCGTCTTCCACATCTGCGCCACCAATGTGCGCACCGGCAAGATCCGGGTCTTTTCGGGCCACGAGATCACCAGCGACGCGATCCTGGCCTCGGCCTGCCTGCCGACGCTCTTCCAGGCGGTCGAGATCACCGATCCGGTGACGGGGATGGAGGAGGCCTATTGGGATGGCGGCTATACCGGCAACCCGGCGCTCTTCCCGCTTTTCGCCCCCGACCTGCCCGCCGATATCGTGATCGTCAATATCAACCCGCTCTACCGCGAGGATGTGCCGAAGACCGCCCGCGCGATCCAGAACCGGATCAACGAGATCGGCTTCAACACCTCGCTCCTGCGGGAATTGCGCGCGATCTCCTTCGTCCAGCGCCTGCTGGCCGATGGCGCGCTTTCGCCCGGCACGATGAAGAATATCCATGTCCACATGATCGCCGATGACGACCTGATGGCGCAGCTCTCCGTTGCCACCAAGACCGTGCCGGTGCCCCAGGTTCTCTACAAGCTGCGCGATGCGGGCGAACGCGCCTGCGACCGGTTTCTTGAGCGCCACGGCGAGAATATCGGGACGCGAGGCAGCGCCGATCTGGCGGCGATGTTCGGTTAGGGTCCTGCCCGTCAGGTGCCGGTTTTCGCGGTCTGGGCCGAAAGGGACGAGCCAGGGAAAACCGACCCCACGCTACCCGGAAACGATCCCGCACCCTTGCCATGGGTCAGCGTCTTGCTTACGCCCGCTGCCATGACCTGCCCCGCCCCCTTCAACCTTGCCGCCCATGTGCTGGCGTCGGCGGCGACCCATCCCGACAAGGTGGCGCTGGCGGTACTGTCGCCTGCCCGCGCCGACCGTTGGAGCTATGCGCGGCTCGAAGACACCGTGCGCCGGATGGCGGCGGGGCTGCTGGCCGAGGGGCTTGTCCCCGGTGACCGCGTGCTTCTGCGCCTCGGCAACCGGCCTGCTTTTCCCGTCGCCTACCTTGCCTGCATCGCGGTCGGGCTGATCCCCGTCCCGACCTCCGCCGCGCTGACCGTGCCCGAGATCACCTCCCTCGCAAAGCTGGTCCAGCCCCACCTGATCCTGGCCGAAGACGGCATCGCCCTGCCCGCCCCACTGCCCTGCCCGGTCGTGACCGATCTGGACCGCCTCACGGCGCATGAGCCCGCCGATTATGCCTTGGGCGATCCCGACCGGCTGGCCTATATCCTCTTCACCTCCGGCACCTCCGGCGGGCAGCGGGCCGTCGCCCATGCCCATCGCGCGATCTGGGCGCGGCGGGCGATGTATGACGGCTGGTATGGCTTGCGTGGGACCGACCGCGTGCTGCATGCGGGCGCCTTCAACTGGTCCTTCACGCTCGGCACCGGCTTGCTCGATCCCTGGTCCGTGGGGGCCACCGCCCTGATCCCTGCGCCCGATACCGCGCCCGAGGCGCTGCCGCTTCTCCTCAAACGCCATGACGCGACCATCTTCGCCGCCGTACCCGGCATCTACCGCAAGCTGTTGCGCACCCCCCTGCCCGCCATGCCGAAACTCCGCCACGGCCTTTCGGCGGGCGAGAAACTGCCCGAACCCATCCGCGCGCAGTGGCGCAAGGCCACCGGGACCGAGATTCACGAGGCGCTTGGCATGACCGAATGTTCCACCTTCATCTCGGGCTGTCCCGACCGGCCCGCGCCGCCCGACACGCTCGGCTTTGCGCAGCCGGGGCGCAGGATTGCCATTCTGGACGAGGCGAACACCCCGGTCGAGGACGGCAGCATCGGCACGCTGGCCATCCACCGCGATGAACCCGGCCTGATGCTCGGCTACCTCGACGGCGACACGGTCGACCTGCCCCTGTCTGGCGCGCATTTCCTCACCGGGGACCGGGTCGCGCATGTAGGTGACGGTGCCATCGCCTATCATGGCCGCGTCGATGACGTGATCACCGCGGGCGGCTACCGCATCGCCCCGCAGGAGATCGAGGCCGCCTTCCAGGGCGCAGCGGGGCTGACCGAGGTTGCGGCCCTCTCCTACCCGCTCGGCGACACAAACGTCATCGCGCTGGCCTATACCGGGGAGCCGCAGCCCGACCGCGCGTTGGCCGACCTCGCGGCGCGGTCATTGGCTGGCTACAAGCGGCCGCGCCTCTATATCTATCTCGACGCCATGCCGCGCGGCGCCAATGGCAAGCTGGACCGACGGGCATTGGCCCGCAAACTGAAAGACCGCTCATGATCAAGCTCGACATCATCTCGGATCCGATCTGCCCCTGGTGCTTCATCGGCAAGGCCAATCTCGACCGGGCGCTGGAGGCGGCGGGCGATCACCCCTTCACCGTCGAATGGCATCCGTTCCAGCTCAACCCCGACATGCCGCGCGAGGGGATGGACCGGCGCGCCTATCTGGAGGCGAAGTTTGGCGGCAAGGAGGGCGCGGTCAGGGCCTATGCACCGGTGGTCGAAGCGGCGGAGAAAGCAGGGCTCAAGATCAATTTCGAGGGCATCGCGCGCACGCCCAACACGCTGGACGCGCATCGCCTGATCCATTGGGCGGGACTGGAAGGGCGGCAGACGCCGATGGTGGCCGCCCTCTTCAAGGCATATTTTCAGGAGGGGCGCGATATCGGTGACGCCACTGTGCTGGCCGACATCGCCGAAGCGCTGGAGATGGACCGCGCCATGACCCTGCGCCTGCTGGCGGGCGATGCTGATACCGACGACATCCGCGCCCGCGACGCCCATGCCCGCGAACGCGGGGTCACCGGCGTGCCCTGTTTCATTGTCGCGAACCAGCACGCCCTGCCCGGCGCGCAACCGCCCGAGCTATGGGCGCAGGTGATCCGTGAGATCCGCGAGCAGCTTGCGGACAAGGGATAGGGCGCGGTGGCGCTCCTCCTCGGGCTCGGCGCAAGCGCGCTCTGGCTGGTGATCCTCCGGCTGTCGGACCGTGCGCCGGGACGGGGGCCGTGGCCGCCGCGACGGGGCAACCTCTTCACCGCGATATGGGCCTGGGGGCTCACGACCTGCCTCTACCTGGGGCTGGTGCAGACCTGGGGGCAACCCCCTGTCCTGCCGGGGCTTTTGCGCAACGGCATCGGCCTGCCGCTGGCCATCGCGGGCTCTGTGCTGCACACATGGGCCACGGCCACCCTCGGGCTGAAAGGCACCAGCGGGTGGGATGTGGGGGTGACGACAGGCGGCCCCTACGCGCTGTGCCGGCATCCGCAATACCTTGGCCAGATCGCCTCGCTGGCCGGGATCGCGCTCTGGATCGGATCGACCCAGTCGCTGGTCCTCGGCCTTGCCGCTTCGGGCGTGCTGCTATACGGCTCGGCCGTGGAGGACCGCGCCCTTGCAGACCGACATCGCGCGGCCTTTGCCGCCTACCGCGCCAGAACCCCGTTCCTAGTGCCCGCCGTGAGCCGCCCATGACCGACACCGCCCTGCCCCTGCCGCCGCGCCGTCTGCACCGGGTGGAGTTCGTGGCGCTGATGGCCATGCTCATCGCCTCCATCGCGTTCTCCATCGACGCGATGCTGCCCGCCCTGCCCGAGATCGCCGAGGAGCTCAGCCCCGACGACATCAACCGCGCGCAGCTGATCCTGACGATCTTCGTGCTTGGCATGGGCGTCGGCACCTTCGTCACCGGGCCCATTTCGGACGCGATCGGGCGCAAGCCGGTGATCTTGATCGGGGCCGCGCTCTATTGCACCGCCTCGGTCGCGGCATGGTTGGCGGGGTCGCTGGAATTGCTGCTGCTCGCGCGCTTCGTGCAAGGCCTGGGGGCCGCAGGGCCGCGCATCGTCGCCCTGGCGATCATCCGCGACCTCTATGCGGGGCGCGACATGGCGCGGCTGATGTCCTTCATCATGCTGGTCTTCACCATCGTGCCGGCCATCGCCCCCACGATCGGCGCGGGCATCATCGCGCTTGTGGGCTGGCGCGGCATGTTCGGGGCCTTCATCGCCTTTTCGCTGGTCTCGGCCGCGTGGCTGACGATCCGCCAGCCCGAAACCCTGCCCCCCGAGGCGCGCAAGCCGATGCGCGTGGGCGTGTTGTGGCGCGCGGTGAAGGAGGTGCTGTCCCTGCCCATGGTGCGCCTGTCGATCCTGGTGCAGACGCTGGCGCAGGGGATGCTCTTTGCCGTGCTCAGTTCGACCCAACAGGTCTATGACCTGACCTATGACCAGGGCGCGCAGTTTCATTTCTGGTTCATGGGCACGGCCTTCCTGGCGGCGACCGCCAGTATCCTGAACGCGGTGCTGGTGATGCGGTTGGGGATGCGCCTTTTGATCACCTTCGCGCTTGGCGGGCAGATCGTGCTGAGCAGCCTCATGATCCTCTTCGAGATCACCGGCCCCTGGGGCTATGGCGCGGGGCTAACGGCGTGGTTCCTGTGGTCCACTTCCGTGTTCTTCATGGTCGGGCTGACACTTGGCAACCTCAACGCGCTGGCGATGGAACCGTTAGGCCATATCGCCGGGCTTGCCGCCTCCATCGTCGCCTCGCTGGCCACCGTGGGGGCCGTGATCATCGCCATTCCCATCGGGCTGGCCTTTGACGGCACGCCCTTGCCGCTCTCGCTCGGGGTGCTGGCCTGCTCGGTTATGGGCTTTGCCCTGACCCGGTCGATGGCCCGGCTCGAGCGTGTCAGGGCTACCCCCTAGCCCTTCTTGCCCACCACCTTCTCGGCCAGGTCACGGGCGATGGCGAAGGCGCCCTTGATCTTGTCGGCCTCGTTCTTCCAGTCGCGCCGCACCACGATCTTGTTGTCGCGCACCTTGGCCAGGCCCTTCTGATCCTGGACGAATTCCACCAGACCGGCGGGGTTGGCGAATTTATCGTTGTGAAACTGGATCGTCGCGCCCCGCGGGCCACCGTCGAGCTTGGCAATCCCCGCCCGCTTGCACATCGCCTTGATGCGCACGACCAGAAGCAGCGTGTTGACCTCGCGCGGCAGCTTGCCGAAACGGTCGATCAGTTCGGCGGCAAAGCCCTCAAGCTCCACCTTGGTGGTCAACTGGCTGAGGCGGCGGTAGAGGCCGAGGCGCACGTCCAGATCGGGCACGTAATCCTCGGGGATCAGCACCGGCACGCCCAGGTTGATCTGCGGCGCCCAGGTGCCGTCATCATCCGTGAGCCCCTCCATATCGCCCGAGCGGATCTTGGCAATCGCCTCCTCCAGCATTGACTGGTAGAGCTCGAAGCCGACCTCGCGGACATGGCCCGATTGTTCCTCGCCCACGATATTGCCCGCGCCGCGAATATCGAGATCCTGGGACGCGATGGTAAAGCCCGCGCCAAGGCTGTCGAGGCTGCCCAACACGCGCAGGCGCTTCTCGGCCGCAGGGGTCAGCTTGCGGCGCGGCTTCGTGGTCAGATAGGCATAAGCCCTTGTTTTGGAACGCCCAACCCGGCCCCTGATCTGGTAGAGCTGCGCCAGCCCATACATGTCGGCGCGGTGGATCACCATCGTGTTGGCGGTCGGAATGTCGATGCCGCTCTCGATGATCGTGGTGGCCAGCAGCACGTCATACTTGCCGTCATAAAAGGCGTTCATGCGGTCATCCAGCTCGCCCGCTGCCATTTGCCCATGCGCCACGACAAAGGTGACTTCCGGCACCTGGTCGCGCAGGAAGGCTTCGATTTCGGGCAGATCCTCAATCCGGGGGACGACATAGAACGACTGCCCGCCGCGATAATGCTCGCGCAGCAGCGCCTCGCGGATGGTGACAGCGTCGAATTCGCTGACATAGGAGCGGATGGCGAGGCGGTCGACCGGCGGCGTGCCAATGAGGCTCAGGTCGCGCACGCCCGACAGCGACATCTGCAAGGTGCGCGGAATGGGCGTGGCGGAGAGGGTCAGCACATGCACATCGCTGCGCATCTCCTTCAGGCGTTCCTTATGCGTGACGCCAAAGCGCTGTTCCTCGTCGATGATCAGCAGCCCGAGATTGGCAAAGCGGATGTTCTTGGCCAGAAGCGCATGGGTGCCGATGCAGATATCGACGCTGCCGTCAGTCAGCCCCTTGCGCGTGTCGCTGGCCTGTTTTGCCGGAACAAAGCGCGATAACTGCCTGACATTGATCGGAAATCCCCGGAACCGTTCGCGGAATGTCTGCGCGTGCTGGCGTGCCAGAAGCGTCGTCGGCGCGATGATCGCGACCTGCTGACCGGCGGCGGCGGCGACAAATGCCGCGCGCATCGCGACCTCGGTTTTTCCAAAGCCCACATCGCCCACGATCAGCCGGTCCATGGGGCGGCCGCGCGCCAGATCGTCCATCACATCGGCGATGGCGGTAAGCTGATCCTCGGTTTCCTCGTAAGGAAAACGCGCGGCGAAGGCGTCCCACATGTCGCCGGGCGGCTCGATCACCGGCGCGTGGCGCAATTCGCGTTCGGCGGCGATGCGGATAAGCTTGTCGGCGATCTGGCGGATACGTTCCTTGAGCTTCGCCTTCTTGGCCTGCCAGGCACCGCCGCCGAGCCGGTCCAGCAGTCCCTCCTCATGGCCATAACGGCTGAGAAGTTCAATGTTTTCAACAGGAAGGAACAGGCGGTCGCCACCGGCATATTCCAGCGCGATACATTCATGCGGCGCGCCCATGGCGGTCACAGTTTCCAGCCCCATATAGCGCCCGACACCGTGATCGACATGCACGATGAGGTCGCCGGGGCTGAGGCTCTGCGCCTCCGTCAGGTAATTCTCGGCCCGCTTGGTGCGGCGTTTCGGGCGGATCAGGCGGTCGCCCAACACGTCCTGTTCCGAGATGACGCAAAGCCCGCCGCCGGTAAAGCCCTGCTCCAGCGGCCAGACCACCAGATGCACGCCACCGGGGGAGAAATTGACAGAGATGTCAGGAATTTTTGACAGGTTTGTCAGGTTCTGGTCTTCCAGCAGCCCCTCAAGCCGCTCCCGCGCGCCTTCGGACCAGGACGCGATGATCACGGCCCGCGATTGCGCCTGATCTCGGATGTGATCTGCCAATGCGTCAAAGAGGCTGACATTTTCCTGTTGCCGCTCGGGCGCGAAGCTGCGCCCGATGCGCCCGCCCGCATCCACGACGCCGGGACCGCTGGCCTGCGGCAGAGGCGAGAACTGCACCACGCGGTGGCCCGCCACGGCCCCCTCCCACGCGGCATCGTCAAGGTAAAGCAGGCCCGGCGGGCACGGCTTGTAGACGCTGTCCAGCCGTCCTTTTTGCGTGAGCGCGGTCTTGCGCGTGTCGTATTGATCCTCGATCGCCTCCCACCGCGCCAGCCGCTGCGGCGTGGTCTGATCGTCCTGCGTGATGGTGGCGTCCGGCAGGTAGTCGAAGAGTGTTTCCAGCCGCGCGTGAAAGAAGGGCAGCCAGTGTTCAATCCCGGCATGTTTGCGGCCCGCGCTGACCGCCTCGTAAAGCGGATCGTCGGTGCCGCCCGCGCCGAACTCCACCCGGTAATTCTGCCGGAAGCGGGCGATGGCGGCGTCATCGAGGATGACCTCGGAGACCGGGGCAAGCTCGATCCGGGTCAGCTTTTCGGTGGTGCGCTGCGTGGCGGGATCGAAGCGGCGCGCGCCGTCCAGCAGGTCGCCGAAGAGGTCGAGGCGCACCGGGCTCTCCTCGCCCGGCGGCCAGACGTCGATGATACCGCCGCGAATGGCGTAATCACCGGGCTCCATCACCGTGGGCGATTGGCTGTACCCCATGCGCACGAGAAATCCGCGCAGGGCGTCCTCGTCGATGCGTTTCCCGACCTCGGCCAGGAAGGACGAGCCGCGCAGCAGGTCCTGGGGCGGGATATATTGCGTCGCGGCATTGAGCGTGGTCAGCAGGATGAAGGGGCCGGAGAGACCGGCGGCCAGCGCGGCCAGCGTCGCCATCCGGGCGGCAGAAATATCGGCATTGGGCGAAACCCGGTCATAGGGCAGGCAATCCCATCCGGGAAATTGCAGCACCGGCACGGACGGATCGAACAGGCGCAGGGCGGTCGCCATCGCGGCCAGCCGCTTGTCATCGCGCGCGATGTGGATGACGGGGGTGCCGCGCGCCAGTTCCGCCAGCACGCGGGTGGCGTCAAAGCCTTCGGGCACGCCGCCCATCAGGATATGAGTATCCTTTTCCATCAATACCCTATCGCGCGACGTTAAAGTCCCAACGCCCCATAATTCAGGTTCGTCCACATGCCCCAGAAGGCGGTGATGAAGATCGACACGACACCGATTCCCTGCACCATCATGCGGTGATTGCGCAGGCGGCGGGGCAGATCCTCGAACCCTGTGTCCCGCAAGGAGCGCGCGGTGTGGATGGTCAGGATCGCCACCAGCGTCATCGGCAGCGCCAGCAGGAAGACGGCCTGCGCGAACTCCACCCGGTAGCCCCATCCAAGCACACCAAGCGCGGTCAGCACGAAGGCGGCGAAGCCCGCGACCCAAGGGCCGGAAACCTCGATGATGGTCAGGATGCGGGCCACGTTGACCTCGGCCAGCACCCGCATGTCATGCAACGAGCGTTCATGCCCGCGCCGCGCGCGTGTCACCATGTCGAAAGGCACGCCGACGACCCAATGGCTGGCGGTGGACCAGAGTGCGGCCAGCGCGATCCAGTACCACAGGTTGGAAAACGACCTGAGGTCGATCACTTCGGTTGCGAGTTCGAGAAAGTCCAAGGCGGCGTTGCCCCTGATGCCTGCAAATTCCGGCGCACATTAGTCGCGCCTTTCAGGGGTTTCCAGCCCTTGAGAAAGTGGGCGTGGTATGCAACCAGAATTGCAACAGTTTGCCCCGCGAAAGGCTGCCCATGCCCGTCAACCAGGCCCCCTTCCCCGCCACGCGTCTCCGGCGCCTGCGCAAATCCCCCGCGATGCGCGACCTGGTGCGGGAAACCCACCTGTCGGTGTCGGACCTGATCTGGCCGGTCTTCGTGCGGCAGGGCAAGGGCGAGGTGGAGCCCGTCGCCTCGATGCCCGGCGTCAATCGCTATTCGGTCGACAAGCTGGTCGAGGCGGCCCGCGAGGCGCAATCGCTCGGTATTCCCGCGATCTGCATCTTTCCCTATACCGGCCAGGAGGACCGGACCGAGAGCTGCGAGCTTGCCTGGGATCCGGACAATATCGCCAACCGCGCGATTGCCGCGGTCAAGGAGGCGGTGCCCGAGCTTGCGGTGATGACGGATATCGCGCTCGACCCCTATAACGCCAACGGCCATGACGGGATCGTGCGCGACGGGATCATCGTCAATGACGAAACGGTCGAGGCGCTGGTCAGGATGGCCTTGGCACAGGCGGCGGCGGGCGCGGATATTCTGGGACCATCGGACATGATGGACGGGCGTATCGGCGCGATGCGGGCCGCGCTGGAGGCGGAAGGGCATCACGATGTCGCGATCCTGAGCTATGCCGCAAAATTCGCCAGCGCCTTTTACGGGCCGTTCCGCGATGCGGTCGGGGCCTCGGCGGCGCTGAAGGGCGACAAGAAGACCTACCAGATCGACCCCGGCAACCGAAACGAGGCGCTACGCTGTGTCGAGCGTGACCTGTCGGAAGGCGCGGATATGGTCATGGTCAAGCCCGGGCTGCCCTATCTGGACATTGCCCGCGCCGTGAAGGACCGCTTCGGCGCGCCGACTTATGCCTACCAGGTCTCGGGCGAATACGCGATGATCGAGGCCGCCGCCCAGAATGGCTGGATCGACGGCGACCAGGCGATGCTGGAAAGCCTGACGGCGTTCCGCCGGGCGGGCTGCGACGGGGTGCTGACCTATTTCGCCCCCCGCATGGCGCAGATCCTGAACGGGTGAGGCCTAGACGGGAACGTCGTTGAACAGCTCCTCCTCGGCGTCCTCCTCGGGCGCGGTGTAGCGCGGGCGGTGGCGGTGCGGCCCTTGCTGCTTGCTGTCCGGCCTGACCTTGTTGTCTCTCATCTTCTCGTCCGGGGTCTTGGTCTCGTCGCGTTTCTCGGCCATCTCGGGGTCTCCCTTTTCCTTCGGACCGCATCGGGTGTCTGACGCAGGCTCCAGTCTGGCGGAGAACACATGGCCGCGCCAAGTGTTCCGCGCCCCGCATCGACGCGGCAGGCGTGTTCCCGCCGCATGTTCGAGCATAACGCCCCGGCCCTGCCCGTTCCTTGACCAAAATCAAACCGCTTCCCATCTGTTTCATGCTAAGGGTCTTTCACCAGAACCTGCCGGAGGACTTTTGCCATGCACCCTGATGTCACCGCCTTCTTCGACGATGCGACCAACACCGTCTCCTACGTCGTGCGCGAGCCAGAGGGCAGCGCCTGCGCGGTGATCGATTCGGTGCTGGATTTCGACCATGCCTCGGGGCGCACCGACACGGGATCAGCCGACCGGATCATCGCCCATGTCAGGGATCAGGGGCTGGACTGCCAATGGGTGCTGGAAACCCATGTCCATGCCGATCACCTGTCCGCCGCGCCTTACGTCCAGACCCAACTGGGCGGCAAGATCGGCATCGGGGCGAATATCACCGTGGTGCAGGATGTGTTCGGAAAGGTCTTCAACGAAGGCACCGAGTTCCAGCGCGATGGCAGCCAGTTCGACCAGCTCTTCCGGGAGGGCGACAGTTTTCATATCGGCCAGCTGCGCGGCGACGTGCTGCACACGCCCGGCCACACGCCCGCCTGCATGACCTATGTGATCGGAGACGCGGCCTTCGTGGGCGACACCGTCTTCATGCCCGATTTCGGCACCGCGCGCTGCGATTTTCCCGGCGGCTCGGCCGAGGAGCTCTACGCTTCGATCCAGAAGATCCTGGCCCTGCCGGACGAGACCCGGATTTTCGTGGGGCACGATTACAAGGCGCCGGGGCGCGATGACTATGCCTGGGAATCCACTGTGGCCGAACACAAGGCGCGCAATGTGCATATCGCCGACCGTTCGCGCGCCGAGTTTGTGAAGATGCGCGAGGAACGCGACGCGACGCTCGGCATGCCCAAGCTGATCGTGCCGTCGATCCAGATCAACATGCGCGCAGGCAAAATGCCCCCCGCCGAGGATAACGGCACCACCTATCTCAAGCTGCCCGTGAACACGCTTTGACGCTACGGAAGCGGTTTTCATCGCGCGGCGCACGCGGCAAAGATCATCCTCTGACTTTCGATGAGGACCGCCATGGATCTGCGCCCGCTTTCCGAAGATCACTCCGTCGCCCCCCAGCTTGAGCCGGGTGACATGGCTCGGCTGGCCCGCGCGGGCGTGCGCCTGGTGATCTGCAACCGCCCCGACGCCGAGGTTCCGCCCGCTCTGCAAGCCGCGAGTATCGAGGAGGCCGCGACCGCCGCCGGGCTCGATTTCGTCTACAACCCCGTCAATGGTGCCGCGATGACGCTGGACAATGTCGAGGAGCAGGCCGAGGCGATGGCGGCCGCCGAAGGCAAGACGGTGGCCTATTGCGCCAGCGGCATGCGCTCGGCCGTCATCTGGGCCTTTGCGCAGGCGGGTCGGCAGGAGACGGATGCGATCATCGCGGCGGGCAACGCGGCGGGCTATCCGATGGACGGGCTGCGCGCCCAGATCGAGGCGCTGGCGGCGCGCGGCTGAGGCCCGGTTGTGCCGGTCCCCGGCGCGCAGTAATCTGGCCGCCGATGTAAACCCGCAAGATGGGGCCTCGCCGCGATGGCTGACAACGGGAGAGAGGGCCGCGGCCTTGGCAACTGGCTGGTGGACCGGCTGCTGCGCGCTGTGATCTGGCTGCTGCTGGCGCTGCCGCACCGGCTGCGCGTGCCCCTGATGGGATGGCTGGCGCGCCATGTCATCGGGCCGCTGACCGGATACGGGCGGCGCGCGCGCGCCAACCTCGCCTATATCTGGCCCGAGATGCCCGAGGCCGAGCGCCGCCGCATCGCGGGCGAAGTGCTGGATAATGCGGGCCGCACCCTGATCGAGAACTACGCCACGGCGGAACAACAGGCCCGCGCCCGCGACTGGCAGGTTCACGGGGCCGGTCTGGCCGAGGCCGAGGCGGCGCTGGCCGAAACCCGCCCGATCCTCTTCGTCTCCGGCCATTTCGGCAATTACCAGGCCGCGCGGGTGGCGATGAATCTGCGCGGCTTCTCGCTCGGCGGGCTCTACCGTCCGATGAACAACGCCTGGTTCAACGATCATTACGTGCGCACCATCGAGGAGGCAGGCGGGCCCGCCTTCTCGCGCGGGCGGCGGGGGCTTGCGGGCTTCATGCGCCATGTGCGCGAGGGCGGCCATGGCGCGCTGCTGATCGACCAGTATTACGGCGATGGCGCGATTGTCGATTTTCTGGGCAAACCCGCCCCCACGGCGCTTTCGGTCGGCGAGATCGCCCTGAAATACAACGCGCTGGTGATCCCGATCTACGCCCGCCGCCTGGAAAACGGCCTCGATTTCGACGTCGTGCTGGAGGCGCCCATCCCCCACGGCACCCCGCGCGAGATGACGCAGGCGCTGATGGATTCGCTGTCCGACGAGGTCCGCGCCCGCCCCGGCCAGTGGTTCTGGGTGCATCGCCGCTGGAAGCCCGACCGCCAGCAGGACCGCCGCCGCCACGGCCTGACCAACCCCTGACGTTCTGTTGCTTTCATTTTGCTGAAAATACCTCGGAGGTCGCCATTGTCGCGCCATTGGTCCGAGAGACAATGGCGACGGCTGGCCTCAAGCGGCGCATCGACCCCGCCCCCTCTTCGGGGCGGGCGAGATGCGCCGCCCCCCACCTCTCCAACCCAAAATACAGACGAAATCGGCGAAAACCCGCAACATTCAGTGGTTGGCGGATGACAGCGCCGCAAAACCTGCGTATCCTCCCGCGCAAGGGCGAAAACGTCCACCCTTCGAGCAACCAAGAACCTACAGGCGGTCCCCAACTCATGAGCATCCTGACCCGGCGCAATTTCATCCTTTCCACGGCAGCGACCCTTCCGCTTGCGGCCTGCGGCAACGGGATCGGCAGCGATGCCGGTCAGCGCATCGACAGCCGTGTCGACAGCGCCATCGACTTCATGCACACCAACATCCCCTATACCCGCGAGCTGAGCGAGAACGCCCAGGGCGTTCTGGTCATGCCGCTGATCACCGAGGCGGGTTTCGGATTTGGCGGCGGCTACGGGCGCGGCGCGCTGCGCATCAATGGCGCGACGGTGGATTACTATTCCTCGGCGCAGGCCACGGTCGGCTTCCAGATCGGGGCGCAGCAATACGCCCATGCGCTGTTTTTCATGACCCAGGACGCGCTGCGCGATTTCCGCTATTCCTCGGGATGGGCGGCAGGGGCCGATATCCAATATGCGGTGAACCGCGAGGGCGGCAATCTGGGCACCTCGACCACCAACCTGCTCAGCCCGGTGATCGGGGTCGTGTTCGGCCAGGCCGGCCTGATCGCGGGCGCCACGGTGGAGGGGCAGCGCTACACGCGCATCCTGCCCTGAGACGCAAGACAGGTCTCTTGACGGATGGGGGCGGTCCCCGGCGGGCCGCCACTTCCCTTTGCAAGCTCCGCTGGCCCGCGTTAGGCTGGCCTTTGCTCGACCCCGACCCCCGTTTCCTTTCCCAGGCGGCACATGGCCTTTTTCCTGCGCTGGATGATCCGATTAGTCTCTGTCGCTCTGGCGCTGTCCGTGGCCGCCGCGCTGCTGGCCTATTGGGTGTTTTCGCGCTCGATCCCGGATTACGATGCCGAATGGCAGGTGCCGGGGCTGGAGGCACGGCTGGACATCGTGCGCTCCAACGCCAATGTCCCGCATATCTACGGCGAAAGCGATCAGGACGTGTTTTTCGGGCTCGGCTTTGCCCATGCGCAGGACCGGCTTTGGCAGATGCTGATGACGCGGCGCACGGCGCAGGGCCGCCTGTCCGAGCTCTTCGGCACCCGCACACTTCAGATCGACGAATTGATGCGGCGGCTGGATCTTTACGGCTATGCCCGCCGCTCGGTGGCGGCGCAGGACGATGAGACGCTGGCCATGCTGGAGTCCTATTCGGCGGGCGTGAATGCCTGGCTGGAACTTGTCGCCGACGAGGCGCTTGGCCGGGGTGCGCCCGAGCTTCTGCTCTTCACGCCCGAGATCGCGCCCTGGCGGCCCGCGGATTCGCTGGCCGTCCTCAACATGATGGCGATGCAACTGGCCAGCCAACAGGAAACCGAGGTGCTGCGCGCGCGCACCGATCTGATGCTGAACGACCCCGCGCGACTGGCCGATATCCTGCCCGACCCGCTGGATGGGGCGGTCGCGGAATTGCCCGAATTCTCGGCCCTCTTCCCCGACCTGCCGCGCTATGCCGCCGATACCGAACCGCCCCGCGACCCGCTGCACCCGTCACCGGGGCGCATGCTGGCGGGCGCGTCGAACGCCTGGGCCGCCGCCGGCAGCCGCTCGGCCACCGGGCGCAGCTTGCTGGCCAACGACCCGCATCTGAACCTGACCGCGCCGACGATCTGGTATCTGGCGCGGCTGGAGCTGTCGACCGGCGGGGTCATCGGCGGCACCATTCCCGGCATGCCCATCGTGCTGGTCGGGCGCTCGGACGCGCTTGGCTGGGGGCTGACCTCCTCCTACATGGACGATATCGACCTCTATATCGAACGGCTGAACCCGGAAAACCGCGAGGAATACCAGACCCCGGACGGGTGGGCCCGGTTCGAGACCCGCCGCTCGATCATCGAGGTGGCCGACGCCCCACCCGTCACCGTCACCCTGCGCTGGACCGAGAACGGCCCGGTCATTCCCGGCAGCCACTGGAATATCGGCACCGTCACGCCGCCCGGCCATGTCATGTCGATGGCCTGGACCGCGCTGACCGATGAAAACACGTCGATGCGCACCGGGCTGGAACTGATGCGCGCCACCACGATCGAGGAGGCGCAGGCGGCCGGTCAGTATTTCGTGGCGCCGTCACAGGTTCTGACGCTGGCCACGATGGACCGGGTGGCGATGCAGGTGATCGGGCATATGCCCTGGCGCCTCCTGGAGCATGAAAGCCAGGGCCGCATCCCCTCACGCGGGTGGATTGCCGGCAACCGCTGGCAGGGTGTCACGCAATATTTCGCCAACCCGCATTTCGAGGATCCCGAGGGCGGCATCCTCGGCAACACCAACAACCGCATCGTGGAGCGGGATTTTCCGCTGCATATGAGCTTTTCCTGGGGTGACACGCAGCGCATCGAGCGGTGGGAAAACCTGATGCAATCGCGCCAGGTCCATACCCGCGACAGTTTCATCGAGGCGCAGTTGGACACCGTTTCGCCCACGGCGCGCACATTGCTGCCGCTGGTGGGGCGCGAATTGTGGTTCACGTCAGAGGCCGCCGAGCCCGGCAGCGTCGAGGCGCGGCGCGAGGAGGCGCTTGGGCTGCTGGCGGCGTGGAATGGCGAGATGAACGAGCATCTGCCCGAACCCCTGATCTACGCCGCCTGGATGCGGGCGCTGCAACAGCGGCTCATCCAGGACGATCTCGGTCCGCTAGCCAGTGAATACCAGGCGCTGGAACCGATCTTTGTCGAACGGGTCTACCGCGATGTCGACGGCGCCTCGGCCTGGTGCGATATCAGGCCGTCCTCCATCGAGGAAAGCTGTACCGATATTGCCCGTCTCGCGCTGGACGATGCGCTGCAAATGCTGGTGGATCGCTATGGCTCCAACATCTCGTCCTGGCGGTGGGGCGACGCACATGAGGCGGTGCATGAACACCAGGTGCTTGGCGATTCACGGCTGTTCGGATGGGCCGTCAATATCGTGCAATCGACCTCGGGCGGCGACAACACGCTGAACCGGGGCCGCACGGCGGCCACCGGCCCCGACCCGTTCCGCAACGTCCACGCGGCGGGCTATCGCGGGGTTTACGATTTCGCCGACCCCGACAGTTCCGTCTTCATCACCGCGACCGGGCAATCGGGCCATCCGCTGAGCCGCTATTACGACAACCTGGGCGAGCTGTGGCGGCGCGGCGAATACATCCCGATGTCGCTGGACGATGAACTGGCGGCGGCCGGCAATATCGGGGTGACGATCCTGAGGCCACGGGAGTGACGGATGCTCCCACCTGCCATGTCCAGACGCCCGAGACGGCGCATCTGCTGGCGGGGGCGCAGGTCTTCGACCATCCCCTCCGGCCCGCGCAGCTTGCGGCGTTCATCGCCGATCCCGGTCACGACCTGGTCTTTGCCACGCAGGGCGCCCGGGTTGTCGGCTTCGCGTCGGGCACTGTCTTGCTGCATCCCGACAAGCCGCCCGCCTTCTTCATCAACGAGGTCGGCACGGTCGAGGATCTCCGCCGCCAGGGCATCGCGCTGCAACTTTGCCGGTTGCTGATGGAAAGGGCGCGGGCGCGCGGCTGCATGGGGATCTGGCTGGCGACCGAGACCGACAACATCGCGGCCCGCGCGCTCTATCGCCGCCTGGATGCGGACGAGACGACGGGCATTGTCGTCTATGACTGGGACGGCGCGATGCAGGGGTGAGAACCGTGACCGGGCGGTATCCATCACGAGTGAACAGTCTGTTTCAAGCAAACCGAAAGCTTACAGGGCATTTTTGAGGCATACTTCCGCCGGAACCAAGGAAATACCGGGGCGGCCCCATGGCGCGCCGAGATCATAGCTCAGCAAATGAAAGGTTGTGAGAATGCCCGATTACACGAAGATCTTTACATATGAGGTTGAGGGGCTGTCCTATACGGTCGGCCTCTATCAAGATCCCGACACCGGCGATTTCCTGGCCGATATCTCGGTGCTGGAGGGCGGCATGGATGTGAATGCCATCTATTTCGGGGATGATGATTTCTCGGGCAGCAGCGAATCCCTGGGCGGGCCGCTGAACATGAACGGCGCGCGGTTGGACGGCGACCAAGTCCAGTGGGACGGGGCGACAGCCCTCAGCCGTCCTGGCCTCGGGCGCGACGGGACCGACAAGGAGACCTATGTTGCCGAAGGTGATACGCTGACCGTTGAACTGGATATCGACAGTCTGGACGAGGTCGATGTGTTCGGCATCCGCGCCACATCGACGACAACGCCCGAGGGTTCGATCAAGGCCGTCTCGGATGACCCCGAAGAACCAGAAGAGCCTGAAGAACCGGAGGATCCGACATTCGACAAGATCGGATTCGGGGTCGAGATCGGCGATAATGGCGGGATCGAGAACGGCATCTTCCTTATGGCGGATGACTTGCCGGACGGCGAGGAGGCGAGTTTCGAGAGCTATGTCGATTTCTACGACAGCACCTTCGGCGACGATCCGGATTACAACGTGACGCAAGTGGAATCGGTGATCTTCTACGAGCTTCTACCGGGAACCGACGAGAACGGAGACCCGATCGAGATTCCGCAGGAACTGTTTCGCATCGACGCCCCCGAAGGTGGGTTTCAGGATGCAGACGCGATGCTGGCCGCCTATGACGATGCAATCGCCGACGGAGCGCTGGACGGCGCGCAGTCAGGGGCCGAGGCTGGCCTGGAATTGATGGCGGCGCTCAGCCTCGATGACGATTTTGCCCCAGACAGCTCCGCCCAGGACGACAGCATGGTCGAGGACGATATGGAAATAGCCTGATCCGCAGGCGAGGCCAACCGGAGAAGAAACCTGCATCCGCAGAGGGGTGCCTGCCGGTCGGACCGCTCACCTCTCGCGCCTGATCTCCAGCCGGATGGTGCCGGGTTGGCCGTGATACTGCATCAGCGCCACCGTGTAGCTGCCCGCCCCGATCCAGGCCGAGACCTGCGAATCGAGCGTGCCGTTCGCGTCGTCATTCTGTGCGATCAAGGTGCCGCCACCGAAAAGATACACGATCGGGTCGGAGGATCCGAAGCCGGTCGCGTCGATGGTCACGCGGCCCGCCGCATCCATGGTGAAGGCATGCCAGATCGCATCGCCCGCAACGGACGCATCGCGGCTGAGCCTTGTCTCGAGGGGCCCGAGCTGCGTCACGGGATAGGCGGAGCCATCGGCGGGCGGGCTGGCCTCGGCCGTGGAAAAGAGCGTCTGCTGCGCGACCTGCGAGGACATTGCCGCAACCGAGACCTGCACCGGCTGGCTCGCATCGCTGAGCGCGCGCATCCCGATGCAATAGCTGCCCGCGGGCAGGCCCTCGGGGAAATCGAGCCGGGAATTCAGGCTGTTATGGTCGTCATTCTCGTCGATCAACTGGCCCTGCGCATCGTAGAGGTAGATGTAGGGGTCGGCGCGCGGATTGGTGGCGCGGATCACCAGCGGCGTGCGCGATTGCAGGGTGAAGCGGTAATAGGGCACCTGCGCCACGCTGTGAAAAGCCACGGCGGAGCCATCGGGCAGCTGGTCGATGGCGGCGGCCCCCAGGGCGGTCGCGGCGGTCTCGGACGTGCAGGCCAGGATATTCGAGCCGCCCGAGCCGGGGGTCAGCGCGGGATGTGCTGCCAGCCCGATACGCAGATCGGCCTGGCCCGCCCTATCGTCATAGCTGCGGGTGGCAAGGCAGTATCGGCCGGTCTCCAGCGCGATCTCGCCGCGCGCATCGAAGCGCCCGCCGCTGTCATCGTCGAACAGGACCAGCGCGCCGGTGGCGTCGTAAAGCTCGATCAGCGGATCGGTCCCGTCCCGGCCCGCCGCTTCCAGCCGGACATCCGCTGGGGCCGAGAGGGTGAAGAGCGTCACGTCATAGCCATTCGCGGGGATGCTCGCGGGGCGGTCGGTGGGCGCGGGCGCGGTGGCGAGGTCCGAGGCGGCCTCGGACCCGCCGATCCAGCTGCCGCGCGGCAGCTCCGCGCCACAGGGCTGGCTTTGCGCGAAGGCCGGAACGGGCGAGAGCAGGACCAGCGCGAGGGCGGCGAGACGGCGAATGGGCATGGGCGATCCTTATCCTTGACGGGGTGAGGATAGCCTTGGCGCGGGCGATCCCGCCAGCCCCGATTTCGGGCCATTGCAGGCGCCGCGCGCGCGGGTCAGGATAGGGGCAGACCAGGAACGGAAAAGACCGCCATGCAGTATCTCAGCCAATCGCCCACGGACCCCGGTTTCGTGCAGGACCCCTACCCGTTCTACGCCCGTGCCCGCGCCGCCGGGCCGCTTGTTCACTGGGACGATTACAACATGGTTTGCGCCACCACGCATGAGGCGGTGAACACGATCCTGCGCGACCGGCGCTTTGGCCGCGAGGCGCCCGAGGAGATGCGCCCCGAGATCCCCGCGCATCTGGCCCCCTTCTACGCGGTCGAGGCGCATTCCATGCTGGAGCTGGAGCCGCCGCGCCACACGCGCCTGCGCGGCCTCGTCATGCGCGCCTTCACCTCGCGCCGGATCGCCGGATTGAAGGATGGCATCGGGGAGCTGTGCCACGAGCTGATCGACGCCTTCCCCGATGGCCCGTTCGACCTGCTGGACGCCTATGCCCGCCCCCTGCCCGTGCGCGTGATCGCGCGGCTGTTGGGCGTGCCCGAGGAGATGGGGCCGCAGCTGTTGCAATGGTCCAACGCCATGGTGGGGATGTATATGGCGGGCCGGACGGCAGAGGATGAGGCGGCGGCGGTGGCGGCGACGGAAGATTTCGTGGCGTTCATGCGCGGCTATGTCGAGGCGCGGCGCAGCGACCCGCATGACGACCTGATCACCAGCCTCATTGCGGCGGAGGAGGATGGCGAAAGGCTCAGCACCGATGAGTTGATCACCACCTCAATCCTGCTTCTGAACGCGGGCCACGAGGCGACGGTGCATTCGCTCGGCAACGCGGTGAAGAGCATCCTCGAACATGGGATGGCCCCCGCGGGGGAGGCGGGCGCATTGGTCGAGGAATGCCTGCGCTATGACGCGCCGCTGCATCTGTTCACGCGCCATGTCTATGAAACGGTGGAGCTGTTCGGGCATGAGTTCCGGCGCGGCGACGAGGTCGGGCTGATGTTGGGCTCGGTCGGGCGCGACGCAGGCGTGACTGCCGACCCCGACCGGTTCGATGCCACGCGGCAGGCCCCGGCGCATCTGGCCTTCGGCGCCGGGCTGCATTTCTGCGTCGGTGCGCCGCTGGCGCGGATGGAGATGGCGATTGCGCTGGAGACCCTCTTTGCGCGCTGTCCCGGTCTGGCGCTGGAAGAGGGGCCGCGCTACGCGGATATCTATCATTTTCACGGGCTGGAGCGGTTGAGGCTGCGGCGCTGATCCCGATGGTGTGTCGAATTGCTGCGCAATCCGACCGATGCGAGGGGGCTGTCTGCCCCCTCGCGCTCCCCCGAAGGTATTTTCGGCAAAATGAAAGAGGGGGGTGGGAGGCGCGGTTCGGCATTTTGCGTTTCATCTGATCCAGACAGCATCGAAAGGCGCGTTCGACCGCAGGGCGAGGCAGCGTCTTTCAATTCGGATCAAACGCAAACTGCCTGTGACCTCGATGCGGGACTAACGGGGCAGCTTGCGCAGGGCGTTTTCCAGCGCGTTCAGGAACTGGCTGCGGTCCTTTTGCGAAAACGGTCGCTGACCGCCTATCCCCTGGCCGTCCAGACCAGCGCGGAGATCGGCCATGATCGCGCGGGTGGCGATCTGCGCCCCGATGGAGGCGGCGGAGAAGCTCTGGCCCTTGGGGTCCATCACCGCGGCCCCCGCTTTCAGACAGCGATCGGCCAGCAGGATGTCGGAGGTGATGACCAGCGTGTCGGGACCGGCGGCCTCGGCGATGGCATCGTCGGCGGCGTCGAAGCCCGCATCGACCACCTGCATCGAAATCAGCGGATGATCGGGCAGGCGCAGCCCCTGGTTGGCGATGAACCGCACCGGGCATTTGTGGCGCAGGGCAACGCGGGTGACCTCCTCCTTCACCGGGCAGGCATCGGCATCGACGAGGATCATGGGATCTCCGTTCCGGCGAGGCGGGCCAGCGCCGCTTGCAGCAGCATCGCGTCCGATCCCATCCCCAGGAAGGTGACGCCAAGCCCGGTGTAATGGGCGAAATCGGCATCAGGGCAGATGATCCCGGCGGCTTTTCCGGCGGCGCGGATGCGGGGGATGGCCCCGGCGATGGCGCGGCGCAGGTCCGGCGCGTCGATGGAGAGCCCCATATCGGCGGCGAGGTCGGCGGGACCGATGAAAACCGCATCGACACCGTCGACGGCCGCAATCGCGTCGAGGTCGTCCAGCGCGGCGCGGCTTTCGGCCTGCACCAGGCAACAGATCTGATCATTTGCCGTCTCGGCATAATCCGCAATTGCGCCGAACCCGGAGGCGCGGGCCACCATCGCGCCCTGCCCCCGTACGCCATCGGGCGGGTAGCGCAGGCCGCGCACCACCGCGCGGGCCTGGTCGGCTGAATGTACCATCGGCACCAGCACCGATTGCACACCCAGATCCAGCACCTGTTTCAGGATCCAGTCGGCATCCGTCGGCACCCGCACCACCGGCGCGGTCCCCGTCCCCTCCAGCGCCATCAGTTGCGCGCGGATCGCAGACGGATCCCAGGGCCCGTGTTCGCCGTCAATCAGGCACCAGTCGAACCCGGCCTGTCCGGCCATCTCGGCCACTAGGCCCGAGGACAGGTTGAGCCAGAGGCCGCGTTGCAGCCGCCCCTGTGACAGGGCCGATTTCAGGGGGTTTCGCGGCGCGGGCATGGGGCAGTCCTTTCCGGGGTCGGTTGCGCGGACTGTGCCAAGTTGCAGGCCCGGGCGAAAGCCCCCTCGTTGTCCGGCATGAAAGGACCAAATCGGCCCTTTTCAATCGCCCCGCCGCGGCCTAACTTGGCCCCAGACAACACTGTCCAACTGGGAGAGAGACATGAAAAAGATCCTGCTGGCCACCGCGGCCACCGCAGCCCTTTCGGGTGCGGCCTTTGCCGATGCGCATGGCAATGAAGTGCGCCTCGGCGTCCTGCTCAGCTTCACCGGGCCGATTGAATCGCTGGTGCCCGCCATCGCGGGCGGCGCCGAACTGGCCATGGCGGAAGCCACCGCAAGCGGCAACTTCATGGACGGCATGACCGTGACGCCGGTGCGCGCCGATGCAACCTGTGTCGATGCCTCCGCCGCGACCGCCGCCGCCGAACGCCTGGTGACCTCAGACGAGGTGGCGGGCATCGTGGGGGCCGATTGCTCGGGCGTGACCACCGCCGCCGTGTCCAACGTAGGCGTGCCGAACGGGATCGTGATGATCTCGCCCGCCGCGACCTCGCCCGCGCTGTCGGAGATCGAGGATAACGGCCTGTTCTTCCGCACCGCGCCGTCGGATGCGCGCCAGGGCGAAGTGCTGGCCAACGTGATCATGGATCGCGGCTTCGAGAGCATCGCGATCACCTATACCAACAACGACTATGGCCTCGGGTTCGCCGATGCGCTCTCCGCCGCCTATGAGGAGCTTGGCGGCACCGTGACGCTGGTTGCCGCCCATGAAGACGGGCGCGCGGATTACTCGGCCGAGGTCGGCGCGCTGGCGGCTGCGGGCGGTGATGTCCTGGTCGTGCTCGGCTATGTCGATCAGGGCGGTGCGGGCGTGGTTCAGGCAGCCCTTGATACCGGCGCGTTCGACACCTTTGCCTTCGGCGACGGCATGATCGGTGACGCGCTTGGCGACACGTTCGGCAGCGATATTGACGGCAGCTTCGGCACCAACCCCGGCAGCCAGGGCGATGGAATCGAAGCGTATCAGACACTTGCGGGCGAGGCCGGGATCGACGGCTCGGGCGTCTATTCGGCGGAAGGCTATGACGCGGCGGCGCTGATCATCCTGGCGATGCAGGCGGCGGGATCGACCGATGCGGGCGATTATGCCGGCATGATCGAGGCCGTGGCCAACGCACCGGGTGAGGAAATCATGCCCGGCGAGTTGGGCCGCGCGCTGGAGATCCTGGCCGAGGGTGGCGAGATCGACTATGTCGGCGCAAGCTCGGTCGAGCTGGTCGGCCCCGGCGAGGCCGCGGGCACCTATCGCGAGACCGAGATGCAGGGTGGCGAGCTGACCACGATTCAGTTCCATTGAGCCGCGCAAGCACTTGAAAACGTTAGCAGCCCGGTTCTAGGCCGGGCTGTTTTTCTTGGGAATGACCGCCGCATGATCACCGTTCACGACCTGCACAAACATTTCGGCGGCTTTCACGCCGTGGATGGCGCGAGCCTCAGCATCCAGCCCGGATCAATCACCGGGCTGATCGGACCCAACGGGGCCGGAAAAACAACTCTTTTCAACGTGATCGCGGGCGTTCTTGAACCGACCTCGGGCCGCGTCGAGATGGATGGCGAGGATATTACCGGGCTGCCGCCGCATGTCCTCTTTGGCAAGGGGCTTCTGCGCACGTTCCAGATCGCGCATGAATTCTCGTCGATGACGGTGCGCGAGAACCTGATGATGGTGCCGGGGGACCAGTTGGGCGAGACGCTCTGGAACACCTGGATGCACCGCAAGCGCATCGCGGAAGAGGAACGCGCGTTGGCGAAGAAGGCCGACGAAGTGCTTGATTTCCTGACGATTTCCCATCTGGCGGATGAGCGTGCGGGGAACCTTTCGGGGGGGCAGAAGAAGCTGCTGGAACTGGGGCGCACGATGATGGTGGATGCCAAGATCGTGTTCCTGGACGAGGTCGGCGCGGGCGTGAACCGGACGCTGCTCAACACCATTGGCGACGCCATCCTGCGCCTCAACAAGGAGCGCAACTATACCTTTGTCGTCATCGAGCATGATATGGATTTCATTGGGAAAATCTGCGATCCGGTGATCTGCATGGCGGAAGGGAAAGTGTTGGCCGAGGGCAGCCTGGAGGAGATCAAGGCCAATGAGCATGTGATCGAGGCCTATCTGGGCACCGGGCTGAAGAACAAGGAAACCGCGTGATGGAACAATCCGCGAAAATGGGGGGGTGCCCCCCGTACACCCCCCGATGCACCCCCTGTACACCCCCCGGCGCGGATGCGAGGGGAATTGCCCGATGAGCGACAAACCCTATTCCGGACGCGGCAATAAGGATCTCTCGATCGGCAACCCCGACGGGATCGGCACGCTGACGCCCGCCAGGGGCCAGCATGACCGCGCCACACCCGCCCCCGGCGGGCCGTTCCTGATCGGCGAGGCCATGACCGGCGGTTATGGCAAGGGGGCGGACATCCTGCATGACTGCACCATCGCCGTGGAGAAGGGCGAGATCGCGGTTATCGTCGGGCCGAACGGCGCGGGCAAATCCACCGCGATGAAGGCCGTCTTCGGGATGCTGGACCTGCGCGAAGGCGCCGTCCGGCTGGATGGCGAGGATATTACCCACCTGACGCCACAGGCCCGCGTGGCGCATGGCATGGGCTTCGTGCCGCAGACCTCGAACATCTTCACCTCGATGACGGTTGAGGAGAACCTGGAGATGGGCGCCTTCATCCGCACCGACGATTTCTCGGGCACCCTGGCGCAGGTCTATGACCTCTTCCCGATCCTCAAGGACAAGCGCCGCCAGCCCGCGGGCGAGCTGTCGGGCGGCCAGCGCCAGCAGGTGGCCGTCGGTCGGGCCTTGATGACTCGGCCAAAACTGCTCATGCTGGATGAGCCCACGGCAGGCGTCAGCCCGATCGTGATGGACGAATTGTTCGACCGCATCATCGAGGTCGCCCGCACCGGCATCTCGATCCTGATGGTGGAGCAGAACGCCCGTCAGGCGCTTGATATTGCCGACAAGGGCTATGTTCTGGTGCAGGGGAGGAATGCCTACACCGATACCGGCAAGGCATTGCTGAACGACCCCGAGGTGCGCCGCAGTTTTCTTGGAGGATAAGACTTATGAAATATCTGATTGCGGCGGGCCTTGCGGCCCTGACCAGCCCCGCGATGGCCGAGATACGCAGCTATTCGTGCCAGATGTACGAGGCGTGCCGAACCTCCTCGGGCGGCTGTTCGCCGATTGACCGGGTGCATGAATACCACCTGGATGCCGAGACCGGCGAGGGCCGCATGGTGCAGGAGGGCTCGCCCTTCGATGGCGAGGTATCGACCAGCGGCGAGGCGACGCATTTCGTCTTTGTCAACAGCACGGGCATCGAAATGGCCACCGTCGCCTCGGGCCAGGTCGTGTTCCTGGGCAACATGCTGATCGGCGACAGTATCGCGCATTACCGGCTGATGGGCAATTGCACCGAGATCGGCGCCAGCGACACCGCAGGCGGCGGCACCCCCGGCGGCGGCAGCAAGTGATCCTGCGCGCGGTCCTTGGTCTGGCCCTTGCTCTGGGCCTGCCCGCGCAGGCGCTGGCCGAGGGCGCGCGCATTTCCGTGACCTGCCAGGTCACTTCCTCGTGCGATGCGGGCGGGCAATGCACGGCCACGCGCCAGCCTTTCGATTTCACACTGGACCCCGTCGATGTCGGCCCGGATGGCGCGGGAGATTTCCGCATCACCATCGCCGGGGCCGGGTTCGACGCAGAGGTTACGGCGGATCGCACCGTGACATGGGCCGGCGCGGCGGAGACCTGGAACCAGCTTGTCTTTGCCGCCGAGCCGCATGTGATCTGGACCGCGCGCAGGGCCGACCCCGCGCCCGAGGCGCAGATCCGGTTCCTGAGTTGCGAGACGCAATTGTGATTGCCCGCCTGCTGCCCCTGCTCTTGATCGCCCTGCCCGTCCCCGTCCACGCGGTGACGCCGCTGGTCTGCCTGTTCCGGCCGGTCTGTGCCGGTGACGCCTGCGACCGGGACAGTTTCACCGTCGAGATCGCGCCCATCGACCATGAGCCGGGGCTATGGGTGGTTTCGGACGCGGAACAGGTGCCGGTGGCCGATGTGACGCCCGAAGGCTCCGACACGCTGAGTTTCGTCAGCCGCGATCCGGCCAGCCGCATCCTGATCACGGTTTTTCCCTCCGGCGGGGCCATCCATTCCCGGCATATCCTGCGATCGGGTCAAGGCCCCGTCGCCCTGACCGCCATCGGCCAATGCGAGGTTCTTTGATGCTGACACGCGCCGCTATCGCCGCCCTTTGCCTGTCGCCCCTGCCCGGCTACGCCCAGGAGGTCAGCCTGACCTGCACCCTCTCGATCATCTGCATCGAGATCTCGGCCTGTTCCGACCTCGACCAGGAGATCGCGATTACGCAGGAGGGCGGTGTCTGGTCGGTGGACTGGAACGCCGAACTGCCCTCGGATTACGAGGAGATCGCCAATATCCCCGCGCCGGAGGGGGCGCTGGAGCCCACCGGTCTGCGCACGCTGATGCACACCAACGAGGAGACGCAGGCGGTGCAGATCATCAGTTTCGCCGACAATGGCAACCTGGTGCTGACCCTGCATCAACCCCATATCCGGCCGCAGGCGGTGACGGGGTTCGGCACCTGCGAGGCCGCGGCGCAATGAGGGCCGTGCCGGTGTCGAAAGCCTTGCCCTTATGGCGAAAACCCGCCATTCAGCGCGGGGACGAAACCAGGGGGAGAGGCCCGTCATGGACCTGCTGAACGCCATCGTTGTCTTGGCGAATTTCGTGATCGTGCCGGCCACCGCCTATGGCGCGCAACTGGCGCTGGGCGCGCTTGGCGTGACGCTGATCTACGGCATCTTGCGGTTCTCGAACTTCGCGCATGGCGACACCATGGCCTTCGGGGCGATGGTGACGATCCTGGTGACCTGGGGCTTGCAGGGCGCGGGCGTGTCGCTGGGGCCGCTGCCGACCGCTTTGCTGGCGCTGCCGGTGGGGATCGCGGTGACGGCGCTGTTGCTCATCGGGACCGACCGGGTGGTCTATCGTTTCTACCGGGCGCAGAAGGCGAAACCGGTGATCTACGTGATCGCCTCGCTCGGCGTCATGTTCATCATGAACGGGCTGGTGCGCTTCATCATCGGCGTGGGGGATCAGCGGTTCGCGGATGGCGAGCGCTTCATCGTCTCGGCACGCAATTTTCAAAGCCTCACCGGTCTTGACGAGGGGCTGGCGATCCGCACCAGCCAGGGGATCACGCTGGTCACGGCGATCCTTGTGGTCATTGCCCTCTTCTGGTTCCTCAACCGCACCCGCACCGGCAAGTCGATGCGCGCCTTTTCCGACAATGAGGATCTGGCGCTGCTGTCGGGCATCAACCCGGAACGCGTCGTGCTGATCACCTGGATCATCGTGGCGGCGCTGGCGACCACGGCGGGCGTGCTTTACGGGCTCGACAAGAGCTTCAAGCCCTTCACCTATTTCCAGCTTCTGCTGCCGATCTTCGCCTCGGCCATTGTCGGCGGGCTCGGCAACCCGGTGGGGGCCATCGCGGGCGGTTTCGTGATCGCGTTTTCCGAGATCTCGGTCACCTATGCGTTCCGCCGCGTGGCGGGCCATGTGCTGCCCGAGGACTGGATGCCCGAGGGGCTGATGCAGCTTCTGTCGACCGATTACAAATTCGCGGTGAGCTTTGGGATCCTGTTGATCGTGCTGCTGTTCCGGCCCACCGGATTGTTCAGGGGGAAAGCGGTATGACCCGGGTGGAACCACGCAATATCCTGCTTTTCGGACTGGTCGCCATCCTCTTCATCGGGACCGGCATGATGCAGTCCTGGAACTCGGCGCTTGGCATTTTCAACATGGGGCTGGTCTCGGCGATCATGGCCCTGGGCGTGAACATGCAATGGGGCTATGCGGGGCTGTTCAACGTCGGGATCGTGGGATTCACCGCGCTTGGCGGGCTGGCCGCGGTGCTGGTCTCGATGCCGCCGGTGCCGGAGGCCTGGGCCGCGGGCGGTCCGCGCATCCTGCTGGCGTTGCTGGCGGGGGCCGCGACCATCGCGGGCGCGATTGTGGTCTGGACGCGGCTGCCAAGGGGCTGGGTCCGGGTTGTGGCGATGCTGGCGGTCCTGATCGCGGGCTATGTCATCTACCGCGCGATCTTCGATCCCGCGCGCGACGCGATCGAGAGCGTCGATCCCGCGCTCACCGGCTATCTGGGCGGGCTTGGCCTGCCGGTTGTGCTGGCCTGGCCGGTGGGCGGGTTGTTCGCGGCGGGTGCGGCCTGGATCGTGGGCAAGGTGGCGCTTGGGCTGCGCTCGGACTACCTGGCGATTGCGACGCTCGGCATTGCCGAGATCATCATCGCGGTGCTGAAGAACGAGGACTGGTTGGGCCGGGGCGTCAAGAACGTGACCGGCCTGCCCCGCCCCGTGCCTTACGAGATCGACCTGCAACAGGCAGAGTGGTTCATCGCGCTGTCGGACCGGATCGGGGCCAATGTGGTCAGCTTCTCGTCGATCTTCGTCAAGCTCAGCTATGCAGGTCTGTTCATCGTCGTGATCCTGGCGCTGATCTGGCTGAGCCAGATGGCCCTGAACAGCCCCTGGGGCCGGATGATGCGGGCGATCCGCGACAACGAGGTCTCGGCCTCGGCGATGGGCAAGAACGTCACGCGCCGGCATTTGCAGATCTTCATCCTGGGCTCGGCGGTCTGCGGGCTGGCCGGTGCGATGATGACGACGCTGGACGGCCAGCTTGTGCCCAGTAGCTATAACCCGCTGCGCTTTACCTTCCTGGTCTGGGTAATGGTGATTGTCGGCGGATCGGGCAACAACTGGGGCGCGGTCCTGGGCGGGTTCCTGATCTGGTGGCTGTGGATCATGGTCGAGCCGATGGGCCTGGCATTGCTGGAGTTCGTCACCAGCGGCATGGCCGCCGACAACCCGCTGCGCGAGCACCTGATCGACTCGGCGGCGCATATGCGATTGCTGACGATGGGGATATTCCTGCTGGTGATGCTGCGCTTTGCCCCGCGCGGGTTGATCCCCGAGAAATAGGCGGGGCCGAAATTTCGAAATTTCGGATGAGGGCTTTCGAAAGCCCTCGCGCCCCGCCCCGGGTCAGTCGTCGGGGAAATCCACCACCTGCCCCGCCGTGGTGCCGCCGTCGATGACGAATTCCGACCCGGTCGAGAATGTCGCCTCGGTCAGCAGGAACCGGACCAGGCGCGCGACCTCCTCGGGTTGGCCGAGGCGCGCGATGGGTTGCTGCGTGATCGAATCCTCGTCGATGCTCTTTGTCTTGGGCGCCCCCTGCGCGCGAGACGGCGGCGGACCAATCATCATGGCAGGACTCGTCGAGCGCCGCCTTGCGCCAGAAGTCTGGACGTCGCCTTGCCGATGCCGCTGGCACCGCCGGTCACGATGATCTTGAGGTCGGAAAGCGGGTCGATGGGCATGGGGTGGGCTCCTCTTTACAGGATGACGAGGAGCAACGCCGGGGGGATGACCGGGTTCCGGGCGACCGAAATTTCGAAATTTCGGAACAGGGCTTTCGAAAGCCCTTGGCCCCGTCAGCCCCAGAACGCCTTGCGCAGCATGTTGAGCGCCATGATCATGATGAAGACCGCGAAGACGCGTTTCAGTGGCTTGGGGTCCATCGCATGGGCCAGCCGCACGCCCCAGGGCGTCGTGATCAGCGTCATCGCGACGACCACGGCGAAGGCCACCAGGTTGACCTGGCCCACCATGAAGGGGGGCCGGTCGGGATGGTCGCCGCTGACCATCAGGAACCCCAGGACCGAGGGCACCGCGATGATGACGCCGAAGCCCGCCGCCGTCGCCACCGCGTTGTGGATCGGACGGCCATAGAGCGTCATCAGCGGCACCCCGAAACTGCCGCCGCCGATCCCCATCAGCACCGACAGGAAGCCCACCAGCGGCGACAGGATCGCCCGTGCCCATCCGCCCGGCATCTGGTCCCCGAGCCGCCAATGCGCGCGCCCGAAGGCGAGGTAAAGCCCGACCGCCAGCGCCAGCACCCCGAAGAGGACCATCAGCGCCTCGTTGCGCAAGCCGCTGGCCGCCACCACGCCAAGCACCGCCCCGATGGCGATCCCCGGCCCCCATGCGCGCAATATCCCCCAATCGACCGCGCCCTTCCTGTGATGCGCCATGACCGAGCGCAGCGACGTCACGATGATTGTGGCCAGCGAGGTGGCAAGGCAGATCTGCATCAGCTCCGGCGTCTCGTAGCCAAGGGCTGCGAAGGCGAAGAAGAAGGCCGGGACCAGGATGATGCCGCCGCCCACCCCAAGAAGGCCCGCGACCACACCGGCAAAGGCGCCGATCGCCATGATCAGGGCCAGGAGCGGCAGGACCTGGGACAACTCGGGCATGGGCGGGGGCCTTTCGGGGGTAACGGCTGCGTCAGGTATTGCAGGCGCGGACGGGAAAGGAAAGCGGGCGCTCAGGCGGCGAATTGGCGGATGGCGGAGAGGCCGGCCTCGATCACCTCCGTCCCCGCGCCGGGCAGATGCGCGCGTTCCGACAGCGTGCGTTTCCAGTGCCGCGCGCCGGGGCGGCCCGCGAAGAGGCCCAACATGTGCCGGGTGATCTGGTTCAGCCGACCGCCTGCCGACAGGTGGCGCTCGATATAGGGCAGCATGGCACGGGCGATGTCCTCGGCGGTCTTCGAAGACTCGCCTGCGCCGAAGATCGTGGCATCGGCGTCGAGCAGCGTGTTTGCGGGCTCGTGATAGGCCGCGCGGCCGATCATCACCCCGTCCATGCCCGCATCGAGGTGGCTCTGCGCCTCGGCCAGGCTGGTGACGCCGCCATTGACCGAGAGGTGAAGATGCGGAAATTCGGCCTTCATGGCATGAACCAGCGGATAGTTCAGCGGCGGGATGTCGCGGTTTTCCCTGGGGCTGAGCCCTTGCAGCCAGGCCTTGCGCGCATGGATGGCAAAGCGCGTGACGCCCGCCGCGCTGACCGTGCGCAGGAAGGCGGGCAGCACCTCCTCCGGGATCTGGTCATCGACACCGATGCGGCATTTGACGGTGACCGGGGCGGGGCTTGCGGCGATCATCGCAGCGGCGCAATCGGCGACCAGGCCGGGGCGCTCCATCAGCACCGCGCCGAAGGCCCCAGATTGCACCCGGTCCGAGGGGCAGCCGACATTGAGGTTGATCTCGTCATAGCCGAACTCCGCCCCGATCCGCGCCGCCTGGGCCAGGTCATGCGGGTCCGAGCCGCCCAGTTGCAGCGCCACGGGATGTTCCGCCGGGTCGAACCCCAGCAGCCGGTCGCGGTCGCCATGAATGAGCGCGGGCGCGGTGACCATCTCGGTATAGAGCAGCGCATGCCGCGTCATCAGCCGGTGGAAATAGCGGCAATGACAGTCGGTCCAGTCCATCATCGGGGCTATGGACAATCTGGCGTGTTTCTCTATCTGCATTTCCTGTGTCTTCAAACTGCCGGCTCTTCAGGAGCCTGCGCCTCCACGCATGTCCGTTTCCCGCCTCCAGACCCCCGGTGGCCCCGCAGGCCACCCTATAGCCGATATGTGCGCGGCGGGGAAACCACCCCGGCGCGGTCCGGGCAAGGGCCGGATTGGCAAGCTCGATCAGACCAGGGCCGCTCGGCGACGGCAAGATGCGCGCCGGGCGGTCGCGTGACCCCCGGAGGCGCGAGACCCGCGGGGGCGCGGAACAGGCTGTGCCCCGCGATTCCCCCTCACGAGGAATTGGACGCGCGCTGCACCGGCCCGCGAACCTTGCGCCAGGTCTGGGTCGATGCCGCCAGTTGAAGCATCACGACCGTCCCGACCAGGACCACGAAGGGCCACTGTGCCCAGTTCGGGTCCGGCGTCCGGCGATGGAAGTCCAGAAAGTGCACGAACAGAAAATAGGCCGTATGCAGCACCGACAGCCACCAGAGGATATATGTCCCCTGCTGGACGAATTTCCAAACGCTATTGCCGAGCCAACGCATGCTGGCATCATTCGACGTGATGGCCAGAACGAACCCGTAGAGGAGCGCCACAATGCCGATCAGATTGGCCAGCGCGAAGCCGTGATTGACCATGACATATTGCTGAAGCTGGGGGTGAAATTCGAAGCCGAACAGGCGCATCAGGTCCAGGGATACCCAGCCGAACAAGATGATGACGGCATGGACCAGCGCCAGCAGGATCGCGTAGATGCCAAGCTCTCTGCGGTAGGGTGTGAGGCGCGCGACCCTGCGCGAGAGCCGCGACAGGGGGCCGATCGCCATCGCCATCGCGACCAGGACAAGCGAGACGTCGCCAACGGCCCGGTTCCAGCGGTGCATCGCCGACCATTCGGCGCGGCTGTAAAGAACAAGGGCGGTGGCGGCCGCGGAAAGGACGATCACGATCAGATGACGCTGCCACCACGACCTCTGAGCCAAAATTCCAATCACCGTGCTTCTCTCCTCTAGCCCTGACCTTGTCGTTCATTGTCCCGAAGGGCCGTGTCATCCATCGACACCGCCGGGCGCATTCAAGCGCCAAACGTCAAAGATGGCAACTGGCGCGGATTTTACAATAGCGTTATCGCCTTGCGGTTTGACCAAGTTGATGGTGGGGCGTGAGGCGGTCGCAACCGCCTGGGGCCGCAACTGGCCCGGGATGGCCCCGGTTCGGCCATCGGACGGGCCCGATCGCGGCTGCGCCCCCGCGGCATCGAGGAGGCGCAATCCGGGACGGGCGGTCGGGGTCAGGCCCCGGCCCCCCTGCCCGCGAAGGCGTTGAAAAGGCCGCCGAAGATCAGCGCGGCATACCAGCCGTAGAGAAAGCTCTCGACCAGGCCGATGGTGAAGCCCAACGGCGTCAGCCAGTCGAAACCGGGCAGCAGGCCGGACCAGATCTCGTACATCGCGTAGCCGGGAAAGATCAGATCGAAGGCGATGCACACAAGGTAGGTCAGCACCAGGAACAGGCTCAAGGCCCACCCCAGGGGCACCACGGGCAGATAGGCGCGCCCCGTCCCGTCATTCGTCCCCATGACGCAGGCCCCGCACGTCATGCGCAGGGCCAGGAACAGGATCGCCGCGACGGCGGTGAAATAGAGGATAGGTATCATGGCTTGCTCCAGTCTTGTTCGTGAACGATCCGGGGCGCGGGCGCGCGCACGCCCCGGATGGCACCGGTTCAGGATGGGCGCGACATCTGCAAGACGCCCATCCCGCGAGGCCCGGCCTCAGCTATGGCCGCAGCAGCAGCCGGATTTGGCCGGTTCTGCCTTTGTGGCCTCCGCGCGTTTCGGTTCGACATCCGCACCGGGCTGCGCGTGGGACTTGCCCCCGCAGCATCCGCCCTGTTCCTGCAGCGCGGTGTCTTGGGTCTGGGAAGGGGAACGGTCGTCCATCTGGACCTCCTTTTGTTTGGCTTCGTTCCAAAGACGCGGTCCGAGGAAAAACATTACAAGGATTGGCGATCCACCAAGCCGCCCGGAATGACGGGCGATCAGATCCCGTAGGCCCAGGCCGGCAGCCGGCCCATGTTGACATCGACCTTGCGGACACCGGACAGGTTTTCGACGGCGACGCGAATTGCGTTCTCCTGGAAATCGCTGTCGGCGACGCCCCAGACGGAGACAGTCCCGTCTTCCACCGTGTAGTTGATCAGGTTGACGGTTGCGCCCGGCACATCCTTGAGGGCCTTTTCAACCTTCACACGAAGCAGGCGGTCATCCTCAGACGGCTCCGGCAGCACCCTGTCGCGCAGCGCCGACAAGGCATGCAGCAGGTTCGCCCGGCTGACAATGCCGACCACCTGACCGGATCGCAGCACCGGCACCCGCTTGATCCGGTGCTTTTCCAGAAGGCGCGCGATCCGGGCGACAGTCGTGTCCTCCTCGACCGAAACGACATCGCGCGTCATCACATCCTCGACGCGGTTGCTTTTGAGTTTCACGAAATCCCTGGCGGTATTGCTCGTGCCGCCGAATATTTCGAGCCACCACGACCGTCGCGGGCTTTCGGTGTCGCGCACGCGCCGCATCAGGTCCCCCTCGCTGAGAAGTCCCTTGAGGCGGCCCTGGTCGTCGAGGACGGGCAGCGCGCTGATATGGTGGTCCAGCATCAGGCGCACCGCGTCCTCCACCGTTCCGTCCTGCGGAACCGAGATCACCGATGTTGTCATGATATCCTTGGCTTGCATGTCATGGTCTCCTTCTTGGACTATCGGATGATACGCCGGTCAGACGCCGATGACGAGTTGCAGGTCATCGCCGAGCGTGTAGGGCGGGATGTCGAGGTTGCGCGGCGCCGGTCCCCTACGGATCCGGCCCGATGTGTCGTAATGCGATCCGTGGCACGGGCAGAACCAGCCGCCGAACTCGCCCACCCCGGTCCCGTTCTGGCCCAGGGGAATACAGCCCAGATGGGTGCAGACCCCGATGACGATCAGCCATTCACCAGCCGCGTCCGCGGTGCGGTTTTCATCCAGTGCAGGCGCTTCGCCGCTTGCGTTCGGATTCTCGCGCGGGAAGTCGATGGGATCGGGAAGGTCGTCGAGCTCGACCGCTCGCGCGGCCTCGATGGCGTCCGGCGACCTGCGCCAGACGAAGACCGGGCGGCCCTGCCAGTTCACGGTGATCCTCTGGCCGGGTTCGACGCCGGAAAGATCGAGTCTGACCGTCCCGGCGGCGGCGACGTCGGCCGTGGGGTTCATCGTATCTATCAACGGCCAGACCGCCGCGCCCACCGCAACCGCGCCGGTCCCGGCTGTTGCATAATACAGGAAATCGCGGCGCCCGGTCGGGGGCGATTGATTGGTCTCGTTGCTGGTCTGGCTCATCCTGACTCCTCCGTTTTGGCCTTTGTCCGGGCCGAAAAGACCGGGCTTTCGACATGAACGCCCGCATCGACATGAAGCACCTCGCCCGTGATGGCGCTGGTATAGTCGCTGGCGAACAGCAAGGCGGCGCGGCCCACCTCGTCGGCCTCGATGTTGCGGCGCAGGGGGGCGGCGCGCGCGGTCGCGTCCAGCAGCCCCGAAAAGCCGGTCAATCCAGACGCCGCGCGGGTCATGACGGGCCCCGCCGATATGGCATTGACGCGAATGTTGGCGGGGCCCAGTTCATGCGCCAGATAGCGCACCGTGGCTTCCAGCGCGGCCTTGACCGGCCCCATCACGTTGTAGTTTTCCACCACGCGTTCGCCGCCGAGATAGCTTAGCGTGATCAGGCTACCGCCGCCTTTCATCAGGGGCTCGGCCAGATGCGCCATGCGGATCAGCGAGTGAACCGATACGGACATGGCGTCGGAAAACCCCTCGACCGAGCAATCGGTCAGGCGGCCATGCAGGTCGGCGGGCGGCACGCTGCCCACGGCATGAATGATGAAGTCGAGCTGTCCCCAGCGTCGGGCGATGGCGTCGAAAACGGCGTCGAGCTCGTGCGGCTCCTTCACGTTGCAGGGCAGCAGGATCGGGGCCTCCAGCCGTTCGGCCAGTGGCGCGACAAAGGGTTTGGTGCGCGCGTCGACATAGGTGATCGCCAGATCCGCCCCCGCCTGCCGGAAATGCAGGGCGGCGGGCCAGGCCAGGCTGCGATCATTGGCGATGCCGACCACCAGGCCCTTGCGGCCGGACAGGTCGAGCAGTTCGGCCGGATCGCAGCATTCGGCGAAATCAGGCATCTTCGGACGCCGCGTCGGAACCGGCGGGCCTGCCTGTCTTCTCTTCAACCGCGGCTTGACGCCTGGCCCTCTTGCCATGTTTGTGCCCGCCATGACCGTGCCCGAAAAGGTGCATCGCGGCCATTCCGCCGAAGAGGAGAACCAGGACCCAGTTCTCGGAAAGCCATTCCATGATCGTTCACTCCTTCTGTGATGCGGCGTCCGGATGGTCCGCCTGTGCAGGTGCCGTGATGACGGGGAAAGGGCCGAACATCGCGCCGAAGACATGGCCGATCCAGGCATCGCGCCCCTTGCGCCATGCGCCCAGAACCTCGCCGGTGCGCGCCGACAGCGCGCGTTCGGTGACAATCGCAAGGTGGTCTTCCGGCAAGGGGTCGCGCGTCTCGCGCAGCGTTTCGGCGGTGGATTTGACCAGCGCCATCCACGGGTTCACCCGTTCGGAAAACAGCGTCCGCGTCCAGCGCATCGGATGCAGGGCGCGCAGGGCCTCGGCGCTGGCCGGGCTGGTCGCGGCCCGCAGCCAGGGGCTGACGAAGGCCGAATAGGCCGCCTCGTTGATCCGCGAGACCTGCGCCACCTGCGCCAGTGCCGCATCCTCCGACGCGATGCGCAGATCATGAACCTCGCGTGGCACGAAGCGCACGGTGAAGTCGCCGGTCTCGCAATCCGGGTCGCCCGCGGGGGTGTCGATCACCATCTCGTAGAGCCCCGGCGCCAGTGCCTCGACCTTGTCCAGGCTTTCCAGGATCGCCCGATGCTGGAGCCGCGCGACCGAGCCCGAGACGAAGATGCCGAGGTGGCCGACATGGCCATGGGTCATGTAGACGATGCGTTGCCCCGCCGCCTTCAGCGCGTCGGTGTCGGGATAGAGTTTCGCGATCCAGCCCATCGCCTGTTCGGGCGGCGTGATGTTGTCGCCCTCGGAGGCGAAGATGATCATCGGGTTTTCGATCCGCCTCAGGTCGATGGTGCAATGATCGTCCAGCTGCATCTCGCCCTGTTCCAGCTTGTTGCCGATGAACAGGTTCTGCGTGATGGCGAGGATCTCCTCGCGGCTGAGCGTGTAGTAGCCGTTCCACCAGCGTTCAAACTCCAGGAACCTTTCGCGCTCGGTGTCGGCATGGGCAAAGAGGGTCGCGTATTTGTCCCAGATCGCCTTTTCCGGTTGCAGGGTCTCGAAGTTCTGCGCCAGCCACGCGCCGTCAAAGCGCCCGTCGCCCAGATCCGAGATCATATGCGCGGCCCAGGCCCCGCCGGTCAGCGCGCCCATCATCCGCATCGGGCTGCTTGCCGCCTCGCCCGACCAGTAGCTGAGCGGTGAGCCGTTCAGCACGATCGGCCCCGTGAGCCCCTCGCAATCGGCGGCCAGCAGCGTGGCGGCCCAACCGGCCTGGCAGTTGCCGTAAAGCACGGGCGCCGTGTCCCGGTGGCGGCGTGCGACCTCGGAGACGAAATCGCGCAGGGCATAATGCACATCCGCCAGGGTCTGACCCGGCACCGGCTCGGGAAAGAAGATCACGAAATAGACCGGGTGGCCCTCGTGCATCGCCATGCCGACCTCGCTGTCGCGCTTGAACCCGCCGATGCCCGGCCCGTGCCCGGCGCGCGGGTCGATCACGATCACCGGCGGCTTGGCCTCGTCCACGCAATCGTCCCAGCAATCCTCTCCCACCCGCGTGATCCTGAGCAGCGCGTAGTTGGCGGGCCGTTCGAAACTGCGGGCGTCAAGCAAAAGCTCGTAGTCGAAATCCAGCAGCGGTGGCATGTCCTGCCGCTCATGCGCGATCATGTTGTCGGCGCGTTCGCGCAGCGTGTCGAGGAACAGGATCCAGCGTTCAAAGGCGTCCTGGGCATAGGGCGTCTGCGCGCCCGTGCCCACATCGTCAGCGACAGGTGCAGAGGCGCGTTCGGGCGTCTCCATCGCAAGGCGCAGGCTCTTGTTCATGTTCGGTTTCCTCTTGACTGGGGGTCTGTGCCGGAAGGTCTTCCAGCGAGCATCACAAGCACGAGATCCTCCGCGACATCCTCGCGCAGACCGGTCAGCAGATAGGACGCATCGCCGGGCTCGATGTCCAAAGCGCGCGCCGCGAGTGACGGGGGCTGGTTCATCATTTCGACCCGGTTGAACAACGCCCGCGCCATCGGGGCGTCGGCATGCCCGCAGGTCTCGGCACAGGCACAGGTCATTTGCGAGAACAAGATCCGAAGATCATCGTCGTCGGATGATGAGTGACGGGTTCCCCCTGATTTCCGATCCATCGTCTTGCGTGGCATGGCTAGGCGACTCCTGTGGTTGAGCCTTCGGGCTTGGTCACAGAAGAAGACGCCGGAAGAAGGAAATCGTTACAGACCCGCCGACAGGGCGATCAGTGTTCCTGTCCCACGTCTTCGCAATCGGTTTCGTGTACGACGTTCGCGCAGCCTCTGGGCGGACAGGAACAATCCTCGCGATCCTCCCGGCAGCATGAGCCGCAATGCGCCGTCAGCGCCTCGCGCAGGGCAGTGCGCGCCCTGTGAAGCCGGACACCGAGGGCGTTGCGCGTCAGTCCGAGATCGGCCGCCACGGTCTCACGATCCTCCTCGCCGAAATCTATGCGCCGGATCAGTTCGGACTCCGCCGGGCGCAGTTCGGAAATCAACCCCTCATGGCAGGTGCATAGCCGCGCCATCTGACTGGGCGCGTCGGCGATCCAGTCTTCGGGTTCGCGCGCCGCCGCTGCCGCCAGACGGCTGCGCCGGGTTCCCTTGCGGTAGTGGTCGTTCAGGGTGGAGCGCAGGATCGTGTAGAGCCACGCATCCATCCGGTCGACATCGCGGAGCTGATCCTTGCGCGTCAGCACCCGGATGCAGAACTCCTGCAACACATCCTCGGCATCGGCGCGGTTGCCAAGCCGTTTGACCAGGAACCCCATGAACGCGCCGCGCCCGTCCAACAGCGCGCGTTCCGGCGAAGTGCCGGACACCTCCCGCTTGCGACTGTCTTGCGATGCCATGATGTCCCTGCCCTTTCCGCGCATCTTGCGCTGTCATGCAACGATGGTCTGACTGTTGCATTTTGCAGTTTCAATGCGGGCGGGCGTTGACATGGATCAAACGCGTCGCAGCCCGTCGCGCCGCACTGAACGACATGGGGTTTCTGTCAGTCTACGGCAAGGTGGCTTTCGGCGGTGACGGGATGGGCAGGATGTCGCACTGCATCCTTCCGGCGTCAGGTTTCCCTTCGGCGCGGCACGACTATCCTTGTGGCCTGCCCTTGAGATTGACGAACACGATCCCCAGAACGACCAGCGCAATACCGGAAAACTGAATGCCGGACAGACGTTCCCCGAAGAACAGCGCGCCGATTGTAAGACCGAAGATCGGGACCAGAAAGCTGAACACGATCGCCCGGTTCAGCTCGACCTCCTCCAAGACCGAGAACCAGACCCAATACACCAGCGCCGAGCCGAACAGGGCCAGCCCCAGCAAGGATAGCGTGAAGACCGCGTTCCACTGAACCGCGGTCGGATCTTCCAGCGCGAAGGCCGCGATGGCCAATGGCACGCTGCCGATAAGCAGTTGCACCCCCATTCCGAAAAGCCCGTCCACCTTGTCCGCGATGGACTTGATCGCCACGTTGCTGATGGTCACGCCAACCGCCGCCAGAACGATATAGGCAAAGCCGATGGCCGAGCCGTCCTGCCCCCCGTCCAGCAGTTGCGGCAGGGCGATCACGATGATCCCCGCGAAGCCGACCGACAGGCCGATCCAGCCGATCCTCGGCAGGCGCTCGCCAAGCCACGCGACGCCAAGCATCGCCGCAAGCAGGGGTTGCGTGTTGGCGATGACGGTGGCGAGGCCCGGAGACACGAATTCCGCCGCATGGAACATGCCCAGAAACCCCAGGCTGGTCGCCCCAAGGCCGACGACTGCCAGTGTCACCCAGATGCGTCCGCCGCGCGGAAATGGCCGACGCAAGATCATGGCCAACCCCACCAGAGCCGCGCCGGCCAGACCTGCCCGCATCGTCGCAAAGGTCAGGTGCGGCGCGTATTGCAGCCCCGCGGTGATCAGCGGAAAGCACGCCGCCCACAGGAACATGGCCAGAACGATCTTGGATATGACGGTTGGCGACATCGAGTTTCCTTGTCTGGATCAGAAATGGCAGGAATTGCGGAAATCTTCCGATGTGCCAACTTGGGGGCGAAGTAAAAGGACGTTGCGCCCGCCTAAGTCTTACACCGGAAAGGCCAGAGGGCGCTGACCGAGCCTCCGATTCTTCGAGCCTCGGCAAAGCAATGACAGAACCGCACGCAATCGGAGCAAGCGAAACACCCTGACGTTGTAACGTTTCCGGCGCTTCGGCGTCGTACTCCACAGAGGTGCAATATGAATGAGGACGGAAAACACCGCTCTTCCACAGAAGATCGGCCCGATTCACCCGCCAAGGCCGCGGATGCCGCCGTGCGTCGTGCGCTTTTGGAAGGTCGTCGGCATATCCAGCATTTCCTGCTTCGACGGCTTGGTGACGCAGACGCCGCCGAAGAAGTCCTGCAAGTGTTCATGCTGCGCGCCATCGACCGCTCCGGGCAGCTTCGCGATGTGCGCGCCGTGCGTGGCTGGCTCAGCCAGATCCTCGCGTCGTCAATCGCTGACTACGGTCGCAAGGTTGGTCGGCAGCGTCAGAGGGAGGTGGTGATGGCCCCAACCGACCTGGACAACATCCAAGACGGGTTCGACGAAGAACTCGACGAGGCGATTTGCAATTGTCTTTACAAACTGCTGCCGACGATCAAGCCGGAATACGCGGAAGTGATCTGGCGCGTCGATCTTCAGGAGCAGCCGCGCGAGGCCGTCGCCGCAGACCTTGGCATCACGCTGAACAACCTCACCGTCCGTCTCCACCGGGGTCGACAGGCGTTGAAGACGAGGTTGGAACAGATGTGCCTGACCTGCCCCGTTCATGGCTTTCTCGATTGCGATTGCGACGCGGCGGAAAAGGCGCGCGCGCGCTTTCAGGCGCTGAAAGACGATGCCGGGGCCCAAACGACGGACTGAACCCGGATGCGCGGGCCTTCTCTTTCCGGCATCAACGCAATTCGCCGATCGTGGACTACGATCTGTCAGCGCGCACACGCCGATCAGTCTTGCAAGGGTTTTGCCAGCCTATGTCCAGTCTTCCACGCCATCCGCCGGGTTCGTAGACCGTCGCTCTGTAATGAACATTCCCGTCCTTCGTCTGTTCTACCAGGCAGCGGCTGTTGATGCCGCCTTTGGAAGAATAGCGGGATGGAGCAAGCAATCATGTCCAATGGCGAAACCTCTCACGATCAGCGATATGAACATCAGGGGGGCCGAACCGGACGCGGGCGCCTCGCGCCGGCGCGGGCGGGCATGTGGTTGCTTGCCAGATCGCTTGGCCACCTCGTGCGAACCGGTCGTCTCACCGTGTTCGATCCCCTTGGCGAGACCTGGCGTTTCGGCCCCGGCGGCGGCCCTTCCGTGTCGATCCGTCTGACCGACAGGGCGCTGCCTGCGCGGCTGCTTGCGAATCCCAGCCTGGCACTGGGCGAGGCCTATATGGACGGGACGCTGCGCATCGAGGCGGGCACATTGCGCGACCTGCTGTCGATCTGCATGACGCAGATGGATGCCGTCGACGCATTGCCCGGCAGGCGGTTGACCCGCTGGCTGGATGGGTTTCGGACCCGCAGCCTGCATCACAATCCGATCCGCCGGTCGCACGCCAATGTGGCGCATCACTATGACATCTCGACCGACCTCTATGACCTTTTTCTCGACGCGGACCGGCAATATTCCTGCGCCTATTTCCCCACCGGCGACGAAACGCTGGAGGAGGCCCAGGCGCTCAAGAAACGGCATATCGCGGCAAAGCTGCTGCTGCGGCCCGGACTGGAGGTTCTGGATATCGGCTCGGGCTGGGGCGGGCTGGGGATGGAGCTTGCACGGCAACATGGCGCCCGCGTCACCGGCCTGAGCCTGTCGGCCGAACAGATCGCCGCCGCTCGCGACCGCGCGGCGCAATCGGGCCTGTCCGATCATGTCACGTTCGAGCAGCGCGATTACCGCGAAGAGCGCGGACAATATGACCGCGTCGTGTCGGTGGGCATGTTCGAACATGTGGGCCGCAGCGGGTTCGACGCGTTCTTTGCCACCCTGCAAAGGGTTCTGCGGCCCGATGGGGTCGCCCTTGTCCATGCGATCGGCACGAAGGCACCCAGAGGCGGCAGCGATCCGTGGATCCGCAAATACATCTTTCCCGGCGGCTATCTGCCCACCCTGTCCGAAACCATCGCGGCGGCAGAGCGGTCGGGGATGTGGGTCACGGATGTCGAGGTTCTGCGCCTGCATTACGCCGAGACCCTGCGGCACTGGTCCGAGCGGTTCGGCCAGGAACGCGAGACCGCGCGCAAGCTCTATGATGAACGGTTCTGCCGCATGTGGGAGTTCTATCTGGCCGCCTGCGAAATGGCGTTCCGGAATGGCCGCTTGATGGTCTTCCAGATCCAGCTTGCCAAACGCCGCGACAGCGTTCCACTGACCCGCGACTATATCGCCGAGACCGAGGCGGGGCAGATTGCGGGTAACATGTCGTCCGATACAGACACGAGGAGAGCGTCATGACAGATGAAAAACGGATCAGGGTCGCCGTGAACGGCTACGGCGTGATCGGCAAACGGGTGGCGGACGCTGTCGCCGTCCAGAATGACATGGAGATGGCCGGCGTGGCCGATGTCACCGCCGATTGGCGGGCCCGGATGGCGCGCGCGAAGGGCTTCGCGCTTTATGCGGCCGATCCGGATCGCGCCCCGGCCATGCGCGCGGCCGGTCTCGACGTGGCGGGCGGTCTCGACGACCTGCTTGGCTCCGCCGATATCGTGGTGGACTGCACACCGAAGAAAGTCGCCGCGCGCAATGTCGAGACCTACCGCGAAACGGGAATCCGGTTCATCCTTCATGGCGGCGAGAAGCACGAGGTGACAGGCCATTCCTTCGTCGCCGAAGCGAATTACGCCAGCGCCATCGGGCGCGACAGCACTCGCGTCGTCTCCTGCAACACGACCTCGATCGTGCGCACGCTGGGGGCGCTCAAGCGGGCCAAGCTGCTCAGCGCGGCGCGCGGAACGCTGCTGCGCCGCGCCACCGACCCGTGGGAAAGCCATCTGGGCGGGATCATGAACACGCTTGTCCCCGAGCCCGAGATCCCCAGCCATCAGGGCCCGGATGCGCAAAGCGTCGATCCCGATCTCGACGTGATCACCATGGCCGTGAAAGTGCCGCAGACGCTTGCGCATCTGCACTACTGGTCGGTCAGGATGCCGCACAATGCCTCCAGGGACGAAGTGCTTGACGCGTTCCGCGCCTCCTCGCGCATCGCGTTGATCAAAATGTCGGAGGGCCTTGGCGCGCTCAACGCGGTCAAGGAGATGATGGCCGATCTCGGACGCCCCAATGACAGCCTCTACGAGGTCGCGCTGTGGGAGGACATGCTCACGGTCGAGGGCGACGAATTGTTCTATGCATATATGGTCGACAACCAGGCCATCGTGATCCCCGAAACCATCGACGCGATCCGCGCGCTGACCGAGGCCGAGCGCGACGCATCGGCGTCGATTGCGCGCACGAACGCAGCACTTGGGGTCGGAACGCTCACGGCGACCTGACGGCCCCCGGCGGCGGGTTCCGACCCCCTATGGGCAGAGATCCGATCAGCCCGCCGCCATGCCCCCGTCGACGGGGTATTGCGCCCCGGTGATGAAGGCGGATTCGTCCGAGGCAAGGAACAGGACCAGATTGGCAATATCGAGGCTTTCGCCATAGCGGCCCAGCGGGATCGTGCCGGCAAGCTGTTGCTTCACCTCCTCGCCGTGGCCGGGATTGAACCCCTCCTCCAGCGACCGCATCATCCGCGTGTTGACCGGCGAGGGATGCACCGAGTTGACGCGCACATTGTGGCCCGCAGCCTCTATCGCGGCGGCGCGGGTCAAGCCGACGACGGCATGCTTCGAGGTGATGTAGGGCGCGACATTCGGACTGCCCTTGAGGCCCGCAATCGACGACATGTTGATCACGCTGCCGGATTTCTGCCCGATCATCGCCGGCAGGACATGCTGTAGCCCGAGGAACGCGCCGCGCACATTGACCGCCAGTACACGGTCGAAATCCTCGATCTTCTGATCGACCAGCGGCGCGACCTTGCCCTCGATCCCGGCATTGTTGAAGAACACGTCGATGCGCCCGAACGCCTCGACGGTCTGCGCGACATATCTCTTGCTGTCTTCGACCGAGGAGACATCGGCCGCGATGGTCAGCAGGTCGTCCGGGTTGCCCAGATCCCGCGCGGCATCCGACAGGTCGTCATCGTCGAGGTCCACAAGCGCGACCCTGGCCCCTTCGCCCAGGAAGAGGCGCGCGGTTTCCAGACCGATACCCGCCGCACCCCCGGTGATCAGGGCGACCTTGTCTTTCAGACGTTTCATGGATAATCCTCCTTTGGTTTTCAGGTGTTTGCGATCATCGTTCCCGCGCGGCCTTCCAGCATGGCAAGCGCATCTTCCAGGCGGCCCACGCAGGCGTAGCGGTCGCGCCCCGAGACGAAGGATGCGGCGGCGGCCACCTTGGGCGCCATCGACCCCTCGGGCAGGTCGAGGCGCACCGCGTCCTCGGGCGATACCCGCCGTATCGCGGACTGTGCCTCGGTGCCGAAACCGCGGAACACCGCCTCGACATCGGTCAGCAGCAACAGCGCATCGGCCTTCAGCTTGTGGGCCAGAAGCGCCGTCGCGTGATCCTTGTCGATCACCGCCTCGATCCCGATCAGCGATCCGTCGGCGCGCCGGACAACCGGAATGCCGCCGCCGCCCGCACAGATCAGCGTGACGTCCTGTTCGAGCAGCAGTTCCAGCACCTTCAGGTCGGGAATGTCACTGGGCATCGGCGAGGCGACCACGCGGCGCCAATGCTGGCCATCGGCCGCAATGCTCCACCCCCGCGCCTCGGCCAGCCGTTCGGCCTCGGCCTTGTCATAGACCGGGCCGATGAACTTGGTGGGCCTGGCAAAAGCCGGATCCTTGGGATCGACCTCGATCTGGGTCAGCAGGGTCGCGACCGGGCGGTCATGGCCCAGGGCGTTCTCAAGCGCCTGTTCGATCATGTAGCCGATCATGCCGTCGGTTTCCGCGCCAAGCACATCCAGCGGGAACACCTCATCGGGTTTGTAGGCGGCCCCCTGCAAGGCAAGCAGGCCGATCTGCGGCCCGTTGCCATGGGTCACGACCAGCCGGTGACCGGCCTTGATGATCCGCGCCAGCGATGCGGCCGCGGTGGCGACATTCGCGCGCTGGATTTGCGCGGTCAGGGGGTCTCCGCGCTGCAACAGCGCATTTCCCCCAAGGGCTGCAACGACCAGCATCGGCTAGCTCCCCAGCGTGGCGACGAGCACGGCCTTGATGGTGTGCAGCCGGTTCTCGGCCTGGTCGAAGACGATGGAGGCCGCGCTTTCGAACACCTCTTCGGTGACTTCCATCGCCGTGATGCCGAATGACTTTTCGATCTCGGCGCCGACCTCGGTCTCGGCATTGTGAAAGGCGGGCAGGCAGTGCATGAACCTGGTGCAAGGATTGCCGGTCTTCGCCATGACGTCGGCATTGACCTGGTAGGGCGTCAGCAGCTCGATCCGTTCCGCCCATTTTTCCTTCGGCTCGCCCATCGACACCCAGACATCGGTGTAGATGAAATCGGCGCCTGCCACGGCGGCGTCAACATCCTCGGTCAGCGCGATCCGCGCGCCGGTTTCGGCGGCAATGACATCGGCCTCGTCACGGATCGCCGGATCGGGCCAGAGGCTCTCGGGCGCACAGAGCCGCACATCCATGCCCATCTTGGCCCCGCCGATCAGCAGGCTGTCACCCATGTTGTTGCCCGCGTCGCCCAGGAAGCAATAGGCGATCTCGCGCAGCGGCTTGTCGGAATGTTCCTGCATGGTCAGGAAATCGGCGAGGATTTGCGTCGGGTGAAACTCGTCCGTCAGCCCGTTATAGACCGGCACGCCCGCGTATTTCGCCAATGTCTCGACAATGGGCTGGCCAAAGCCCCGGTACTCGATCGCGTCATAGACCCGGCCCAACACACGGGCGGTGTCCTTGACGGTCTCCTTCTTGCCCAGATGCGACCCCGAGGGGCCAAGATAGGTCACATGCGCGCCCTGATCATGGGCCGCCACCTCGAAGCCGACACGGGTGCGGGTGCTGTCCTTCTCGAAGATCAGCGCGATTTCCTTGCCGGTCAGGCGCGGCACCTCGGTGCCCGCGTATTTCGCCGTCTTCAGGTCGGCGGAAAGCTTCAGCAAAAAGCCGATTTCCTGGGGCGTGAAGTCGCGCAGGGTCAGGAAATGGCGGTTTCGCAGGTTGTAGGACATGGGGTTTCCTTGTCGTCGGATGGTTCAGATTGCGTCGCGGATGGTCGGGCAGCTCATGCAATGGCTGCCGCCCCTGCCCCGGCCCAGTTCGGCACCGGGAATGGCCAGCACCTCGATCCCGGCCTCCCTCAAGGCGGCATTGGTGTCGTCGTTGCGGTCATAGCCGATGACGACGCCGGGGCGCAGCGCCAGCACGTTGTTGCCGTCATTCCACTGTTCGCGCGATTGCTCGGCCGCATCGGACCCGCCCGTGGGGACCAGATGCAGCGTCTTGTGGCCCAGAACCTCGGCGGTGATCTCGAACAGGTGACGGGCATCGCGGCGGATATCGAGCGGCGCCTTGCCCGCGCCGGGGCGCAGGTCGTAGCAGGTGATGGCATCCGCCACCTCCTTGAAGGTGGTCACGACATCGCCGCCGCAATGGGTAAAGACGGTATCCAGGTGCATCGCCGCACGCGAGGCGGGCATCTGGCAGGCGATGACGCGGGTCACGTCGCCGCCCTCGAACAGCGCCTCGGCCAGTTGGCCCACCGCCTGCGGCGTCGATCGTTCGCCCATGCCGACCATGACGACACCGTGGCCGATGGGCATGATGTCGCCGCCTTCCAGCGTGGCCGTCCCGAATTCGCGCGTCGGATCGCCGAACCAGATGCGCGCCTGCCCCGCGAATGTCGGGTGGAACCGGTAGACGGCGGCCATCAGCAGGGTTTCGGGCCGCCGCGCCGCGAAATGCATCGGGTTCAGGCTGACGCCGCCATAGACCCAGGCCGAATTGTCGCGGGTAAAGATGAAATTCGGCAGCGGCGGCAGCACGAAGCCGTTGGGGCCGAGGTAACTGCCGAACATGCCCGAGGGCGTGAAGGGCAGATCGTCCACCGTGATGCCGCCGACCAGAAACCGCGCAAGCTCGGCTCCGGGCAGGGATTCCATCCAGGCCCGCAGATCGTCCCGCATCCCGACGCCCACGTCATTGCGGGTGATGCGGTGGTCGAGAACCCATTTGCGCGCCTCGGGCATCTCCAGCACCTCCCCCAGCAGCGCCATGGCGTCCAGCACCTCGACCCCCTCGCCGCGCATGATGTCGGCAAAGACGGCATGATCCTTGATCGCCTGCTTGACCCAGAACACATCGTCGAACAGCAGATCCTCGCGGTTGTCCGGCGTCAGGCGGCGATGCGCCAGGCCGGGGGGCGATACGATCACCTGCCGCAATCTGCCCACTTCCGAATGAACGCCCAGTTTCGGTTCAGACATCTCGGATGCCTCCTTTGCTAATCAGAGAATGGCGGCCAGGCTGATCCCGGCCGAGATGAAGACGACGAGGATCAGCAGCAGGGGCCAGATGAAGACGATCCAGCGGTCGAACGACACGCGCCCGATGGCCAGACCGCCGATCACCACCGCCGATGTCGGCGTGATCAGGTTCACCAGCCCGCTGGCCGATTGATAGGCCGTGACGACCAGATCGCGCCCGACACCCGCGAAATCCCCCAGGGGCGCGAGGATCGGCATCGACAGGACGGCAAGGCCGGAGGAGGACGGCACCAGAAAGCTCATCCCGATCTCGATCCAGAGCATCAGGTTGATGAAGGCGATCTGGGGCAGGCCGCCAAGCGTGTCGGCGGCACTGTTCAGGATCGTGTCGGCGATCAGGCCCTGCTCCATGATCACGACGATGCCGCGCGCCAGACCGATCACCAGGGCCACCCCCAGCAGATCCTTGGCACCATCCACGAAGGACGCGGTCAGCGTCTTTTCCCCCATACGCGCGACCAGCCCGACCACGATGGCCATGCCGAAGAACAGCGCGCCCATCCGGGCCATCCACCAGCCCTGGCTCGACACGCCCCAGATCATCACGGCGAAAGTGGCGAAGAACAGGACCAGGACCAGTTTCTGGGTGCCGGTCAGTTTGGGTTCGGTGAGCTCGGCATCCGTCTCGTTCAGGAAGAACTGCCGGTCGCTGTCGCGTTGCGCGGCCACGACCGAGCGTTTCGGGTCGGCCTTGACCTTCGCGGCATAGCGCATGACATAGGCCACACAGATCGCGAGGCCGCCCAGCAGAAGGACCAGCCGCAGCGCGATACCGTCGGTGAACGGGATGCCCGCCGCGTCCGACGCGATCACCGTGGCGAAGGGGTTGATGGTCGAGCCCAACGTGCCGATCCCGGCGCCGATCAGGATGATCGCCACGCCGGTCACGGAATCGTAGCCCGCCGCGATCACCACGGGGATCAGAAGCGCGTAGAAGGCCAGCGTTTCCTCGGCCATGCCATAGGTGGTGCCGCCGAGCGCAAAGAGCGACATGAGGATCGGGATCATCCAGATCTCGTGCCCCTTCAGGCGCAGCATCGCGGTCTGGATGCCGGTGTCGATGGCCTTGGTGGCGTTGACCACGCCCAGAAAGCCGCCCAGCAGCAGCACGAACAGCGCCACGTCGATGGCATTGGCCGCATAGCTGTCGGGATTGTAGAACCCGGCGACCGGTGCCAGCATCACATCGACGAAGCCCTGCGGGTTGGGATCGACCTCCTGGTAGGTGCCGGGCACGGCGATCTCGCGGCCCACCTCCTCGTTCATGGCGCGGTCATACTGGCCCGCCGGGATGATCCAGGTCAGCGCCGCGACGACGATGATCAGACCGAACAGGATCGTGTAGGCGGTCGGAAACCGCGCCGCCATGCCCTGCCCGTCCGGTGTTTTGGTCGATGTGTCAGACATATCGAGTCCCCCTCTTTCAATGTGATTTCTGCGGATGCGACGCGTGCAGCGGGCCTTGGCCCGTCTTCGCGGCATTGGCGGCGGCCTTGCCCGCGCCAATGCCTTCCAGCCGGGTCCGTTTCAGCAGCAGTGCGTTGACGGCGACCAGGGCCGAGCTGCCCGACATGGCAATCGCCGCGACGGCGGGGCTGATGATCAGCGGGTAGAACACGCCCGCCGCCATCGGGAAGGCGATCACGTTGTAGGCCACCGCCCAGAACAGGTTCTGGTGCATCTTGCGCAAGGTGGCGCGCGACAGCTCGATGGCCCCCACGACATCGTAGGGATCGCTCTTCATCAGCACGACATCGGCGCTTTCCATCGCCACGTCGGTGCCCGCGCCGATGGCAAAGCCGACATCGGCCTGGGTCAGCGCGGGCGCGTCGTTGACGCCGTCACCGACCATGCCGACCTTTTTGCCCTGGGCCTGAAGCTCCTTCACCTTCTCGGCCTTCTGGCCCGGCAGCACGTCGGCCAGCACCATGTCGATGCCCAACTCGCCCGCGATGCGGCGCGCCGTGCCTTCATTGTCACCGGTCAGCATCGCCACCTCGACGCCGCGTTCGCGCAGCTTGGCCACGGCGGCCATGGCGCTCGGGCGCGGTGCGTCGGCAATGGCGATCAGGCCCAGCATCCGGCCCGCCTGCGCCACATGCACGACGGTGCGGCCCTCGCCCTTGAGGCGTTCGGCCTCGGCGGTCAGGGAACCTATGTCGATGCCTTCCTCGTCCATCAGCCGCCGGTTCCCGACCAGCACGGTTTCGCCTGCGATCTCGGCGCGCGCGCCCCGGCCTTCGAGGTTGAGGAACCCGGCCATCTGCGGCACGTCGAGATCCGCGGCGCGCTCGACAATGGCCAATGCAAGCGGGTGGTCCGATCCGCGATCGACCGCCGCCGCGGCCCGCAACGCATCATCTTCGGTGCTGCCCTCACCGGACACCACCTCGACCACGCGCGGCTGGCCCATGGTCAGGGTGCCGGTCTTGTCGAAAACGATCACATCGAGCTTGGTCGCGTCTTCCAACGCGCCCGCGTTCTTGAACAGGATGCCGTGCTGCGCCCCCAGCCCGGTGCCGACCATCACCGCCATCGGCGTGGCCAGCCCCAGCGCATCGGGACAGGCGATCACGAAAACGGTAATCGTCAGCGTCAGCGCGAAGAGAAGCGGCGAACCGATCCACCAGAACCAGACCGCGAAGGTCGCAAGCCCGATCACGATGGCGATCAGCACCAGCCATTGCGATGCGCGGTCGGCCAGAAGCTGCGCGGGCGCCTTGGAGTTCTGCGCCTCCTGCACCAGCTTGACGATCTGCGCCAGCGCGGTATCGGCACCCACCTTGGTGGCGCGGTAGCGGAAACTGCCGCTTTTATTGATCGTGGCGCCGATCACGGTGTCGCCCACGGCCTTGTTCACCGGCATGGATTCGCCCGTCAGCATGGATTCGTCCACCAACGACGTGCCTTCGATAACCTCGCCATCGACGGGGATCTTGTTGCCGGGCCGGATCAGGACGACCTCGCCCTCCAGCACGTCCGAGGTCGGCACCTCGACTTCCTGCCCGTCGCGGATGACGGTCGCCATCGGCGGCGCAAGATCGAGAAGCGCCCGGATCGCCGCCGAGGCCCCTGCCCGCGCGCGCATCTCCAGCCAGTGCCCCAGCAGGATGAAGACCAGCAGCACCGCCACGGCCTCGTAGAACTGCACGCCGGGAAAGAAGAAGGTCGAGCCGACGCTGAACACATAGCCCGTGCCAACCGACAGCACGACCAGCACCGCCATGTTCAGGATGCCGTTGCGCAAGGCCCGCCAGGCGGCGACGAAGAACGGCCAGCTAGGCCAGATGATCGCGGCACTGCCCAGGAAGAACAGCCACAGGTCCAGCCGCAGACCGAAAGGCGGCGCGGGCGGCGTGAACATGCCCCCCATCGGCGAATAGATGAAGATCGGGATGGTGAAGAGCAGCGCCACCCAGAAGCGGTTGCGCATGTCGCGGACCATCCCGGCCATGTCCATGCCGCCGCCATGGCCCATCTCATGCGCCATCGCGTCATGGCCGGCAGGGGCCTTTCCGCCATGCGCCGAATGGCCGTCATGGCCCGAGTGGTCCATCTTGCAGACATGGTTCGGAACCCGTTCGCCCGTGCAGTGGAAGCCGCAGGATTCGATCGCCTCGCGCAGCGCGCCCTCGCCCAGCACCGTCTCGTCATAGTGGACTGTCACGCTGGCCGAGGCCGGGTTCGCTTCGGCGCGGTGCACGCCGCCCAGGGCCGACAAATGGCGTTCGACCGCGAGGTGATCGAGTTCCTCGAACAGCCCGCGGACCTCAAGGGTCAATGTTCTCAATTTCGGCTCCAGTCCATTTTCATTGCGGTCGGGACCGACCGTTTGGATGTTTGGGTAATAGACGCGTCCCGGCTTCGGGCATTACACCGGCAGATGGGCGGAAATGGCCGGACGCTTTCCGCCTGGCGTCTCCACCGCCTCGGGTTGGCACCCATGGGGCCTGTCCGGTTGCGTAACGATCTGCCGCGTTCAGCGTCAGTCCTGAAGACTTGAGAGAGGCATTGAAATGGAGGCTGGACAGTGACGGGACCGGCAAGGCTGCGCGGCAAGGCCCACAAATCCTTTGCCCTTGTCTTCAGTGGCGGCGGGGCAAGGGGCCTGTCGCATGCCGGTGTGCTGCGCGCGCTTGCCTCCCGAGGCTATGTTCCCAGCGCCATTGTGGGCGTATCCATGGGGGCGGTCGTGGGGGCCACCTATGCCCTGAACGACGATTGGTACGACGCATTGGTGGAAATGGACACCAGCGGGTTTCCCGCGACCCCGGATTTTCGCCTGCCGGGTCTGACCGCCCGGATGCGGGGGCTCTGGATGGCTCTGCTTGCCGCGCGGGACATGTATTTCGGCTGGGGCGTTGGCGCGCGCACCGAAACATGGGGTCGCCGTGTCCTGTCCGGCCTGACCCGGGGCGGGAATCTTGAGGATGGCCGCATCCCGATCCATGTCTGCGCGACGGATATGCTGACCGGGACACGCGTGGTGTTCGGCAAGGGCCGCGCCACGGATTACGTCTATGCCAGTGCTGCACTTGCGGGAATATTGCCGCCCCTGGTCGATGGGCCGCATGTGCTGATGGACGGGGCCTATGCCGACATCGCGCCGATCGACGTGGCAAGAGCCACCGGCGCGCAGGTGGTGATCGCGGTGGACCCGAGCCAGCCCGAGAACGCCGCAGGTCCGAAAAACGGGATGCAGGCGATGCTGCGGTCGATAGAGGTTTGCCAGTATGAACACGCAAACCTGCGCTTCGCCCAGGCCGATCTGGTGATCCGCCCCGATTTCGGGCAGTCGATCGGGACGCTCGAGTTCGGACACAAGCGCCACTGCATCGCCGCGGGGGCCGTGGCCACCCGCCGCGCATATGCCGAAATCGGCGCGCTGCTCGATCCCGGAAAGGCGGAGCGGATGGCGGACTCGATCACTGCATAAAAAGCCCGATCAGAGCTTTGGCGCAAACCGTGCGACATCCTTGATAATGACACGAGCTTCGCGGCTTGCACGGCTTTCGGCAGTTGCGCCGTCGCCGCTTCGTTTCCTGGACATGTTTCGCGGTTGGGAAGTTGGATCCTACATCGACGCGGTCCAGCCGAAAAACGGACGCATCCGAACCTTTTGCGCCAGGCTTGCGGACGAACGGTGTCGCATGATTCCAGTCAGCATGGATATGTGCTGTATCCGCTGAATTCCTTTCCCTTTTCCTTGGCTCTCTTCTCGCCGACTTGATGCGCCCAAGCCACCATAAGGATACCGCCGAGAACGAAGGCGAAGCCCATCACGTGAATCCAGTAGAATGGATCGCCAAGCCAGACGTAGGAAACAACCAGACCGCTTGCCGGCATGACGCCCATGAAACCGGAGGCGATGCTGGCCCGCACGCGCGCCAATCCCGCGAACCACAGCATGGTCCCGATACCGAAAGGGCCGATCCCCCACCATAGAAGCGCGATCCAGTGTTCGAGCGTCGGCTGTGAAAAGTCGAAGTTGGCCGCCTGATAAAGACCTGGAATCGCGAAAAGCAGTGTCGCAATCCACGCCGCCAAAGGTATGAGCAGGACCGGCCTCACCTGTTTTGTCGCCTTCTTGGCAAAGAGCGAATAGGCCGTGGCACTGCAGACGGCACCGAAAACGAGCAGGCTTCCCAGAACCATCGTCGAAAGGCTTTGCGCCTGCAGCGACTCGCCCGCGAGATTGATGATCACAACGCCAGAGACAGACAACGCAACCGCGATCAGCTTGCGGGGGCCCAGTCGGTCGCCCAGGAAAACGGAGGCACCGACCGCAACAGCGGCAGGACTGAGGCTCATCACCATCGCGCCAATGACCCCGCTCACCATTTTCATTCCGGTCATCAGAAAGAGGCTGAAAGCGACCAGTCCGATCGACCCGATACCTGCGATGAGCAGCCAGTTGCTCTTGCTGATTTCATGGAGTTCCTTCCGATAGGCGATCAGCAGTGGAGTGGTCAGTATCGCTGCCGCCAGCAGTCGCAAAAACGGCGCCAGGAACAAGGGGAACTCGGCGGTGACGATCTTCGCAGTCGGCGTTCCACTTCCGAAGAACGCCATGCCAAGAAAGAGCGTCGCAAAAACGCCCAACCGGGTCATCCAACCGGAATCTTCAAGCAAATCTCGCATCGTTGACTCCTTTCGTCACGGGCTTCAGCAGTCCCTCCGTGGGTACTTGGCTTAATCTTCTGCCATTCATGGCTGCTATTGTCACGGGTCGCTGGCCCGGGCCTGACATTGGTGCGGGGGCCGCGAAAGCCCGGTTTGTCTCGCACCCTTGCCCCGTTTGGGGCGAACGTGGCAATCGCGGTTGCATCCGCTGCGGTCGCTCTCAAGTCGTGACGCTCCTGGCGTCACAATCGCCCGGTTGATTCAGCCGGGAAAGACCCCCGCGAACAGCCCCATCAGCGCCGTGACCAGCGCGGTCGCCCCGAGCACGACCAATAGCGGCAGCGCGACCTCCGCCCGAACCGCTTCGCCCTCGCGCGCCTGATACATCGGCACCACGATGCGCAGATAGACCGCCAGCGCCAACACGCTGTTGAGGATGCCGATCACCGCCAGCCACAGATAGCCCGCCTCGATCGCGGCCCCGAACAGTAGCACCTTGCCGACAAAGCCGAAGAGCGGCGGAATACCGGTGAGCGACAGCAGAAACACGACCATGGCCACGCCGATCACCGGGCGCGCGCGGCCGAACCCCTTGAAATCGTCCAGATCGCGCCCCGCGACCATGATGACGGCAAAGGCCCCGAGGTTCATCGCCACATAGGCCGCGCCGAACACGATCACCGATGGCAGGGCCAGCGGGCTGGTGCCAAGCGCTACGATCCCAAGCATGAAATAGCCCGCCTGCGCCACCGAGGAATAGGCCAGCAGCCGCACCACATTGCTCTGCACCAGGGCCGCCAGGTAGCCGAATGTCATCGTCACCGCCGCGATCAGCGCGACGACGACGGGCCAGCCGGTGGCGACCGGCAGATCGCGCAGCACCTGCGCGAAGGCAAAAATCGCGGCCACCTTGGTGATGACCGACAGGAACGCCGCGACCGAGACCGGGGCGCCGTCATAGGCGTCAGGCGCCCAGAACTGGAACGGCACCAGCGCCGCCTTGTAGCCCAGCCCGATCAGCACCGCGACCAGGCCCGCCAGCGCAATCAGCGGCTTGTCCTGAAGCGCACCAAGCTCGGAAAATAGCGTCGATCCGGCACCACCGAACCAGAAGGTCAGCCCGTAGATCATCACCGATCCGGTGACGGCCCCGAAGACCAGGTATTTCATCGCTGCCTCGGTCGCGGCATCGTCGCGCGGCCAGGCCACCATCGCGAAGGATCCCAGCCCCGTCAGCACCACACCAAGGACCAGCAGCATCATGTCGCCGCCGCCCGCCAGCATCAGCGCCCCCAGCGTCACCAGGCACAGCAGCACATAAACGCTGCCCTCGCGGTCCTTCCCGGCGATCTCGGCCCGCGTCATCAAAAGCGCCAGCGCGGTGCCCGGCAGCAAGATCAGCTTGGCCCAGCCCGACAGCAGATCGACGCGGTAGGTGCCGCCGAAGACGCTCGTATCGGCCTCCAGCAGCGGAAGGGTCAGCGCGGTGGACAGGCCCAGCCCGATCAGCCCGAACGCCAGCGCCAGACGCGGCGCGCGCAGCATCTCGGCCACCAGCATCAGCACCACCGTGGAGGCCAGCAGCAGCTCGGGAAACAGAAATGACAGGTCGCGCGCCATCAGAATTGCAGCGCCCGCATCGTCGCGTCGATCATGTTCAGCAACCACGATGGCGCGACCCCGATCACGATGATGAGGACAAGCAGCGGCACGATGGCCAGCATCTCGCCCCGGTCGAGATCGGGCATCGCCGCCCATTTCTCGTTCCGCTCGCCCAGGAATACCGCCGCGATGGCGCGCAGATACAGACCCGCCGTCACCACGATGGCAATGATCGCGACGATGGCCCAGGGCTGCGCGTTCAGCGTGGCCAGGAAAATCTGGAACTCGGCCGGGAAATGCGCCAGCCCCGGAAGTCCCAGCGAGGCGAAGGCCGATAGGATAAATGCCCAGCCCAGCCACGGCACCTGCCCCAGCAACCCCCCGAAATCCGCCATCTCGCGGCTATGGGCGCGCGACTGCAACATGCCGACAAGGAAGAACAGCGCCCCGGTGACGATGCCGTGGCTGACCATCTGCAAGGTGGCCCCATTGAGCGCAACCGCCCGCAGATCGGGGTCCAGCGTCAGCGCCGCCACCGACACGCCGATCACCACATAGCCCATGTGGTTGACCGAGGTGTAGGCGATCATCTTCTTCAGATCCGACTGCGCCAGCGCGACGAAAGCCCCGTAAAGCGCGCTGAACACGCCGAAGGCCAGCACCACCAGACCGGCCCGCGCAAAGGCGTCAGGCGTCATCTGCAATGCGAAGCGCACGAGGCCATAGGTGCCGAATTTCAGCATCACGCCCGCCAGGATGACGCTGCCGACGGTCGGGGCCTGCACATGGGCCGCCGGCAGCCAGGTATGCACCGGAAAGCTCGGGATCTTGACCGCGAAGGTGAACAGCATCGCGATCAGCGCCAGCATTGCCGCGAGGCCCGTCAGCGGCGGGGTCTCGATCCACAGGCGCATGTCAAAGGTGCCGGTGGCCAGATAGAGCCCGATGATCGCCAGCAACAGCGGCAGCGAGCCCAGAAGCGTGTAGATGAAGAACATCAACCCGGCGCGCTGGCGCTCTTCATAGCCCCAGCCGACGATCATGAAATACATGCCCACCAGCGACACCTCGAAGAAGACGTAGAACAGGAGCGCATCCAGCGCCGCGAAGGTGCCGATCGAGGCGGTTTCCAGCATCAGCATCAGCGCGACAAAGACCGCCGGGCGGTCGGTGATCCGCGCGGCATAGATCGCCGACAGGAAAAACAGCAGCGAGGTCAGCACGATCAGCGGCAGGCTCAGCCCGTCGATGCCCAGCCGGTAGGCGGCACCAATGGCCGGGATCCATGCGATCTCCTCGACCTGCGCGAAACCGCCCGGAAGCGTGCCCCGCGCCCAGATGGCCAGCGTCACAAGGAAGGTCAGCCCGGTCGTGGCGATGGAAACGCCATGCGCGATACGGGCCGACCTGTTCGGCAGCGCCATCAACAGCAATCCACCGAGGAGCGGCAGAAAGACGGAGATCGAGAGAAGCGGCATGAATTGGTCTTTCTTCAGGAGGATATCGGTAAGATCAGCAGCACCGCCGCGATGACGGCAATGCCCATGACAGTCAGGGCGAGTTCGCGGTGGATCAGCCCGCTTTGCAGCAGGCGCAGGCGGCGACCGGCGGCGATTGTCCGGTCGACAAGGCCGAAGATCAGCCCGTCGATGCCTTTTGTGTCGGTGGTCTCGGCGCTGTCACCCAAGCGCAGGTTCAACCGGCCCAGATCGAGGGTCGCGGCGTAAAGGCGATTGTCGGCTGCCTCGGTGCGGGATGCGGTGCCAAGGCCGAGGACGCGCACAAGGCCGAGCTGCGCGGCCAGCAGGTGCCGTTCAAACCGCTCGCAGGCGGCGGCGATGGCGAGTGTCGGGCGCAGCACCAGCCCGTCCATCCCGCCCGCGACGGCAAAGCCGCGCTGCGCCCAGGGCAGAACCGGCCCCATCAGGCGGGCGGGTGTCACGAACCATCCCAGCACCAGGCCGCTCAGCGCCGCCACGAGCCCGAGGATCATCGCGGTTCCTTCCGGCGGCAGTTCAGCGCCCAGCAGATGTTCCAGCGGCACGAAGGCGAACCCAAGCCCCGCCGCCAGCGCCGTCAGCACCGCCATGCCCGCAGACATCCAGCCCATGCCCCTGCCGGAAACGGGCTGCGCCTCGCCCCACCACAGCACCCGCAGCGCCCGCGCCATATAGGCCCCGGTCAGCACCGTCCCCGCCAGCGCCAGTGGTGCCAGCCACGCAGCACCGGGGGCGGCCAGCGCGGCGGCAAGGATCGCGTCCTTTGAAAAGAACCCGGCCAGCGGCGGGATGCCCGCCAACGCCAGCGCGGCAAGACCGAAACCCGTCAGGATCAGAGGTCTTGACCGGCCCGCGCCCGCAACCGCCTCCATGTCGGTGCTGTCGCGGTCATGCTGGAACACGCCCGCGCCCAGAAACAGCGTGCTCTTGATCGCCGCATGGGCGATCAGGTGCAGCAGCGCCGCCACCGGAACGCCCGCGCCGATGGCCAGCAGCATCAGGCCGTACTGGCTGGAGGTCGAGGCAGCCAGCAGCCGCTTCAGATCCCGCTCGGCCAGCGCGATCAGACCGGCAACGACCGCCGTTATGCCGCCCACCAGCCCGATTGCCAGCAAAGCCCCGCCGGACAACATCGGCGCCACCCGGATCAGCAGGATCGCCCCCGCCGCCACCAGCGTCGCGGAATGCAGCAGCGCCGAAACCGGCGTCGGCCCCGCCATGGCGCGCTGCAACCAGTCCTGCAACGGCACCTGCGCCGATTTGCCCATCGCGCCGATCAGCAACAACACTCCGGCGACCAGCGCCGGTGTGCCGGTGATCGCCAGCGTGGCCGAAATCTCCGAGCTGCCGGCCCAGCCGATCAGAACGAAAATCCCCAGATAAAGCCCCAGATCGGCGCTGCGGGTATAGAGAAACGCCCGCGTCGCGGCACCGGGCACGCCGTCACGGCCATGCCAGAAGCCGATCAGCAGATAGCTGGAAAAGCCGATCAACTCCCACGCGGCCAGCACGGTGATCCAGTCGCCCGCCAGAACCAGCGCCTGCATCGCGGCGACAAACAGCAGCAGGATGCCGAAAAAGCGCGGCCTTTCGGGGTCGCTGCGCATGTAACCGACCGCATAGACCACTACGCAGGCCGCCACCGTCGCCACCATGGTCGAAATGACCGCCGTCAGCGGCGTCACGACCAGCCGCAACGGCATTTGCGGCAGGCCCGGCAGGACCAGTTCCACCGCATCGCCGGCAATCGCGCCCGCTAGAACCGCCATCGCCGCCAGAAACCCGAGGCCAACGCTCGCCAGCGCAATCGCTTCGGGTGCGCGGCGCAGCGCCAGCGCCGCGAGCCCCGCCAGAAGCGGCGCGAGGAGGGTGAGTGCCAGCATCGTCATCCCTTCAACTCGCGCGCTTCTTCCATCTCGACCGAGCCGCGCACCCGGAACCGGGCGATGGCGATACCGAAGGCCACCGCCATCTCGACCGCCATCACCGCCATGACGATCAGCACGAACATCTGACCCGCAGGCTCGTCGGGATGCAGGTAACGCCAGAAGGCCACGAGGTTGACCAGGGCCGCGGCCAGGATCAGTTCGACCCCCATGACGATCATCACCAGGTTGGTCTGGCTCAGCGCGCCGTAGAGCCCGACACCGAACAGCCCCGCACCGACGCTGAGAGCGATCAGAAGTTCCACAATCATTTGCCCTGCTCCGCGTTGGGGACGATGGCCACCATCGTGGCCGCGATCATCGCCGTCAGGATGGTCAGCCCCGCCGACTGGAAGATGAACATCGACCGGCCCAGCAATTCGCGGCCCAGATCGGCGGCCTGTTCATGCGCACCGGGCACCGACAGAGCGACCGGACTCCAATCGGGCAGCCAGACCAGCAGCAAGGCGGCCAGCAGCCCGATGCCCCCGGCCCAGAGCGACAGGCGTTTCTGGTGCGTCATGTCCATTTTGCCCATGCCGCCCGGATCCATCATGAACATCACCATGAAGATCGCCATCACGCTCATCTCGGTGGCCATCATCATGATCTGCAACACGCCCAGAAACTCGGCCTGCATGACCAGGAACATCGCCCCGATCGCGGTTTGCGAGAACAGCAGCGCCAGCGCCGAGCGCACCATCGAATGGGTGCGGAAGACCACGACGCCGAACCACACAGCCGCGCCGCCGAAGAACGCCAGAAAGATCATCTGAACCGTCATATCGGCACCACCAGCGCGATCACGCCCACGACAAAGATATTGGCCAACGCCAGCGAGATCCCCAGCTTCCAGCTCAGCGCCAGATAGCGCGCCTCGCGGATGCGCGGCATGTAGCGCCCGATGCTCAGCATGGCCGCCGCCACGGCCAGGATCTTGATCGCGCTCCAGGCCCAGGGCGGCAGCCACGGGCCAAGCCAGCCGCCCAGGTAGAAGGTCACGGTCGCCCCGGCCAGCGCCAGGATGATGACCATCCGCGCCAGCCGCAGCACAGCCAGCCGCACGCCGGTATACTCCGCCTCGACGCCTCCGGCCAATTCGCCGGTCGCATCGGGCAGGTCCAGCGGCGGCAACCAGGCCAGCCCCATCGCCGCCACGACGAAGAGGATGAACCCCATCGGCTGGTAAAGCACGTTCCAGAGTTGTTCCTGCGAGGTGACGATCTCAACCGTCGAGAGCGACTCCGCCCGCATGGCGACGGCGGTGATCGGCATCACGATCAGCATGGCATAGGCAATGAACTGGCCCAGGAACCGCCAGCCCGCGATCATGGCGTAGGCCCCGTTCGGACCCCAACCGGCCATGATCAGCGCCACCAGCACATAGGCCAGCGCGGCGTTCAGAAACAGCGCCCCGGTGGCCAGGTCGGTGATGATGAGCCCCGGCGCCAGCGGGATCACCGCCACCGCCATCAGCCCCGCCACCAATAGCAGCACCGGCCCAAGCTCAAAGAACAACCGGTCGGATTTGCGCGCCAGCAGCGATTCCCGCCCCAGAAGCGCGAGTGCGGCCCAGGCCGGACCGGTCAGGCTCAGGTGCCCGTGCACGGCCCATCGTTCGATGACGGCCAGCGCGTAGGCCCCGGCGGCGAGCGACAGGAGAACGACAAGAATGCTCATCCACGCACCTCCCAGGGCGACAGGTCGAGCGAGGCGACAGCGGCCAAGGCATCGCCCAGTTCCCGCTGCGCCGTCACCGTTTCGACAAGGGCGATGTTCACGTCTGACGGCGTGTCGAGCTCGGCCTCGACCACCTTGCCATCGGTCAGCTTCACGCGCAGCCGCGCCGCGCCGCGCGGTGTTTCGATGGTTGCCGCGCCCTCGCCCGACACCGTTTCCACATCCGGCACCTCCGGCACGGCGATCCTCCCGGCCGCCGCGATCAGGTCGAGGCTCTGGGCGATCTCATCGCAGCGAAGGCGCAGCCGGGCCAGCGCATCCCCGCCCTCTCGGACGCACATCTCGAACCCGAGGGCAATCAGCGTTGGATCGCCCGCGCGGGCATCCGACCCGACACCCCGCGCCCGGTCCACGGGGCCGCTGGCCGGGGCGTCCTTGCCGATGCGCGCGATGCGTCCCAGCCGCATCCGCATCAGCGGCGCTGTCTCGACCCGGCGGATCAGCGCCCTGATCGCCCCGGCCTGCGCGGCGATCCCGTCAATGTCAGCGCCTTGAACAGCCAATTGCAACGCCCTGGCCCGCGCGGCGAGCCAGAGAAACCCCGACTGCAGGCCGAACTCGGCCAGCCAGCCCAGGTGGCTTGCGATCCGCTCGCGTTCCACGGCGGCGGCGCGGCCACGGCGCGCGTCCTGGCCGGGGTCGGCGCGGGAGGCCTCCTCGATCGCCGCGCAGGCCAGCGTGCGATAGGCCACCGGGCCGAGCGGCATCATCGCGGCCAGACGGCCGACGAAATCGCCCGCCGTCATCTGCGGACCATCCACCAGCTCCGCCCTGCCCACAAGGCTCCTGGCCTCGCTGCCCGCCACGGTATCGCCGTCCAGCGTCAGGGTCAGGCGCAGCCCTGCGGGCAGGCCGGGAAAGAACGGCCCGAACGGCACCTCGATCCAGTCCATCTGCAACCCGTCGCTGCTGCGCGGCTGGCCTTCTGTCAGTTCGACCATCGACATGAAATGCGGCTCGATCCCGTCGATAGCGGCCTTGGAGTGGCCGCCATGTCCGGCATGCCCATCGTGGCCATCGTGGCCATCGTGGCCGGAATGGTCCTGCTGTTTGCCATGACCGCCGTGATCGCCATGCCCATGCGCACCGTGCGCTCCGTGCGCTCCGTGCGCTTCGCTGCCATGCCCGTGACCGTGACCGCCATGCCCATGCCTATGCCCGTGACCGTGGCTTTCCCCCTCCTCCGCCTTCACCAGAAACATGCCGCATTTGGGGCACTTGCCCGGTGCATCGCTGATCACCTCGGGGTGCATCGGGCAGGTATATGCCCCCGCCCCGCCCGCGTCCTCGGCTTGGCCCGCATGCGCGTGTTCGGCGGGGCTTGGCCTGTCCTCCTGGGGCATGTCGTGGCCACCGTGCCCACCATGTCCATCGGACGCCGTTTCGCGCGGCACCAGCGTCATGCCGCATTTGGGGCAGTCTCCGGGGGCGTCGCGGATGATTTCGGGGTGCATCGGGCAGGTGTATTCCACACGCACCTCAAGTGCGGGGGCGGTAAACTCCCCGCTGTCCGTCCGAAACGCGCCCGCGGCGATCACGCGGCGCAGATCGGCCAGCCCGGATCGCAGCCCGGCCCGTGTCGGCGGGGCCGACACGTCCGCATCGGGCAACGGGGCGATGTCGCCCGCGCCCAGTGTCAGGATCGCGCGCGGGCGCGGCATCTGCGCGTAGGTAACGGCGGCGGCATCGCGCAGACCGTCAGGCAGGGGGCCGACGAGGATCAGCACGTTGGCATGACGCGGCGTGCCCACGACCCGCAGGTGCGACCCGGCCAGATCGAGCCCCATCGCCCGCGCGACAGAGGGGCCGGGCAGCACGAAGGCCGACAGATCGCGCGCCATGGCCGCCGCGACCGCCCGCCTGATCCCGGACATCGCGCCCTCGCGCGCCCCGGCCAAGGTCATTGCCGCCTCAACGCGCCCTGGCTCCAGCCATAGAGCAGGCCCAGGAACAGGATCGCCAGGAATACCCCCATGTCGAGCAAGGCGATCAGCCCTTCCTCGCGGTAGACCACAGCCCAGGGATACATGAACGCCATCTCCATATCGAAGGCCAGGAACAGCAGCGCGTAACCGGCATAGCGCGCATGATAGCGCACCCAGACCGGATCGCGCGACAAGGTACCGGCGGTGGCGGGCACGTCCTTGCCGGGTTCCGCCCGCGCCCGCCCGATGGCCCGCGCCAGACCGTAAAGGCTGAGCACGAGACCGAATACACCGATACTCAGCCCGAAAAGGATCGCGTATTGGGAAAGCTCGCTCATCCTTGGCACCTCCTATGGGGCTCTCGAATCCCAATCAGGTTAGGGGTTTGATCTCTGCGGCACAATCACGCCAACGCCCGGGCTGCCGTCATGCAAGGACGCGGCGCGTCGCCGATCATTACAGATCTCCGAGAAATCGGGTTACGGGACGTGGAGGGCAGAGGTCGCCATCCGGTTCCGTCAGATTGCGCTTGCGGCGGCGGGCGCGGATGACGGGGCCAGGCGGGTCCATGCCTCGTATTGCGACAGGAACACCTGGCCGTTCAGGGCGGTAAGGAAATCGCTGCGGTGCAGCCGGTCCATCACCGGGCCCTTGACCTCGGACAGATGCAGGCCGACGCCCATGTCGCGCAGCCGCAGGTTGATCGCCTCGAGGCTTTCCAGCGCGGAATAATCGACCTCGTTCACCGCCGAGAACATCAAGACCACGTTGCGGATGTCGCAGCCCTCGGTCACGCGTTTCTGGATCAGGTCTTCGAGAAAACGGGCATTGGCGAAATAAAGGCTCTCATCGACGCGCAGGCTCACCAGGGTCGGGTCGGTCTCGACCGAATGACGATGGATATTGCGGAAGTGCTCGGTGCCCGGAACGCGGCCCAGTTCGGCGACATGGGGCCGCGAGGTCCGGTAGAGATGCAGCAGCACCGAAAGCGCAACCCCCGCGGCCACGCCGATCTCGACACCGAGGCCGAGGGTCAGCACAATCGTCACCGCGACGGCGGCGAAATCGGCGCGCGCGTAGCCCCAGGTCTTCTTGAGGATCGAGAGGTCCACGAGGCTGAGAACCGCCACGATGATGGTCGCCGCGAGGGTGGCCTTGGGCAGGTAATGGACCAGCGGTGTCAGCGCCACGGCCGCAATCGCCAGCCCGAGCGCGGTGAAGATCCCGGCGGCGGGCGTCTCGGCCCCGGCGTCGAAATTCACCACCGACCGCGAGAAGCCGCCGGTGACCGGAAAGCCGCCCGTGAAGCCCGCGCCCAGATTGGCCGCGCCCAACCCGATCAGTTCCTGGTCCGGGTCGATGCGCTGACGCTTCTTGGCCGCCAGGGTCTGCGCCACCGAAACGCTTTCGACAAAGCCGATGACCGAGATCAGGATCGCGGGCAGCACGAGGGCGCGCAGCAGGTCGGGGGACAGCCCCGGCAGGGTCAGGGGCGGCAGGCCCTGCGGCACCGTGCCGACAATGGCGACCCCGCGCTGGTCGAGACCCAGACCCCAGACCGCGAGCGTCGTCGCCACCACCGCCGCGACCGGCCCGGCCTTGGTCAGGATATCCGCAAGGGGGGCGGGCGCGCCCATTGCCCGCAGCAGGGGCTTGAGATGCGCCCGCGCCCAGAAGAGAAACCCGGTGGCGGCAAGACCGAGCGCTACGGTGATCCAGTTGATCCGGTCCAGATGCGCGCCAAGCGAAAGCACGAGCTCGGGGAGGGTGTGGCCCTCGGCCGGGATGCCGAGGATATGCTTGAGCTGGCTCGCCGCGATCAGGATGCCCGACGCGGTGATGAAGCCCGCGATCACCGGATGGCTGAGGAAATTCGCCAGGAACCCGAGGCGCAGGACCCCCATCAGCAGGAGGAACCCGCCCGACAGCACCGCCAGCGTCAGGGCCGCCACGGCATAGCCCGCGGTGCCCTGATCCGCGACCTGCCCGACCGCCGAGGCGGTCAGGAGCGAGACCACCGCCACCGGCCCGACGGCCAGGGCCCGGCTGGTGCCGAAGATCGCGTAGAGCACGATGGGGGCGATGGAGGCGTAGATGCCGGCCTCGGGCGGCAATCCCGCGAGCAAGGCATAGGCGAGCGATTGCGGGATCAGCATGATCGTGACGACGAGCGCCGCGATCATGTCATTCGAGAACGCCGTGCGGTCATAGGCGGGCGCCCAGTCGAGCAGGGGAACATGGCGGCGCAGGCTGCGGATCATTCAGGCGGCCCCGTGCAGGGTCCAGAGGCTCGAGGATCGCGCGCCCGACCGGCAATAGGCCAGCACCGGCGAGGGCAGCGCGCGCAGGGCCTCGGCGAAGGCGGTAACGTCGTCCGCGCCGATCTTGCCGGGGGCGACGGGGACAAAACGGGTGGCGATACCGGCCTTGCGCGCCGCGGCCTCGATCGCCGCGTAGGGCGGCTGGCCGGGAGCTTCGTCATCGGGGCGGTTGCAGATGATCGCACGGTAGCCCGCCGCGGCGATCGCCGCGACATCCTCGGGCATGATCTGCCCGGCCACCGCGATCTCGGGTGTCAGTCGTTTCAGGTCCATCTTGTCTCGTTCCGGATTGGGGAAGGCGCGGGCGCGGGCTGTCACAGCGCGTTCACCGGCACCTTCAGCATCGGATTTCCGTCCCTGTCGGTCGGAACCTCGCCCGCGCGCATGTTCACCTGCAACGACGGGATGATCAGCCGGGGCATGGCAAGCTGCGCATCGCGCTCGGTCCGGAACTTGACGAAGTCCGCCTTCGTCTTGCCCGCGCCGACATGGATATTATGGGCCTTTTCCTCGCCCACCGTGGTCTCCCACGCGATGTCGCGCCCGTTCGGCCCGTAATCGTGGCACATGAAAAGCCGCATCTCGTCGGGCAGCGCCAGCACCTTCTGGATCGAATCGTAGAGCGTGCCCGCATCGCCACCGGGAAAATCCGCCCGCGCCGAGCCGCCATCGGGCATGAACAGCGTGTCGCCTACGAAAGCCGCATCGCCCATCACATGCACCATGCAGGCGGGCGTGTGGCCGGGCGTGTACAGGGCAAAGGCCGGCATGTTGCCGATCTGGTAGGTGTCGCCATCCTCGAACAGGGCGTCGAACTGGCTGCCGTCGCGCTGGAACTCGGTGCCTTCGTTGAAGATCTTGCCGAAGGTGTCCTGGACCACCATGATCTTGGCGCCGATGCCGATCTTGCCGCCCAGTTTGCCCTGAATATACGGTGCCGCCGACAGGTGATCCGCGTGGACATGGGTTTCGATGATCCACTCCAGCTTGAGGCCCTGGGCCTCGATCTGGCGGATCAGCTCGTCCGCGTGGTCATAGGTGATCCGGCCCGCAGCATAGTCTATGTCCATGACGCTGTCGACGATCGCACAGGCGTTGGAGGTGGGATCCTTCACGATATAGCTGATCGTGTTGGTGGCCTCGTCGAAGAAGGCCTGAACCTGGGGTTTGATGTCCATCCGGACGGGGTAACCTGTCATGATGTCACTCCTTTGGGTTTGGTCACGTGGCCTGCTGCGCGCGGCGCGCGGCGGCGGATTGGATCGCCCGTGCAAGGACGATTCCGGCGATGAGGGCGGCGGTGAAGGCGAAGACCTCCCACCGTCCGGTGCCGAGCGCGGGAAGCGCCCCGCCGGGACAGAACCCCACGATGCCCCATCCGACGCCGAAGAGGATCGAGCCGCCGATCAGCGGCGCGTCGATCCGGGCCACGCCCGGCAGCGAGAAGTCGCGCTCGAAGATCGGGGCCGCGCGTCCGAAGACCAGCTTGTAGCCGACGAAGGTCGTCACCAGCGCGCCGCCCATCACCAGGATCAGGGACGGATCCCATGTTCCGGCGACGTCGAAGAAATTCAGCACCTTGGCAGGGTTGGCCATGCCCGAGATCAAGATTCCGACCCCGAAGATCAGGCCGATGAGATAGGTTGCGATCAGCTTCATGGCTTACCCCCCGATCACGTGGCGGATGACGTAGACGGTGGCGAAGCTGGCGGCCATGAAGGTCAGCGTCGCCACGATGGAGCGCGGGCTGAGCCGCGCCATGCCGCAGACGCCATGACCCGAGGCGCAGCCCGACCCGAAGCTGACGCCGACCCCGACGATGAGACCGCCGATGACAAGTGCTGCGGTCGAGATCGGGACCTCGATGGCGGGCATCTCGCCCGAGACCAGCCAGACCAGGGCGGGCCCGGTGACCATTCCGGCCAGAAGCGCCGCGCGCCAGGCAAAGTCGCGGGACGTCGCGGGCTGGATCAGGCCGACCAGGATGCCGGTGGCCCCCATCACACGTCCAAGCGTCAGCATCAGCAGGGTCGAGGCGACACCGATCAGGATGCCGCCCGACAACGAGGCCAGCGGGGTGAACGCGGTCTCGATCATTGGTTCAGCCCGCAGGTCCGGAGACCGAAGACACGGTAGAGCGGACAATGGCCCGCGAAAGCCGTGACAGCCATGATCGCGGCCACGATCACGGCGAGCCAGCCCAGCAGGCCACCCCCCGGAACACCGAGGCCGAACACCAGAACCAGCAAAAGCGTTGCGACCGCAAGGCGCGCGCCGCGGTCGGTCCTTCCCATATTCCTCGTCATGTCGTCTCCTCCTTCGGGAATCGTTTTCAAAGGTCTAGCAGACCGGCCCGGAAGAGTTTGGTGACTTGGTCACAGACCCTGAAATCGCGGGTTTCAGTCTTGCGCGCCAGAGGTCTTCACAAGACGGTCCAGCCCGTCCCGGTCGGTCAGGCGCACTTCGCCGCGGGCCTGTTCGATCCAGCCGCGACGGTGAAACTCGGACAGGGTGCGCGACACCACTTCGCGCGCGGTGCCAAGCTCGGTTCCCAGCATGGCATGGGTGGCGTGGACGATGCCGTCCGCATCGGCAAGCTCCAGCAGCCGCGCGGCCAGGCGCACATCCATGCGCTGGAATACGATATCGTCGATCAGGGTGAACAGGTCGGTGATGCGCCGCGAATAGGCGGTGAAGACGAAGGTGCGGAAGACGGGCGATCTCGCGACCAGGTCGTCGAAGACCCGGCGCGGGATCGCAACGGCGGTGACATCGGTCTCGGCGGTGCCCTCGGCCGAGTAATCCTCGAAAGCCAGCATGCAGGCCGTGGTCAGCACGCAGCTGTCACCGGCATGGACCCGGTAGAGGAACACGTCGCGCCCGGTCTCGGATTTCTGCTGAACCCGCACCGTCCCGTCCAGCAGCAGCCACAGGTTGTCCGCCGTCTGCCCCGGCGAGAATATCACCGTGCCCGAGGGAACCGAGACGATCTCGCTGCCGGCCTCGAGCTCGGCGCGCAGATCGTCCGGCAGCCCCCCGAGCCCCTTGAAATTGTCGATCCAGTTGGCGGTGTTCTGCCCCTTGGTCCCCATGCAATCGTCTCTCTTGGCGATACGGCCCGTCAGGCCGTCAGGATACTCCCTCCAGATAGGGGCCGGGGGCGCCAGTTTGAAACGTTTTTTCCGGTCGGTTCGTCGCAGGTCGGCTTTATTCCGGCTGGCGGATGCCGCCCAACTCCGAACCGGCGGGCAACCTGCCGAAAGGTCACACCCCGAGCCCATGTCGCCTGCCGCGACCGCCGTGCCCTCGTTCAGCGCGGTCATGGCAGGCCCCTTGCGCGTGTCGCCGCGCTATCGGACATCGCCGCCGCCTGTCGTGCGGCGCGATCCGATCAGCGCCTCGACGGTATAGACAAGGATGGCCATTCCGACGGCCCCCAGGGCGGCAATGCCGAGCAGCAGCATCACATCCACCGGGCCGCCGATGTCGGACAGGCGCGAGCGGGTCATCGCCATCACGAACCAGACGGCCAGCACCGCCCCAAGAGGCATCGACAGTTGCGCCAGCAGGAATTTCCGCCAGCTCACCGCCCGGTCCCGCACCAGGACATAGATGTAGCCAAGCGTGATCAGCGCCACCGCCGCCACCATCAGCCAGAACAGGCTGCGCCCGAAGATCTCCTCGAAGACCGCGGTCATGGTTTCATGGGTCAGTTCTTGCATGTCGTCTTCCTCCTCCTCCTCAGGCCCGGCCGCGCAGCATGGCGTTATAGGTGGGTTTCAGCGCGACCTCCTTCATCAGCCAGCTGATCCAAAGCTCCTCCAGCGGCGCGATGATGCCGGGGAAGGACGGGACCAGGTTGTTGCGGTAATCGAACTCGATCAGCATCGCGCGGCCGATCCGGGTGATCATCGGGCACGAGGTGTAGCCATTATAGGTGGCGGTGCCCTCGCGGCCCTCGATGGCGGCGACCAGGTGATCCTCGACCACCGGCACCTGCCACTTGACCGATGCGGCGGTCTTGCCCTTGGGCACGCCCGCGACATCGCCCAGGGCGAAGATCTCGGGGTGGCGCAGGTGGCGCAGCGTCTGCATGTCCACCTCGACCCATCCCTGATCGGTCCAGCGGTCTGCCCAGGCCAGCCCCGACTGCACCACGAAATCCGGCGCGCGCTGCGGCGGGATGACGTGGATATAATCATAATCGACCTCTTCGGTGCCGCCATCGACGGCGAATGTCGCGCGCCTGGCGCCCGCGTCGATCGCGGTCAGGGTCCGGTTCATCATCGTCTCGACGCCGCGATCCTCGAACAGCATCCGCACCTTCTCGGCCACGATGGGCACCCCGAAAAGCGCGGATTGCGGCGCGGCATAGATCATGTTCATGCGGCCCGCGTTGCCCGCCCGCCGACCGATATCGTCGATCAGAAAGGTGTGTTTCAGCGGTGCGCCCGCGCATTTCATCTCGGTCGCAGGGCGGGTGAAGAGGCCGGTGCCGCCCTCCTCCGCGAAGCGGCTGGCCGCAGCCCAGGTGCGCGCGGCGTGTTCCGGTCCGGCATAGAGCGCGCCAATCCCGTCCTGTCCCACCATGTCGAGGTTGAAGCCCTCGATGGCGTCGTGATCCAGCACCAGGCCGGGGGCCACGACAAGCCAGTCATAATCCAGCCTCTGCCCGCTTTCGGTCGAGACCGTCCTGGCCTCGGCATCGACGGCGGCCACCCGTTCGGGCAGCCAGGTAACGCCCTCGGGCAGCCACCCGGCGGTGTCCGAGACCACGTAACCCGCCGGTTTCAGCCCTGCCGCCACAAGCGTGAGGCCGGGCTGGTAGAGGTGATCGTGGCGCGGGTCGATCAGCGTGATCTCGGCCCCGTCCAGCCGCCGCACCAGCCGGTTGGCCAGCGCCGTGCCCGCCGCCCCTGCCCCGATGATGACGATCCGGGCCGAGGTCTCGACCGGTGCGACCTGCGCGTCGCCCGGGCCCGGCGCCAGCGCTGCCGCCGCCCCACCGGCCATCGCGATGTTGAGGAATTTTCTGCGGTTCATCTCATCCTCCTCTGCTGACTCGCGCAAGTATCGCCCGAGGACGCGCGCGCCGTCGGTGACAAGGTCACACATCCTTGCCGAAAGGGGCGGGACCGGGCCGGACGCAGACGGTGAACCGCCCTGCCCGTCTCAGGCAAAGCGCGCCCGCGTGCGGTTGGCGAAGGCCACCAGCGACAGCATCACCGGCACCTCGACCAGCACGCCCACCACCGTGGCCAGCGCCGCACCCGAGTTGAGGCCGAAAAGGCTGATTGCCACGGCGACCGCAAGCTCGAAGAAATTCGACGTGCCGATCAGGGCGCAAGGGGCCGCGATCCGGTGCGGTACGCGCAGCGCGAAGGCCGCCGTATAGGCCAGCGCGAAAATGCCGTAGGACTGGATCAAGATCGGCACCGCGATCAGCGCGATCACCTGCGGGCGGTCCAGGATCACCTGTCCCTGGAGCCCGAAAAGGATCACCACCGTCGCGATCAGGCCGACCATGGACCAGGGCTTGATGCGCTCGCGGAACGCCTCGATCCGGGCGGCGTGACCCAGGCGGCGGCGGGTCAGCAGCCCCGCCGCCAGCGGCAGCGCGATGAAGAGGATGACGGAAAGGACCAGCGTTCCCCATGGCACCACGATGTCGGTGACCCCGAGCAGGAAGGCCACGATCGGCGCGAAGGCGAAGACCATGACCACATCGTTCACCGAGACCTGCACCAGCGTGTAGCCCTCGTCGCCGCGCGTCAGCTGCGACCAGACGAAGACCATCGCGGTGCAGGGCGCGGCCCCCAGAAGGATCAGACCCGCGATATATTGCTGCGCATCGGCAGGCGCGATCAGGTCGGCGAAGACCACCTCGAAAAAGAGCACGCCCAGGGCCGCCATGGTGAAGGGCTTGATCAGCCAGTTGACCGCCAGCGTGATCGCCAGGCCCTTGGGCTGCTTGACCACGTCGCGCAGGCTGCCGGGATCGACGCCCACCATCATCGGGTAGACCATGGCCCAGATCAGCACCGCGACGACCAGGTTGACGCGGGCCAGTTCCGCCGCCGCGATTGCCGTGACAAGGCCGGGGGCCGCGCTGCCAAGTGCTATGCCCGCCACGATGGCCAGCGCGATCCAGAGCGACAGGTAGCGTTCGAAAAGGCTCATATCGCAGGCTCCTCTGCGGGGTCGGGGGTCAAGCGGCCCGCCGCAAACCCTGCGCCCGCCACCATCGCGCCGGCCAGCCCAAGCATCAAGGCCAGACCGCCCAGTTGATAGGAGAGGCCCGACAGGACCGTGCCCGCCAGCCGGCCCGCGGCATTGGCCATGTAGTAGACGCCGACATCCATCGTCACCCTCTCGGCGCGGGTGAAGGCGAGGATGAGGTAGGAATGCAACGAGGAGTTCACCGCGAAGACCGCGCCGAAGGCCAAAAGCCCCACGACCAGCGTCGCGGTCAGCCACGGGGCCGGACCGGGCGCCAGCAGCGCGGCGAGGCTGAGGGCGGCGGGGATGACCGCAAGTGTCCAGGCCCATCCACGGGCAGCGCGGATCAGCTCCGCCTCGGGGCGGGTGCGGGCGCGCAGGAGCCTCGGCGCGCTGGCCTGCACGGCGGCGTAGAGGATGGTCCAGGTGGCCATGAAGCCCCCGATCAGGAAGAAGGCGGCGCGGTTGCCCGCCTCGCTGCCATCCGACAGCACGGCGTAGAAATAGACGGGGATGCCGACCACGAACCAGACATCGCGCGCGCCGAAGAGGAACACCCGCGCCGCGCTGAGCCGGTTCACATTGGCCGAGGTGGAGAAGACCTCCTTCATCTGCACGCCCCGGCGGCCTCTGGGCAGCCCCGGCGGCATCGCCAGCCACACCGCCACCAGGATCACCGCCAGCACGGCGGCCATCGCCAGCACCGACGCGACAAAGCCGATCCCCGCCAAGAGCGCCGCGCCCAGGAAAAACCCCACGCCTTTCACGGCGTTCTTCGACCCCGTCAGGATCGCGACCCAGTGAAAGAGCCCGCCCTGCGCGGTCGGGGCGAGGTGCTTGACGGCGGATTTCGACGACATCTTGGCGAGATCCTTGGCCACGCCGCTCGCGCCCTGCACCGCCATGACGAACACCACCGACGCCGTCAGCGTCCAGCCGGGGTCAAGCTGCGCCAGCGCCACAAGCGCCGCAACCTGCAAGGCCAGCCCCGCGTAAAGCGTCGAGGTCAGCCCGAACCGCGCCGCGATCCAGCCCGCCGAGAGGTTGGTGATCATCCCCGCGACCTCGTAAAGCACGAAGAGCCAGGCCAGTTGCAGCGGCGAAAACCCAAGCTCATGGAAATGCAGCAGCACCAGCATCCTGAGCGCGCCATCGGTCAGCATGAAGGCCCAATAGGCGGCGGTGACGGCGATATAGGCCGACAGCGACGGGGGCCGATCAGCCGGGTCGCTCACGGCGCGGCCCCGACCATCAGCGCCACATCGACCAGCCGATGCGCATAGCCCATCTCGTTGTCATACCAGGCATAGATCTTCACCTGGGTGCCGTTCACAACCATGGTCGAGGGCGCATCGACAATGCTGGAGCGGGTGTCGTTGGTGTAATCGGCCGAGACCAGCGGGCGCTCCTCGTAGCCCAGGATCCCCGCAAGCGGCCCCTCGGCGGCGGTCTTGAAGAGGGCGTTGACCTCGTCCTCCGTGGTGTCGCGGGCCACCTCGAACACGCAATCGGTCAGCGACGCGTTCAGCAGCGGCACCCGCACCGCATGGCCGTTCAACCGGCCCGTGAGCTCGGGATAGATCAGCGTGATCGCGGTCGCGCTGCCCGTCGTCGTGGGGATGAGCGAATTGAGCGCCGAGCGCGCGCGACGCAGATCCTTGGCCGGGCGGTCGACGATGGTTTGCGTGTTTGTCACGTCATGGATCGTGGTGATCGAGCCGTGGCGGATGCCGATCCCCTCGTGGATGACCTTGACCACGGGGGCCAGGCAATTCGTCGTGCAGGAGGCGGCGGTGACGATCCTGTGCGCCTCGGGGTCGTAGGTCTCGTGATTGACGCCATAGACGATATTGGCCGTCGGCCCGTCCTTGACCGGGGCCGAGACCACAACCCGCTTGACGCCGCCGTCGAAATCGGGGGCGAGCCTGGCCTGCGTCTTGAACACGCCGGTGCAGTCGATGACCACATCCACCCCGTCGAGCGGCAGCGCCCCGAGGTCGCGCGTGCCGATGAAGGGCAGCCGTGTGCCATTGATCGTCACGGCCTCCGCGTCATGCGAAAACGCGGCGTCCCACCGGCCATGGACGGTGTCGAACTCCAGCAGATGCGCATGGGTCGCGGGGTCGCCGACGGCATCGTTGATCCAGGCGATCTCGGCGCCTTTCTCCAGCAGCGGCTTCAGCGCCAGTTTTCCGATCCGGCCAAGGCCGTTCACAGCATAGACGGTCATTCGGTGTCTCCTCGGGGCAGATGCGCCAGGTCATCGACCGCGCGTTGCAGGGAAATCCGGTCGAGCCGTTCCATCGGCAGTGCGGCAAAGGCCCGGATCCGGTGCAGAAAGGCGCTGTAGGCCTGGCGAAAGGCCAGGGCCTTTTCGGCGGGCGTGCCCTCCGCCTTGACCGGGTCCGGCACCCCCCAATGGCCGCTGACCGGCTGCCCTTCCCAGGCCGGGCAGGCCTCGTTCGCGGCCCGGTTGCAGACGGTGAAGACGAAATCGAAAACCGGCGCGTCGGGCCCCTGATACGTGGCGACTGTCTTGGCATGGAGGCCCGAGACATCGTGGCCGTTCTGGCGCAGCACCTCCAGAGCGAACGGGTTCAATTGCGATTCCGGGTCCGTGCCGGCGGAGAAGGCTTCGAACCGATCCCCCGCCAATGCGCGCAGGATCGACTCGGCGAAGATCGAACGGGCGGAATTTCCGGTGCAGATGAAGAGCACGTTGAACTTGCGGTTGGGCATGGTCTGGCCTTCCATGTGGGGAAAGATCGAAAGCGGCGCGCAGAGGTCCGGCCTGCCCCGGCAGCAATCGGTCAGGAGGTAGTCGAAAGTGCGCCGCACCTCCTCCATCGCGATGGCATAGCGCAGCGAGGTTCCCGCCCGCTCCTGCGTGACCAGCCCGGCCTGCGTCAGCGCCGAAAGGTAGGAGGACAGCGTCGAGGGCTTGATCCCCAGAACCTCGGACAACTCCCCCGCCGGCAGCCTGTCGGGGTAGCGCCGCATGAGCAGCCGGAAGATGGCCAGCCGCTGCGGATGGCCCAGGGTCGTGAGGCGAGAGGGAATCAGTGTTTCCATATTTCACGGATATTGGAAATAGAGGAACGTGGCAACCCCGAGACGGCCCTGCCCGCCCCGTGTTCCCGCGCGCAGAACCCGACAATGCCGCCACTCCCACGCTGGTGCGCCCGCCCGGATTGCGGCTATTGCGCCATCTGGGCGTCGACCTCGCGTTCTTCGTTGATCATCGCCTGCAACTGGCGGCGGAAGCGCAACTGCCCGCCGTCGATGGGCAGGTCGATATGCGGGCTGGTCTTTTCATCCAATCCGATCTGCACCTCGTTCAGCACCGCGCGATCCTCCTCGAAGGCGTTGCGCACATCCTCGCTCATCATCTTCGACAGCGCCTCATCCCCCGGGCGGATGTTGCGCAGCTGGAACCAGTAATAGCGCGTGGTCTTCTCCGTCACCGGGGTCATGAAATTGTAGCTGTCCATGATGAAGGTCTGCGGGTGAAGCGGCCCGTCCTCGCCCCCCGTTCCCGCGGGCGTGAACACCGCCTTGATCAGCGCGTGGGAGGGGTAGCGCACCTCGTAGTGCTGCAGCCGGTCGCAATTGCCCTCGAACTCCACCACCTTCTTGTAGAACGGGGCCGGTTCGTGATCCATCATCCAGCGATGCACGATCACGCCGGTCTCGGTCTTCCTGACGCGCAGCGGCGTGTCCTTGGTGGCGGCGGCGGCAAAGGAGCTTTCATGCACCCATGCAACATGCGTCGGGTCCAGCAGGTTGTCGCACATGAGCAGGTAATTGCAGTCAAGCTCCATCGCCGCACCGCGATTGATGCCCCAGTCCGGGTTGTCGAAATTCTCGATCTCGAAGATCTCATGGGGATCGGCCAGCGCCGGGTTGCCCATCCAGATCCAGACCAGCCCGTATTTCTCATGGCAAGGATAGGCACGGACCTTGGCATTGGACGGGATGCGCCCCGCCCCCGGTGCCCACACACATTGCCCGGCGCAATCGAAGGTCAGCCCGTGATAGCCGCATTCGACCGTATCGCCCTTGATCCGCCCCTTCGACAGCGGCAGCTTGCGGTGCGGACAGGCATCCTCAAGCGCGATGACCTCACCGGCCTCGTTGCGGAAGATGCAGATCTTCTGGTTCAGGACCATGATCTGTTGCAGGTCCCGCGTGACCTCCTCGCCCCAGGCGGCGACATACCATGCGTTTTTCAGGAACATCGGTTTACCCCTTCAAGATACCCGGCAGGTTCAGCCCGTTTTCCCGCGCGCAGTCCAGCGCGATCTCATAGCCCGCATCGGCGTGGCGCATCACGCCCGTGGCCGGGTCGTTCCACAGCACATTGGCAATGCGCCGGTCGGCATCCTGCGTCCCGTCGCAGCAGATCACCATGCCGGAATGCTGGGAGAACCCCATGCCGACGCCGCCACCGTGATGCAAGGAAACCCAGGTGGCCCCGCTGGCCACGTTCAGCATCGCATTGAGCAGCGGCCAATCGCTGACCGCATCCGAGCCATCCTTCATCGCCTCGGTTTCGCGGTTGGGCGAGGCGACGGAACCTGAATCCAGATGATCCCGGCCAATGACCACGGGCGCCTTCAACTCGCCCGTCCGCACCATTTCATTGAAGGCGAGGCCAAGCTTGTGGCGCACGCCCAGACCAACCCAACAGATCCGCGCGGGCAGACCCTGGAAACTGATCCGCTCGCGCGCCATGTCCAGCCAGTTATGCAGGTGCGGGTCGTCCACCAGCTCCTTCACCTTGGCGTCGGTCTTGTAGATATCCTCGGGGTCACCGGACAGGGCGCACCAGCGGAACGGGCCGATGCCACGACAGAACAGTGGCCGGATATAGGCGGGCACGAAACCGGGGAAGGCGAAGGCGTTTTCCAGCCCCTCCTCCAGCGCCACCTGGCGGATGTTGTTGCCGTAATCCAGCGTTGGCACGCCTGCGTTCCAGAAATCCACCATCGCCGCGACATGGGTTTTCATGCTGGCGCGGGCGGCCTTTTCCACCTCTTTCGGCGCGCTCTCCTGTTTCTCGCGCCATTCGGCGACGCTCCAGCCCTGCGGCAGGTAGCCATGCAACGGGTCATGCGCGCTGGTCTGGTCGGTCACCATGTCGGGGCGGATGCCGCGCCGCGCGATCTCGGGGAACACGTCGGCGGCATTGGCGATGAGACCGACAGACTTGGCCTCGCCCGCCCTGGTCCAACGCTCGATCATCTCCAGCGCCTCGTCGAGGCTATGCGTGATCTCGTCGACATAGCGGGTGCGCTTGCGGAACGCGGCGCGGGTCTCGTCGCACTCCACGGCCAGGCAGCAGGCCCCGGCCATGACGGCGGCCAGCGGCTGCGCGCCGCCCATGCCGCCAAGCCCGCCGGTCAGGATCCATTTCCCGGTCAGGTTGCCGTCGTAATGCTGACGCCCCGCCTCCACGAACGTCTCGTAAGTTCCCTGCACAATGCCTTGAGACCCAATGTAAATCCACGATCCGGCGGTCATCTGGCCATACATCGCCAGGCCCTTCTTATCCAGCTCGTTGAAATGGTCCCAATTGGCCCAATGCGGCACCAGGTTGGAATTTGCGATCAGCACGCGCGGCGCATCCTTGTGGGTGCGGAAGATGCCAACAGGCTTGCCGGACTGGACAAGCATGGTCTGGTCGTCTTCCAGCTCCTTCAGCCCCGCGACGATGGCGTCGAAATCCTCCCATGTCCGCGCGGCGCGGCCGATGCCGCCGTAAACCACCAATTCATGCGGGTTTTCGGCCACATCGGGGTGCAGGTTGTTCATCAGCATCCGCATCGGCGCCTCGGTCAGCCAGGATTTGGCGGAAATCTCGGTGCCGGTATCGGGATAGACGTCGCGGATATTGTGGCGGGGATTGGTCATGAGGCACCTTTGAGGCTTGGGGCCAGAACGGCCAGGTCGGTCAGGATTTGGGTGAGCGTCTCACGCAGGCGGGCGGCCTTCTCCGGGGAATAGGTCCAGGGCGGGGCCTCCGCCTCCAAGTAGGTGGATTGGGCCAGTTCCATCTGGATCGCGTGGAGGTTTTCGGCAGGCCGCCCATAGTGGCGCGTGGTCCAGCCCCCTTTGAAGCGTCCGTTTAACGTCGATGTGTAGTCATTTGTTTTAGCGCATAAATCATGCACTATTCTCTCAACACTTGAAGCACAGGTCGCGCCGTTATTCGTGCCAATATTGAAATCCGGCAGACGGCCCTCGAAGAGGAACGGGATATGGCTACGGATCGAGTGGCAATCATAGAGGATCGCCACCCCGTGGAGGTCGCGCACCCGGTCAAGCTCGGCCCGAAGCGCGGTGTGATAGGGCGTGTGAAACGCCGCGCGCCGCACCGCGACCTCGGTGTCATCGGGGGGGTCATCCCAGATCTCGCGCCCGTCGAAATCGGTCAGCGGCACGAGGCCCGTGGTGTTCTGACCGGGATAAAGGCTGACCCCCTCGGGGTCGCGGTTGGCGTCGATGACATAGCGGTGGAACGTGGCGCGCACGGTGGTCGCGCCGGGCAGAAGCCCGTCATAGAGCCTGTCGATATGCCAATCAGTGTCGGCCAGCAACCGACCGGTATCGTTGAGTTTTTCGGCCACGTCCCCCGGCACGTCTGTCCCGGTATGGGGCAGGCCCAGGACGATGGGGCTGTCGCCACGGCTCACCTCGACCGGGGTCATTCCGCGCGCCCCAAAACGTAGGCCGACAGGTCCACCGCGCCGATCAGCGCGCCGGTTTCGACCATCTCCGCCGCCGCCGTGATCAGCGGGGCCATGTAACGATCCTCGCCCAGTTCCGGCACCGCCTCGCGCAGTTTCGCAATGGCCGAGGTCAGCGGCGCGGAGGTCTTGAGCGGCGCGCGAAAGGCGATGCCCTGCGCGCCGCAAATGGCCTCCACCCCCAGGATCACCGAGAGGTTCGTGTTCATCCGGCCAAGCCTGCGCGCGGCATGGGCGGCCATCGACACGTGATCCTCCTGGTTGGCCGAGGTCGGCGTGGAATCTGTCGTGCAAGGGTTGGCCAAGTGTTTGTTTTCGCTCATCAAGGCCGCAGTTGTCACTTCCGCAATCATCAGCCCCGAGTTCAGTCCGGGGTCGGGCGTCAGGAAGGGCGGCAGGTCGAAACTGAGGTTGGGGTCGACCATCAGCGCCACCCGGCGCTGCGCAATCGCGCCGATCTCGGATATGGCAACGGCGATCTGGTCGGCGGCGAAGCCCACGGGCTCGGCGTGGAAATTGCCGCCCGAGACGATCAACCCCTCCTCGACCAGCACCAGGGGGTTATCCGTGACCGCGTTGGCCTCCACCTCCAGCGTGCGCGCGGCATGGTGCAGCAGGTCCATCGCGGCCCCCGTCACCTGCGGCTGGCAGCGGATGCAATAGGGATCCTGCACGCGGGTATCGCCCTCGCGGTGGCTCTCGCGGATCTCGCTGCCCTCCATCAAGGCCCGCTGCGCCCGCGCCACCTCGATCTGGCCCTTGTGGCCGCGCAGCGTGTGGATGGCGTCCTGCAGAGGCGCGGTGGAGCCCATGATCGCGTCGGTCGAGAGCGCGCAGGTCAGCACGGAGTTGGCGGCATTGCGGAACGCGCCCCAGAGGCCCACCAGCGCGCAGGCGGTGGAAAACTGCGTGCCGTTGATCAGCGCCAGCCCCTCCTTGGGGCCGAGCGTGATGGGGGCAAGACCGGCCTTCTCCAGCGCCTCGGCACTTGCCATCCTTTTGCCCTGAAACATCGCCTCGCCCGCGCCGATCATCGTCGCGGCCATATGCGCCAGCGGTGCAAGATCGCCCGACGCGCCCACGGACCCTTGCGCGGGGATCACAGGGGTGACGCCCTTGGCCAGCATTTCTTGAATGATCTCAATCGTTTCCCAGGCGCAGCCCGAAGCGCCGCGCCCGAGCGACAGCAGTTTCAGCGCCATCATCAGCCGGGTCGTGGGGGTGTCCAGAACCTCGCCCACGCCACAGCAATGGCTGAGGATGAGGTTCCTTTGCAGCGTCGCGGTGTCCCTGGCGGCGATCTTGACGCTGGCGAGCTTGCCGAAGCCGGTATTGACGCCATAGACCGCGTCATCCCCCGCGGCGGCCTTGGCAACCAGCGCGGCGGCGGCCTCGACTCCACCCTGCGCGGCGGGGTCCAGTTCGACGGGGGCCTCACCGGCCCAGATTTCGTGCAGCTCGGCCAGCGTCGCGGCGCCGGGGGCCAGGCGGATCATAGCTGACCTCCGAAAATGCGTTTATGCAGCGGGTTGAAGCCGATGCGATAGGCCAGTTCGGCGGGCGTCTCGACATCCCAGACCGCCAGATCGGCGCGGTGTCCGGGCACGATACGGCCCCGATCCGTGCAGCCCAGGGCGCGGGCGGCATGGGCGGTGACGCCAAGCAGCGCCTCCAGCGGTGTCATGCGGAACAGCGTGCAGCCCATGTTCATGGTCAGGAGCAGCGAGGTCAGCGGCGATGAGCCGGGGTTGCAATCGGTGGCCAGCGCTATCGGCACGCCGTGATCGCGGAAGGCCTGGATCGGCGGGGCCTGCGTCTCGCGGATGGTGTAGAAGGCACCGGGCAGGATCGTGGCGACGGTGCCGGAGGCCGCCAGCGCCTTGGCGTCCTCTTCGGTCGCGTATTCGACATGATCGGCCGAGAGCGCGCCGTATTTCGCGGCCAGCGCCGTGCCGCCGATATTCGAAAGCTGCTCGGCATGGAGCTTCACAGGCAACCCAAGTTCATGTGAAACCTTAAATACGCGCTCTATCTGCTTTGTATTGAATGCAATTCCTTCACAGAATCCATCCACGGCGTCGACCAGACCGGCCCCATGCGCGGCGCGCAGTGCGGGGATGGCGACCTCGTCGATATAGGCGTCGTCACGGCCCTTGTAATCGGCGGGCGTGGCATGGGCGCCGAGGAAGCTGGTGCGCACCTCGACAGGTCGCGCGTCACCGATCGCGCGGGCGACACGCAGCATTTTCAGCTCGGTCTCGATATCCAGACCGTAGCCCGATTTCACCTCGATCAGCGTGACGCCCTCGCCGATCAGCGTCTCGACCCGGCGCAGGGCATCGGCCAGCAGCGCCTCCTCGGATGCCGCGCGCGTGGCTTTCACGGTCGAGACGATCCCGCCGCCCGCCTTGGCGACCTCCTCGTAGCTGGCCCCGTTCAGGCGCAGCTCGAACTCCGCCGCGCGGTTGCCGCCGAAGACGACATGGGTGTGGCAATCAATCAGCCCCGGCGTGACCAGCCGCCCGCCAAGATCGGTCTCCACTTGCCGGGCATGTTCAGGCGGAATCCCACTGGCCTTGCCCACCCAGGCGACGCGCGCGCCTTCCAGCACAATCGCCCCATCCTCGATCACGCCGAAACTGGCGTTGTCAGCGAGGGTCGCAATCGTCGCATTGGTCAGGATCATGGGCTCGACTCACTTGTATCATGCGGTTTCCCCGTTATTATGTCTGCACATAATATGAGTCAAGGTGAGACGACATGCAGGATATCTGGGCCGAGCGCGCATTGTTGCCGGAAGGATGGGCCGAAGAGGTCCGGGTTTCAGTCGCGGAGGACGGGCGGATCGCGGGCGTCGGGATCGGGGCGGATGCGGGGGGCGCCAAGCGCACGGGCCTGCTGCTGCCCGCCCCCGTCAACGTCCATTCCCACGCTTTCCAGCGCGCCATGGCCGGGTTGACCGAACGGCGCGGCCCCGATCCGCGCGACAGTTTCTGGACCTGGCGGCAGCTCATGTTCCGCTTTCTCGACCGGCTGACGCCGGATCATGTGCAGGCCATCGCCGCCTTCGTGCAGATGGAGATGCTGGAGGCGGGCTACGCCACCAACGCCGAGTTCCATTACCTGCATCACCAGCCCGGCGGGGTGCCTTACGACGATCTGGCGGAGATGTCGAGGCGCATCGCGGCGGCGGCGGATCAGACCGGAATTGGCCTGTGCCTCTTGCCGGTGCATTACCAGTTCGGCGGCTGCGACGGGCGCGACCTGGGCCCCGGCCAGATCCGCTTTGGCAATGACCGGGAGCGGTTCGACCGGCTGCACGCGGGCGCGGTGGAGGCGCTGGCCCCCCTGCCCGCCGATACCACGCACGGCGTCGCGCCACATTCGCTGCGCGCGGTCGGGGTGGACGATCTGAAAAGCTATGGCGCGCGCTATGCCACCGGCCCCATCCATATGCACCTGGCCGAACAGATCCCCGAGGTCGAGGAGGTCGAGGCCCATTGGGGCGCGCGGCCGGTTGAATGGGCGCTGGAGCATATGGGTCTCGACGGCCGCTGGTGCCTCATTCACTGCACCCAGATGGAGCCGCAGGAGACGCAAGGGCTGGCGGAAACCGGCGCGGTTGCGGGGCTCTGTCCGATCACGGAAAGCAGCCTTGGCGATGGCATCTTCGACGGGGTGCGCTGGTTGGGTCATGGCGGGCGCATCGCCATCGGATCGGACAGCAATATCCGCATCGCATTGGCCGAGGAGCTGCGCACGTTGGATTATAGCCAACGCCTGCGCGATCACAGCCGGGCGGCGCTGGCGACGGCGGAGAAGTCCACCGGGCGGCGGCTATACGACACCATGCTGGCGGGCGGCGCGCAGGCGGCGGGACGCGAGACCGGGGCGCTGGAAAAAGGCAGATGGGCGGATATGGTGGCGCTGGATGCAGGCTCGATCCATCTGGTGGGGCGCGCGGGCGATACCGCGCTGGATGCGTGGATCTTCGCGGGCGATGACCGGCTGGTCACAGATGTCTGGGCCGCCGGGCGGCATCGGGTGCAAGCGGGCCGCCATGTCGCGCGCGAAGCGATCACCGCCGCCTATCGCCGCACGCTGGCCGATCTGAAGGACGCGCTATGACCGAGGCGATCCGAACCTGGCAGGGCGTGATGGAGGAGGTCCGCCGCCGCATCCACGCCCGCGACTGGCCCCCCGGCGCGCTCATTCCGAACGAGGCCGATCTGGCCGCCGAATTTGGCGTGGCGCGGGCCACCGTCAACCGCGCCCTGCGCACATTGGCCGAGGCCGGATTGCTGGATCGCCGCCGCAAGGCCGGCACCCGCGTGGCGTTGCAGCCCGTGGCCAAGGCGACGCTGGATATCCCGGTGCTGCGGCTGGAGGTCGAGGCGCGCGGCAAGGAGTATGGCTATCGGCGCCTTGCCCGCACCGAGGCCCTTCCACCCGACGACATCGCCACCGCGATGCAGACCGGGGACACGCCGCTTTTGCATATCCGGGCGCTGCATCTGGCGGGTGACGCGCCTTACGCGTTGGAGGATCGCTGGATCAATCCCGGCGTCATTGCGGCGGCGCGGGACGAACCCTTTACCCGGATCAGTGCCAATGAATGGCTGCTGGCCCATGCGCCCTATACCCATGGCGAGATCGGGTTTTCCGCCACCAATGCGCGCGCGCCGGAGGCGGCGGAATTGGGCTGCGCGACGGGCTCCGCGCTCTTCGTGCTGGACCGTCTGACCTGGGACCATGCCCGCACCATCACCCGTGTGGCAATTTTCTATGCACCCGGCCACCGGATGCGAACCGGGCTTTAGCCGCGCACGGCCTCCATGAAGCGGTCGCGGATGCTCACCGGATCCTTGGTGATCACCGGCACCTTGATATTGCCGCTCTCGCATTTCGCCACGATCACGGTCATCTTGGCGCTCGCAATCGCGGCCTCCAGCGTGGCTTTCACCTCTTCGGCCGCACATTCCGCCACGGTCTCGCACCCGCAGGCGGTGGCGACAGCGGCCAGCGAGGTCTTGCGCCCCGCATAGGTCGGCTGATCGCCGGTCGAGCCATAGCTGCCATTGTCGATGATGAGCAGGATGAAGTTGTCGGCCACGTTATTGGCAATCGTCGGCAGGGTGCCGAAATTGGTCAGGACCGAGCCATCGCCGTCGATGGAGATCACCGTCTTCTCCTGCGCCAGCGCCAGCCCCAGCCCGATGGAGGAGGCCAGCCCCATCGTGCCGAGCATGTAGAAATTCGTCGGCTGGTCGTCGATCATGTGCAATTCCTGGCTCGGCAGGCCGATATTGCAGATCACCAGCTGGTCACGGATGACGGGCGCGATGTCGCGCAGGATGTCGGACCGGATCATCTCAGTATCCTCCCCAGAATGTGGCATCGGTCAGGATCGCCACGGGTTTCGAGCACATGAAGGTGTATTTCAGGATCGCGTCCAACTCCTCGACATCGTCTTCCTTGTGGAAATGATAGGTCGGGATGTGAAGCTGGTTGAGCAGCGCCTTGGTATGGACGGCCATTTCCGCCTGGCAGGCCACGGGTTCGCGCAGCTCACCGCGATAGGAGATCAGCATCGGCAGCGGCATCCGGTAGAATTGGGTCAGCGTCACCAGCGTGTTGATGGTCACGCCGATGGCGGTGTTCTGCATGATGATGGCGGGCCGCTTGCCGCCCATATAAGCGCCTGCACAAAGCCCCATCCCCTCGTCTTCCTTGTTGGCGGGGACATGGGCGATTTCGGGGCGGGCCTCGACCTCCTCGATCACGCCGGCCAGCTGCTTGCAGGGCACGGTGGTGACAAAGGAGATGTCATTGGCGATCAGATCGTCGACGATCCTTGTGTGGATACTCATCGGGTTTCCTCTTGGGGGCTGTCAGGCGGGGTGGGCCTTGAGGTCAAACTCTTCGCCGGGGAAGTATTTTGCAAGCCGGATATCGGCGCTGCGGGCGTGGCCCTCCATGCCTTCCAGCCGGGAAATGCGGGCGGTGGCCTCGGCGATGGGGCGGGCACCGTCGCGGGTGGCGCGCTGCCAGGTGACGATCTTCATGTATTTATGCACCGAGAGGCCGCCGGTATAGGCCGCCGCCCCGGAGGTCGGCAGCACATGGTTGGTGCCCGTGGCCTTGTCACCGAAGGCCACCGTGGTCTCCTCGCCCAGGAAAAGCGAGCCATAGCAGGACAGGCGATCGCGCCACCAATCCAGATCCTCGGCCTGCACGGTCAGGTGTTCGGGCGCGTAATCGTCCGAGGTCGCGGCCATCTCCTCGCGGGTGCCGCACAAGATCACCTCGCCATAATCGCGCCAGGCCGCCTCGGCGCTTTGGCGGTTCATCTCGGGCAGGTCGGCGATGAGGGCGGGGACCAGCGCCATGACCTCCTCGGCCAGGGCGCGACTGTCGGTGACCAGCCAGACGGGCGAGTTGTAGCCATGCTCGGCCTGCCCCACCAGATCGACGGCGACCATCATGGGGTCGGCCTCGGCATCGGCCAGGATCAGGCTGTCGGTCGGGCCCGCGATCATGTCGATCCCGACGCGGCCATAGAGGTGGCGCTTGGCCTCGGCGACGAACTGGTTGCCGGGACCGACGAGGATATTGGCGGGCGGCAGGCCGAAGAGGCCGAAGGCCATCGCCGCGACGCCCTGCACCCCGCCCATGGCCATGATCGTGTCGGCCCCCGCCAGATGGGTGGCATAAATGATCGCGGGCGCGATGCCCTGGCCCGCGCGCGGCGGCGAGCAGGCGGTGATGTGGTTGCAGCCCGCGACCTTGGCGGTGGTCACGGTCATGATCGCGCTGGCGATATGGCTGTAACGCCCGCCCGGCACGTAGCAGCCCGCCGCCCGCACGGGGATGCTCTTCTGCCCCGCCATCAGGCCCGGCACGATCTCCATCTCGCAATCGGTCAGCGACGCCTTCTGCATCTCGGCAAAGCGGCGCACGTTATTTTGGGCAAAGCGGATATCAGCCTTCAGTTGCTCCGGCACCAGCGCGCAGGCCGCCGCGATGTCCTCCTCGCTCAGCAGGATCGGCCCGTCATAGCGGTCGAACTTGGCGGCATAATCCCGCGCCGCGCCATCACCGCCCGCCTCGATCTCGGACAGGATCGCGCGCACGGTCTCCTGCACCTCGCCCGCATCGGTATCCGGTCTGTGTGTCGCCTGTTTCAGATAGATGCGCCCCATCACCGTCCCCTTGGCCTGATCTGGCGTTTTGGTAGGCGGTGACTCGCGTGCTTGCAAGCGATACCGGCGCCGCTTGGGTGCATTTCGGAAAATCGAAAAGCCGGTGTAAAATAAGGGAAAAACGGCGCCGGTTTCAGCCAAGCCAGCGGTCGAGATTTGCCGCCACGAAGGCGTCATCCGTCAGCTCGGGATGCTCGGAGAGCAGGCGGTCAAGGCGGGCCTCCTGCCCCGGCCCCATCGCCTCATCAGGATCCAGGCACCAGGTTCCCTCCAGAAGGCCCTGCCGCCGCAACACCTCATGCAGCGCGGCGATGCACCCGGCGAAATCGTTCTCTACGTCGAAGAGGACGCCGTTGGCCTCGGTGGTGAGCGCATCCATCGCCAGCCACTCCGACACGCTCCGCGCTTCCGGCCTGTCCCGGATCTCCTCCATCAGTTCCACGGCCTTGCGTGTCCAGACGCACCAGTGGCCCAGAAGACCGCCCCGGAAGCGGACCGGGACCGCACCACCGTCGCGCGGGATGCGGAATTCGGTCAGAAGGTCGGCCACGATGTGATCGTCATTGCCGGTATAGAGCGTGACCCGGTCCTCGGCGCCTGCCGCCACGACGCCATGGACGACATCGAGCGTGTGATAGCGGTTGAAGGGCGCGGCCTTGATCGCCACGACGTTCTCGATGGCGGCGAAGTGTTCCCAGAAATTCCGCGACAGGCGACGCCCGCCCACGGCAGGTTGCAGGTAGAAGCCGAAAACCGGCATGGTCGCCGCGACGGCGCGGCAGTGATCGACAAGCGCGTCTTCCGCGACGTCGTTCAGCCCCGCAAGGCCGAGCAGCACCGCGTGATAGCCAAGTGCCCGTGCGGTTTCGGCCTCGGCCACGGCCTGGTCGGTGCGCCCCATGACGCCGCCGACGAGAAACGGGCGCGATCCATGCGCCTCCGCTTCCTCGGCGGCAAGCTCCAGGACACGGGCATAGAGGCCCTGCTGGCGGATCGCGAACTGGGTCGTGTGGACGCCGACCGCCAGGCCGATCGCGCCTGCATCGAGGTAATAGCGCGACAGGGCGCGCTGCCGCCGCGCGTCCAGCACCCTCGCAGCCGTCAGGGCCAACGGATGGGCAGGGATGACGCCGCCACGGCGGAACCGGGCAAGAACGTCCTGGGGGATGTCGGAGATCAGCAAGGGCGGTCCTTTCTCACGGTCGGAGATATCCGAAGATAACGTCAATCGCCTGCCGTCGCCGATCCTCCAGCATGTCGCCATCGGATTGAAGCTTGAAGATCGCGGAAAGCGTGTAGCGGTTGGACACGGGGAAATAGCAGATCGAGGCGATGGTGATGTAGAGGTGCTGCGGGTCGACATCCGACCGGAACACCCCGCTGGCGGTGCCACGGGCCAGAACCTCGGACAGCGCCGAGACCACGGGGCTGTTCAACTGCCGCGCAAGGTCCGGGTCGATGTGGCGCCCGCGATGCAGGTTCTCCTCGTTCAGGAGCTTGATGAATTCGGGGTTGGTCGCGACGTAGTCGAACGAGAACTCGACGAACCGCCGGATCGCGTCCAGCGGGTCGAGCCGGGCGAGATCAAGCTCCGCCTCCGCCGCGCGGATGAGGGCGTAATTGTGCTCCAGCACCGCAGTGAAAAGCGCATCCTTGGAGCCGAAATAATGGTAGAGCATCGCCTTGTTGCAGGCCGCACGCTCGGCGATGGCCTCGATCCGCCCGCCGCCGAGGCCGCTTTCGGCGAACTCGGCCCGCGCGGCATCAAGGATCGCGGCGCGCGTGGCCTCGGCATCGCGTGTGCCGCGTTTGCGTCTGGTGGCTTCAATACGCACCGTCACGAACCTCGAAATGCGTGGGTTTCCCAAGCGAGCCCCGCCCCGCCGCGACCCAATCCGCCGTCCAGTCGATCACCTTGGCAAGCGGGACCGAGGGATAGCCGAAATGGCGCTGTTGCAGCGCGGTATCGACCAGCCAGGCCTTGTCCTGTTCGGTGCCGGAAAAAAGCGGGGCCTTGCCGAAGGCCTGTCCGAACCGTTCGGCGATGCGGCGCACCGAGGCGGTTTCGGGACCGGAGAGGTTGAGGATCGTCGGCGGAGTGTCGGCAAGCGCGAGCGCCCGCAGCGCCACGTCATTCGCGTCGCCTTGCCAGATCACGTTGCAATGGCCCATCTCCAGCGGGACGGGATCGCCGTTCAACACGGCCTGCGCGATGTCGTGCAGCACACCGTAGCGCATATCCAGCGCGTAAGAGAGCCGCAGGATCACCGATTTCGTGCCATCCAGCTGCGCGCGATGCTCGAACACCCGTTCACGGCCAACGCAGGAATTGGCGTATTCACCGGGCGGGTCGACCCGCAGGCTCTCCGGCGCGCCGCCCGAGGTCACGCCGACGAAGGGATAGACGCAGGCGGTGGAATAGACGACGAAGCGGGAGCCGCGGAATACCTCGGCCACGATGGAGGGGCAAAGCACGTTCATCGCCCAGGTCAGCGCCATGTTGCCCTCGGAGCCGAACTTGCGCCCGGCCAGGAAAACGGCGTTCGCGGTCTTCTCCAGCCCGGTCACGGCCTCCCGGTCCATCAGGTCGCAGGCCACGGTCTCGATCCCCCAGGACTCCAGCCTTTCGCGCAGGCCGGATTCCGAGAACCGCGCAACCCCGATGATGCGCTTGTCGGGGGCGGCCCGCTTGGCCATGCGCGCCAGCGTCGGGCCGATCTTGCCGCCCACCCCGAGGAAGGTGATGTCCCCGTCAAGCGCCGACAGCGCGTCGCAAAGCGCGGCAGAGGGGCGCGACAGCGCCTCTTCCAATGCCTCCAGGTCGGCGAACCCCTCGGGAAAATCTGACATCTGCTCCTCCTCTCAATTGGTGCGGCGTTCAAGCCGGTCGAATGTCCAGTCGCGGGGCGCGACACGCGCCTCCATATCCGGCGGCGGAAACCCCATTCCGGGGCGCTGGAGACTGCCGATAGACAGCATTCCGTCGCGGATCGCCAGCCGCCCTCCGACACGGGCGTCGGGCTGGTAGAGATCGGGATGATCCGCCAGCCCCGCCGAGACATCGCGCGGCGACAGGTGGGCCATGCCGTTGAAGAAGTGATGCGCGTTGCGTTCGACATGGGGAATGCCGAGAGCCGCGACCACCGCAAGATCGGCGTTCAGCCCCGCGACCGGAAGCACGCTCAGATCCTCGGCCGACTGGAACAGGGACACGCCGCGCAGATTGCCGTGATACCTGGCCAGCATCGCGTTCATGATCGAGCGCAGGACCCCCTTGCAGTTCTTGTGGCTCACGCCGCGATACCCCAGGTCGATGGCACGGCGGAAGGCGTCGGGAGCGTCGTCGCTTTCGTCGATCAGAAGCGGCAGACCGATCGCGTCCAATGCGCGTGGGTCCAGATGCCCCGACAGGGCCGCGCCCCGTTCGACCGGCTGCTCCACGAACAGGATCGCGCGGCGAAGCGCCTCCAGGTCGGGATCGCGCCGCACTGCCTCCATGAAGCCGGCAAAGGCATCGACCGAGGCGAATTGCTCGTTGCCGTCCAGCGTCAGGCGGATGGTGTTGTCGGTGCGGCCCATTAGCGACGAGATGCGGCGCAGGCGGGCCAGGTCGGCATCGGTGTCGCCCGCGATCTTCACCTTGAGATAGCGAATGCCATCTTGCAGGTAATCGGCCAGCGTCTCCGGCAGCCCGTCGTTCAACCGCTTGTCGCGCGGCAGATCGGCGCCGTCGATCGGGTCGAGCATACCCACCGTGTGCCGCACCGCCACCCGGTCGCGCGGGGGCGAGCCAAGCGCCGCGCCCGCGTCCATATCGGCCAGTTCGGGGAAAACCTCGCCGGGGGCAAGGCCGGCGGTGCCACCCTTCAGCATCTGGTGGAAGGTAAGCCCCAATGCCCGGCCCACCCCGTCGATGATCGCGCGTTCGACCATCGACGTGCCATATCCCGCCATCAGCGCGTTATGCCCCTGCCCGTCCGCGGCGCCGCGCATCTCGGCGTCGAGCCGTTGCCAGAGCGTGAAGATGTCGCCCTCGGGGAATGTCTCCGCGCGCGCCACCGCGTCTTGCAGGATCGACAGCAGGTCGGCGACATTCTGGGCCGCCGATTTCTCGGGCCGCTTGTCGAACCACTTGTAGGCCAGGATCTCCGAGGCGTAGCCGGTGATCTTGCGGCCATCCACGCTCAACTCCAGCGCCAGGGTCGCGGCGACGGCGGCCTCGATGGTGACGGACCCGAACCGGAACGGCATCCGGGCAAACACGTCGTCGAGGCCGATCCGCGCGCCTCCGATCCGGACCCGCGCCGCGCTCATGGTCCACCTCCGACAGCTTCCCTCAGCCCACGCATATACCCTGCCGCGATGGACGCCACCGCAAGGCCCGATGGCTCGTAAACGAAGGGCTCGGCGCTGACGTAACCACGATAGCCTGTTCGCGCCAGCACCTGCATGACCGGGCCAAAGCGCATCTCTCCCTGTCCCGGCGCGCGGCGGTTCGGGTCGTTGACATGGACATGGCCGATGCGGCCCGAGGGTAGCCATTCCTCCAGCACCTCATGCGCGGGCCGATCCTCGCTATCTGCCGCCGCGCAGGTATCGAGCATGGTCATCAGGCCGGATGCCTCGATCTCGTCGATGAAGGACGCGCAGTCCGCGACCGAGTTGAGGAAGGGCGTCAGCGTCGGCGAAAGCGGCTCGATGCAATAGCGGAGATTCGCGGCCGCTGCGGCGCGTCCGGCCCGCGCAAAGCAGGCGGCGGCAGCGCGGCGTGCCGTGACCCCATCGCGGGCATCCGCGGGATTGCGGGCATCGGGCGAGCCATGCACCAGCATCTCGCCGCCCAGATCGGCGCAAAGCTCGACCATGGCCTCCATATGGGCCCCGGCCACCTCGGCGCGCGCCGGATCGGTGATCGACATGCCCACGGGCACATTCATCAGCCAGTGCAGACCCGCAACCTCAAGCCCTGCATCCGCCGCCATGTTGCGCACTTCGCGCCGCCGCGCGGCAGGCAGACGCGCGGGATCGTCCGACAGCGTGAAGGGCGCGATCTCGACCGCGTCGAAGCCCAGATCCGCGGTGATCCGGCATTGTTCGGCGAACTCGAACTCTCTCAAGACCTCATTGCAAAGCGCAAGACGTATCATCCGGGCAACCTCACCAGAAAAATCTCCTCGAATATCAGTTGGATGCCAAAGGCCGCCGCCAGCGCCAGCGCCGCCGCACCGGCCAGAAGCGCCGGAACCGACAGGGCCCGGTCGGGGTTGGCAAGCTCGGTCGCCACGACAAATGCGAAGATGAAGGCCGCAGTCACCGGCACGAAGGGCAGTGAACCGAACAACAGCATCCCGTAAAGCAGCGCCAGCGAGATCGTCAGGGCCGTCCGCAGCACCGCGCCCCTGTCCCAGGCGTGGATCGTGATGCCGCTGCCGGTCCCGCCGCCCCGGATCGCGCGCAGGGTCAGCGTCAGCCCAAAGATGAGGAGTGCTGCCGAGATCAGCCCCGGCGTGACCCCCGGCGCGGTGTTCGGATCGATCCCGCGCGCCTCGAAGCGTGGCATCCGAAGCGACTCGACCAGGCCCGCCATGCCCAGGATGACGACGAAGACGCCCGCAATGAGATCGACCCGAGCGGGGGCGTTTCGCGCGGTCATGACGTGGCCTCCAGATCCGGGGCGACGGGGGTGAGGGGGCGTGCCGTCCGGGCAAGAGACACGGCAATGGCATCGGTCACGCCCGCAAGCGCGACCGCCCCTTCGGCAAGGTCGCATAGCGGCGGTGCGCCCTTGTCCAGCGCCTCAAGAAACGCCGCGAAGACAGAGCTCAGCAGGGACATGGTGGTCAGGTCGGGGACGTCTTCGGTCGTCAGCGGACCGGGAACGGGATGCCAGCCGCCTGGTTGCAAGGCATAGCGCGCCGGGGCATGGGTCAACCTGTTGCGGTTGTAGTCGAGATGCAGGATGCCGCCATCGCCGCAGAGCAGAAGCTCCTTCCGCGTCATCGCACCCGGCACGACGCTGTCGGCCACAAGGCCGCCGCGCAGGAGGCCGAGCCGCAATTCCCCCCGCACCCCGCTTGCATACCGCGTGTCGATGCGGATGTCATCCGCCACCGGGCCACCCAGATGGGCGGTAGCGCTGGCATCGACCCCGACGATCGGGCTTCGCGCAAGATGGCGCATGAGATCGAGGAAATGCACCCCGTCATTCTGGATCAGGGAACTGTCCGCGCGCATCCGTTTCCAGCCCGAGAAATCACCGCACATCGCCACCAGCCGCCCGATCGCGCCCTCGGTCAGAAGGTCGCGGGCGCGCAGGGTCAGCGGATGGGCGCGCAGGATCATGTTGACCTGAACCGGAATGGCCCCGGCCAGATCGGCCAGCCGCGCGGCCTCGGCGCGGGTGCGGGTCGCGGGTTTCTCCAGCAGCACGGGCAGACCCGCGCGCAAGGCCATCGCGGCCTCATCCGCGTGGCTGTGCGGGGGTGAAACGATATCGACGAGATCGGCATCCTGCAGGGCCTCGGACATGGTGCCAAAGACATGGGTTGCGGCAATCCCGTCGGCAACCGCCCGGTCACGCGCCCCGGCATCAGGATCGGCAACGCGTAGCGCGACCCCAGGCAGCCTGGACCAGGCCGCGGCGTGCAGCGCGCCGAACGCCCCGTAGCCGACGATGAGGATCCGGCGCGTCATGACATGCCTCCGACTCGGGCCCGGATCCAGCCGTAGATGCGGCGCGTCGGCAACAGCCCCGCCAGCAGGATCAGCACGACCAGCAACGCCAGGACCGCCGAGATCGGGCGCGTCAGGAACGGCATCAGGTCGCCCTGCGTCAGCGTCAGGCTGCGGCGCAGATTGGCGTCGAGGATCGGGCCGAGCACGACGCCCAGAACCATGGGCGCCACCGGGAACCCGGTCTCGCGCATCACGAACCCGATCAGGCCAAAAACCACCATGAGCTGAACCTCGAACATCCGGTTCGAGATCGCGAAGGCGCCCACCACGCAGAGCGTGAATATCACGCCAAGCAGCCATTCGCGGCGGACCTTCAGGATCAAGAGCAAGGGCCGCGTGAGCAGAAGGCCGAGCACCAGGATGCCGACGCTGGCCCAGAACACCATCGCCACGATGGAATAGAAGAAATCGGGCTGTTGATACATGATCAGCGGGCCCGGTCGGATGCCGTGGATGATCATCGCGGCCAGTAGCACCGCCGCCGGGGCCGAGCCCGGAATGGCCAGGGTCAGGACCGGGATGAGCGCGCCGGGCACGGCTGCCGAATTTCCTGTTTCGGCCGCAAGCAGTCCCTCGACCGAGCCCTTGCCATACTCCTCGGGCTTGCGGCTCAGCCGTTTGGCCGCGGCATAGGAGACCCACGACCCCATATCCTCGCCGACGCCGGGCACCACGCCCATGAACGTGCCGATCAGTCCCGAACGCAGCCAGGTCATGCTGTGCCGGAAGGCCTGCAGGCTGGATTTCAGAACCCCGCTTGCATTGTTCGCAACGCGCTGGCCCGCCGCGCCCCGCATCACCGAGAAGACCTCGGCGCAGCCAAAGGCCCCGACGAGGATCGGCAGAAGGCCGAGCCCGCCCGCAAGGTTGGGATCGCCATAGGAAAACCGGGCATAGGCGTGGATGCTCTCTTGCCCGACCATGGCGATGAGGAGGCCGAAAAAGCCGGATATCCAGCCCTTGAGCCCGTCCTCCATCGCCGTGAGCTGACCGCACAGAACGATACCGAACACGGAGAGCCAGAAGAACTCGAAGGAGCCGAAATCGAGCGCGAATTCGGCCAGCCAGGGCGCGAGAACGGCCAGCGCCAGCATCCCCACGGCGGTGCCGAGGAACGAGCCCGTGGTCGCCACGGCCATGGCGCGACCGGCATGGCCGCTGCGCGCCAGTGGAAAGCCCTCCAGCGATGTCGCCGCGTTGGCGGGCGTTCCGGGAATGTTGAGCAAGATGGCCGAGCGGCTGCCGCCATAAATCGCGCCGACATACATGCAGATGAGGATCAGGATCGCCTGGTCGGGTTCCATCGACAGCGTCAGAGTGGTCATCAGCGCAACGCCGAGCGTGGCCGTCAGACCGGGGATCATGCCCACGACAATACCCAGAAGGCAGGCCCAGAAGACCGTGAAAATCCGGGGCGATGCGCCGATCTCGGCGACCGCGCCAAGCATGTGAGAAAGGTTTTCCATCAGCCTTCGGGGCAGGTTGGGGGCGGCGTTGCCCGTGGCAGTGCGTCATTCAGGGATGTCTGCGACGGTCCGGCCCGGACGCATCGGTCCGGGCCGGGGGATCGTCTTATTCGTCAGGCCGCGGGATGCCGAACTCGGACGGATCGTTCGGGCCCGCGCCACTGTCGAATTGCTGCCAGGCATTGATCTGCAGGAACGGCATCGCCGCCGCCTGCGCCGCCTCGCCATGCGAGGGGTTGAACAGCGCCGCGCGTTCCGAGGCATAGGCCCGCATCCGCTCGCTTTCGGGGATGACCGTCGCCCAGACCTCGTCCATGGTCGCGATCACCTCGGCGGGCGCATCGGCGGGCAGGAACAGGCCGAAATAGTTCGGGGCCACGGCCACATCGGGCAGCCAGTCGGTGATCGGCGGCACGCTGCCAAAGCCCTCCAGTTCCAGCGCGGTATCGGCCACGACAGCCAGCGGGCGCAGGCGACCGGCGCGGATCATGTCGACCTGCTCGACGGCGGTCTGTGCCGTCATCTGGGTCTCGCCGGCCACGGTCGAGGTGACGGCGGGCGCGCCGCCTTCATAAGTGATCTGCTGGTAGTTGATGCCGCCCGCCGCGGTGTCGATCGCGTCGAGGCTGATCGCGCCCGCCGAGGTCAGGCCCGCGGACGATGCCGTGATCGCGACATCCGTGGTTTGCAACGCCTCGAGCAACTCGCCGAAATCCTGGTAGGGCGAATCCGCCGGGACGGATACCAGCGACGGGTTCGCCACGTGCAGGTAGAGCTGCCTGTCGGCAATGGGAACGTCGAGCATGTCCATGACCGGATAGGCCCCCAGATCCGCCGCGGCCCCCGCCGCGAACATCATGCCGTCATGCGGTGCCTCCCAGACCGACCGCGTACCGACCGAGCCGGACGCGCCGGGCTGGTTCACGACCACGAAGGTCTGGCCGATCGCCTCGGTCAGAACCTCGGCCACGACTCGCGTGACACTGTCGGTGGATCCCCCCGCCGACCATGGCACCACGATGGTGACCGGCTCGGATGGCTGCCAGTCCTGGGCCATCGCCGTGCCGGCCAGGCTTGCCGCCAATACGGCCCCTATCGCCAAACTCTTGTGCATTGTCTTCACCTCCTCCGTTGTTAAACAACCTTTCGGTTAATTATTGAGCGAGACCCGCGCGACCTGTCAAGTCTCCTTGTCGGGCGATGCCGACTCCGGCGATTGGCGACGGTCAGAGAAGGTCGAGCAGCGCCAGGGCCACGACGGCCAGCATGGCGCAGGCCATCGTGACCCGGAGGATGCGGTTGGCCGTATCCGACAGATCCAGCCGATGCAGGACGACCCCCATCCACAACCACAGAAGATGCACCGGCAGCCAGATCAGATTGATGATGAGGAGCTTGACCGCCACCTCCGCGGCAATGCTGGCGGGAAGAAACGCGAAGCCGCTGAAAAGCGCGGTGCTGACCACATAGACCTTGGGATTGAGCACTTGCAGCAAGATGCCATCGAGGGCGCCCGGCCTGCGTAGCCGCGCCGCGAAGCCGAATCGACTGCCCGACAGGGCGATGCGGGCGGCGAGAAATACGAGGTAGCCGAGCGACAGGAACAGCAAGACCGAATGCGTCACGGGATTGGCCAGCAGGACCGCCGCGAGACTGCTGGCGACGGCCAGCGAAACCAGGGTCGATCCGACGAAGAGCCCGGCCACATAGCGCAGACCCGCACGAAACCCGAAGCCGGCCCCGACAGCCGCCGCGGACAGGACGCCCGGTCCCGGCGTGATCATGAGAAAGAAGGCGGCCGCTGCGAATGTAAGCATCGCGCTGCGTAGCACGGTCGCCGGTGCCGCGCCATCTGGTTGCGGCCCGGACCGCGACCCGCACCCGTGGAGCGGGAACAGGGGATACCGGCCAAGTCATTGATAAATGGCGGACCCTAGATCCGACAGGGATTGTTGCGTAATCATGTGACTATCTGTTATATATAGTTATCTTGTATTCACGTCACGCAATGTGTATTGCAAACTGTATAGCATATTTTGAACGCGCAGTTTCGCAATCGGCATCGTCGGCGGTTCGCTTCTCAGGCCACGAACACTATGGGCCGGACACTTTCTGAGAACCACGCGCCTACTCTTTCAAGAGGCAAGACGGAGTCCTAAACATACCGCCCCCCCTTGACTGGCAACCAGCTGCCAACGCAGAACAGTGAATACATCAGAACCGCCCCCAGTTTCTTGTCTCCTGAAGGACATCCCTGACACGTCCGGCGAGTTCCTCTGAGCCGCATTTGCCTGTGAGCAAGTCCCGCCATTCCGGCGTCGCCGCGCCGCCTACTCCCAGCCGACCGGGCAACTCATCGGGATTATCCTTGAAATACTCCTGAATCACCCTCAGCCGTTCGAACTCCTCCGGCGAGAGCCAAATCGACGCGGCGGACTGCACTATGGGCTCCCCAGGATAGTGTCCCGGGAAATGGTGTAACTTTGCTCTTCGGCCTTGGCTCGGCCGCAGTTACAGGGCGGCGATTGTCGCC
>NZ_JABJVX010000039.1 GCF_013155465.1 Alterinioella nitratireducens | reverse complement strand
GCCTCGCTTCGCTATGCGAAGGCTCCGCTCAGCCCGCGCTACCGGCGGGAGTTACACCAACTGTTGGGACACTGCTCAAAACTCCTTTGCCGCCTTTAAGATTATCATTCTGTCGGCTATCACCGTTATCGGAGCAAGGCGAACTTCGTCAACACGTTATTATTGTCTTGCTATCATTAATGTTGTTTTGTATCGCTCACGGTGTTGCGACCCCGTGGGCCTGATACTGCACCCAGGCAGAACAAGGACCCAAGGGAAGGCCATGATAGAAGAAGCCCCGAATGTGGTTACAGAAGACGGACTGCGCGGCTTGCTCGCCGAGGGCTACCTCATTGAGGTGGTCTGCAAGGAGAGAGCGGAGAAGCGCCATAACAGCTGGTACGGCTCGTGGGTCATCCGCGCCGTCGCCACTGATGGGCGTGACGATAAGATGCTCGTCACCAGCCGAAGCGTCCTCAAGCTCCGCGACTTCAAAACCATCGTTGGCCTTGTCAGTTTCCTGGCCGACATGGGCTGTACGACCGCTAGCATTCCACTTGAAGAAGGTGGCCGCGAGCGCCACGCCGCGCCGCCGGTCAAAGGCCGCTGACCGCGCGACTGCCCTCGTCGTTGCTTTGGGTACAGGCGTTTGTTCCGCGCCCCCGGCCCTGGCCGACGGTTTCATCTTTTCGGTTGGCCTAGACGGCCAATTGATTTCCTCTTCTCAAGAGGCAAACGGGCGCCTTTTTCTCTTCGCAGAACCTCGCGTTCCTGACGCCACTGTCGAGACAGCGATCCCGGCTCAATCCGCCGCCCGCGCCACCCCAGAAATCCTCCATGCGATCGAGACCACGGCTCTACGGTATGCCGGGCATGGTGCGCTGCGTCGCGCGGGGCTTTCCGTCACTGATTGGGCGCTCCTTTACCGGGCCAACATCGAAGTCGAGAGCGCATACAATCCCGCAGCGCGTAGCCCTGTCGGGGCTATAGGCCTCGGACAGCTTATGCCGGATACCGCCCGCGATCTCGGCGTGGACCCACATGACATTGCGCAGAACCTCGACGGATCAGCTCGCTACCTGCTGATGATGCTCGACCAGTTCGGCGAGGGCTCTCTGGCCCTTGCGGCCTACAACGCTGGTCCGGAGGCGGTCACACGCCACGGCGGCATCCCCCCTTTTCGCGAAACCCAAGGGCATGTGGCCCGTGTGACCGCCGTGTTTGAGCGGCTCAGAGGAGATCTTTCATGACATCGAGGAAACGTCAAAGCGTGCTCCGCACGCGGGCGATCACCGCGTTCGGCGCGATGGCCCTTATCGTGCTGGCGGGTCCAGCGCTTGCGCAGAGCATCGACCTCTCGCCGGTACAGACCCTGCTTCAAGGCATTGTCGATGCGATCACCGGCCCCTTGGGAATCGTGATCGGAACGCTTGCGCTGATCGGGGTGTTCCTTTCCTGGCTCTTTGGCATCCTCGACTTCCGTCAGGCGCTCTGGGTCGTGGTTGCAATCGCGGGCATCGCCGCAGCACCCACCATCGTCGCCGCCATCTGGACCACCTGAGCTCCGTCCATGGCTGACCAGTCCCGCGTGTTCATCGGCCTTCTCAGGCCACCCAAGCTGATGGGCTTGCCGATCATGTACGCCATGGTCTGGCTCTTCGGCTCTACGCTCCTGTTCCTCTGGGTGCAGAGCTGGGTGGTGGCTGTGTTCGCGGGGCTGGCCTGGCCGGCGCTTTGGAAAGCCGCAGACTGGGATCCGAACTTCCTCGATGTCTTGGTGATCACCCTGCAGGAAACCCCGCCCACGACGAACCGCAAGCTGCACGGAGGCGACAGCTATGCCCCGTGATGGACTTGCCAATGACGTGGCGGAGGCGCTCGATCCGCTGACTGCGCTACCCTCATGGGTCAAGGGCGAGAAGCGGCTTTCAATGATGCTGCCTTACGTGAGCCTCGTGACCGACCGGACGATCCGGACGCGCGGCAACGAGCTGATGCAATGCATCCGGCTCGAGGGGGTGAACAGCACCACGAGCGAGGACGGGCATCTCGACCGGATCGGAGGGTTGCTGGCTGGCATCGTGGCGCAGGTCGGGACCGAGTTCTCTTTCTACCTGCACAAGGTCTCGAAAGCTGTCGATATGACCCTGCCGCCCATCCCGGGTGAGGGGTTTGCTGCAACCGTCGACAAACGATGGCACGCGCATCTCGGCCGCGCGGGCTTGCGCGACAAAACATTGACCCTGACGGTGCTGAAGCGACCGGAGACCGGCAGCCGCCTGCCGTTCAGACTTGGGGCCTCCCGCGCCCGGTATGCTGCCGACACGACCCGGCGCTTGCGCAAACTCGACGAGGTGGTGGGATTTCTGCTGTCTTCCTTTGATGAGATGAAGCCCCGTCTCCTTGCTGCGAACACCGGCGAGCTTCTGGGATTCCTAGGCTCGCTCAACACCGGCGAGGAACTCCCGCTCTTCCCCCATTCGCGCTTGGGCGTCATCGCCGAGGATGTGGCCAATACCCGCGTGACCTTCCGCGGCACGACCATCGCGCTTTCAGATGGCGCCGTCGGCGACAAAGTGGGCGCGATCTTTGCGGTGAAGAACTACCCCGCCAAGACCGACAGCCTGATGCTGGACGAACTGAATCTGCCCGTCGATATGGTGGTCACCCACTCCTTCGTCCCGATCAACGCCAACATCATGGCGGGCCGGATCAAGCGGCAACTGCGCCTTATGCAGGCCGCAAATGACGGGGCTGTCACCTACTTCCGCTTCGACACGAATGCGCCGGTGCCGGCAATCTTCAGATATTCGAACGGCAGGGAGAGGGCGGTGAACAGCCAGGCCTTGAGCGACGGCGTGATCCGTGTGTCTGGCGTCAACCGACAATGGGTTCTTCGCCTTGGCGAAGATGTTGTTTGCGTTCAAGACGCAGGACCGGCCGCATCATGACCGAAGGTACGGAAGACCTTGCTGCGCGACAGGCGACGCTCGAAGGTTCGACAAGCAAAGCGAAGGCGAATAAGCGGCCCGCGTCGCTGGCTGCAATCCTTGGGGTCGTCGGAATTGCGGCCGCAGGTGGCCTGGCATGGGCTGCTCTGCAGCCGTCACCAGAGGCACCCATGGTGACCGCCGCTCCCGAAGAGTTCCAAAGCGCCGGGCCGGGGTTCGGGGATTTTGCGCCCATGCCTGTCGCGCAATCGGTAGCGCCATCTCCGGAGGATACCGGCCCGAGCGAGTCGGAACTCGCGCTGATGGAAAGCCTTGCGACATTGAGAGCGGAACTCGAGGACCTGCGCGCGCAGCCTGCCGAGGCTGCGGACAGCGAGGCGGAACAAGCCATTGCCGATCTCACGGCGCAAATTGCGACCCTTCAGGAAACATCCACTCAAGCGCAACGCGCCCTCGAGCGGCAATTGACCGAACGGGAGCGCGAACTGGACCAGCTCCGCATGGATCTGGAACTTGCACGGCTGGCTCCACCAGAGCCGGCCTCATTGGGGCCAAGTGAAGAGGAATTGCGGCTGGCCGAACTTGAGCGGCGGCGTGCTACTGAGGCTGAGGCCCGCGCCGAGCGTATCGCTTCTCCCATGATCGCGTTCTCCGGGATGGGAGCAGGTGCGGACAGGGAGAATACGCTGGAAGCGGTGCGTCTGAATGCAGATGAAGCCTTTGTTCGTTCGGGCGCACAACCTGCACCCGCGACACGTGCCGAGGTGATCGTGAATCCATCGAACACGGTTGTTCAGGGCACCATGATCCAGGCGGTGACAGAGACGGCCCTCGACAGCACACTACCCGGCGCGATCCGCGCCATCATCTCCGAAGATGTCCATTCCTTCGACGGCACGCGCATCCTGATTCCGCGCGGCTCGCGCCTGATCGGGCGCTACCGCTCCGACGTGGCCTTGGCACAATCCCGGATCATGGTTGCGTGGGATCGGATTATTCTGCCCGACAATCAGACCGTGCAGATCAGCGCCTTCGGGGGTGACGAACTTGGCCGCACGGGTACCACCGGGTTTGTCGACACCCGTTTCGCGCAGCGCTTCGGCTCGGCCGCGCTTATTTCGCTGATCGGGGTATTGCCCGCAGCAGCAGCCGGACAGATCGAGGATGAAGCCGCCACCGATATTGCCAGCGATGTCGGTACGGACCTGCGCGACAGCACGCAAAGCGTGATGCAGGACTATCTGACGATCCGGCCAGTAATCCATGTTGATCAGGGCACACGGATCACGGTCATGGTTGACCGGGACCTGGAGATCTTCTGACATGGCGGCAAGTTATCTGGAGGCCTCACTCGACCGTCTCGGCTCCAGCGCCCTGCGCGACGACACGATCGAGATCTGCATCAACCCCGACGGGCGAGTCTGGGGCGAGTTCCAAGGCGATCACTTCATGCGTGCCCTGGGCACCCCGCTTACCCAGACCGAGATTAAGGACCTTGGCAATCAGATCGCCTCCGCCGCCTCGACCACGCTCAGCACCAAGAAGCCGATCATATCGGTCTCGATCCTCTATCGCAACCGTCCGATCCGGGCACAGGTGATCCAGCCTCCGGCTGTCGAGGGTGGGTTCTCCGTATCGCTACGGTTCTTCTCCTCCCTGCCGCTGGAAAAGATCAAACTCGGGTTTCTGTATGGCAGGGAACGGAGTCTCGAGGGCTTGCGCCAGGCGCGAAACGCTGCGCTGCGCAACGTGGTGACCTCCGGCGACATCGACGCCGCAGGCACCTGCTGCTGTGCAGAGTGTTGCGGCAACAGCCAGTGCGCAGGTGGTTCGGATGGCAGAACGGGCGAGGCGGCTGAGAGGATAGACTCTATAACCTGCCGTACGCTAGGGCCTTCGGCAAAGCTCACAGCTGTCTGCGAAGTCTGGGTGTGCGGGTTCGGACCGTCGATGGAAGGTACCGATCCTGCACGTTCGGGGAATGTAAAGCCGTGACGGGTCATTTTGTGTCTCCTTTGGTTTGAGTGGAGGTCGCGGGCGGAGAGGGTCAGGCGGCCATCCGTGCGGCACAGCCGGTCTCTGCCCTGAGTTTCGCCATGAGGGCGGACAGGGCATCGCGGTAAAGCGCGCCGGTCAACCGGCCCTCGGCGTCGAACTCGCCGTCCGGCCCCGCGACCATGACCTCCGGTCCGGTCAGGAGCCTCGGCTGGAACGGGTTGAGCGCGAGGCGCAGCGCATATTGCGCCCTTGCGCCACCGGCGCGACCCGCAGCCGCCGACATGATCGCGACGGGCTTGTCTGCCCAAGGGTTCCCTTTGACCCGGCTCACCCAATCGAGCGCGTTCTTGAGAACGCCGGACAGCGACTGGTTGTATTCCGGGGTCGAGATCGCAACCGCATCGGCGAGCAGTGTCCCAACAGTTGGTGTAACTCCCGCCGGTAGCGCGGGCTGAGCGGAGCCTTCGCATAGCGAAGCG
>NZ_JABJVX010000038.1 GCF_013155465.1 Alterinioella nitratireducens | reverse complement strand
ATGAAAATGCCTGATTTTGGCTTGTACGTCCTCTGTTCGACCTCAGGACAAACATGTTCGTCCTCCGCCGTTGTTCGCCCTCAACCCAATGAAATCAATCACTTGGAGCAAAAAGAGGTCGAACATGTTCGTCCTCTTGTACGTCCTCTGTTCGTCCTCAAAACGCAAATGAATTCAGCATCTTACGCTGATTGGAGGACGAACAATGAAAGCCCCCATACTACGTATGGGGGGCCAACCAGCAGGTTTGGCCCCATCCCATACGTCGTGGGGTATCCGCGGGCGGGCCAGATCGTCGCGCACCCTTCACCTTTCGAGCAGCAATGGAGATGACAATGTCGAACAGGCAAATTGAACCCGTGTGTGAACACCAGACGTCAGACATGCCGGGGACCATCCTGGCCCTGGATCTCGGGACCACAACGGGCTGGGCGCTACGGTCCTCGGACGGCCTCATCACCAGCGGCACAGCATCGTTCCGCAATGGACGGTTCGATGGCGGTGGGATGCGATACCTGCGCTTCACGAATTGGCTGGGCGAGTTGGAGCGGTTGTCCAGGCCCATCGCCGCCATCTGGTTCGAGGAAGTCCGCCGCCACGCGGGCACCGACGCCGCCCACGTCTATGGTGGTCTGATGGCCACGCTGACGGCATGGGCCGAGTTGCGCTGCGTGCCATACGAGGGCGTTCCCGTCGGCACCATCAAGCGCCACGCCACCGGCAAGGGCAACGCCAACAAGGACGCCATGATCGCCGCCGCCCGGGCGCGCGGGTTCAGCCCGGCCGATGACAACGAAGCCGATGCCATCGCGATCCTCCTCTGGGCCATGGAAACCCACGGAGGTGCGCAATGACCGGTATGCGCTTCACGCCCAAGGGCTATGGTGGGCATCGCCGCCAGCCCGATGAGGTCAAACGGGACGGCTGGAAGGAACAAGGGCTGCTGGCCGTCGCCATCGACGATGACCGGCTAACCTGGCCCGAGCGGGAACTGGTGCGCCAGCTTGGCGAACGCCTGTACGGCAAACAAAACCGGAAGGCGCACCATGACTGAGTGGACTACAGCGCGCGTGGAGGACCGGTTGGAGAGCGCGGCCGACGTCTTCCGCACCTTGCCCGGCGTCATGCCGCAGGGCTTCTTCAACGCCTGGCCCGAGTATTTCCACAGCTTCGCGGACAAGGTCGGACAGGAGCCCCAGATGCGCAGGCCCCGGCCGGGACCGCGCCAGATCACCGAAGCCGAGGAGGCGTTGCTCTGGCTGCGCTGGCTGGAGCGGGACGATGCCCGGATCGTCTGGCTGCGTGCCGAGCGCACGCCGTGGAAGCGGATCTGCTGGGAGATGGGGATCAGCCGCCCGGCGGCCAACCGCCATTGGCAATACGGCCTCGCGCTGATCACTTGGCGGCTCAATGGGCGCGTGCCGCCTTCAAAGCGGTCACGGCGTTTCGTGGTCGAGAACGCGAACAACCTGTCAAGAAAAATCGTCCTGTGACGGAATTTTCAGTGAGACATCGCAAAGGGTTACAGTTTCCGGCTGAGAGGCTACAAATCGGATATACTCGGGAGAGGAGCGCGCAGGCAGAGGCCGCGCAGCTGGCTTCTGGGGTCCACCAAAGGGTCCAGCTGGGGTCCAAGCCGCTAACCCACTGAATTCGCGGGTCCTTCCTGGCCCCAAACGTATACGGGCGGGCGAAGCGCGGGACATCGCCAGCGACAGGGCCGGATTTTTGGGAAGCCACCCGGAAGCCGGAGCCACGCGCGCCCCGCGCAAACATCAATGAACGCTGGCCTTCCGACCGGACACCGCTGGTAGCTGCTGGACCCCGTGTGGAGTCCAGCCCGGCATCCGGAGTCCGGAAGCCACCGGCATCCACCCGACCGAGGAACCTTGCCCACCATGACGCTGAGCTTCGCCCCGGACGCGATCGAGATGTGGCCGCTGTCGCGCCTCCAGCCCTACGCGAGGAACGCGAAGGCGCACGGCGCGGACCAGGTGGCCAAGATCGCCGCCAGCATGGCCGAGTTTGGCTGGACCGTGCCGTGCCTCGTGGGCGAGGACGGAGAGCTGATCGCGGGCCATGGGCGCGTGCTGGCCGCCACGCAGCTCGGGCTGACCGAAGCGCCGGTGATCGTGCTGGGGCATCTGACTGAGGCGCAGCGGCGGGCCTACCGGATCGCGGACAACAAGCTGACGGAACTCGGCACCTGGAACGAGGCGCTGCTGTCGGCGGAACTGAACGACCTGCTGGCCGAGGATTTCGACCTGTCGCTGGTCGGATTCTCGGACGGCGAGTTGGACAAGCTACTGGCCTACGTCGCGGAAGACGACGGTGAAGAAGTTGGCGCCGGGGGCTCTGTGCCTCCAGTGACCATCCCCGAACCGCCGCGTAACCCGGCGTCGCGCACCGGTGATCTCTGGATCCTCGGCGATCATCGCCTCCTGTGCGGCGACAGCACCAGCGCCGCCGATGTGCGCCGCCTGATGAATGGCGAGCGCGCGATCCTGTTCGCCACCGACCCGCCATACCTCGTCGACTACGACGGCTCGAACCATCCGACCCGCAACAAGGACTGGTCCGCGTCCTATGGCACCACCTGGGACGACAGTTCGCAGGGAGCGGAACTTTACGACGGCTTCATCGCGGCGGCCGTGGCTGAGGCCATCGCCGACGATGCCGCCTGGTATTGCTGGCACGCCTCGCGCCGCCAGGCGATGCTGGAAGCCTGCTGGGAAAAGGCCGGTGCCTTCGTGCACCAGCAGATCATCTGGGTGAAGGACCGCGGGGTTCTAACCCGGTCCCACTACCTCTGGAAGCACGAGCCCTGTTTCATGGGGTGGCGTCGGCCGAACCGCCCACCCAAGGTGGCGGAAGAAACCCTGCCATCGACATGGGCGCTGCCGAGCTTCGCCAAGGACGAGCGGCCCGACCATCCGACGCCGAAGCCGCTCGACGCCTTCGGCATCCCGATGCGCCAGCATGTGGCGCGCGGCGGGCTTTGCTACGAGCCGTTCTCGGGCTCCGGCTCACAGATCATGGCGGGCGAGGCCAACGGCCGCCGCGTCTTCGCAATGGAAATCAGCCCGGCCTATGTCGATGTCGCGGTCGAGCGCTGGCAGGCCGAGACCGGCCGCGACGCGATCCTTGATGGCGACGGCCGGACCTTCGCGCAGGTGAGGACGGAGCGGCTGGGCGACGATGCCGAAGCCCCCGCCGACGCCCCGGCAAAGGACGCAGCCCCCGAACCCGCGCGAAAGCGCCAGACCGCCGCGTGACATGCATGACCTGGCTTTACCTTCCTCCGGAGGCACTTCCGGAGCCGGAGACGCATGCCTCTTCGGCCTCTCCCTCTGCTCCGGCGCGGGCGGTCTCGACCTCGGGCTCGCCATCGCCATCCCCGGATATCGTGCTGTGGGCCATGTCGAACGGGAAACCTACGCCGCAGCCACTCTCGTGGCGCGGATGGAAGACGCGTCCCTGGATCAGGCTGTTGTCTGGGACGACGTTGCCACCTTCGATGGCCGCCCGTGGCGCGGCGCGGTGGACATCGTCACTGCGGGCTATCCGTGCCAGCCGTTCTCCGTCGCGGGAAAACGCCGGGGCGCGGACGACCCGCGCCACCTCTGGCCGCATGTCGCCCGCATCATCGGCGAGGTCGCACCGCCCTTCGTCTTCCTCGAGAATGTCGCCCATCATCTCCGCCTCGGTTTCCCCGAAGTCGCCAGCGGACTGGTCGGCATGGGCTACCGCCTTGCGGCTGGCCTCTTCACGGCGGCGGAAGTCGGTGCGCCCCACAGGCGCGAGCGGCTCTTCATCCTCGCCCACCGCGAGCGCGACCACCTGGCCGACCCCGCGCGCCTGCTCGGGGACGCGCTCGAGCGGCGGGAACCGGACGGAACTGCTGCGGCTCTGGCCGACGCCCCGCGCCAGCGCCAACGAGAACCGGCAGACGAAGCCGACGCCCTCGCAGGCGGCGGGCCAGCACGGGATGAACCTCGCGACGACGGCCGCGATGTGGCCGACGCCAATGGCGAACGACGGCTGCAAGCCGAGCGCGGGCAACCGGCGGACAGCGGACCTGACTCGTTCGGCGGGCATGTGGATGACGCCAACGGCCCGCGATCACAAGGATGGCGCGACGAGCTTGGCGAACACGCCGGTGAACGGTCTGCTTGGCCGCCAGGTCCTGGTGACGCCGATGGCTGGGCGCGATACCTCCGAGCCGCGCCGGACCTTGAACCCGCTGTTCGTCGAGGCGCTGATGGGCTGGCCCACCGGGTGGACCGGCTTCGCCTCTGTGGCAACGGCGTGGTCCCGCTGGTTGCGGCGCATGCGCTGCGAACTCTGGCGGCTGAATTGCTGGCCGATGGATGAGGCTGCGGCATGAAACAGTCCCGCCTCATGTCGCTGGTCGAGTCCATCGCCAATGTGATCGTCGGCTACGGCGTCGCCGTGGTCACGCAGATCCTGATCTTCCCGGTCTTCGGGCTGCACACGACGCTGGCGCAGAACCTGAAGATGGGCGCGGTGTTCACCGTGGTCAGCATTGCGCGGTCCTACGTCCTGCGGCGGCTGTTCGAGGCAATACGGATGCGATAGCCCCGAACATCGACCGCGCGGGCTGCGATGATGAACGACGCGTCAGTCCATTCGCAGCGGCCCGAACATGCCGGACTCCACCATAGCCATGTAGACGCGCTTCATCGCCATCGCCGTCTCCTGATTGACAAACAGCGATGAGCGCGACCCATGGGGATCACCGAGCAGGTAGGGACGCATCGTATCCCACCGCTCGCCGACTTCAGCGCGGTGCCACATGCGCATCTCTTGCTGAATCATCAGCGGCACGGCGAGCTTCTTGGGTACCATGTGGCGCTCGGGAAAAGCTTCGTGCCAGTCGCAGCGGACGACGATCGGCGTAGTACCCGAATTGTAGAAGGGAACGTCCAGCCGCTCGGCGGTAATCGTGGCGCAGGGATGGGGCTCCATCGCTTCGACAGACTCGATGATCTTTGAGCCATCTCCGTAGGGGCACGAAACGAACGCGTGTGCGAAACAGATCGTGTGGTCCAGACCTTGATAGCCGCAACGGTCGCTGGGGTCCGTCACCGGCATCTGGGGATTTTCCTGCGGCACCAAGGGGTGCCACGTTGGATACCCGCGCACAACCGGACCATGCGCGTCGATCAGGTCCTGCAGCGCGTCGTCCGCCTTCTCTCGCTGGTCGGCATCGACCCCGGGCGTCAGGACCAAGATCCGTCGCGCCCGCTCGTAGCCGTCCTGTGCCGCCTCGTCTGCTCGAAATGCCATAGGTGTATGCCTTTCATCCGGGTTCACACGAAAGATAAGGTCTGCGCATGAAAATGCAATATCGTGCGTGAAGTATGATGATCACGCGAGAGATATGACTATCGTGCGTGAAACCCGTCGTTTCACGTTGGCCGGAGGCGACGCTACACAAAGAAGCCGCCGCCCCACACGGGACGGCGGCATAGAGACCAGCGTTCGGCGCTGCGTCAGTTGCCCGGCAAGCTGTAATATGCGGAGCGCATGGTTATGCGGAGTTGCGGGCAGCTCGGGTTGCGCCGCCTTGGTTTTTTGGGGTTTCGAC
>NZ_JABJVX010000037.1 GCF_013155465.1 Alterinioella nitratireducens | reverse complement strand
CCTCGCTTCGCTATGCGAAGGCTCCGCTCAGCCCGCGCTACCGGCGGGAGTTACACCAACTGTTGGGACACTGCTTCAGGCGCTCAAATGGAAGAAATCTTCTTCTCGGATAAATCCATATCGGTTGGGTATACATGCCCAGATAAATGGTCTGGCCAGATTCTTCTGCGAAGGAAGCCGAAGGAGGTGATGTACCAGTTGGTGGAGGGTCCAGCTTCGCTGCGAGGTGTTTGGTCAAGCCCACCCGTTTTGCTAAACTTCCTCATCATGGCGCGGAAAGCTGACCTTTCCGACTGAACCGTTTGTCTGGCTTGTCTTCGTTCTATGGGCATTGGCTAGCGTCGCACCTCAGTAACTCAATCCTAACAATAAAGCGCTCCCCGTCTTTTTGTGGCGGGGGGCAACATTCTTTTCTGAAAATTCAATTAGGGAACATTCCATGAACAATTCCGATATGCTTGCTGGTGAGCTCGAAGCCATCAAACCTCTCACCCCCCGCACTGAGCGAATGCTGTACGACCTCGATTGCTTGGAGATCGACGGTACTAAAAAAGCAGAATGGAACGAGAAGGCAGATGAGATCAGGCTCGCTCACCTCCTACACGGTGACTTCGAACTCATCATCGACCGATGCCTAGGCGGCGATCAGGAACTCAAATGGCGTGTCATGCAGGCCGATATTGATGACCGTCGCGGGTTGGCCGTTCTCAAGCACCATCTGTCCAAGAGAAAGGCAGAGGTCACTGGCGATGCAGCGTTTGCTCTCCGGTCTCTGGAAAAAGATCAGGAGTTTTGCGAGTCCCGTACCAGTGATCTGCGAAACATCGAACCCCTTCCATCAGGCTCTTATCGAGTGCGGATAAAGGGCAAAAAGAAGACCTTCACGACGTTGCTGGAAGCCAGCTCATATCGAGACCTTGTGGCAAGTCGCTTTTTGGGGTCGAGGGAAAACAAAAACCCTCAGGACGTACTCTTACAAGATACTGTTTTTAAAATATAAATTTGAATGATCCGTGGCAATTTTAGGGGGTTCCGCACCTACCCCCCATGCCCCCCCGATTTTTGCCACGAAAAGAACGATTTCAAAGGAGCCATTATGCCTAGATATCCCCCTATTTCACACAGCCGGAGGGACAACCGTCAGTGCCTCCGCTGCAAGCATCAACCCGTCATGCACCATGATGGTGTCTGGTACTCTCTATGCAAATCTTGCCTCCGGCAGACTCAACTGGGTCCGTTCAAGAAGCGTCCCGGTGCTGTTGGTCAGGAGTACAGTCAATGGTAATGCATCAACGCTTTGAGGCGAAGAATGTTGTGGCAGAGACGCAGCAGAAGGTCTTCGAAAAGATCCTGATGAGGATGAGCGTTAAGGGCGCTCTTCAGTTTTTCACCGCTGAGACAGGTTTGGGCAAGACAACTGGTGCCCGGTTGGCGATGAGGAGAATATGGGATGAGGTTGATCCTTCAGCACACTTTCTGGTCCTTGTCCCGACTAGGAAGGACGCAGATATTTTCTGGCAAGAGATGGAGAAACTGGCACCCGGTCAGTCTGCTGTCTGGACGCAGTACCACGATCCCGTGGAAGACGTGTTGGCGGACTTCAAACCTTCCGTCCGGTTCACTAAGTTCGAGGCAGCGAAGAAGAAGTGCCTTATCTTGACGCACAATGCGGGCAAGGCGGCTGAAGGCTGGGTGGGTAGACGTGATGCAGTGCTCATTGATGAGTACCCTCAACCTGTCCCTAGCGGCGTGGTTCATCGCTGGCAGTTCGTGAAGGCAGAAGATGAAGAACAGTCCACACCCTACGCCAAGGCGGCAAGATGGGCGGAGGAGCGGGATACGCTTGGCCTCAGTCCGACCGGCTTTCCCGCTTGGGTGTACGAGGTTCTAGAGACGGCACCCAAGTCGGAAGCTGCTAAGGCGATCAAGCGGCTAGCCGAGCACATGGCTCAGGGCACTGCGTTCCAGCGTCGGTTTGGCAAAGCGTCGGTTTGGCGCTGGTACACCTATGACCTGCCGTTTGAAGAAAAGGCGGTAGTGTTCTCGGCTACTGCACACCTTGAGGGCTGGCACTTCGATCCTGCTCAAGGAGGCACGATTGAGCGCGATCCTGTAAAGGTGAATTATCAGAATATGACGGCAAAGTACGTCCCATGGCCCAATGGCGTATCCCACTACCACGACAAGATTCAGGACGACCCAGATCAGCGGGAAGCTCTTGTGGCCTATGTGGCCGAGAAGGTGGGAACGTGGAACAGTGGCACCCTCGTCGTCTGTCCGAAGCCATTAAAAAAGGATATCGCACGGAGGCTGAAGGGGGCAAAGATCACGCACTGGGGTTGCGACGTAGGCAGTAACGAGTACCGAGACTGCGATACCGTCTGGCTGGTGTCCTTGTTCCATAAGCCCTCCGATGTGCTGTTCTTGCAGTATCTTGGGCATGCTCGGCAGTATGCCACGGATGAAACACTAGAGCCGGGACAGAACACTCAGAGCAGTACGATCCGAGAGCTTAAGAGATTGCATCATGCCACCCACGTCAAACAGATGGCAGCGAGAGGTAGTTGCCGAAATGTAGACGGTGATGGTTTAGCAGATCAGATGGAGCTAAACTGTATTTTTCCTGACCGTGATTTGTTTACCGAGCTCCTGCCGGAGCTGTTTCGAGGCGTAAAGCTGGTGTACGAGCAAGGCTCCGAGCCAGCGACCAAGGGCAAGACGAGAACGGTGGTTGTCAAGATCGCTGACTATTTGCAGCGGACCAACAAGGATTGTGTTTCGGCGCAGGACCTTAAAGATGCAGATATCAAGATCAAAGGAACGAAACCGAAGGCGCAGATCGAAGAACGAACCGATTTATGGTTTTCCATGGGGTGGAGTTTCGAACGTGGACGGCCCGGCAGATATGGCAAACCTACGAGCTTCACTCGATTGAGCTAAAGGTTCTGGCGGGGCTAAAAGTTTTAAAGGTTCTTAGTCTTAATAGAATTTCCCTTAAGAGTAGGGACCTTTAGAATTTCCTATTATTAATAATCAGTTATTAGGATTAAACTGAAGCTCACTCAAAGAGGCGACAGGGGCGCTGCGCCCCCTGTACCCCAGCTAAGACAATGAAGACAGCTGCGCTGTAGAAAAGAGACAAACAGGGGGCTCTCGCCCTTAAGTGAAGGCCCCTTTGGTGTGCCCAGAAGGCTCTCTAGTCTCATTTGTCTTTGATCTGGTAAATAAAGAACTGGGTGAACCACTGCGCCCCGCCGGGACCTTATAGCCTATCACCCTCCTAGTAGGGATATATTAACACGAGAATGAGTTTTTGTCAACATTACACAAAGATACACCACGGGTTTCAGCCCTCTCCGATCTGTACTTCTAGCCGCGCTTGTAGTGAGCGCCATGGTCTATTCTTCTCTTCTGTCTTATTCATCAATAAGCGATGGTTCCATAGGCTCCGCATGAAACTACTTATTTTTCTCAGGCTTTAGTTATCCCGCTTAGCTTTTCCTTAATTTCTTCGAAATTGTCGCTTGAAGAAAGAGCTTCCTTTATTTGTATTCGCATTTCACTATTTCTTTTGACCTCACGGGAAAGTGCCTCATTGAGGCTAGACAGTCCGCTATAACCGTACAAAAGGCCACCGCCACCCATGATTACCACCCCAATGATGATCTCCCAGTCAAACGTAAAGTAATAGGATGAAAGACCTGCGCCAAATACAAGGCCAGAAAATAAAAAGGTCCAGCAGGTGCTCTTTGCATCATCCATTTTGTCGTTAGGTCCTTGGTGTGTTGTTAGAATATAGTCACCTTCTCAAAATTCTGTCGAGAAATTTTCAAGGTGTGTTTCATTGAATAGGAATACCCCCCATACCCCCCGGGGTTCCCCCTATGTGTAGAGCCAGAAGAACATCCCCCCCACGTTAATAGCACCTTCTGCTCCTGTTGTTCATGGATTTTGTCTTCTTCCACTGATATAACACCTTCAACGTTCGTTGATGATTGATAAATGGAGAAGAGTAGATGAGAGAGTTGAGCATGGCCATCGTCATTGGTGCTGCATTGATTGCATGGTCGAACCGCTATAGCACATCTGGTGGTGATCTCGGATTTGTTGTGGATAACTTTACGGGTCGAATTTGGGCCTGCAACACTGCAACCTGCTACCAGCCCGAGACGCAGCCATGAAATACGTCACCTATAAGCGTGTCAGTACAACTGGCCAAGGGAAGTCAGGGCTTGGGCTGGAAGCGCAGGACAGGGATATCTCACTCTTTCTGGAAAACTACTCAGAAGAACCTTGGGAAGTGATCGGTGAATTTACGGCTGTGGTCAGTGGCTCAGTTGAGCACCCTCTGGAATTGAAGGAAGCAATTGCTCTAGCCAAGGGTCAGAAAGCTACCTTGCTTGTCTCTAAACTCGACAGGTTGTCCCGAAAGGTATCTGTGATTGCTACGTTAATGGACGACAAGAAGCTCCAGCTCAAGGTGGCTCAGATGCCTCAGGCTGATAAGTTCTCGCTCCATATTTATGCTGCACTAGCTGAGCAGGAACGTGACTTTATTTCGAAGAGGACTAAGGCCGCATTGGCGGAAGCCAAGGCCAAAGGTGTGAAGCTGGGAGGCTATAGGAAGGGCGCAGAGGCGCGCTACAGGGCGATCTCGGCTCAGGCTGATGCCAACGCCCAGAGGGTGATCAACACCATTCAGCCCTTACGTGAGCAAGGTATGACCTACCAGCAGATAGCCGACCGGATGACAGAGCTTGGAGTTAAGACAGCTCAGGGGTCTGAATGCTGGTATCCATCAACCGTGAAAAGGGTGCTAGAACGGGCTTGAGTTCCTTCGGGTCACTGGCTGTTTCTCAAGCTGTGATAGTAATCAGAACATACTTCAAAGTCACCGGAAAATGGTTCACTTTCAAATACATCTCGGGAGCCAGTCGAAGCATAGAGCGCTCGGAATTCCGAAAGATAGAGTTCACGTATTGCCTCGATTGTTGCCGTCGCCCGATCCCATCCCACATCAAAAGAGGTGTCTCCATGGTTCTCGTAGACTCGTGCTGCTGCTTCATGAAATTCCTGATATCGCATAGAGAAGGCACGGAATGTATCCGGACCAAGGTTATCCTGAACCAACCAGGCTATCACGCTCATGTGCAGTGCAGCACATCGCTCATACCGATAGGCTTCGAAAGACCTATCCATCGTACTTTCAAAGGGAGGAAGTTCTTGTGCAAGCGCTGAAGTGGGAAGGCAAACTGCTAATGCCGCTCCAAGATTCCGAATAGTTTTCATGTAGTGGTTTCCGATTAAAATATTGATACTAAACGATAATAATGTACGTGACGCAACTCTGCCATCTTGACATCACCCTAACATTTTGATTTAAATCAATATTTTTTCATCAAGTTCGCTCAACCGCATCTCACCAATGCATCGAAGCTCACCAGAAGTGCAGCACCATAGAAGTGATACATATGTTACAGCGAAGCTGGCTCTATCGGTACGATCTTTGATCGTTATTTCCCACACATTTCCCACACATTTTGCATACATTTGGGGCAATTGCTTGCCATCTCGGACGCTTTCAAGCATTGTCCTCTCGACTGAGAATGTCTTTGGTAGATAGTGTCCCGGGAAATGGTGTAACTTTGCTCTTCGGCCTTGGCTCGGCCGCAGTTACAGGGCGGCGATTGTCG
>NZ_JABJVX010000036.1 GCF_013155465.1 Alterinioella nitratireducens | reverse complement strand
GCCTCGCTTCGCTATGCGAAGGCTCCGCTCAGCCCGCGCTACCGGCGGGAGTTACACCAACTGTTGGGACACTGCTGAAGCTTCCGCTGGAGGCCGTTATCGCCTGTGCAGACTGGAGCGGAACCTGGCAGGCGTGGTCACCCACCGCCGCCAGTCTGTTCTTGGCCATGCCACCCGCGCTGAGCATGCACCTTTTTTGAACGCATCACGGGATATGTTTGGTGACGGCGCCAAACATACCATATATGGTAGAGGAGTGCTGGCGCGGCGTGCTAAGGCGCGACCCAGACTATCGACTGAGGGAAAATGAAAGTAAGGTTTAAAAATTCACCAATTAATGAGCTGGTGATCGCCACTTATTTCAATCCGCCGCTGTTCTCTTTGCGCAGTGAGCATATCGGGCTTTTTTGGTCCCGAATTCGCAACGAGTTTCCAGCCATCGAGCAACAAGCACCGGTCGGCGGTGCCGAGGCATTCGAGCAAATCAGCGGCGAGTTTTTCCCGATGCCGCGTTTCTGGTTCGTAGCCGAGGACAAGGTAAACCTCATACAATTACAAAAGAACGCTTTCATGCTCAATTGGCGTCGGCGGGACGCGCAGTACCCGCACTTTGCTGAAAACCTCAAACCGGCTTTCGACAAGTATTATCGCATTTTCGAGGATTTTGCTTGTGAGGATGTGGGAATCGATAAAATTGAGATCGACCTGTGCGAACTGACATACATCAACACGATTGAGGCCTGCGAATACTGGGAGGGTCCGCAAGACACGTCGAGGGTCATCCCGTCCTTTGCGATGCCTGACGCCGGCATCGAGGCGAGCGGGCAACCCGCATTCAACTGCACCTTTGTCTATGTACCTTCGAAAGACCTGCAATTGCGGGTTAGTATTCGCAACGGTGAATCGACGGCGCGGCCTGCAACGCCGGTTCTCGTGGTTGAGATTAAGGCAACAGGACGACTTGGACAGGTGGGGAAGTCTGCAGCCGATGCGTGGTTCGAGCGGGCGCACGATGCAATAATTGCCTGCTTTGTCGGCATTACAAGCAAAGAAATTCAACAAAAGTACTGGAAGCCGGTAGAGGAGGAAGCATGATCGCCGCACTGGATTTGGAAAGGGTTACGCTGGATCCCGGCTATCAGCCGCCCGCGGTCATGGCCGAGATGGACAGCGCCTCTGTCTTCAATATCGATTTGCCGGTAGCAGCCCGTCAAAGATTTTTCTATCGCGGGCCGAAGCCAGATCATCAGAGTGAGGCGGCCACACTGACCGATCTAGTCGTGCGTGTGTTCGATCCCAGCAACGCACTGACTCAAGAACTGGGCGAAAAGGCGAAGCGGGCACACGCGGATTTGCAGGCCTATCAGGTCAGGATCGAGGCGTTGCGCGCCGAAGCGAGACAGGACGGTTACGACCTGAACACAACATCCGAGCGCGATTTCTGGCGCTTCATTCGTTCTGAACCGTTCACCCGCAAGGGTAACCTAGTGCTGCTTGATAACGGCAACCTTCGCGCCATGTGGAAAGGCGAGCACGGCACCCATATTGGCCTGCAGTTCCTTGGCGGCCACACAGTGCAATACGTTATATTTAGGCGGCGGGCGGCGGCTGGAGTAGTTTCACGTGTGGCCGGGCGAGACAGCATTGATGGCGTCAGACGACAGATCGCGGCTTTTGACCTGCGACCACTGATCTATGCATGAAGGGCGATGATCTACCTGCCGCTGATCATATAGTCCGCTATGTTAAGCCAAGTATGATCCAGGAAGACGGCACAGCAAACGGTGCTGACTTTCGCCTCCGACCAAACCGGCCGGATGAAACCGGTGTATCCGTAAACTGGCTGGAAGCCTTTGATACCGATAAGGCGCAGCAACTCGCGGAGGTGCGTCGTTTATACCGGCTGACAGTCAGAAGGACAGGCCGATTCGCCGAGCTAAACATTGGCGCCGTCCGCGAGAAGGTGACCGAAGAGCTTGCAACACTGCGAATCGTTCATGATCCCCTCGAAGCGGACGGGGATTTTGAGGCCGACCATTCACATGCGGAGATTGATGGCCTGCCGCCAGGAGACTCGCCGGAGGCTGACATGATCGGCGACATGATTGCTGAATGCGTGATCAACATGCATCCGGCAATAGAGGAACCCTAAGCAATATTCGAAGCCTGTGTTGTTGCAGGCGCGGAGAATGTCGATGACCTAAACCCGGCATGGACACCAGCGCCAAGCGGTCAGTGCCGCTTCGCCCTCCGCAACATCGCGTCAGTCTCCAGCCGTAGCGCCGCTCGCCACAACGGCGTCTTGGTGAAAGTGCTCTCCCGCGTCCTAAGCAAACCCTTAGATCGGCTCTCTTGTAGCAGCCCCGTCCAGCAGAGCGGGCGTAGTACCTGAATGTAGAGACTGCTCATTACGTTGTCGAAACGATCGCTGGGATCGGGTTCGCCGAACAGCACCTGACGGAGGTCAGCACCCGTCGCACCGTCTTCGGTCTCGACGTTCAACACGTTCATGAACACGTCCCAATTGCCCAGGAGCGGCTCGTCATCGAAGCGCAAGAAGCGGGCGTGATTGACTTCGAACAGGTAAAACGGCGTGACGATGCCGAAGAGGCGACCAGTATGCCCGACCAATCCCTGGCCCGCCTTGGTCAGCTTGTACTGCCCCTTGTAGTGCCGCCCGATCTTCAACGCGATCATCACGTCGTGAAGATCCATCAGCGGGCCAAAGTCGATTTCGTTCAGCACCTTGTTGATGGCGAAGAGGTCTTCCTCGGTGTAGCCGGGCCAGTTGAACTCCCGCGCCGCCCAATGAACGAACACACGCTTGAAGGCCTTCGACGGCGTCAGCCCGATCCCGCCATGTTCGGCGATGTAGGAGAAAGTCTTTTCCAGCGCCCGCATCATAGGTGAGTGCGCCAGCACGGGATCAGCATCGTCAATCTGGCGGAATTCGATCATCTCAAATCTCCCGCGCGAACCAGCGGATCCGGCCGATAATGTGGATTTCCTCGGCACTGCGTTCGTACGGGCTATAGAAGCCGTTGTCGGAGATCACCCGCACAGCGGGTGGATCGCTGTTGGGGACATGCTCGAGCCGCTTGGCTACCAAACCCATGCCGTCATCCAAAACGAAGATCCCGGGCGGGTTCGGCGCGCGGCGGGTCATGTCAACCAAGACGGTGTCGCCGTCCAGCAGGGTCGGCGCCATGCTGTCGCCTTCGACGTGCATGATGCGCAACTGTGACGGGCTGGCCTTGAGGCTGCCCTTTATCCAAGACCGGCGGAAGTGATAGGCGCGACCGGGCGTGTCGTGATCCTCGGTCACCACCGCGCCGCCGCCCATTGACGGGCGCGGGCTGGCGTGTGCGATCGCCACGAAGGTTTCATCCGGGTTTTCGATGAATGGCGGCTCGCCCTCGACCTCGCCGATGCCGTGGATCAGCCACTCCCTCTCGACCTTCAGGACGCGGGCGACCTCGGCCAGCTTGTCGATACCGGGGCGTGCAGAGCGGCCGCGCAGGATGTCATAGACGAAGGATCGATTGACCCCGGCCATCTCGGCAACATGGGCTGGGCTCAGCCCGAGTTGCTGAGCGCGGGCGCGGAGGCGGTCTGAGAGCGTGTGATGCTCGGTCATGTTTTCCCCAGAGGGCTGTGGATCAAATAGGATAAAACAGGATTGATCGGAGGGCGTCAAGGATTTAGAACAAACCCTAAACACTCAATGGCAGGAATCGGGGGTCAGATGGAAATCGAGAAGGCTTATTTTACTCTGCCGGAGATCCTCGATCGCTGGTCCATCTCCGAAGCTGACCTGATCTATCTGGCGGAGAACGACAAGCTGCGGCTGTCGGTGCGTGTCTTCAGTGTGCCGTTGGAGTTGGGTGACTATGATGAAACCGGCGAGGGGGAGCGATTCCGCGTGCCTTGGGAGCAGAGCCGCTTCAGCGGTCTGCTGGATTTGTATGCGCAGGACGTCTTCCAGCTTTTTCGGTGCAGCGAGGCCCATCTCAGCGATTTTCGTATGCCGCGCGCGTCCTATGCAACCCTCTATGGCGAAGCTGAACCGATCTTCGTGATGATCGGAGATCTGCTGCTAAGGCGCGAGGAACGTGATCGTTTTGAAGCGGAGACTGGGTTCTCCGGCGCAGAGACCGGTCCGCAGCTGCCGATCTTCAGCGCATCACCTGACTATCACGACGTCCGTTGCGGCGGGCACCAGTTTCGCCTTGGCCCCATCCAGGCGCAGGTTGTCCGTGCGCTACATGAGGCGGCGCACCGTGGCGAGGCTTGGCAGAGCGGTAAGGCGATCCTGTCGGCGGCTGGCTCGAAGAGCCTGAAAATGTCCGACGTGTTCAAATCCCAGAAGCAGTGGCGATCGCTGATCGAATCAAACGGTCGCGGAAACTACCGTCTGAACTGCGGTTGATTCCGGTCCGTCCCGTTCGAGCGCGTGCGTCCCTCCGGCTCCACAGTGGGATGCGCAGGGGGATGAGAGTGGGATGACAATCCCCCGCCACGGCGTTCGCCGCTGAGTTGCAATGCTCAAACTGATCCCCCTCCGTATCCCACTTCGATCCTGACGACATCCCACAGCAGGATTTTGCATCTTCCTCCCAACGCAGCAAGCGACAGGAGACGAAGATGCAGCTCAAACACCTCAATCAGAAAGAACTGGCCCGGCGGTGGAACATCTCGCACCGCACGCTGGAGCGGTGGCGGTGGGCCGGTGAAGGTCCGCAGTTCATGAAGCTCGGCGGCCGTGTGGTTTACCGCATGGAGGATATCACCGCGTTCGAGCAGGACCAGCTGCGCCACAGCACCGGCGCGGATGCGCATGCGGGTGCCGCATGATGGTCCGCCTCGATGATTTTGCGGCCGACCGGGTGGTGCCGTTTTGCGCCGCTGTCGGTCTGGACGAGGTCGGGCTCTGCGCCTGGATCGCGCAGGCCGAGCCCGGCGAGACGCTGGTCTATCACCGCGGGTTTCTGGCGGTCGATGCCACGGCAGTTCTCTCGAAACTGCCTGCAGACCGTCAGCGCGCCTTGCGCCAGGTCGCGGCAGCCGCCCTTCGCGCGGCCGAGCAGAACCTTGTCCATCTCGTCCAGGCGCGGATTGGTCCCGACCATTTCGCCTACATCGTCGTCGCCCGGCCCAAACCTCGATCCAGCGGTGCCGCCCTGTCGGTCCGCCTGCTCGAGGCCGCGTGATGCCCGCCTTCCAATCCTTTTTCACCGATCACGGAGACAATTTCATGCCATTCCCCGAGAACACCCCAACGCTGGACGATCTGCCTTCGCTCAGCGCGGCTGAGATCGCGGCCCTGCCGGTCGAGTTGCTGGCGATCCTGCAGCGCGAAATCGACGAGCGTCTGAAGCGGGACAAGACGGCCAAGGCCCGCTTCGATGCAGCGCTGGCTGTCCGCTACGCCACTCGCGCCACCGAGGAACGCCAGGTTCAGGCCAAAGACACTGGCACCGTCCGGTTCGATGATGGCGATTTCACCGTGGTCGCCGATCTGCCGAAGCGGGTGGATTGGGACCAAAACCGGCTGGCCGCCATGGTGGCGCGGATCCGAGATGCAGGCGACGACCCCGCCGAATATGTCGATCTGGCCTACAAGGTGCCGGAGCGCAAATACGCGGCCTGGCCGGAGGCCATCCGGCAGGGTTTCGAGCCCGCGCGCACTGTCCGGCCCGGCAACCTGAAGGTCGAGATCCTCGCGCAGGGGGCTGACCAGTGAGCCTCCCCATCATCAGCGCCGACCAGCGGTTGGCGGAGCCGCGCGGCATCAAGGGCTGCATCTTCGGGAAATCCGGTA
>NZ_JABJVX010000035.1 GCF_013155465.1 Alterinioella nitratireducens | reverse complement strand
CCGAGCTGCCCGCAACTCCGCATAACCATGCGCTCCGCATATTACCGTTTATGCTGAGCTCAGCATAAACGGTAGACGCGTCCACGTTCTTCCACCTTTTCTGATGTGATCTTGAGCCCGAGTTTCTTCTTGAGCGCACCGGACATTGCGCCGCGCACCGTATGCGACTGCCACTCGGTGGCAGCGGTGATCTCTTCGATGGTCGCGCCTTCGGGCCGACGCAGGAGATCGATCATGATCTGCTGCTTGGTCTGGCGCGGGACTGCATCAGTTGTTGTGGGGGTTGGATTCTTGGACATGGGTGTCTCCGGTTATCGGGGCGCGCGGTATGCGGCCCTTCTACCGGGACAAGCCCCACAGGTGCGGGGCAAGTCTGCTCGGTCGCGCGGCTCAGATCAGGCCGAGGTCTTTCAGACAGGCGGCCGCATCGATCAGCTGATCGGTCGGCAATTCGATGGTGATCGTCATGCTGTCGGCGTAGGCGCGGACATAGACACCGCCGTCGTCCATCAGGGCGCTTTCGATTTCGTCGAGGACCGTGGTGATGCGGCTTCGGTCGAAGTGATCGGGTAGCTTGCGGATCGGCAATCGGATGGTGCTGGTTTCCATGGTGCTCACTCCGCGTGCTCGCCTTCGCCAAAGGCGCTGTCGGTGATGCGCTTCAGGAGGCTGGCGTAGTTCTCAAGGGTGCCGACATGGCCCCAGTTGATCTCGTCGGGGTGGGCGTTGAAATGGTCGTCGCTGAGACCCTGCAGCCGGGCGAGCATCCCCTCGATCTCGGCTTTCTTGCCGATGAAGGCGTTCAAAGCGGCCTCCTTGTTGCGGCGTGCCTTCTCGGCGCGAAGCTCGTGGCGCGGTGTTGTCTGCGGGTTCAGGCGGGTCATCGTGGCGGCTCCGAGGTGAGTTGCATCGTTTTCGTAGGATCACGTTCGCTCTGATGCGGAGGCTTATCAACTACATAAGCACATGATTTTGAATGATAATCGGAGCGCGCGATGGAGGGTCTGAGCGAGCGCCAGTATGCCGCCCGCGTCGGCCTGTCGCGCGGGGCAATCCAGAAGGCAAAAGCGACGGGGCGGCTGGTGCTGCACGGCGATGGCAGCATCGACGCAGAGGCCAGCGATACGTTGCGCGCACAGGCGACCGATCCGTCGAAGACCCGCAAGGCACCGAAGCCGAAGCTCAAACCCGTCCCTGAGGCCGCGGTCTCAGCTGTCGGCGAAACGCTGCGCGAACAGGGAATGGCGGCCCCGCCGGTGGGCAGCGGGACCACCTTCCTGCAGGCCAAGACGGCCAACGAGGTTCTGAAGGCGCAGGAACGCCGCCTGCGGCTGCAAAAACTGAAAGGCGAGTTGATCGACCGCGCCCGCGCGCTGTCGCTGGTGTTTCGGTTGGCGCGGCAGGAACGCGATGTCTGGGTCAACTGGCCCGCTCGGGCGGCGGCTTTGATGGCGGCTGAGCTCTCGGCCTCATGCAGCGAAGTGGTAGGCCAAGAAATCGTGGTTGAGCCTGCCACGATGCAGAAGGTTCTGGAGAAACATGTCCGCGCCCAGCTCGACGATCTCGCCGACATCAAACCTGATCTCAGATGAGGGTTTCGATGGCGCGGCCGAAATCCTGCGCGCCTGGAGCGAAGGCCTCACACCGGATCCGGACCTGACGGTTTCGCAATGGGCGGATCGGCACCGGATGCTGTCTGGCCGCGCATCGGCCGAACCGGGCCGGTATCGCACGGCGAGGACGCCCTACATGGGCGAGATCATGGATCGGCTGTCGCCGGGCGATCCGACACAGCGGATTGTCTTCATGAAGGCCGCGCAGGTCGGCGCGACCGAAGCCGGGAACAACTGGATAGGCTTCGCGATCCACCAGGCGCCGGGGCCAATGCTCGCGGTGCAGCCGACGGTGGAACTGGCCAAGCGGAACTCGAGGCAGCGGATTGATCCGCTGATCGACGAAAGCCCGGAACTGCGGGAGCGGGTCAAACCGGCGCGCTCGCGGGACGCGGGCAATACGATGTTGTCGAAGGAATTCGCGGGCGGCATCCTGATCATGACCGGGGCGAACTCGGCGGTAGGTCTCCGCTCGACCCCGGCGCGCTACATCTTTCTGGATGAGGTCGATGCCTATCCGGTCTCGGCCGACGAGGAAGGCGATCCGGTCACGCTGGCCGAAGCCCGGTCCCTGACTTTTGCCCACCGACGCAAGGTTTTCCTGGTTTCGACGCCAACCATTCGGGGACTGAGCCGGATCGAACGGGACTTTGATGCCAGCGATCAGCGCCGGTTCTTCGTGCCCTGTCCGCATTGCGGTGCGATGCAGTGGCTGAAATTCGAACGGCTGCGCTGGCACAAGGGACAGCCGGAAACGGCGGAATATCACTGTGAGGGCTGCGACACGCCTATCGCGGAGCATCACAAGACGGCGATGCTGGAGGCTGGTGAATGGCGGGCGACCTCTACGGCGGCGGATCCCAATACCGTCGGCTACCACCTCTCGGCGCTCTATTCGCCGATCGGCTGGCTGAGCTGGGAGCGGATCGTGCGGGCATGGGACGCGGCCCAGGGGTCGGACGAGGCAATCAAGGCGTTTCGCAACACAATCCTCGGGGAGACATGGGTTGAGACCGGCGAAGCGCCTGACTGGCAGCGGCTCTACGACCAGCGGGAACGCTGGAAGCCGGGCATCGTTCCGGCGGGTGGGTTGTTCCTGACCGCCGGGGCCGATGTGCAGAAGGACCGGATCGAGGTCGATGTCTGGGCCTGGGGCCGCGGTCTGGAAAGCTGGCTGGTCGATCACATCGTGATCGAAGGCGGGCCCGACCGGCATGAGGCTTGGGGCGAGCTGACAGACTTGCTCGGTCGGACGTGGCCGCATGAGGGTGGCGCGCATCTGAAGATCGCGCGGCTTGCCATCGATACGGGCTATGAGGCACCGGCGGTCTATGCCTGGTCGCGGGCGCAAGGCTTCGCGCAGGTGTCGCCGGTAAAGGGCGTCGAGGGGTTCAACCGGGCGAGCCCGGTGTCGGGGCCCACTTATGTGGACGCGACCGAGGGCGGCAAACGTCTGCGGCGCGGCGCACGGCTCTGGACCGTGGCGGTGTCGACCTTCAAGGCCGAGACATATCGCTTCCTGCGGCTCGAACGACCGACCGAGGAGGACATGGCCAATGGTGCGGCGTTCTCACCGGGAACGGTCCACCTGCCGCATTGGGTCGAGAACGAATGGCTGAAGCAGTTCGTGGCCGAACAACTGGTGACGGTGCGCACGAAACGCGGCTTCGCCCGGCTGGAATGGCAGAAGCTGCGTGAACGCAACGAGGCGCTGGACTGCCGGGTCTATGCCCGCGCCGCCGCCTGGATCGCAGGCGCGGACCGCTGGACGGATGAGAAATGGCGCGACCTTGAGGATCAGCTTGGGGTCGCCGACGCCTCTGCGGATCCCGCGGGGCAGATCAACAGGCAAGCACAGACGTCGCAAGGCAAACGCCAATCCGACTGGCTCGGACGGCGCGGAGGATGGTTTTGATGACGGACTGGACGGAAACCGAGCTGTCGGCGCTGCGCCGGGCCTATGCCAGCGGCACGACGCGCGTCAGCTATGACGGTAAATCCGTCGACTACGGCTCGGCCGAGGATCTGCTCGCCCGTATCCGCACCATCGAGCGCGCCATCGCCGGGAAGACAAATCCGTTACCGATCGCCAGGCTCGCGGGCTTCTCGCGCGGAGATCGCTGATGTCGGCGAACTGGTTTGACCACGCCATCGCCTCGTTCGCCCCGCGCATGGCCGCTCGCCGCGTGATGGCGCGTCAGGCCTTCGAGACCCTGACGCGCGGCTACGATGGCGCGGCCAAGGGGCGGCGCACCGAAGGCTGGCGTTCACCGGGCACCTCAGCCGACACCGAGGTTGGCGTGGCGGGGGCGCTCTTGCGGGACCGGATGCGCGATTTGGTGCGCAACAACCCGCATGCGGCGAAGGCCGTGGCGGTGCTGGTCAACAACATCGTCGGCGCGGGCATCATGCCGCGCGCCGCCAGCGGCAATGACAAACTGGACCGCAAGGTCGATGCGCTCTTTGCGCAATGGTCGGACACGGCCGATGCTGACGGCCAGCTCGACTTCTATGGCCTGCAAACCCTGATCTGCCGTGAAATGGTCGAGGCGGGAGAGGTCCTGGTGCGCCGGCGTTTGCGCCGCGCAAACGACGGCCTACCGGTGCCGCTCCAATTGCAGGTGCTTGAGGCGGACTTCCTCGACGCCACGAAATCCGGCACCATCGGCGCGGGGCGGCTGCTCCAGGGGATCGAGTTCGATCCGGTTGGCAAGCGCCGTGCCTACTGGCTCCATGCCGAGCATCCCGGCGACGCCTATGGCGCGTTGCAGAATGGGTTGCAGAGCCGTCCGGTCCCCGCGACCGAGATCGCCCACGTCTATGAAAAGCAGCGCACGCAGGCGCGCGGCGTGCCATGGGGGGCACCGGTGATCCGCAGCTTGCGCGATCTAGACGACTACGAGGTGGCAGAGCTGGTCCGCAAGAAGACTGAGGCCTGCGTCACCGCCATCGTCTTCGGCGACGAGGAGGCGCAACAGGGCATCGCGCCATCCGTGGTCGACGCCGATGGCAACCGGGTCGAACAGTTCGAGCCGGGGCTGATCGCCTATGCGCGCGGCGGCAAGGACATCCGGTTCAACCAGCCGTCAGCCACTGGCGGCTACGCCGAGTACAAACGGGCCAGCTTGCACACGATCTCGGCCGGGTTCCGGGTGCCCTACGAGTTGCTGACCGGAGACCTGTCCCAGGTGAACTACTCGTCGATCCGGGCGGGCCTCGTCGAGTTCCGCCGCCAGATCGACGCCGTGCAGTGGCAGCTCTTCATCCCGATGTTCTGCACCCCAGTCTGGCGCTGGTTCACGGAAGCCGCGTGGGCTGCGGGCCAGATACCGACGCCGGAGGTGTCCGTCGAATGGTCGCCGCCGAAGTTCGAGGCGGTCGATCCACAGAAGGACGCGATGGCGAACCTCCTGTCGATCCGCTCAGGCACCATGACGCTCGCGGAGGTGATCGCGCGACAGGGCCGCAACCCGGACGCCGTGCTGGCTGAGATCGCCGCGACCAATGCCAAGCTCGATGACCTTGGGTTGGTGCTCGACAGCGACCCCCGCCGCGTCACCAAAACCGGCAGTGCACAATCCAATGACGGGGCCAGCGATCCGTCGAACGAACCGGCCGAGGACGAGCCCGCTGCCGACACGGACACCGACCCGGCGCAGGCCGAGCCCGACCAACAGGACTGAACAATATGGACACGATGATCGAAATCCCGGCCTTGCGCCGGACGGCGGAGCTTGCGCCAAACTCAGCCGATACAGATACCCGCACCGTCGAGGTGATCTGGTCGGCAGGGGCGCGGGTCCACCGCTCGACACTGTTCGGTGAGCCCTATGACGAAGAGCTCAGCCTCGATCCGGACCATGTGCGGCTGGACCGGCTGAATGCGGGCGCGCCGTTCCTGAAAGTGCATGAGGTCGACACGCTCGATGCTGTGATCGGCTCGGTTGTCCCGGGGTCCGCCAGGATCGAAAACGGCCGCGGCGTTGCGCAGGTCCGGATTTCTGAGCGCGCTGATGTCGAGCCGATCTGGCGCGATATCCAGGCAGGGCACATCCGTGCGGTCTCCATCGGTTACCAGGTCCACCGCTTCGAGGTCTCAAAACCCGAAGCGGCCCGTGAGCTCTGGCGCGCGGTCGACTGGACGCCCTTTGAGGTGTCCGCCGTGCCCGTCGGCGCGGACCCCGCCGCGGGCTTTCGCGCCAAATCTCAACTTCACGACTGCGTCCTCCATCGCCGGGACGTCCCACC
>NZ_JABJVX010000034.1 GCF_013155465.1 Alterinioella nitratireducens | reverse complement strand
GTCGAAACCCCAAAAAACCAAGGCGGCGCAACCCGAGCTGCCCGCAACTCCGCATAACCATGCGCTCCGCATATTACCGTTTATGCTGAGCTCAGCATAAACGGTAGACCCGACCCCGATCCTCGACCTTCTCCGAGGTGACTTCGAGCCCGAGCTTTTTCTTGAGCGCGCCGGACATCGCGCCGCGCACCGTATGTGACTGCCATCCGGTCGCGGTCATGATCTCTGCGATGGTCGCTCCATCCGGCGCGCGCAACATCGCGATGAGGGTAGCCTGCTTGGTGCCCTCGCGCGGCTTGCGGGTCTTGGGTGCTGCGTCCTCGGTCGGTTTGACCTCCGCGCTGTCAGTCTCGATGCCGATGGCGGCGAGGCCTGCATCGGTGGCGACCAGCGTGACGCCGTGACCGCCGCCGGTCTCGCGCCAGACGGGCTCGCCGTTGCGCATATCAGCGTCGACCTCTTCGATGAGGCCTTTGGCGAGCATCGCGCCGACCACCTTGGCGGCGGCTCCGCCGCGCAGGCTGTCGGGTAGCGGCAAGGCGATACTGCCGTCGCGTTGAGATGCGGCACTGAGAATGATGGCTTGGGTGTCGGTGAGTTTGGTCATGTTTGCCTCCGGGTTCTGAGCCGCGCGGGATGCTTGGCTTCTACCGAGGCGAGCCCGCCGCTTGGGCGGGCCGGGACCGACGCGCGATGGCTCAGTCGTCGCGCGCGATCAGCGCGAGGAGGACGGCCGCCATGCCGCCGAGATATTCGCGGCGGCGAAACACGATCTCGTCGATCTCGCTCGCGGTGTTGATGGTCGGGTCTACCTGAAGGTCGCCTGCCATGTGCGGCATCAGGCGGTTGGCCTCGAGGTTGTAACGCTCTGCAAGGGTGCTGTTCATCGGGCTCACTCCGCGTGTTCGCTTTCGCCGAAGGCGCTGTCCGTGATGCGTTTCAGGAGGCTGGCGTAGTGTTCGAGGGTGCCGACCATCGCCCAGCCCGCCTCGTCAGGGTGGCAGTTGAAATGGTCGTCGCTGAGCGCCTGCAGGCGGGTAAGCATCGCGTCGATCTCGGCCTTCTTGCCGATGAAGGCGTTGAGCGCCGCTTCCTTGTTCCGCGCAGTCTTCTCGGCGCGAAGCTGATGGCGGGGCGTTGTCTGCGGGTTCAGGCGGGTCATCGTGGTGGCTCCGTGGTGAGTTGCATCGTTTTCGTGAGACCACGTTCGCTCTGGTGCGGAGGCTTATCAACTACATAAGCACATGAATTTGAATGATAATCGGAGCGTGCAATGGAGGGTCTGAGCGAGCGCCAATACGCCGCCCGCATCGGCCTCTCACGCGGGGCGGTCCAGAAGGCCAAGAGCACGGGACGGCTGGTGTTGCACAGCGATGGCAGCATCGACGCGGAGGCCAGCGATGCGCTCCGCGCGCAGGCAACCGACCCGACGAAGACCCGCAAGGCACCGAAGCCGAAGCTCAAGCCTGTCTCGGAGGCTGCGGTTTCAGCCGTCGGCGAAACCCTGCGCGAGCAGGGAATGGCCGCCCCACCTGTGGGCAGCGGCACCACGTTCCTTCAAGCCAAGACGGCCAACGAGGTTCTGAAAGCGCAAGAGCGCCGCCTGCGGCTGCAAAAACTGAAGGGCGAATTGATCGACCGGGCTCGCGCGCTGTCACTGGTCTTCCGGCTCGCGCGGCAGGAGCGCGACGTCTGGGTGAACTGGCCCGCGCGTGCCGCGGCGTTGATGGCAGCTGATCTGGGTGTCGAGCCCGCCGCGATGCAGAAGGTCCTGGAGAAACATGTCCGTGCCCAGCTCGACGATCTCGCCGAGGTCAAACCCGATCTCAGATGATGATTTCGATGGCGCGGCCGAAATCCTGCGCGCCTGGAGTGAAGGCCTCACGCCGGACCCGGATCTGACGGTCTCGCAATGGGCGGATAGGCACCGGATGCTGTCGGGCCGCGCGTCGGCCGAACCGGGCCGGTATCGCACAGCGAGGACGCCCTACATGGGCGAGATCATGGACCGGCTTAGCCCGGGTGATCCGACACAGCGGATCGTGTTCATGAAGGCGGCACAGGTCGGCGCGACCGAGGCGGGCAACAACTGGATCGGCTTCGCGATCCACCAGGCGCCGGGACCGATGCTGGCGGTGCAGCCGACGGTGGAACTCGCCAAGCGCAACTCGCGTCAGCGGATCGACCCGCTGATCGACGAAAGCCCGGAACTGCGGGAACGGGTCAAACCGGCGCGCTCGCGCGACGCGGGCAACACCATGCTGTCGAAGGAATTCGCGGGCGGCATCCTGATCATGACGGGGGCGAACTCGGCGGTCGGACTGCGCTCGACCCCGGCGCGCTACATCTTTTTGGACGAGGTTGACGCCTATCCGGCGTCCGCCGACGAGGAAGGCGATCCGGTCACGCTGGCGGAGGCGCGCTCGCTGACCTTCGCCCACCGGCGCAAGGTGTTTCTGGTCTCGACCCCGACCATCCGGGGGCTGAGCCGGATCGAGCGGGAATACGAGGCATCGGACCAGCGCCGGTTCTTCGTGCCGTGCCCGCATTGCGGCCATGCGCAATGGCTGAAGTTCGACCGGCTGCGCTGGCAGAAGGGCCGCCCGGAGACGGCGGAATATCACTGCGAGGGCTGCGACGCGGCAATCGCGGAACACCACAAGACGGCGATGCTGGAGGGCGGCCAATGGCGGACGACGGCCGTTGCCGCCGATCCGACCACGGTCGGGTATCACCTCTCGGCGCTCTACTCGCCGATCGGCTGGATGAGCTGGGAGCGGATCGTGCGGGCCTGGGACGCGGCGCAGGGGTCGGACGAGGCGATCAAGGCCTTCCGCAACACGATCCTCGGCGAGACATGGGTCGAGACTGGCGAAGCGCCGGACTGGCAGCGGCTCTATGACCGGCGCGAGCGCTGGAAATCCGGCACGGTGCCCGCGGGCGGGCTGTTCCTGACCGCCGGGGCCGATGTGCAGAAGGACCGGATCGAGGTCGATGTCTGGGCCTGGGGGCGCGGGCTGGAAAGCTGGCTCGTCGATCACGTCGTGATCGAGGGCGGGCCGGATCGGCATGACGCCTGGTCGGAACTGACGGCGCTGCTCGACCGGTCCTGGCCGCATGAACGGGGGGCGCATCAGCGGATCGCGCGGCTCGCCATCGACACCGGCTACGAGGCCCCGGCGGTCTATGCCTGGTCGCGGGCGCAGGGGTTCGCGCAGGTGTCGCCGGTCAAGGGCGTCGAGGGCTTCAATCGCTCGAGCCCGGTGTCGGGCCCCACCTTCGTCGACGCGACCGAAGGCGGGAAACGCCTGCGGCGCGGGGCGCGGCTCTGGACCGTGGCGGTGTCGACCTTCAAGGCCGAGACCTACCGCTTCCTGCGGCTGGCGCGGCCGACCGAGGAAGACACTGCAGACGGGGCGGCGTTCCCGCCCGGTTCGGTGCACCTGCCGCACTGGGTCGAGAACGAATGGCTGAAGCAGTTCGTCGCCGAACAGCTGGTGACGGTGCGCACGAAGCGCGGCTTCGCCCGGCTGGAATGGCAGAAGCTGCGCGAACGCAACGAGGCGCTGGATTGCCGGGTCTACGCCCGTGCCGCCGCCTGGATCGCGGGCGCGGATCGCTGGTCTGAGGCGAAATGGCGCGACCTCGAGGATCAGCTCGGGGCCGCCCCCACCGACACCGATCCCGCCGGGCAGATCAACAGGCAGGGACAGGCCCCGCAGGGCAAGCGCCGCTCCGACTGGCTCGGACGGCGGGAGGGATGGTTCTGAACATGACCGACTGGACGGAATCCGAGCTCTCGGCGCTGCGCCGCGCCTATGCCAGCGGCACGACACGGGTCAGCTATGACGGCAAGTCGGTGGATTACGGCTCGGCCGAGGACCTGCTGGCGCGCATCCGCACCATCGAGCGCGCCATCGCGGGCGTCAGCCGACCGCTGCCGGTCGCCGGGCTTGCGGGCTTCTCGCGCGGAGACCGCTGATGTCTGCAAACTGGTTCGATCACGCGATTGCTACGGTGGCACCGCGCGCCGCAGCCCGTCGTGTCCTCGCCAGGCAGGCGTTTGAAACCCTTACACGCGGCTATGATGGCGCGGCGAAGGGACGGCGTACCGAAGGCTGGCGCGCGCCGGGGACCTCGGCCGACACCGAGATCGGCGTGGCCGGGGCGCTCCTTCGCGATCGCATGCGTGATCTGGTGCGCAACAATCCGCATGCGGCGAAGGCCGTGGCGGTGCTGGTCAACAACATTGTTGGCGCGGGCATCATGCCGCGCGCCGCCAGCGGCAATGACAAACTGGATCGAAAGGTCGATGCGCTCTTCGCGCAATGGTCGGACACGGCTGATGCCGACGGCCAGCTCGACTTCTATGGTCTGCAGACGTTGATCTGCCGCGAGATGGTCGAGGCGGGCGAGGTGCTGGTGCGCCGGCGTCTGCGGCGCGCGAGCGACGGTCTGCCGGTGCCGCTGCAAATGCAGGTGCTGGAGGCAGACTTCCTCGACGCCACGAAATCCGGCGCGCTCGGCGGGGGACGGCTGATGCAGGGGATTGAGTTTGACCCGGTCGGCAAGCGCCGGGCCTATTGGCTGCATGCCGAGCATCCGGGCGACGCCTATGGCGCATTGCAGAACGGGTTGCAGAGCCGTCCGGTCCCGGCGACCGAGATTGCCCATGTCTACGAAAAGCAGCGCACGCAGGCGCGCGGTGTTCCCTGGGGCGCGCCAGTTATAAGGTCCTTGCGGGACCTTGACGACTACGAGGTGGCCGAGCTGGTCCGCAAGAAGACCGAGGCCTGCGTCACCGCCATCGTCTTCGGCGACGACGAGGCGCAGCAGGGTATCGCGCCCTCTGTGGTGGATGCTGATGGCAACCGGGTTGAGCAGTTCGAGCCGGGGCTGATCGCCTATGCCCGCGGCGGCAAGGACATTCGCTTCAACCAGCCCTCAGCGACGGGAGGCTATGCCGAATACAAGCGGGCAAGCCTGCACACGATCTCGGCCGGGTTCCGGGTGCCTTACGAACTGCTGACCGGCGATCTCAGCCAGGTCAACTATTCCTCGATCCGCGCCGGGCTCGTCGAGTTCCGCCGCCAGATCGACGCCGTGCAGTGGCAGCTGTTCATCCCGATGTTCTGCGCGCCGGTCTGGCGCTGGTTCACCGAGGCCGCGTGGGCAGCGGGCCAGATCCCGACACCGGATGTGCCGGTCGAATGGTCACCGCCGAAGTTCGAAGCGGTCGATCCGCAAAAGGACGCGATGGCGAACCTAATGTCGATCCGCTCCGGCACCATGACGCTGGCCGAGGTGATTGCGAAACAGGGCAGGAATCCCGACGCCGTGCTGGCCGAGATCGCCGCAACCAATGCCAAGCTCGACGATCTTGGTCTGGTGCTCGACAGCGACCCGCGCCGCGTCACCAAGACCGGCAGCGCGCAAACAAGCGATCCGACTACCGATCCCGTCGACGACGACCCGGCCAATGACCCGGCGAGCGATCTGGCGGACGGCTCCGACACCGACCCGGCGCGGCCCGACCCAGACCAACAGGACTGACCAATATGGACACGATGATCGAAATCCCGGCCTTGCGCCGGATGGCGGAGCTTGCGCCGAACTCAGCCGATACCGACACTCGCACCGTCGAGGTGATCTGGTCGGCAGGCGCTCGGGTTCGTCGGTCGACCCTGTTCGGCGAACCCTATGACGAAGAGCTCAGCCTCGACCCAGACCATGTGCGGCTGGATCGGCTAAACGCCGGTGCGCCGTTTTTGAAGGTGCACGAGGTCGACACGCTGGATGCCGTGATCGGCTCGGTCGTCCCGGGGTCCGCGCGCATCGAAAACGGCCGCGGCGTTGCGCAGGTCCGCATCTCTGATCGCGCCGATGTCGAACCGATCTGGCGCGATATCCAGGCAGGGCACATTCGTGCGGTGTCTATCGGTTACCAAGTCCACCGCTTCGAGGTCTCGAAGCCCGAAGCGGCCCGTGAGCTTTGGCGCGCGGTGGACTGGACGCCCTTTGAGGTGTCCGCCGTGCCCGTTGGCGCGGACCCCGCCGCGGGCTTTCGCGCCAAATCTCAACTTCACGACTGCGTCCTCCATCGCCGGGACGTCCCACCCCCAATCACAGGAGCCATCCCGATGACGGACAAACCCAATGATCCGGCGAGCGACGCCGAAACCCAAGCGCAAAAGCCGACCGAGCCGGTTGAAACCGAGGACACCACGATGACCGAGCCTAAACCAGCTGCGCCTGATCCGAAGGGTGCCGCAGTCGAAACCCGTGCGCAGCCCAAGCTCCAGAAGCCCAAGGCCACCGCAGCGCCCGACACAGGAGCTGTCGAGACCCGCGCCCGCGAGGCCGAGCGCGATCGCGT
>NZ_JABJVX010000033.1 GCF_013155465.1 Alterinioella nitratireducens | reverse complement strand
CGAGGTGAAGCGCACCCTGTCTTCGCCCGCCGTATTGCCAGCCCGGTCGCGCACTTTCGGGCGCTGAATATCGAGCGCGCCGATCCCCGTCTGAATGGCTCGTTCCGGTCCGTGCCCATGCCTGACCACTCGCCGACGCCCGTCGGGCAATGTCTCGTCGGCAAAACTGGCGACGAAGGCATCGGCCTCCGCCTTCAGCGCCTCGGCCAACATGCGCCGCGCACCGTCGCGCGCGATCTCGGTCAGCGGGTCCGCGACGGAATCTGGCTGGTGAAACGGAATGATCGTGGTATCGTCTTTCATGGCGTATCGCTCCCTTCCTGGAGGTTCTGGCAGGCTCAACACCCGCCACGATACGCCGCCCTTCCCAGGACGCCATCACCCAAATTCTGGCATAGCTCGTCGAGACTGGCGGAAAGTCCCTCGGCAGGAGCGACCATGCGCACCCGGCGGCGGCAAGATACTGGATCGCATTCCAGACCCGGCGTAACTCCACCTTGCGCGGACGCCCAAGGTGGTTGCGACCGGGCAACAATTGCCGCACGATCTTCCATTCCGCATCGGTCAAATCGCTTGGATAGCGCTTCGTCTTGCGCCTATGCTGCGAACGGGTGAATTCGGTCCAGGCCATCGTGATCTCCGTTTTGTTTCGCAACCGAACAGAATCACAACCTGCTGAATTCACTCAACCCATTTCCGATCAGACACTTAGATGCCGAGGCATCCACGGTCGCCGCGATTTCGCGGCGAATCGCGGTCTTCTCCTCAATCGGGCGCCGGCCGGTTTCGCGCGCTCGGTTTCTCTCGGCCCTGTGCTGCCAGAGGGTGACCGCCTCAAGCAGTCCATCCCGCCGCCCCACAGGGCGCCAGGCTCCTGTATCGGGATCCTTGATGTAGATGTGGCTAATGTCCCGAGGATCATAACGAACATCGAGAGCATCAATTCGATCACGGCGGGCGACCAACGGGCCCAACCATGGATCGAAATAGTCGTTGGAAAACAGGCTGACACCTTGAGGTGAAATCCTGCGTGTCTTGTTCGGGAGAAAGCTGAGCAGAACGTCGAAAGGGTTGTCTTCGGGGCCGTCCGGCTGACGGCATTTTCGTTCCCATTCATTGGTCGGGACCGTCAGCTTGCGTTCATTCTGGCTAAGATTGTGATCGATAATCGCCAGCACGATACAGCGTTCGAGGTCTGCAAAGTTGAGCCTCGCACGGTCTTCGGACAGATACTCACCCCGATCCGCGATCGAACGCCCGGTCTTGCCAGGCAGGGAGCGCAGCACCGTATTCACCTTGCCTAGAAGCCGTTCGACAACCCCGCCACGATGGACGGTCCCCTTGTTCCGGTTTTGAATTGCAATGCCGTACTCGGCACAACCCCGGATGAAACTGGTGCTTCTGAATTCCATGGCGGAATCCACGACGACCTTCTTCGGGCGGCCAAACATCGACCAGGAATGATTGATGTCGCGCGCTGCCAGCCAGTCCTCCTTGCGGCACATCGCCTGCGCCAGACAGAGGGCGACCGACAGGCGTGAGGGCTGCTCAAGGGTCAGGCAGAAGCCGATAATCGCGCTTGTTGCAACATCGGCTGCGATAGTGAGATAGGGGCGTCCAACATAGATGCCCTGACCATCGATGACTTCCACAAACTGGATGTCGGCGGGGGTATGGTCTATCTGGACAACATCGAGTGCGTGTTTGGCCCGGATATAGCCTGGGCGGGGTTTCAGGCGCCGTAGGTTTTTCCCTCCGGAATGTCGTCGTCGTGCAATCTCCTCGGGCGTGAACAGTCGTGGGATACGCTTGGAAACGGTGACATAGGCGGGTGGATCAAGCCCTTCGCGGATCGCGCGGGCGGTTGGCTCGATCTCATGGGTCAAGCCGCCGATCTCCATCCTATCACGCGGGCCTGCATGGGGTTTCACCTCTGGAGCCTAGCGGGTCTCGGCCAACATGGCGACAGGATCGAGGCCGCTGTCACCGCCAGGATCGCGGCCAGCGATGGAAGCGGTGCCATCTTTGCACCGCTCGCTATGGGTGGGGCAGGGGGCTGCGTGCCTCGGGCTTGCCACCCGAACGCTTGGCCCGCTGGTTGGATGGGATGAACAGCGCAATTCTGACGGCGATGCGTTATCTGGATAACATCGAGGCATGGGGCATCCGGGCAGAAGGCGCAATGTCCCAGCTTTCTGGTCGCACTCCGGTCGCTCTACGTTCAGTGTTGACGGAGTGGCCTTTGCTGTCGGCCCCAATGGCGGAAGTCTTAACCGGCGCGAGCCGCGCGGCCGTTCAGAGGAAGTTAGCTTGGATGGAGGCACGCGGGCTGATCCGTGAGGTGACCGGGCAAGGGCGTTACGTAATGTGGCGGATCAAGGACTAACTGTTGTTCAGAGCCAACCGCCACGGACAGTGACTGTTCGCCCCGGTTCACTTTGGCCAGCGTGCTCGCATCGTTCTCGGTGTCTAGCCTGCCGAAACCCTCGTCGATAAGGATCGTGTCCATCCGGATTTTGCCCGACAGGCTCTCGACCTCATCGGCGAGCCTCAGCGCCAGGGCCAGTGCCGCGATGAAGGTCTCTGCTCTCACATGCTCCGGCCCCCTCCCACGAATCTTGGGAATTCGAGTCGCTCCGCTGCCCCGTAAAGTTGCCGTCAAGATCGAGTTGACACTCCTGACGCGATCTTGAACAGTGCTTGAAATCTTCGCAGACATAAGATCTGTTCCGAGGGGAGCGAATGTTCTTGATACGTATAATCGACGGCCTCAACGAGGTTGTCGGCAGGGTGGTCGCCTGGGTTGCAATCATGTTTGCCGGACTGATCGTCTATGACGTGGTGCTGCGCTATGTGTTTCATGCGCCGACGCTCTGGGCATTCGATCTGACCAAGCAACTCTACGGGTTCTACTTCATCCTTCTGGGCGGTTACGCGCTGCGTCATCAGGCGCATGTGCGCGTCGATCTGGTGACGGACAAGCTGTCATCGGGCCTGCGCCGGGTGGTCGAACTGCTGGGATACCCGCTCTTCTTCTTTCCGTTCGCCTGGGTGTTCGCCTATTACAGCTTCCACTTCGCCAAGCTGTCCTGGGAACAGGGCGAAACCACCTATGGCGCGACGCAGTTGCCGCTCTACCCGGTCAAGATCGCCATGGCGGTGGCCGCGGCACTGCTGCTGATCCAGGGCGTGTCCGAATTCCTCAAGCTGATCCTCAACAAGACGGAAGAGAACACCAATGTCGGGTGAACTGATTGCCGTTATCATGGCCGGGCTGCTGGTTCTGGGCCTGTTCATGGGCCATCCGCTGGCCTTCGTGCTTGGCGGCACCGCGATTCTGGGCGCGGTGATCGCGGGGCGCACGCAGGTTCTGGGCATCGTGGTGAACCGGATCTACGGCGATGTGCTGGACAATTACGTTCTGATCGCCATTCCCCTCTTTATCCTGATGGCCAGATTCCTGTCCGATAGCGGCGTGACCGACAAGATGTTCGAGACATTGCGCCTGCTGACCTCGCGGATCACCGGCGGATTGGGGATGACCGTCGTGCTGATCTCGATCCTGCTGGCGGCGACGACCGGGATCATCGGCGCGTCGATCACCGTGATCGGGGTGATGGCCCTGAAACCGATGCTGCAATATGGCTATTCCACGCGGCTCAGCACCGGCCTGATCGCCGCTTCGGGGTGCCTGGGCATCCTGATCCCGCCCTCGATCATGCTGATCCTGATGGCAGCGAATTCGACCCTGACAGTGGGTGAGCTGTTCGCCGGTGCTATGGTGCCAGGCGTGCTGCTCGGCCTGCTATACGGGCTTTATATCGCGGTGGTGGCCTTTTTCCGCCCCGACCTGGCCCCCGCCGTCAAGGTCGAGGAACGGGTCAGCCGGGGCGTGCTCCTGCGGATGCTGATGGTCGAGGCGCTGCCGCCGCTGGTGCTGATCTTCGGCATCCTGGGCACCATGCTGGCGGGCGTCGCCACCGCGACCGAAGCCTCGGCCGTGGGCGTCCTGCTGGCGCTCCTGATTGTCATCGTGCGCGGCAAGTTCGAATGGGCCAGCTTCACCGGCGCCATGCGCGAGACCGCCCGCACCTCCGCGATGATCCTGTTCATCGTCGTCGGCGCCACCGCCTTTACCGGGGTCTTCAACATCACCGGAGGCTTGCGTGCGACCCAGGCCCTGCTGCGGTCGCTGGACATGGAACCCTGGATGCTGATTACGGTGATGATGTTCATCATCTTCCTGATGGGCATGTTCCTCGACTGGACCGGGATCGTCCTGCTCAGCTTTCCGATCTTCCTGCCCGTCGTGCAGGAAATGAACATCGACCTGCTGTGGTTCGTGGTTCTGATGGCGGTGGTGCTGCAAACTTCGTTCCTGACCCCGCCCTTCGGATATGCTCTATTCTACATGCGCGCCATCGCGCCACCCGAGGTCAGGATATCCGACATCATCCTTGGTGTGCTGCCCTTCATCGGCCTCATTGTCGTGATGGCGATTGCCATCGCAGTCTTTCCGGAACTGGTCATGTGGCTGCCCGAAGCGCTTTCCATCAACTAACCTGTATCCAACTGGAGGAGTAACGAACATGAAAATCAAGACAAGCATCATGGCAACGGTCGGTGTGCTGACTGCGGGCCTGGCGGCGCCAGTTGCCGCGCAGGAAAACTGGACCATGACCACGGTCTGGCCGTCCTCGCTGGAACTGATCGAGATGGATCGCAAATTCGTTGAACTGGCGAACCTGCTGACCGGTGATGCCCTGACCATCGAGCTTTTCGAAGGCGGCACCTTGGTGCCTGCGGGCGAAGTGTTCGGCGCGGTCGAATCGGGCACCATCGAGGCCGGCGCCGACTGGCCGGGCTACTGGGCCGGGCGCGACACCGCATTCTCGCCGCTCGCAACCCATGCCAGCCTGTTCAACGCCATCGACTATGTGAACTGGATTCAGCAATGGGGCGGGGCCGAAATCTATAACGAGGTCTACGGCCAGTTCGGCATGGTCTATCTGCCCTATGGCGTGACCAACAACGAATCCGGCTTCCGTACCAACACCCCGATCCGCACGACCGAGGATCTGGAAGGTATGCGCCTGCGCCTTTCCGGGCTGGAGCAGGGCCGTCTGCTGACCCAACTGGGCGGCAGCCAGGTGTCGATGGCCGGTGGCGAGATCTACCAGGCGCTTGAGCGCGGGGTGATCGACGGCGCCGAGTTCTCGACGCCGAATGTGGACTGGTCGGCAGGTTTCCAGCAAGTCACCACCGATTGGTCGACGCCGGGCTGGCACCAGTCCTCGTCCGTCTTCGGCGTGATGATTAACCAGGCGGCATGGGATGCGCTGGACGAAACCACCCAGGCGCAACTGCGCGCCGCTGCGGATGCCACCATGCTGTGGTCGCTGGCCTTCACCGAGCGTCGCTCGAACGATGCCTATCTGCAGTTCCAGGAAGCCGGGATCGACATCTCGCGCCTCGATGACGAGACGCTGGCAACGATCCAGGAAATGGCGAATGCCACCATCGAGGAGGTCGCCTGCGAGAACCCGATGTCGGCACGGGTCTATCTGAGCCAGGTCGAGTATCTGACCGATTACGCCAACTGGCGTGATGCGTCCGCCCCGTTCAACCTGGGCCGGACCCCGGATGGCCCCGACCTCGAAGTGCTGCGCGGCTGCGCCGAGCAATAAGACCGGCTTTGGACGGTTGACTGCCCCGCCTGGTTCGCGCCGGGCGGGCTTTTTTTGTTCGGCACAGGATCGCGTCGAGCTTGGCGGCCTACTCTGCCGGGTCGATCGGTGAGTGACAATGGCCGCAACGTGACACCCGGGTCAGGTCCATCTCTTGGATGCAGCCCCGGCCAGGACGCGCCCGGAACCCGCGACCCGATCCCCGCGTTCAACGACAGGGCGCAGGCCGCGACACGGGAAGGAGCATCAGCCATGGCAGGGGAATACGCAAGGACCGCACATCGGGCATCCCGTCCTTGCCGCTGATCTTGCCCGCCTCATGCGCCGACTGGATGGGCGAGAGCGGCGGCACATACCAGACCATCGGCAGGGTGCGGTATTCGGGATGCAGCGGGAAGGCGATCTTCCAGTCCATCGCCATCTACCAGATCGGCGAACGCACGGCCGCCTCGATCCATTGATCGGGAATGCCTGCGCGCGCCTCCTCCTGCACCTCAGGGTCGTGCGGGTTCAGGAACACGTCGAGATGTGCCGGGTAACCGTGCGGTCCTTGGCCCCCTTGCCGTGGCGGACCTGGATCAGCATGCGGTCACTGTCGATATCCGTGACCTTCAGGCTGACCGCTTCCGAGGCGCGCAACCCTGCGGCGTAGGCCGTCGTCAGTGCTGCGCGCGCCTTCAGGGATGGCACGGCCTCAAGAAAGTACACAACCTCTTCGGCACTCAGGATCGTTGGTAGCTTGCAGGGAGTGCGCGCATAGGCGATCCGCTCAGGGATCTCCGCCCGGTTCAGCGTCACGCCATAGAAAAAGCGCAGGGCGCAGACCGTCTGGTTGAGCGCCGGCCACGAAATGCCCTGCGACACCAGATAGACCTGGAAGGCCCGGACATCCTCCACCCCCAACCGATCCGGTGAGCGGTTGAAATGCCGACTGAACTTGGCAACGGCATGAAGATAGGATCGTTGTGTGGCCGGCGACAGGTTGCGAAGCGTCATGTCGTCGATCATACGGCGGCGCAGCGGGCTTACCGCTGGTGTGGCATCAGCCATGGGATGGTCTCCTGATCAAAGGTTGGTCTCAGCAACCAAACCTTCCCATCAGGAGGCCATTCCCGCCAATAGCGACGCCCCTCCCGCTTCAGCGGGTTCGTTCAATCCCGAATGCGATCAAGACCGACATGCTCTAAGCGCCGTCTCGCGCCGAAGGTCCCCAGGTCAGGAACAGTTGGCGCGGATCATGCGTTGGATCAGTGGACCAAGGGGGCTGATGCGAGACTTCCCCCCTGTCAC
>NZ_JABJVX010000032.1 GCF_013155465.1 Alterinioella nitratireducens | reverse complement strand
GTTTCAGTCCCATAGTCAGTCTCCTTTGTTGCAGTAAATGCTATCAAAGGAGCGGCATCAAACCGTGACAGGTCCAGTTCTGGGAAGAAGGTGCGCAGACACCCCGGCTGATGTCGGTCGGCCTGCATTGCCGCCTGGCGGGACGCCCCGGTCGTCTGCGCGCCCTAGCCAGGTTCCTCGACCATGTCCAAGCACATGACAATGTCTGGATCACCCGTCGAGTTGATATCGCCAGACATTGGCACGAGACGCATCAGTTGAGGAATGGCTGAACGTCCATCGGATCAGGAACGGACAGGTCGCCGGATCCCGTGGAGGTCCTAGGAAAACCCCGCTTGATTAATGGGGATGCGTTTAGGTGCCGCCATGGCATCCCGATCAAATCCGCCTATCCCAATTGCCGTTCAGCAATCAGGTGCAATGCTTAACTCGATGAATTCTCGGTCAGACGTGATCGCTGCTCACGTGCACAGGCGGCAACTGCATGATGCGCGCTGCCGGAAGTGTTGGTGCGATTAGGCGGCTGGCGACTACCAACAGTTCTGTCTTATTGGATGGATCATTCAATCCTGACCGGGAACCAGTGTATCGCCGACGATCTCTTCCATGAAGTGGGTCACCAAGCCAATCCTGCCCTGGACGTCCGCCTTGCGAAAGACGGCAGCGCTTTGCGATTTGACGGTGCCCTCGCTCTTGCCTGTCATTTCGGCAATCTCGGCATTCGAGAACCCCTTGATGGCAAGCAGGGCAACTTCCCGTTCGGCGCGGCTCAACTCCCATCGGTCGAATTCGGCCTCGGCCAGAGTCTGAAATGCACCGCGCGCGATCATCAGGGCTTGCTCTGCCGCTGCCGCTCTTTTGAGAAGCCGGCGGATCATCACGATATTGATGGCGATGCTCAGGATCAGGGCCAGGACGGCGAACAGTTCGAAGAGTTCCCGGATGCTGTAGCCTACCGGTTGCGTCAAGATAGTCGAGACATCGAAGGCGAAAAACCCGAGGAAGAGGACTGCAAAGGTCACCTGAACAGCGATGGTGAGCAATAGCACGAGTGAGCCATTGATGTTTCGGGGCATGTCCGCGCGTCCTCCGGTATGGCCGGGGCGGGCAAGAGGGCCCGCCCCGATCAACATTGAGATCTGAGCTTAGTTCCCGATCCCGAGACCACCGTCAACGCCGATGTCGGCCCCAATGCCGTCACCGGCAGGATCGACATCCACGTCAACGCCCAGGCTGGCATCGCCGCCGATCGAACCGGTCCCGGCTGGACCAGCGGTTCCGGCATTTGTAGCGCCGGAGGTATCCGCGAAGACCCGGATCACGGCATCGCTGAGAATTTCGCCGGTCGACTGGTGCAATACGATCTCACGCAAATGCGTCGCGGCTTCGGCTTCCAGACGCACCCGGCCAAGCAGGGTGCGTGACCGGGACACGATGGTGTATCCGCGCGCCTCAAGCTCGGCGATGACAGCCAGTTCCCCGCGAACCTGAACCATCTCGATCTGGCTCATTGCTTGGGCGTTCGCCGAGGACGACGTGGACGCCTGCGCCGTGTTCGGCGCGGGTTGTGCGTTGGCGGGGGCAGATTGCGGGGCGCTGCTGGAGGATTGCGCAAGGCCGGGTGTTGCGACCGATAGCACCATTGCCACCGCAGCAGCGCAGGAGGTCGTGGTCAAGGCGAAGATCGGTCGTTGACGTCTTGTGATACGTGTCATGTCTGGATCCCTTTCGTGCACATCTGGGGTTCGGCGAGGACGCGGTGACGGCGTCCACGCATTTGATGGGCCTGATATGCGCAAAGGGACCGGCGCGCGCCATTCACCTCAGGTTCAATCGTCTCGATTTGAACCGAGGGGGGATCGGTCTGTCACCCTTGCTGCACCAATCTGAACCAGGGTTTATGCCGGTGGAGCCAATCCGCCAGCTGCATGCCCGTGGCGGTGGGAATTCCGAGAACCCATGATCATCCATTTGGCCCAGAACGCGATCGATGTCCTTGCCGAAGGTGAGACCTTGCAGATTGCCGATGATTGCCTGCGCCTCGATGCCCTGCGACACGGCTGATCAAAGTCAGTGTCGTCAAGCGGGCCACCGCCCTCACAATTGAACAACAACCTGAAGCGAGGCTATCTCGTGATCAGCGGTTCTGGACCGGACCTGGCGAACCGCGATGTGATCTCCCTTTGAAGTCGGCCAGAAAATTCCTCGAGCGCCAGGACGCGACCCTAAGAGCGGATTGCTGACATTCTCTGTAAGTGCGATGCTGCGACGTCGGTGATCTAAAGGCGGACATTCCTGGACTGCCGTCGCCGGTGTCGTGGCGGCCTTCGGGTTCCCAGTGATCAGTGGCTGGCGGTGCTGGCGCGCCCCGTGTGCGCCAGGGTCCTGATCCGGACGGATGATCGCCCCTTCAGACCGGGGCCCGCTCCGGTCCGAGAGGAACGATGCCGGTGGGGTTCAGCGCCTTGATCGAGTAGTAGCCGCGCTTGATGTGGTCGATGCTGACCGTGTCGCGCACGCCGGGAATGGCGAGGAGCCGTTCTTGGTAGCGGCTCAGGACGGGATAGTCCGCGATACGGCGCAGGTTGCATTTGAAGAGGCCGTGATAGGCCACATCGAAGCGCACCAGCGTCACGAAGAGCCGCACATCGGCCTCGGTGAAGCGATCTCCCAAAAGGAACTCGCGGCCATCAGCGAGGCGCTCCTCGAGTTCATTGAGCATCGCGAAGACGTCGTGGAATGCCTCCTCGTAGGAGACCTGCGTGGTGGCGAAACCCGTGCGGTAGACGCCATTGTTCAAGCTCGGATAGATGCGGTCATTGAGAGCGTCGATTCTTTCGCGAAGGTCCTCCGGATAGAGATCGATGCTGTCGTCAGCCAGGTCGCCGAAGCCGGAGTTCAGCATCCGCAGGATGTCGGCGGATTCATTGTTCACGATGGTCCCGCGCTTCTTGTCCCACAGCACTGGCACGGTTGCCCGTCCGGAGATCGCCGGGTCGGCCCGAGTGTAGATCTCGTGCATGTAGGAAGCGCCCTCAGCCTCGACCGGATCGCCGAAGCGCCAGCCCTGGTCGGACAGTTCCGGCTCGACGACGGAGACCGAAATCACGTCCTCCAGCCTCTTCAGTTTGCGGGCGATCAGCGTCCGGGACGCCCATGGGCAGATCAGCGCGACATAGAGGTGGTAACGGCCTGGCTCTGCCTTGAAGCCACCCTCACCGGTCGGCCCGGCGCTGCCGTCAGGCGTGACCCAGTTGCGGAAGCCGGAGGTCTGGCGGACAAAGCCGCCCTTTTCATCCTGGGCCTGAACCGGCTGCCAGTCTGCAACCCATTTTCCGTCTCGAAGCATTGTCGTTTCTCCTCAGGTCCTGAACGTGATGGCGGTGCCCCAGGGGTCGTGCAGGGTCAGGCCGTCCGCGTTCGTTTTGCCGGCAATGCCGGAGCTTTCGGCGCGGGTGGCAATGGCCGCGAGGTCTTGCCGGTCCCGGGCAACTATCTCGACAGCATCGAGACCGGCCATACACTCTGGGCGCTTGCCGGCCCGTCGGCTGTTCCAGATATTGCCGGCAAGCTGGTGGTGGTAGCCGCCGCTGCCGTAGAAGCTGGCGCCCGGATAGCGCGCCGCGATATCGAGGCCGAGCAGGTCGCGGTAGAAATCATCGGCCTTGCCCGTGTCGCCCACCTGAAGGTGGACATGGCCGATGCTGCCGTTGTCGGGGAGACCCGACCATTCGGTGCCCTCGGCGCTTTGCAGCAGATCTTGCAGATCCAGCGGGTCGGTGCTCATCCGGATCTCGCCATTCTCTCCGTGCCAGGCGGAGACCGGGCGGTCGGCATAGACCTCGATGCCGTTTCCCTCTGGATCGGCGAGGTAGAGCGCCTCGCTGACGAAGTGATCCGAGGCCCCTTGCAGCGGCACGCGCGCCTCGGCGACATGAGCGAACCAGCGGGCGAGGTCGGATCGGGTCGGCATCAGGAAGGCCGTGTGAAACAGACCGGCCTGCCGCGGATCGAGCGGCGAGAGACTCGGGTCGCCCTCGAGTTCCAGGAGTGGCGCGCTTCCGGTGCCAAGGATGATGCGATGGTCGGTCGTCGCGACAGGGCTGAGCCCGAGCACACTCTGGTAGAAGGTGGAGACCGCATCGAGATCACGCACCTTGAGCCGGACCGTCCCGATACGCAGTGGCGCGGCAGCCATGTCGAAGAAGTCGTTGGCAATGGTCATGTCGGGTCTCCTTGGGAAAGAGCGCGACCGCGGGCGGTGACCCACGGCCGGCGAGGGCGATCAGGCGAATTGGCCGAGGCGCTGGTCGAGCTTGGGGATGCGCAGGGCGAAGGCTCCGCGCCCCAGAATGGCAACGGCGCCTTGCACCACGGCCCAGAACAGCGGGTATTCCCATCCGCCACCTTCGTTCGAAAAGCTCCAGCCGAAGCCGGAATGGGCCCAGGTCGCGCCCAGGAGGACGGGGATCAGCGCGATCGAGACGACACGGGTGCCCAGGCCGAGGATCAGGGCGATGCCGCCCGCCAGCTCGGCAAAGATGGTGAAATAGGCGAGCACGCCGGGCAGGCCGAGGCTTTCGAAGAAGGCGACGGTGCCCGGGATCGTGAAAGCGCTCACCTTCATCCAGCCATGGGCGAGGAACAGGACGCCGGTCGAGATGCGAAGGGCGGCGGCGGCGTAGTCGGTATTGGTTTGCGTAGTCATGTCGGATGCTCCGTAGGGTATGTCAGGAAAACTGCCAGCGCGGCGCGATCCCGGTTCCGTGACCGAAGGCGTAGCCGAACTGGATATTGAGGAAGCCGATGGGCTCGAGGTAGCGAGCGTTGGCGAGCGGACCGGCATCGACCGGTTCGAGGCCGATCTCGGCGGCGAGCGCCTTGACGCTCCCGCGCGCGGCCTCGTCATCGGCGGCGACGAAGGTCTGGATCGGCTGGCCATTCAGCTTGAGGCCCGTGCCGTAGTGCTGCGCGAAGATCGTGTTGAACGCCTTCACCACCGTCGCGCCGGACAGCCGGGATGCGATCTCCTCGGCAGCCGAGGTCTTGTGGCCGACCTGGAGACCCGAGAAGTCCTCGGTCACCGGGTTCGAGACATCGATGACGGTCTTGCCGGTGAAGTCGGCCTTGCCGGCAAGATCGGCCACGGCGCCATAGGGCGTGGCCAGAACCACCACCTCCGCCTGGGAGACGGCGGCGGAGAGGTCATCATTGCGGCCAATGACGGACACCTCGTGACCAGCCAGACCCAGAACTTGGGCGAGGCCGGAGCCGACATTGCCGTTTCCGATAATTGCGATACGCATTTCATTCCTCCTTCGGTTCGCCACCCCTCAGGGCGGGCTGTTGTTCACTGAAGCGAAGGTAGGACTTCCCAATCTTCCATAAAATGGCGATGTTATGGAATGACTATCGTTATATTGTTCCTAAAAGGGTGCCCATGGACATCGTCGACGAACTCAAGGCTTTCGTGGCCACCGCTCGGACCGGCTCCTTCACCGCAGGTGCAGCGCAACTTGGGGTCTCGAATCGCCTGACCTCGAAATACGTGGCCGAACTGGAATCGCGCCTCGGAACGCGGTTGCTCCAGCGGACCACCCGGAAGGTTGGGTTGACGCCGGCCGGGGAGGATCTCCTCGCCCGGGCGCCAGCCGTCCTCGACGAGCTTGATGCTCTCCTAAGCAATGTGTCGGAGGGATCGCGCGGCTTGACCGGGATCATTCGGGTCTCGGCGCCTGTGACCTTCGGTGAAGTCTACGTGGCCGGCATGCTGGCGCGGTTCGCCGAAGCACACCCAGGTTTGACCTTCGACCTGAGGCTGGACGATCGCTACGTCGACTTGGCCGCCGACGGCATCGACCTGGCGTTCCGGATGGGCTTGTCGGAGACGCTATCACTGAAGACGCGCAAGCTCGGCACGTTTCAAAGCTCACTGGTGGCGCATCCAGACTACATGAATGAGCACGGGGCACCAAGAACACCAGATGACCTCTCTCGGCACGCCTGCATTGTCGATACGAACCGGCGCCAGCCACATCGGTGGAGGTTCAGAAAAGACGGCACCGAGGTTGTGGCCCAGGTGCGAGGCCGCTTCCATGTCAATTCTGCCCGGGCGGCAATAGAGCTGGCCGCGGCTGGCATGGGGATCGCCTATGCGCCCCGGTTCGCGATTGCGGACATGCTCGAGACGGGACGCCTCGTTCCGCTGCTGGAGGAGTTCGAAATGGATGGGGGGCCGATTACCGCCGTTTACCTCGAGGGTCGAACCTTACCTCGAAAGATACGGACCCTCATCGACTTCGCTGCCGAGGATGTGCACGTCTTGCCGGAATGAGCGCGAAAAGGCCAATCCAGATGGGGTCAACAGCACCAACACGAATGGCAGCTTCGGGTAAGTTGCGACGCAGCGATGATCTCCCTGAGGAAGGTCGAGTCTGGGCCGTCCACGTCGAAGAGCGTCTCGTTGCATGTGCGAAACCGAGCCGTGACGCCTTGGTCACTTGGCCTCAAACCGGACCTGCGCTGCGACCGATCCCAACGACTGCTGTGGGCCATCGGCAATCACCGCTGCTGCGAAGGTCGCTGTCCGCGATACGACAGAGGGAGTCTTTGATACTTCATTCGTGCGGCAGCAGTGAACCGCCCGACAATAGGACTTCATCCATCAGGACATCCTGCGTCATGGGGCCGTCCTCTGCGTCTTGATCGCGCGAAAAAAAGAGCGAAGCGGCAGAAAAGGCGAACGGCTCGTGGCCCCCCTGCCCCCGCCGGTGAAGCCCGCAACCTCTGCGATTTCCGGAGTGCGGGATCGATGAGTGGGCTATCGGAATTGCCTCGGATCGATGTCGGCCCGCCTTAGCTATTCTGGCGAAGGAGCGCGGCAAGCGCAGGAGCAAGCTCTGCTGCCGATTGGCAGATGATCGCGCCGCGTGCAGACAGATCCAGCAGTGTCCCAACAGTTGGTGTAACTCCCGCCGGTAGCGCGGGCTGAGCGGAGCCTTCGCATAGCGAAGCGAGGC
>NZ_JABJVX010000031.1 GCF_013155465.1 Alterinioella nitratireducens | reverse complement strand
CGACAATCGCCGCCCTGTAACTGCGGCCGAGCCAAGGCCGAAGAGCAAAGTTACACCATTTCCCGGGACACTATCGAGTTTTGCCCTGCGCTTGTTTATTGCGCGCAACGCACCGTTGCTGTTCGCGCTCCTGCTTGGAAGCATGCCGGTAGCCGCGGCAGCAGATTGCGTACCGCCCGAACGACCGTTCTTGCCTCAGTCGCAAGAAGACATGCGTGCCTACGCCGATCTGATCAGAAGCGATTTCGAGACCTACATTGCCGATGTGCAGGATTACTTCCGTTGTCTCGACACCGAGCGCGCGCGCGCCTTTGTTGAGGCGAGGGAGGTCAGTGATGACTACGCCAGGTTCCTGAATGCTCTCGAGTAAGCGACTACGGGTTTGTGCCGCCAGTAGAAATCAACCGTTAGACCAACGCTCCGTCAGTCTCCAACGCAATGATGTTTTTCAAGCGGGCGATCATATCGTCACCAACTGCGACATCCACGCTCGCCGTCTCGATGATCGTCTCCTGACCTGATATCCGAAACTGGGCCTGAAGACCTTCCGATTCTGAAAGACCTTGGTGATGCGGATAGAGCAGCGTCAGTCGCGGGGCTTTGTACAGGTGCGCATAGGCCATCATCTGATAGACGTCGCCTTGGGACACTCCTTGTTTTCGATCATCAATACGGGAGGAAATCCGCTTCCACTTCGTGTCGATCACATGGACAACCTGCCCCGCACGCCAAATCAGGATATCGGGTTTCGTCTGGAACACAGCGCGTTCATCATCGAGCGATGTCAGGCAGAATAGCCTCCCGCCTTGTAGAGAGACCCGATACTCCGTGCGTGCCAAAGCGCGTGTGATTAGCCGGCCGACATATTCCTCAAAAAGTGCGTTCATCTCAAAGAGGAGTGCAGTCCCCCGTCCCGCCCCGGCACTCGTCGTTTGGTAACGATTACGCAGAAAAAGTTGCGCCATCCCGAACAATTCCTGCCACGCCCGGTTTGTCCGGTCGATTATGACCTCATTCCATTTCAGCGCAGGAACAGCGACTTCGGATATATCGGCGTAGACGAAAGCCAGTTCGCGCAAACGCTGTTGATTGGCGGGACTGCGCGACATTCTGGAGAGATGTGCGACCGTTGCTTTCATGATGCGGTTCAGAGCGATGTCTTCTGACAGCTCATCAAATTTGCAGTCGAGCCGTGACGGGTTCGCTGCGTGGCGTGTAAATTGACGAGGCAGATTGAGCGTCCCGCGCAACGCTGCAAGATCATCCTCTTGGACAATATATCGCCGCGGCATGCCGCGACGAACGGCATCGGTCAGCTTGCTGCAGAAAATGCGGATGAGAATTTCCAGAAGCGTTTCGCGCTGCCAGTCAAGCTCTGTGATCTGGCCTGTCTCGATTTTTAGGTCCAGTGCGACTGCGAGCATGTGAACAAGACGCTTGCGAATGGCAGCATTCTTTCTTGCTTCGCCTCCTTGCCCTTCGACATCGATCTTGGGAAGAATTTCAAGGCTGCAGCCATCGGTTGCCAGGACCCCGACAACGCCACGCGCCCGCAGTTCATGGCGCCGATCCTCAAGCACTCCGCCTCCACCCCTTCCCGCAAAGGTCGATACTCTGGCGAGCGCCGCGAGACGCTCGGCAAAATGCTCGGGAATGCAGCCGTCCCCTTCGCCGTGGGGCAACGTTTCCCATTCGCGCAGGGTGAAGGCCGGCATCAGGCCGCAAACTCCGAGAAGTCGAATTTGTCTTTGACCGTCCACCGCAGTTTTTCGCTAGAAAAGTCGTCTTCAGTCATGCCTCCGGGTACCGCAATTTGTTTGGCATCGAGGAAGCGGGCGGGACCGTGAGTAGAGTCGCCAAGAACAGCTGCGACCTTGGACCAGTCCTCATAGAAATACTCAGCCAGAAGCGGGATCGCCTTGTCTCGCATGACGCTCTCAATATCCGCTCGCGTCTGGCAGCCTGTGAAGTACGCGTGCCCGATTTGATGCTCCCGGTCGAACAGATACTCAATTCGCTCGTTGATCGTAGACAGCAGCTTTTGCAGATCGACCCCCTCGACGTTGTCCGACAAAACTGAAGGGTCGGGCATCAGTTCCTTGAAAGAAAACCGGCGGCGTAGCGCCGTGTCCAACAGAGCGATGGAGCGATCGGCCGTGTTCATCGTACCGATGACATGGAGGTTCTGAGGCACGCCAAAGGACTTCTTGGAATAGGGAAGCGTGAGGCGGATCTCGTTGTCCATCCCGAGCCGCTTGTCGGGCTCGAGAAGCGTGATCAGCTCGCCGAAGACCTTCGAGATGTTTGCCCGGTTGATCTCGTCGATTATGAGGACATGCGGTCTTGCCTCCCGATGGATCGGTTCGCCGCCGCTATTCATGTAGCTTTCGATGGCAACAGTATCGAGGCGGGCCCGATCGAGGGCATAGATCGACTTCATGGTGAAATTGCTATCGTAGATCTCGGAGGCAGGAACCCCATCTCTGTCAACCCAGAGCCATCGCACGGACCGCCTGTGGCAGTATTTCCGGTTGTCCCGCTGCCGGTATTGGTACTCCCCCGTGATTTCGCCGATGGCCCGGAACAGTCGGTTGCCCTTGGTGACAACGATGATGTCTCCCACGTCCAACTGATTGCGGAAAACGTCCACTTGGCTCACTTGGCCCGACTGGAGAGTAACCTCGCCTTCGCGCTCGCCATGAGTACGACAAGCCTCCAGTATCTCCTCGACATCGGAAAACCTGTCGTCGGAGAAGTCGATGTCCTCCCAGCCGAGGAGCGTGTGCCCCTCGGAGATGGCTTCCTCGAACAGGTAGTCCTCCGCGGCCACGTTTGCGCGCGCGATCGACATCTTGAAGACCTGCCGCCCGTCGAGGGAAACGACGTTCTCTCGCGGTACTGTCGGCACGCCCTTCTCCGCACGCTCCGAGATGCGCCTGAATATGCCGGGTGCGGGCTCCAGCCGGAACCCGGTACCCGCCGAGCCGTCCTCGGACTGATCCGTAGTCGGTCGCAGTCCCTCGATGAACTCCTCGTAGGACATAGACTGGTGGAAAGTAACGAATTCGATGCGCCCCTCGCTCACGAGGCTGCGGTACGTGCTCATGAGCTCTGCTCGGCCATCTTGTCCATTTAGTGCAGCAGTAGCCTCGTCACCCAAGCACAGCCGGACGGCCTCCCATGCCGTCTGATACGTCTTGCCCGTGCCCGGCGGGCCATAGAGGATCAAGTTTACGGCGGATGGCGAGGGCGCTTTTTTTGTGTCGGTCACTGTGTCCGCCTCCGGTTGGGAATTTAGCGTATAGGTGAAAACGGTCGAACTGCTTGGATTTGGTTCGGTGCTCGTGGGCGGTGGTACTTGCGCAAGTTTCTGGAATTTTTCACCGCCTAGTGCCTGGCAGATGTTCGGAAACGCGTCTTTCAGCCCGATTGCCGTAGCAAGGCCTCCTGCGCGGATGGAGACCTCCCTGGCTGCCTTTTCCCGAGCAGGTTCGATGAAATAGTTCAGGGCGCAGAGCCTGATCCGGTCGGCACCTTCCATCAGGTGTTCGTACCGCTCAGGGCGCTCGGTGGGCTGATCGTTTTGGTCGACGATGATGTAACCGGCGTTGTGAAGACGCGCAGCAGCATCCGCCTTCTGTCCCCAGCCACCGTTTAGTTCTGTCTTGCCGAGAATGAAGCCAATTAGCGGTTTGGTCGGATATACACGGTTTTCGCGCTCACGCGATGACCGGACCCAATAGTCGCGTGGCTCACCGAAGGCACCAAAGATATCGCTATGAGCTCCGTTCGCACGGTAGCTGTCGTATGCGTCCATCGCGGCTTCAATCTGGGCTCGATCGAGTGCGTGGCTTTTAGCGCCTTCCTCCATCGCATAGTTATGGACGACCCAAAGCGCACTTTGAACGTCGATCATATCTCGAGGTGCGAGGCCGCGCTCTTCGAATGCGTGACGTACTGCCTTCATAAAGCGCATCTCATCCGCGTAGGTCTCGGCTAGCGTTGAATGCTTCGGGAATGGTGTGCCTACTGCTTCGCGCCATAGGTCCTGCCGAACCGTATGCCGGATGTAGACTGCCTGATCTGGCCATAGATGAAAGAAAATGAACTCGCCGATCTGCCTCGCCGCGTCTTCCGTGCCTTTCGGCACGGCCTCTTTCCAAATGCCTGCGAAGATGTCGAGCGCCGCCGCATGTTCTTCCGGTGATCTAAGTGCAGCACGTACAAGCGACGCAACGGCGGGATCGAGAAGCCCGTGGTCAGCGTTGCTCTTCAGGCTTAGAGGTTCGCTCGTGCGCCAATCCAAAAGATTGTTAGAGTCAGTCGCGGCGGTGAAAACGGCTTCTGTAATCGAGCTGTCATCGCCTGCGCTTTCCAGGGCCGGGCGCAGCTTGTTGATCGTTGCCAGTTTGTAGTTTCGTTCTGCTTCATCAAAATCTGGATCCGGGCGATCGAAGCGATCAAGGCTTGGAAAGAAGTGTTGCAGACGATCTATCCAGCGCTTCACGGCAGTCGGGTCGAGTTGAAAGTCTCCCGCAAAGCCAAGAGCGGTCAGAGCTGCGCGGGCTCTGTCGGGATCGAGGTCACCAAGTTTCCAAGCATCGATATCTTGGAAACCTTTCGACTTGAGCCCGCTGTGGCGACCTTCACTGTCGCTTCCGGACGGCGGCTTCCTGCTGGGATCCAGACCCGCATCCTGCAGAGCTCGCACATGGCTTTCATGAAACCAGAGGTTTGGGCGATCGTTCGTATACTCGAGACAGAGCGGCCGACCCTGCGGATCGATCAGTGGGCCAAGATAGAGGCTTGCATCGTAATCCGGGTTTGGCCGCAGTTTCGAGTTCCGAATGACTTCAAACACTGCACGGCGATTAGCCGAGGGCTTGCGCTTTGTTTCAAGTTCGGAGATGCGGTTTGTGAAACTGCTCCAGTCCATTTTCCCTATCTCGTTGATTCTGGTTGATAGCTTTTCAGCGCGCATAGCGTGTTGACCAACTGCATTTGTTCCACGGTATCGCACTTGGCCTCGCGCAAGCGCGGTGAGCCGAAGACCAAGGCCAGGCCCTTGGCACGCGACACCGCCACATTGATACGGTTGAGCGAAAACAGAAACTCCATGCCTCGCGATGTTTCTTCGGCAGAAGATGCCGTCATTGAGACAAGGCATACAGGTGCTTCCTGCCCCTGAAACTTGTCGACTGTCCCGACCCGAATGCCATCGGGAAGTGCATCTTGGAGGGCATTCACCTGAGCGTTGTAGGGGGCCACAACGATGATGTCAGACCGGCGGATGGGTCGCTCAGTGCCGTCTTTTTCAGGCCAGGTGCCTGTCAGAAGGTCGTCAATCGTGTCCTGAATTGCGGCAACCTCTTCGGAAGCGATCTGCACATTGCCTTCATGGTTCACGGGAACCCAAAAGGCGCCCGCAGCGGGGAAACTCGTTCCCGATACTCCTTGGCGAACCGTATCTGCGTGACTGGTCAAACGACCTTCGTAGACCTGATCGGAGATGAAACGGCAGACGTCGGGATGCATCCGGCGCGTGACGGGAAGGAAAATCCCCCTGTCAGGCGGTATCGTTGCGTGATCGCCCAGCATCCAGTCCAGGCAGGAAAGATTTGCGGGTTCAGGGTGTGCCCCTTGGATCACTTGCGCAAGCTGTCTCGGGTCGCCAACCAGCACAATGTTTTTTGCAGAGCGCCCCATGGCAGCCATGTTAGCCAAGCCAACCTGCCCCGCCTCATCAACGAACAGCCAGTCGTATGCCTGCACATTCTCTTCCCGCGCAAAAAAGAAAGCAGTTCCGCCCACGACATGTCCGCCACTTGCGGCTTCGGCGTTGTCTGTAGTGCGTTGAATTGGACAATCGTCTGGGTAGCCATCGTCGGACCCGGAAACCTTGTGAACCAGATCCAGCGTGATCGGCAGATCTTCGTCTTCAAGCGCACCTAGGCACCCCATCAATACGTTGCGGATGGCCTCATGGCTGTTCGATGTGACACCTACGCGCGCGCCTTTTCGGACAAGAGACAGGATCGCGCGGGCAGTGACGAACGTTTTGCCCGTGCCCGGGGGGCCCTGAATAGGCAAAACCGTTTGATCCATCGCGCCGACGGCATCAATCGTGCCTATGACTGGGTCCTCAACCGGCAACAGCGCCCCAGTAGTCAGCCGCGGCGCCGCTCTGCATAGAAGATCATCTACGGCCCGGTAGGACTGAACCGCGCATTGATCGGCGATGACGTCCTGCAGAGCCGCTGCGATGACCTTGGTATCAAGCGGCCAATCGGGGTGGAGAGAGAGGCGATCCTCCAAAAGGTGGCCTTTTCCAGGTCCGACCTTGACCGTAATCTCGCGTCTTCTCCGGTCCATCTCCTCGATATTGACCGAGACCGGGGCGCCATCGAAAACAGGAACGGTGGCTTTCTTGCCCGGCCGCAGTTTTGTCTCTTGCACTGGAAAGCGGTAGCGGCGTGCAAACGAACGCTTTACCGGCTCGACAGCGGAAATCGCTTCCAGCCCAGCTAGGGCGTCCAAATCGTCGATGAGGTCATCTTCGTCTTTCGCGGCGCTGTCAAAAACGGCCCATTGGGCAGGTTTGACCTCGCGCCTGTGAAAAAGACCCAGATTGAACAGTAGATCCTGCCGCTCATCCGGCAAAGCAGAAGCGGCAATCCGCTCGTGGAGCGCCCTTGTCTCTGCGTCTTCCTCAGCTTCTTTTGGAGCCGCGTCTTGGCCAATCGATGGCCACGGTCCTGCCGGGCGGATGCCAACGAGCCAGTCTCGCAACTCTTCGGTCGAGATGCAGTCAATACGGTTGTAGTCCTCGATTTCATCAAGGATGTGCTGATCGCCGATCTCTCGCCACCTTTCGTATGCTACGACCGAACCACCCGCTGTTTTGACCTCTCCGTCGCGCTTTCGGTCGTAAAAAGCTTCCATCGATTTGATCGAATAGTTTGGCTCCGAACCGATCAGTCCTCCACGCACGACGGCGAACAGATCGACAAAACGGCGCTCGCGTAGAAGCCGATCGAGAAAGGCTTCGCCGATTCCATATTTGGTCGTCAGCCGCTTGAGAGCCGTGATCTCGTAAGGGGCATAGTGATAGATGCGCGCTTTAGGATACTCTTCCAGCCTTGCGCGGAAGAATGCCAATAAATCGCTCAAAGCTTGGGCCTCGGCCCTGTGATCATGCGCCCAGAACGCTAGAAATTGCCCGTCGAACCAGAGCCCGTGCAGGTATTCCAGTCCCCCTTCGAAGTGTGGATCTCCTTCGATGTCATAGAAGACGTCGCCGGGCTGTGGTTCTGGCAACAGGTCAAAGCCCTTGCCAGGTTCAGGCGCCCTCAACTCGAAAGCTGGTCCACCAGTCTTCCGGGCATGCTGAAGACGCGCCTGCGTGACCAGTCGCAAGCGAGTGTTCTCCGATATGCCGCGCACTGGTTCGGCGAGCGCCGCCAGTTCCGCCATGGTTCTGAGACCAGCTGCTTCAAGCTTCTTGACCTGGCCCTTCGTGACATTCGCCACATTGAAGAGGCTGTCCTCTTTCGCCCAAACATCGGCACAGTGATCTGCCCAACGACACAGTCCGCAGTCGGCGCAAGGCACAGGCCGCGTGGCAGCCGGTTCCGCCACGAAAGCCTCAAGCCGCGCACGGGCTGCTCGAGCGTAATGTGCGTAATCTGCCAGCCGCAGCGTTGCACGCTGACCTGTCCCGAGTTCAACATGCGCAAACACAGGAGGCACACCCTGAATTTCGGTCAGAAGGTCAGAGTAAAGCACGAGCTGCAGGACATGCTTGGGATGCGGTCGGCGTTTCAATTTGGTGTCAGCGACTTCGTAACTGAATGGTCCAAGCGCTGAAGGCGTATCCACCCGCAAAAGAAAATCCGACCATCCACCCCAGTTCCCAGACAGAAATGCACCTTGGAAGACGACCTCGGCACCGCTTTGCAGTGCCGCGCGTGTCGTTTCGGAATCCTGGGCGATGTTTCCCCGTTCGATCTCCACGACTCTGTTGCCCGCGGCCTTCAGACGTTCGAGATGCGCCAGCTCGTGCGCATCTCCTTGCTTCTGCAGAAGTGCGGCGTCTTCTGTGTCTTCTCCCGGGGTGGGCCCTTCGCCTCTAAGGCGCAATAAGTCGAGCGCGGTCGCATGGGTACATCCCATGAACCGCATCAGGTCAGTCGCCGAAAAAAGGATCTTGTTGTCAATTTTCCGCATGGGTTCCAGCAATCATCAATGAGCGCAACCCTCGGAGCGGAAACGTCTCGTTAGCTTGCAGCTTCTTCAATAACATCGGTGGGTGTCAATATCTGTCGTGCTTGGCAAACATTTGATTCTTGACGCTTTACAGCCGACGACGCGCTGCGGACACTGCTATGCGGCGAAGCCGTCCTGGCCCCGAACAATCCGAAGACTTTTCGGCGCAATAAGGGAAGCGCGCTTGCCCTTTGCTCCCATCCAGAGTGAAAACCCTTTGGCGATTAAGTTTGCCGCATCATCCAGCGTATTGGCATAAACTGCGAATTCGGCATGGTGCTTGTTATTTCCATGCGCCGGGTCCGCCAACTGATACCCTTTGCTGGTGATTGCCGGCTCTTCAATCACCCCGGTACGAGAGCTAATCCGTTCAATTTTGATCACACGTCCACGCATCGTTTTTTCCCTCTCTGTGTTCTGCTGCGTCTGACGAGCCTCTCAACTCGCACCGTGGTCACCCTTGCCGGAATCGGCTCGACAGGACGCAATGACACAAATAGCCTACAAGGGTGTCAAAAACTGACAGGTCCAGAACAACCCATGTCCTTTTCCAAGGCCCAAGATCTCATTCGTCTTGCTCAGATGGCCGCCGCGCGCCGCGGCGGGGTCAGTCTCGAAAACATCTGTGACGAGTTTTCGGTTTCTCATCGCACTGCTCAGCGTATGACTGATGCGTTGGAGGCCACCTTCGGAAATGTCGTGGCTGAAGACGGTGAGGACCGGAAGCGACGCTGGTACTTACGCGACACTGGACTCTCCCGGCTACAACTTCGGCATGAAACTGGCGCCGAAGCACTGGAGATCGCTGCCCGTTCAGCCGAAGCAGAAGGCAGGCTGCGGCATGCAAAGGCCTTGGCGGAACTTCGAGATGGTATGTTGGCAAGAGTGCCGGCTCGAGCTCGCATCGAAGCTGATGCAGAGGCTGTCCTGATGGCCATGGGCCAAGTCACACGCCCCGGCCCCCGTGTCAGTGTCGCTCCCGACATTCTTGACGCAATTATCGAGGCGCTGCGCGGACCTTTTCGGTTACGCGTGCGCTACAGTCAGGACACGAAAAAACGCATCTTGGAGCCGCATGGGGTATTGCTGGGGCACAGGACCTATCTTGCCGCGCGTGACCCAGCAAAGGCAGATGAGGTCCGAAACTTCCGCATTGATCTCATACATGAAGCAGAAACCTTGAATGAAAGCTTCAAGCTCCAGGACGGCTTCACCATTGCAGATTATGCGGCCCACGCCTTCGGGGTCTGGCAAGATCCGGCGCGATTCGGGGAAGTGGTCTGGCGCTTCAGGCCAGACGCAGCCGCTCGTGCAGCCGGCTTTCAGTTTCATCCAAGGCAGACGTTGGAACACCAGCCAGATGGCAGTCTTATCGTCCGTTTCCATGCAGCGGGCTGGCTTGAGATGGTTTGGCACCTGTATCAATGGGGTGACAAGGTCGAAGTCATCGCCCCGGCGGAGTTGCGAGCCATGGTCGAGGACTATCGCCGCTCCGATTTTGCCGCGATGCCATGACCCAATTTCTTGAGGAGAGTTTGTATGAGCGACAGCTTGACGTTCCAAGCGTTGAAGGAAAAACAGAGGGCCATTCGCTCGGGATTTCCCGAAACCATGGGCCTTCGTGTCCACCGTGCAATCAGTTGGATCGGTCGTGCCGAGGCCTGTGAAGAAGACGATGACGCGCGATTCATATTTCTTTGGATCGCATTTAATGCAGCCTACGCCGACGAACGAGAATTCCAGTCTATCCCGCTAGGTGAACGCGCCACGTTCCTTGAGTTCTTTGGTCGGCTGACACAGCTGGATGCTGATCGGCGGATCTACAAGGCTGTTTGGCAGCGCTTCTCTGGTCCAGTTCGTCTTCTCCTGGAGAACCACTACGTCTTCAGCCCGTTCTGGCAACACCACAACGGAATCGAAGGCTTCGATGATTGGCAGGAGCGTTTCAATGCTTCGGCCCGAGCCTTCGGACAGGCGTTCCAGGCTGGAGACACAGCGAGAGTTTTGAGTTTTGTCTTTGACCGTCTGTATGTTCTGCGCAACCAGCTCGTGCACGGCGGTTCGACTTGGAACGGCGGCGTGAATCGCGCGCAAGTGCGCGATGGAGCGGCAATCCTTGCATTCCTGATGCCAGTTTTTGTTGACCTGATGATGGATAACCCGAGCGGAGACTGGGGGCGTCCTTTCTACCCCGTAGTCTCGTAGCTGCGCGCAGTTCCTGCTGAGCTAAGGCAGAACCCCGCACGTGCCTAGACCTTCTTCCGGCAAAGGCACCGCTAGCAGGGACCTTTCGTGCCGCATCTCAATCAAATCTCCTTGCTATCATTAATGTTGTTTCGTATCGCTGCACCATTATAGATGGAGTCGGCATCATGAAGCACGTGATCCACAGCGTGGCAACAGCCACGGCACTAAGCATATCCGGACTAATGGCCTCGTCAGGTCCGGCTCAGGCCTATCAGGTGGACTGTGCAATCCTCCTCTGCCTTGCGGGCGGCTGGCCTGCCTCCGCGCCCTGCGCGCATGCCAGAGCGGTCTTCATTCGGCGGATCACGCCATGGCCGATCGAGCCGCCCTTACAAATCTGGGATAGTGTCCCGGGAAATGGTGTAACTTTGCTCTTCGGCCTTGGCTCGGCCGCAGTTACAGGGCGGCGATTGTCGC
>NZ_JABJVX010000030.1 GCF_013155465.1 Alterinioella nitratireducens | reverse complement strand
CGACAATCGCCGCCCTGTAACTGCGGCCGAGCCAAGGCCGAAGAGCAAAGTTACACCATTTCCCGGGACACTATCCATCGGCGGCGGCGATCTGGTCGCGGAGCTGATGAACCTTGGCCGGGATACCTGCGCGTTCCTCGACATCGCCGTTGTAGAGCGGCAGGTCGAGATCGGCCATGACGGGGGTGCCGTCGAAGAAGCGTGACGCTCAGCATCAGCGATGCCAGGCCGAAGCCGCCAAGGATGAGGTTCACCCAGAGGAAGTCCTTCGGTGCAGACTGAGACAGACCCCGATATTCGCGGGCGAGCAGGGTGACGTCGAAACGCGTGGGTGAGAGCCCATATCGGAACATGACAAAGCCGGTCGCCACGACATAGCCCATGGCGAGACCGACCAGCACGAGGCTCAACACTCCGAGGGCAATCTTGCCTTTATCCATGGGTGATCCCCTTCTCACCATGTGCCGCGGCGTGGCGCGCGCGCTGCGCCTCGATCTGCTCTTCGGCCAATGCATCGAGAACGCGCTCCATCGCCGGGCCGTGCGCAGTGACCTCGCTGCTTTGAAGATAGGTCCTGGCGAGTTCCAGCTGGCGCAGCGGATCCTCCGTGAACTTGTCGAGGACTTCTGCGTTGCCGGCCCGCAGCGCGTCGATTGCGTCGGGGCTTAGTCGCTCGTCGACCTGCTGGACGATGTCCTGCTGCTCTGACTCGGAGAGCGGGCCCCCGACGTCGTTGTTCCGCACAAAGGCCATGACGGTTGGGGCGGTCTCTTCCATATACCGGCGCTCGGCGAAGTCTTGTCGCGCCTGGTCCTCGATAATGAGGCTGCGCTCGCTGATATAGGCACGCGACGCGCCGAGCGAACGAAGGTGGTTGATTTCGTCCTGGACGGCTGCACTGAACTCGTCATCCGGCATCTCCGTGCGATAGCGGGCGAGGGTGCGGAGCTCTTCGGTGATCGGACCGAGATGATCCGAAGGATCCCGCAAGGCGAGGTCCATGTCGCCAGCATGAAGCGTGCGGTCCTGCTCCGATACCGCATATTGCGGCGGCATTCGACTGTCCGTCATCTGCTCCCAAGCCATCGAGGCCAGTTCGGCATGTTGCGGCGATTTCTGCGCGTAGGCGTCGAACGCGGCGCGGGCTTCTTCCACCTCCACTGCGCCCGCCCGCCGCACAGAGGGGTCGTCTGAAAACGGATGATCGAAATCCGTCCGGCGGAACTGCGCCACCAGAGATCTGAACTCCTGCCGCTCAGATGGGGCAAAAATGTCGGACCCGACTTGCGCGAGATCACCCCCAGGTGTCGTTGACCGCTCACCAAGCACTGCCACGGCGTCGTCCGCCTCGTCGACCTCGGTTGGCGCGCGAAGGACGCGTACATCGGTCAGAACATCGCCCAACCGAACATGCACGGCTTCCAGCCGGTCGAGCGCGTCTTCCAGGTCCGCAGATTTCTCCAGATCGAGTCCCCCTTCTTTGGCAATCGCCTGCAGATCCTGTGCCAGCCACTGGCGTTCCAATGCCGAATTGCCAGCCCCTTCCCGCAGACGCGCGGCTACTGCCTCGGCGTCAATGCCCGTGCCTTGCAACGCCTCGGCCAGCTTTGGTGCCACCTCTCCATCGTCAAGACGCGCGAGGTGATCTTCACTGGCGTTTGGCCTTGCATAAATGCCGTCCCGGGACGGGGCATAGACCAGGGCGGCGGAGCGATCCCCAAGCGGGTTCAAATGCGCGACCGAGGCCAGCACGTCGGTCAGCTTGCGCTCGATCACCGGCCTCTCGGCCGCCGGCGCCTTGTCGATCGCCGCCTCGATCTGGCGAATGTTCTGAGAAAACTCGGTGATCAGCGTGTCGAACGCTGCTTCGTCTTGGGACATGTAGATGGCTCCGTCAGATTGAATCTGACCGCCACTGGCAAGGATGGTGCTGGCCATCTCGAGAGCTTCGGCCACGTCTTCGAAATTCGAACGCGACGCCTCCGCCGCGAGCCCGCGGTAGATCAAAGCGTTGCTTCGGACAGATTCTAGAGCGGCGGCCAGGTCAGCGCCGGTTCTCTGGCGCTCGACTGGAGGACGGCCTTCGTCGCGGGCCTTGTAGATTTCATCGATCTCGGCGCGGTAGGCCGTGACACCACGGTCCAGACGACGCGTCGCCTCAAGGCGGATCCCATGAACTTGGGCTGCCTCGACCATCGCCTCGCGAAAGGCGTCGTAGTTGAAGTGATGATCCTTCCCGAGAAAGAACATTTCGCCATCCTTGCTGCGGCGGTTCAGAACGATATGCGCATGTGGATGTGCGCGATCTTGGTGTATTGCAGCAATATAATCGAATTGCGACCCCTCACCTTGAAAGAACCTCTCGCAAACAGCTTGGGTGATATCGCGCACCTCGTCGCCGCTCGTTCCAACCGGGAATGCCATCAGCAAATGCGAAGTATGTCCGAGCTTGGGGCTGTAGCGCTCGTTCCACTGGTTCTCGAAGCGTCGCGCCAGGCGGTTGATCTCCGCTTCCGAGAGTTGCTTCTTCCCGTCATGCGTGCCGCGGCTGTCGAGGATATGGGTCGACTTCGTCGTGAGATATGTGAGCTGTGCCCGCAGTTGCGCCCCGGTGTGGCAGCCTCCTTTTGAAATGGGTTTGAAGATCGCTGGCGAATAGCCGCGCGCGGCCCGGACCATCTGCGCGCCCTTGGAAAGCCCCTGCCAGGATCCCGCAACCCGGCTCCAGCCGCGGTCGAAGAGCGCCGGGTCGATCCCCCGGACCCGATCACTCCGCGCCATTCGCATCCCTCTCGGCGAGGCCTGCGAGGGCAGAACTGATCTCAAGGTCCAACACGCTGCGCCGCGCACGCGACATCTCCTGGACCTGGTCAGCCAAATCGAAGACCAGACCCGCAAGGGCGCGGACGTCGCGGTGACTTGAGGCCGGGTAGGACAGTCTCTCGCCCCGCACCTTGGCCTCGTTCAGACGCCGCGCGATCTGGTTCACGTTGTTGCCGACCCGGTTCAGGGCTGCTCCGAGGTTGCGCAGTTCGTCGCACATCTCGTCGTCGGGTAGGAAGACCCCCTCGGCCGCCAGCATCAGACGGCGCATGGCATCCGAGCGATGCGCGATCCCGCGTCGCGACAGCGCCGTGTCGAACCGGCGCAGGTCCTCTTCCGAGACCCGGATCCCGACAACCCGCGATCGGCTACCGTTCGCCGTCTGACGATCATCGGCGTGGTTCACCACGTTGTAGATCGTCTTCAGGCTGACATCGTAGCGCGTGGCCAAAGACGCCGCGGGAACGCCGTTCCGACGCTCCTGGGCGATGGTCGATCGCTCGATCTCTGACAGTCTGCGACGGCGGGCCATTTTGAAGTTAACGTTCCTATTTCTTGCCACCTTCGTACAAGCCCGCCTTCTCCCAGCACAAGCGGAGAAGGCAGCAAGGGCTTGTACTCAATGTAGAAAATCGGCCCGGGGGGCCGATTTGACGTCCTTTGTCAAATGCAGCGCGCAACGCGCTCAATGTAACGCGTCCCGCGTTCCCTGCACCGTGCATCACGTCCTATGCACGGTGCCTTTTGCGCTCTGCTTCGCGTCTTCAGGCAAGTGGGACGTGTCGATTGCAGCCCGCATCACGCACCCCGCACAATGCACGGCGTCGCGTGCACCTCGCGTCGCGTTCCGCGCTTCACGTGCTTTGGTGGATGCCAAATGCAGCACGTCTTCTGGCAACCGCATCGCGCAACCTGGATCGCGGCGTCTGTCCCCTGCGCCCCGCTGTCTGGTTGCCGCAAAACGCGTAACGGCGAATGCATGCTGCCCACCGCATCGTGCATCCCGCCTTCCGCTTGACGCCGATGCACCAAGAGGTTAGCGACATTATTGCATCTTTGTAGCATTACACTATTTTTGCAGGAGGCTACGCCCCCATGCCGAACGACAATCTCGTGGTCATCGCCGCGATGGCCCGGAAAGGGGGGAGCGGCAAAACCACGCTCTCGCGCGCCCTGATCAGCGCTGCCGTGGCTGCCGGGCGTCGGGTTCTGCTGATCGACACTGATAGCACCGGAGTGCTTGGCGCCTGGCACGAACGAGCTGAAGCGGCGGGTCTGGGGTCGCCTCTGCTGCGGTCAATCTCGGTCGAGAGTGTGGGGGCCGTCGATCGCAAGATCGAACAGGTCTATGATGCGGACTCGGCGGATTTCGTCTTCATCGACACGGCAGGCGTCGGCGCGGAATGGTCGGACGGGATCGCGGTTCTCGCCGATCACATTGTAACGCCAGTCATGCTCTCGACCTCGGATCTTGATGTGGGTGCGCAGACCGCCGACTGGTTCGAAAGGTTGCGCGCGCGCGTCGATGACCCGGCGAGCTTGCCGCGCCACCATGTCGTTCTGAACATGGTTGACCCGAAAGCCACGCGCGCGGATGCCGCCTTGATCGAAGTAGCGATCGCTCGGTTTCCCGTGGTTGAGACGGTGATGATGCGCCGCAACGTCTACAAGGAGATGGACGAGAAAGGCCTGCTCCACGCCATCGCGCTGCAAAAGCAGGCCGACCCAAACCCACTCATGCGCCCGCATGTCCGTCATGTCGTCGAGGCCCTTGAGGAGGCCACCGACATCCTCAACAACATCTTGGCCGCGTGAGGACAGGGCGTTGAGAAAGAAGATTCCAACCATCACCCGGCCCGACCCAGCCTATGCTGCGTCCCTTCTGCCCGAAGGGGAGAAAGACCCGGGAAGGGAAGAGGCGGATCGGGAAGAGACCGTCCTGATGCCGATGAGCGTGGCGGATGAAGATCAAGCGCCGGTGCCAAGCAGGCCTTCCGTGCCTTCGCCGCAAGCAAGCCCGGAGACAGCGGCCGAGATCATAACAGCGCCCACGGCGTCGCAGCCCAGGGTTCGACGCATTCCGGCCACCCGCAAGATCGATATCCGGGTGAACGCGCTGGAACGGCAGGAAGAAGCCCTCATCGACTGCGGCGTCGATCCCGCCCATGTCATCCGGGCCGCCCTGCGCCGTGCCGTGAAGACCTGGCAGCTCGGGCCGGAGTTCGTCCCACCATCCGAAGAGCAGAGAACGCGGATCACCGAATGGCGCGCGCGCACTTCACTGGCCGTCGATGCCAATGCGCTGACTTCCATCCTGCACGCCCATGACCCCCTCGATGTGCTCAGCAAGTGGGCCTTGATCCGCGGCCAGATCGAGCCGCGCGTCTGGGCGGAGATCGACATAATTCTGGACGAGATTGCCGTTCGCGCTGCAGCGCAGAATAGAGAAAATGATACGTCAACAACCTGACTATAAAGACAACTTGTCCTTTTGTCGGTGGGTTTTTGCCGAAGCTACCGCCCACACCTTGCAGTTGCAGAAACCTGTCGTTAACACCGCCAACAAGAAATTTTTGACCTCCCTTTAACCAGTTATGAGGTCCAGATAGCAGGAGCGCGTCATGACCCCAAAACCCCGCCTCACCGGCGAACCGATGATGCGCATCCTCTGCAAGAAGACCGACAATCTGGTGGGTTTCCTCTACCAATGGGACAATGGCGATCTGCAGCCCGCGTGGCTGGACGATGCTATGGCCGAGGTTCGCTACGAACCAATAAGCGACGCCGCCTGACACCTGTCTGATCGGATACACTACGGCTGATCCGGGCCGTTGCATGGAGATGTGTCCAACCTTTGGACTCGTTGGCGATGCATAGAACCCACTTCCATAAATCATCTAATTGCCACATAGTGAGTTATAGAAAGGGATTCTATAGCTCATGCGCTGGAACTGGACACAACCCAACTGGCCGAACTTCCGCTATGACCGCGCTGCGATCGAGCCACTCGAACGGCGATTTCTGCTGTCCTCAGGCGAAATCCTTGGTGCGGTCCGCCATGTGACAGGCGAGGAGCGCGACCGGCTGCGCATCGAGCTTCTGAGTGAGGAGGCGATGCGGACGAGCGCCATTGAGGGCGAGGTCCTGGACCGGTCCAGTGTCCAGTCCTCGTTGCGGCGGCAGTTCGGACTGACCACGGAGGGCCCACCATCAAAACCCCGCGAGCAGGGCATCGCCGAAATGATGGTCGACGTTTATTCGAACCACGCGGCACCTCTGACCCACGACACGCTCTCTCACTGGCACGGTATGCTCCTGTCCCATGACCGCGGCCTCGAGACGATCGGTGCCTACCGTCGGCATGACGACGCCATGCAGATAGTCTCCGGCCGCATTGACCGACCGACGGTGCATTTCGAAGCGCCGCCGTCGGCGCAAGTCCAAGGCGAAATGGACGTGTTCGTCGACTGGTTCAACCGCACGGCGCCAGAAGGGTCCACGCCACTGCCCGCGCTGACGCGCGCGGCACTTGGGCATCTGTGGTTCGAGAGTATCCATCCGTTCGAGGACGGCAATGGCCGTCTCGGCCGCGCCCTGGCGGAAAAGTCCCTCGCCCAGAACATCGGCCAGCCGAGCCTGATCGCGCTGGCCTATACGATCGAACGCGATCGCAAGGGGTACTACGATCAGCTCGAAGCCCACCAGAAGACCCTGGATGTGACCGCGTGGCTTTTGTGGTTCGGCGAGACCGTGATTGACGCACAGCAGGTCACACTGACGCGGGTTGCCTTCTTCATCGCCAAGGCAAAGTTCTACGACCAGTTCCGCGATCGGCTGAACGACCGGCAGGCCAAGGTGATCGAGCGCATGTTCCGAGAGGGGCCCGAGGGGTTCAAGGGCGGGCTCAGCGCCGAGAATTACATCGCCATCACCGGCACGTCACGCGCCACCACAACCCGGGATCTGCAGGACCTGGTCGAGATGGGCGCGCTGAACCGGACCGGGGAGCGGCGGTATACGCGGTATTGGCTACGACTCGCGGAGACAACGATATCGCAGGGTTCATCGTAACCCATCTGCACGTCGGTCGGGAAGACATCGAGCTGGATCGGGCTATGGTACATGTAGTGATCAATTGAGGTTTCCTACACAATATCAGGTGGAAGTGTGCGCTTCCACCTCGATTTCCCCGCGAGGGGAAACGTATGGCCCGCCCCGGTTGCAAGCGACGATTGGGTGACGGCGTAATCAGTCTGCACAAACGTATCCGGCATGTCGGCATGATTGCCGCCGCCAAGATGGAGATCCGCGCGTTCCAATCCTCATAAAGGGGCCGGCTTCAAAGAGCCATTTTTCGCCGGAGGTTTTCAGAACGCCGATCGACTGTCAGGCCATCTTCCTTTCACCACTCGCAGGTCGTCGCGCCCGAAACTGTCCGAGCCGGACGCGTGTTCTTCAGTTCATCGCGCTTGGCGATGGGTTGTAGGTTTGGCCACGGCGCAGAAGCCCGTGACCGGAAGCCCCGGAAACAGGCGGCGCAGAAGATCGGCGCGGGTGTCGGCCAACTCGTTCAGCGCGAGGCTGCCGCCCGCGATTTCTGCGAGGACCGCCAGAAGGCCCGTCCCAGCCGATGGCTCCAGCACCAGATCGCGCGCGGTGATCTGTGCTGCAGCCAGTGCCGCCAGCCCCATGGGCAGCGGTGTCGAGAATTGCTGGTACCGCTCCATCTCTTCAGACCGCCGCGTATGGGTCGGCAAAAGGCCGGACACCTTGGCAAGAATCGGCAGCAGAGCCGCGGGCGTGCCCGCCCGGGCCAGGAGCGCACGGCCGAACTTCCGCAGGAACAGGACCAGCGCTGCCTCGCCCGCTTCATAGGCCAGCTTCCAGTCCCAGGCGCCGGTCGCGTCAGAGCCGCCAAAGACGCGCTCCATCTCAACGCGCAGGCGAAGCGCGTCGATCTGGAAACCCTGCGCCAGATCGGGCTGCAGCGCCTCGGCCACGCTCAAGATCGCAGTGGCCGTATCGAGGGGCGGGATGGGGACAACAGGCGCAGGCGTGCGCTCGGACGCAAAAGGGGCGAGATGGGTCATCGGGAAACTCCGGAAAGAGGAACAGGATCAGGCCCGGACACCCTCTCTCGGGCACCCTCAGGCCTGATCTTCCCCGGCCCTCCTCTTCCTCTCAAACCCCATGATTTCCGCAGGTGGCTTGCTTTTGTTCCTGTTATGTTCTATACTGAAGGTCGAGCTAAGAAGGGAGATCCCCGATGGAAAGCACCACTTACGCCCTCCCCGCGACGCCAAAGCAGATTGCCTATGCGCGGTCGCTGGCCCTGCGCAACCAGACGCTTCTGCCTTGGGAGGTTCAGCAGGACCGCCGGTCCCTGAGCGCCTGGATCGACGCACAGGCCAAGCTGAACCCGGGCGCGCAGGACAGCCGCCCGACATCAAAGCAGGTCGCCTTTGCCGAGCGCCTCGCCCGCATCAAGCGCCGCGCCGTGCCAGACGAATGCTTCCGCGACAAGGGGCTGATGTCGAAATGGATCGACGGGAACAAGTGAGCACGGCACCGGCTAGCTCCGGCCTTCCGGAGCTTCTGCCATACCGTGGCTTGGCAAACCGAGCGTAGTTGCCAACCTATAGGTTAGCAGATTAGCCGGGGGACATCAGCCTCGGTCAAACTCCTATCCGAAGGACCAAGACCTGGGCCCGGCGGGACGCCGGGAGGTGCCCACATCGGCCTTCGGCAACCACCGCAAATCGTAGTCGTCTCTCGACCCAGCGTCTTCAGATCTTCCTCCACTTGGGGCTAGCCCCTCAGTTCTTTGGAAATGGTGATATTGGAGCGTCCATAACGCTGGAAAAGCAACCTCATCGAAGAAAACTATAGTGGTCTCTTGGGGCCGAGACGTCGCCTTCCTCAGCGCGTCTATACGAAGCCCAGAAGACCGGCGGACTCAGTCCAAAGCCTCAAAGAACAACTGATGGTCACACGGCTTCAAATGCGTGACGTCCGGCCTGTTGCCGTTTGCCGGTTTCATGTCTTCGCCCCCCCAAAAAAGCGCATGCGCCATTACTCGTCAGCCGACGGCAGTAAGCGAGTAGTGCGGTGTCCCATCCCAAACAAGATCCCAAGACGCGCCCGGCCGGACGTTCTGGATGGCGTGGGGCTCGAAGCAGACGAGGCAATTCCCGCCCGGCGCGGGAGCCCGAACTGAGGGGTAGATCAGGCCCCGCGATCCAGCCCGGCGAAGATGTTGGGCCAGGCTTTGGCCCTCGGGATATCCGACAGCCGAATCGGGATGCAGCGCTGGGTGTTCCGGCTCATCGGTCAGATCATCGAAGATCCCGATGAAATCCGCCAACAATTCCACATAGCGAGCGCTGTCATGGAAGCTGCCGGTAAAGCCGAGTTCACGGGTGCGGTGCCAGGCCACTTCGCTGACAGAAACCATCACCTCCCACGCGCAGTACCAGGCGCCACGATCTTCGGTGTTGAAGCGGTTCCCGCCGGCGCGGGTATAGGTGAAGGCAGCGTTGACATGACTGTCGCCGTAAATGCGCAGATCGCGGCTGCGCCGCTGCCAGGCAAGCTCGCGCGGGTCCAGATGGGGATTGCGGCCACGTTCGGCTAGAAGGCGGCCGCTGGTCAGGCCCTCGATCTCTGCGAGGATCTCCATCTCGTCATCGGTATCGACGAGACCGCGCAGGGATGGCGGCTTGTGGTAAGTGGCGGGCAGGAGACGAACGAGACCACGATCAGAAATCTCGGTCTGCTTCATGCCCCACCGCGCAATGCATCAAGATAGGTCCGAACCGCGAGAATTTGCGGCAAGCCCCCGTCGATGGCGGTATCAACCGGACGGCTACCCCCGAACAGCGGCCCTGTGTTCGGTCGGGTGAACCAGCTTCGCGCGAGCGGCTCGGAGAAGTAGAGTTCGAGCGACTTGTAGATGCCGATCACCGCACTGAGTCGCAGGAGTTGATCCTTGGTCAGTTCTCCCGCAAAGTCCGGCTTCTTGGCGCGCTTCCACGTGCTCACCGTCATATCGGCAAGGCCAGCCGCTTCGTTCAGGTTAAGGCCCCAAGCATCGACCACGCGCGCGTAAGCCTTCAACGCGACGGCGTTGATCTGTGCGGGTTCCCGGATTTTCTCAGCAATGTACATGGCGTCCTCCATTGGCCTGAATATAGATCATATGGCCTCATTGTAAAGATCAAATGAACTTCCCGAGATCTCACCCGAACCGGCGCCCTTCTTCGGTGAAGGTGTACTCGTTGACGATGATCCCCTCCTCTATGGCCTCGTCCGAGGTCAGGTGGTCGTATTCAGCCTGAAGCTGGCGGTAGAGCCAGCGGGCCAGATCACGCAGCGCCTCGGTCACGATCTCCTCGGCGTCCTCGGTCGGCGGCTGCCAGGTCGGGCTGTCGCGGGTGACGTCCACCGACATGGTGTATTCGTGGTAGTAGCGGCCGCGGTGGCTGACGTCGGCAGCGAGCTGGTAGAAATTCCGCCGCTGGATGGCCTGCAGCCAGTCGGCTATGCCATGCAGCGTCGCGTCCTGGGGCGCATAGTCCCGGATGCGCGCGGCCGCGCCCTTGGTGTGGCTGAGGTATGCTTCAAAACAGGCCCCATCCCCTTGGCTCCAGAACCCAGAAAACCAGATGCAGGGCTTGGCCCGCGTCCCTCCGCCCATCAGCCGCACGGGGGTTGTTTTGAGCCGGACGCCGAGAATATCGCAGATGCGCTCGAAATCCTCGTAGACCGCGTCCCACCAATCGTCGTGAGGCCCAAGCTCGCGATACCAGCTGCGCGCCTTTTCCTTGGCGACGTCGGAGAGTTCAGGGAACTGGTAGACTGTTGTGCAGATGACCTCAGGCATAGACGTCCTCCCCATTCAGCGCCGCGGCCAGCCATTCTTGCGTGCTGGTCCAGCCGATTGACTTGCGCGCGCCGAGATCGATGACATGCGCGCCGCCGCCGAAAGCGTCGAGGCGCGGACGGGAACAGGTCAGCCCGTACTGGAACCCCCAGAGGCCGGTGAGGTCGAGGACTTCCGCAAGGCGCAGCACGAAGCGGATGGTCGCCTCGACATCGCCGTGGTCGTCGTCATGGATCCAAAGGGCGCTGCCCTCGGGCGCATCCTGGTGGACGATGTCAAAGCCCGCGACCTCCGGATCGTCGGCGTCCTGATCCGCAGCGTGGAGTTTCTGGAACAGCGCGAGCGCGCGGGCAGCCTTGACGGGGGTACCGACGTCGAGCAAGCACGAGAAATGGGTGAAGTAATCCGCCATGGGGACCTCCTGAATGGGGAAGACCCGGCCAAATGGCCGGGCGCTATGAGCAGTGTCCCAACAGTTGGTGTAACTCCCGCCGGTAGCGCGGGCTGAGCGGAGCCTTCGCATAGCGAAGCGAGG
>NZ_JABJVX010000002.1:430000-510769 GCF_013155465.1 Alterinioella nitratireducens | reverse complement strand
GTTGGCTGTATCTGGCTGTGATCCTCGACCTGCATTCAAGGCGTGTGATCGGCTGGGCCGTGAGCAATCGGATGAAACGTGATCTGGCGATCCGGGCGTTGAACATGGCCATCGCATTCCGTGCGCCACCGAAGGGCTGCATCCATCACACGGATCGCGGTAGCCAATACTGTTCGCACGACTATCAGAAGATCCTGCGGCAACATGGGTTCAAGGTGTCGATGTCTGGGAAGGGCAATTGTTATGACAATGCAGCAGTCGAGACGTTCTTCAAAACCATCAAGGCCGAGCTGATCTGGCGCCGGTCATGGGCAACCAGGCGGCAAGCTGAGATGGCGATCTTCGAATACATCAATGGCTTCTACAATCCGCGTCGACGGCACTCAGCATTGGGCTGGAAAAGCCCGGTCGCCTTCGAACGGAAAGTGGCTTAAACGAGCACCTGGGGCGGCACGAAAGCGTGACAGGTCCATCTCGCTTCACCCACTTGTAGAGAGAATACTTGCTGACCCCCAAGCGTCGGGACACCTCCCGAACCGGATACCCGCGCACCGTGATCTGATGCACCGCATCGCGCTTGAACTCGTCGCTGTAGTTGCTTGTCCCCATGGTCGCCTCCTCGGCTCAAAGTAAGGGGGCAAAGCGTCCACAAATCTAGGGGCACCTCAGAGATCATTCGCCTGGCGGTGATGCTCTATGTCAGGTTCCCGCCTTCGCTTCGCAACAATTTAGGTGCGATCCTGCGCTTTGTAGCCGGAAAGCAAAACCCCGACTTCCTTTCGGAGGCCGAGGCTTTGGACAACTTGCTTTCGCAAAAATCGTTGGTTGCGGGAGCAGGATTTGAACCTGCGACCTTCAGGTTATGAGCCGTGCCGAACGAACCATGAACGATTGCGCTCGTTTGCGTATTCCTTCGACATTTCCGCCAGTTGGAACCCCCTGCCCTACGCGCGCCGTCCGCAGGATTGCGCAGAAACTGGCGGCACTTTGTCCCCTCTTGCTTCCACAATGCTTCCACGTGGGCGCCGACGGATGGTCGTGGTAGCAGCACATCATTTCCGGGTTGTCGGTCCATAGACAACACCAGTGATCGCTCGGCGATATCCGAATTCTCCCAAATGACCCCGAACTGCGTCCCGCAGTGCTTCTTTAGTGAAGAATGGGCGCAACGCTTCAAGGTCCAGCGTCTCGCGATCAATACAAATTGCAGGCACCCGAGACGTCGAAGCATCGTCGTTTATCTCCGAGCGCTGCTGTTCAGGTTCCGGCTCAAGTTGAAATGACGACTCGTGCAAGACGCCCGGATCTCCGAACGGACACCACGACTCGTGTTCTTTACCCGGAAGAGCACCGCAATCACAGCACCGGGGAGGACGAAAGGTTACCATAGAATCTCCTCGAAATTCTGCTTGTCGATTATCGCGTCGGCTCCAAAATCCATAAAGGTTTCAGCCTCGCTGAAGTGTCCGTCGTCAGATAATTTGGGACAGGCGAGCGGTTTTCCGTTTGGAGGCTCTGGCTCATCCTTGATTGAGTTTATGTGTGTTCGGTTTGATGGCGCAAGCGCCGGGTGAGCATGGTTTTCCGTTTGATCTCCTCTCGCTGTTTCAGGATCTGCTCTGCGCGCCCGAAGTAGACGTCGGCGGGTGTCAGGTTTCCAAGGCTCTCGTGGTAGCGCTGGTTGTTGTAATGTTCGACGAAGGCACCGATCTGGCGCTCGAGATCTCCGGGCAGGAAGTAATGCTCAAGCAGGACACGGTTCTTCATGGTCTGGTGCCAGCGCTCGATCTTGCCTTGAGTCTGCGGATGGTAGGGTGCGCCCCGGACATGATCCATGCCCTTGTCATCAAGGTAATCCGCCAAGTCTCCCGCGATGTAAGACGCGCCGTTGTCGCTGAGAAGTCTTGGCTTGGCGACCACGGTTGCGCAGTCACATCCCGAGGCCTCCAGCGCCAGGTCGAGCGTGGCGGTCACGTCCTCGGCCTTCATCGTCGTGCAAAGCTTCCAGGAGATGATGTAGCGGCTGTAATCGTCCAAGATGGTGCTGAGGTAGAACCAGCCCCAGCCCAGGACCTTCAGATAGGTGAAGTCGGTCTGCCACAGCTCGTTGGGGCGCGTGGTTTTGTCCCGGAACTCATTGGCCGCCTTCATCACGATATGCGCCGGTGCCGTGACCAGGTCTTCCGCCTTCAGGATGCGGTAAACCGATGATTCAGAGATAAAATACCGCTTCTCGTCGGTATATTTCACCGCCAGCTCACGCGGGGTCAGATCCTCATACTCGAGCGCGAACTCGATAATGCTCGCCCGCGTCTCATCCGGGAGGCGGTTCCACACAGACCCCGGATGGGGCGGCGTGTCCTCGAGCGCGTCAAGCCCACCCTCGGACCAGCGGTCATACCAGCGGTAATAGGTCGTGCGTGGAATGCCGAGCATGACCAGCGTCTGACGGGCGGGCAGATGCGAGGCTTCGACGGTGCGGATGATCTCCAGCTTTTCCGATGCAGGATACCTCATGCCTCGTCCTCCCCATCCCCGATCATGCTTTTTTTGAGCAGACGGTTTTCCAGAGTCAGATCGGCAACGACTTCCTTGAGCGCGGCCGATTCCGAGCGCAGCTCCTTGACCTCAGGCGATGTCGCCTGGCGGGCAGTATCCCCGGCCAGGCGTTGCTTGCCCGCTTCGAGGAATTCTTTCGACCACGTGTAATACAGGCTCTCGCTGATGCCTTCTCGGCGACACAGCGCGGCAATGCTCTCCTCGCCGCGCAGACCAGCCAGCACGATCCTGATCTTCTCTTCCGCAGAATAATACTTGCGCGTCTTGCGCTTGATCCCTTTGACCAGCTTGTCAGCCGCGTCCTTCGATGTTCCGGATTTCTTGTTCATCTTCGCTCCTTGGTGGCTGCGATGAACCAGAATTCCTCCGTTACGAAAACATCAAATCTGTCCCATAGGCGCTGACGTCAGACAACTGAAGCACATCAGTGCAGCGTGCCCGGCCGTTCCATGGTCTGTGTTTCCAGCATCTGCTGCCGCGCTCTCCGGCACGACTGGATGATCGTGTTGATTTCGACCTCGGCAATTCGCGTCAGCTCCCGCAAGTGCTTGACGGTCTGCTCCATGGTCGTGACGTCGGCTGGCCCGGGAGGGTTCAGTGCCATGTCCTCGGTCGCAGCAAACAGGCCGCGCAACTCCCCCAGCGTGCCGACAGCCTTGTGTGCGCTCTCGGGGAAATCCATCTCTTCCTGCCCGGCGAAAAGCCCGTCGATGAACCCGTCGATCTCTTCGCGGCGAACCTTGCCGAGCCGCGCCAGGTATTCATAGCTCGCAGGTGCGGTCTTCACCCGCGCGAGCTTGAAGGGGTCGCTACGCTTCTGGTGCGCGCTCAGGCCATTCCAAAGCCCCTGCAGGAGAGCAGCGAAAAAGGCCTCCGCCTCCTTCCGGCCCTCAAATTCGGGAAGGTCATCATTCCAGAGGCGCTGAACCTCCTTCATGGGCGAGGCGTTCATGTCAGGTGTCGCGATGTTGCCCATTAAGCGGGCACGAACCTGGTGATACGGGAGAGGGCAGGCATAGCGCTTCAGCAGGGCGCGCATCGCCCCATCATCGACCGCCTGCTTCTTGCCCCGCATCGCCATTGGTTTCGCCCGACTATCCCCTTGTTGGCCACAAACTAAACGACATTGCAGACGAGTTCCACACTCCGCCCCGTTCCACCTCCCAGCCTGCGTTCCGATTCGCACAGACCAACTTCACCCCGCACAGACGCGCAGAGAGGCCCACGCGGAAACGCGCGCCACTTCCTTTTTCCACGCAATATCAATGTGTTCGTTGACTATCACGACGCCTTCCGCACTGTAGAGCAAAGAGAACCGGAAGGCCGTCCACCATGCCCAAGCTGACCAAGCGCCTCGTAGACGCCGCGGAAGCCCGCGATGCAGAGTACTTCACCTGGGACAGCGAGATCCCCGGTTTCGGGCTGCGCGTGCTGCCCAGCGGGCGCAAGGGCTATGTGGTCCAGTATCGCGCCGGACGCCGGTCCCGGCGGATCAGCCTCGGGCCCAGCACTGTCCTGACCTGCGAGCAAGCGCGCAGCCGCGCCATCGCCATCGTTGCTGCCGCCCGCAACGGCGAGGATCCAGCTGCCGAGCGGGACGCGGGGCGTAAGGCGATCACGGTGAAGGAACTGGCAGAGCGTTTCGACAAGGAACACATCGCCGTCCGCCTCAAGACCAGCACGGCGACCGAATACCGGCGCAACCTTCGGCGCTTCATCCTCCCCGCGCTCGGGCAGTTCACGGTCACCGGGATCACTCGGGCGGACGTCGCGAAGTTCCATCACGACATGCGCCACATCCCTTATCAAGCCAACCGCTGCCTCGAGGTGGTCTCGAAGATGTTCGGCCTCGCCGAGATGTGGGGGTTGCGTCCAGACGGCACCAACCCGCGAAAGCACATCCGGAAGTATCCCGAGGAGAAGCGAGAGCGCTTCCTCAGCGCGGCGGAACTGCGCCGGATCGGCGAGGTGCTTCGCGAGATGGAGGCTGAGGGGATCGAACTGCCCTCGGCCATCCTCGCTGCGCGCCTGCTGATCCTGACCGGATGTCGGCTTAACGAGATCATGACGTTACAATGGGCATACGTCGATCTGGCCGAGCGCGTCCTGCGCCTGCCGGACTCGAAGACCGGCGCCAAGGTCGTCCATCTCGGACTGCCCGCCGTCGACCTCCTGCGCGACGCCCAGCGCATCGATGGCAACCCTTGGGTCATCGCCGGCACCCTTCCGGGCAAGCCGCTGAGCGACCTGCAGCCATTTTGGCAGCGCGTTCGCGCCCGCGCCGGCGTCAAGGACGTGCGCATCCACGACCTGCGTCACACCTTCGCCTCCACGGCCGTCGCTTCGGGTCAGGGCCTGCCGATGATCGGCAAGCTGCTCGGACACACGCAGGTCCAGACCACGGCGCGCTACGCGCACCTCGCCGCCGAGCCGGTGCGGATGGCGGCCGATGCAGTGGCGCAGAACCTCAGGCAATCCTTGGGATAATCCCGCGCGGGAACGACCCTTTTCGATTGATTGCGAAGCCTCTCGGCGATACTGTTGGCACAGAAATTGTGCGCGCACAGTTGGCGTGCGCTCGGGGTGGGCCGGGAGAGTGATGTGGGCAAGGGAAAGGCTGAGCTGCGCTGGGGCGTCGAGCAACGCCTCGAGTTCATCGAGTTCCGCCTGTTCTGGGAGGGGCACGTCAATCGCATCGACGTGATGCAGCAGTTCGGCGTCTCGGTGAACCAGGCGTCCGCCGACCTGAACCGCTATCTCGCGCTGGCGCCGGACAACATGGTCTACGACAAGAGCGCGCGCACCTATGTCCGCGGCAATGGCTTTGCCTGCTATTTCCGCGAACCCGACGCCGCGCATTACTTGTCTCAGCTTCGTCTGGTTGCAGAGAATGTTATGGACCAAGAGGATTGCTGGATCCCGGAGCGGCCGCCCTACGCGTCTGCGCCAACACCCGTGCGTGGCGTTAATCCGATGACGCTTCGCTCGGTGGTCGGAGCCATCCGACGTGCCGAGGCGATCGAGGTGAAGTACCAGTCCCTATCCAGCCCCGAGCCCCGCCGGCGCTGGATCGCACCCCACGCCATCGCGTTCGACGGGTTCCGCTGGCACACGCGGGCATTCTGCCTGACTGACGATTGCTTCAAGGATTTCCTGCTCTCGCGGATCCTCGAGATCCGCGGTTCGCGCGAGAGCGAGATCTCGGCCATCGACGACCGCGACTGGCATTCCGAGGTCACGCTTGAGGTCGGGCCCCACCCCGACCTTTCGGAGACGCAAGCGAAGGTCATCGCGCTCGACTACGGAATGCGAGGCGGCAAGGCGAAGATCAAGGTCCGGCGCGCGCTGCTCTACTACGCTCTCCGGCGTCTCGGGCTGGATACCGATCCGGCAGCGAGGAGCCCAAAAGATCAGCAAATCGTGCTCCTGAACCAAGATCAGGTCCGTCCCCATTTTCCCTCTGTCGGCAGTTCCTCCAGTCCCGCAAGTCAAGTGCTGGAGAGTTGAATTGATCACGGACTTTCATTCCAAGCTCTTCGCGTATGAATTGAGCAAGCGGCATTCGGTTGCCGACAACGAAAAGCTTGCCGGAGCGCTTTTGGATGCCCAAGTCGACCTTAACCCTCACCAAGTTGAAGCCGCACTGTTCGCATTCAAGTCTCCGCTCTCGAAAGGTGCTATCCTCGCTGACGAAGTTGGCCTCGGAAAGACAATTGAAGCTGGACTGGTGCTCGCTCAGAAATGGGCTGAGGGAAAGCGTCGTATTCTGATCATCACGCCAGCCAACCTGCGGAAGCAGTGGTCGCAAGAGATCGAAGAGAAGTTCTTCCTTCCGACACTCATCCTCGAGGCCAAGAACTACAATAAGATGTCCAGAAACGGCGTGCGCAGCCCGTTCGATCAGAACTGCCTTGTGATCTGCTCGTTTCAATTTGCGGCACGACATGCCGAGTCATTGATGGTTATTCCTTGGGATTTGGTGGTAATAGACGAGGCGCATCGACTCAGGAACGTGTACCGACCAGATAATAGGATCGGACGGACGCTCAAGGGCGCACTCGTGAACGCGCCCAAGATTCTTTTGACCGCCACGCCGCTACAGAACTCGCTCATGGAGTTGTACGGGCTCGTAAGTTTGATTGATGATTTCACCTTCGGCGACGCCAAAAGCTTTCGAGCTAAGTACGCCCGGCTAACTGGTGATGATCAGTTTGACGACCTGAAGCAACGCCTACAAGCGGTTTGCCACCGCACGCTCCGCCGCCAGGTGCTCGAATACATTCGCTACACAAATCGAATTCCTATCACGCAGGAGTTCGTACCGACCGAAGCGGAGCAGACTCTCTACGACATGGTTTCGGACTACCTGCGAAGACCTTCTCTCCACGCGTTGCCCTCGTCGCAGCGCACCCTCATGACGCTGATCATGCGGAAGTTGCTCGCATCCTCAACCTTCGCTATTGCCGGCGCTCTAGACTCTCTGGCGAGGAAGCTCGAGCGGCAGCTAAAACAGGATACGGATCTCCGTAGCAAGCTCGAGGAGGAACTCGCAGAGGACTATGAGGAGTTCGACGAGCTGGCAGATGAGTGGCCAGAAGGCAACGATCAGCCCGAATTGCTTTCTCCGGAAGATGTGAGCGTGATCGAGCAGGAAATATCCGACCTGCGTGATTTCCGCGACCTTGCTGTTTCCATTTCTGAGAACGCGAAGGGGCTAGCACTTCTCAGCGCGCTTAGAGCGGGCTTCACCAAGACGCAAGAGCTCGGCGCCGCCCAGAAAGCCATCATTTTCACGGAGTCACGCCGCACCCAAGAGTATCTTGTACGCCTTCTATCTGACAACGGTTACGGCGATCAGCTGGTTCTTTTCAACGGTTCCAACACCGACTCACAATCAAAAGCGATTTATGATGCATGGCTTGCAAAACACAAGGGCAGCGACCGCATCACAGGCTCTCGGACGGCCGACATTCGGGCAGCACTGGTCGAGTACTTCCGTGAACACGCCGCGATCATGGTCGCAACAGAGGCAGCCGCCGAAGGCATCAACCTGCAGTTCTGTTCGATCGTCGTAAACTATGATTTGCCTTGGAACCCTCAGAGGATCGAGCAACGGATCGGCCGATGCCATCGCTATGGCCAGCTCTATGACGTCGTAGTTGTAAACTTCCTAAACAAAAACAATGCGGCAGACCAACGTGTCTATGAGCTTCTGGCTGAGAAGTTTCAGCTGTTCTCTGGGGTATTCGGCGCGTCTGACGAGGTTTTGGGATCCATCGAGTCTGGGGTCGAATTCGAGAAGCGCATCGTCTCCATATACCAAACCTGCAGATCGACAGAAGAGATCGAAACTGAGTTTTCCCGCCTTCGGGGGGAAATGGACGAGAACATCAGTGCCGCGATGGAGGACACTCGGCGAAAGCTTCTTGAGAACTTCGACGCCGAGGTTCATGACCGCCTGAAGATCAATCTCGACAAGAGCAAGGAGTACATTGGGCGGTACGAAAGAATGCTCTGGGCCATTACGCGGCACGAGCTCCGCGACCGAGCTCAGTTCGATGATGAGCACCTGACCTTCACGCTGAAGGAGCCGCCAGGTGGGCTTGCTGTGCCTGCTGGCGGCTACGGGATCGCAAAGAACGGTCTGAGTGAACACAGATACCGTTTGGGTCACCCGCTGGCACAGCTTGTCATCCAGTGGTCCAAGGACCGAACCCTCAGCGAGGCCTCGTTGGCGTTCGATTACTCGGCTTGGCCAGCCAAGGCCGTTAGCATCGAGCCGCTTGTTGGGCGCGGCGGTGTACTCGCGGCGCGCTGCCTGAGCTTCTCCGGCTTCGACGCGCAGGACCACATCCTGTTCGTAGCCATTACGGATGAGGGCGAGTTGATCGAGGAAGAGATCGCTCGGCGCCTGTTCGAGATGCCCTGCCGGATAATCGAAAACCCCGGATCAATCGACAGGTCTCAATTTGATGACGCGTTTGCGGTACGAGAGAGGGCCGTGACCGAAGCCCTGAAGCGTCAGAACGCTGAATGGTTCTCGACCGAAAGCCAGAAGCTCGAAAGGTGGGCCGAGGACAAGGTCTTCGCCGCCGAGAAGGAATTGAAGGACGCGAAGGCGCGGATCCTTGAACTCAAGCGTGAGGCGCGAACGGCCGAGTCCCCCGAGGATCAGCACCGGATCCAGATGCAGATTCAGGATTTGGAGAAATCCAAGCGTCGGCTGCGCCAGCGCATCTTCGAGGTGGAAGACGAGATCATCGACGAGCGTGATCAGATGATCTCGGACCTGGAAGTCCGCCTTCAGCAGGATATCAGCAAACAAGAGCTCTTCGCCGTCCGTTGGGCGGTCGTGTGAGCCAACAAAACGCAGGAGAAACCCGTCACATGCCGAACGTCGAGAAGCAACGAGAACGCCTGATCAGCCTTCTGAAGGAGCTGTTCCAGCTTGACCAGCCCGACCTGGACTTCGGCTTCTATCGCATCATGCATGCGAAGGCCGGCCAGGTGACCAAGTTTCTCGAGGAAGACTTGCTGGGCATCATCCGCGATGCCTTCGGCGAGGCGGACGGCGTCCGTGTCGAGCAAGCGAAGGCCGCCTATGAGGCAGCGCGCAAGCAGGCCGAGGAATTCGGCGCACCCGATCCGGATGCCGCCCCGAAAGTGAAGGAAGCCAAGGCTGCCTGGGATGCGGCCAAGGAAAGCGGCAGCAACGAGGGCGACGTCTACGACCACCTGTACCGCTTCTTCGAGCGCTACTACGACAACGGCGACTTCATGAGCCGTCGCTACTTCGCACGCGAGACCGACGGCAAAGCGGCCCCTTATGCCGTCCCCTACGACGGGCGCGAGGTCTACCTGCACTGGGCCAACCGCGACCAGTACTACATCAAGACGTCCGAGTACCTGACCAACTTCACCTTCGATCCGACGCAGGCGAAGGAGTTCAAGGACAAGCACGGCGCGCTGTTCGAACAGAAGCCACTTAAGGTCCACTGTCGGATCGTCTCGGCGTCCGAGGGCGAGCACAACAACGTCAAGGCGTCGGAGCAGACCGAACGCTACTTCATCATCCACGAGCCGGAACCGGTGAAGGTCCAGATAGGCGACACCGGCGAGCCGGAGCTGGTGATCCAGTTCCAGTATCGCCCGGACCCCGAGAAGACCGGCCAGGAAGGCACCTGGCGCAAGAAGCGGCTTGCCGAGGCGGCGGCCAAAGTGAAGGCGCTGCTGCCCGAACTGGAGGGCGCAGGCGACTATGTAACGGCGCTGATGACACCGGCGCCGACCGAGAAGGAAAAAGAGCGCACGCTGCTGGAGCGTTATCTGCTGCAATATACCAGCCGGAACACGATGGACTACTTCATCCACAAGGATCTGGGCGGGTTTCTGCGGCGCGAGCTGGACTTCTACATCAAGAACGAGGTCATGCGGCTGGACGACATCGAGTCCGCCGATGCGCCGCGGGTGGAAGCGTACCTCGCCAAGGTCAAGGTGCTGCGCCGTATCGCGCAGCACCTGATCGACTTCCTTGCGCAGCTCGAAGACTTCCAGAAGCGGCTGTGGCTGAAGAAGAAGTTCGTCGTCGACACCCAGTACAGCATCACGCTCGATCGCATCCCGGAGGAGTTCTATACGGAGATTGCGGCGAATGAAGCTCAGCGGGAAGAGTGGGTCCGACTTTTTGCAATCGATGTTCTGGATGAATACACAGCCCCGTTGACGACAGATTTTCTGCAAAGAAACAGCGCGCTTCTGCTCGACACTAGGTTCTTCGATGCGCAGTTTCGCGAAGGTCTTTTGGCCGAGATCGAGGCGATAGAGTCCGAGACCGTTGGCGTCCTTATGAACACCGAGAACTTCCAGGGCTTGTCTCTAGCTCGGAAGAAGCTGGAATCGGCAGTCGATTCTATCTACATTGACCCTCCCTACAACACAGATGCTGGCCCGATTGCTTACAAAAACGGCTATCGTAGTTCGTCTTGGACTTCGATGATAAACGACCGAGTCTCAGTTGCGGCCAATCTGTTGAAAGCGTCTACGGGAATAATCTGCGCTACCATTGATGATTATCAGCAGCGCGAACTTCATTTCGTTCTTGAGGGAGTTTTCGGGAAAGATAACGAAGCAGGAACTGTTTGCATTAGAAGCAACCCGTCTGGCCGCCCAGTTCCTTCTGGTTTTGCCCAATCCCACGAGTATGCGCTTTTTTTCAAGCGAAACCCTACGTCAAAGATCGGTTTACTACCCCGTTCCGATGCTCAAATGGCGCGCTACAAGGAGAGGGATGAAGGTGGAGCCTACATGTGGGAGCTTTTCCGCAAGCGAGGCTCAAACTCTGAGCGCAGTGATCGCCCATCGCTCTATTATCCGATCTATTTTGACGGGAAGATTCTTCGCGTTCCTCAAATGACTTGGGATGGGGAAAGGCGCGTTTGGGATATAAAAGAGCGCCCGCGTGACGGTGAATTCGAATTCTACCCGATAGACCAAAATGGTGTCGAACGAACTTGGCGATGGAAGCCTGAGGCCATCACAGAGAGCCCATCCAATTTCCAAGCCAAGGAAAAGGATGGCACTTGGACTGTATACTACAAATTCCGCCCCAATGAAGATGGTGTTTTGCCTCTCACTGTATGGTCTGATGCAAAGTATTCGGCAACAGAGCATGGAACTGGGGCGCTAAAGAAACTATTTAAGGAGTACAATGTTTTCTCATACCCGAAGTCTACTTTTGCGGTCGAGGATTGCATTCATATTTCGGGCATGTCCCATGTTAGGGGCACTTGCCTAGACTTTTTTGCCGGATCGGGTACGACCGGCCATGCTGTGGTGAACCTGAACCGCAAAGACGAGGGCAATCGCCGCTTCTTTCTTATGGAGATGGGGGGGTATTTCGGTCAAGTTACATTGCCGCGAATTCAAAAGGCTATTTATTCCAGCATTTGGAGCGATGGCGTCCCATCACCTGGCGATGGCGTGTCGGCCATCATAAAGTACTTGCGATTGGAGACTTACGAGGAAACCCTCAATAATATTCACGTTCTGCCTTCGGCCAGTCAATCGCTGGCGAAGGGAGACTTCTCGCGCGACTACATGCTCCGCTATTGGTTGGACTTCGAGACCAAGGGCAGCCCGTCGCTCCTGAACATCGAATGGTTCGACGATCCGACCGCCTACAAGCTGAAGATCAAGAAGCCGGGCACGGACGAGTATGTCGAGAAGGCCGTGGACCTGGTCGAAACGTTCAACTGGCTCATCGGTCTGCATGTCGAGCATCTGGACCGCTGGCGCGGCTATGACGCCGCCTTCAAGCGCGAGGTCGATCCCGAGCTGCCGGAGGACACGAACACCCGGCTCATGCTCGATGGAGCTCTGAAGGAGACGGATGACGGCGCCTGGCGCTTCCGCAAGGTCGAAGGCTACACCCTGCGCACCCCCGGCGATCAAAACGACCGCGAAAAGGCGCTGGTCGTCTGGCGCAAGCTGACTGGCGATCTCGAGAAGGACAACCTGATGCTGGATGAGTGGTTCCGGAAGTACCGCCTTTCGGCGCAAGACACCGAGTTCGACGTGATTTATGTGAACGGCTCCAACAACCTGCCCAACCTTCGCAGGGACGAGGAGACCTGGAAGGTGCGCCTGCTCGAGGAAGCCTTCCATCAAGCAATGTGGGACGTGGAGGGCTGAGCAATGGCGAGAAAGCCCAAATCCAAGATCAAGCCGCTCCCTTTTGGCCACAAGCTGGTGCTCAACCAGTGGATTGTCAGCCTGTTCGGTTTCGATCCGCTGAAGGACCACAAGGATGGCAAGCGCACGCTCCGGCCGGTGCAGCCTCTGGCCAAGTCGGTGAAGGACGCGCCCGAGGGCATGACGACCGAGAACCTGCACCATTTCTACAAGGCGCTGGACGTCCACCTACAGGCGGGCGCCCAGATCACGCGGGCCGACCTGCTGCGCTACGAGCACAACATCGTCAGCCACACGCTGGCGATCAACGAGAAGCGCGACCGTCCGATCGTCTGGAAGTACTACCAGTGGCTCTCGCTGCTGTTCGCCGAGATCTATCTCGACCGGTTCTTCGCTGACCGCGCGGCGCTGCTGGACTCGCTGAACGCCTATGTCAATGAATTTGACAGATACTGGACCGGTGAGGGCTACGAGCCAGGGATCACGCCCTACGAGCTCGACGACCTGAACAAGCTGTGCCTGCAGAACGCCACGGGCTCGGGGAAGACGCTGCTGATGCACGTCAACTTCCTGCAATTCCGGCACTACGCCTCAAAATCGCCGCTCAAGCACGATCTGACACGGACGGTGCTGATCACGCCGAACGAGCAACTTTCCCTGCAGCACGCGCGCGAGATGAAGGGCAGCAATATCGTCGCGTCGCGGCTTCTGACGGACAGCGGCGACCTGCTGTCTTCAGGCAAGAACGGGCTGCGTCAGGTGGACTACACCGAGGTGACCAAGCTCGGTGACACCGACGGGCCCAACGTCATCGCGACGCGCAATCTGGGCGATCAGAACCTGCTGCTCGTCGACGAAGCCCATCGCGGGATGGGAAGCCAGGAAGAGCGCGGATGGTTCCGAAGCCGTGCCCGCCTATCTGAGAAGGGTTTCGTCTTCGAGTATTCGGCGACGCTGAAGGAGGCTGTCACTGCCGCAAAGCGTCCCGAAATTGAAGCGTCCTACGCGAAGACGATCCTGTTCGACTATTCGTATCGGTATTTCTACGAGGACGGCTACGGCAAGGATTACCGCATCTTCAACCTTCCGCGGACCTTCGCCCAGCTTGAATTCTCATACCTGACGGCGTGTCTTCTGAGCTTCTACCAGCAGCTGAAGCTCTACGAGGACAAGCGGACACTATATACCCCTTACAACATCGAAAAGCCGCTCTGGGTTTTCGTCGGTTCCAGTGTGACCAAGGCCACCGGATCCAAGGCCGAGAAGGCCACAGTTTCTGACGTAGGCAAGATCCTCGCCTTCATCGCGAAGTTTCTGAAGAGCGAGGGTACTTCGGCCGCCGAGATCGAGCGGATCCTTACCGGCAACGCTCAGGAGACCGGTCTCCTCGACGAGAACGGCGGCGACATCTTCGCTGGGGGGTTCGTCTACCTTCAACAGCTCATGCTTCGGGAGGGCTGGAAGCCCGGTGACCTTTTCCGGGACATCCTCGAAAAGCTCTTTCAGAATCGGGCCGGAGGTGAGTTGTCGATTGCCCGGATCAAGGGCGACGAGAACGAGATCATGCTACGCGTCGGACAGGCCGAGAGGCCGTTCGGGCTCATCAACGTCGGCGACGCATCTGGCTTGGCGACCCATATTGCTGAGCAGGAGTTCGACAACGTCGCGGTCCTGGAATCCGAATTTGCCGAGACGATGTTCGGGCAAATCAACCTGTCCAGTTCCCCGGTCAATCTGCTCATCGGCTCCAAACGCTTTGTCGAGGGCTGGGATTGCTGGCGCGTCAGCACCCTTGGTCTCATGCATGTCGGCAAGAGCGAAGGCGCGCAGATTATCCAGCTTTTCGGGCGCGGCGTCCGGCTAAAAGGGTATGACTGGTCGCTCCAGCGCAGCGGCTTCGCCACCCCCACCCATCAACCGGAGCTCATACAGTACGTCGAGACCCTGAATGTCTTCGGGATCGAGGCCGACTTCATGGAGCGATTCCGGAAGTTCCTAGAAGAGGAAGAGCTGCCCCGCAACGATCAGAAGCAGGTCTTCACAGTTCCGCTGACGGTCACATACGACTTCGGGCAACGCCTCAAGGTGCTGCGTCCCCGAAAGAAGCGCGGTGACGGTCGCGAGTACGATTTCAAGAGGGACGGCGCTGTGCCGGCCCTGACGCTGGTCCCAGAAAAGATACGCCAAAAGGGCGTCGCGATAGATTGGTACCCTCGTATCCAGTCTCTCGAGTCCAAGAGGAGCACCAAGCTGGGCACCAAGGAGGAGACCGTTTTCGAGGATGGTCAGCTAGACTTCCTAGACTATGATGACCTTTTCTTCCGGCTTGAGAAATTCAAGCGTGAGCGCACCTGGCACAATCTCAACATTTCCAAGTCCATGATCAGGACGCTGCTCACTGACCGGACCTGGTACAAGGTCGTCGTGCCTTCGGGGAAGATGAAATTCTCGGACTTTGGGAACGTTGCGCTTTGGCAGGAGATGGCGGCGGAACTCCTGCAGAGATTCTCGGAAGAATACTACAACTACTGCAAGGCGGCCTTCATCGAGCCACGCCTTGAGCTCCGTGAGATCGAAGCAGGTGACGGAAGCCTGCCTGAAGTTGACGAGTATCAGCTAATCGTCGATGCCAGCGAAACAGCGCTCATTAACGACATCCAGAACCTCACCAGCGAGATATCTACTCGAAGGGCCGGGGTGTTGCGTGCTGGCGACTTGAAAGGCTGCCTATTTGGCGCGCATCTCTACGAGCCCGTGCTGCATGCGGCCAAAGGAAGCAAAATCCAGATTGCCCCTGTTTCGTTGAATGAAAGTGAATTCCAGTTCCTGGATGATCTGCGCCTCTACATCGAAAGGGGTCAAGCGCGGCTTACGGCGGAAGGAGTTGAACTGTTCCTGCTTCGCAATGAGAGCCGCGGGCGCGGGGTGGGTTTCTTCGAGGCGGGAAATTTCTATCCCGACTTCCTCCTATGGCTCGTGAAGGACGGCAGACAGCACTTGGCTTTCGTCGAGCCTCATGGCCTTCAGCATGAAGGCCCTGGCCATAAGAAGATCGAGTTCCATCAGGTCATCAAGGACATCCAGGCGAGGCTCGCGAGTGAGAACGTCGTACTGAACAGCTTTATCGTCACACCGACACGGTTCGGCAAGCTAAACTGGGGCAAGACGATCCATGAGTTGGAGAATATGCATGTGCTTTTCATGGAGGATCAACGCGACACCTACGTCGCGTCAATTGTGCGACGAATGGCTGCGTAGACGGGCGTAACGGCATCATGCCTTTCCGCTTCTGGCGCCGCATCCGGATTGCTCCCGGGGTCACGCTGAACCTGTCGAAATCGACGGCCTCGCTGTCCTTCGGCCCGCGCGGCGCGAAGTACACTGTCAGCCCGCGCGGCAACCGGGTCACTGCGGGTCTGCCGGGGACGGGCCTCTTCTACACCGTCCATGAGCCACGCCGCCCGTCAGCCGCCAATGCGCCCGGGGTCGCCCAGCGCGACCGGGTGAACCTCGGCTTCTTCCAGCGGCTCTTCACACCGGCCGACGAGCGCGCGCTGGTCGACGGGCTGAAGGCGCTGAATGCGGGCGACGATGGAGCGGCGCTCGCGGAATTCGAGAGGGCCGCCAGCCTGCCTGATGCCGCCTGGATGGCGGGTATGCTTCGGCTCCGGCGCGAAGAGTTCGCGCCCGCGCGGCGTCATCTGGAGGCCGCGCTCGCCGGGCTCGACCGGCTGGGGAGCCTGCTGGAGAAATACGGCATCGCCGCACAGGTCACCTTTCCGGTGACGCCCGAGGTCGATGCCCATGCCCGCCCTCGCGAGCGGGGAACAAGGCTGGCGCTGGTCGAGATTGCCCAGTTCGAGGGGGACCGCGCAGCGGCGATGCGCCATGTCGAGCGGCTGCTGGCGATCGAGCCGGTTGATCCTGTGGTCCTGCTGTCCTTCGCGGAACTGACGCTTGAGGGCGATGCGGACCGCGCGCAGCTGGAGCAGGTCGTCGCGCTAACCGTCGGGATCACGAACGAGACGCCGGTGGATACGGCGCTTCTGCTCTACCGCGGCCGGGCGCTTGCCCAGCTTGGCCTGCCTGGTGCCGCAATCGATGTGTTCACCGCGGCGCTCCGCCGTCGCAAGGACCGTGCTGACACCCTCCTGCGCCAGCTCCGCTACGAGCGCGCCGTGCGCTACCACCAGGTCGGCCGCAGGGCGCAAGCCCGGCGCGAGCTGGAACGGGTCTATGCCGAGGATCCAGGGTTCGAGGATGTGCGCGAACGTCTGGGATTGGCGGCATGAGCGGGACGCACCCCGAACTCGACGGTGCGGTGTTCTTCGGCCCAAGGCCGGAACTCGAGCGCTATCTCGTCATGCTGTCCGGCCACAGCTACGTCTACGTCCTGTGTCGGCCGGACCGGACGCCCTTCTATGTCGGCAAGGGCGTGAATCGCCGCGTGCTGGCGCATGAGGCAGAGGCGCGCCTGAACCATCGCGTAGGCGAACCCAACCAGAAACCAACTAGGCCTGATCATTGACCCGACTGCAGCGACGCCCGCTTCTAGGATTTCTGGCTGACCCATTCGGCAAATCCGCGAGGGCTCTCGAATTTGATGCCGACCATCTGCAGGTAACGCGGCGCGGACGGATCGCATCAATGTCCCTTGAGTTGGTATCGAGCCCTCCCTCGGTTCGAAGGGGGGTGTTTGGAACGAGACTGACCATCTCTGCCGGCGACCAGGGGGACGTCATCCTAAAAGGGGCAGGCTATCGGGAGTCCAGCGCATTCTCGGAAGCGCTCAAGGAAGCGTGGGTCCGCTTCAATCTAGCTGCCCTTGACAAGGAAGCGGCGCGCTTGGACAGGTTTCTCGCCGAGGTCTTGTCGCTGACGGCGCCGTCCCGCTACCCTGCCGCGTGTAAGGTCGCGCCGCTGCTGGATGATGCCCGTGCACTGGATACTTCACTGCTGTCGAAGCTGAATGCCGAAGCCATCGGCACCGAGGCTGTCGAACGCATTGCGCCCGTTCGCAAATTCGTAGCTGAGCCGCGCACGTTGCGAGCGAACGGCATCGCGGCCTTCGTCGCCACCGAACTCGATCGCTGGAAGGATTTCTTCGACAGGATCGAGAGCAAGCCGCTGACGCCAGAACAGCGCCTTTCGGTGGTCGTCGATGAGGATGCGACGCTCGTTCTCGCGGGGGCGGGATCGGGAAAGACCAGCGTCATCACCGCCAAGGCCGCCTATCTGGTTAAAGCGGGCATCCGTCAGCCGGAAGAGATCCTGCTCCTCGCCTTCGCAAAGAATGCGGCAGAGGAGATGTCGGAACGGGTCGAGGCCCGATCCGGGGTACCCATCGTCGCGCGCACCTTCCATGCGATAGCCTATGACATCATCGGGGTTGTGGAGGGGTCCAAGCCCGCTCTGGCCGACCACGCCACCGATGATATGGCCTTCACCAACCTGATCAAGCAGATCCTGAAGGATCTCGTCCACCGCCTTTCAGACGTCTCGAAGGCGATCATCCAGTGGTTCGCGCATTTCCTTGTTGAATCGAAGACCGAGTGGGACTTCAAGACCAAGCACGAATTCTACACCCACATGGAATCGCAGGACCTGCGGACGCTGCAGGGCGAGAGGGTCAAGAGCTACGAAGAGCTGCAGATCGCCAACTGGCTGTATGAGAACGGGATCGATTACGAGTACGAGCCCGTCTACGAACACAGGATCGCGGAAACCGGGAGGCGCGATTACCAGCCGGACTTCCGCCTGATCGAGAGCGGCATCTACATCGAGCATTTCGGGGTGCGGCGCCAGAAGATGGCCGATGGCAGCGAGCGGCTGATCACGGCACCTTTCGTCGACCGCGATGAGTACCTGGCTAGCATGGAATGGAAGCGGCAGGTCCACGCCGACCATGAAACCACCCTGATCGAGACATACAGCTATGAGCGGCAGGAGGGGCGCCTGCTGACCGCCCTCGCCGCAAAGCTGGCGCCGCATGTCACCCCGAATCCTCGCTCACCCGAAACCATTTATGACCGGATCGTCGAGCTGAAGCAGGTCGATGACTTCTCGAAGCTGCTCGGAACCTTCCTGCGCAAGTTCAAGAGCGGTGGCTACAGCCTGCAGGATTGTGAAACCAAGTCCGACCGGATGAAGCTGGGTGAGCGGGCCCGGGCGTTCCTCGACGTCTTCGCGCCGGTTTTCGAGGAATACCAGAAGCGCTTGAAAGGCCGGATCGACTTCGAGGACATGATCCTGCGCGCCGCCCACTACGCCGAGACCGGCCGCTACGTCAGCCCGTTCCGTCACATCCTGGTAGATGAGTTCCAGGACATCTCGCAAAGTCGGGCTCGGCTGGTCAAGGCGCTCAAGGCCCAGAATCCTGATGTGCGGCTCTTTGCTGTTGGCGACGACTGGCAGTCGATCTTCCGCTTTGCCGGGTCAGACATCCATCTGATGCGGCATTTCGGGAGGGAGTTCGGCGGCTGCTTCGATGGAGAGGCAGGCGTGCACAGGACCGTGGATCTGGGCCGCACTTTTCGTTCGGTCGACCAGATCGCTCTTGCAGCCCGTACCTTCGTCCTGCGAAACCCGGCCCAGATCCAGAAGCAGATCATCGCGGCCGGGAGTGCGACCGAACCGGCCATCAGGATCGTGACGGTGTCCAAGGGCGAAGATGAGGCTAAACTAACGGAGGTTCTGGCCGCCATCTCCGCCGCTGTGGCGCCAGAGGACAAGCCCGCCACGTTGCTGCTCCTCGGCCGTTACCGCTTCGTCGAGCCACGCATGCAGCAACTGAGGCGGCGGTTTCCACGTCTGAAGCTCAGCTTCAAGACCATCCATGCCTCGAAGGGTCTCGAGGCCGACCACGTCATCCTGCTGAACGCTGACAGCGGGCGTACAGGGTTCCCGTCAGAGATCGTCGACGATCTCCTGCTCTCTCTGGTGTCGCCGGAGGAAGAGGCCTTCCAGAACGCGGAGGAGCGGCGCGTCATGTATGTTGCGATGACCCGGGCCCGACAAACCCTGACAATCCTTGCCTCTAATGCGCGGCCATCGTCTTTCGTGACCGAGCTTCGGAAAGACCCTGCCTATGGGATTGTGGCGGCACCCGGTGCAGAGCCGGAGGCTCACGATTGCGGGGAATGCGGCGGGCGGCTGCTGGGCGTCACCGGGAAGGATGGGCGCATCTGGTATCGCTGCGAGCATGTCCAGCATTGCGGAAACATCTTGCCCGCCTGCCAATCCTGCGGAACCGCTCTGCCAAGCTGCGCGCATGGATCGTCGGAGGTTCGTTGTGGCTGCGGTGCTACCTACCCGACGTGCCCTGAATGCGAAGATGGCTGGCTGATCGAACGCAGCGGCAGATATGGAAACTTCCTCGGCTGCGTTCGCTATCCGACCTGTATCGGGAAGGCGAGAAAATCGAGCGGTGAGCGGTCCTCGGCGACAACGCCGCGACGGCGAAGAAGAGGCTGACACCGGGCACACAACTTTGCCGAGTTTCACCGGCACGCCCGCGCCTGGTCGCGCAGGACGGCGTAATCGGCGAGCCAGCCCGGGATCAGCGCCCCCTCGGGCAGCGCGGCGACCTCCGCGGCCACGCGCATCTGTTCCGCCTGGCTGTATGCGACCACCGGCGGGCAAGCGCTGGGCGGGGCGTCAGAAATCACCCCCGCGCAAGCGGTCAAGAAGATCGTCGCGGCTGCGAGGGCGGCGGCTGGCGGCGTCCAGCATCTGGCGGTGGATGGCATCGGTGCGCTCCAATTGCTCGAGCCGCTCGGCGGCGCGGCCTGCGCGCTCGGCCGTGCGGCGGAGGTTGAGAATGAACAGGGCGATGGTGAGCAGGGAGAGGGCGAGAGCCGCTGCCCGCCGCGCCCAAGGACGGGCAAGGAGCCCAGCCGTGAGGCTGCCCCACATCATCGCAAGCCTTTCTTCCAGTCGTCGACGCGCGCCCAGACGGCTACTGCAATCCCTGCCAGCGCGAGCGCGATGAACAGCCAGCGCAGCGTGTCGAGGTAGGGGACCAGCGGCAGAACGGCATCCTGCGCCTCGGCCAGCACTTCCTGTGCGACTTCGACTCCGGCTGCGCCAACGGTTGCCACGCCCGCTGCCCCGGTCCCACGCAGGGTCCGGCTCTCGGCCAGCGCCTCGCGCGCGGGCGGGGTCTCGGCGGCAAACGTTGCCGCGCGCGCCGGGAACCGCTCGCCCCACTGGCGCGCAGGCCCCAGATCGATATGGATGAAGCCCGAGCGCGGATAGAAGCCGAAACCCAGAAACCCGACTTCCCGCGCGGCGGCCTCGAACGCCACCGGATTATGGTTGGTCATGGCGATATCGAAGGCCGTGCCATCCATGTGCTTCGAACGCGGCGCGCCCCCGACATTGCGGTTGTGCTCGGGCGAGCGATAGCCGGAGCGGACGATCAGCGGCTTGCCGAGGCGGTCGCGCAGCGCCTGCAGCTTGTCCAGCGCCTCAGGGTGGAGCTTCAGCTGGCCGGTGCCGCGGCAGGCGATCTCGGCGGGCGAGAAGTTCCGCCAGCGCCAGAGGCTGTCCGGAACATCGCGGAAATGGCGGAAGGTGCGGATGGGGTCGGACATGAGGCGTCTCCTTGGGGTGATGGGCATGCGGAAGGGGCCGTCGTGCGCAGGCGCGGCGGATGGGCTGTCGGTGTTGCGAGTTGGGCAGGCTGCTAGCGTTGGCTTGCGGACCGGTGGCCAGAGCGGGCGCTGGGCTGTGCGACTGCCTGGCGTCAATCTCCGTTCTTGCGCTGAAACGCGGCGAAGATCAGGTTGCGCATGTCGTGGATGTCGCGCTCGATCCTGGCGAGGCGGTCGTGGTCGATCTTGCGATCCTCGTCGCGGCGTTTCTCGATACGGGTGCGTTCCTCGGCCAGCTCCTGCTCGAGCTTGTGCAGCAGCGCCTCGTTGGTGAACGCCTTGCGCGTCACGGCGGTGGCCAGCCCCGCGATGAAGGTGAACCAGACGGCGACGGCGGCCGCGATGCCGTGATCGCGGAAGGCCTGCGCGATCTGCTCGAAAAGGGAGGACTGCTGCGTCATGCCGAGCGGATCCCGACCTCGTTCGGCAGTGTCAGATCGCTCCAGGGGCTCGCATCAGCCGGGTTGATCGCCCAGCTGGAATAGACAGGCACGGGCGCAAGGTCGGGCACCGTGACGGGGGTGGCGTCATGGTTCACGCCGCCCATGCGCAGGAAGCCTGCGGTGGCGTCCGGACCGTCCGTGCCCGCCTGCGCGATCTGCTTGAGGTGCACGCCCGCAATGGCGGAAACCGACGCGGGGCCGGTCGGGCCGGTCAGAGAGAAGGACATGCGTTGCCCTGCCGTGGTGCTGGCGACCCGCGTGGCGATATCGCTATCGCTGAGCGCATCGATGCTGCCCACCATCTCGTTGAAGCTGGCGATGGCATTGGGGATGCGACGCACGAAGCGACGTCCGATGGTCGAGACCCCGTCGAGGACCGCGATATGGGCATAATACCAAGTGCGGCTCGAGCTGGTGCCGTGCAGGCCGACATTCGTGAAGACGACCTGCACCGGCTTGCCCTTTCCGCCCGTGTTCACCGCGGTGGCAGTGCTTTGCAGCACGCCGTCTACGTAGAATTCGATGGTGATCTCGGCATCAACACTCAGGCGCACATCCACCCATTGCGCCTGGCCGTTCGGGGCGAAGTAGCTCGAGCTTCCCTGCTCGACAGTGTCGCCATGCGCCTCGGCGTGGTAGCGGTTGGTCGAGGTCAGGGGGCGGACCTGCGCGATCCTGACATTCTCCGCGTCAAAGAACTCGAGGAACCCGGCATTGCTCTGGGTGATGCTCTCGGAATCGTTGTTGGGCGGCACGTAGCGAAACCCCAGCCACATGTCGCCCACCGGCGCCGGAAACCCGACGGCGAAGGGGGCGGCCAGCGTGCGCGATCCGTTGAAACGGATACCGTTGACATCGAGGGTGTCGTCGAAGCCGGCAGCGACGCTGCTCAGCGAACCGGCAACGCCGGAGATGTCGGTGGGCTGATGGCCCAGATGCAGGATGTAGGTCATGAAAGGTCCACTTCGATATAGAGGGCGGCATGGGCGGCGGAGAGGGCAGTGCCCCCGCCGTGATCGAGAAACAGCGAGACATTGCCCGAGGTGAGGCGCGGGCCGCCGCCGAGATCGAGCCAGGCTTCGACCTCTGCAATGCTGAGATCACGGTCCCAGGCAAACTCGATGAAGGCATGGGTCTGGTAAATGCGCAGATCGGGATCCTCATAGCCCAGCGCCTGGGTTCCGGGTGGAACCGGGTAGCTGAACTGCGAGGGCAGCGAGCGCAGCGTACCGCCATCGCCCGGATCGCGTCCCTGGATCTGTGGATAGAAGCCGGCACTCGGTGCGGCATTCCATGTCGGCGCGCCGCTGACCGGATCGTCGCGCCAGATACCGTTCAGCCCGATCCAGAGGCTGGCATCGCCGGGATCAAACACGAACATCACCACGTCGCCCGCCCCATAGGTGGCAAGCCCGGACAGGCGCTGGCTGGCGGTGCCGGTGTTCGACGACCAGAGCGAGCCGTTGCCGCGATACCCGATCGAGCCCAGCGTGATCGGATTGTTGCCCGCGTCATATTCCTCGCGTTGCTCATCGGAGACGATGCCCAGATAGCCGTCGAACTCCACAGCACCGCTGGAGGCACACAGAACCTCCCAATAACGACGTCCATCCGTTGGTCGGATCGCCTTGGCGGCCGGCACCCAGCGGCGATAGTCGCTGCCGCCCGAGGTGTTGATCGCGGTCTGGTTGCCATCCGAGAGCGTGTACCCTCCGGGGCGGCGGGCGACATCCAGCTCCCAAGCAGAGCCGATATCGACGGGAGGCCCCGTATCACCACCCTGCGCCAGGATGGCGGCGCGCAGCATCAGAAGACTCATGCGACGGCCCCCGCCAACGCACCCTGAATGACCCATGCATCCGCACCGCGCTTCACCAGCGCCACGCCCGACCATTGGCCGTCGAGCGCCACCGATCCAGCCGTCACGCCATTGAGCGACACCCCGGCTGCCGCGGCGATGGTGGCAATCCCCGCGCCGACCTGCGTGACATTAATCAGTCCGCCGTTCTCGAAGGGCACAGAAGCTTCGGGCGGAATCGTGATAGTGACGGCCGACGATCCTGTCGTCTCGATAATGCAGCCGGTGTCGATGACTTCCAGCGTGTGCGCCGTGGCCGTGAGGGTGCGGATCGGCACGATACCGGGGCGGGGCACCTCGACCCACGCCGCGCCTTCAAAGCGCACATGCCGGGCCTCGTCGGCAATCCAGACCTGCCAGCCCGGCTGCGGGGTTAGGAGTACCCATGTCTCGCTTCCCGACTCCCCGTCCCAGAGCGCCAAAGCGCCGGCATTGGCGGGCGTACCTTCGGGCACGATGTAGATATCGCCCGCATTCCCGCTTCCGGGCAGAACCGAGCTTCGCGACAGCGCGCGGGCCTGTACCAGCACTGAAAGGGTGCGCAAATCCTCGCTGACGCTGGTGCCCCAGTTGCGCTGGCCGGGGTCATAGAAGGCGCGCAGCCCCAGTCCCGGCATGATCCGTTCCGGCATGCTCGTCTTCTTTCATGTTGGTCGCGATGATTGCGGAGAGGCCCGTCAGCTGCCCCAGAGAAAGCCCCAGCCGCGATCCCAACCGGCGGCAAAGGGCGCATTCAGGCGGAACCGGCGCGCCTCGCGGTCGGTGATCCAGGTGTCGCCGACCATCCGACGCGCCCGGACGGCGATGTCGATTTCGGCCGTGCGCTCGGGTGCGCCACTCTCCGGTACGTCCTCGGGCGACAGCGTCCAGCTCGTGCCGCTGCCAGCGTCGAAGGTGATGCCCGGCGGCATGAGAGCCGCGCCAGTGTCAGGGTCGATCCAGCGCACCTCGATCGCATAGCCGACGCCCGGCTCGGGTCCGATCGAGGCGCCGGTGTGGTCGACGATCACCGGGCTGGTCTGGGTCAGCCGGTCGCGGTGGGTCCAGGTCAGCACCAGATCATCTGCGATCAGCGCATCGACATCGGGCGCATAGCTGCCGTTGGCCTGCACCCGGCCAGGCGGCAGGGGCCGGATGGCGCGGCGGTCGAGTGTCACGCTGTCCTCGGGCGAGAGCGCGAAGGCGAGCGTGCCGCGCCCGGTCTCGGGCAGCAGCCGGATCGCGAGGGTCTCGCCCGCGGCCCAAGCCTCCTCGGTGATCCGAGCACCCTCGTCGAAGAAGATCACCGGCGCGCCAGCCGCATGCGCGCGCGGGACGGTGTCGAGGCAACCCCGGCCCACGGTGATGGCCGCAGACGTGATCCCGTCCACGCGCACCAGTTCGCCGCCGACGCTTGCCAGCGTGCCGATCCCGACCTCGCCGATGTCGCGCCAGCCGGTCACGGGGAGAACGCGATCCTCCGGGTGATCTGAGACGTCTGCCGCGAGCAGCACTGTCGGCGCGAACGCGACCACGCCTTCCTGGGCCGGACCAGTGCCGGGATCGATCCAGAGTTCCGCCGCCAGCGCATCGGCGCTGGGGCGCTCGCCCGTGGCGACTACCGCGCCCGCATCGGGATCCTCCGAAAGAATCCGGTCAGCCTCGGAGTGGCCGAGTTCGCGGACCAGCAGCCAGTACGGGGCCTCCTCGACCATGCGCCGGGCGAGTGCCCGCGGCGGTGCGGCAACGCCGGTCCCTGTCGGCATGCGCCCGCCCGCGATGGCGGTCGCACCAAGGGCAAAGACGTCCTCGGCGAGCTTCAGCCGGATGCCGTTGTCGCGCCCGTCGCCCTGACCGATCTCCGAGATGCGCATCACCACGTCGTCGAGCCCGAGGCGGGGCGACCGCAGCCGGATCACATCGCCAGGCCCGAGATCGGCGCCTTCGCGGTTCACCACGATCTCGCCCGTGAGTAGCGGCACGGAAAGGGCGCGAAGGTCGCGCTCGGCCACGCGGATCGCCAGCCCCTGGTAGCGGATGCCCGGATAGTCGAGCGTGGTGGCGATCACCTCGCCCATGGACTGGACGCGCGCGGTGTCGGTGACCGAGACTGCTCCCGTGTCGTCGGTCCAGGCATCGGTGAAGCGCACGGTCACGCTGTTGACGAGGTCCGACGGCGCGCGCCGCCCCAGCCGGCCCCAGTCCACGACATTGGCCTCGTCGAAGAGCGGCAGTGTTGCGGCCGTGTAGTCAGCCCGGATCAGCCTGATCTCCCAGAGCCCGGTGCGCCGGTCGATGAAGAGCGTGGCATCGATATGGTCGAGAACGCTGCCGATGAACTCCTCGATGGAGCTGTCCTGCTGCCAGATCAGCGACAGGCCGAAGCCCTCGGTGTAGAGCGTGTCCGCAGCGATCGTGAAACTCGCCCCGATCTCGACCGTGGAATAGCCCAGACCCCAGTCGCGGTTGGTCAGGCATTCGCGGATGATATGGGCCGGGTTCATGTCCGAGCCGTTGCCGAAGGCCCCGCGCAGGGAGGCGACCAGCGCCTGCGGGTTGCCGGGCGGGATCACCGGCACGCCGTCCACCGGCGTGTTGTCGATGCGCGCGGTAAAGGTCGTGTTGGCCAGCGCGATGTTGAAGCCGAAGATGTCGACGGGCGGCAGGCTGGCGATGGTGGCCACAGCCGCATCGACTGATGAGATGGGCGAGGGTTCGCCATCGGTCACGAAGATGACGATCCGACGCTTGGACCCGCCACCGGCAAAGAAGGTGCTGGCCTCGGCAAAGGCCGCGTTGAAGTTTGTGCCCCCCGAAGTGCTGTTCGAGAGCGCCAGCATCCAGGCCTCGAGTGCCTCGTAGTCCTCGGGTTCCATGTTGCGTCGTTCGATCGATCCCGCGACGCCCGCATTCCACAGCACGATGCGGATGTCGTTGGGGCGGTCGGGATCGACACTGGCACCGATCTCGCGGATCAGCGCCGCGACGCCCGCCTTCTGCGCGGCCATCCGCGTGCCTGACATCGAGCCCGAGACATCGAGCGTCATGTAAATCGCCGCGTCCGAGATATTGGCCTCGGGCACGATCGGTGCCTTCTCGGGATACCATTGCGCCGCCCCCGCCTCGCCGGTCAGCACGCGGGTGACCCGCACGGCCCAAGGCTTGAGGTAGGGGTTGATGCCCAGATACACCCGTCGCAGTACCAGAGAGCAGAGCCCGCGATAGGCGGGCACGTTGCCGTTCATGCGGGCGCTCAGATAGTCGTTCTGTCCCTGACCTGGCCCGCCCATCAGCACATCGACATCGCCGCGAATACCCCCCTCGCGGCTCTCGCCCCCGAAGAGGTCGGGCTTGTCGATCCGGATGCGCCCACCACCAGCGCCGGCATTGCTGGCGGCGCTGGTCGCCTCGAACACCTCGACCGATTGCGAAGGGAAACTCAGCGCCTCGGGCAGGACGGACCAGGAGGTGACATTGGTGGCGGCGTTGAATGTCACGCCCCGCAGCGTGATCGTCTGGCTCGTACCATTCGCCAGAAGCAAGCGGAAGTCCCGGCCGATTCGCACGCCCGCGCGCGTTCCCGGAAAGGTGATCAAAGCGCCAGTGTCGCCCGCCAGCGCTGCGGTTGCCGCCATGCCTGCAACCGTACCGACCCGCGTCTCGACGGCCGCGCCGCCGCCCGAGACGCCGCCACCGGTCGTCACTGACCAGGCAGTGCGACGGTCTACGAGGATCTCGCGGATGGCATCGATCGGCCCGTGGCAGAGCGCCAGATGCATGCCCAGAGAATAGCGGAAGCCGACGGTCTGCGCCTTGCTACGCCCGCCCATTGCTGGCCTCCGTCGCCCGCTCCCGCTTCCTCGTCTCGGCGATCCGGATCACCGGCTCCACCAGCGCATCCCCGGTCGCGCGCAGCCGATCGGCCTCGATGCCGCGCGCGAGGAAGTCCTGCCAGTCGAACCCGTGGCGGCGGAACCAGGGCCGCACGCCGGCGAGGCAATAGCGGGCATCGCGCAGGTCCTGGATCGTCACGCGCGTCATTTCTTGCCGCCTTTCTTCCTGATCGGATCGACCTTGAGATCGCCTGCCCAGACGACGTTCGGCCCGGTGATCAGTACCGTGCCGAAGACCACCGGGATCGGTCGGCCTTCCTCGGCCGTGGGCAGCGAGAAGTCGTCGAGCCCCGCGGCTTGCGGCTTCTCGACCTTGGGGCGCGGGCTCAACGCATAGGAAATCGCGGAGAGCACCAGCCCGAGGACGAGCCGTGCAATGAAGGTCCAGACCATGGGGCGTTCTCAGACGATGGAGCTGCCGCCGAAGGGGTTGCGGCCGGGGATCTCGGGGAATCCCCCGAAGTTCGCGAGGTTGCCGAACTTCGCCGCGCAGGTGGCGGCGCGCAGATCGCAGCCCGGGGCGATGTCGACGAGAACCGGGATCGGTGTGCCGGTTTCCGGGTCGATCTCCGGCGCAGCAAGCGCCGTTGCCAGTTCAGGCATCGGGCGCGACAGCGTGAGAGTGGCCCCGGCATGGCCGGTGATGAACCCGAGTTGTGCCCCAAACCTGAGCACACCGCCCCGGTACCAGCCGGCGGGCTCGGCCGCTGCTTCGGGGATCGTCAGGCTCGAGGCGTTGCCGGATATGGCCGTCACCGTGCCGGTCAGCCAGTAGAGCGCGATGTCGAGGCCGCAGCCACGCCCGTAAAGCGCATGGCGGCAAAGCCGCTGGTACTTCGCCCGCACGCCCGCGCGGCGCAGCGTGCTGAAGATCGACTCGCAGGTAAGGATGATACGCGGACCCTCGACCTCCGCGCCCACCACGCGGCCCTTCCAATGCGCGACGGTCTCGCCCAGCACCTGTTCGTGACCGCGAAAGATCGTCAGCGTCACCGGCGTGTTGCCCAAAGGGACCAGAAACCGCCGCGCGAAGGGATGCGAGAGTGGCCAGGTCAGTTCCAGCCGCCCGCGCTCGATCTCGCTCGTCTGCACCACATCGCCATGGGCGACGGCGGCAGGCTCCCAGGTGATTTCGCTCCCGCCGCTCCCCGTGCTGGTCCAAGCCGTGGCCCGGCTGGTGAAACGCCAGACATTATCGCTCTCGACGAACTGGTAGAGGAAATAGGGGCGGCCCTCGGCAACCGAGGACTCGATACTGGCATAGGTCATGCAGGCACCTCGATGACAGGCAGTGTGACCTCGCTCGCAATAGGGCCATGCTGGATCTCGACGCGATCCGCATCCGCGCGCATCGCGGTCAGGAAATGCACCCTCGTCGTGAGCGGCACCGGCTCGCCGAGATTCGAGGACAGCGTGAGCCGGTGAACCGCGCCCTCGGCGATGGCTGCGGTGATCGTCCGGAAGCGCAGCGCGGTCGGCATTTCCAGCAGGATCGCGCGGTCGACATAGTCCGGGAGCGTCGCCACCGGTGCCACACGCATCAGCACCGATCCAGAGGTCATGGCCGCGCGCAGCTGGAGCTCGCGCCCCCAGGTCGGCAGCCAGAATCTGGCCTGCCGTCCACGAAGCGACCAGAGCCAGCGGCGCAGGGCGTGACGCGCGGAGGGGCCCTGCGCCTTCAGCGTGATCGTCTCGCCGCGTTCGAAAATATCTCTCACCGGCTCGACCACGACCGGGCCGAAGCCATTATCGACATACTCGATCGCACGGCGCAGGCTGGCGGTGAGCGGGCGGCGTACAAGGCTCGGGCCGGTCTGGACCTGGCGGCCGAGATAGGTTGGCAGGACCGGTGCTGTGAGATTCGGTGCATCGCGCAAGAGAAAGCCGGCGCTGACCGTGCCATCGCTTTGCCTGCGGCGAGTGATCTCGATGGCTGAGGTCAGCACGCCTGCGCGGACCGGCGCGATGGTGATCCGCCGCGCCGCCACCGTCGGGCTGGGCAGTTCGAGGACCAGCGGTTCGACCAGGATCAGCCGGTCGGGCTGAACGCTGGCGATGACCACCGGCAGCGCCTCTTTACCATCGACTGCAATCGCTGCCAGATCGCCGCTCCGGAAATCCGACGCGCCCGTGTCGAGCAGGATCTCGGTCGCGCCTTGCACCAGATCGGCCACTGGCTGCAGCGCCATGTGCCAGAGCGGCACCAACCACTCACCGGCAAACCCGGCCCGCACCAGTTCCGCTACGCGCGCCATCCCCAGCGCATCCTGCCTGTGCCGGAAGGTGACGATCTCGCGCGGGCGGGGTCGGAGCACGATGCGCTGTTCGCCCGCGCGCGATGTCAGCACATCGGTGCGCCATTCCAGCACCTCGGTGATCTCCCGCGCTGCCGCGAAGGGCCAGAGCGGTGGCGGCAATGGCCCTCCCTGCTCAGGCATTCAAGGCACTCCGGTTGCGGCGGATGACGTTCAGGACCGCCCGCTCGCCCGAGGGCGTGGCGAGGTAGTCGCCCACGACGGAAGGGTCGAGCACGTTGATGATGCGCGTCGACATGTCTTGCGCCGACGACTGACCGGGATCCCGGTTCATCTCCACCCCGAGCCTCCCGTCGCGCCCGCGCCGGAGCGGCAGGATCGCCTCGGGTCCGGCTTCGCCCATCAGCCCGATGCCGCGGGAGAAGGGAAACACCGTGGGACGGTTCACGACGCCCCCGCGCGCGAAGGCGGTCAGTTCCTGGCCACCAGCGAAGACGCCGCCTCGCGCGAAGCCGAAGAGGTTCGCGAAGAACCCGCCACCGCCGCCCATGCCCGAGAAGGCGCGCATGATCGCGTTCTCGATCGGCTTGAAGGCAAGCTCGATCAGCCGGTTCGCCAGGTTCTGGGCAATCCGCGAAATGGCGCTGGCGAATGTCTCCCAGGTGAACTCGCCTGATTTCAGCGCCTCCTTGATCGGTCCGACAATATCCTGCGCGAGGCCCTGAGCGATCTCGCGGGAGCGTTCCTGCGCGGCGCGCACCGCCTCGGCGGTGGCCTCCCAGGCATCCCGCGCCGTATCGGCCGCCGCGCGCAGCGCCTGACCGGCCCCGCGACCGGCACCGCCCGCGCGACCCGCGGCCTCGCCCGTGGCATCCAGCGCATCTTCGAGGCTCTCGGCCGCGATGCGCGCGCCGGTGAGGGCGGTTTCCGCATCAGTGCCCGAGGCGGCCACAGCCTCGCGGAGGGCCGCCACCGACTCCAGCGGCGCTGTTGCCGCATCGACCACGCCGGACATCACCTCGCGCAGCGCCTCGGCCTGACCGCGGGCCTCCTCGGCATAAGCGCCAAGCCCGAGGTCAGGCATGGTGATCGGCTCCGTTGTGAACGCCGCCTGAAACGCCGCGCGGGCCTCGGTTCCCGCTTGAGCTGCCGACCCCGCAAAGGGATTGTCGATCCGGCCGAGCTCCAGATTGCCGATCAGCGAGGCGCGCCGCTCGATGCCCAGCGCCTCGAGACCGGCATTGATCCCGTCGAAGAAGCCGTTGATGCGCCGCCCGACGCCATTCAGCATGGCCTCGACGCCTGCGATCAGCGCATTTGCGGCCTGAAACGCGAAATCCCCGATCGCCGAGGGCAGCGCACCCCAGAGAACCTTGATCGCATCAAATGCCCCCTGGAAGGTGTTCAGCGCCGCATTGCCAAAACCGACCACGGCTTCGAGCGAGGTCTGCAGCGCCTCGGCGATCGCGGCCTTGATGTCGGCCCAGCTTGCCATGATCGCCAGCCCCATGGCAACGGCGCCGAGCTGCATGCGCGCCCAGACCTCGCGGGCAAGGTCGCCGAGCAGCGAGAGCGCATTGCCAAAGCCACCGGCTCCGCGCACCAGCCGGCCGAACCAGTGGATCAATTCCCCCGCAGCGACCACCAGACCGATCAGCGGCAAGCGTAGCAAAGCCCCGCGCAGGATCACCAGCGCCATGGCGAGCCCGCGCACAGAGGCTGCAGCGGCGATCTTGGCCGCCACAAAGCGCCCCGCCATCAGCGTGGCGATCCCGGCGGCGTAGGAGGTGAGACGCCCGAGATTGTCGAAGAGCGCACGAATGGCGATGCCGAGCGGCCCGGTGGTGCGTGCCACAGTGGCCATGGCATCCGCCACCGCCTCAAGCGCCGGGGCGGCGGCCACGGCGAGCTGGTTCGAGAGCCCGCGCCAGATCAGCCCCAACCGCGAGATCGCGTCATTCGTGCGCTCGATCTGGGCTGCGTCCTGATCGGAGACCACCACGCCGAAGTCGCGCACGTCTTGCGTGGCCTGGCGCAGCGTCGCCGTGTCGATCCGCGTGAACACCAATGCCGCCCGATCGCCGAAGAGCTGTGAGGCCACAGCAGCCCGCTCGGCTTCGGGCACGAATTCGGCCAGCCGGTCCTGAATGAGCGCGATGCGCTGGTCGAGCGGCAGGGCCTGCAGGTCGGCGGCAGACAGCCGCAGGCGGGTCAGGGCATCGACAGCGGGCCCGGTCCCGGCGGCGGCCTGGCTCAGCCGCCGGGTCAGTTGCATCGCGGCCTGTTCGACCTGACCCATGGACACGCCTGCCAGATCGCCCGCGCGCTCTAGCACCTGGATGCTCTCGACCGTGGTGTCGAGCGAGGCGGCGAGCTTGGCTTGCGCATCGACCGTCTGGAGCCCCGAGCGGATCATGGCCGTGGCCGCCGCCGCAATCGCTGCTGCCGCTGCGGCCATCGCCACGCGGGCCCTTCGTGCAAAGGCAGCCAGCCTGGCGTTGGCGCCTTCCATTTCGCGAGATAGCCGGCCAAAGCCACGCGATCCAGCCTCGCCGACGCCTTCCAGCTCGGCCTTCACCTGCCGCCCGCCAGTGGCCGAGAGGCGCACGCTGACGCGTTTTTCTGTCATTGGTCAGCCTCCCTGCTGCCATCTATCTGCTGATTGAGATGCCGCGCCATCACCGCCTCGATTGCCGGCAGGAACTCGGCTGTGGCGCGCGGGTTGACGCCCAGCGCGTCGGCCATCGTGAGGGCGGCGCTCATGTCCCAGCCCAGCACGACGCCGGGCACCGCGCGAATTTGACCGCCGAGCCGTCCAGCCAGGTCCCAGACCTGCCAGCCCTCGAGCGTGCGCGGTGCGTTCAGGATTTGCGGGCAATCCGGGCAGGTGCCTTCGCACGCCCTGCAATAGCTTTCGCCCCCGCCCCAGACCCAGTCGGCGAGGGCGCGGAGGCGTTTTTTTCCGCTTCCAGCTCCAGCCCCTTGGCGACATAGCCCATCTGGAAGCGCTCGAAGATGGGCCAGATATCGAGGAGCGCGGCGATGCCCTCGGGCGTTATCGGCGTGGGATTGCCCTCCGCATCGCCGACGCCGTCCCAATCAAGGATGGCACGTTCGGCCAGCGCCTTGCCGAAGACCACGGCGATCTCGTCGTCGCTGGTGCCTTCCGGCAACCCGCGCACGGCTGGATCGCTGCGGGCGGCCACCATCAGTGCAGTGGTCAGCGGCTCGACCCGCACGCGCACGCCGAGGCCGAGATCGAGCCAGTGCGGCTCACGGGCGAGGTTCAGACGCAGCATGGATCAGTATTCCTCGATAGCGTTGATCAGGGTGACGGTGCACATGCGGCCCAACGTGGCGTCACGCGCGGCCTGCCAGTCGAAGGTCGCCTGCACCCCTTGCGGCCCCGCGATCTCGATGCGTGGTCGCGGCAGATAGACCGCATGCGCCGTCAGCGTGAGGCTCTCGCCCGAGGGCAGGGTGTAGGCGAAACTCATCTCGCAGGGATCGCCGTTGATTGCTTGGTTCACCAGCACCTGATCGGCAAAACGCACCTCGATCCGGCCGGTCAGCGCGGCGATGGAAGGGTCGGCGCCATCGATGCGCCCGTCCGACCGGATGGTTTCCACCCGGTCGAGATTGTTGGCATAGGTGATCTCGGCCGAGACGATGTTGCCAAGGGGCTGGCCATCGCGCGTGATCGCGCCGTTGAAATGGCCGAAGCGCTGCAGGGCGAGGTCCGCCAGCGTGCCAGCAGCAGACGCCGCGGCGGTGGTTTCGCCCTGCGCCACCAGGCTGGCGGTTGCCGTCAGCAGCCCCGAGCGTTGCATCTGCCAGCTGAGCGTGTCGAGCACGCAGCCGGAATACAGCGCAAAGCGCGGCACTTCCGGCATGCCGGTCTCGATGGCCATACTGGGCAGCGTCCAGTTTCCCGAGCGGAACTCGTGCGTGTAGGGCGCATCCGCGCCAGTCGTGACCGGCTGCCCGAACGCCGCCTTGAGCCAAAAGCCGAAACCCTGCGCGTCGATGGGCACAACGACATTGCCATCGGCGGTCACCGCATCCTTGATCGGCGGCAGGGGATCGCGGCCATAGCCCAGAAGCTCGCTGTTCAGAAGCGGTTGTTCCGCCCCCAGCGTCGCGGTGGCGAAGGGCATCCGCACAAAACCGCTGGCGGGCGGGGTGCCATATGTCGTCTCGAACGCAAGCGCCATCTGCGCCCGCGCCCCCTGGGCTCGTGCCATGTCGTGTCTCCTCGGATTGTCTGTTGGGGTCAGGCCAGGGGATCGGCCGTCGAATAATGCAGGATGATCGGGATGACTGCTGCCTTCAGACTGGCGGCTCCTTCGATGGGCAGATCAACCGGTCGCGGGGCTTCGGCTTCGACCCAGTCGCAGCGCCCGCCCAGCGTGCGGTCGGCGGAGAGCGCAGCCCCGATGCTGGCGGACAGCGTGTCGAACGCGGCATCACGCGCCGCGCCTTGGACCACCGCCTCGATCTCGGCGCGGTGCTGGTAGTGGTAGGCGAGCGGCGACAGCGTGACGTCCGGCTCACCCGGCTCGCCATCACGCAGGATCAGCAGGCCCTCGGCCGGCACGCGCTCGGGCAGCACCTCGCCCCGCAGGGCGATGGCGGGCAGCGCCAAGAGCCGCGCGTGCAGCGCGGCGAGGATGGTTTCGCGAGGGGTGGGCATCTGGAATTCCGAAGTTGAGGTGCGGCTTGATCCCAACCACACGCTTAGCCAGGCGCTGACACCATGCGCTACTGCATGAACTCAAGTGATAGTTGTCGAGCGGTTTGTTCTGACTGATAGCGCCAGATACTCGCATCGAATTCACGTCGAGAGATGGATAACAAGTCCGCCGCAAAACTAAACACTTCGCGAAGATAATCGTAGCTGTCGTCCTCCAATCCCACGAGCTCAGCAAAGCCCCGGATGTGGCGATCTACAGCGATGCAATCCACACCCACCAGGCAGGCCATGTAATCAACGGTTTTTGGGCCGACACCTCTCACTTGCCGGATATCCATCCGAAAGCTCTTGTCCCGTAGCGCTCTGCTCAACTCGGATGTGCTGTCAATTTCCGCCTCGGCCATGAAGTCGACTAGATTGTCAAAGCGTGACACCTTCTCCCGATGCTCCCATTGCAGGAACTTTGGGCTTCCCTCTTGCTCGATCACCCCCATCAATATGTTCATGGTTGTGGCGTGCGGAAAGGTTCTAAGAATAGTGGCAATGCGGGGCTTCACAACTTTTGCGTAGTTCAGCCCGGCTTGTAGGACCGAGTCAGCAAGTACCGCGCCCATGTGCTGATAGACGGGTCTGCAAGAGATGCGCGATCCCAGAACACCGGTCCGAACAGCATGGTCGGCAATGCGCCGGGCGGCATACAAAGCGTCTGAATTGTTCAGGTTTTCCGCCACTTCTATTTTTCCCATCTACGCGATGCCAGCTTCTGCCAAGGCATTCAGCCTCTCTACGCAGTTGGGGCAGGCCCCGCAAGGAAAGGAACTTGACGCCTGACAAGAGAAGGTTCGGCCGATAGGTACGCCAAGCTCCAGCGCTTGTCGGACGACGTCGGCCTTGGTCTTTTCGCGGAAGGGCGCATGGAAGCGCACGGCACCGACGCCACGGGAAAGCTCTTCAAGGCCGTTCATGAACTCGGTGCTGCAGTCTATCTCCTTGGCATGATTGCTGTTGATGAAGCCCGAATACACGTCGAGGATCCGAAGCGTCTGCGCACGAGCCGCGGCCACAGCGAAGAACAGCATCGTCCGGTACGGAAGGTACAGGTCATCATCAGAGACGGCTTCCTTCCAAAGGTCCGCTTCCAGGATCATCCGTGATGGCGAGCCCTTGAAGATGTCCGAGATATTCAGCCGCGCCGGCGGCATCGCCTCCTGCGGGAGGACTTCCTGCACCTTCGCCCATTCTGTCTCGGCACAGTGTTGGCCGTAGTCGAAGAAGATGGGATGAACCTCTGTCCCCTCGTTGACCAGCAGATAGCAGACCGTCGTTGAGTCGAGGCCGCCCGAGACCATGACGACAGCCTGCTTCATGAGCGCGTCGCCCTTAGTCTCGACATAACATCGAATAGGCCGTTCAGGCAGCTATCGAGCTTGGTCGAATAGACCGTGCTACCCGCCATCACCATGGTGTTGGTATTCTCTGCGAGCGGATCATAGGTGATTACGGGCTTCTTCAGTGCAAGAGCCAGTCCGATTTCAACGAGTGTGCCGGGATCGCGCTCCAGAGGGAGTGCGAAGACAAGATCACACTCCTTGAGAAGACCCAAATCACCCAGATATGCGGCTCGCATTTCATGCATCGAGCTTTGCGGGGTTAGCTCTCCGTTCTCTTGTACCGGGCGGCGAAGCCGAAAATTATGATAGGCGAGCGCCCGAAGTGCTTCTTCGAGGTGCGTGCGGTCGACGTAGGAAAAATCGGGAGCGGCGAAGTATATCTGGAAGGCTGGCCGGGCATGCCAGGGCAGAACTGTTCCGCCTAGGCCGCGCATTTGATCGACAGAGAGCGCAAGGCTGCGCTGGACATCTCTTTTGAAGTCGTCCGGGTAGGTCGTCTGGGCATAACACGTTGCAGCGCGCGCTGCCTTCCATCCGGCATCAAAGACGGCCCCACCCAGCATGGACGCGAAAACAGCTGAATACACGTCACCGACACCGACCGAGTTGACGGTTTCGCCGAGGAGCGCCGGAATCTCGTCGACTTCATCACCGCGAAGATCAAACACACGGCTGCCGCCGCGATTTTCCTTCAGAAGAATGGCTTGCGGCGACAGATCGCGCAGATCAGCCAGCAGGCTGGACATATCCTCTGACGCTTTTTCCAGGAACATTGGAGACGATGTAGAAGTCACTACGGCGGCAATATTTCCCTTGAATGATGAGAGCGATTGAAGGTCCGGAAGATCATAGGCGATATCGAAACTTGCCTGAACATCCTCGGCAAGTAGGGACCTCAGGACCGTGAGATCGTACTTTCCAGGGAAAATCAGACAGGTCTTGAAGGTCTTTAGTGCGTCAACTTCACCGCGGTATTCGACGGATTTTTCGTCCCTCAGGATGTCTTGATATGCTTGGTCCGCGAGTTCGGTCGGATCGCCAATGGCCATGACGTTGGGCGCGCCGTTGACCTCTGCCAGCCAGATGAATTCGCTGCATCCCAAACGTTTGAGGTAGGCTCGCGCCTGATCGACCAGATAGCCGGGGCATGCAGCAGCCACGGAAAAGTTCGTGTCTATTGCCCACAGTCCGCGGGCCGCGTGAACGATGCCGCCAAGCCGTAGCTTACTTTCAGCACCTGCCTTCGGCAGGGTGAAATCTACGTAGACCTCGCCGACCAGCAGAAGGTCTTGCCTAGGACTCATGGCGCCCGCGGCGCGAAGTCCACGTTGACCGATGCAACGGGAGCCGATGCCGAGGAGTTGACGCGCCCCTCATAGGTGAAGCCCGCAACCACGCAGTCTGCGAGATAGTTGAAGCTGGTTGGCAGCGCCCCCACGGTTTGGCCGCTCGCGTCGACTGCGAACAACCTGCCACGCTGCTCGATGGTTAGCGCCGTGTTGGCCGGAGGAACGCCGCCGCTTGAGGAGAAGTAGTCACACTGCTCAACCTCTTCGAGGGCGCAGGAGAATGCCCGAGCGCAGCGGTCTTCACCACTTGCGCCGCCACCCCCGGCTCCCTCGCCCCCCTCTTTGGGACGCGAGCCGGGGTAGTCGGAGAAGCTTCCAGAGCCAGTGCTACCCATACCATCCCTCAAATCAGCATTTTGTGTTCTCGCGATGGTCTTTCAGTTGATCTGGTGTTGCAAGCCATAAATGAAAACTTCGGCGAGCGCGAAGATAAAGGCACGAAGGTTTAGTGCGCGCAACGAACAACGGTTTACTCCATTGTCGCCGGCTTTATCCCAACCGTCCCTCCACCCACTTCGCCACAATCAACCCCGGCACGCTGCCATGGGCCTTGCCAGCATCCTGCGCCAGATCCAGCCGCTTAGGCAACTTGACCTGCGGCACCAGCAGGAAGATCGGCACTGTGGTTCGACCACGCCCGGTTTTTGAGCGCGATGCCACCGCGCGACCCTTCGTATTCAGCCGGCCCTCGGCAACGAGCAGGCTCGGACCGCGGCGGCGATAGACGAAGCGCAGGCGCAGGCCGGTGCGGCGCTCCCATTCGCCGGGAGTAATCTTGCCGCCACGCAGGCCGCGCCCGGCCGCCTCGGTCGGGATCGCCAGCCAGAAGCCATTTCGCGAGCGGATCAGCGGCCCGGTATCATGCGCGCCGACGATCACCGGCGCTTTCGACCAGACCAGCGCGGCGGCGTTCAGGCTCTGACGCCCCTGCGGATAGGTCTGGCTCCGGATCGAGCGGGCAAGGCGCTGGCCGAGCCCCGCGCCCATGATCTGCGCGCGCCAGGCAGCCTTGAGGGTGTTCCCGGCCTCGCGCGTGGCGGCGCTGACAGCGCGTTCGCCCGCCTTGATCTCGGCGGCCATGGCGGCAACCAGATCGGGGGTGATGTCGAGTTGCAGCTTCATGCCGGGCGCAGGTCCACGGTCCAGATCAACCGCTCGCTATCGCGCATGGGCTCTCCCTGGATGAGAAACGCGTCACCCTCGATCTCGACGCGGTCGCCGGAGCGCGGGTTCGGAACCTCGGCCACGCGCAGGTCGACGCGGGTGGTCTCCGACCAGAGCCGCGCGCCACCGAAGCCGGTGACCTCGTCCGCGCGGCGGGAGACCACGCGGACGAGCTGGGGTGTGCCGCCCTCGGCGATGTAGACGGCGTCCCGCGCGATGTTGCTGTCGGCAAACAACGCGTCCAGCGCCGTGTTGAGCGCGGTCATCACGTCCGCCGCGCGCTGCGCAGCACCTGCGGGCGGGTGCAGATCGGCAGCGGGTTCGACTCGATCTCGAGGCGCACCCATTCGTCGCGGTCACGATCGGGGATCATGCGCGCATAGAGCGGCAGGCCGACGGTATTGACCGTCTCGAAGGTATCGGCCGGGGCGTGGTAGATCTCGAAGAGCCCCTCGACGCCCTCGGGGTAGAAATACGCCTTGTCGGTCGGCACGCCGAAACCGAGGCCACCCCGGTAGCGCCGGAAGGTGATGCCACCGAAGCTGACCTCCTCGCCCACGCGCCCGCGTAGATCAGCGGCGGCGGCAGTGTTGAGATAAGTCTCGCGTACCTCCTTGTGGGCCACGAGATCGGCGAAGAAGGCCGAGCCGCATTCGGCGCGCAGCTGCACCTGACCGGCCGCGAGCCCGCCAAGGCTGTCCTCGACGCTCTCGATCATCGCCTGGCAGCGCTTGCGGAGCGCACCCGAGGCCGGGGACTGGTTGTCGAGGTCGAAGTCCACCTCGGCCGCGGGCGTGATGTTGAACTCGCTGTAGTAGTCGATCACCGTGGCGCCGTCGCGCGGGTCCTTCACCACGCCCTGGATGCCGTTGAAGAGGTGGAACTCGAAGGTCGCCTCGGCGTCGTTGCGCAGGGTCCGCATCTTGCGCGCGATTTCCTCCTGCAGCTGCTGCACGGCAGTTTCCGAGCCGAAGTCGCGCACCGCCTGGATTTCCGAGGCCCAGAGCACGTCCTGCTTCTTGAATTGGCGGCACACAAACGCCCGCATCTCGCGGCGCTCGGGGATCTGGCTCTCGTAGGCCGATCCGCGCTCGGAGAAGGGGATCAGCGAGAGCGTGCCGTCGCGGCTTTCGATCATGACGGTGCGCGTGCGCACGCCGCGGGTGCCGAAGAGCCCCGAGCCCGACAGGATGGCGGGCTTGTAGGGGATGTTTTCGAGCGCGCGGGTCAGCTCGACGATGGTGAAGGCATCGCCTTCGAAGATGTCCATGGTGGCCATGGGAATGCCTCCGTATCGGGGATGGGGGTGAAGCGGTGCGCGGGATCAGCGCACCAGGATGCCGGCCTCGAGAAGCGCGGCATGGGCGGCGGCGATCTCGCCCTCGCTCGGGGTGCCGGCGAAGACGAGGTCATGGCGGTTGACGATGGCAGGGCCGCGAATGAGCGCCACGGCGGGCACCGCGCCGACGCTTGCATCGGCCTTGCCCCAGAGCACCGCGACCGCAGTTTCGGTGCCATCGGTGGCGGCAGGATCGTGCGGGGCGTAGTTCCCGGATGCGGTGATCTTGCCGAGCACGGTGCCGGGCTCGGGATTGCCAGCGGCGACGGTGATGGTCTCGCGGGTATAGTCGCGGAAGGCTTCCCAGATTAGGAAGCCGCCGGCGTGCTTGCCTTCAACCAACGTGGTCATGAGCTTATCCTTTCAGCTTGAAGGTGCGGGCGATGACATCGCCCCAGGGGCGGGTCGTGGCGCCGCGCCCGGGTTGCGGGTGATGGGGGCTGATCTCGGGCTCGGCCTCGGCCCGCGCCTCGAGCAGCCTTGCGCGCACGGTATCGAGGCCCGCATCCTCCTCGAGGAACCGCCCGGCCATCTGCGGCTGGCCCGCCAGGCGGCAGAGATCGATCACGGCGCGGGCATGCGCGATAGCCTCGGCGCGGATGGCCGCGGGGTCCGGGCCCGTGGAGAGGCCGGACACGGTGCCGTCCGGATTGTCCGTCTCGGGCGGCTGCGCGGGATCGGGAGCAGGCGCGACATCGTTGGCGCTTTCAACGATGTCGATGCCCGCCGCCGCGCCCTCGGGCTCCTCCACAGTCTCGACTGCCTCGATCAGCGCCGGCGGCGCATTCCGGAAGCAACCGATGTCGAAGCTCGCGGCGATGCGCACAGGCTCGGCCATGCGCGTGGCCAGCCCCGCCGCCAGCGCCTCGGCCCCATCGAACCAGGTCTCGGCGGCCATCAGCGCGGCGATCTCTTCCTCGGGCCTGCCGGAGCGGGCCGCGTAACCGCGCATCATGCCGGCGGCGATCTTGTCGAGCGTGCCGGCCATCTCGCGCATGTCTTCAGCCGTGCCCACCACCAGACCGGAAGGATCGTGGATCATCAGGAAGGCGTTTTCGGGGATGACGATCTCGTCGCCCGCCATGGCGACATAGGAAGCGGCCGAAGCCGCGATGCCATCGATCCAGACGGTGACGCTGCCCGCGTGACGCGTGAGCGCGTTGTGGATCGCCACCGCGTCGAAGACCGAGCCGCCGGGGCTGTTCAGCCGCAGATCGATGGGGGCGTCCTCGGGCAGCGCGCCGAGTTCGGCGAGAAATCCCTTGGCCGAGACGCCATAGGCGCCGATTTCGTCATAGATTTGCACTTCCGCCCCGGAGGCCCGGGCGCGGATCGTGTACCAGCTCTTCATCATCTCACTCCTGCTGTGTGTCGGACCCGGGGTCCGGCCGGGTGGCGGGCGTGGCCCGCGCGCCTTGGGTCTCGCCGGGGCTGGTGCGGTAGTGCAGCCCCAGATCAGCGGCGCGTTTGGCGTCCACCGCATTCTCGCGATCGACTTCCTCGACGTCATAGCCCGTGCCCTCGACCACCTTGCGCCGCGAGGTGATGCCCGCTTCCATGGCGAGGATTTGCGCCTGGATGTCCTTCAGTGGATCGACCCAATCCCAGCGCGGCGGGATCCATTGCACTGCGCGCGCGCCAACCGGATCGGAGAGGTCCAGCCGACCGGACAGTTGCGCCATGTCCAGCCAGCGCGCCCAGATGGGCCGGCAAAGCTGATGTGCGATCACCCCGTGCTGAAGTTGCTGCACGCGACGGCGGAATTCGACCAGTTCCGCGCGCAAGCTGGAATAGTTCGCCTGCCGCACATCGCCGGTCACCAAGTGATAGGGCAGCCCCAGCGAGGCCGAGACGGCCAATAGCGTCCGGTACTGGAACGCCTCATAGCCGCCACCGACATCAGCAGGGCTCGAGAACTTCACATCCTCGCCCGGCAGCAGCACCTGCATGGTGCCGGGTTCAAGGCTCGCGATGGCAGCGCCGTCGAGGTCCGCCTCGGCCTCGCCCAGCATCGGGTCCTCGGGCGCGGTCTTGGTGATGAAGCCCGCGAACATCGCCGCGGTCTTCTTGCGGTCGAGTTCCGCATCATCATACTGGTCGAGCAGAAAGAGCCGCACCATGGCTGGCGCCACATGCGGCAGGCCGCGGATCTGGCCGGCGTCGAGCGGGCGGTAGATGTGCAGCACGTCCTCGGCGGGCACGCGCACGGTCTCGGGCACGGCCACGCGGCGATCCGTGCTGTCACCGGGATGGCTGCGGCGGAAATGATAGGCTGCGCGCCGCCCGATCTGGTCGAATTCGATCCCGCAACGGATGCGGTTGCCATTGGCCGCGGTCTCGGTCTTCTCGAAGGGCAGCATTTCCGATTGCAGAAGCTGCAACTGGAACGGGACCAGCAGCCCGTCCTCAGCGCGCCGTGGCCGCAGGCGCACGAAGCACTCGCCGGCGACGAACATCTCGCGCGCCACCATCGCCTGCAGGCCATAGAAGTCGGTCAGCCCGTCCGCGTCCGCCTCGTCGGTCCAGGCGAGCCAGAGCCGCTGCACACGATCCCGCACGGCCGCATCCTCGATCAGCGACGAGGGCTTGATCCCGTCGCCCACGAGGTTCGCGGCGAAGGCTTCGCAGGCATTCGCCGCGTAGCCGTTGGTGACGACCAATTCGCGCGCCCGTGCCAGCAGCCGCGGGCCGCCCGAGGCGACCAGCGCGTTGATATTCTCCAGCGGTGGGTTCCATCCCCGCAGTCGGCGGCGCGCCATAGCGCCCTCGAGCCGCGCGCGCATGCTCGATGGGCCGCCGGTCGCCCGGCGGCGGAACAGGTCCATCAGCCCCATGGATCAGAGCCCCTTGCTGGTCGTCACGCGGACCTGCCGCACGATCCGCCGCCCCTCGGCCGCCGCGATCTCGCGATCCAGCGCCTCGATGGCCCGGTCGATCTCGGCCAAGCTGCGATACTCCACCGTCTTGCCGTCATAGCTTACACGCGCGACGCCCGAGGAGCGCTGCGCCAGGAGCGCCTCGCGGCGGGATTTCAGCTCGGCGATTGTGGCCATGCAGCGTGCCTTCTATGCTCGGGGTCGCTTGATCGCCCGGAGGAGCAATGTCCGAACCTGTCGCCCGACTGCTGATCGAACTCGAAGACATCACCCCGCGCATTTGGCGGCGCGTCGATGTGCCGACCAGCATCACGCTCGCGACATTGCACGAAGTCATTCAGGCGGTGATGCGCTGGGAATACGCGCATCTCTACGAGTTTCGTGTGGGCGAGCGGATCTATGGCGAGCCTCTCCCCGGCATGGAGAGCCCGTCGCGCCGGGTCTACAAGGCCAACGGCATCCGGCTGAACAAGCTGATCGACCACGGCGTGGACCGCTTCCTCTATGTCTACGATTTCGGTGACGACTGGCGGCACCGCGTGATCATCGAAGGTGTCCGCGACAGCGATGCCGATACGGATTATCCTGTCTTTGTCGAGGGGGCGCGCCGGGCACCGCCCGAGGATGTTGGAGGGCTCCCCGGTTTCGAGGGGTTTCTGGAAGCCATTGGCAACAATCGCCACCCGCAACACGCGGAGCTACTGGAATGGGCCGGCGGGGCTTTCGATTCCGAGGATATCGAGCGACGCGAGATCGAACTCGACCTCGCCATGCTGGCCGAGTTCCGGCGCCGGGTCCGGGCCGGGCATCGCAGCCGAGCGATGAAGAAGACCAGTTGATCACCCCATGTAGCTCGACCGCACCCTGCGCCGCCGCGCAGTGGTGCGCGACGGTTCTGCGGCGGGCGCCTCCTTTGTAGTTGCGGCGGTTTCCACTGCCAGTTGCCGCTCCAGCTCCGCCCACCGTGCTTCCGGCCAGCGATCCGCGCCCGCGATCCAGGCTGCAGCGCGGGCATAGACCCGGCAATCCAGCGCCTCGTTGCGTTCGCGCAGCTTCTGCCATTCGAGCCGCGCGAAGCCGCGCCGGTTGCGTACCGTCACCAGTTGCTCGGCCGTCAGCTGACGGATCCACTCGCTGTCGGCCCAGAGAGGCAGATGCATAGTGCCGGGCGGGAACGCCGCGCCATCATGCAGGTCTTCCGCTGTCGGCCGCGTCAGCCGCAGAAAGCGGTAGGTCTCGGCCTTGAAGGTCGATACCGCCACCGTCCAGAGCCGCGCGCCCCGGCGCAGCCGCTTGCCGCCCGCCGTGGCGTCCACATAGGTCGGCCCCGACACTGGACTCGCCCGGTTGAAGCCCTCGAGCCCCTTGACCGGCGCGACCTGCGCGAAGCCGACCGAGCGCGCCCAGCCATAGACCGCCGCCGTCTCGTAGCCCGTGTCGATGGCGAGCCGCGCCAGCGTCATCGGCTGGCCGGAAGCATGGTCCCATGTCCGCCCCAGAAGATCTGTCAGCGCGTCCCACGCCTCTGGCCGCGCCGGCCCGCCCTCGATCACCAGATGATCGACGAGCCAGCTTTCCAGGCCGCGACCCCAGGCCCAGACATCGACCTCGATGCGGTCCTTCTGCACGTCCACGCCAGCGGTCAGGAACAGCCCGCCTGCGGGGACCGTGCCAGCGGGCCAGTCCTCCCGCCGCTCGGCGATGCGCTGCCAGTCCGGCGCATCGCCGGTCTCGATCCAGGTCTCGCCGAGCACCGTGTTGCGGAACACCCGTTCGGCCTCGTCCGAGCCCACCGCCGTCTCCTTGTCCCGCGCGATGTCTGCCCAGCTCTTCCACCCCGGCGGCGAATAGAGCGCCGAGAGATGAAACCCCACCGTGCGCGCATCGCGGGCCTCGGCGGTCGCCCGCCATTCGCCCGCGGCCAACATCGCCGGCTTGTGGTGTTCCTCGATCGGTGTCTCGCAGGCATCGCAATGGTACGCCGCCGTCTCCGGTTTACCCTTCTCCCAGCGCAGCCGCTCGAAACGCAGCCATTGCGCATGGCCGCAATGCGGACACGGCACGAAGAAGCGGCGCTGGTCGCTCGCCTCGTATTCACGCTCGATCCGGCTGACGCCACGGATCGTGGGCGTCGAGACGAGCAACACCTTGCGCCGATGCGCGAAGGTCAGCGAGCGCGCCTCGGCGAGCCCGACCGGATCGCCTTCCTCATCGGCCGAGGCCGGGTATGCGTCGACCTCGTCGAGGAACACGTAGCGCGCCGGCATCGAGCGCAGGCCCACCGCCGAATTGGCGCCCGTCATCACCAGCACGCCGCCGGGGAAATCCTTCGACAGCTGCGTGTTGCCGCTGTCGCGCGCCCGCGCCGGGCGCACGCGCTCCTTCAGCGCCGGGCTCTCCTCGATCAGCGGATCGATCCGCTGGCGCGAGTTGCGCTTCGCGAGCTCCACTGTCGGCTGGACCGCGAGCATCGGCCCCGGCGCGTGGTGTATAACGAAGCCGATCCAGTTGTTGCCGGCCTCCGTGGCGCCGACCTGCGCGGCCTTCATGAACACCACGCGCTGCGTTGGATCGCCCGGCGAGAGCGCGTCCATGATCGCGCGCATGTAGGGCGTGCGCTCGGTCCGGTAGCGGCCGGGCTCGGCGCTCGCGCGCGAACTCAGCCAGCGATGCGTGTCCGACCATTCCGAGACGGTCAGCCAGGGATCGGGCGTGAGCCCACGATCCCAGGCCCGCAGCAGCGCCTCGGCGCCGTCGAACGCCGTGATGGTTTCGCCTACCGCTTCGCTGCTTGAGGCGTTGCCGTCAGAGGGCAATCCGGGGCTGGGCGAGTTCCTCGAGATGGGCGCGGACATGGGCCTCCAGAACCTTCTGCATGGCCGCCGTTTCCGTTTCCAACTCCGCCGCCATCAGCGCAGCCACCCGCGCCGGCCAGTTGACCCATGCGTCGCGTTCCTCGCGCGCGAGCCGGAAGACCAGCGACGTGGCGCGGTCGCGGTCGACAAGTTCGCCCTTCAGCTTCGCGAGCCGGATGCGCCGCTCCTGCGCCTTCAGCACCTCATGCGCCGTCTTGGCCTGCAGGAAGGTCGTGCCGCCGCCCGCGACCGGCGCGGCCATGCCTTGTTCCTTGAGCGTATCGCCGACGGCGGAGACCGCTGCCTCCGGCACGGGCTTCAGCTTCTGCCCTTTCGGCGCAGCCGCCTTCCTCGTCTTCGACGGATCGGTCGCCTCCGCCCGCAGCCGGTCGGAGGCCGCGGCGTCGATGCTGCCATCGGCGTGCAGGACGAGCCGGCCAGCGGACTTCGCCTTCTGGATCGCGCCCCGCGACAGCCCCACATGGGCGGCGTACTGGCGCTCGCTCACGCCCTGCATGGCCAGCCCCGATTATCATTCAAAACCATGTGCTTATACAGTTGATAAGCCTCGCCGGCAGAGCGAACGTGTCTCCAGAAGGACGATGCAACGCACCCGAGGAACCTGCCATGCCCCGCCGCAAGACCGACCCCGCCGCCGCCCGCGACGCGCTGATCCTGGAGATCGCGCAGCGCCGCTTCTTCCTCGAAACCCTCGAGACCCGAAACTCCGACCGGCTCGACTTCCACGATGTCGCCGTCTGGGCCATCCGCGACGCGCTCGCGGAAGCCTATGAGGCCGGGCGCCGCGCAGGCGTCGCCGAAACCCAGCTCTGAAAGGACACGCACATGACCGCCATCACCACCATCCGCATCGATCACGCCGCGCTGCCGGACCCGCTGAACCTCAAGGGCCCGGACGCTGCCGCCCGCATGATCGAGGCCGCGCTGCGCGACGAGGGGATCACGGCCGAGGCCTCGGACGTCATCTCGCACATCAAGATCGAGCTGCCGACCACCCAGCTTGCCGCTGCCAGCACCATGCTGGCCAGCCTGCAGCTGATCTGAACGGGATCAGCCAGAGTGCAATCATATCGCTCTGAATTGCCTACACTTTCGGGCGCCGCAGAGCGATTCTGATTGCACAAGAACGATGCAACTCACCACGGAGCAGACACCATGACCCGCCGCGCCACCGACAACTCCAAAGCCCTCGACGCCTTTCTCGCCGCCAAGTTCGAAATCGACGCGATGCTGGAGCGGCTCACCGCACTCAGCGCCGACCACTTCGACACTCATCCCGACGAGATCGACTGGGGCGACGTCGGCACCCTGAACCATTACCGCGCCAAGCTGCGCGAGATCGCTGACTGCGCCTTCGGCGAGGGCGAGCACGCCCGCTGACATTCGGCACCACCGGAACTCCTGCCGCGCCCAGCGCGGCTCGGGGTCGTAGGAAGGCTGCGACGGTCGCGGCCCCGAACACGGAGACGACCCCATGACCCAGATCCAGCTGTCCGACGCGCAAGCCGTCATCCTCGCCGCCGCCTGCGCGCGCGCGGACGGGATGGTGTTTCCCGTCACCGCCAACCTCAAGGGCGGCGCCGTCGGCAACGTCTGCAAGAGCCTGCTGAAGCGCGGGCTCATCGAGGAGGTTGCCGCCACCGATCTCAACACGGTCTGGCGGCACGACGAGGCTCGCGGGCCGATCACCCTGCGCGCCACGCCGCTGGCCTACAGCACCCTCGGGATCACCGATGATCCGGAGGAGGAAACGAACAGCCAGCACGAAACCGAAGCCGCGCCGGAGCCCGCCCGCCGCCGCAGCGGCACCAAGCAAGAGGCGGTGATCGCAATGCTCCGCGCCGAGAGTGGTGCCACCATCGACGAGATCATGGCCGCCACGAACTGGGCCGGACATACCACGAGAGGCTTCCTCTCCGGCGCGCTGAAGAGAAAGCTGGGTCTGACGATCACCTCCGAGAAGGTTGACGGGAGGGGCCGTGTCTACGCCATAAGCGACTGACACCGCGCAGCACGACGACTTCAATTCCGCCGCCCTTGCTCGGGCGGCGGGCTCTCATTCCGCGCTCCGCATCCGGATCGCCTCGAACAGCCGCCGCAGCAGATAGCCGCGCGCCAACGAGACGCCGACGAAGGCGAGGCCAATTGCCATGTGCTCGGCGAGCCCCGTCTCGATCCCGAACCACGGGAACACGACGATCTGTGTCGCGATCGCCAGAACGTAGCCGACGACAACATTCGTCGCGGCCTCGACCATGGACATGATCCGGCTCTGCCTCATCGCAGGCTCTCCAGAAACGCAGTCACGAACTCCGCCGCGAGCGGCGGCACGATCGCATTGCCGTAGCCCCGCAGGAGCCCCATTCGGCCGGGTATCCCATCAGCCAGCGGGAATGATCCGGGCTCAACGGGCCGCCAGCGGCCGTCCCGGCAGAAGAGCCAGTCAGGATCGCTCCAGACGCCGCGCGTCGGGCTGGTCCCGGCAGGGTCGGCGGCGGGTCCGTCCAGGTCACCAGCGCCACCGTCCGGCGGCTCGCATCGGTGTTGCCGGCCGCGTTGTATCTCTCCGTTGCGGGCGAGCCCGCCATCGCCGTCGGCCAGCCCGCCAGCCAGACCTGCCGGCCCAGCAGCGCGTTGATCGGCACCGCCCGGCATTCCGAGCCGTCCTTGTGATCCCGCGCCGAGGCCGTGGCCCAGCCCGCCTGCGCCTCGCTCCAGGGCGACGGCGCCGAAGAACAGCCTCTGCCGGATGTGCGGCGCACCGATGCACGCAGCCGGCAGATCGGCCGCCGCGACGGCGTAAGATGCAGCTTCCAGCGCATCCGCCAGAGCGTCGAACCACGCCCAGCCAGCCGTACCCGCAGCCGCTGTGCGAGCCCGGCCGCCAAACGGGCCGAGCACTGCCGCGCTGGCGACCTGCTCTCCGAAGACGAGTTCCGGGCGGCACGCTGCAATGAGCCGCAGGAAGGCGGGCGCGAGATGGCGGTCATCGTCCTGTCCCTTGCGCTGCCCGGCCTGGCTGAAGGGCTGGCAGGGCGGCGAGCCGGTCCAAACGGACATGTCCGTGCCCACGCCCGCGAGGCGCAGCGCATAGGGCCAGCCGCCGATCCCGGCGAAGAAATGACATTGCGCGAAGCCGCGCAGGTCGGCGGGCTCCACCTCGAGGATGGACCGCCCGTCCACCTCGCCCGCAGGCAGCAGCCCGGCCGCGATCAGTTCCCGCAGCCAGCCGCAGGCCGCGGGATCGGCATCGTTGTAGTAGACGGCCATCAGGCTGCGGCGTTAGCTGCATCGCCCAGCCGCTCGACCTTCACCTCGGCGAAGGTCCGGCCGTCCCCGTCGAGGATCGCATCGCGCCCTGTTTCCGCCTGCCAGCGCTCCACGGCGACATCGACATAGGCCGGGCTGATTTCCATCGCGAAGACGCGCCGGCCGTTGGCCTCGCCCGCCATGATCTGCGAGCCCGAACCGCAAAACGGCTCGTAGCAGAGGCCGCCGCGCGCCACATGCTGGCGCATCGGGATACCGAAGGCGTCGAGCGGTTTCGGCGTAGGATGATCCGGCCGCTCGTCCTTCGCGAAGGACGGCATCTGCCACGTCGAGGGCAGCGTCTGCTCGGCCACCTTCGGCGGGCGGTTGGGGCGACGCCAGCCCATGAAGCAGGGCTCGTGTTTCCAGAGGTAATGCGACCGGGTCAGCACGCCGCGGTCCTTCACCCAGATGATCTGCTGATGGACGAAGGCGCCGGCCTTCTCCCAGCAGGCTTCGAGCATCGCCTGACGGCGCGACGCGTGCCAGCAGTACCAGGCGGCGTCCTCGGTGATGGCCTCGGCGACGGCGGCGGCGATGAAGCCGTCATAGAGTTCGGCGCCCTGCGAGCTGTCATCCCAGGTGACGCCATAGGACTGAGACCAATCCTTGTTCCGCGTCGGGTGGTTCGAGCCGTCGTAGTCCACGAGGTACGGCGGATCGGTCGCGAACAGCACCGCCCGCTCGCCGTTCATCAGGCGGCGCACGTCGTCATGCGATGTCGAGTCACCGCACAGCAGTCGGTGATCGCCGAGGATCCAGAGATCGCCCGTGCGCGAGGCCGGATTACGTGGCGGTTCGGGGATGGTCACCGGCGGCACTGAGCCCCCGGCGCCACCTTCTTCTTCACTGCCCTCGTCCGGATCGAAAGCTAGCAGCTTGTCCAACTCGCCGTCGGAAAACCCGACCAGCGACAGGTCGTAGTCGTCTGCCAGCAGGTCCTGCAACTCGGCCGAGAGCAGCGCCTCATCCCAGCTGCCGAGTTCCGTCAGCTTGTTGTCCGCGATGCGATAGGCCCGGCGCTGCGCCTCGGTCAGGTGGCCCAGCACGATCACCGGCACCTCGGTCAGTCCCAGCTGGGTTGCGGCCAGCACGCGCCCGTGGCCCGCGATCAGCTCGCCGTCCTCGGCCACGAGGCAGGGCACGGTCCAGCCGAACTCGGCCATGCTCGCGGCGATCTTCGCGACCTGGTCGGGCCCGTGCAGTTTCGCGTTCTTCGCGTAGGGCTGGAGCCTGGCCAGGGGCCACTGCTCGATCTGCTCCGGTGCGAAGGCGAGGGTCATCGGCGAGAGGCTTTCGTCTTGATGGTGGATACCGGCTGGACTCCGGACACCGGATGCCGCGCTGGACTCCACGCAGGGTCCAGGCGCGTCCGGGGTGTCCGGCCCGAAGGCCAGCGTTCATTGGGGTTGGCGCGGGGCTCGCGTGTGTCCGGCTTCCGGCTGGCTTCCCAGAAATCCGGCCCTGTCGCTGGCGAAATTGCGCGCCAAGCCCGCCAGCATACGATCTCGCCAGGAAGGAACCGCGAACTCGGCGGCAGGGGCTGTCAGGCGGCGTCGCGCAGGCCACAAGGAAAGGATCAGAGCCTTTCCTTTGTTAACGGCCGCGCCAACGAAAGGATGGTTTTGCTCGGGACCGCGCCGCGCGCGCCTCTCCCGAGGTTACCTGATTTGTAGCCCGGGAGAGCCGTTTTTGTCTCAGCGAAAAATGTCCGCCGCACATCTTCCCCACTGGCACGCAGCATTACGCGCCACCGGCCAGTTCGATCACGCGCCGCTTCGAGAGCTTGCGATTGAACCGCCGCCGGTTGAGATGCAGGGAGATGACACAAAGCCCGTAGAGCCAGTGCTGATGGGCGGCCGAGCGCGCAAGCCCGACGGTCCAGCAGATGGTCTTCCACCGTTCGCCATAGGCTTTCATCCAGACGATCTTGCCGTCGGTGGGGTCGAGGCAGGCGGTCCAGGTCAGCGTCTCCTCCATGCGGCTGATCGCCTGCGGCGAGGGCAGCACGCGCATGGGCCTTGGCTCCTGCCCGACCTTGTCGCCGAAGCTGTGAATGACCTCCGGCCAGGTGCTGAAATACCCCCGGCGCCGGGGTTCAGGCAGGCGCTTGAGCACATAGGCGGCCTCGGCGAGCCGGGCCTCCACCAGCGAGGGCGTCCACTTATCCATGCCTGCCTCCCTGCCCCGCGGCCGGACTGCCATAGAGCTTCTCGCCGAGTTGCCGGACCAGTTCCCTTTCGGGCCAGGTCAGGCGTTCGTCATCGAGTGCGACGGCCAACACGCGCTGTTCGTGCCAGCCCTCGCGCTTGACCTGTTCGGGATCGCGGCGCTGGCCGCCATAGCCCTTGGGATGCCACCTCATTGCAGCCCCCCGCCGGTCTCGATCGCCCAAAGCAGGATCGCGATAGCATCGGCCTCGTTGTCATCGGCGGGGCTGAAGCCGCGCGCCCGGGCGGCCGCCATCATGGCGTCCTTGTTCGCATTGCCCTTGCCGGTAGCGTGGCGCTTGATGGTGCCGACCGGCACGCCCTGATAGGGCACGCCGCGCAGCTCGGCCCAAGAGGTGAGCGTGGCCATGAGCCCGCCATAGACATGTGCCGCGTCGGTTGCGGCGTGTCGGCGGACCTCCTCGAACCAGATGCTCGCGATCGGCCCGCTCAGCCGGTCGAACTCGGTGAGCCAGTTGGTGAAGCGCAGGAAGCGCATCCCGCCCCCGTCGAAGCGCCCGGGGCGGAAGCTGGCCGTGCCGCTGAGGATCAGCCCGTCCGCGTCGCGGAGCGCCCATCCGGTGGTGGTGCCCAGATCGAGGGCCAGGATGGGGCGGCCCGGTGCCGAGCCGGTGCCCCTGACCGGACAGGCATGGGTGATGGGTTCTGCAGCAGTTGAAAGGTTCATGGCGAACATCTCCCGTGTGGTGGATGGAAAGGCAGGGACAGCACCACGCGCGCGCGACGCCCCCGGGGGTGGGAGTGGAGAACCCGCCTTGCGGCGTTCTCCCCACCCCCGAAGGGGGTGGCTTTCACCCCCACAACTTGAAACGGGCCGTAAGAGCCTGCGAAACATGAGAAATTCCAAGTTGGGAACGCGTCGCGCGGGCGATGCTTTCCCAACTTGAATCTGCGCGTCCGGAAGGGCGCCATCGCAGCGGTGCGCAGGTAGTTGGGAAAACCCTTCCCAACTTGAATCCGCGTGATCCGTCGAAGCCCGGCGCGGGCCTGCGCAACCAGTTGGGAAGGATTTTCCCAACTCTCCCAACTTGAACCTGCGCGGTTGTGCGTAGGGCCGATGCATCATGCTTCGCCCTCCGGGTAGACCCAGACGGTGGGGTTCTCGACTGGCAGCGGGGCACCGCTCTGCGGGCATTTGTAGGTGCTGGGCAGGACCGGGATGCCGCCGGGGTGGATCTCGCCGGTCTCTGGGTCGACAAGCTCGCTGTCGGCCGGGAACACCATGCCCTCGACGCAGAGATAGCCGAACTTGGAGGTGGAGCGCGGCAGGCCGAACGGGCGGCCGTCGCGGACGAACTTGATATCGCCTTTCGTGGCGAGCACGCTGATGCGGTCGCGGATCGTGTCCTTGCCGCCGAGGCCTGCCTTGTTCTCGTAGCTCTCGGCGAATTGCAGCGCGGTGTAGAGCTTGCCGCGCCCGGCCTCGTCCAGCAGAAGCTGCAGGATCACATCGCGCTTGCGCATGCGCTCGGCATCGAGCTTCTCGCCGAAATCGCGCCGTACGATGCGTTCGCCGGAAGGGTCGAGCTCCACCCAGCACCCGGCGCGCTTGTCGATCAGCTTCGAGGGCAGCGCCGGCCCGTTGCGCAACTCGATCTCGAGGCGCCGCTCGGGGCGCTCCTCATCCGGGCGATGCAGGATCAGGCCGGAAGTGTAGAAACCCCGCAGCGCGCTGGCGCCGGAGAGAGCGAGAAAGGGATCCTCCCGCAACTGCGTCTTGCCGAGCTTGCGCGTGTGGTGGGCCAAGATCACGCCGCATTCGGGGTTGACCGCTTCGCGCAGCGGCTCGATGCGCTCCTGAAGGAAGAACATCATCGCGGCGTTGTCGTTCTCGCCGCCGCCGTCCGGCCCGCCATCGAAGAGATTGCGGATCGGGTCGATGCAGAGAATGTCGACCGGCGGGTCGCCAAAGGCGCCGCACACCGCCTCGATGACATTCGGCAGACCGTTGCTGTCCAGCAGGAGCTTGAGCTTGGGCGTGGCCACGAACCCGTCACGCGCCGCTGCCAGCAGATGCGGCTCAAGCCCGAGAGCCTGCAGTCGCTCGCGCAGGTAGTGATACTGGATCTCTGCCTGCAGGTAGAACACGCGCAGGGGGCGCGGCGGCATGAAGCCGAGAAACGGCACGCCCGCGGCCATGTGCACGAGCCAGGAGATCAGAAAGTCGCTCTTGCCGACCTTGGGCGCCCCGCCCAGCACCAGCAGCCCGCCCGGCGTCAGGACGCGCGGGGCGATGATGTCGTCGGGCATGGGGCTTGTGTCGTCAAGCAGCGCGCCCAGCGTGAAGGCCTCGACCCTTGGTGCCTGCCGCACCTCCTGCGCCGGGCCATTGCGCGCGACATGCAGGGCCCAGAGGCGCTCGGTCTCGCGCTGGAGCCGGTCGAGCGGCCAGCTCGGGCGCAGCATGGCGGCGTTGTAGCCGCAGATCGCCTCCCAGCCCTCGGGCCCTGACAGACGACCCTCATGCACCAGCCGCAGGTAGTGGCCGATGGCCGCGCTGGCGCCCTGAAATCGGGTCCAGTCATCCTCACCGGCCGCGCGGACGGGGTTGGTGAGGACCGCATCGATGGATGGCTTGTCGGCGGAAGGGGATGTGGGCAGCGCGATGCCGTCGAGCGGCGGCATCTCCGCCACGGCCTCGGCGAACTCGGCCAGATCGACCTCGTGATCGGCCTGCTCGGCGATCCGGACGATCCGCTGGAAGCCCCCCTTGTGATAGACGCTGCCCGCCACACGGATCGGCTGATGCGCCGAGCGGAAATGCGTATCGCCGCCGACCTTGGCGGCAATCTCGCCGCGCAGCCGGCAGACCTCGGACACATCCGCGCCTTCGACCGGCTCGTTGAGCCGCCACCAGACATGCAGCTTGTCGCGCCCCTCGGGCGTGCGCCCGCCGCTTTCAACGACTAGCGTGGGGCGACCCAGATAATGGCGCAGATGCGCGAGCTTGGCGGTGATGTCGCCGGTATCGAGGTCGACGACGACGGTCTGCATCTGCTGCACATCGGCCGCGCGCGCTTCGCCCTGTGCGGCGACGGTGCCGGGGATCACATAGACGGCCGCGCCCTCCCGCCAGGCCCAGTTCGCAAAGGTCGCCATCTTCTCAGGCGCCGTGGCGTCCGCCGGGATCCAGATGTTGTGCGGGCGTCCGTCGAAGCCCTGCCCCTTGTCCACAAAGCCGCGCACCGGGATGAGGCCTTCGCAGTAGCCGAAGACCACATCGAGAAACGCCGCGATCTGCGCGGGGTCGGGTTCGACCCCGAACGCGTCCGGTGTGGGCGCGGCGTCGTTGAAATCCCGCCACGGGTTGAAATGGATGATCGTGTCGTCGCTCATGCCGGCAGGCTCCAGCAGCGCTCGGACCAAGGGCAGAACCGGCACTCGAAGAAGTCCGGGCTGCGGGCGATGCGCGGCAGCAACTCGCCCGCATCGCTCGCCCGCAGGATCCGCACGCCGCGATCCGACATGCGCTGCGCAAGATCGGCGTCGAAGGGCACCAGCTCGTGGTGCAGCTCGGCCGTGTCCTTGTTGATCGCCGTGAAGAGCGCCGGACTGGCCGAGATTCCGGGGACCGTCCCTTCCATGTACGCCTGATACAGCGCGATCTGTGCGGCATAGACCGGCTTGGCGACACTCACGCCCCTGGCGACCGTATCGCGCCAGTTCTTCGCGTTCATGGTCTTGCATTCCCACAGCGCCGGGATGCGCAGCCCCAGCGCCGCGGGGGCATCGGCGATGATCCCGTCGACATGACCGCGGATGCGCCCGCCCGCGACTTTGAACCCGAACTGCGCCCCATCGGGGCGATTGCCCTTGCGGGTGTAGAGATCGAGCCCCGCCGCCCGCAGCCAGCGGATGGCAAGATCCTCGAGCTGATGCCCGATGGCGAAGATGCGCAGCATCTGGCCGGTGAAATCCCGGCCCTCGTCCCTGGGCGCGCCCACGAATTCGAACTGCAACGCGCGTTCGCAGGGGTGGCCCAGCCGCGAGCCGCCAAGGTAGTCGCGTGGGGGCGTTGCCGCGCGCTCGGCCTCGAGAGCGGCATCCACGGCCGCGTTGATGCGCTCGGCGATGCCGGGGCGGCTGTTATAGTCCAGCATGCTGACCCTCTTCGTAACTGCGGTGAGCGAGCCCGTGGCAGGTCGAACAAAGCCATTCGACATTGAGCGGCTCGGAATAGTCGTGGTGATGGGCTTCCAGATCGGTCACGCAGCCGCAGCGCTGGCACCAGACCGGCACGATGATCCGGCACGCCTTGACGGCGCTCCTGACGATGCTGTGCGCCTTGTGCTTTTCAGCGTGGCGCAGCCGATAACGGCGCTGCGCTTCCCGATGCCTTTCGGGATCGCGGAAGTTCTGCGCATAGGCACGCTGGTATTCCCGGCGGCAATCCCGGCACCAGGACTGTCGCCCATCAGGGCTGAGCCGTCGGCGGCCGAACTCGCAGACGTCCTTTTCGACGCCGCACTTCGTGCAGAGCTTGGTCAAAACGGCACCTCCGGCTCGTTGGCTCGCGCCTGGTCGGCCATGGCCTCGCGGAAGCCCTCCACGGCCTCCTCGATCAGTGCGCGCACCTGCGCCTCGGTCAGATCGGCAAGCGGGGTGGCCCAGCCGATCTCGTCCATCAGCAGCGCCACGCGTTTCATCGTCGCGGTGACTGCGGCGCGCTCTTCCTCGGTGAGATCAACCATGCCGACACACCTGCGCGCCGAGCGCGTCCAGTAGCCCTGGCAGGCCATCGAGCAGAACCAGACCGAGGATCGGGGCCGCCTCAAAGGCACCGGATCGCGCCAGCCAAATCCACGCGGGAGTTGCCCACATACAGCACAGAGCGTGCCACGCGGATGCCAGAGCCGATGCCGGTCCGCGGCGGAAAGTCGGGATGATGACGCCATGGCTCATGCCGCCCTCCCGATCGCATCGGCGGCCGTGCCCTCGGCCCCGAACACCAGCGCGCGGATCGCCGCGCGGTTGAAGCGGAAGGACAGCAGCGCCGAGGCCTGATAGCGCGTGAGCCCGAAATCCTGCCGGTACTCGGCCGGCAGCCAGGCCAGCTGCTTGTCCGTGGGCGGCTGATTCAGCCAGCGGCGGGTCTTGTGGGCGCTCTCGTCGCTCTCATGCTCGTTGAGCCAGTCATCGGCCGCCGCAAGGCAGACCGTGCGCTCGCCCACGGCGAGAAGCCGCGGCTGCTCGCGCGGCAAGCCCCCGATCCCATACCAGCGGCCATTGAGAAAGAAGACGCCGCCCCAGGCGCTGAACCCGTTCGCAATGAGCGCGCCATCGTCACCGAAGAGGTCCACCCAGCGAAAGCTGGAGCGCTTCAGCAGGTCGATCTCGGACATCACGAAGGCGCCAAGCGGCTCGGAGCCGGCATCCTCGTCGCGCTCCCAGAGATGGCCGCAGAGCGGGCATTCCATGGTGGCGATCGGCACCTCGGCACCGCAGTCGGGACATTCCTTGCTGGGCGCCTCACCGGATGCTTCGCGCCCGTCGAGGTCGACATCCTGCTCCAGCGCCCCGTGCATCAGCGTGGAGGTGCCGAAATCGAGAACGATGCAATCGGTCTTGATCAAGCCGGGATGCTCGGCCGGGTCCACGGTGCGCAGCCCCCGGCCGATCATCTGGATCATGGTCGACTTGTAGGAGCTGGGCCTCAGCAGCACGACGCAGGAGGTGGGCGGGTGATCCCAGCCCTCGGTCAGCACCGCGACATTGACCACGACCCTCAACTCGCCGGCCGCATAGGCACTTAGCGTTGCGCGCCGTTCGGCGGCACTCATGTCGCCATGGACCAGCCCGGATGGCGCCCCGGCTGCCGCAAAGGCCGCGGCGACGTTGCGCGCGTGATCGACGGTGGAGCAGAACACCACGGTCTGCCGATCACCCGCCTTCTCCTGCCAGTGGCGGATGACTGCATCCGTGACGGGCGCGCGGTTCATGATCGCGTCCACCGCGTCCATGTCGAAGTCATCGACGGTCTTGCGGACCTGCCCCAGCTGGTGCTGCACGCCGACATCGATGACGAAGGTGCGGGGCGGGACGAGATGGCCGGATGCGATCAGCTCGCCGATCTTGATCTGGTCGGCGACATTGGAGAAGACCGGGCGCAGCCCCTTGCGATCGCCCCGGTTGGGCGTGGCCGTTACGCCGTAGATCCGGCATTCCGGGTTGCGGTCGCGCGCGCGGTCGATGATCCGCCGGTAGCTTTCCGCGGCCGCGTGGTGGGCCTCGTCGATCACCAGCAAATCAAGCGTGGGCAGCGCGTCCAGATTGCCGCTGCGCGCCAGCGTGGGCACCATCGCGAAGGTAACCTGGCCATTCCAGGCTTTCTCGCGGGCGTCCACCACCGAGGTCGTGATGTTCGGGTTGACCCGTGCGAACTTGGACCGGTTCTGGCTCGTCAGCTCGTCACGATGCGCCAGCACGCAGGCCTTGGCATCGGTGCCGCCCACGGCGCGGCCTGCGACAGCAGAGAGCATGATGGTCTTGCCGGCACCGGTCGGCGCGACACCGAGCGCGTTGCCGTGGGTGTCGAGCGCAGACAGGCTGCGCTCGACGAACTGTTTCTGGCGGGGGCGAAGCAGCATGACCGATCCCCCCTCACTGCGCCCAGGACGGGCGCCCGGGGGCGCCGGTCGGGGCTTGCGGTGCGGCCGAGGGCTGCGCGGGCGCTGCGGGTGTCGGGCGCGGCGCCGCCCCCATCAGGCTCGCATAGTCCCTGTGGTCGGGCGTGACGGCGCCGCGGATCTCGTTCTTGTCGTCACCGTTGGTGTCGGACCCGATATCAATCCGGGCGACGAATTCGATGCCATCGAGATCGCCGAAGCCATTGATCCGCCGCGCCGCCTGCGCCTCGGGCGAGTTGTCCTTGTCGGAGATGCCGCGCGCGGAATTGAGGATGCCGCGCACGAGGCTGCGCCCCATATTGGCCCAGTTGGGCCCGTTCGGGCTGTAGAGCCCGATCAGGCTGAACACCTTGCGCCGGGCATAGGGCCCTTCGAGCACGGTGAACTCACCCGAGAGATAGACGGAGCCGGTGCTGCCGCGCGTGGCGTAGCCGCCGGTCCACCCCTGCGCGGGGTCGTCGAAGCCCCCGGGCCGGATGGTCAGGCGCACCTTCGCCAGCGTGCCCTTGGGGATCAGATTGGCGTTGTTCTTGGCGCCGTTGAAGTCGTTCCATGAACCGGACATTGCGATGGTCCTTTCTGGTCTGTTCAATTGTCGGATTGGGCGGGCGCGGCCTCGGGCCGCGTGAAGCGCAAGCGCTCCGATGCAGGCAGTGCCGGCTGGCGGATCTTCTCCATCAGCCGCCCGAGATGCGGCTCCTCGATCTGCGCGAGACGCCCCGATCTGTCCTTGGCCGGGTAGCCCCAGGGGTTGAGCGTCTGGCAGATGAAGGCCCGGTAGGGGTCGCCGCCCTCAGCCGCGAGCTCGGCCATCGTGATGACCTCATCCACGATTCCGGGCAGTTCGAGGCCAGTCTTGGAGCCATCGATCTGTGGCGCGAAATACCGCCGGTTGAAGTCATCGAGCTTCTCGTCGAGGATCCCCACCAGCCAGACATTCCGGGCCCGCGTGTGCTGCAGATGCGTGAGCCAGCCGATCATCTCGCGGCCGTGCAGCCCGTAGGCACCACGGACATCGGGCTTGCCGGTCTTCTCAGAGACCGCCTCGGGCTGGCCCTTGCACCATTGGAAGCACAGCCGCCCCGCCACGGTGATGGAGTCGACGAAGATGGTCTGGTAGCGCTCGAGCGCCACCGGATCGCCGAATTTGGCGCAGACCGCCTCGTAATGCGCCGGGCTGTAGGCCTGCTCGTCCCGCAGCGCGGGGTTGGGCCCGCCGATGAAGACCGCGAAGTCGCGGCATTCGGTCCAGGTGCGCGGTCGGATCGTGTCGCCCGGCCAGCCCTCGATCGCGAGGTCACCCGCCTCCAGGTCCATGAAGAGCGTGGACTGCGCATCGAGCGTCCAAAGCAATGTCGTCTTGCCGATGCCCGATTTGCCGAAGATGCAGCCCTTGATGCCGCGGGGCTCCGCGAGGCGCGCATCGGCGCTGATGATGGGAAGGGTCATGCCGGCGCCTCCCCGTCGAGGACGAGGCGGAAAGTCGGCTTGCCGGTGCGCACCGTGCGCGCGCTCTCGAACGCGCTGCGGATGGCGGGGGGCCAGGCCGTGAACTTGCGCTCGGGGACCTTCAGGCTGACATCGACATAGGCGCGCGGGTCATCGCCCTCGGCCCGGATGCGTTCGACCAACTCGGCAAGCCGGTCCTGATCCCATTCGACCCGCTTCGGAAGGTCGGAGACCACGGTGACCGCACCATCGGCAAACCGAACGGTCCCGGTGTCTTTTCCGGCCTCATGCCGCGCCTGTGCGGCCCGGTCGCCGTAGCGGAGAGCGATGGCGCCTTCGAGCCAGTCGCGCAGGCTCTTCGCCGAGCGCAAAGCCTCGTCGGCTTCGCTGTGCAGCCGAGCAAGCTCCTCCGCCGGCAGCGCCGCGATCTCGCCGACAGCCATGTGCCGGAGCGCGTCGAGCGTGATGATGTTGGGGATGTTCATGATCACCTCCCTCACGCCGCAGGCTTGGGGGTGGTGTCGGCGGTGCTGGCGCGCAGCTGCGTGCGCTCAAAGGTCTCGACGTCCTCGAGCCGGTAAACTACCCGGCCGCCGATCTTGATGAATGCGGGCCCATCGCCCGTCCAGCGCCAGCGCTCCAGCGTGCGCGGGCTGATCTTCCAGCGAGCCGCAAGCTCGACCTGGTTGAGGTGTGTGACTGACATCTTCGTCTCCTTCGCGTTTGGCCGAATGCCTGCGAAGGAGAATGGGGGAGCGCCCGGGAGGGCAGCGGGAGGAGCCAGGGAGGGGAGACGGGAGGAATGCAGCTCAAGTGGAAAAAAGACGCACCCGTGGTGCGGCGACTCAAGCCTTCGAACGCAACATGGCAATGGCTACGCGAAGGTCGTTTGGGACCGAGGTAAGCCAAACTGCTCGTGGTGGTTCAGTGCGCCAACAACTTCTCAGCATGGACCCCTGCGGTGAGAGGATGGCCATTTGCGGGCACAAGAGAAGTTGCGGACCCCGCGTTTCAGTATACCCACTAGGCCAAGACCTGCAGCTCGACCTTTTTATGTTCATTGCGCATGCTTCGCTTGAGGAACTGCACACTCTGTACGACTACGTTGTAAGGCTGCCCCAAAATCAAGAATACCGCAGGAGGGGTGTCGTCCAGTCGTTTGTCCGGTAAAGTCGAAATATCTCGTTCTCAGAAGCTGCAGTTCACCCATGCTGATCGATTACGTCGCCGAATTTCCGATCACCGGGGATCTCTTACCCCACCGGCTGCACGACCTCCTCGCGCCGATAAAAGCTGCGGATCCCGCTTTGCCGGTCGCAGTCACGACACGGCGGGAGAAATCCTCCGACGGCCCGGCCCAAGAGTTTGATCAGATGATCATGATCGCGGTGCCGGAGGAGGATCTTGCGTCCCTCGGGATCCCCAGAGCGGCGAGCGACGGCGTCGTATCTTTCTCAACTCCGGACGTGCGACACAAGGGCGGACTGAGGGCATACAACCCCTCTACCGTTGACGGTCACGATCCCATCGTCGCGTCGCTCGGGTGCGGATCGTTCTACAGCTATACACTTTCCGAGAAAGTCTGGATGGCTCTAGGGCTTTCTAGCCGTCTGGTTGGGGGCGAAGGACAGCGTATCGTCTACGATGATCTGTCCGTTCCGGTCTTCGGCGTGGCGGAAGGGGAAACGACGGCGCAACACTACTTCAAGTCTTCGCGCGACGTTTGCTGGACAATGTCGAACACCGCCCTGCGGCGTTACCTTTGGATGAGGGGCCTGCACGGCGTGCGGACGTTTTACTATAAGGCTCTGCTTCCGGATGAAGGGGGCTTGCGCACGCTCATGGGCGGAAAGGGTCATGTTGTTCTCAAGCCCGACGCCGGCTGGTACGAACTCGATATTCGGGAGTTCGATGGCGGTTTGCTTATTCAGGTTTGGGCGGCGGTCGTTGCCGTTCCGCCCGCGCTTTGCGACGAACCTACGGCCGACGGTTTGATCTGGCCGGGATGGACTAAGCCTATGACCCACGACGACGCCAACGCCTTGGTGGACCTGAGCCTCGTTCATCTCGATGACCGCTTTCTAGAGCGCTACGAACAAAATGATCGCTATGATGCCATTCCGGTGGTCGATCCGGATGGGCAGTGGCATTGTAGCCCGTCATATCTCGGCCAATGGGGCTTCAGCGGATGCGTCCGAGTTGGTCGGAACCTGATCCGCGTGCCGATGCGGGAGCTCTATAAGCCCAAGCCCGACCGTGAGATCATCCACGCGCACGCTCATGCCGTATCGCCAACACTGGTAGGCTTATCAGATCCAGCCGAAGAGCATATGCCGGCGAAGACTGCGCGGCTTGTCGCAGCTACCATGAACCTCGGCGACCTGTTCGCACAGGTCTCCCGTGAAATCGGCAAGAACCGGGCGCCGGAAGAAATCGTGAAGCTTTCCCGTACCAGGCTGCAGACCGAAGGTTTCCGGGACTATCCTGAGCTCGTGCGACTGTCGCAGGTCGCCCCGCTCGACATGACGGAGCAAGCCTTCCTGTCCCGATGCAAGCGTCTGCACGAGTTCTGGCAGCGCATCCCCAACGGTATCCTGAGGGACCTTGTGCTCGCGGGCGGGCACCGGAAAGATGCCGTGAAGAGCTTCGGCAGCCTCAAGCTGCTGCAGGCCCTAACGAACATCGCAGAGCGACTCAACGGGGAGAGCGAAAGCGTAGAGGCGTTCGGAGCAGACCCGCAGGAAGACGATCTGACATACCGGAACCCGGCATTGGCCGCGCTTTTCGTGAACAACGATCTTCGGATCGCCGACGCCCACGAGTCGGGCGGAACCCTCGTTCACCTCGAACGGCTTGGCGTCGATCCAGCCACTCTTAACGATGGCTACGGAAGAGCCTTAGACATCATCTACGACGGCGTCATCGACGTGCTCGAACATCTCGGCGAACAATTTCGGACGCTACTCGCTTGATGCAGTTAGTTAGCCAACCCCCATTGACGGAACGCCTCCGCATCATGAACGCTTATTCCGCCTCCAGCGAGCGGCGGCTCCACCCATGCGACGCACGACCTTCGGAGCGACGGGTCGAATACTCAAAGCGCAGGGTCGCGACGTTATGGCGAGGGCCAATACTTCTTGGCACATTACTTTATGTTCAATGACTTATCCAGCTTGGTACGTCACACTTCTAGCCAACAACTGGTTCCATTTTCCCTGATCACCTCGCGCCAAGTGGGATGGCCACCGAAGAGGTCCTTCAACCGCTTCACGGACGCGCCGCACTCGGCCTCCTCGAGCACGCGTGCGACAGTCAGTACCGGATCGCCGTCCAGCCACGCCTCGGCGAGCATCGCAACGGCGATCTTCTGCTTGCCTCCGGTGAACTCGTGCCATCTGCCGTGCACGATCAGCACCCCGCCATCGCCCGACACCCAGACAGGACCTTGGTGCGACGGGCCCTTCATCAGGCGGGCAGCCAGAACTTCCGGAGAGACGGCAAGGCCATCCTCATGATCGACCACGTCCGCCAGCCCGACGAGTTCATGACCTCGGATGAATCGTAATCGATGACGATCCAGCCGGTCCAGGAAGATGACCAAACGAAGGCCGTCCGGCGGACGCTGCGCTACAACTTGACGTAATTCCGCGAAAGCCGCTGGCGCTGTCAGACCGCGCGCGACCCAGATGCCGACGCGCGCCCTGCGCCTCGGCAACCGCGCCGTCCCGAAATCCAGCACCACGCCGTCGAGGTACGGCACGGGATCGTCACTAAGCGTGCAATCGAGCTGGCCGACCACCCGCCGAGCTACTGCCGCCATGTCGAGTGCATATACGCGGCGGCGTTCGCTCGCGCGCTCGTCTTGCCAAGTCGCGTTGCCGAGATGCCCATGTTGGCCGGTGACCGGGTGGACGATGACGGAGATCGGGCTGTCGTCCAGATCGTCTTCTGCGACTACGGACATCGCGCCGCCGCGCTGCACGAGCAGTCCGGCATCGATTAACACCGTGCCTGCGCCACGCATGTGCGCCAACGCCATGGCCGAGACCCGCGCATCACGGGTCCCGGCGATGGACGACAGCAGTCGGCGGGCAGCGAGATCAATCCTCGAAGAGCTGCAGGTCATCGACCAGGATCCCCCATCGCCGGAGATATTTCTCGCCGATCATTTGCTCGGTCGCAGTGCGATCCTTCAGGTTGCAGCCATGCGGCCAGGTGATCGCAAGGGTCAGTGTGCGCCGCCTGTCGCCCCCCGGGCGCTTGGCAAGTTTCACCGCAAGTTTCGCCCGTGTGATGACAAACCCGTCGCGCAAGGGCGTGCGATCCTCGAACAATTCTTCCGCCATCGACCAGATGGTGCCGTCCGCTCGGGCCATGTTCTCCAGCGTCACCCGGCGGCTGCTGTCGTCGATTGGCATGAGGCGTAGCTCGCGCACCTCGACGCCCTCGATTCCGTCCTCCGGATCGACCGGGAAGTCATAGGGCGTCAGAAGCACGGACAGATCGTAGCAGCGAAGCGGCAGGCGGTTCTCCTTGAACTCGATGCCAAGGAGGTGTGTCACCGCCGCCTTGACCATTTCGATCCGCGTCAGCTTGTCGTTGGCGATCACCTCGATACCGCCGTTTGCGGGCTCATAGGTCACCGCTGCCTCGAATACCGGCCGATAGGCCTGACGCACGAGCGCTCCGTTTTCGTCGAAGCGGAGCAGATCGTCGGGACGCCCCTCGCGGTAGATTGTCACCTGCACGAGGTCGCATTCGTCGCCCTCGTGGGTCGTCCTGACCCGGTCGAAGATGTCGACATGTGCATGGGCGGCGCCAGAAAACTCCTTGATCGCCGAGACGAAGGCATGACGGGCCGCTCCATCACGCTGAACGTCATGTCCAGGCTCGGTCATGTAGCCCGCCCACATCCGGCCGCGCCGCTGGTCCTCGGTAAAGCGAACTTCCTCGGCATGGCGGAAGTGGTCCTGCGCATTGATAAACATCCAGAGCGCCCGCGCGTGCGGGTTCGCGAGCCCGTCAAGATACGCGGGGTCCTCGGCAACACTGTAGAGCGCAGCCTGCCCCGGCTCGTCAGCAAGCCCAGTGACGCGCTCGGCATCGTTGAGGATCCGGTCGCGCTGGCGCCGCGACATGTCTTCGATGGCACCTTTGAGTGGCCCAGGCAGATGTTCCTCCGGAACCGTCCAGTCGAAATCGGTGGGGAGGCCGATTTCCGGCCGGTCGAAGTATTCGCGAAGCGCCTCGCCGGGCGTCTTGCGAAGAAGTGCAGACAGAGCAGTCACGCTGATTCTCCTTGCGCTGATTCCATAGATCGGCTGATCTGCTTTTCAGCGTATCGCGCGGCAGAGCGGAGTCAATCGAAAAAATACGCGCCTCTGCGGATTTGCGATTATCGGTCGAAGAGTGAGGCTGAGCCGAGCACTGTCTTGATCAGGTTCAGCTTGAGCAACCGGATGCGCGCCGCCTCTTCGGATACAGCGAACTGCTTCACTAACAACTGCACCAGGTTGCCAGCATGGTCCGAGTCCTTGTGGATATCACCGTGCAGTTCGCGCGGGCTACAATAGTCCGAAACGAGCCGCCGGACGGGCGTCGCCGGCATCAAAAGTGCTCCACTGATGTAGCCGGCCTGCCATTCCATCCAGTCCGTTTTAGGCGCGTTCAGCATGTTGTCGCGCTTGGAGATCGCCTTGTTGGCGTTGACGCCGCGCTCCAGCATGTCGCCAGTCGCGAACTTCTCGGCCCACAGGGGCCCATGGAACTTCACATGCCCGAACTCGTGGGTGAGGGTCGTGCGCAGTCGGTTCTCGCGCCGATCGTCTGCGGCGATCCGGTCCGAGATTGAAACCTTCGGGCCGCGATCGGGGAAGAACTCGGTGACGCCCTCTACATCGTCCCCATAGGACGAGAGATCGGCGCAGCTGTCGAGATCGGCGTCGTGCATCTCGATCAAGACTTCCAGATCCTCGGTGTCCACCGGATACGCGATCTTCCCCCTGCGCTTCAGCAGGAGCTCACCGATCAGCCGCTCGCACTCATTGTCGAGCTCACGCTCCTGATAGAAGGGCCGCCGCGCGAAACGTCCCATGTTGTCGGGGATCATCTTCACCATGCGGCACCTCCCTACTCCTTCAATGTCCTTCTGAAATTGGCAAAAGCCTTGACCACCTTGTCCGGATCGGACGCGTCCGTACGAAGGTCGTCCGGCAGGCGCCCGGCCAGCGCGAATAGATAATCCTCGGGGATGTTCAGGATCCCGGAGAACTGACGAATCAGATGCCCTGAGCTGGGGCTGCGCCGGTCGTGCTCGATGTCGTTGAGGTATTGCGGGGAAATCGACCCGCCGCTCTCCTCCTTCTTCACGCGCGCTGCGAGCTCCTTCTGGCTGAGGCCGAGTGCCTTGCGGGCCTTCGATATCGCCTGGCCGAAGGTCACACTGTCAGCAGACATATGCGGTCCATCACGTGCTTCTCCCTGTCAATCCGCTTGTTCGCGGATATGCGAGTTGATACTCCTTAGTCCGAAAAGGATCAACAGCGAAGCGGGATGTCACTTACGGGACTGGAAGCAAATTCATGACAAAGATCCTTCACACAGCGGACGTGCACCTCGACTCCCCGTTGAGGTCCCTCGCGCTTCGCGATCCCGAGCTGCGGGATCGGGTCCGGACATCGAGCCGCACCGCGCTCACCAGGATCATCGACATCGCGCTTGCCGAAGATGTGGCCGCGCTTCTGATTGCAGGGGATCTGTTCGATGGGGCAGAACGTAGCGCCCGGACCGCCAGCTTTCTGACGCTACAACTGGAGCGGCTGCGCGAACACGGGATCCGCGTGTTTTATATCAAGGGCAACCACGACGCCGAGAACCCTCTCACCGGCGAGTTGACCTTGCCTGATAACGTTCATGTCTTTGACGGGCGCGGCTGCAAGGTGCAGCTCGCGGAAGACGTCTGGATCCACGGCGTCAGCTTCGCCAACCGTCATGCCCCGGAAAGTTTGCTGCCAAAGTTCCCGGCGCCAGTCGAAGGCGCAGTCAACATCGCGATACTGCATACCTCCCTCGCGGGCGCAGAGGGCCACGATCCTTACGCACCCTGTACGGTTGGAGACCTGACAGATGCCGGCTTCGACTACTGGGCGCTGGGGCATGTTCACCGCCGGCAGGTCCACTCCAAGGCTCCATGGGTCGTGATGCCCGGAACACCCCAGGGACGCGATATCGGCGAGCCCGGTCCGAAATCCGCCACGCTGTTGACCATCGACAAGGCAATCGAGATCGAAGAAGTGCCGACCTCGGCCGTCGAGTTCCTGCACCTCCAGATCGACGCCACGGATACCGACAGCGACGACGCCCTGCGCGATATGCTTAGACGGACCCTACGAGACACGGCGCGAAACCTGGTGTCGGAAAGCGCCGTGATCCGTCTGCAACTGACCGGTCGCACGCGGCGTCGTTGGCAGGTTCTGCGCGATCAGGACGTCTGGAAAGAGGCCGCGGCGCAATATGCTCGGGAGACGGGCAGGCTTTGGCTGGAGAAGGTCGTGTTCGACCTGTCCGACACCGCAGAGCCCGGGCACAGCGCCACGGACGAATTGGCTGAGATCATGAAAACCATCAGCGAGGAGCCCAGTTTTTCCGAAAACTGCCGTGCTGAGATTGAGGGCATTCTGCAGGAGATGGCGCCGCAACGGCGTGCCGAGCTGTTACCTGATGAAGCTGCAATGGACCAGCTTGCGCGGCGTCTCGCAGAAGCCGGCGCAAAACGGATCCTTGCGCGAATGAAGGGAGCTACTCCCTGATGCGGATCGAGCGGCTCTCTCTCGACTTTTTTGGTCATTTCACGGGCAAGGTCCTCGATTTCGGGAAAGCCGGTCAGGCTTCGGATTTCCATGTGATCTACGGCTCAAACGAAGCCGGCAAAACCACAACAATGGAAGCCTATCTGCGTCTTCTCTACGGCTTTCCCCATCGGGAGCCCTATGGGTTTCAGCACCAGCGACAGAATCTTCGCGTTTCCGGTCTGCTCGACATCGGAGGCGAAACCCGCCTGCTCACGCGACTGCCGTCTCGCAGCGGCAACCTCAGGGGAGAGGCCGACGCGGCCCTGCCCGAGACCGCGATCGCCTCGCACCTCGGCGGGCTGTCGCTCGACGACTACCGCAGCCTGCTTTGCCTCGACGACGACACCATCGAAAAAGGCGGTGAGGACATCGCCAGCGCGCGAGGCGATATCGGCCGATTGCTTTTCTCCGCGGCGGCTGGTGTCGCAGACCTCAATGCCGTTCTCGAACAGGCGCGGGCCGAGGCAAGCAGCCTCTACAAAAAGCGCGCCAGTACCACTCGGGTCGCGGAACTGAAGCGCGAGCTAGGCGAGGTCGAGACCAACATCCGCAACCTTGATGTCAGCGCCCACGCATGGCGCAAGCTGAAGGATGCGCTTCAGGCCGCCAAGGGGGAAGAGGCGCAGTCTCGGGAGGCAAGGGACGAGCTTCGCACCGAACAGGCGCAGATTGCCGCGCTACGCCGGGCCCTGCCCAAACTGGGTGAGATGGACCGCCTCACGGACGAGATCGCCGACTACGCCGACTATCCCGAGCGGATCGACATCAATCCCGAAGATCTGGTCACTATGAGGACCGACCGGGGACAGGCGGATGCCGAGTTGCAGCGGCTGCGGGACGAACTTGACGATGCGGAAACGGCGCGCGCCGTGCTGGTCATAGACGCGGACCGCCTGGCCCTCGGCGAGCAGTTGGACGATCTGGACGAACTGCGCAGCCGGATGCAAACGGCGGTGCTGGACCTTCCCAGACGCGAACGGGCCCATGAGGAGGCTCTTTCGGACATGGCACGCATCGCTCAGGATCTGGGGGCACCCGAAGATTGCGATGTCACCGCACTTGTCACGTCTCCGGGAGAAATTGCCATCCTTGAAGGCCTGCGTGACAAGATGCGAGACGCCGCCGCGGCCTGGGAGACCGAGCAACGCGAGATCGCGGGCTTGCAGACCCGCATCGAGCAAGCCCGGAAGGCTCATCAATCATTGCTGGGAGCTCCGCCGCAGATGGGTTTAGTGGATCTGCTCAAGCGGTTCGACGTCGATGCACTTGCACCAGCAGTCGCCACGGCGACACAAGCCATCGCGTCTGCCGACACGGCGCTGGAGCAGGCGCTCGACGCGCTCGCCATAGGTGCATGCACCTTCAGCGCCCTCCCGGCCTGCCCGGCCGATCCATCGACAGCAGCAGACACTGCCCAACGCCATGCCGATCTGGCGGAGAAGCTCGGACGCTTTGACGACAGGCTGGAGAGTTTGGACGAGGACATCGCCGCCGTGAAGGCGAAAACCACCCGGCTCTCGGAAGACGCAAGGATTGCCAGTGACGAAGAGGAACAGGAGGCCCGGGCCCGACGTGACGCCCTGTGGCAAGCGCATCGCGAGACATTGACTTGCGAGAGCGCCGACAGCTTTGCGCCGGCGATGAAAACGGTGGACGACATCAACGCGGCGCGTCTCGCCCACGCCAGCGAGCTCGGCGAACTGCGAAAGCTCCTGCAGGATCTGGCGGACGCGGAAGCACGCGCGACGACGGCTCGGGAACAGCACGATGGGCTCGCCGAGCTGGCACGAGGGCTCGAGAGCCAAGTCCACGTTCTATGTTCGCAAATCGGGCTTCCGGCGCTTTCCCCTTCGGCTTTTTCGGACTGGGTTGCGCTACACAGCAAAGCCATAACCGCTGAGCGGCAACGGAACAGGCTTGTCGAACACCACCGGGAGACGCTGGATCGGGCAGAGCAGCTTCGTCAGGCACTCACGCCCCTCGTCGCTTTGGAGACCCCGACATTGGATGCAGCGTTGCTCGCCGCGCGGCGTCTTGCCGAAAACGAACGGCGCCACCAGGAAGAGGTGCGGGCAGCCTCAGACAAGACCGCCGCCCTCGAGGAGGATCTCGAACGCCGGCAAGGCGAACAGGGAGTCCTTGAGGACACCGCCGAGAGGACTGCTGCGGCCTGGAGCGCAAAGGTACATGAGCTTTTCGGCGAGACGCTCTCACCCGAGCAACTTGCCGCCGGTCTCGGGCAGCTGCGCGAACTACGCGAGCATAACGAGAAGCGACGACAAGCCGAACGTCAGGTTGACACGATGCAGGACGACCAACGCCGGTTCATGGAAGCCTGCAGCGCCCTTGGTGTACGTTTCGGCATCGCGGAGAACGACCCTCTCGACACGTTCCGGCGCCTGCGGGAGCTCGCAGAACAAGCGCAGGCCGACAAATCACAGCACGAGGAGCTCGGCACTAGGCTTGAGGAGGGTGCAACTCGGCGAACGGAACTCGAGGCGAAGCTCGAAGACATCGACAGGAAAGTGTTGGAACTTGGTGCGGTGTTCCCGGAGACGGTGGCTACCAGCACTATTGACGCTCTGCGGACCGCTGTGGGCAAGGGCCTCGACGTCATCGTAAAAAGAGAACGAGTCGCTGAACTCGAACGGCAGATCCTTGACGACCTCTCGCTGCGGAGGGTCGAGGAAGCCCGCCAATTACTTGCCGATGAAACCGCTACAACACTCGAGGCGAAGGCGTTGTCGCTAGAGACCGATCTCAACCTCGCAGAAGAGCGGATGTCCACCGCGACCGTAGCGCGGGCGAATGCTGAACGCGACCTCGGCAATGTCACCGGCGGCGCAGAGATCGCGGAACTGGTCGAGCGGCGCGCCACGTTGCAGATTCAGATTGAAGAGGCGGTTCTTAACTACCTGGAGTGGGACTTCGGTCTGCGCCTCGCCGAAGACGCCATCCGCCGCTATCGCGACAGGCATCGGAGCGACATGATGGCAGCCACGGAGCGTGCATTTGCGGAGCTCACGAATGGCGCCTACCAGAAGCTGCTGACGCAACCGGACGGTGCGGCTGAAATCTTGTTAGCGATCGATGCGAACGGCACCCCCAAGCAGATCAGCGACATGTCGAAGGGAACGAGGTTCCAACTCTATCTGGCGCTGCGCGCGGCGGCCTACGAGCAAATGGTAGCACAGGGCGTTCAGCTGCCCTTCTTCTGTGACGATGTTTTCGAGACCTTCGATGAGGATCGAACGCGTGCCGCGTGCCGTCTCATGGAGCGGATCGGACGGAGCGGTCAAGCAATCTACCTGACTCATCACCGGCATGTTGTCGAAATTGCGAGGGATGTGTGTGATACGCAGCCAATCATTCATCTACTCTGATCTTGCAAGCACTTTATTGCTCGCACCAATTGCACCACGACCTGGCAGCGCTCTTATCGTGTGGCAGGTCAAAATTCGAGTTCGACGGATAGGGAGATGAGCATGAATAACAAGGAGGCCGTCCTTGCCGATATCGCGAGAGACTCGCTGACCTGCATTGAAAAGGTGGCCGGTGACGCAGAGGCGGCACGGACATCGCACCGGAAGAGCGACGCCAGTGCGTTTGCAAGCATTAATACACTCAACAGTCCGCAGCAGGTGAGCCATCTCGGGAAAGTCGCAGATGCAGAAATGGACGCTCTTGCTGCACTGATCGAGCAGCCTGTCATCGCGCGCATACACTTCATCGACGAAAAAGATGAACAAGAGACCATCTTCATCACTCGCGGCACTCCCCGTTCAATACCCGGCTTCAAGATTGCGAGCTACAGGGCACCACTGGGTCGCATCGCATCCCTGGCAGCTGGCGATGAAGGCACATTTCGCATCGGCAGCACCGAGCGAGACCTTCTGGTCGATAGCTCTGCGCGCCTCAAGCCACAACGCGAGCAGGGACAGTGGGACGCCAAGGACACGGAGATCGACATACGGAGCCTCGGGCGCTTCACCGTTGGGTCGCTGCGTGAGCTACTGGAACCGAGCGCACACATCGAAGAGGGCGACCTTGAGGCGCTTTGGGACGACGAAACTGACGCGAACATCGTAGAGGGCGTGCGCCGCGCGATCCTCACGCAAATGGGCCTGCGTGATCAGCCGATTCTTGATCGGCACCAGGATGAGATCTTTCGGATGCCCATCAACAGTCGTTGCTTCCTCTCTGGGCCACCGGGAACAGGTAAAACCACAACGCTCATCCGACGCCTTGGCCAGAAGACGGACCGGCAGGCGCTTGAAGAGTCGGGGGAAGAGACGCGACTCATCCGACAAGTGGAGGAAGAAACGGGCAGGCCGCATGAGAGCAGCTGGATACTGTTCTCTCCGACCGAGCTGCTTAGGCAATATGTAAAGGAGGCGTTCAACAAGGAAGGTCTGGCCGCAAGTGACGGGCACATCCGGACTTGGGACGAGTTTCGCCGTGAGCTGGCGCGCGAGGAGCTTGGCTTGCTGCGAACGAGCGCGGGAACTGGTCCGTTCGTCGAACGACGTACGCAGGACTACCTCAAGTCTGAAGTGCTGGACGAGGCTCAATGGTATGATGAATTTCGAGAGTACATCGACGCCTCAGTTGCGGACGAACTGCGTGCAGATGCAGATCTGTTGGCGAAGAGTGACGCACCGGATCTGAGCGTAATTGGGGAGTTGTTGGGGGAAGTATTTAATAGGCCTCGTCGTGATTTCTATGCGCATACGATGCAGAGTGTCGCCAGACTTATTCCCGAAATCCGGGAGGCAATTTCCTCACGGACCGAGGCAATCAACCGCATTCTCACGCGAGCGCGCAACGCTCTCACTCATGCCGATCGCAACTTCCCCGACCTCCTTCGCCGAGAAATCTCCCGGCAGCTCGCCGCAGATCCACAAGACGCGGACGAGGATGACGAACTCGAAGCCGCGCTAGAGGACGAAGAGGAACAGGCCAGTGCGCCGCAAGCCGGTCGTCCAGTCAGCCGGCAGCAAGCCTTGGTGCGTTTTGAACGTGCCCTGAAGTCTTTGGCAAAGGCCCGGCGGGCGCGACGTCGCGTCTCGGAGAAGTCGCAAGATGGCTTGCTTCTCGAGTGGCTGGGTCCGGACCGCATCCCAGCCGATGCCGAGATTTCGGAGCTTGGGAAGCTGTTAGTCGAACAGTCACGACTAAGGAGGTTCGAGCGCCTTGAACGGCTTTTCCTCCGTGGGATCCCGACAAGATACAAGCGCTTCCGCAGCGAAATGACGAAGGTAGAACGGTGGTACGAGGCGACGCCCGCCAAGGCGTCGGATATCCACTGGCAAGAACTTGACCTTGTGATCCTGGCGACGCTCCAGATCGCCAACGAGCTGTTGAACAACTATCGCAGCCGAACCGGGCTGGAACTTCCAGCAGCAGGGCCACTCGCATCCATACGATACATTCAAAGGGCACAGGTTCTCGTCGATGAGGCAACCGACTTTTCGCGGGTCCAGCTCGCTTGCATGAACGAGCTCGCGCATCCATTGACCGGCTCGCTCTTTCTTTGTGGGGACATAAATCAACGACTGACTTCTTGGGGCCTCAAATCGAATGAAGCGCTGAACTGGATAGGCGAGAATATCGAACGCAAATCTATTACAGTTTCATACCGCCAAAGCCGACGCCTTGTTGATCTTGCAAAGCAAATTGCCACCATCGGCGGCTCTCAGGCAGATGACATCGTCCTGCCCGACCGCCTCGATGCTGAGGGATTGCCTCCAGTTTGGCATGCAAGCCTCGGCGACAACTCTGCCGTCGCAGCATGGCTAACCAAGCGCATTCACGAGATCGATCGAATGGTTCAGAAGGCCACGACAATTGCCGTTTTGGTGAATGAAGAAGAGCAGGTGGAACCGCTGGCTCTGGAACTCAACGATCGGCTGGAAGAGATCAACCTTTCTGCTGTCGCCTGTAAGGACGGAAAGGTTGTCGGCAACGACCGGGATGTACGAGTATTCAACATTCGGCACATCAAAGGCTTGGAGTTTGAAGCTGTCTTCTTTGTCGACCTCGACCAAACGGTCTCCAAGCATCCTGATCTATTTTCAAAATACCTTTATGTGGGGGCAACGCGTGCTGCAACCTATCTGGGGGTAACCTTCAAAAGCCAAGTTCCAGAGCAGATCGAACCGCTCTCGCATCACTTCGGAGAGGATTGGTCGATTTGAAAAGGCCATGCAGGGACAAAAAATATCACGCAAATTTTGGTATGCACGATGTGAGTACAGAAGGTGCATCCGCCGACAGGGAAAGTGAACACTTTGTCAAGGTATAATCCCAATCACCACGTCGAACCCATTTACAACGCTGCTCGGAAATGGCGCGATACATCGCTCACGGCGGGGCTGGCCGTATTCGCGGACGGCAAGGAACTTCTATCGCGGAAACTGCTGGACGAGTTGGACCAGCGTTTCGTCAAGAACCTCGATGCCGGCGAGGGTGATTTTCTCTCAAAATTGAAGGTGCAGCTCTCGGAGGGCTCCCCTGATTGCCGCCAGCTGATGGCCGAGAGCCTGTGGCTTATGCTGCTCTTCCCGTCGAACGTCGGCGCCGCCAAGAAACGCGAGAACGTACTGGAGATCTGGTCGTGGTCGGGCGAGGACCTGAACGCGACCCACCCACTCCTGGCAGACGGCGTTCTCGAAGGCATCGGGTCGGCCGGCACCGCATACAACACGCACCGGTGGCGCGAGCTGGTCTTTCTCATCGGCGCCTTGCGGGATTTCACGGCTCGCGATGGCTCCGAGCGCGAGCAGATCGCTTCGGATCCTTGGGCATTCTCCGGCTGGTTGAGCAGCCTTCCAGAGGCGCGGCACCGACAGCTGATCCACATCCTGCCACACCTGCTGTTTCCCGATACCTTCGAACGGATCAGTTCTGAGGGCGACAAGCGCCAGATCCTCGCCGGCTTCGGAGATACGCCGGAGAAGGAGATCAAGAAGTGGAGCACTGTCGAGATCGACCGCGCTCTGCTCGAGCTGCGCCGCAGACTTGAAGAAGAGCATGGCTCGGACATCGATTTCTACCAGGAAGAGTTCGAGTCCCAGTGGAAGAACCAGACGAAGAACTGGCTACTCAGCTGGAATCCCTCCAGATGGACCTGGGACACACTCGCGGCCGACCGCGCCACGACGATCAGCGGGGAGAAGGCCGACAACCGATGGCGCTGCAGCTCGAGCAAGCCGCGCGAGGGTGACCGCGTCTTTCTGATCCGCACCGGCAGCCCTCCGAAAGGAGTCGTTGCAGTTGGAAAGGTCACGCGCGCGCCCTATGAAGCCGACCACTGGGAACAGGCCCGGGCCGACGCCGGAGAGACGACGCGCTTCGTTGACGTGGCATTCGACTCCGTCCGCGATGCAACGTCGGACGAAATCGTCCCTCTGGAACAGCTGCAAAACCGCGAGCCCGGCCAGGAATGGAACCCGCAGTCTTCCGGAATCGAGATCAAGGCAAAGGCTGCCCGGACCCTGGAGCGCTTATGGAAGGCGCTTTCACCTATTGCATCGGGCGCTACTCCGCCGGGGGACGACACCGGTTCTGGAGATGCATCTCCAAAGAAACTCACGCCGCCCCTGAACCTCATTCTCTACGGCCCGCCCGGGACCGGGAAGACCCACCGCCTCAAGAACGATTACCTGCCGCGATACCAGGACGAGGCCGGTGATCGCTTCGAGTTCGTGACGTTTCATCAGAGCTACGCGTACGAGGACTTCGTCGAGGGCATTCGCCCGGTCACGGAGAACGGGGCCGTCACCTACGAGGTGCGGCCAGGGGTGTTGAAGCGGCTCTGCGATCGGGCCCGGCGCGCGCCGGACAAGCGGTTCGCCCTCTTCATCGACGAAATCAATCGCGGAAATGTCGCCAAGATCTTCGGCGAGCTGATTACGCTGGTCGAAGTGGACAAGCGCATCCGCATAGGTGCCTCGGGAAACCGCTTGGCGAGCTGCATGGGCCTGGAAGTGACGCTCCCTTACTCTGGTGAGCGTTTTGGTGTGCCCGCGAATGTCGACGTCATCGGCACTATGAACACCGCGGACCGCTCGATCGCTCTGCTCGACAGCGCCTTGCGGCGCCGGTTCCGGTTCGAGGAACTCACCCCGAAGCCGGAACTGCTTGAATCGATCGATGACGGTGAGGGCAACGCGATCGACCTGCGTCAGCTTCTGCAGGCCATAAATTCCCGCCTGTCCCGCCTGCTGCATCGCGACCAGACCCTCGGCCACAGCTACCTTTACCATGTGAAGTCCTTCGACGAGCTGCGTCGTGTATTTTCGCGGGAGATACTGCCGTTCCTGCAAGAGGCGTTCTACGACGACTGGCGGCAAATCCGATACGTCCTCGCCGACCAGGCCGTGGAGGAGGAGCTGCAGTTGGTCCGGGCGCGCGCGCAGAGTGCTGCCGTGCTCTTTCCAAAGGCGGACCCGACCGAAATCGGGGACGGCGAGGCGTTCGAGATCATTCGGGAAGACGAGATCACACCGGACGCAATCCGCAAGATCTACGAGCCGCCGGAATGAGACGCCTGACCGTCCGAGAAAGGGAGGCCGTCAGCATCGGTTCGGGTGGCGATATCAGCGAGCACGAGGCAGAAGGTATCGTGAAACTCGCCGGACGGCTTCCGGCGGGCACACTCGCGTGGGGCCACCGCACGCTGAAGTTCGGGCCGTTCTGCGGGGTCCTGCAAACCGATCAGCTGGCGATCGAGGTGCTTCCCAAGATCGACCATGGCAGCGAAGACATGCGGGGCCTGCTGGTGGCCATGCTTGCGCGCGCAGGTCAGCTTGGATCAAAGCGCGTGGGCGATGCCGGCCTCGCGCAGCAGCACAGCCACCTCCTCGACGTCTTTATCGAGGATTTCTGCGGCCAGGTGAAATCCGCTCTCCGAGGCGGGGCCATTGCCCGGTACTCGGAGAGGACGGAGAACCTCAACGCCATCCGCGGACGGCTCGAGCTGACCGAACATCTCCGCGCGAACGCATTCGACCGTTCTCATCTGCTTTGTCGCTTCGACGAACGCAGCATCGACAACCCATACAATCAAACGCTGAAGGGCGTCCTCCGGATTCTTCTCGGATTCGCGCTGAGCCCGAGGACCCGGGCGATGGTGGCGGCGTTTCTCCACCGCTTTGACGAGGTGAGCGATCGAAGGATCACGTCTCGCGACGTCGATGCCCTGCGGTTTGATCGGACCATCCGACACTGGGAGCCGGTGTTTGCGCGGGCCCACTGGCTCCTGTCAGGCCTGTACCCGGATATTCGCACCGGCGATGCAGTTGGTTCGGCTTTGCTGTTCAACATGGAAAAGCTCTTCGAGACGGTTCTTGGGCTGCGCATCCGGCACGCCTGTCAGGCGCAGGATGGTGGTCGCCTTTCTGTAGGACTGCAGAGCCCTGTGAAGAACCTCGCGACGGCGGGCTTCCTGCTGCGCCCCGACATCACCATTCAGAGCGAATTTGAGACCGTCGCGATTCTCGATGCAAAATGGAAGCGTCTCGATCTCGGCGAAGCGAACTTTGGCGTCTCGAGCGGCGACGCGTATCAGATGAACGCCTACGCCAGTCGCTACCGCTGCAAGCGACTCACGCTCGTTTACCCGGCCTCAAGGGACTGCCCGCCAGGAAGGATCACCGAGTTCGTGCTCATGACCGAAGAGCGGCCGGTACTGGATGTCGTCGCGGTCGATGTTCGAGAGCTCGCCTTTGGCAGCGGGATCCCGGCCGGTATCGATGCGATGATCCCGATCGAGCGGCACTGGAAGCAACGGTCATCGCAGGAACCGATTTACGAAGCGGTATGAAGGACTTCGGCCCCTCTTGCTTCCACAGTGCTTCCACGGATAGCTCAAACGCAAACGCCGCTCCGGAGGGCGGCGTCTAAACGTCTGGAAACACGAAAGAATTTGGTTGCGGGAGTAGGATTTGAACCTACGACCTTCAGGTTATGAGCCTGACGAGCTACCGGACTGCTCCATCCCGCGCCAATAGCGGGTATTTAGTCGGTCTGCGGGGTGGGTGCAAGGGCCAAAGCCGAGATTTCCGCCAAGATTTTCCAGTGGCCGGAGCCCTCATCTCGTCGGGCGCAAGAGGGCCGCCAGGATGAGGAAACACAGCGAAATGGCGCCGACAGCCATCAGCCACAGGTAGAAGGTCTCCGACGTGACGAAGAGCAACTGGACCGGGTGGGAGAGAAGGACAAGGGCAACGATAATGCAGAGCGTACCCCATCGCGTGGGGCGGGTCAGCAGGAGGCCGGGCAGCAGCAGAAGTGGGCCGATCAGGTAGTGGCTCCAGGCCAGGGGACCGAAGAAGATCGAGATCGTCCAGACGGCGAGCAGTTTCCACAGGAGGAAGTCCGGGCAGGGTCGTGAGACGGCCTTGAACCAGACCACTGCCAGCCCGGCGAGGAGGCCGATGAGACCGATGCCGCGGATCACCGGCGATGCGGCCACGATCGAGATGCTTCCCCTTCCGCTGCCAATGGGGCCGTTGGATTCGGCGACGTGTTGAAGCAGGTGGAGCAGACCGTCCAGCCCGTAGTTCAGCGGGGTCAGGAGGGCGTACTCGCTCACCCGGGAGAGCTGCTCGAGGAAGTCGCGATGGAGCTCGATGCCGGTGGTCAGGATGCTGATCGCAAGCAGGGCGAGGCCGGTCACGGCCATCGCCCCCGCCGCCTTCCAGTTCCGGTCGATCAGGAAGATGACACCGAAGATGACCGGGTTGAGCTTGAGCGCTGCGGCGAGCCCCAGGACCATGCCCGCCGAAACGGAATGGCCCTGGCGGTAGCGCTCGAACCCCAGAAGCACCACGAAGGTGACCAGGATCTGCGGCTGGTTCAGCCAGAAGGCGACGAAGAACGGCCTGCTGAGGACGATGATCAGAAGACTCAGCGCGACCCAGGTGGCCAGCGACGCGCGGGGCCGATCCGCGATGCGCCAGGCCAGGAAGACGGAACCGATCAGGGCGGCGGTGTGGATCACCAGCACGGTGTTGAAGAAGGCCAGTGGTCCAACAGAGAGGGCGAATCTGGACAGGAGCGCGGCCCAGATCGGGGGGTAGACATAGGGAAACGCGACCTCGCCCTCGAACCCAAGCGCGGCGACCATCCGCTCCCACTCGGGCGAGGCGGAGCCCCCGAAGAAGCCGGGCGGGGCAAGATAGATCACCCCCTCCTGCCCCAGGCCATAGGACCGCGCGGCGAGGTATATGGCACTCAGATCCGCGGCCCAGGTGTTCCAGAATTGGAAAAGGATCAAGCCGGTGAGGGCACTCAGGGCGACGGCGATCGTGGCCGTCTCGGTTCTGCTGTTCATGACTTGCCCGCCACCTGTCGCACGCCCGCGCAAGGCGGTTTGCCCACCGTTCTTGCGGACTGCCGGGGATATGGCAATCGGCGAGATCGGAAAGGCCCGGAGACAAGGTGCGCATTGGCCACAAACATGATGCCAGAAACGAAAAAAGCGCCCCGAGGGGCGCTGGTTCCGTATGATCATCGTCAGAGGGATACGTCGGAATGTTTCTTGCTAGGTTTGGCGGTGACCTACTCTCCCACGTCTTAAGACGCAGTACCATCGGCGCGACGGCACTTAACTGCCGAGTTCGGGATGGGATCGGGTGTTTTGCTCGCGCTATGACCACCAAACCGAGAAAGAAACATCCCCACCGCGCTTGCGCGCGGTGAAAATCCAAAGTCCAAGTCAATTACGACTTTGATGGTGTGTGGTGTAGTAACCTGCTTTCAACCTGCAGAAGTCTGGCTTCTACTGGATCAAATCAAGCCTATCGAGCAATTAGTACCGGTCAACTGAACGCATTGCTGCGCTTACATCTCCGGCCTATCGACGTAGTGGTCTACTACGGCTCTCAGGGATACCTTGTTTTGAGGGGGGCTTCCCGCTTAGATGCCTTCAGCGGTTATCCTTTCCGATCATAGCTACCCTGCACTGCGGCTGGCGCCACAACAGGTCCACCAGTGGATCGTTCACCCCGGTCCTCTCGTACTAGGGGCAACTCCTCTCAAGTATCCTACACCCACGGCAGATAGGGACCGAACTGTCTCACGACGTTCTAAACCCAGCTCACGTACCTCTTTAAACGGCGAACAGCCGTACCCTTGGGACCTGCTCCAGCCCCAGGATGAGATGAGCCGACATCGAGGTGCCAAACGGTGCCGTCGATATGGACTCTTGGGCACCATCAGCCTGTTATCCCCGGCGTACCTTTTATCCGTTGAGCGATGGCCCTTCCACTCGGGACCACCGGATCACTATGGCCGTCTTTCGACTCTGCTCGACTTGTCAGTCTCGCAGTCAGGCTGGCTTCTGCCATTGCACTCAACGAGCGATTTCCGACCGCTCTGAGCCAACCTTCGCGCGCCTCCGTTACGCTTTAGGAGGCGACCGCCCCAGTCAAACTACCCACCACGCAGGGTCCCGGACCCGGATAACGGGCCGCGGTTAGACATCAAGCAGAGCAAGGGTGGTATCTCAAGGATGGCTCCACAAGGACTAGCGTCCCTGCTTCAAAGCCTACCACCTATCCTGCACATGCTGTACCTGATGCCAGTGCGAAGCTGTAGTAAAGGTGCACGGGGTCTTTCCGTCTAACCGCGGGAAGCCTGCATCTTGACAGGCAATTCAATTTCGCTGAGTCGATGTTGGAGACAGCGGGGAAGTCGTTACGCCATTCGTGCAGGTCGGAACTTACCCGACAAGGAATTTCGCTACCTTAGGACCGTTATAGTTACGGCCGCCGTTTACCTGGGCTTCAGTTCGGAGCTTGCACTCCTCCCTTTAACCTTCAGGCACCGGGCAGGCGTCAGACCCTATACGTCGTCTTACGACTTCGCAGAGCCCTGTGTTTTTAGTAAACAGTCGCCACCCCCTGGTTTGTGCCCCCAGCTCCAAGTTGCCTTGGAACCGGGCCTCCTTCTCGCGAACTTACGGAGGTATTTTGCCGAGTTCCTTCAACATCGTTCTCTCAAGCGCCTTGGTATTCTCTACCGGTCCACCTGTGTCGGTTTAGGGTACGATCTTATGCCAGAGCTATTTCCAGGAACCGATTAACGGCCCACCCAATCCGATAAGGGTGAACAATCTTCTCGATCCGTCACTACTGGCTGGCCCAGGAATATTAACCTGGTTCCCATCGACTACGCCTTTCGGCCTCGCCTTAGGGGTCGGCTTACCCTGCTCAGATTAGCTTTAAGCAGGAACCCTTGGACTTTCGGCGACAGGGTCTCTCACCCTGTTTGTCGCTACTCATGTCATCATTCTCACTAGTGATCACTCCACCGGATCCCTCACAGGCCGGCTTCACAGTAAAACCCGGTCCTCCAATGCGCCCCGAGGGACGCTAAGGAGGAATGGGTTTATTCACACTACGCTCCGCTACCATGCACAAAGTGCATCCTCAGCTTCGGCTCATGGCTTGAGCCCCGGTACATCTTCGCCGCAAGACAACTTATTTAGACCAGTGAGCTGTTACGCTATCTTTAAAGGATGGCTGCTTCTAAGCCAACCTCCTGGTTGTTTTGGTCGTCTCACCTGCTTTCCCACTTAGCCATGAATTAGGGGCCTTAGCTGGAGGTCAGGGTTGTTTCCCTCTCCACGACGGACGTTAGCATCCGCCGTGTGTCTGCCATCTAGTACTCCTCGGTATTCGGAGTTTGGTTAGGATCAGTAAGCCTGTGGGGCCCCATTACCCATCCAGTGCTCTACCCCCGAGGGTATTCGGATGACGCTCTACCTAAATAGATTTCGCGGAGAACCAGCTATCTCCGAGTTTGATTGGCCTTTCACCCCTAGGCACAATTCATCCCGACCTTTTTCAACAGGTGTGGGTTCGGACCTCCAGTAAGTGTTACCTTACCTTCATCCTGATCATGCCTAGATCACTCGGTTTCGGGTCTAATGCATCTAACTCATTCGCCCTATTAAGACTCGCTTTCGCTGCGCCTACACCTAACGGCTTAAGCTTGCTAGATACACTAAGTCGATGACCCATTATACAAAAGGTACGCCGTCAGCCCTCAAGGAGCCTCCGACTGTTTGTAGGCGTTCGGTTTCAGGTACTGTTTCACTCCCCTCGTCGGGGTGCTTTTCACCTTTCCCTCACGGTACTGGTTCGCTATCGGTCAGTAAGGAGTACTTAGCCTTCGAAGGTGGTCCTCCGATCTTCAGACAGGATTTCACGTGTCCCGCCCTACTTAATACATCCAATCGAGCTTCGTATACGGGGCTGTCACCCACTATGGCGGAC
>NZ_JABJVX010000002.1:0-425000 GCF_013155465.1 Alterinioella nitratireducens | reverse complement strand
CGCGTCAGCGGCGAGCGGTAACGATAAGCCATGGCATTTCTCCTTTGCGTTGCGGGCACCCTGCCAAAGACATGGGTGTTCGCAAAGGCAAAGCACGTCCCCTCACGGCATTGTTGAATCGGCGTTACTGCGCGGAAAGACGATATGCATGGGGGTCGACGACCCGTCGGGCTGCACAAGACGCACATGGCGGCGGCGCAAGAGGCGCGGCTCGGTCACGCCCACCGAATGGGCGATGGTCTCCACCTCCTTGATGATGCCCTTGGCATAGAGGGTGACGCGGGTCTCCTTGCGTTCCACCACCAGCCCCTTTTGCAATCGCGCATCATGCGTGGTGATGCCGGTGGGGCAGGTGTTCTTGTTGCATTTCAGCGCCTGGATGCAGCCCAGCGCGAACATGAAGCCGCGCGCCGAAGTCACGAAATCCGCGCCCGCCGCCAGCGCCCAGGCCACATCGCCGGGATTCATCAGCTTGCCGGAGGCCACCAGCCGGATACGATCCTTCAATCCGGCGGTGTCGCGCAGGTCCGACACCATCAAGAGGCTCTCCCGGATCGACATGCCGACAAGATCCATCAGCGGCATGGGTGACGCCCCGGTGCCGCCCTCGCCGCCATCCAGCGTGATGAAGTCCGGCGCGCTTTCGGGGCCGCGCTCGTTGATCAGGGCAAAGAGTTCCTCGAACGGTTCGCGCCCGCCCGCGACGGTCTTGATGCCGACGGGCTTGCCGGTGACCTCGCGGATATGGGCGATCATGTCCAAGAGGTCGGCGTGGGTCTCGATCTCGGGGTGGCGGTTGGGCGACAGGCTGTCCTGGCCGATCGGGATGCCGCGGATCTCGGCGATCTCGGCATTGACCTTCTCGCCGGGCAGGATGCCGCCCTTGCCGGGTTTCGCGCCCTGCGCCAGCTTGATCTCGAACATGCGCACGGTTACATGCGCCGCGATCTTGCGCAGCCGGTCGTCGTTCAGCGTGCCGTCAGGGTTGCGCACGCCGTATTTCGCGGTGCCGATCTGAAAGACGATGTCGCAGCCGCCCTCGAGGTGGAACGGCGACAGCGCCCCCTCGCCGGTGTTCAGCCAGATATTGGCCGCCTTCGCCCCCCGGCTCAGGGCGCGCACGGCAGGCTTGGAAATCGCGCCATAGCTCATGCCCGAGATGTTGAAGAAGGACGGGGCCATGTAAGGGTGGCGCGCATAGGGGCCGATCTCCATCGGCTCGGTCGAGGCATATTGATCGTCCAGCGGCGGGAAGGGCGAATTGACGAAGATCGGCGTGCCGGGGATCTCCAGGTTGCGGGTGGAGCCGAAGGCCAGCGTGTTCGACCCGCCATCGGCGGTATGCTTGACCCAGTCGCGCTGCGCCCGGTTGAAGGGCAATTCCTCGCGGTCCATGGCGAAGAAATACTGCCGGAAGAACTCGCCCAGCGCGGTAAAGATGTGCCGGAACCGCCCGATGACGGGGTAGTTGCGCCGGATCGCGTCGCCCGTCTGCACCCGGTCGATGATCGCCAGCACCACGATGATCAGCGCGACCAGCCCGAGGATGAAGACGAAAGCCTGCGCCAGAATCTCCAGAAATGCGTTCATCATCGGCCTGCGTCCCCCCTCGCGGTGCCCGGCCAGCTTGCCCGCTGGCGGCGCATCGCGCAATCGGCCATCGCGAAGCACGATCAGCCCGGCCCACCGACATCCCGATGATGCTGCTCCATGAACGGGGTCATACAAACCCTGATCGGGGTTCCGCCGCCCGGCAGATAGCAAAACGCCCCCGAGATCATCGGGGGCGTTTCATTCTTCAGTGAACCACGGCTTCCTCGGGCGGTTGCCGGTTCGAGGAACTGACGCGGTCGCCCACGATCAGCCCGTCGGTTCCGGCGCTCACCGGCACGGTCTCGCAATCCTTGACCTCAGCCGCCAAAAGCATCTCGGCCAGCGGGTTCTGCAACGCGCGTTGGATCACCCGCTTGAGGGGCCTTGCGCCGAAGACCGGGTCATAGCCCTCATCGGCCAGCCACTTGATCGCGCCCTCATCCAGCTCCAGCGTGATCTTGCGATCCGCCAGACGGCGGCGCAGATGGCCAAGCTGGATCTCGACAATCCCATCCATGTCATCGCGGCTGAGCCGGTCGAAGATGATGGTCTCGTCCAGTCGGTTGAGGAACTCGGGCCGGAAATGCGCCCGCACCGCGTCCATCACGTCGCGCTTGGCGTCGCTGGCATCCGCCCCTTCCGGCAGTTGGCTCAGCGCCTGCGCGCCCAGGTTCGAGGTCAGCACGATCAGCGTCTGCTTGAAATCGACCGTGCGGCCCTGACCATCGGTCAGCACGCCATCGTCCAGCACCTGCAACAGCACGTTGAACACATCCGGATGCGCCTTCTCGACCTCGTCGAACAGCACGACCTGATAGGGCCTGCGCCGCACGGCCTCGGTCAGCACGCCGCCCTCGTCATAGCCGACATAGCCCGGAGGCGCGCCGATCAGGCGGGCAACGGCGTGTTTCTCCATGAATTCGCTCATGTCGACCCGCACCATCGCGTGTTCGTCGTCGAAGAGATAGGCGGCCAGCGCCTTGGTCAGCTCCGTCTTGCCGACACCCGTGGGGCCAAGCATCAGGAACGAGCCCAGCGGCCGGTTCTCGTCATGCAGACCCGCCCGCGCGCGGCGCACGGCGTCCGAGACGGCCTTGACCGCCGTGCGCTGACCAATCACGCGCTTGCCAAGCTCGGCCTCCATGCGCAGCAGCTTGTCGCGCTCGCCCTCCAGCATCTTGGAGGTCGGGATGCCGGTCCAGCGCTCGACGACGCTGGCGATCTGCTCGGGCCGCACGGCTTCCTCGACCATGACATCGTCGTCATGATCCTCGGCTTCCGCCAACTGCTTCTCAAGCTGCGGAATGACGCCGTAAGACAGCTCGCCCGCCTTGGCCAGATCGCCCGCCCGCTTGGCCTGGTCCAACTCGGCCCGCGCATGGTCCAGCCGTTCCTTGAGGTTGCGCGCGCTTTCCAGCTTGTCGCGTTCCGACTGCCATTGCGCCGTCATCTCGGACGAGCGCTCCTGCAACTCGGCCAGGTCCTTCTCCAGCTTGACCAGCCGATCCTTGGAGGCCGCGTCATCCTCTTTCTTCAACGCCTCGGCCTCGATCTGCTTTTGCAGGATGTCACGGTCCAGCGCGTCCAGCTCCTCGGGCTTGCTATCGACCTCCATCCGCAACCGGCTGGCCGCCTCGTCCATCAGGTCGATGGCCTTGTCGGGCAGGAAGCGGTCGGTGATGTAGCGTTCGGACAATTGCGCGGCGGCCACAAGCGCGGCGTCGCTGATCCGCACCCCGTGGTGCAACTCGTACTTCTCCTTGATCCCGCGCAGGATGCTGATCGTGTCGGCCACCGTCGGCTCTTCGACCAGAAGCGGCTGGAACCGGCGGGCAAGGGCCGCGTCCTTCTCGACATATTTGCGGTACTCATTCAGCGTGGTCGCCCCGACGCAGTGCAACTCGCCCCGCGCCAATGCCGGTTTGATCAGGTTGGCCGCATCCATCGCGCCATCCGATTTACCCGCGCCCACCAGCGTGTGCATCTCGTCGATGAAGAGGATGATCTCACCGGCTGCCGCCGAGATTTCATTAAGGACGGCCTTCAGCCGCTCCTCGAATTCACCACGATATTTCGCGCCCGCAATCAGCGCGCCCATATCCAGCGACATCAGCGTCTTGTTGCGCAGGCTTTCGGGCACATCGCCATCGACGATGCGCATGGCAAGGCCCTCCGCGATCGCGGTCTTGCCCACGCCCGCCTCACCGATCAGGACCGGGTTGTTCTTGGTCCGGCGGGAAAGCACCTGCATCGCCCGACGAATTTCCTCGTCACGGCCGATAATGGGGTCGATCTTGCCCTCGCGCGCCGCCGCTGTCAGGTCGCGGGCGTATTTCTTGAGGGCCTCATAGTTGTCCTCGGCACTGGCGGAATCCGCCGTGCGCCCCTGCCGGATATCGTTGATCGCGGCATTCAGCACCTGCGCGTTGACGCCTCCGGCCTCCAGCGCCTCGCGCGCCTTGGACTTGACCATCGCCAGCGCGGTCAGCAGCCGTTCGACGGCGACGAAACTGTCACCGGCCTTCTCGGCCAGCTTCTCGGCCTCGCCCATGACCTTGGCGGTCTGGCTGTCCATGTAAAGCTGCCCGCCACCGTCGCCGGTCACCTTGGGCAGTTTCGACAGCGCCAGGTTGGCGCTTTCAGCCACGCGCGCCACATCCCCGCCCGCGCGGGTGATGAGGTTGGCGGCCATGCCCTGATCGTCGTCAAGCAGCGCCTTCAGCAGATGTTCGGGAACCAGTTTCTGGTGGTCTTCACGCTGGGCAATGGTCTGCGCCGCCTGAAGAAAACCGCGTGCGCGGTCGGTGAACTTCTCCAAGTTCATGTGCTCTCTCCTTTTCACAAGCGCCCGGGATCTGCCCGCCCGTCAAAGCGGCGCGCGGCAAGGTTCGGGCCTTGTCAGATAGATGGGGAGCAGGGCAGGCGTTCGCAAGAGCGCAACCCGCGCGAAGAGCCGCGTCAGACAAGCACCCAGATCAGCAAGATCAGGGCGATGACCAGGACACCGCCCCACAATGCCCCCGGACGGAACGCGCGGCGCTGCTGGGTCATCAGCCGCTCTTCCTCGGATTGGGGCGGGTGTGCGCCGGGGTCGACGCCGTGGGTCGGGTCATCCGTCACCGCCCTGTTCGGCGGGGTCGCGGCCTCACCGGAGAGGGGGTCGCGGCGGACATATTCGGGGTCATGGCTGGTTTCGCGGGCAGGCATGGCTTCGGTCTCCTTTCGGCAAAGGGTCTCAAGACCAAACCCCTTGCCGGTGGCCTTTGTTCCGCAGTCCTGCGAAACCGGGGGGAGAGGCACCATATTCGCGCCAGGGCGGTCCGGGTTTCAGGCGCCGGCGAAGGCAGAAGGCCGGTTTGCAACTGGTCCGGCAGGCATGTTTCGCGCGCCCCTGACGATTTCTGAAAAAACTTTGAAACCTTTTGCCGCGCCCGCGCGTCTTACAGGTATCAGACGATTGAAACCACGAAGGAGCCGGAGACAATGCGTATCGACCTGACCCATGTCGCCTATGACGCGCAGCACGCCTGTTTCCGGGCGGATGCCATTCTGCATCACGGCTCGCACCACCGCGCCATCACCTGTGCCTGGCACGGGCCGCGCGATGCCTCCTTCCCCGAAATCAGCGTGGGCCTCAGCAACGAGGCCAGACGCGCAAGGAAATAGAGTTCCCCAAGGCGCGGCCCTCTTGAGGCCGGGGTTGTCCCTCCCCCGCTTCTTCCCCCGGGGGCCGCGCCACCTTAGAACACCCAGGCGGACCCCTGCCCCTCCGTCCTGCTTGGGTTCTCGGCCCGGATCCGCGGTTTGTCCCTCCCGCGCATCCGGGCCGAAGTCTGTCTGGTGGATGGACAGCCACGCCGCCCGCGACTAATCACGCGAGGAGTGCGGAAAAACGGGGGAGAATGGCATGAGCGATGACCGGCTGATCGTGGGGCTCGACCTGCCCAACGCCATGGCAGGGCTGGAGATGGCCGAGCGTCTCGGCGATGCCGTGGGGTTCTACAAGATCGGGCTCGGCATGCTGACCGGCGGCGGCCTCGCGCTGGCCAATGAGCTGAAGCAGGAGCATGGCAAGCGCATCTTCCTGGATATGAAGCTGTTCGATATCAGCGCCACGGTCGAGGCGGCGGTGCGGGGCCTGGCGCAGTTCGACCTCGATTTCCTGACCGTGCATGGCGACCCGCATGTGGTGCGCGCCGCCAAGCAAGGTGCCGCGGGAACCGGCCTCAAGATCCTCGGCGTGACCATCCTGACCTCGCTGGACCGGGCCGACCTGGACGCTTGCCTGATCCGCGACGGCGACATGGCCGACCTGGTGGTCGAGCGCGCGGGCCGGGCGTTTGAAGCCGGGGCCGACGGCATCATCGCCTCACCGCAGGAGGCCGCCCGCATCCGCGCCCTGCCCGAAGCCCAGGGCCGGTTGATCGTCACCCCCGGCGTGCGTCCGGCGGGCAGCGACCTGGGCGACCAGAAGCGGATCGCGACCCCGGCCCGGGCAATCGCCGACGGGGCCGATCACATCGTTGTGGCGCGCCCCGTGATACGGGCCGCGGACCCGGCCGCGGCGGCGCGGACCATCCTGGACGAGATCGCGGGGGTCTGAGCGCAGCGCAAGTGGGGGCCAGCCCCCACACCCCCGAGGTATTTCTGGCAAAATGAAAGACAATTTTAGTCGAATTGTCCCGAGTTGGGGCCGCGTCAGTTCTCGTTGATGTCGCTGTCGAAGGTTTTCACCTGGCCCCGGCGCACGCCCAGAACCTTGCGCAGCGCCAGCCAGGCAATCAGCGACAGCACCGCGTAGCCCAGGATCATCGCGGGCACGGATCCGACCAGCAGCGCCGCCAGCGGCCCGCCGATGATCAGGACCAGCGCCACCGCCGCCGCCCCGATGGCGAAGCCGAGCAGCACATAGGCGGGCATCAAGACCTCACCGATGGCCAGCACGATCGCGGCTGCGGCCCAGAACCACCATTCCGACAGCATCAGCCCCGTCCTTTCAGCATCTGGAACGCCTTGCCGAAGGCATCGGCGGCATCGGCGGGCACCACGATGGTCTGGGTGCCGGCGCTCTGCCCCATCAGGGCAATCGATTCGACCTGTTTCAGCGCGATCTGGTATTGCGCCGCTTCGAGCCCGTTCTCGGCGATGGCGGCGGCGACGGCGCGGGTGGCATAGGCCTCGGCATCGGCCTGTATCTTGCGCGCCTCGGCGGACTTCTCGGCAGCGTAGAGCTGCGCGTCGGCGGCCAGTTCGACGGCCCGTCTCTGGCCCTCGGCCTCGGTCACATGCGCCCGCCGCGCCCGTTCCGCGTTCAACTGCTGCAACATCGCGTCCCGCGTCGCCTGGTCGAGGTTCACATCCAGCAACTCGGCCCGCGTCACCTCGATTCCCCAGTCATCCACCGCCTGTTCGACGCTGCGCTTGATCTGCACGATCAGCTGGTCGCGGTTCGATTGCACCTCGTCGAGATCCATCTTGCCGATCTCGGCGCGCACGATCCCCGCCACGGTGGTCGAGATCGCGGCATCCACGTCGCGGATCCGGTAGACGGTCTTTTCAGGCTCCAGGATGCGGTAGAACACGGATGTGTCGATCTGCACCAGCACGTTGTCCTTGGTGATCGCGTCCTGGCTGGCATTGGGCAATTGCCGCTCCAGGATCGAGATCTTGTGCGCCACCCGGTCGAGGAAGGGCACGATGAAGTTGATCCCCGGCCCAAGCACCGATTTCAGCCGTCCGAACCGTTCGACGACGAATTTCTGGCTCTGCGGCACGATGCGAATGCCAAGGTAGACGCAAAGCAGGATGAAGCCTGCCAGCAGGAGTATCACGATGTTGCCGCCAAGCAGCCCATCCAGAATGGCTTCGAAATCCATGATGCTATCCTCGTTTTTCATCTATGCGACTATGCAATGGGTCCATGAAACGTGCTAGATCAGTTTTGGCCCCGAACGGCCCCTGCCACAAGCCTTGATTGCCCGATGCCCGCCCTTTGCCGCGATTGCCTGACCCGGTTCGATGCCGGACGACGCTGCCCCGCCTGTGGGCGGCCCCGCATCGTGGCGCATGCGGAGCTCTTCGATCTCGCCATCGCGCATATGGATTGCGACGCCTTCTATGCCAGTGTCGAGAAACGCGACAACCCGGAGTTGTGCGACAAGCCGGTGATCATCGGCGGCGGCAAGCGCGGCGTGGTCTCCACGGCCTGCTACATCGCGCGCATCAAGGGCGTGCGCTCGGCGATGCCGATGTTCCAGGCGCTGAAACTCTGCCCCGAGGCGGTGGTGGTGCGGGGCCGGATGGAGGTGTATGTCGAGACCTCGCGCCGGATCCGCGCGATGATGGAGGAGATGACCCCGGCCATCGAGCCGCTTTCCCTGGACGAGGCGTTCATGGACCTCACCGGCACCGAGAAACTGCACGGGGTGCCGCCTGCCGTGATGCTGGCCCGCCTTACCCGCCGGATGCAGGCAGAGCTTGGGATCACCGGCTCGATCGGCCTCAGCCACAACAAGTTCCTGGCCAAGATCGCCTCGGATCTCGACAAGCCGCGCGGGTTCTCGGTGATCGGCGCAGCCGAGACGGTGGAGTTCCTCGACCCCAGGCCGGTCGGCCTGATCTGGGGCATCGGCGCGGTCGGGCAGGCGGCGCTGGACAAGGCGGGCATCCGCACCTTCGCCGATCTCAGGCGATGGGACCGGCAGGATCTGCATGCGCGCTTCGGATCCATGGGGGATCGCCTCTGGCACCTCGCGCGCGGGCAGGATCACCGCCGGGTCAGCCGCAATGCCCCGATGAAAAGCCTCTCATCAGAGACCACGTTTTTCGAGGACACGTCCGACCCCGATCTGCTGGACGGCCATATCTGGCGGCTGGCCGAGAAGGTCTCGGACCGCCTCAAGGCCAAGCGCATCGCGGGCCGGGTCGTGGTGCTGAAACTCAAGCGGGCCGATTTCACCCTGATCTCGCGCCGCCGCAGCCTGGAGGACGCAACCCAACTGACCGACCGCATCTACCGCGCAGCAAAGGCGATGTTCGACCAGGTGCCGCAGGGAAAACCCTACCGCCTGCTCGGCGTCGGCGTATCGGATATGGTGGCCGAGGACCACGCCGACCGCAGCGGCAACCTGCTCGACCCGCAGGAGGCCGCCCGTATCAAGGCCGAACGCGCCAGCGACGAGATTCGGCGCAAATTCGGTGCCGATGCGATCGTCAAAGGCCGCTCTCTGCGTTAACCCCACATCAAGGTTCAAGCACTTTGCGTTTGTCTTGAATCGATAGACGCTGCCTCTCCCTGCGGTCGAACGCGCCTTTCGATGCAGTGGGGATCAGATGAAACGCAGAATGCTGTAACGCCCGCCCCTTCTTTCATTTTGCCCAAAATACCTGCGCCCATTGCCCGGTAGGCGGCGAATGCCGACGTAAGGGGAGGCTCCCGACCCCCGCAACCTACTCCGCCGCCAGCGGCATCGCGCCATCGTCGGCCCCGATCATCTGCCGCATGACCCCGGTCATCAGCGCCTTCACATGGCGGAAATTCCCGTTCGGGCGGATCGTCGCCTCATCCATGTATAGCGACCGGTCGATCTCGATCTGGATCGCATGGGCCCCGCGTGAGGGCCGCCCGTAATGCTGCGCGATATAGGCCCCGGCAAAGGGGGTGTTGCGGCTGACCACGAGGCCGCTGCCCTGAAACGCCGCCTCCAGCGCGTCGACCGTCATCGCCCCGGCCGAGGCCCCGAAGCGGTCGCCGATCACCACGTCGGGGCGCGGGGTGCCGGGGCTGCGGGCAACGTTTTCCAGCGCCTCATGCGGCATCGAATGGATGTCCAGCAGCACCGCCTGGCCGAACCCCGCAAGCGTGTCGGTCATCAGCCGCTCCAGGCAATCGTGATAGGGGTGCCAGACCGCGTCCAGCCGCGCCTCGGCCTCGCGCCTCGTCAGCTTGCCGCGATAGATCAGCCGCCCGTTCGCCACCACGCGCGGGATCACGCCCAAACCGGAGGACACGCGCGGATTGGACGGCACGCGGGCCACGCCCTCGATCACGGCGGGGTCCAGCTCGTCGCAGCTGCGGTTGAGGTCGATATAGGCGCGCGGGTACTCGGCGGCCAGCAAGGGCGCGCCAAGCGCCGGGGCCTCGCCCACCAGCATATCGACAAAGGCATCCTCGGAGGACCGGATGCTGCGTTCGTCCAGGATCGTGCTGCGCGCAAAGCTCCACGGGTAGTGCCGGCCCGAATGCGGCGAGGCCACAATGACCGGTCCGGCCTGCCTGTCGGGCAACTCGAGCCGGTAGGCCGGACGGGAGGGGGAACGCTCTGTCATCGCCTGTCATATTGCGCGATTCTGACGCGCTTCAAAAGCCCTTGAACACCTGCCCGACTCCTTTTATAGACCCCCTACCCAACGTGGCGATGCTGCGGCTGGCCGGTGTCCGGTTTGTCCAGTTTCGCGATTTAGGGGGTGATTAGCTCAGCGGTAGAGCACTTCGTTGACATCGAAGGGGTCACTGGTTCGATCCCAGTATCGCCCACCATTTTCCGCCCTTGTCCCAAGGGCATAACCCCAAGGCGCATCGCCGCGCCGCGATAGAGGAGAGGACCGATGAAGGTCAGAAACTCGCTCCGTTCGCTCAAGCAGCGTCACCGCGATTGCCGCGTCGTGCGCCGTAAGGGCCGTGTCTATGTGATCAACAAGACGCAGCGCCGGTTCAAGGCCCGCCAGGGCTGAACCTGCCACCAGAGCAGACTCGAAAAAGCGCCGCGAGGGACATCCCCCCGCGGCGCTTTTCTTGCGATGCGGCGATCCGCATTTCTGCCTGACCCAAGACCCGAGGTGGATCGAAAAGCGCGTTCCGCCCGACGGGCAGGCAATGTTGGACAATCGCGAACCTGGCGCGCAACGGCATCGGGCGCGGGTCAGTTGTTCCCGCCCAATGCCTCCACGGTCAATAGCGCCATGGTCTGCCGATCCAGCATGCCGGTCTCCTCCAGGCCCCGCGACCGCTGATAACGGCGCAGCGACGCGACGATATCGGCCTCGGACACATTGCCATTCGGCAACAACCCCACACGGCGCAATCCGGTGGCCGCAAGCTGAAGCTGCGCCTGTGACATCTGCCCGATCGCCGGATCGCTGGGGCCGCCGGTCAGCGCGTCGATCCGGGCCTGCGCCTCGGCGGCATGGGCGCCCTCGCTGAAATCGTCCAGATACTGGCGATAGGCCGCGACCGTGTCCTGGTCGCGCGCAGTGCGCCAGGCCTGTTCGTCGGCGTTCCCGGTCTGCAATCGCTGCCGCGCGTCGTCGGCATGGCGGCCGTCGGGGTAGATGTTCAGGTAATCGCGATAGGCCTGCGCGGTGCCCGCATTCACGGCCGCCTGCCAGGCCTGGTTATCGGCCTGGATTTCGTTGATCCGCGCGCGGGCCCGCTGGACATGCGGGCTGTCCGGATAGGTGTTGATGAAGGCGCGATAGGCGTCCAGCGTGTCTTCGGCGCGCGCCTGCTGCCACGCCTGCCCGTGATTGCCCGCCGTGACCAGCGCATTCAACTGCTGGCGCGCGGTCTGGTTGAAGATGCCCTGCGGATAGCGTTGCAGATAGGCGCGCAGGCCCGCCTCGGTGCCATTCGCCCCGGTCTGGCTCCAGTAATCGCGATCCTGCTGCGCATCGATATCCTCCAGCCGCTGGCGGGCGAGTCCCGCGAACTGGCCCTGCGGATAGCGTTGCAGGTAGGCGCGCAAGCCCGCCTCGTTGGTGCCGCGCCCGGTCTGGTTCCAATAGTCTATATCGGCCTGCTCGGCGCGCGCCTCCTCGATGGCGGCGATACGTTCGCGGGCAATCTCGGCGAACTCTCCGTTGGGATAGCGGTTCAGATAGGCGCGCAGGCCCGCCTCGTCATTGCCGCTGCCGGTCTGCTGCCAAAAGGCGCGGTCCTGGGCCTGAAGCTCGGCCCGGCGCACCTCGCCCTGATCGGCCAGGCGCTGCACCTGGGCCGCGTCCAGGTAGCCCGTGGATTGCAGGTTGTTGTCCCGCTGCCAGGCCCGGATGCCGCCGCGCGTGCCCTGGCCAAAGATGCCGTCTATCCCCGCGCTGTAGTAATTCAGAATCGCAAGATCGCGCTGGATCTGGCGGCGCTGGGTGCGGTTGAGGCCAAGCGCGGCCTCCACCTCCTCGGGGGTCAATTGCGGCTGCGGCGGTTGCAGCGCCGCGATGCGGGCCTGCGCCTCGGCGGCGTAATAGCCGTTCGGATAGCGGTTCAGATAGGCCTGGTAGGCGAAGACATTGTTCAGCGCCACCATCGCCTCCCAATAGGATTGGTCGGCGGGCGGCACGGTGGGTGTCACGACGGGCGCGGGCATGAAAGGCTGATCGGGCGCGTTGATCGCCTGCACGCTCAACCCCGGTGCCCGCTCGAAGGCGGCGCGCAGGGGTCGGCCCTGCACCAGCAATTCGCGGGTGGCGAAACGGGCCACGGCGGCGGGGTGGCCGATGGCCAGCGTCACGCCCTCGGGCACCTCCAGGTTGCCAAGACCCTCGTTCAACCCCGGTCCCATCGGCAGGCCCTGGTCCTCGGGGCCCAACAGCACCAGCGCGCGGCCCTCCGAGGCCGCCGCGATATCCAGAAGCAACTGCACCGGGATGCCCGCGCCCGAGACCGAGCCAAGCCCCTGCACCCCGGCCTCGCGCCCAAGGAACCAGGTCAGCCCCTCGAAATGCACGAACCGGCCCGCCAGGATGATGACCATGCGGTCCTCTTCCTGCATGGCGACCAATTCGCCGACCAGCCCGCGCAGGGTCTCGGTATCGGCGTCGATGGCGCTGATCACCTCGAAGCCCGCGTGATCCAGCGGTTGCAGCGCCGTGCCGACATAGCGCGGCGCGCCGTAGCTGTTGGTGGCGATCCCATCGACAGTGCCGACGACAAAGGCGGTGTCGGCCTGCGCAGGCAGGGCCACCGACATCAAGAGCAATGCCCGAACAAACGATCCCATGTGAAAACCTCCTCTTAAATCGGGGGGCACACGAGATCAGTCGTAGCTGCGGCGATCCTCGATGACTTTGCCGTCATTCGGCAGGGATCCGACCGGAACGATCTCGATTCGCCCCCTCAACTTTAGCGTATCCAGAACCGATTGTTCATAAACGCTTGCGTCAGTGGCCTCGGTCTCCAGTTGCACCTGCATAACGTCCATCTCGCCTTCTCGTTCCGCGACGACGCGGGCGCGGGTCAGGTCTGGATGGCGCGCGACCAGGTCGGCGACCTGTTCGGGGCGCACGAACATGCCCTTGATCTTGGTGGTCTGGTCGGCGCGGCCCATCCAGCCCTTGATACGCATATTGGTGCGGCCACAGGGGCTTTCGCCTGCCATGACAGCGCTCAGATCGCCTGTGGCAAAGCGGATCAGCGGGTAATCGGGGTTCAGCGTTGTGACCACGACCTCGCCCACTTCGCCCTCGGCGACCGGATCCCCGGTGCCGGGGCGCACGATCTCGACGATCACGCCCTCATCGACGATCATCCCCTCGATCGCGGCGCTTTCATAGGCGATATTGCCCAGATCGGCGGTGGCATAGCTTTGCAGGCAGGCGATGCCCCGGTCGGCATATTCCTGCCGCAGGCTGGGGAACAGCGCCCCGCCGCCCACCACCGCCTTGGTGATCGACAGCGAAAGCCCCATCTGGTCGGCCTTGTCCAGGATCACCTTCAGGAAATCCGGCGTGCCCGCATAGGCGGTGACGCCGATGTCATGCGCGGCGCGGGCTTGCAGCTCGGTCTGGCCGGTGCCCGCGGGCAGCACGGTCGCCCCCACGGCGCGCGCCCCCGATTCGAAGATCATGCCGGCGGGCGTCAGGTGATAGCCGAAACAGTTCTGCACGATATCGCCCTTGCCCACACCGGCGGCATGCAGGAACCGGCCCATGCGCCACCAGTCATCACCGATGTTGCCGGGCTCATAGATCGGCCCGGGGCTTTGGAAGATATGCGCGAATCCGCTGACCGGGCCCGCGAACCCGCCAAGCGGTGCCTCCCCCGCCTGCGCCTTGCCGATCTCGGATTTGCGCAGCACCGGCAGCGCGGCAAGCGCGGTGCGGTCGGTCACCGAGGCCGCGTCGATCCCGGCCAGAGAGGTTGCATACCCCGCCAACGCCTGCGCCCGCGCGATCTGCTCGGGCAGGGCCCTGGCGATATCGGCGGCCCGCTGATCGGCGCTGCGGGTTTCCAGCTTGTCGAAATGCGATGTCACAACAGCGTCCTTCATCAGCTCAACCACCTCTTGCGGCGACGATACGACCGCACATCGCGGAACGATTTGCGGCCCTCCTCGGACATGCCGAGGTAGAATTCCTTCACATCCGGGTTCTCGCGCAGGCTGGCGGCGGGGCCGTCCATCACGACGCGGCCCGATTCCAGGATGTAGCCGTAATGCGCGAAGCGCAGCGCCACGTTGGTGTTCTGCTCGGCCAGCAGGAAGGTCACGCCCTCGTTCTCATTCAGGCCCTTCACGATGCCGAAGATCTCCTCGACCAGTTGCGGGGCCAGGCCCATCGAGGGCTCATCCAGCAAAATGGTCTCCGGGCGGCTCATCAGCGCGCGGCCGATGGCGCACATCTGCTGTTCCCCGCCCGAGGTATAGCCCGCCTGGCTGCGGCGGCGTTCCTTGAGCCGGGGGAAATAGTCATAGACCAGATCGAGATCGGCGGCGATGGCAGCGCGCCCGTCCTTGCGGGTGTAGCTGCCGGTCAGCAGGTTTTCCTCGATGGTCAGGTGTTCGAAACAGTGGCGGCCCTCCATCACCTGGATCACGCCGCGTTCGACGAGGTCCGAGGGGCTGAGGTCCTGCACCCGCTCGCCGCGATAGACGATCGAGCCCTTGGTAACCTCGCCGCGCTCACTATGCAGCAGGTTGGACACGGCCTTCAGCGTCGTCGTCTTGCCCGCCCCGTTGCCGCCAAGCAGCGCGGTGATGCCGCCCTTGGGCACCTTCAGGCTGACGCCCTTCAGCACCAGGATGACGTGATTGTAGATCACCTCGATATTGTTGACCTCAAGCAGGGTGTCCTGATCGGTCGGTGCGGCGTCCAGCATGGCGAAATCTCCGGCCTCTCTCGGCCTAAATCAGTCGTGAAAGATGTCCCGGCGGCGGGCGCTGTGCCGCCGCCGGGGATGGTCTGGCGTCGGCTTACATCGCGCAGTCGCGCGGCTCGATTCCGCTTTCTTCCGCGAAGGCCATCGAGTCTTCCTCGATCAGCGGCTGCGTGACGGAATCGTCGGGCGCGATGAAATCGGTCAGCGTGACCCATTCCTGATCGGCGGCGTTCCACTGCTGGATACGGCCCATGCCGGGGCCGCCATGGTTGGCGCAGGTCACCTCAAAGGCGGGGCCGACGCCGGGCATGCCCAGTTCTTCCATCCGCTCTTCGGTGATTTCCAGCGCTTCCATGCCGTCGCGCATCATGGATGCGTCGATCTGGTCGACACCGTGGATTTCCTGCGCAGTGCGAGCGGCCTCGGCGGCCAGCATCGCGGCATACATGCCACGGGTATAGAGCACTGAGCCGAGGTTCGAGCCGTCACCGGCGGCAAGGCCGGCATCATGCACATACTGCTGGATCTCGTCGAAGACCGGCAGATCGCCCAGCACGTTCATGTTCAGCGACAGGTAGCCATCGGCATCGGCACCGGCGGGCATCACGTCATGTTCGGCACCGGCCCACCAGTTGCCGATGAACTGATCCATCGGATACCGGATGTTGGCGGCTTCCTGCACCGCGACCTGGTTCATCACGCCCCAGCCCCACATCACGACATAATCGGGACGCTCGCGGCGGATGGTCAGCCATTGGTTGCCCTGTTCCTGGCCGGGGTGATCGACGGCCAGTTGCACCAGCTCGAAGCCATGCTCCTCGGCCAGGATCTCCAGCGTGCGGATCGGCTCGCGGCCATAGGCCGAGTTGTGGTAGAGCAGCGCGATCTTCTGGCCCTCCAGCGAGCCCTCATTCTGCTCCAGCAGGTAGTTGATGATCACCGATGCGCCATCCCAGTAATTCGCCGGGTAGTTGAAGACCCATTCGAACACTTCGCCATTGGCGGCCGAGGTGCGGCCATAGCCCATCGTGTGCAGCGGGATGCCATCGGCGGTCACGCGCGGGATCAGCTGGTAGGTGATGCCGGTCGACAGCGGCTGATAGACCAGCGCGCCTTCACCGCGGGTGGCCTCGTAGCATTCCACGCCGCGCTCGGTGTTATAGGCGGTCTCGCATTCGGGCACGCGCGTCATCACGCCGCCGATGCCGCCGTCACGCTCGTTCAGCAGCGTGAAGTAGTCGGCATAGCCATCGGCAAAGGGGATGCCCCCCGCCGCATAGGGCCCGGTCCGGTAGCTCAGCGACGGGAACACGAGCTCGGCCATCGCCGGTCCCGCGGCCATCAGGCCCGCCACGGTCAGTGTCAGAAGTTTCTTCATCTTTGGTCCTCCCTTGGATCCTTTGGATGTCGTTGTTGTTGTGGCCCCACCCGTCAATGCGGGAACGGCCAGAGTCTCAGTTTTTCCTTCGCCAGGCGCCACAGCTGCGCCAGGCCATGCGGCTCGACGATCAGGAAGAAGACGATCAGCCCGCCGACGATGACGAATTGCAGATGCTGCACGATATCGGTGGGCCAGCCGAACATGTCGACGCCGACGATCTTCAGCACCACCGGCAACAGCACCATGAAGGCCGCCCCCGCGAAGCTGCCGAAGATCGACCCCAACCCCCCGATGATCACCATGAACAGCACGAGGAACGACTTGGAGATGCCGAAGGCTTCGCCGACCTCGACCGCGCCCAGGAAGATCGAGAACAGCAGCGCCCCGGACACGCCCACGAAAAACGAGGAGATCGCAAAGGCCGTCAGCTTGGCCTTCAGCGGGTTCACCCCGATGATCTCGGCGGCGATATCCATGTCGCGGATCGCCATCCATTGCCGCCCGACCGATCCGCGCGTCAGGTTGCGCGCGACCCAGGACAGCACGATGACAAAGCCCAGCGCAAAGAGGTATTTCACCCAGACCTCGGCATTCGGCCCGGTCACCGGCACCCCGAACATCATCCGCTCGGGCGCGTTGATCTGGCCCGAGGCGGAATAGTTGTAGAACCACGGCACCCGGTTGAAGATCCAGACCAGGAAGAACTGCGCCGCCAATGTCGCCACCGCCAGGTAGAACCCCTTGATCCGCAGGCTCGGCAGGCCAAAGAGAACGCCCACCCCCGCCGTGATCAGCCCCGACAGAAGCGTGATCGTCACCATGTCCATCCAGACAAAGGCCGTCATCAGCTTGTAGGTCGCATAGGCCCCCACCGCCATGAACCCGCCGGTGCCAAGGCTGACCTGCCCGCAATAGCCGGTCAGGATATTCAGCCCGATGGCGGCAATGGCATAGATCAGGAACGGGATCAGCAGCGCGTTGGCCCAGTAATCGTTGATGACAAGGGGAATGACGAAGACCGCCACGAATAGGACCGCCCAGTAGCGCCACCGGTCGAAGGCGATGGGAAAGGTCTGGTTGTCGGCGGCATAGGTGGTCTTGAAGTCACCTGCTTCACGATAGAACATCAGACGGTTTCCTCATCTTCGATTGTATGATCGGCCCGGTTGGCGGGCGTGGCGTAGCCGGTGCGCTCGGAATGGCGCACCAGCCAGAGATAGGCGAAGAGGCCCAGCCCCGCGCCGATGGCGGCAAGGATGACGGCCACGGTCACATGCCCGGTGTGACCGGCATCCGCGCTCAGCGCGAGATAGCCGAAGGCCCAGAACCCCGACCAGGCGATGACATTCAGGATCGCAATCAGCTTGGCCATGTCGCATCCCCCCTTGGGTGGATGGGTCCGCGCCCGCGCGGGTTCACCCACCATGCCGCACCGGCAGGGGCTCCGCCCGTCCCTCGCTGAAAACGCTCCACCGGAGCCCTTTCCCGGCGCTCGTCACACCCTCTCAATGATCTTCTCCCCAAAGAGGCCCTGCGGCCGGAACACGAGGAACAGCAGCGCCAGCACATAGGCGAACCAGTTTTCCGTCGCCCCCCCGATCAGCGGCCCGACCGAGAACTCGAACAATGCCTCGCCCACGCCGATGATCAGCCCGCCGACAATCGCGCCGGGGATCGAGGTGAAGCCGCCCAGCATCAGCACCGGCAGCGCCTTCAGCGCGATCAGGCTCAGCGAGAACTGAACCCCCGATTTCGCGCCCCACATGATGCCCGCAACCAGCGCGACAAAGCCCGCCAGCGACCACACGAGGATCCAGACGAAATTCAGCGAGATGCCCACCGACAGCGCCGCTTGGTGGTCATCGGCCACCGCCCGCATGGCGCGGCCCTGCTTGGTGTATTGCGCGAACGCCACCAGCCCGGCGACCAGCACGGCGGCCACGATGGTGGCGACGATATCGAGGTTGTCGATGAAGAAGCCGTAGCCGAACCAGTTGAAGGTGGTCTCGTCAATCGCCAGGTTGATGCCCTGAGGCAGGCCCACATCCAGCGTCCGGATCTCGGACCCCCACATCAGGTCGGCCACCCCTTCCAGGAAATAGGCAAGGCCGATGGTGGCCATGAAGAGGATGATCGGCTCCTGCCCCACGAGGTGCTTGAAGATCACCTTCTGCACGAAGAAGGCGAAGCCGACCATCACCAGCACCGTCAGAAGGATCGCCAGCAGCGCCGGCACATCCCAGCCGAAATCGTAGATCTCGGTGCCGAAGATGGCGTTGATCAGGTGACTGAACGGCACCCGCCCCTCCTGGATGCCGACCAGCGTCATGGCGGCGAAAAGGGCCATCACCCCTTGCGCATAATTGAAGATGCCGGAGGCCTTGAAGATCAGCACGAAGCCGAGCGCCACCAGCGAATACATCACGCCGGTCATCAGGCCGTTGAGCGTGACCTCCATCGCGAAGATGAGTTGTTCAGGCATGTCGCGGCCTCATTGCTAGGGTGTTAACGGGTTGGGTCACGATCATTGAAGTCGCTCCGAACAGGCGAGCGGCACATCGTCAAAGAAAACACTGAAAAAGATCCGGTAGCCTGGCACACCGTCCTGATTGACGTCTTCAAAGATCTCGGCATGAATATTCGTCTGCGGCGCTCCTGGTTGGTCCGGATCGATACAGGGGAAGACCCTACGACTGCCTGCGGACTCGTCATGCGGCATGAAGTTGGGCGCGGCGATCGGGTCGCCATATCCGTCCTCCATCAGCGCGCGCACCTCGTTGGCGGTCGCGGGGGCAAGCGGCGCAAAAAAACTGCAGCGCATCAGAAGGCCCTCGCCGTTATGAAACCTGTACTCCGCCAACCCGCTGCCGCCCTGCGTGGCGGAGTGCAGGGTTACATCCAGACGCACCGCACCGTTGGCGGCATCCGCCGCCAGCCCCGCAATCGCGTGCGGACCAATTATCGGGTTAGCGTTCATGATGATTTCGCGGCAAAAGTTGTAGTCGGCATAGATTCGATGCACCGCCCACTCAGCGGGGGTGTCCTGCGCTGCGACAGACGAGGCCAACACCGAAAAGATCGACGCAACTCCGAAACGCCATGCCGTCTGTACAGGGGGTGCATCGGGGGGTGTACGGGGGGTGTACGCCCGTTTCAGAGGAAATTCAGTCATGCGCCACCCCCAGATAGGCGTCGATAACCTCCTGGTTCTGGCGCACCTCGTCGGGGCTGCCATCGCCGATCTTCTTGCCGTAATCCATCACCACGACACGGTCGGACAGGTCCATGACCACGCCCATATCGTGCTCGATCAGGGCGATGGTGGTGCCGAACTCATCGTTCACGTCGAGGATGAAGCGCGACATGTCTTCCTTCTCCTCCACGTTCATCCCCGCCATCGGTTCATCGAGCAGGAGCAGCTTGGGTTCCGCCACCAGCGCGCGGGCCAGTTCGACCCGCTTCTTCAAGCCATAAGGCAGCCGCCCAACAGGTGTCTTGCGGATCGCCTGGATCTCGAGAAAGTCAATGATTTCCTCGGCTTTGCGGCGATGCTCCACCTCTTCGCGCTGCGCCTTTCCCCACCAGATCGCCTGGTCGAGAAAGCTGGAGCTCATGTGGTTGATCCGCCCGGTCATGATGTTGTCCAGCACGCTCATCCCGTCAAAAAGGGCGATGTTCTGGAAGGTCCGCGCGATGCCCTGCCGGGCGACCTGGTAGGGCTTCATCGCCTTGCGGCGGGCGCCGTGATACCAGACCTCGCCCTCCTGCGGATGGTAGAAGCCCGAGATCACGTTCAGCATCGAGGATTTCCCCGCGCCATTGGGCCCGATAATGGCCCGGATCTCGCCCTCGCGGATGTCGAAGGAGATGTCCTTGATCGCCACAACGCCCCCGAACCGCAGGGTAATATTGCGCATCTCCATCATGACGCCGCCAATCGTGCGCCCGTCCTCGGTGACGGTGCTGGTGCTCATGTCATTCATTCCGCAGCCACCCTCGTATGTGCCGTATCCTCGATCACCGCCGCGTCGCGGATCTGGAGCGTGGCCTTGATCTTGCCCTTGCGGCCATCCTCATAGGTCACTTCGGTCTCGGTGTAGATTTCGTCCGACCCGTCATAGAGCGCGGTGATCAGGTCGTGGAATTTCTCCTCGATGATCTTGCGGCGCACTTTTCTGGTCCGCGTCATCTCGCCGTCATCGGCATCCAGTTCCTTGTGCAGGATCAGGAAGCGGTGGATCTGGCAGCCTGACAGCATCTCGTCATTGGCCAGGGACTTGTTCACCGTCTCGACATGTTCCTGAATGGTGTTCAGAACCCGCGGGTGCTGCGCCAGTTCCTGATACGACCCATAGGCGATATTGTTGCGCTCGGCCCAGTTGCCCACGGCGGTCAGGTCGATATTGATGAAGGCGGTGCAGCGGTTGCGGCCATTGCCGAAAACCACGGCCTCCAGGATGTCGGGGTAGAATTTCAGCTTGTTTTCAACATATTTCGGCGCGAACAGGCTGCCATCGGCCATCTGCCCCACATCCTTGGCGCGGTCGATGATGCGCAGATGCCCGGTCTCTTCCTCGAAGAAGCCCGCATCGCCAGTGGCCACCCACCCTTCCGCGTCCTTGGTATCCGCCGTGCTTTCGGGGTTCTTGTAATACTCCACGAATGTGCCGGGCGAGCGATAGAAGATCTCGCCATTCTCGGCGATCTTGATCTCGACGCCGGGCGACGGCACACCCACGGTATCGGCGCGCACTTCGCCATCGGGCTGCGCGGTGATGAACACGGTCGCCTCGGTCTGGCCGTAGAGCTGTTTCAGGTTGATGCCGAGCGAGCGGTAGAACTCGAAGATCTCCGGCCCAATCGCCTCCCCCGCCGTATAGCCCACGCGCACGCGCGAAAACCCGAGCGTGTTCTTCAACGGGCCGTAGATCAGCTTGTCGCCGATCCAGTACTTGATCCTGTCGCCCATGCTGACCGGCTTGCCGTCCAATATGGCGGGACCGACCTTTTTCGCGTGCGCCATGTACTTGTCGAAAAGGCGCTTCTTGAATTTCCCCGCATCCTCCATGCGGATCATCACATTGGTCAATTGCGTCTCGAACACGCGCGGCGGGGCAAAGTAATAGGTCGGCCCGATCTCGCGCAGGTCGGTCATCATCGTGTCGGCGCTTTCGGGGCAGTTGGTGCAGAACCCCGTCCAATAGGCCTGCCCGATGGAGAAGATGAAATCACCGACCCAGGCCATCGGCAGATAGGCCAGGATGTCTTCGGAGGGACGCAGGTGATCGAACTCCGACGAATTCTTGGCCGTCTCGATCACGTTGCGGTTCGATAGCACCACGCCCTTGGGCTTGCCCGTGGTGCCCGAGGTGTAGAGCATCACGCAGGTGTCGTCATATTCCAGCTTGCCCTCGCGGCGCTCAAGCTCCGGCATCAGCCTCTCGCGCGCGGCGCGGCCCTCGCCCTGGATGTCAGAGAGCGCGTGCAGCGTGGTGTGGTCGTATTTCCGCAATCCGCGCGGATCCTGGTAGATGATGTGCTCGACGCATTTGACCGTCTCCTGCACCTCGATCACCTTGTCGACCTGCTCCTGATCGCCGCAGATGGTAAAGCGCGCGCCGGAATGATCGACGACATAGGCCATCTCCTCAGCGCTGGCATCCTGGTAAAGCGGCACCGGAACCGCGCCGATCTTCATCGCGGCGACCATCGACCAGTAAAGCGCGGGACGGTTGCGGCCGATGATGGCGATATGGTCGCCCTCGGCAGCCCCCAGCGCCAGAAAGCCGAGCGCGATGGACTCGATCTCGACGGCGGCCTCGCGCCAGGTCCAGCTTTGCCAGATCCCGAATTCCTTTTCCCGATAGGCCGGCTTGCTGCCGAACTGCGCGACATTGCGCGCCAGCAATTCCGGCACGGATTGGGGGCGTCCCCGGACCGCGGTCTTCTCAGCCAAATGTCTTCCTCCCCTGACCGGGCTATCCCCGGCACCGTGGTCACGCCTTCCCCTGCGCGACTCACTGCGCGAAACGTGACCTGCACATCTGTCACCGGCAAATTTGTCCTGACTTTTGCGCAATCCTAACGAATTGTAACAGGGCTTGGCGGCGCCCTGCGCGGCGGTGTAGCCATGACAGGCTGACCCGGAGAGAGCACATGGCCAGATCGGACGCCACCGCCCAGATGACCCGCGCCGGGTTGAACCTGATCCAGCAGGCGCTGTCGATCTTCGACAGCAACCTGCGGCTGGCGGTTTGTAACCGGCCCTACCAGACGATGTTCGGACTGCCCCAACATCTTGTCACCCCCGGAGCACCCTTCGACGAAACCATCCGCTACCTCGCCACCACCGGTGAATACGGCGCGGTCGAGGATATTGACGCGTTCGTGCAGGTCCGTGTCGACCAGGCCCGTGATTTCGTGCCGCATTACATGGAACGCACCCGGTCCAACGGGCGCACCATCAGCGTCGAGGGCAGCCCCCTGCCCGGCGGCGGTTGGGTCACGGTCTATACCGACATCACGTCGATCAAGAACCAGGAGGGGCTGTTGCGCGCCCGGTCAGAGGAACTCTCCGACCAGCTTTTGACCCATGCCGAGGAACTGGCCCGCACCAACCGCCAGCTGGAAGCGACCATCGCGCAACTGGAGGAGGCCAAGCGCGGCCTGGCCGAGGCCGAGGCCCGCACCCGCCTGACCACCGAGATGATGCCCGCCCATATCGCCCATATCAGCCGCGACGAGGTCTATCTCTATACCAACAGGCGGCTTTCGACCCTTCTGCCGGGGCGCCGCGCCGACATCACCGGGCTGCATTTCGATGACGCGCTTGGCCCCGCGCTGGCGCGGCGGCTGCGGCCCTTCCTGCACAAGGCGCTGGACGGAAGCGCTTGCGTGTATGAATTCACCGATGCGGATTCGGGCCGTCGCATCCGCACCGCCTTCACCCCCGACACCACCGATGGCGGGGCCTACCTGCTGTCGACCGACGTGACCGAGGAAACCCAGACCCGCGAAGCGCTGGCCCAGACCCACAAGCGGGAACTGGCGGCGCAACTGACCAGCGGGCTGGCGCATGATTTCTCGAACCTGCTGACCATCATCCTCGGGCTGCAAAGCCGCCTGGAAAAGACCCCGCTCAGCGATGCCGCGCGCGAAATGACCGCCGCGACGACCGCCGCCGCGCGCCGGGGTGGCACGTTGCTGGACCGGATCGCGCATATCTCGGGGCCCCGCGAACTGGCCCCCGCGCCGGTCGAGATGCGCCGGTTCTTCGAAAATTTCGCCGCGCTCGCCCGCGCGCCCCTGCCCGACCATATCGACCTCTCCATCACGCAGAGCCTGCCGGAAGAGTTGCTGATGCTCGACGAAGGCTCGCTGCAGGACAGCCTGTTGAACCTGGTCCTCAATGCCCGCGACGCCATCGGGGCAGAGCGCGGCACGATTACCCTCCGCGCCCACAAGGTCCGCGACACCTGGTTCGAGATCGTGGTCGAGGATAGCGGGCCGGGATTTTCCCGCGAGGCGCTTGCCGGCGCGCTGGATCCGTTCTTTACCACCAAGGGACAGGCCGGATCGGGGCTCGGCCTGTCGATGGTGTTCGACATGGCCAAGCTGTCGGGCGGCAATGTCACGCTTGCCAACCACCAGGGCGGCGCGCGCGTCACCCTGCGCCTGCCGCTGCGCCCCGTGCCCGCCGACGCCGCGCAACCCAAGCTGGTGCTGCTGGTGGAAGACATGCCCGCCCTGCGCGTCTCGGTCCGCGAGATGCTGACCGATCAGGGCCACCAGGTGATCGAGGCCGACAATTTCACCGAGGCGCTGACGCTGTCGGACCTGCCCGCCATCGACGCGGTCCTGTCGGATATCAAGCTGCCGGGCCACACCACCGGCGTCGACCTGCTGGAGCGCATCGCGGATCAACGTCCCGACCTGCGGCTGGCGCTGATGACCTCGCTGCCCGAAACGCACCCGTTGCGCGCCCGTGGCGCGGCGCGCTGGCCGGTCTTGTCGAAACCCTTCAACGCCGGGCAGCTACATGCCGTCCTCAGCCAGGAGGTCGCGCCATGACCGCGCCCCTTGTCGCCATCCTGGACGACGAACCCCAGATAAGGCTGATGCTGTCCGAAGCATTGCAGGAGGCCGGATTCCGCACTGCCACCTATGCCCGCGCGACCGAGTTCGAGGCCGCGCTGCAATCCACCACGCCCGATGTCTGCCTGGTCGATCTGGGCCTGCCCGACCGCGACGGGCTGGCGCTGGTGCATCGGCTGGCGCTGGAATCCGGGGCGGCAATCATCATCATTTCAGGCCGCGCACAGGTGCAGGACCGGGTGACCGGGCTGGAACTGGGGGCCGACGATTACATCATCAAGCCCTTCGACCCGGCCGAGGTCGTGGCCCGCGTCCGCGTTCGCCTGCGCGACGCCAGAGCCAAGCCCGCCGAGGCGCAAACCGCCCGTTTCGCGGGCTGGACTGCGCATTTCGACCGCTACGTGCTGGTGGCCGAAAACGGCGACGAGGTCAGCTTTTCCCACGCCGAGGGCGAGGTTCTCCGCCTCTTCCTCGACAGCCCCAAGCGCCTGATTTCACGCCAGCAGATGCAGGAAACGCTTGGCGGTGCGGCGGGCGAAAGCTTCGACCGCGCCATGGATGTCCGCGTCAGCCGGTTGCGCACCAAGCTGCGCGAAGACCCCAAGAACCCGCGCCTGATCAAGACGATCTACGGCGCGGGGTATATTTTTCTGGGGGATGTGACCTGGGGCTAGGCGACGGTATCGCCCTTGCAAATCCGCGAAATCTCGTCGCGCATCTCGACCAGCTCGTCATGTTCCGGCCCGTCGGTGATCTTGCCAAGCGCTTCGCCGAAAGCGTCCATGACCTCCTCTTCGCCGTCGCGGATCGTTTCCATCGAATCGGCGGTGTCATCGTCGAACATCGCCCCGATCTTGCTGAGCGAAGCCGACAGGCTTGAGCCGACCCCGCCGCTGGCATCCGGCTTGCCGCCCTTTTCGGTGATCATGCGGGACAGCTGTTCGGAATGGGCGATATGCTTGGCGATCAGGCTGTCGGCGACGTTCAACGTCGTCCGGTCCAGGTTCTCGCGCACGGTTTGCAGCCGGTCCTTGGCGTGCACGGTATGCGTCAGCACGTTCTGCAATCCGGCGGTATCGACGTTGGGTTCAATATTGGCGGGGGGAATCGGATAGGTATCGACCATTGCGAACTCTCCTCGTGGTTGACGGTCTCTTGCAAGGCAAACGCCCCAGACCGCAGGAGGGTTCCCTACCGTGCCAGCCGCTCTGCCGCCTCCGCCAGCACCGTCAGGCCGGTGACGAGGTCGCCCTCGGCGGTGTTCTCGGCGAAATCGTGGCTGATCCCGCCGATGGAGGGCACGAAGAGCATTCCCACGGGCATCAGCCGCGACACGTTCGACGCATCGTGCAGCGCGCCCGAGGGCATCGACCGCCAGCGCCCCGCCGCGTGGACCTCCGCCGCCTTGCTCAGCGCGGCCTGCATGCCCGCGTCCATCGCCACCGGCACCAGATCGGCGCGCATCTGCCGTGCCGTCACCTCCAGCCCGGTTTCCTCCGCCACTTCATCCAGAACGGCGCGGATCACGTCCTCCATCCGGTCCAGCCGGTCACCGTCGCGGTCGCGCCATTGCAGCGGAAACTCCGCCAGCCCCGGCACGATGGAGGACGCACCGGGATGCACCCGCATATTGCCGATGGTCCAGACGGACTCCGGCGTGACCACATTGGCCATCCGCCCGCGCAGACGCACCGCCACCTCCGCCGCGCCCTGAAACGCGTCGCGCCGCATCGCCATCGGGGTGGTTCCGGCGTGGTTCTGCTGGCCTTTCAGAGTCACCTGCAACTGCCGCGAGCCGACGATCGAGGTCACGACCCCCACCGCCTCGCCCGCCATGTCCAGCACCGGGCCCTGTTCGATATGCATCTCCAGGAAACCGCTAAACCGGGCGGGATCGACGAACTCCTCCGCCATCAGATGCGCCAGCCCCTGACGCGCGGTGCCAAAGCGCACGCCATCCCGGTCGGCATATTGATCGGCCTCCGCCATGCTGACGGTCCCAGACCAGACATCGCTGCCGGTGAGCGCGCCAAAGCGTCCCTCCTCATCCTGGAAGCTGACGAAAGAAATCGGTGGTCCGCCCACCCCTGCCGACGCGCGCGCGATCTCCAGCCCCGCGATGACGCCAAGCGCCCCGTCCAGCCAGCCGCCCTCGGGCTGCGTGTCGCTATGCGAGCCGATCAGCAAGGAGCGCCCCCCGGCCAGCCCGAAGACATTGCCCGCCGGGTCGACATGGGGGGCCAGTCCGGCGGCATTGATCTGGTCGACCAGCCATTCCCGCGCCGCGATATCGGGCGGTGAAAAGGCGCGGCGCACGACGCCGGGGCCGGTCGCGCCAAAACTGCGCAGGTGGTGGAGGTCGGACAGGAAGCGGTCAGGATCTATGTTCATGACCGCCAGATTGCCTCCACCGCGCAGGCGTTGCAATCCCCGCAAGAAAACGGCGCGGGGTCGGGCGGTTTATGCTACCTTGCCCGGCATGGACCCAATAACCCTCGGATTCTACGCGACAGTCTGCGGCGCGCTCAGCATCGCCAGTCCGCGCTTCGGCACCTTCCTGCCGCGCCTGGTGATCGGCGCGGGTGTCGGCATCGTCGCCGCCGCGCTGCTGCCGGTAATCCGGCAGGGCCTCGGGTTCTACTGACCGCTACTCCGCCGCGACCTGGCCCGTCTTCTCGACCCGCACGGCGGCGAATTTGAACTCGGGGATCTTGCCGTAGGGGTCAATCGCCGGATTGGTCAGCACATTGGCCGCCGCCTCGACATAGGCGAAGGGGACGAACACCATATCCTCGGCAATCGCGCGATCGGCCCGCGCCATGATCTCGATCGAGCCGCGCCGCGTGGTCAGGCGGATCATCTCGCCGGGTTCCACCCCCATCAATTTCAGCGTGCGGGGGTTGAGCGAGCAGTTTGCCTCCGGCTCCACCGCGTCCAGCACCTTGGACCGCCGTGTCATCGAGCCCGTGTGCCAATGTTCCAACTGCCGCCCCGTGGTCAGGATCATCGGATATTCGGCATCCGGCGCCTCGTCGGGCGCGATCACACTGGCGGGCGCGAACCGGGCGCGGCCATTTGCGCGCGGGAAACCATCGCCGAATACCACCGCCTGGCCGGGGTCTTCCGGGGAGAGCGAGGGGTAGGTCACGGTCTCTTTCTCCAACCGCTCCCAGGTGATGTTGTCGAGGCTGCCCATGTTCTGCTTCATCTCGGCGAAGACCTGGCTGGGATGGGTAAACGTCCAGTCCAGCCCGATCCGCTGCGCAAGCTCCACGGTCACGGCCCAATCCTCCCGCGCCTCGCCCGGCGGGCTGACGGCGGGGCGCACCATCTGCACCTGCCGGTTGGTGTTGGAAACGGTGCCGCTCTTCTCGTAAAGCGTCGAGGCGGGCAGGATCACATCGGCGAAATTCGCGGTCTCGGTCAGGAAGATGTCCTGCACGACCAGGTGCTCCAGCTTGGCGAAGGCGTCGCGGGCGTGATCGACATCCGGGTCGCTCATCGCCGGGTTCTCGCCCTGGATATACATGCCCTTGATATCGCCCGCATACACCGCGTCGACGATCTCGGTCACGGTCAGGCCCTTTTCGGCCGAGAAATCCTGCGCGCCCCAGACATCGGTGTAGTTCTTGCGGATCCGGTCATCGGTGACGCTCTGGTAATCCGGCAGGAACATCGGGATCAGGCCCGCATCCGACGCGCCTTGCACGTTGTTCTGCCCGCGCAGGGGGTGCAGCCCGGTGCCGGGCCGACCGACATGGCCGCACATCAGCGCCAGTGCGATCAGGCAGCGCGAGTTATCCGTGCCGTGGATATGCTGGCTGACGCCCATCCCCCAGAAGATCATCCCCGCCTTGGCCCGCGCGAAGGTCCGCGCCACGTCGCGGATCACGTCCGGCGCAACGCCACAGATGGCCTCCATCTTCTCGGGGCTGAAATCGGCCAGATGCGCCTTCTCGGCCTCCCAGTTCTCTGTATAGGCTTCGATATATTGCTTGTCGTAAAGCTCCTCCTCCACGATCACGTGCATGATCGCGTTCAGCATCGAGACATCCGCGCCGGGGCGGAATTGCAGCATGTGGCTGGCGAACTTGCGCAGGCCCACGCCGCGCGGATCCATCACGATCAGCTTGCCGCCGCGCTTGGTGAACTGCTTGAAATAGGTCGCGGCAACGGGGTGGTTCTCGACCGGGTTCGCGCCAATGACAATCGCCACATCGGCGTTCTTGATCTCGTTGAACGTGGCCGTGACCGCGCCCGAGCCGACATTCTCGATCAGCGCCGAGACCGAGGACGCATGGCAGAGCCGCGTGCAGTGATCGACATTGTTGTGCCCGAAGCCTTCACGGATGAAGCGCTGGAACAGGTAGGCTTCCTCATTCGTGCATTTGGCGGACCCGAACCCTGCCACGGACCGCCCGCCATGGGTCTCGCGCAACCGGCTGAGGCCCCCGGCGGCGGCCTCCATCGCCTCCTCCCAACTGGCCTCGCGGAAATGCGTCTGCCAGTTGGCGGGGTCCACGTTCAGCCCCTTCGCGGGCGCATCCTCGCGTCGGATCAGCGGCTTGGTCAGGCGGTGCGGATGGTGGATATAGTCGAACCCGAACCGCCCCTTGACGCAGAGCCGCCCTTCATTGGCGGGCCCGTTGATGCCCTCGACATATTTGATGCGGCCATCCTTGACCTTGAGGCTGACCTTGCAGCCGACGCCGCAGAAGGGGCAGACGCTTTCGGTCTCGCTGTCGTAATCGGCCCGGTCACCGACCTGTGCGTCATCCAGCACCGTCGCCTCCATCAGCGCGCCGGTGGGGCAGGCCTGCACGCATTCGCCGCAGGCCACGCAGGTGCTGTCGCCCATCGGGTCGGCCTGATCGAAGACCGGGTAGGCATCATGCCCGCGCCCCGCCATACCGATCACATCGTTGACCTGCACCTCGCGGCAGGCCCGAACGCAGAGCCCGCATTGGATGCAGGCATCCAGGTTCACGCGCATCGCGACATGGCTGTCATCGAGGATCGGAATCCGGTCGGCCTCCAGTGTCGGCAACCGGCTTGTCCTGACGCCGCACAACGCGGCCATGTCCCAGAGGTGGCTCGATTTGTCATGCGCCGCGTCACGCTCGGGCTGGTCGGCAAGCAGCATCTCCATCACCATTCTGCGCGCGGATTTCGCACGGCCCGAATTGGTCGTCACCACCATCCCCTCGGACGGTTCGCGGATGCACGAGGCCGCCAGCACCCGCTCGCCCTCGATCTCGACCATGCAGGCGCGGCAATTGCCGTCGGGGCGATAGCCGGGCTGCGGCTTGTGGCACAGATGCGGGATGACCAGACCCCGGCCGTTCGCCACCTCCCAGATGGTCATGCCCTTCTCGGCCGTGACCTCTTCGCCATCGAGCTGGAAACGGATTGCGTCGGACATGTGAAGGGGCCTCCCGGTTGCTTGGCCCCATTCTATGCCAAAGCGCGGGCAGCGAAAGACCCCCATGCGCGACGGCCCCGCGCGTTTTTCCGTCATCGTGCCTTTTCCCCGCGCTGCCAAACGCCTAGACCATCGGCGAAGGAGAGCCCGCATGTCCCAGATCACCCTTGTCCGCCACGGCCAGGCCAATACCGCAGCCCGAGACGAGGTCAGCTATGACCAGCTCAGCGAACTTGGCGCGCGGCAGGCGGGTTGGCTCGGCGCGCATCTGGGCGACGCCGGTGAGGTCTTTGCGCATAGCTATCGCGGCGGGCTGCACCGACACCGGCAGACGGCTGACGCGATGGGGATCGAGGGGGCAGAGACCGATGCCCGATTCGACGAGATGGAGTTCTTCACCATCGCGCATCTGTTCGAGGCGCAGCACGGGGTCGCCATCCCGGACACGCGCGAGGATTTCGTGCAGTTCATGCCCCGGATGCTGGCCGCGTGGCAGGCCCATGAGATCGCCGATACGCCCGAAAGCTTCGCCGATTTCGAAACCCGCGTCGGCGCGGGCCTGCGTGACCTGATGCAGAATGACGGGCGCAGCATCGTGATCACCTCGGGCGGCGTCATCGGCATGGCGATGCGGATCACGCTGGGCCTGTCGCTGGAGGCCATGGCGCGGGTGTGTCTCGCGATCGAGAACACCTCGCTCAGCCGCTGGTTGCCGCTCGAAGGGCACCTCGCCCTGACCCAGTTCAACGCGCTACCCCATCTGGAAGGCCCCGACCGCCAGTTTGCCCGCACCCATCTGTGAAAGGACCGACATGACCCATCTGTGGATCCGCGCCGAACAACGCGAGAACGAGCAACGCTGCGGCGTCACACCGGATGGGGTTCGCGCGCTGATCGCCAAGGGCCTCCGCGTGACGATGGAAGACAGCTCCACCCGCGCCGCCGGTTTGACGGGCTATGCCGCGGCGGGGGCCGAGACCGCGCCGGAGAACGCCTGGCCCGATGCGCCCGAGGACGCGATCATCTTCGGGCTGAAGGAACTGCCCGAGGACGGCACGCCCCTCAAACATCGCCACATCATGTTCGGCCATGCCTTCAAGGGCCAGCATTCGGGCCGTATCCTGCTGGACCGGTTCAAGGCGGGGGGCGGCACGCTCTACGATCTGGAATACCTGATCGACGAGGAGGGCCGCCGCGTTGCCGCCTTCGGCTATTGGGCCGGGTTCGCGGGGGCTGCGGTCTCGCTGATGGCCTGGACGGCGCAGAGACGCGGAGAGATTTGCGGCTCCGTCGCGCCCTATGCCAGCAAGGATGCGCTTCTCGCCAGCCTGGGCGATGAGCTGCGCAGCAGCGAGGAGCGGCCCGCCGCCCTCGTCATCGGCGCGCTGGGTCGGGTCGGATCGGGGGCCGCCGACCTCTGCAAGGCGATGGACCTGCCCGTCACCCGCTGGGACATGGCCGAAACCGCGTCGGGCGGACCCTTCCCCGAGATCCTCGCCCATGACATCTTCCTCAACTGCATCTTCGCGCGCCCCGGTACGCCGGTCTTTGTCCCGCGTGTGGCGCTCAGCCAATCCCGCACGCTGTCCGTCATCGGCGATGTCGCCTGCGACCCCGACAGCGATTACAACCCGGTCCCGGTCTATTCCAGCGCCACGACATGGGCCGCCCCCGCCCTGCGCGTGGCAAGGGATCCGGTGCTGGATGTCATGGCCATCGACAACCTGCCCTCGCTGCTGCCGGTCGAAAGCAGCCAGGACTTCGCCGCGCAATTGCTGCCGTCGCTGCTGACGCTGGACGATCTCGATGCGGGCGTCTGGGGCCGGGCCAAGGCGGTGTTCGACCGGCACATCTAGGTGCCCCAAAGCTTCAACTATTGCATCAGGTGAAATTCTATTGCACTAAGTGAAATGCCGACGATCAGTCGCGCTTACGCAATACGGGATCCCTGACAATGATCATCGAGGCCGTTACCGTCACCCCAATGCGCGTCCCGCTGGAGCGCGCCTTCCGGGCCGCGACCTTCACCATCGACGTGCGCTGCACCCTCGTGGTGCGGATCGAAACCGACGCGGGCGCGGTGGGCGAGGTCTTCATCGGCGATATCCGCGATCACCAGGGCGAGGTCGTGAAGATCATCCGCGACGACATCGCCCCGCGCCTCATCGGGCTGGACGCGACCCGGCTGGGCCCGTGCTACGCCGCGATGATCGGCCTCTCCAGCGGCGTGCATCACCGGGTGCGCGTGATGGAGGCTATCTCGGCCGTCGATACGGCACTTTGGGATCTGTTCGGCAAGATCACCGGCCTGCCCGTGCATCGCCTTCTGGGCGGCGCGCAGGACCGGGTCCGCGCCGTAGTCAGTTGCGGCTACATGGGCGGGGCCGACGATACCGGCGCGCTGACCGAAGAAGCGGCCGAGCGCCGGGACGAGGGCTATGGCGGCGTCAAGATCAAGGTGGGCTTCTCCGAACCGCATGTGGACGCCGCCCGCGCCCGCGCCGTGCGCGACGCCATCGGCCCGGATCTCGTGCTGATCTGCGACGCCAACCAGGGCTGGGACCGGTATCAGGCCAGCGAATTCGCCCGCTCCGTGGCCGAACTGAACGTCGACTGGATCGAGGAGCCGACCCATTGGCGCGACTATGCCGCCGGAATGGCCCATGTCCGGCAGGCGACAGGGCAACAGGTCGGCGCAGGCCAGAACGAGATGTCGTCCGAGGGCTGCCGCGACCTGATCGCGGCTGGCGCGGTGGATGTGCTGAATTTCGACAGCTCGCTGGGTGGCGGCGTTTCCGAATGGGTGCGCGCGGCGACTCTGGCCGAGGCGCATGAGGTGCGCATCGCCCATCACGAGGAACCGCTGGTCTCGATGCACCTTCTGGGGGCCAAGGCGCGCGGACTCTATGCCGAGTATTTTTCGGACGCACGCGACCCGCTGACACCGCGCATCGCGCCCGAGCAACCGCCCGTGACGGACGGCCATGTTACGGTGCCGCAATCCGCCGGTTTCGGCATCACGCTGGACCGGGACTACATCGCCCGCTACGCCGTGGACTGATGGACCAGGTGCGCGGGGATCTCGGTCAGCGCATGCCGAAGATCGGCGGCGGGAATACCTTGCCCCGCCAGTGCCCCGGCCAATTGCGCCAGCCCCTCCCACGGCAGCGGGTAGCGCGTGTCGCCCAGGTCAGAGGACAGCAGCGCGCGACCGCCACACAGCCTGAACACCTCCGCCGCGCGCCCCAGTTTGGCCGGGTCGATACGGGCGCGGTCGTCCCCGAAGACATTGCGGGCGCAGATCTCCACATGCGCGCCAAGCTCCAGGCACTCTTGCAGCAGGTCATCGCCCATATCGGTGATCGGCGCGGTGGCATGGGTCACCAGCAGGCGGCGCACCCCTGCCGCCTTGGCCAGCCGGAAGACGGCAACCGTCTCGGCGGGGTGCAGATGACCGCTGGCCAGGACCAGGTCATGCCGCGCAATCGCCTCCAGCACCTCCGTAAGCCCCTCGGCGGGGGCAGAGCCATCCAGAACCGGAACCGCCGCGCGGCCCGTGCCCTTGCGGGCGATGTCATGCGCCGCGTCCCGTGTCGGCATCCAGACGATCCGCGCGGTGTCCGGCGTGGCACTGGCAAAGGCCGCGATGGCCCGCGGGTTCAGCCCGCCAATGGCGCGGTTCAGGACCAGCCCGCCGATCATCCCCGCCCCGGTCGCGGCCCCGGCCATGGCGGCGCGGCCTCCCGTGGGCTCGCTATGGGATTTCAGCGCCGCGCCCTGCCACCCCAGATCCACACAGGCGCGGGCCAGCGACAGGTCGTTGACGCTGCGCGGCTTGATATCGGGGGCGGCGTGGACATGCAGGTCCAGCGTGCCCGGCGGCAGGGCGGTCTCGGGCGGGGTCATGTCTGGGCCATTGAAAGGGTCATGCGCCCATGTCGCCCGAAACCCGCCGCAAGCGCAATCGCGCACCTGCAATTGCGCCCCGGTTCCGAAATGACTAAAGACGACGGCCAGATGGATGCTGCCGATGCGGCCCGACCAAGCCGCCGTGCGAAGGAGCGTTGCGACAATGCCTGACAAGCGCAAGCGCCTCGATCCGTTCAGCGGCCCAAGCGAGGAACGCATCGTCTATACCCGGACCGAGGACAATCTGGACCTGCGCGGCGCGTTGATCAGGGCGGCGGGCGATCAAGGCAAGCCCCGGCTTCTGATCCTGTGGGTCCATACGCGGCAACAGAATTTCGCCGAGAAGGAGTATATCGAGATCGGCCGCCGCGTCGTGCGCCCCGGCTGCGCCTTCCTCAGTGTCGATACGCGCGGCCATGATTTCGGAAGCTGGTTCCGGGGCGAGCAACGCCCGGTCCTGCATGGCAGCGCGTGGGAGCTGTTCACCGACTGCATTTTCGACCTCGACGCCTGGGTGGAATGGGCGCGATCGGCGGGCTACACTTCGATCTTCCTGGTCGGTTACGGATTTGGCGGCGCCAAGGTGGTGCATTACCAGGCACAACAGCAACGCCCCGAGGTCGTGGCGCTGGGGCTGGCCTCCTCGGGGGCGGCGGTGCGCGACAAGTTCACCGACGAGGGGCGCGAACTGGCACGCCGGATGGTGGCCGAGGGGCGCGGGCGCGACCTGATGCCCTGGGGCACCGGCGGCGACACCTATGACAGCACGGTCAGCGCGGAATGGTACATGGCACGGGCCGAGATGAACCGCGAGGTCTATGGCGATGGCCGGACACCGCCGGCCATTGCGCGGGTCCGGGTGCCGATCTTCGCCTGGTACGGCACCCGCGAGGAGCGCCCGATGCGCGAAGTCTCCACCTTCCTGGAGCGCCTGCGGCGCGACGCCATCGCAACGCCCGCCTTCGACGGCAAGATGGTGCCCGGTCTGGGCTATTTCTACCAGGGCCATGAGGACAAGATCGTGGCCGTGCTGAACGCGGCGCTTGCGCGGCTCGGGCTGGGGCAACCGGCATGAGCAAGCCGCGCAAGACCGCCCCCACGCCGACCCGCGCCCTGGATCGTGGCCTGCATGTGCTGGAGGTCGTGGCCAACCGGCCCGGCCAGACCCTGGCCGAGATTTCCACCGCCTGCGACCTGTCGCCCGCGACCGCGCTGCGCATTCTCGAAACCCTGCGGGGCCGCGATTTCCTGATCCGCAACGACGAGACCAAGACCTACGGCATCGGCCTGCGCGCGCTGGAGGTCGGTTCGCGGTTCCTGGCCGATACCGGCCTGCGGGAGACCGCGCAAGGCAGCCTGGCAGCGCTGGCCACGGAAACCGGGCTGACCGCGACGCTGGCTGTGTTGCAGGACGGCGATGTCGTCTATCTCGACGTGTTCGAGGGCACCGGGTCGCTGCGCTCGGCGGCGCGGATCGGCGGGCGGGCCCCGATCCATGCCACGGCGGCGGGAAAGATCCTGCTGGCCTGGCACTGGTCCGCGGGGCTGGATGACGCGCTGGGCCGGATCGACTTTGCGGCCCTGACCCCCAACACCATCACCGATGCCGACAGGTTCCGCGCCGAGCTGGAGCAGGTGCGCACGGCTGGCCTGGCCTTCGACCGGCAGGAACGCGACGTCGATATCTGCTGCATCTCGGCCCCGATCCGCAAACGCACCGGCGAGGTGATCGGCGCGCTCGGGCTACAGGGTCCAGCGCGCAGTGTCGCCGACCGCGAGGATCACCTTTGCACCGTTCTGGCGGCAGCCGCGGTGCATGTGTCCAGCCGCCTTGGCTATCGCGGCCCCCGGCGCGATCCAGGCGGCAACGACACGGCAAGCACCCTCATCGACTGACCCGATTCGCATCGTTTCGGTCCCGCGCCCGGCATTCCTTTTGCGGGGAGCATCCTTTCGCACGCGCAGCAACGGCTTGATATTGGATATATTTCTCTTGTAATTTCATCTAATGAAATACTATTTCGCTTGTTGACATATGGACAGACTCCCCTAACCTGTTCCCATCGCATTCCGCGATCCCAGGGAGGGGATCGACGTTTGCCATGGTTTTTCGCCCTGCGGCGAAGCCTGACAGCGGCACCGGTTCTCGGGAAAACTCGAAGGAGGAGTTCGAATGTCATTTGCCGAGCGCATCAGCCAGATGGGGGACCGACTGGGGACACCGGTTCTGGCCGCCGCCATCATCGCCGTCTCGATGGGTGTCGCCCCCGTGGCCGCACAACCCGCCGAGGGCGAGATCGTTATCGTCCAGTCGTCGGAACCGCCCAATATCGACCCCGGCAATTTCGACTACAGCCAGACCGGCCCGATCCTGCGTCAGAACGTGATCGAGACGCTGACCCTGCTGGACCTCTCCGACAGCTCTCTGCAGCCCCGGCTCGCCACCGCGTGGGAGCAGGTGGACGACACCACCTATCGCTACACGCTGCGCGAGGGCGTCACCTTCCATGACGGCGCGCCCTTCAACGCCGATGCCGTCGTCTACTCGGTCGAGCGCCTGTTCAATACCGACCTCGAGCAGATCGCCCGGAACAAGTACTGGGATCACATGACCTTCACCGCCGAGGCGATCGACGAGTTTACCGTCGAATTCTCGCTCAGCCAGGCCGAGCCGGTCTTCGACACCCGCCTCAGCCAGGTGCCGATCGTCTCGCCCAACACGCCGTTCGACGCGCTGACCCGCGCACCTGTCGGCACCGGCCCCTACACGCTGGCCGAATGGCAGGCCGGGGTGCAGATCGTGCTGGAACGCAACCCCGATTACTGGGGCGACCAGCCCGAGGTCGAGCGCGCAACCTTCGTGTTCCGCGGCGAAGGCTCGGTCCGCGCCAGCATGGTCGAGGTCGGCGAGGCCGATTTCACCTTCTCGGTGCCCGAGGAACTGGCAACCACCGGCATGGACGTCGCCTATCAGAACTTCGAGACGATCTATTTCATCCTCGGCGCATGGGAGGCTCCGCTGGATGACCTGCGCGTGCGCATGGCCGTGAACCTCGCCATCGACCGCGAGGCGCTGCTCGGCACCATCCTGCCCGCCGAAACCGTTCTGGGCACCGCCATCATCGGCCCGTCGATCAGCGGCTCGAACCCCGATCTGGTTCCGCACCCCTATGACCCGGACCGGGTGACCGAGCTTCTGGAAGAGGCGCGCGCCGACGGTGTCGACGTGGATCGCGAGATCACCGTAATGTATATCAACGACCGGTTCCCCGGCTCGAACGAGTTGGTCGAGGCGATGGCGCTGATGTTGCAGGCTGCAGGCTTCAACGCCCGGATGGAGCTGGTCGAATCCGGCGTCTATCGTGAATACCGCGATGAACCCCGCGGCGAAGATCGTGCCGTGATCCTGCTGTCGCGCCATGACAACGACAAGGGCGATGCCGGCTTTTCGCTGACCCGCCACCTCTGCGACTCGAACCGCAACCCGATCTGCCTGCCCGAACTGGACGAGATGATCCAGACCGCGCTGGCCACCCCGCAGGGCCCGGAACGCGAAGCCGCCTGGCAGGAGGTCGTGCGCTTCATGCACGAGGATGTCCAGGTCGACGCCGTGATCGGCCACCAGGTCGCCTTTGCCCGGATCGGGCCCAGGATCAGCTATGATGTGTCGGGCAAGAACCCGTCCACCTTCCTGATCGAGGAAGTGACCTTCAACTGATCGCACCACCGGCAGGGGCCACGCACCCTGGGCCCCTGCCACCCCCTCTACCCGCGCCTTCCCCAGATCACCGCAATCCGGCCCGCCGCTTTCGCCTGTCGTCCCGACGGCGCATCATGCCCGCGCGCACACCGGATACCCGCCAAAAAGGGAGCCCGCACCCCATGGGCAATTTCGTTCTCGCCCGGATGGCCCAAAGCCTGATCTCGCTGATCGGCCTTGTCGTCCTGGTCTTCTTCCTGGTCCGCCTGACCGGCAGCCCCGCCGACCTCTACCTGCCCGACGACGCCTCGGAGGCGGCGCGGCAGGAATACATCCGCATCCACGGCCTCGACCGTCCCATGATCGTGCAGTTCTGGGAATTCTTCAGCGGCCTCTTCCGCCTCGACCTGGGCGAAAGCCTGCGCCAGGCGCGTCCCGCCGCGCAGATCGTGCTGGAGGCCTATCCGACCTCGCTGAAACTGGCCGGACTGACCATGCTCATCTCCGTCATCGGGGCGGTGCTCCTGGGTGTCTGGGCGGCGGTCCGGCCCACCGGCCTTCTGGATCGGGTGATCTCGATCCTGTCGCTGGCCAGCGCCTCCGCCCCGAATTTCTGGGTCGCGCTGACGCTGATCTCGGTCTTCGCGGTCTGGCTGCGGGTGGTGCCGACCTCGGGCATCGGCGGCTGGGAATACTGGATTTTGCCCATTACCGTGCTGACGCTGCGCCCGCTCGGCCTGCTGGCGCAAGTCGTGCGCGAGGCGATGATCCGCGCACTGACCGCGCCCTATGTGCGCACCGCGAAATCCAAGGGCGTGCCGTTCCGCTCGGTCCTCTTCGTCCACGCGCTGCGCAATGCGTCGCTGCCGATCCTGACCATGGCCGGCAACCAGGCGGTGGGCTTCATCAACGGGTCGGTCGTGATCGAAAGCATCTTCGGCTTTCCCGGCGTCGGCAAGCTGATGATCGACGCCATCCAGCAACGCGATTTCGCCGTGGTGCAGGCGGGCGTCGTGATCACCGCCGTGGTGATCTTCCTGATGAATATCCTGATCGACGTGGCCTACGCGCTGCTCGATCCCCGGATCCGGCACAAGTGAGGGCGCGATGACCGAGCTGAACAACACCCGCGACAACCCGCCCGGCGCGCCGTCGATCCAGGCCGAGATGGTGGCGACGCGCACCCGCACGCCCTATCTCTACTTCCTGATCCGCGACCCGGTCGCCGTGCTGGCGGCCCTTTGGCTGCTGTTCCTCCTGTTCTGCGCGCTGTTCGGCGAATGGCTCTTCGGCGATCTCGCCCGTGGCATGAACCTGGCCGCCCGCGCCGCGCCCTTCGGCACCACCGAGGGCGGCCTGGTCAATATCCTGGGCGCCGATGCGCTTGGCCGTCCGATCCTGGCCCGCATCATCGTCGCCACCCGCGTCACCCTGGGTATCGCGATGGCCTCGGCCATCGCGGCGCTGATCATCGGCACGCTGATCGGCCTCTGGGCCGGATTCAAGGGCGGCTGGACGGGCCGGGTCATCATGCAGCTTTCCGACGTCCTGCAAAGCTTTCCCTCGATCCTGCTGGCGATGGTGGTGCTCTACATGCTCAGCCCCTCGCCGCTGAACCTGATCCTGGTCCTCGCGGTGGGGCAATTGCCGGTCTATATCCGCGTCGCACGGGCCGAGGTTCTGGAGCTGCGCGAGCGTCTCTTCGTCGATGCCGCGCGCGTCATCGGGGCCAGGCCATACCAGATCATCGCCATGCATATCGGGCCTATGGTGATCCCGACCGTGATCAATATCGTTACCATCGACTTCGCGTTGATCATGCTGTCGGAAAGCTCGCTGTCCTTTCTGGGCATCGGCGTGCAGGCCCCCAACATCACCTGGGGTCTGATGGTCAGCCAGGGCAAGGACTACCTGGAAACGGCGTGGTGGATGGCCTTCTTTCCCGGCCTGATGATCATGCTCTCGACCCTCTCGATCAACCTGATGGCAAACTGGACCCGCCGCATCCGTGATCCGCGCGAACGCTGGCGCTTTGAAAGGGCGAAACAGGCATGACCCGACACCAGTTCGAACTGAGCAACCTCAATGTCGCCTTCCGCTCACCGGCGCAGACCGTTCACGCCGTGCGCGGGGTCAGCTTCCATGTCGACAAGGGCGAGACCTTCGCCATCGTCGGCGAAAGCGGCTCGGGCAAGACGGTGTCGATGATGGCCGCGATGCGCCTGCTGCAAAGCCCGCCCGCCCATATCACCGCCGACGCGATGCGCTTCAAGGGCGAGGATCTGCAGGCCGTCCGGCAAAGGGACTGGTGGCGCTACACCGGCGAGAAGATCGCCATGGTGTTCCAGGATGCGCTGACCGCGCTGAACCCGGTCTATACTGTTGGCTGGCAAATCGGCGAGATGTTCCGCGTCCACCGACCACAAATGACGCGTCGTGAAATTCGTGCGGCCAGCATCGCGTTGCTGACAAAAGTCGGCATCCCCGAACCGGAGCGGCGGCTGGACGATTATCCGCACCAGTTCTCGGGCGGTATGCGCCAGCGGGCGATGATCGCCATGGGCATCGCGCTGGACCCCGAGGTGCTGATCGCGGACGAACCCACCACCGCGCTCGACGTGACGGTGCAGGCGCAGATCATGGACCTGTTGCAGCAGCTCAAGGACGAACGGCAGATGTCGCTGATCCTGATCACCCATGACCTGGGGCTGGTGGCCGAAACCGCCGACCGCGTGGCGATCATGTATGCCGGCACGGTGATGGAGACGGGCACGATCCGGCAGGTTCTGGGCACGCCGCGCCACCCCTACACGCTGGGACTTCTGGGCTCGCGTCCGCAGGCGATTGAGAAAGGCGACAAGCTGCGCCCGATCCTGGGCTCGCCGCCCAACCTGGCCGCTGCCTCGCGCGGCTGCCCCTTCGCGCCGCGCTGCACGGCGGCGAAACCCGTCTGCTCCGAACAGTTCCCGCCCACGGTCCATGTCCCCTCGGGTCAGGACGTGACCTGCCATGTGGTCGCCGAAGAGGCGGGCCAGGGCAATCGACAGCCCGAGGTGACGACATGACAACCGCGACCCTTGCACCGCTTCTCTCGGTCTCGTACCTGGTCAAGCATTTCGACGTCGGCGGCGGCCTCTTGCGCGGCAAGACCGGCACCGTCAAGGCGGTCGATGGCGTCAGCTTCGACATCCGCCGGGGCGAGACCTTCGGCATCGTCGGCGAATCCGGCTGCGGCAAGTCCACGCTGGCCCGCACGCTCCTGCGGTTGGAAACCCCCAATAGCGGCCGCGTCACCTTCGAGGGTCAGGACATTTTCACGCCACAGGCCCTGTCCGACAAGGCCCTGCGCCGCCGTATCCAGGTCGTGTTTCAGGATCCCTTCGCCGCGCTCTCGCCCCGCATGACGATCTATGACGTCCTGACCGAGCCCCTGAAGATTCACGAAGGCACGCTGGACAAGGCCAGATGGCCCGAACGGGTGCGCGAATTGCTGGAACGCGTCGGCCTGCGCCCCGAATTTGCCAACCGCTTCCCGCATGAGTTCTCGGGCGGGCAGTTGCAACGCATCGGCATCGCCCGCGCGTTGGTGCTGGGCCCCGAGCTGATCATCCTCGATGAACCGGTCTCGGCCCTCGATGTGTCGATCCAGGCGCAGGTGGTGAACCTGCTGGAGGAAGTGCAGGAGGAGTTCGGCGTCGCCTATATGTGCATCAGCCACGACCTGTCCATCGTGCGCCACATCTCGGACCGGATCGGCGTGATGTATCTGGGCGAGATGGTCGAGATGGGCGATTGCGAGGATGTCTACGAGACCCCCGCCCACCCCTATACCAAGGCGCTTCTGTCGGCCGAGCCCGAGATCAATATCGGCGGCGAAAAACGCCAGCAAGTGCTTCTCAAGGGCGAGGTGCCAAGCCCCGTCAACCCGCCCTCGGGCTGCCGCTTCCGCACCCGCTGTTGGAAGGCGCAGGACAAATGCCGCGAGGTGCCGCCGACCACCCGCGTGGGCGACGCCGACCGTGTGGTCAAGTGCCACTTTCCGCTGACCAACGACTGACCCGCGAAAGGCCCGTCCCCATGAAAATCACCCGCGTCACCCCGATCTTTGCGAACCGATACCTCTATGTCCAAATCGAGACGGATGAGGGACTGATCGGCACCGGCGAATGCGGGGCCTGGGGCCATCTCGAGGCCGCCGCCACCGCCGTTGGCAAATTCGCCACCTACCTGATCGGCAAGGATCCGGGCCGGATCGAGACCCACTGGACCGTCATGCACCGCTTCGGCCATTTCACGGGCGCGGCGATCTGCGGCGCGATCTCGGCCATCGACATCGCGCTGTGGGACATCAAGGGCCAGGCGCTTGGCGTCCCCATCCATGTCCTTCTGGGCGGGCCGACCCGCGACAGGGTGCGCGTCTACGCCCATGTCAAATCGCCCACCAAGGAGCAGATGATCGACGCCGCCTTGCAACGCAAGGACCAGGGCTATACCGCGATCGGCCATCTCAACCCGTTCCTGGATGAGGCCAAGTCCGAGGTCTACACCCGCGGCCATGCCCGTAAGATCGACGAGGCAGTGCAGGTCATCGCCGATATCCGCGCGGCGGTCGGCCCCGACATGGACCTCTGCGTCGAGATCCACCGCCGTCTGACCCCGCCCGAGGCGACCGCCTTCGCCCGCGAGATCGCGCAGTTCCGCCCGATGTTCTACGAGGATCCGATTCCGCCGACCAGCACCGAGGCGATGGGTCGGGTCGCGGACAATATCGGCATTCCGCTGGCCACCGGCGAGCGCTTTTTCTCGCTCTACCAGTTCCAGGCCCATATCCAGCGCGGCGCGCTCGACTATGCCCGCGTGTCGCTGTGCCTGTGCGGCGGCATCACCGGTGCGCGCAAGATCGCCGCCCTGGCCGAGGCACATGACATCCAGGTGGTACCGCATAACCCGCTGTCGCCGATCTCGCTCTTGGCCTGCCTGCAACTGGACGCGGCGATCTCCAACTTCGCCATCCAGGAATTGCCGCTGGTCACGCAGAAGGACGGCGCGACAGGGCACGAGAACCGGCTGCGCGGTTCCGACCTGGTTGACTGGACGCCCGACATCCGCGACGGATACCTATCCATTCCGCAAGGTCCGGGGCTGGGGGCGGGGCTTGCCAATGCCGCATACAGTGCCGAAAACGTGGTGCGCGAGATCGAGATGCGGCCGCATCTGGACGGCTCGTTCATCGACCAGTAATCGAACATCACCCCCGGAGCCTTCATGTCCCGTCCGACCCTGTCCTATTTCCGCTGGGCCTTCATCGTCACTGTCGTCGGCCTCTTGCTGGGCGTCTGGGTCGGCTGGGCCTATACCGGCACGATCCGGGGGACGATGGGCATCTTCTTCATCTGCGCGATCCTCGCGGTGCTGGAGATCTCGCTCTCTTTCGACAATGCCATCGTCAATGCCAACAAGCTCAAGACCATGACCCCTGCCTGGCAACGCCGGTTCCTGACCTGGGGCATCCTGATCGCGGTGTTCGGGATGCGGATCGTCTTTCCGCTGCTGGTCGTCGTCGTCGCCGCCAATGTCGGCCCCTGGGAGGCCGTGCGCCTGGCCGCGACCGAGCCGCAGACCTATGCCGACATCATGCACGACGCGCAACTGGGCATCTCGGCCTTCGGCGGCACCTTCCTGATGATGGTGGCGCTGAGCTATTTCATCGACACAGAAAAGGACGTCCACTGGATTCGGCGGATCGAGGAACGGCTCTCGGGTTGGGCCTCGATCAAGGGGATCGAGATCGCCGTGGTCCTGATCTTCATCCTGGGCTTCTCGCGGTTCCTGCCCCCCGAGACCGCGGCCGAATTCGTGACCGCCGCGCTTTACGGGCTGGTGACGTTCCTTTGCGTCGATGTTCTGGGCCATGTGCTGGACAAGCAGGACGCGGCAAGCGGCGTCGCCAAGGGGGGTTTGGGCGCGTTCCTCTACCTCGAAGTGCTGGATGCGAGCTTCTCCTTCGACGGCGTGATCGGGGCCTTCGCACTGTCGCAAAACCTCTTCATCATCGCCATCGGCTTGGGCATCGGGGCGATGTATGTGCGCTCGATGACCATCATGCTGGTCGAGAAGGGCACGCTGAACGAATACCGCTACCTCGAACACGGGACCTTCTACGCGATCCTGCTGCTGTCGGTCATCATGTATGCCCACACGCTGTTTCAGGTGCCAGAGCTGATCACCGGCCTCGGCGGCGTCGCCTTGATCGGGCTGGCCTTCCGGTCCTCCCTCAAGGTCAACGCCTGACCTTCAAGCTAAAGCAGCGCGTCTTCCTCGTCGCCCGGATCGATCCCCAGTTCCTGCAACCCGCTTTCCAGGTGGTCGGACATGTGCGGCGTGCCGATCAGGTAATCGGCGGTCGGCGTCGTGCGTTCCGAATAGGCGGTGGCCAGCGCCTCGCGGAAATCGGCGGGTTCGAAACTGCCCCGTCCGATCCACATGACGGCGACCAGCTCGGCCTGCTCATCCTCGTTCAGCGCCTCGATGAAGCCGCGCAGCTCTCCCTCCGCGCGGTCCAGTTCGTGCCCCATCAGGATGACCTGAGCGATCTTGCGCGATGATATGGCCAGCATGGCGATTCCCCTTCCCTGACACCTGTTGCACTCCGATCTTGCGCCGCAAACGCGCGGTTCGCAAATGACACGGATCAAACGCCGTGTCCGGGTCTTCGGTGCCACCCGGCGACGGAAATCGCAAGGCCGGTCCGGATCTATCCGAGAAACCGGTTTGCAACCGTCCTGTCGCGCATCTGCTCCGCCCCGCCCAGAAGCGACCAGATCCGGAAGGTGGCCATCATGTCGCTGGCATGGCCTTTCTCGTCGGGATGCGTGTCCTTCAGCTTGATCACCCGCACTTCGCTTGTGTTGTTCATCATCGGCGCAAACCTTCTTGGCTGGCGCCCCCATCCATTCCATCGACCCTGACGCGGGCCCGGTTTCCGGCGGGTTAACGCGCAGCCTTCCGAATGCCGACAATTCGATCCCACTTGCGCCGATCCCTGACCTGCGCTTGACTGGACCCCATGGACATCCTCGCCCTCCCCTTCTTCAGCCTGCAAGGCGTGGCCTTCTTGATCTGGGCGACCTGTTCCTTCCGGGCGCTTTTCCAAATCCGCGCCATCGCGGCGGCCGAGACCGGCAGCATCAATCCCGGCCCCTTCTCGTTCCTCTCCGCCATGCGGGTCTGGATGCGCGACCCGGCCACACGGACCCTGCGCATCGTCTGGCTGGTGGCCTTCGCCGCGATCGTGGTCAACACCGCGCTCATCGCCACCCGCGCGCCCTTGCAATAGCGGCCCCAGGCGCTACACCGCGCGCCATGGCCCATGACTACCGCCCCCCCGACACGCCCCTGGACGTGCTGCACCAGGATCATGAGATCGTGCTGGTCGACAAGCCCGCCGGTCTGCTCTCGGTCCCCGGTCGCGGGGATCACCTGTCCGATTGCCTGCTGACCCGCGTGCAGGCGGCCTTTCCCACCGCGCTGCTGGTGCATCGGCTGGACATGGACACCTCGGGCCTCATGGTCTTTGCCCTCAGCCCCCACGCGCAGCGCGCCCTGAACCGCCAGTTCGAGGCGCGCAGCGTCAGGAAAACCTATATCGCGCGGGTCCATGGCGAGGGGCTGGAGAAGACCGGCACAATCGACCTGCCGCTGATCGTGGACTGGCCCAACCGGCCCCTGCAAATGGTCTGCCATGACACCGGCAAACCCTCGCAGACCGACTGGCGCGTCCTGAAATCTGGCGGAGGCGAGACCCGCGTGCGCCTGACGCCCCGGACGGGACGCACGCATCAGTTGCGGGTGCATGCCCGCGCCATCGGCCACCCGATCCTGGGCGATCCCTTCTATGCGAGCGGCCCAGCGCGCGATTACCCGCGCCTGATGCTCCATGCCGAGACCCTGCGCTTCAACCACCCCGACAGCGGCAAGGGCGTGAAATACACGGCGAAACCCGAGTTCTGAAGGCGAGGAGGCGCGCCATCGCCGACCCGCGGGGTGGCGATGCAACACTGGTTCTCTGCACTTTATCCCTGCCAAGTCCGAGAAAGGTCCGTTTGGCGCTCTTCCATTGAACAATCGCCGCCCCGGTGGGGCGGGTCGGCGATGGCGCGGCGGCCTGCGGCCTTGATTCCGCGCCAGGGCATTCCCTACCGCCTCAACACCCGATCCGTCAGGTTCTGCCGTCCCGCAACGATCCTGGAGACCACCGGCTGCAAGTCCGGCGCGCCCTCCATCAGCACGGCCAGTTCATCCAGCCGATTCGCGGCGATCAGATGCAGGATATCCTCGCGTATCTCGCCCCCGTCACGCGGAAACTCGGCCACCGCCTGCACCAGGTCGGCGCGGGCCTCGGGCACCAGGGCCCGCAATTCGGACTGCGCCATATAGGTCTCGTAGAACGCATAGACCCCCACGCCGCGCGCCGGCAGCGCATAGGTGCAGAGCACCACATCCGACATCTCGGGCCGCTCCGCGATCTTGCGCAATTCCGGCCCGTCGCGCGCGATTCGGTCCTCGGTGCCTTCCCCGTCCGACCAGTTCATCAGCCGCCGCGTCACGAAATTATAGGCCCGCTTGCCCGTCGCCATCCAGATCCGCGAGGGCAGCGATTTCTTCGCCAGCACCCTGCGCTCGCTCGGCACCAGCAGACCGGGCGCAAAGGCGCGTTTCTGTTTCAGCAGGTGCCGCAGATCCTCGCGCGCCAGCAGCCGGAACCAACGCCCCTTGCGCGGATGCACCGATGCCAGTTGAAAGTCGATCACCGCCGCGCGCCCCTCGGGCGTCATCAGCCAGTTCTGCGGCTTGGCAATGTCGTTATGCGCCACGCCGCGCGCCCGCATCTCGCGCAGCAGGCGCTTGGCATCGTGATACCACGCGGCGCTGTCGGGCTTTGCCAGTTGCAGCGGCGTGCCCTCTGACCAGCTGCGCAAAAGCCCGACACGATCCACCCTGAGCAGCTCCGGTACCCCCTCGATCCCGGCCACCGCGCGCAGCCCCCGCACCTCTTTCCGCGCCAGGAACCACGCAATCGGGCGCGCATACCACGGCACCCCGTCCAGCTTGCGCAAGACCACCTTGCACGCCGGATCCTCGGCCAGATGGCCCACGATCGTCTCCGAGAAGATGTCGCGTTTCAGCACCGTTTCGGGCACGAATTCCATGGCAGCGGGCCTTGAATGAAAACAACCGAGGCCATTCTCTGCCCCGGTTGCCCCCGTTTTGCAAATGTCAGCGTCTCACGCGTCCTCTGGCGACCAGCCCGAGACCGCCTTGACCTCCAGGAAATCCATCAAGCCCCAGACGCCGCCTTCGCGCCCGTTGCCGGATTTCTTCATGCCGCCAAAGGGCGCCCCCGCGCCGCGTGACTGGCCGTTCATCTCGACCATGCCCGAGCGCAGCCGCCGCGCCATCCGGTTGCGTTTCGCGCCGTCCTGCGATTGCACGTAATTGGTCAGGCCATATTCGGTGTCATTGGCGATGCGCACGGCGTCTTCCTCATCCTCGAAGGGGATGATCGACAGCACCGGGCCAAAGATCTCCTCGCGCGCGATGGTCATGTCGTTGCTCACATCGGCAAAGACCGTGGGCCGGACGAAGTAGCCGCGATTGACCCCCTCGGGCCGACCCGGACCGCCCGCGACCAGACGCGCGCCTTCCGCCATGCCCTTTTCGATCAGCCCCTGCACCTTGTCCCATTGCGCCTGGCTGACCAGCGGGCCGATATGCCGCCCCGGTTCCGCCGACATGCCGGTGGCGGTGCTCTCGGCGGTCGCGGCGGCTATCTCCACCGCGCTGTCATAGATCGACCGTTCCACCAGCATCCGCGTCGGTGCGTTGCAGCTTTGGCCCGTGTTGTTGAAACAATGCTGCGCGCCGCGCTTGACCGCCTTTTCATCGGCATCGGCGAAGATCACGTTCGCGCCCTTTCCGCCAAGCTCCAGATGGACGGGTTTCAGCGTGTCGGCGGCGGATTTCGAGATCGCGATCCCGGCGCGCGTCGACCCGGTAAAGCTGATCGCATCGACGCCCGGATGGCTGGTCAGTATCGTGCCGACCCCCGCGCCGTCGCCATTGACCAGGTTGAAGACGCCCGCGGGCACCCCGGCCTCATCCATGATCTCGGCAAAGAGAAGCCCCGAGAGCGGCGCGATCTCGGAGGGTTTCAGCACCATCGAGCACCCCGCCGCAATCGCCGGGATCACCTTCAGCGTGACCTGGTTCATCGGCCAGTTCCACGGCGTGATCATGCCGACGACGCCGACACCCTCATGGATGATGCGATCATTCGGCGCGTGATCGCCCAAGGGTTGCTCGAATTCGAAGCCTTCAAGCGCGCGGATGAAGTTCTGGATATGGAACGCCCCCGCACCGACTTGCGAAGTCTTGGCCAGGTCGATCGGCGCGCCCATCTCGGTCGAGATCGCTTCTGCCATATCCCCGGCGCGCGCCTTGTAGACCTCCAGCACGCGGTGCAGCAGCGCCAGACGCTCTGCCTTGCTGCTTTTCGACCAGGTCTCGAACGCGGCGCGCGCGGCGGCGACGGCGGCATCGACATCGGCCTGGCCGCCCAGGGAAATCGTCGCGCAGACCTCCTCGGTCGAGGGGTTGATCACGTCGAGATCATTGGCTGTCGCGGGCGCGACCCACTGGCCGTTGATGTAGAAATTTCTGCTATCAGGCATTGGCTTTCTCCCAGGCATTCGGTTGCGCGCAACCTGTCACCCGGCGCGGGCCTCCGCAAGCCCGCCCCTGAACACTTCCGCGCACCCCCTTGCCCCTGCACGGGGGAAGGCACATCTTGGCGGCAAGGAACCGCAACCGTAAGAGGAGACCGTCATGGGCCTGCGCATCAACGACACCATCCCCGACCTGAATGTCGAAACCGACCAGGGCAGCTTTTCCCTGCATGAATTCGTCGGCGACAACTGGGCGATCCTGTTCTCGCACCCGAAGGATTTCACCCCCGTCTGCACCACCGAATTCGGCGCCGTCGCGCAACTTGACGCCGAATGGCAGAAACGCGGCACCAAGGTGATCGGCATCTCGGTGGACGGGGTCGAGGACCACAAGAAATGGAAGACCGACATCGAGAAGGTCGGCGGCGCCAAGGCCGGTTTTCCGATCATCGCGGATAAGGACCTGGAGGTCTCCAAGGCCTTCGACATGCTGCCCGCCGACGCCTACCTGCCCGATGGCCGCACCCCCAATGACACCGCCACCGTGCGTGTCGTCTATATCGTCGGGCCGGACAAGAAGCTGAAGCTCTCCATGACCTATCCAATGAATGTGGGCCGCAACTTCGCCGAGGTGCTGCGCGCGCTGGACGGTTTGCAGATCGCCGCGAAGGAAAACGTCGCCACCCCCGCCAACTGGCAGGTGGGCCAGGATGTCGTGGTGCCCGTCGCCGTATCGGACGAGGACGCGATTGCCAAATACGGCGCGATCGACACCAAGCTGCCCTACCTGCGCATGGCCAAGATCCCCGGCTGACGGATCGGGATGAAAGCGCCGCCCCCGGCCTTTTCGGGTTGGGGGTGGGAACGTGATCGGACGCCGGTGAGCAACGCAGTCACCGCCCGCACCAATGCGTCGCGCATCATTGACAGGGATCCGATCCTCTCGCCCAACCCGGCAACAGTCAGGGTCGCCCGGAAAGTGCGACATGACCATATAGGTCATATCACCGATCAATACCGTCGGGTTCAGTTGCGTCAGCACCCGTTCCACCGATTGCACCGGAACCCACGACCAACGCGGCCTTGTCGGTTCGATCGAGGTCGAACTGCGCCGCCAGGATCAGAACTTCCGATACTCAGCCAGAGGCACGCCCTCAGCGTCGATGAACGCATTGAGGTCCGTGATTGCCCCGGCGTTCTCTTCCTTCCAGATGCGCGCCCGTTTCGGCGGCTTGGCTGATATTGAGTCCAGGGCGTTTGGCCTCCTCCAGAACCGCAGCATCCAAGCTCATGCTCGTCGAATTCTTCATGCGTCAACCTCGTGAGACTTGCCAAGAAATCTATCAAGATTCTTACCTGAATAAGTAGGCATCTTCCGTTTGCGCAACATCCGGGTCGCCCACCACTTCCCGCCCCGCGCATCCTGAGCGTCCACAACAGGGACCGCCCCGATGCTAGAGATCGCCCTCGCCCTCATCGTCTTCCTCTTCCCGCTGGCCTACAGCCCCGGCCCCGGCAACATGGTCTTCGCCGCCAATGGCGCGCGCTTCGGGCTTCGCGCGACGCTGCCTGCGAATGTGGGCTATCACATCGCCACATGGGTGGTGACGGCAGGGATCGGATTGGGCTTCGTTGCCGCCCTCGACATGGCCCCGCGCCTCTTTGCCGTGCTCAAGATCGCGGGCGCGCTCTATGTCCTGTGGCTCGCCTTCGGGCTGATCCGCGCGGGCACGCTGACCTCTGCCCCTGCCCCGCGCCCGGCCAGTTTCGCGGATGGCGCGGTGCTGCTGATCCTCAACCCCAAGGCCTATGTCATCATCGCGCTGATGTTCACGCAGTTCCTCGACCCTGCCGACCCTCTGCCCGTGATCGTGCTGATTACGACCGTCTTCACGCTGAACAACCTCTTGGCCTTCCTGACCTGGACCGTGGTGGGCGACCGCCTCGCCCGCCGTTTCCGCGGCCCCGCCAGCGCGCGCATCCTCAACCTCACCTTCGGGGCGATCCTGGCCGGTGTCGCGATCTGGATGCTGCTGGCCTAAGCGCGGTGCTATGCCCGATGCAGCCCGACGGGGCCGGGGCACGGCTGGCGATACCACAGCCCCGATGGCAACTGTCATCAAACCGACACCGGATCGTCACGCGGGTTTTGCCTGCATCGCCTACCCCGCCCGCAGACACTCACCCTGCAACACGAGGCACGATCCGATGAAAGACACCGACCTGAGCCACCTGTCCTGGGACGACTGGGACGAGCACCACAACCCGCGCCCCGAAGCGCCCGAGTTCGACGCCGTGGTCGAAACCGCCCTGTCGCGGCGGGGCTTCATCGGCTCGGTCCTGGCCTTTGGCTCCGGCGCCGCCGTGATGGGCGTGGGCAGCCTGCTCTCCTCCACCTCCGCCGAGGCGCAGGCCGCCGGCCGCTTCGCCTTCACCCCGATCCCGATCCAGACCGATGCCACCGTGCATGTGCCCGAGGGCTACCGCTGGTCCGTGCTGGCACGGTGGGGCGATCCGCTGTTCTCGGACGCGGCCCCCGACCTGGACCAGGCCACCGGCGGCGATCTTGCCAGCTCGGACCGGGTCTTCGGCGAAAACACCGACGGGATGGAGCTGTTCAATATTGGCGGCCGTCAGGTCATCGCGGTGAACCATGAATACGTGAACAAGGACGTCAACCTGCCCGCCTCGGGCGGCGATGTCGCCAGCGCCGAGGACGTGCGCAAGCTGCAGAACCTGCAAGGCGTCACGGTGATGGAGGTCGCGCAGGGCGCGGACGGCTGGCAGATCGTGGTCGACAGCCCCTTCAACCGCCGCATCCACCACAACACCGAGACGCGCATCGCGGGCCCCGCCGCGGGTGATCCGCTGTTGCAGACCGAGGCCGACCCCGAGGGGATGACCGCCCTTGGCACGCTCAACAATTGCGGCTCGGGCCGGACGCCCTGGGGCACCTACCTGACCTGCGAAGAGAACTTCAACGGATATTTCGGCTCTACCGACGCCGATTTCGAGCTGCCCGCCGACTATGCCCGCTACGGTATCGGGCACGAGGGGCGCTATGCCTACGAGGTGCATGACGCCCGCTTCGATGTCAGCCAGACCCCGAACGAGCCGCGCCGCTTCGGCTATGTGGTCGAGATCGACCCGGCCAACCCCGACAGCAGGCCCGTCAAGCGCACGGCACTTGGCCGCTTCAAGCACGAGAACGCCGCCTGCGCCGTGGCCCGCGATGGCCGGGTCGTGGTCTATCTGGGCGATGACGAGCGTGGCGAATACCTCTACAAATACGTCTCCAACGGCTATTACCAGCCGGGCGGGCCGACCGATCACCTGCTTGATGACGGCACGCTGCATGTCGCGCGTTTCGACACGGACGGCACCGGCGAATGGGTGGCGCTGACGCCCGAGGCCACGGGCATGTCCGAGGTCGAGATCTGCGTGTTTACCCGGCAGGCCGCCTCTGCCGCCGGGGGCACCACGATGGACCGCCCCGAATGGGTCGCGGTGAACCCCATCGCGGTCGAGGGCTATTGCGCCCTGACCAACAACTCGCGCCGCGCGCCGGGCTGGACCAATGCGGGCGGCGACCTGGCGGAACCTGTGTCCGGCAGCCCCAATCCGCGCGCCGAGAACCGTTACGGCCAGATCGTGCGCTGGTTCCCCTCCAACGACGATCACGCCGCCAACCTCTTCCGGTGGGATCTCTACGTCATGGCGGGCAATCCCGGCGTGCATGCGGATGCCAATGCCGGCTCGGGCAACATCCATCAGGGCAACCTCTTCAACTCGCCTGACGGGATGCAGTTCGACAGCGCCGGGATCCTCTGGATCCAGACCGATGGCGATGACAGCAACGAGGATGGTTTTGAGGGCATGGGCAACAACCAGATGCTGGCAGGCGATCCCGAGACCGGAGAGATCGTGCGCTTCCTGACCGGACCGCAGGGCTCCGAGGTGACGGGCCTGACCTGGTCATCGGATCGGCGCACCATGTTCGTCGGCATCCAGCACCCCGATGCGCCCTTCCCCGATGGCGAAGGCCGGTTGCCGCGCTCCTCGGTCGTGGCGGTCTGGCGCGACGATGGCGGATTGGTAGGCTGACGCCCCGCCCCCCCAAAATGGGGCTTCAGCCGCATATTTCAGCACGTGATTGATTACACTCCTGCCCCCGCAAGCCCCAGCTTGCGGGGGTATTCTTGACCTCTCAGCGCGCCAGCCTGTGCAACCCCTCGCGCAAGGCATCCTGCATCCCCGCCGCCTCCATATGATCGCGCAGCCGCGCATTGTATCCGCCAGGCGTGCCCAGGTCCGCCATCAGCGGGCCAAGATTCGAGGCCATCAGCGAGGATCCCACAAGGTGTTTCAGGAACGCGGCCCCCTGGTCGGCATCGCTGCCCTGCGCCGCCAGCCAGCCCGCCGCCTCCGCCACCAGCGTGACGGTGGGCAACAGCACCGCCTGCGCCGCCAGGTAATTGGACAGCTCCGCATCATCGGCCAGCGTGTAGACCCGGTTCGCAGGCTCGAACAAGTCGCGCGCCAGATCCGCCGCGCCCTGCACCAGGATCGGCGAGCCGCCCACGGCAATCCCCGGAAACGGCAACATCACCGCGACGGCCCGCGCGGGCGCGACCATTGCCGCCACCTCCTCCAGCGAGGCGCCCGCCATGAACGAGATCACCCGCTGACCCGCGCGAAAGGACAGGCCCGCGAGGATCTCGCCCGCCGCCTCGGCCATCAGCCCCAGGAAGATCACGTCGCTTGCAGCCACGACGCCCGCATTGTCATGCACGCTGACGTTGTCGAACGCGCGCGCCAGGTCAGCCGCACGGGCCGCGCTGCGCTCGGACACGGCGATGTCATGCCCGTCCCCCGCGATGCCCCGGACCACCGCGCTGGCGATGGTGCCTGTGCCGATCACGCCTATTTTCATGTCGTCCCTTCCGATGCTGCGATTTCCTGACAAACCTGTCAGAAAAACCGGACAATCCTGTCAGGAATTTCCTATGAGTGGTCCTGGATGATAGGTGGCAGGGCGATGATTGACCAGAACCCCGACAAGACCCAGGGCTGGCGCGGCTCGCCCGATCTGTGGCTGGATGCGGCCCATCAGGCGCTGGTGTCGGGCGGGGTGGACGCGGTAAAGATCATGCCGCTGGCCAAGGCGCTTGGCCTGTCGCGCACCAGCTTTTACTGGCATTTCGCGGATCGTGACGCCCTCCTGGCGGGGATCGTCGACCGCTGGAAAGCGAAGAACACCGGCAACCTCGTGGCGCGATGCAACGCCCCCGCCGCCAGCATCTGCGCCGGTGTCTACAACCTCTTCGATTGCTGGATCGACGCGCGGCTTTTCGACGCCAAGCTGGACCTCGCGATCCGCAACTGGGGCCAGAATGATGCGGCCCTCCGGGGCCAAGTCGATGCCGCCGATGCCACGCGCATCGCAGCGATTTCCGATATGTTTCAAAGGTTTGACTATACGAAACCGCAGGCCCGCACCCGCGCGCACACGATGATTTTCACGCAGGTGGGCTATTACGCCATGCAGCTGGACGAGAGCCTGCAAACCCGCCTGGATCAGATGCCGCCCTATGTCGAGGTCTTCACCGGCCACGCCCCGACCGAGGCCGAAACCGCCGCCTTCCTCACCCGCCACGCCCCGCTGGACGCCCCTGCCGATTTGGCCTAGAGCCTAGCCCCATGAGCCTAAACCGACGCTTCCGCTCAGGTATCTGGATGTCCGCCCTCGCCTGGGGGGCCGCGGGCCTGTGCCTGCTGCCAATCGTCGCCGTCGCCCTGGCCGCGCTGACCGGCGGGCTGGAGACCGTCACCAGCCTGGCTGAGACCGTCCTGCCCCGCTACGCCCGCGCCACCGCACTGATGGTGCTGATCGTGGCAACCGGCACCGCCATAATCGGCACCGGCACCGCCTGGCTGGTCACCATGACGCGCTTTCCCGGCCGCCGGGTGCTGGAGATCGCGCTGGCCTTGCCGCTGGCCTTCCCGGCCTACGTCCTGGCCTATGCCTATACCGATTTCCTGGATCATCCGGGGTGGGTCCAGACCACCCTGCGTGACCTGACCGGATGGGGGCCGCGCGACTATTGGTTCCCTGAAATCAGGAGCTTGCCGGGCGCCGCCCTGATGCTGATGCTGGTGCTCTACCCGTATGTCTACCTGCTGGCGCGCGCCGCGTTCCTGCAACAAAGCGCCACCGCCTATATCGCCGCGCGCACGCTTGGGCACGGGCCCTGGTCGGCCTTCTTCCGCATCAGCCTGCCGGTGGCGCGGCCTGCCATCGCGGGCGGTGTGCTGCTGACGATCATGGAGACCATCGCCGATTTCGGCACCGTCTCCTATTTCAACGTCCAGACCTTCGCGACCGGCATCTATCAAAGCTGGTTCTCCTTCGCCGATCGCTCTGCCGCCGCGCAACTGGCGCTGGTCCTGCTCGGCGTGGCCCTGCTGCTGGCAGCCCTGGAACGCGCGCAACGCAGCCGGCAGAGGCATCACGGCGCCGGTCGCCGCTTCGAGAGGATGGAGCCGCCCCGCCTGACCGGATACCGCGCCGCGCTGGCCCTGGCCTTCTGCGCCACGCCCGTCCTGCTCGGATTTCTGCTGCCTGCGGGGCTTCTGCTCTGGATGGGATGGGGCTCGGGCCAGTTGATCCTGACCGAGCGCTACCTGGGCTTCCTACAAAATTCCGTCACGCTGGCCTCGGTCGCGGCACTGGTCACGGTCGCGGCCGCCGTGCTGCTCGGCTTCAACGCGCGGCTGCATCCGACCCGCGCCAACCGCACCGCGATTGCCATTGGCGGGCTTGGCTACGCGGTGCCCGGCGGTGTCATCGCGGTCGGGCTGATGGTGCCTTTCGCCGCCTTCGACAACGCGCTGGATGCCTGGATGCGGGCGACCTTCGACATTTCGACGGGCCTTTTGCTGACCGGGTCGATCTGGCTGCTGGTCGCCGCCTATACCGTGCGCTTCATGGCCGCCGCCCTGTCGGCCTATGATGCGGGCCTGTCCACGATCAACCCCAATATCGACGCGGTGGCGCGCACGCTTGGCCGCTCGCCCTCGACCATGCTGCGCGGCGTGCACCTGCCGATCCTGCGGCCCTCGCTCTTGACGGCGCTGCTGATCGTCTTCGTCGACGTCATGAAGGAACTGCCCGCGACGCTGATCATGCGGCCCTTCAACTACGACACGCTGGCGGTGCAGGCGCATCGCCTGGCCGCCGATGAACGCCTCGCGCAGGCCGCCGTGCCGTCGCTGGTGATCGGCGCAGTCGGCCTTCTGCCGGTGATCGTTCTGTGCTGGAGCCTTGGCCGCTCCGACCGGACCGAGGCGAATTTCGTGCCGGACCCGGTGGCGGCGGATTGATCCTTCCTTTGACAGGGTGACGCGGCCCGGCGCATGCTGATCGCTTCAACCTGAAGGAGCGGCCCCGATGCAGACCGACCTCTATGACCTGCCCATTTCCACCCAATCCGATGCGGCGGCCACGGCCTATCGCCTTGGCCAGCACCGCCTGCTTGGGGCCGAGGCGCGCATCGTCGAGGCGTTCGAGGATTGCATCGCCCATGATCCCGGCTTCGCGCTTGGCCATGTCGGGCTGTCGCGGGCGCGGCAATACGCCAACGACGTGGCCGGGGCCAGGGCGGCCACGGCCACGGCGCGCGATCTGGCGCAAGGCGTCACTGATCGCGAGGCCGGGCATATCCACGCCATGGGGCTGCTGACCGACGGCAAATTGACTGACGCCTACGCCGCCATCCGCGCGCATGTCGGGGCGCACCCCCGTGATGCCGTGGTGGCACAGACCTGCACATCGGTCTTCGGCCTGATCGGGTTTTCCGGCCAGCCGGGGCGCGAGGCGGAAATGCTGGCCTTCAACGCCTCGCTCCTGCCGTATTACGGCGAGGATTGGTGGTGCCTCAGCCAATATGCCTTCGCGCTCTGCGAAACGGGGCAACTGGCCAAGGCGACAGGCTATATCGACCGCGCGCTGGCCCTGAACCCGGACAACGCCAATGGCGCGCATGTGCGCTCGCATGTCCTCTATGAAACCGGCGAGACCGAAACCGGGCGCAGTTACCTGGCCGATTGGGTCGCGGGCCATGACCGCGACGGGTTCCTGCATGGGCACCTGTCCTGGCATGTCGCACTCTGGGCGCTGGAGCAGGGGGATGAGGCCGGGATGTGGGCGGTGATGGATGCCGATGTCGCCCCCGGCACCTGCAAGGCGCTGCCGATCAACGTGCTCACCGACACCGCGTCGCTGCTGTTCCGGGCCGAGGCGGCGGGCGTCGCCGTGGACCCGGCCCGCTGGCGCCAGATCAGCGATTACGCGGCGCAGTTTTTCCCCAGTTGCGGCAATGCCTTCGTCGACACACACGCGGCGCTGGCCCATGCGATGGCAGGCAATGGAGAGGAGCTTTCGCGCATCATCACCTCGCCCAGGGGGAATGCCGCCGACCTTGTGCCGGACCTGGCCGAGGGTTTTGCGCACATCGCCAGGGGCAACTGGGCCGAGGCCACCGCGCATCTGACCGCCGCGATGGCCGATCACGCCCGCATCGGCGGCAGCCGCGCACAGCGTGACCTGCTGGAACTGGCGTTGCTGACCGCGCTGCTGCGCCAGGGCCGTGCCGAGGAGGCCCGCCATATCACCGCGCTGCGCCGTCCGGTCCTAATGCGCGCGGTGGCCTGAGCGAGGAAAGCCCGCCCCCTTGGCAAAAGGGGACGGGCTTGAGGAGCGGCTGGAACCCGTGCAGGATTTAGGGCCAGCCGACCGTGTTGAAGATCTCCTGCGCGGTGGGGATGTTGTCGGCCACGTCGGACAAGTCCACCTCATCGGCCTCGAACGTGCCCAGATAGGCCACGGACTCCGCCACCGGCACACCCTCGACCACGGGGAATTCATCGTTCCCGGCCGAGAAATATTCCTGCGCCTGGTCCGAGGCGAGATATTCCAGGAACGCCACCGCCGCATCGCGATTGGGCGCATGGGCCGCGACCCCGCCACCCGACAGGTTCATATGCGCGCCGCGCCCCTCCTGGTTCGGGAACACCCAACCGATCGTGTCCAGGGCCTCGCTGACGCCCTCGACCTCACGCCGCACGGCGCGGGCGAAATAGTAGCTGTTCGAGACCGCGATGCCACATTCGCCCGAGACCAGCCCGCGTAGCTGATCGGTGTCGCCGCCCTGCGGCGCGCGCGCGAAATTGGCGACGACGCCCTCGGCCCAGTCTGTCGCGGCCTCTTCGCCCTCATGCTCGATGATCGAGGCCAGCAGGGTCTGGTTGTAGGTGTTGGTCGAGGACCGGATACAGACCAGCCCCTGATAGGCGGGATCGGCCAGGTCGGCATAGGTCGCGGGCGGGGTGTCCACGATCTCGGGGTTGTAGAAGATGATCCGCGCGCGCTGGCTGAAGCCGAACCACTGGTTCTCGTCATCCTGCAGGTTCGAGGGGATGCGCGCCTCCAGAAGCTCGCTTTCGACCGGCTGCAACAGCCCTGCATCGGCGGCGCGTTGCAGGCGCGAGGTGTCGACGGTCAGGAACACATCGGCGGGCGAGTTCACGCCCTCGGCCTCCATCCGGGCGATCAGCTCGTCGGCATTGCCTTCGATCCGGTTGATGGTGATGCCGGTCGCATCGGTGAAATCGGAATAGAGCCTCTCGTCGGTCTCGTAGTGGCGCGAGGAATAGAGGTTCAGTTCCTGGGCGGAAACGGCACCGGCCAGAACGGTCGTGGCCATCAGCGTGGTAAGGGCGAGTTTCATGTCTGCATCCCGTTGGTTGGTAAATTTGAGCGAAAGACTCGGGCTTTCGGCGCCTCTTGTGGCAAGGCCGGAAAGCGGCGTCAAGGTTACCCGACAAAAATACTTGGACATAATCCCGCTTGCGCAGCTATCCGCCCGGCGGCAGGCTGCGCGCCAAGAGGGGGCCGTGATGAAAGCAGGCATGTTCTTCCTGGTCACGGCCTATGTGCTGAGCCAGTTCTACCGCGCCTTCCTGGCGGTCCTGTCGCCGGTTCTGGAGGCCGAGATCGGCGCTGGCCCGGAAGACCTGGCCATTGCCTCGGGCCTCTGGTTCGTCAGCTTCGCCGCCATGCAGATCCCGATCGGATGGGCGCTGGACAGTATCGGCCCGCGCCGCACGGCCTGCGGGTTGCTGGCGCTTGGCGGCGGGGGCGGCGCGGTGGTGATGGCGCTGGCGCAGGGGCCTGCCGCGATCTGGGTCGCGATGGTGCTGATCGGGATCGGCTGCGCGCCGGTGCTGATGGCCTCCTACTACATCCTCGCGCGCAATTATCCGCCCGTGGTCTTCGCCACGCTGGCCGGAGTGATCGTCGGCGTCGGGTCGTTGGGCAATATCGCCGCCGCCCTGCCCACGGCCTGGGCGGTCGAGGCCTTCGGCTGGCGGCAGACGCTCTGGGGGCTGGCCGCGATCACGCTGGTTACCGCCGCCGCCATCGCGCTGACGGTGCAGGACCCGGACATGCCGGACGGCGGAAAAAAAGGCCGCCTCATCGACATCCTGCGCATCCGAGGGCTCTGGCCGGTGCTGGCGATGATGCTGGTCTGCTACGCCCCCGCCGCCGGGATCCGCGGCCTGTGGAGCGGCCCCTACCTGGCCGATGTCTTCGCCGCCGATGTCACCCGGATCGGCACCGCAACGCTGATCATGGGGCTGGCGATGGTGCTTGCCAATTTCATCTACGGGCCGCTCGACCGCCTTCTGGGCACGCGCAAATGGATCATCTTCACCGGCAACCTGATGACGGCCATCTTCTGTGGCGCGCTCTGGCTTGCACCGTCGGGCAGCGAGTGGGGGGCGATCGCGCTTATGGCGGCCATCGGCCTCTTCGGCTCTTCCTACCCGGTGATCATGGCGCATGGGCGCAGCTTCTTTCCGCCGCATCTGGTCGGGCGCGGGGTGACCTTGATGAACCTGTTCTCCATCGGCGGCGTCGGCATCATGCAATTCGCCAGCGGCCCGATCTTTACAAGGCTGTCGGCGGACAACGCCCCGCCCGAGGCTTACGGCGCCCTCTTCGGTCTCTTCGGTCTCATCGTCGCGGTCGGCCTTGTCTTCTACCTTTTCGCGCAGGACCGCGTGGATTGAGCCTTTCGGGTCACGCGCGTCCGCCAACCGCGCAAGGGGGTGGCCACCGGCCCCAAGCCGCTTTATGCCCCGCGCAAACGCGAACATTCCCCTGACGGAGACCCTTGCCCCATGTCCCCGGACTTTCTGAACCGGATGCGGGTCGAATGGCTCGGCACCATCCGCGCCGACCTGCTGGCCGGCCTTGTCGTGGCGCTTGCCCTCATCCCCGAGGCCATCGCCTTCTCGATCATCGCGGGCGTCGACCCCAAGATCGGCCTCTATGCCTCGTTCTCCATCGCCGTGATCACCGCCATCGTCGGCGGCCGGCCCGGCATGATCTCGGCCGCCACCGCCGCTACCGCCGTCTTGATGGTGACGCTGGTGCGCGACCACGGGCTGCAATACCTGCTGGCGGCCACCGTGCTGGCGGGCGTCTTGCAGGTCATCGCGGGGATGCTGAAACTGGGCACCGTCATGCGCTTCGTCTCGCGCTCGGTCATGACCGGCTTTGTCAACGCGCTGGCGATCCTGATCTTCATGGCGCAACTGCCCGAACTGATCGGCGTGCCCTGGCTGACCTATGTGATGGTCGCGGGCGGCCTCGCAATCATCTACCTTTTTCCTTACGTCACCACCGCGATCCCCTCGCCACTGGTGACAATCGTGGTGCTGACCGGCATCGCACTGATCTTCGGGATGGACCTGCGCACCGTCGGCGACATGGGCGAGCTTCCCTCGACCCTGCCGGTGTTCCTGATCCCCGACATCCCGCTGAACCTTGAGACACTCCAGATCATCCTGCCCTATTCCGCCGCCGTGGCCGCCGTGGGCCTGCTGGAAAGCCTGATGACCGCGCAGATCGTCGATGACCTGACCGACACGAAATCGGACAAGAACCAGGAATGTATCGGCCAGGGCGTGGCCAATTTCTGCACCGGCTTCATCGGCGGCATGGCGGGCTGCGCGATGATCGGCCAATCCATGATCAACGTGAAATCGGGCGGGCGCGGGCGGCTTTCGTGTTTTGCCGCCGGGGTCTTCCTCTTGATCCTGATCGTGGTGCTTGGCGATATCGTCTCGATCATTCCGATGGCGGCCCTCGTGGCGATCATGATCATGGTCTCGATCGGCACCTTCTCCTGGTCCTCGATCGGGGCGCTGCGCGACCATCCCCGCTCCTCCTCGATCGTGATGCTGGCGACCGTTTTCGTCACCGTCTACACCCACAACCTCGCCATCGGCGTGCTGACCGGCGTGCTGTTGTCGGGCATCTTCTTTGCCGGCAAGATCGCGCAGCTTTTCAGCGTCACGTCGGAGCTGTCGCAGGACGGCACGACCCGCACCTACACCGTCCACGGGCAGCTTTTCTTCGCCTCCTCGGATGAGTTTTCCGCCGCCTTCGACTTCGGCGAGGTGCTGGACAAGGTGGTGATCGACGTCTCCCGCGCGCATATCTGGGACATCTCGTCTGTTGCGGCGCTGGACATGGCCGTGCTCAAGTTCCGCAGGGAAGGTGCCGAGGTCGAGATTCGTGGCCTCAACGAGGCGTCGGAAACCATCGTCGACAAGCTGGCGGAACATGACAAACCGGGCGCGATGGACCGCCTGATGGGACATTGAGAGGGCCGATATGAGCAAGGTTATCGCATTGGTGGACGGCTCCACCTATTCGCAAAGCGTCTGCGACCACGCCGCCTGGGTCGCCAAGGGCAAGGGCTGGCCGGTCGAGGTTCTGCACGTGATCGGTCGCCGCGACGAGGCCACCGACCCGCGCAACCTGTCCGGCAATATCGGGCTTGGCGCGCGCACCGCGCTGCTCAACGAACTGGCCGACCTTGACGCGCAGAAGGCCAAACTTGCCCGCAAGCGCGGCCAGGCAATCATCGAGGATGCCAGCGCGCGCATTGCGGCGGAAGGCGTCGAGGTCTCGGCCCGCCTGCGCATCGGCGACCTGATCGACACGCTGCGCGAGGCCGAAGCCGAGGCCGACCTCGTCATCATCGGCAAGCGCGGCGAGGGCGCCGACTTCGCCAGCCTGCACCTGGGCAGCAATATGGAACGCGTCGTGCGCGCCTCCTCCAGGCCCGTCCTGGTCGCCTCGCGCGCCTTCCGGCCCGTGCAGAAACTGCTGGTGGCCTTCGACGGCGGCAGGTTCGCGATGAAGGCGGTCGACCACATCGCGCGGTCCGAGCTTTTCGCCGGTCTCGCCATCCACCTTCTGACCGTGGGCGACGGGACCCAAGAGGCGCGCCGCGCCATCGAGGGCGCCGCCGCCGTGCTGAAGGGCGGCGGCTATGACGTCACCACCGAGATCGCCGAGGGCCAGCCCGAGAAGGAAATCGCCGACCGCGCCGAGGCGCATGATTTCGACCTGCTGGTCATGGGCGCCTACGGCCACAGCCGGATCCGCAGCCTCTTGATCGGCTCGACCACGACCGAGATGATCCGCGCCTGCAAGGTGCCGGTGCTGCTCTTCCGTTAGGTTCCGTTTCGGCCTAGCCTTCAGGCAAACCGAAGGAGACCGAACATGACGGACGACGAATTCCTGATCCTCTCCGATACCGACCTGGAGGGGCTCGGCCTCTCCGGCGCGCAGATCGTCGATGCCATCGAGGAGGCGATCCGCGCCGAGGCGGCGGGCGAGGTCTCGACCGCGCCCAAATCTGCCGTGCTGCCGGGCGATGGCCGCTACATGATGACAACGCTGTCCTCGGCGGACACGCCCGACCTCACCATCGTGAAATCGGTCATGGTCAGCCCCCGCAACCCGGCCAGAGGCCGCCCCGGCATCGACGGCGCGATATTGATCCAGGACAGCGAAACCGGCCAGATGCGGGCGCTGTGCGAGGCCGGATGGGTCACGGGCGTGCGCACGGCGGGCCTCTCTGCTGTCGCCGCCCGCCGCCTGGCCAACCCCGAAGCGCAGAGCATCGCCTTCATCGGCTGCGGCATGCAGGCGCGCAGCCATCTTGCCATTTTCAACGACCTCTTCCCGCTGACATCGATCCGCGCCTCGGGCCGGGGCCAGGCCAATATCGACCGGCTCTGCGACATGGGCCGCAGACTCGGGCTGGAGACCAGGGCCAGCACAACCCCGCAAGAGGCCATCGAAGAGGCCGATATCGTCGTCAGCTCGATCACGCTGGATTACGAGGTCGCCCCCTTCCTCGACGCGCGTTGGCTGAAACCGGGCGCCTTCGCCGCCGTCACCGATCTGGGCATTCCGTGGAACCCCGAGGGGATGGAGGCGATCTCCCCCCTCTTCATCGACGACATGGCGCAGGAGGAGGCAAGCCCGAAGAAGCTGGTCGCCCCCGACCTCGTCACCGGGGACCTCAAGCACCTCCTCACCGACGGCCCCGGCGAGATGACGCCAGACACCCCCCGCGCCTTCCTCTTCCGCGGCCTCGCCATCGGCGATTTCGCCATCGCGCGCCTGGGATATCTCGCGGCAAAGAACACGGGCAGGGGGCAGAAAACCACCTGGTAGCGGCCCCCAATCCCCTCCATCTTCTTGGTCCAAATACTCAAACCCACAGAGACCAAAGGCGCGACAACATATGACGGGCCCCACCGGTCCCAACTTCTTCGTCCAAATACCTGAATCCGACGCAACCCGTTCGCGCCTCCGCCAGAGGCCGCGCATCCCCGGCCCGCCCCCACCGGCAACCCGCCCGTCACAGAACCACCCTTGCAAGGTCTCCATGGCAATGCGGCACAAGGAGGGCTCCCGCAGGGGGCCTGACGCGGGCCGCCCGCCACCGCGATGACGCGACGCGGTGGCGCAACCGCCTCAGCGCAACCGCCGCAGCAGGTCCACCGAGGCGTAGCCATCCGGCACCAGCCCCTCGGCGGCCTGGTACTCGCGCACCGCCTGGATCGTCAGCGGGCCGACGATGCCGTCGATGCGCTCGGTCGAGAAGCCCGCCGCCGTCAGCCGCCGCTGCAACTCGAACCGCTCGTCATTGGTCAGCGCCCGGTCCGCGCGCGGCCAGCCGCCGCGAAAGGCCGGCCCGCCCGCGATCCGGTCGGCCAGGTGGCCCACCCCGATCACATAGGCATCCGCCGGGTTATAGGTCTCGATCACCTGGAAATTCTCGTAGATGACCAGCGCCACGCCGGTATGCCCGCCCGGCAGCAGGATCGAGCTTGGCCCGTGATCCGGCACCTCTCCACCGCCCACAATCCGCACGCCCATCGCGTTCCAATGTGCGGCATCCTCCCGGATCAGCTCCCCGCTCTGGGCAAAATCGAACCCGTCGGGCAGCAGCACTTCCAGCCCCCAGGGCTGACCAAATATCCAGCCGTTCTCGGACAGGTAGCGCGCGGTCGAGGCCAGCGCATCGCCCGGATAATCGCCCCAGATATCGCGCCGCCCGTCGCCGTTGTGGTCGACCGCGTGTTCGGTAAAGCTCGTTGGCATGAACTGCGTATGCCCCATCGCGCCCGCCCAGGAGCCGCGCATGTTGCCCGGTGAAATGTCGCCCGCCTCGATGATCTCCAGCGCCGCCATCAGCTGCGCTTCAAAGAACGCCTGACGCCGCCCCTCATAGGCCAGTGTCGCCATTGCCTCGATGATCGGCACGTCGCCGCGGAAACTGCCATAGGCGCTCTCCAATCCCCAGATGGCGGTCACGATCTCGGCCTCGACGCCGTAATCCCGCTCGATCTCCGCCAGGGTCGTGCGCCATTCGGCCAGTGCGTCGCGCCCGTTGGCGATGCGCGCGGGCGAGGTGGCAGAATCGAGATAGTCCCACAGCGTGCGCGAAAACTCGGCCTGGTTTCGGTCGCGCTCGATCACCCTCTCGTTCACCTCAACCCCGTCGAAGGCGCGGGTCAGGGTGGCCTGGCTGATGCCCTGCGCGCGCGCATGGGCCGTGAATGACGCGATCCAGTCGCGGAAGCCAGCATCGCTTATCGGGCTGTCCCCGCGCGATGGCGTGACGGCAGCCCCGACCTCAAGCGCCGGCGGCTCAATCGCGGGCGGATCGCGCCGCATGACCGGGCGGATATCGCCAAGCGTTTGCGGCGCCAAGGCGGCCATTTCGATCACGCCGCCGGTCGCGGGCCGCATCGCGGGGCGCAACGAGTTTTCGGGCGGCGAGGCAAAGGTCGCCCCGGCCCAGACCAGAATCACCCCGACAATAGTGAGAAGAATTTTCATGTCGCCCTTGCGCCTCGCCTTCTGCCAGCACCTCAGATCATATCCGGTTCCGGGGGCTGCAAAAAGCCGCAGGCCAGCGGATCGGCAATCTGTTGCCGGAACCATCGCAGGTAGAGGTTACGCAAATCTGAACGGGACGGGCTTCACCCCTTCTTGCGGCGCAGTTTCTTCTTCACCTTGGCCGATTTCGCCTTGGCCTGGCCTGCCTTGCGGCGCGGGGGTGCGCCCCGGTGGCGTCCCTTGCCGGGTTTGACCGTCTTGCCCTCGATCTCGACCAGTTCCAGCACCAGCCCGCCGGTCACCGGCACCGCCTCGGCCAGCTTGACCTGCACCCTTGCCCCGAGCCCGATCACCATGCCGCTATCGGCCCCGGTCAGGGTCTGCGCCTCGGCATCGTGGTGGAAATATTCCCGCCCCAGGGCACGCATCGGCAGAAGGCCATCGGCCCCGGTCTCGTCCAGCTTCACGAACACGCCGAACCGCGCGATTCCGCTGATCCGGCCGGTAAACGTCGCGCCCACCCGGTCCGAGAGATAGGCGGCGAGATAGCGGTCATTGGTATCGCGCTCGGCCATCATCGAGCGGCGTTCGGTGTCCGAGATATGCTTGGCGGTGTCCTCCAGCCGCTCCACCTCCTGCGCGCTCAGCCCGTCCTCGCCCCACCCATGCACGGTGATCAGCGCGCGATGCACCACGAGGTCGGCATAGCGGCGAATGGGCGAGGTGAAATGCGCATAGGCCCTCAGCGCCAGACCGAAATGCCCGAAATTCTGCGGGCTGTAATAGGCCTGCGTCATCGAGCGCAGCGTCGCCATGTTGATCAGCTCGTCGAACTCGGTGCCTTCTGCCGCGTTCAGCAGGCTGTTCAGATGCCGCGTCTGCAACACCTGGCCCTTGGCGAGGGTGAAGCCGCTGGCCTGCGCCGTTTCCCGCAGCGCGGTCAGCTTGTCCTGGTTCGGCTCCTCATGCACGCGCAGAAGATGCGGTTGTTTCCTGGCGATCAGCGTCTCGGCGGCGGCCACATTGGCCAGCACCATGAATTCCTCGATCAGCTTATGCGCATCCAGCCGGTCCTTGAACGCGACCGAGGTGACGGTGCCGTCCTCGGACAGCTCGATCCGGCGTTCGGGCAGGTCCAGGTCCAGCGGCTGGCGCTTGGCGCGGGCGGTTTTCAGCGCGTCATAGGCGGCGAAGAGAGGATGGATCACATCCTCGATGAGCGGCGCGACCTTCTCGTTCGGCTGGCCGTCCATCCCCGCCTGCACCTCCTCGTAATTCAGCGAGGCGGGCGATTTCATCAGGCCGCGGACAAAGCGGTGGCCGATCTTCTCGCCGAACTCATCGACCACCATGCGCACGGCAAGGCAGGCGCGCGGCACGCCTTCATGCAGGGAACACAGGTCGCCCGACAGCCGGTCCGGCAGCATCGGCACCACCCGGTCGGAGAAATAGGTGGAGTTGCCGCGCTTGCGCGCCTCGCGGTCCAGCGCCGATCCCGGCGTCACGTAGTGCGCCACGTCGGCAATCGCCACCCAGATCACATGCCCGCCGGGGTTCTTGGGGTCGTCATCGGCATGGGCATAACAGGCATCGTCATGGTCACGCGCGTCGGCTGGGTCGATTGTAATGAGCGGCAGATCGCGCAGATCCTCGCGCCCCTTGAGACCGGCGGGTTTCTTCGCGTCGGCCTCTTCGATCACCGCATCGGGAAAATCGTCCGGTATCCCGTGCTCATGAATGGCGATCAGCGACACCGCGCGCGGCGCTGACGGATCGCCGAGCCGGGCAATCACGCGCGCGCTCGGCAGGCCCATCCGGCCCTTGGGCCCGGCCTGTTCGGCCTCGACCAGCTCGCCATCCTTCGCCCCGTCGCTGGCCCCGGCCTCGACCTGCCATTCCTTGTCGGATCCCTTGTCGATGGGCAGGATGCGCCCGCCCTCGGCGGACTTGCGGAAAATGCCCAGGATCTTGTGCGGGTTGGTCCCGATGCGCCGGATCAGCCGCCCGACATAGGCGTGATCCTCGCCCGTGACCTCCTGCAACCGCGCCAGCACACGGTCGCCCTCGCCAAGCGCGGGGTCGGTCGCCTTGGCCGAGAACAGCACGCGCGGCGCGGGGCCTTCGCCGTGCCATTCCAGCGGGCTGAGATAAATGTCGCCCGCATCGTCGGGCGCCAGCACCTTGAGCACCGAGACCGGCGGCAGCTTGTCGGGGTCGCGATAGGTCTTCTTGCGCTTCTCCAGATGCCCCTCGCCCTCAAGCTCCTTCAGGATGCGCTTGAGGTCGATGCGGTCGGCCCCCTTGATGCCGAAGGCCCGCGCGATGTCGCGCTTGGTGGTCTTGGTGGGGTTCTCGCCGATCCAGTCGAGGATCTCGGATTTTGAGGGGATGCGTGCCATGCGCCATGGCTAGCATGGGTCGCACAGCGCGTCATGCGGATAATCTCCGGAACCTTCCAGTGGGGGAACGTTGTTGACATGTCATGTGACGCAACGAAAAGAGGCACAAATGACCTACACACGCTTCATCGCGATGATCCTGACATCGACCGTGACGATGTTCGGGCTGATGTATCTGAACACCTTTGTCTGGAGCCATGTCCAGTTCAGCGAGACCCGCACCTACATGGCGATCTACATGGGGGCGACCATGGCGGTGATCATGCTGCTCTTCATGTGGGGGATGTATCGCAACAAGGCCTCGAACTACGCCATTCTCGGGGTCAGCGTCGTGGTCTTCGCGGCGTCTCTGTATCTGCTGCGGTCGCAGGCGACTGTGGGCGACATCTCGTGGATGCGCGCCATGATCCCGCACCATTCCATCGCCATCCTGACCAGCGAGCGCGCCACGCTCTCGGACCCGCGCGTGCAGGCATTGGCCGAACGGATCATCGAGGCGCAGCGCCTTGAGATCGCCGAGATGGAGGCGCTGATTGCCGACCTGCAAGGCGGCCCGCCCGCCACGCCCGAGGTGGATGGGGAGTAATGGCTCCGGCGCGGAATCAAGGCGAAGCCGCCGCGCCATCGCCGTCACGCGGGGCGGCGATGGCGCGGCTCAGCGCGGAACGCCCCGCAGCCCTGCCTAGCCGCCGAAATAATCCCGCAAGATCCCGGTATAGACCCGTTTCAGCGCGTGGATGTCGTCGATCCAGACCCGCTCATCGACCTGGTGCATCCGGTGGCCGACAAGCCCGAATTCCACCACCGGGCAATGCGACTTGACGAAGCGCGCGTCCGAGGTGCCACCGGTGGTGGACAGGATCGGGCTCTGGTTGGTCTCGCGGCTCACCGCGCCCGCCACAAGCGCCGACAGGTCGCCCGGCGGGGTCAGGAACGCCTCGCCCGAGATCTGCGCCCGCATCTCGATCCGCACGCCGGTCTCCGCCTCCACCTTGTCGGCCTCTTCGCGCAGCCAGTCCGTCAGGCTTTCCCCGCTATGGGTGTCGTTGAAGCGCAGGTTCACGGCCATCCGGGTCTGGCCGGGAATGACGTTGGTGGCGGTATTGCCGGTGTCGATGGTGACCACCGAACAGGTCGAGGCGTCGAAATGATCGGTCCCCTCGTCCAGCACATGCGATGACAGCCGATGCGCCAGCAGCGCCACGGCGGGCATCGGGTTCAGCACCTTGTGCAGATAGGCGGAATGGCCCTGCTTGCCCTTCACGGTGAACCAGGCCGACATCGCACCGCGACGCCCGATCTTGATCATGTCGCCGATGCTCTCGACGCTGGTGGGCTCGCCCACGATGCAGATATCCATCTTCTCGCCCTTGGCCTCCATCCAGTCCAGCAGCGCGGGCGTGCCGTCGACGGAACTGCCTTCCTCATCGCCGGTGATGGTCAGGATGATCGCGCCATCGGGGGGGGTGTCACGCACGAAATCAATCGCCGCCGCCGCAAAGGCCGCCACGCCCGATTTCATATCCGTCGCCCCGCGCCCATAGAGCCATCCATCCACCTCCTCGGCCCCGAAGGGCGGATGCGTCCAGGCGGCCTCGTCGCCCACCGGCACCACATCCGTGTGACCGTTGAAGCCAAATGTGCGCGCGTGTCCCTTGTCGCCCCACCGGGCGAAAAGGTTCGACACCTCGCCCCGATCCGCGCGGGTGCAGTCGAACCCGGCCGCGCTCAACACCTCTTCCAGCAGCACCAGCGCGCCGCCCTCCTCGGGCGTCACCGAGGGGCATTTCACAAGGTCGGCGGTCAGTTTCTGGGGGTCGGTCATGGGCTCGGTCCTCGGGATCGGGGCAGTTGCAGAATTGCTAAACCTGCGTCCTGCGGGACACAAGGCCCGCGCCCACCTGCGCAACCCTCTTACTTCATGGCAAAAATCGGGCTATTCTCCGGCAAAACAAAAGAAGCAGAGGCGGTCGGGAAGGCAAAAGACCTTCCATCCGGGCAATCCAGCAGAAGAAACCACCGGGATTGCGACGGGTGCCGCCTGAACAAGGGGCAGTAGAGGCATGGTCGCAGCCAGCGAGTTACCGATCAATACAAATGCGTCGGCCATCCAGATGGCCAACACGATCTTCGGCCCCGGCGTGACGGTGCTGAACGCCAACTATTCCGGCGACAACCGGTCCTCGGGCATCTGGAGCGACGGCGACAGCGTCTCGGGCGAGGTGACGCCCGGCGATACCGGGGTGATGCTCTCCACCGGCAGGCTGTCCAATTTCACCAACGGGTGGGGCAGTTCCAACTGGCGCTCAAACACCTCCTCGAACACCAACGGCGTGAACAACGACGCCGATTTCAACGCCGCCGCCGGGCAGAACACCTATGACGCCGCCATCCTCGAGGCGGAGTTCATCCCGACCACCGATTTCATCTCGATCCAGTTCACCTTCGCCTCCGAGGAATATCCCGAATATGTAGGCTCGATCTTCAACGACGCGGTCGGGATCTGGGTCAACGGACAGCTGATCGAATCCCCCATCTTCGAGATCGCCCAGATCAACAACGTCAATGGCGGCGCCAACGAGACCCTCTACAACGACAACACCAATGACCAGGTGAATACCGAGATGGACGGCTATACCGTCACGCTCTCGGTGATGATGCCGGTCAATGCGGGGGTGACCAACTCGATCCGCCTCGGAATCGCGGATGTCGCCGACAGCAGCTACGATTCCACCCTGCTGATCGGCGGGGGCTCGATCCAGGGCGACGTGCTGGCCTGGGACGATTCTCAGACCGTGTTCGAGGGCCAGACCGCCAATATCGACGTGCTCGGCAATGACAGCTCGGTCGGCGTGATGGTCGTGACCCATATCAACGGTCAGGCGGTCAATGTCGGCGACACGATCACGCTGAACAACGGCTTCGAGGTCACGCTGATGGCCGATGGAACGCTCAGCGTCGAGCCGCCCGCGGGCTATGGCAACCTGACCGATCCCGACACGTTCAATTTCTCCTACACCGCCGAGGCGGCCGGCATTTCCGACACCGCCTTCGTCTCGATCACCTCGATCCCCTGTTTCGCCGCCGGCACGCGGATCAGGACCGACCGCGGCGACATCGCGGTCGAGGCGCTGCAGGCGGGCGACCTGGTCGAGACCCGCGACAGCGGCCTGCAACCCCTGCGCTGGATCGGGCGGCGGCGCGTGCCCGCCACCGGCAAATTCGCCCCCATCGTGATCGAACGCGGCACGCTTGGCCTGCATGACACGCTGATCCTGTCGCCGCAGCACCGGGTGCTGATCCGCCACCACATGGCGGAACTGCTCTTCGGCGAGGACGAGGTGCTGGTTGCCGCCAAGGATCTGGTCAATGAATGTTCCATCCGCGTGCGCGAGGGCGGAGAGGTCGAATATTTCCACCTGCTCTTTGACGATCACCAGATGATCTGGTCCGAGGGGCTCTTGACCGAAAGCTTCCAGCCCGGCCCGCAGACCCTGTCGGGCTTCGACAATGCGGTGCAGGAGGAGCTCTTTGCGCTCTTCCCCGAGCTGGACCCCGAAACCGGTGCGGGCTACAGCGCCGCCGCACGGCCCTCGCTGCGCAGTTACGAGGCCCGCGCGCTGATGGGGTAGGCGATCCACCGCCGAACACAATCTTGCCTCTTTGTGGTGAAATTCGGCCCGCAATCCCCGGTTAGGGTTCAATCAGCAGCTTATTGAGGCGATTGTTTACATGACATGGTTGGCGATCTGGGACAGCTCCCGCCTGATCCACCCGAAACGGCCCGCGCGCGCGCCGGACCTCTCCATCGGGGCGCTGATCTTCGAGGCGCGTCTGCGTCCGGGGCGCGGCGTGCCCGTGGTGATCTGGCAGGGCCGCACCGGCACCGCCGCCGATTTCCGCGTCATCCATTACCCCAACGGAACCGTTTCGGTCGAACATGGCGGGTTCAGCTTCGAGACCGGGCCGGGGTTCCTCTCGGGCGGCGACCCGCTGCACCTGCATTATTCCTGGGACATCCTGGGCCGCGCCGATGCGCTTATCCTGGAAAACACCGAATCCGGTGACCGGCTGGCCACGCCCGTCGGCCCCCTCTACATCGACGATCCGCGCACCCTGCTGCCTGGTCCGCAGGAGGCCAGGGTTTCCATCGACTTCGCCGGGATCGCCAATCACTTCGTGCCCGCCGTGCCGCTGCCGGGTATTGCGACCGGCGCCTGTATCGCCACGCCCGACGGGCCGCGCGCCATTGAAACGCTGGCCCCCGGAATGCTGGTCGAAACCGTGTCGCACGGGCCGCAGCCCATTCGTTGGATCGGCCGGACCGAGCCGCTTGCGCGCGGCCACACCGCCCCGATCGAGATGCGCGCGCCCTATTTCGGCCTGACGGGCGACATCTGCGTCGCCCGCAACCAGCGCATCCTGCTCAGCGGTCCCGATATCGAATACCTCTTCGGCGAGGATCACGTGCTGGCCCGCGCGGGCGACCTGGTCAATGGCCGCTCCGCCCGCCTGACGATGACGCAGGCCACGCGGGTCTATCACCAGGTTCTGCTGGACGACCACGATTGCCTGATCGCAGGCCGCTGCCGGATGGAATCGGTTCTGCTTGGCGATGTGCTGGCGGCGCAGGGCAAATCCGCCGACAAGCTGGAAGAGGCCGACCGCCTCGCCGCCTGGCCCACGCTGGACCGCGCCTCGGCGCAATCCTACCTGGCGCTTCTGGGGGCGAACGGGCGCATCGCCGCGTAAGCCACCTTCACTCCTTGTCGAAAAACGGCGTCATCTGCGCCACGATCACCGCGTTTTCATCGGCAGCGCGCTGCATCAGTTCCAGTTCATCCTCGCCGATCTCGTGGCCCTGCTCGCGCCGCTCCTCCAGCGTGCCATAGCCCTGTACGTCCAGCGGGGCCATGTCGGCCTGCTTCAGGACCGCCACGCTTTCGCGCACCGCCTCGGCCTCATCCACGCCCGAGGCATAGAGCATCAGCGCCGCCCCGGTCGCCTCCCTGGGCAAGCCGTCGCCCGCCTTGCGCCCGACCTCGACCACGAGGGTGTAGACCTGTTGCGTCTTTTTCGGCTTGTCGGCCATGCGCGCCTCAGGCCCTGAGCAATTCGTTGATCGAAGTCTTCGCCCGTGTCCTGGCATCGACCCGCTTGACGATCACCACACAGTAGAGGTTCACCCCGTTCTTGGACGGCATCGAGCCTGCCACCACGACCGATCCCGCAGGCACTTCGCCATAGGAAACCTCGCCGGTCTCCCGGTCCACGATCTTGGTCGATTGGCCGATATAGACGCCCATGCCAAGCACGGATCCTTCGCGCACGATGCAGCCCTCGACCACCTCGGAGCGCGCGCCGATGAAACACTCATCCTCGATGATCGTGGGGCCCGCCTGCATCGGTTCCAGCACGCCGCCGATGCCGACGCCCCCCGACAGATGCACGTTCTTGCCGATCTGCGCGCAGGAGCCGACGCTGGCCCAGGTATCCACCATGGTGCCACTGTCGACATAAGCGCCGAGATTGACGAAGGAGGGCATCAGCACCACGCCGGGGGCGATATAGGCCGACTTGCGGGCGATGGCGCCGGGCACGGCGCGGAACCCCGCATTGCCCCATTCATTCGGTCCCCATCCGGCAAACTTGCTGTCCACCTTGTCGAACCAGCTTGCACCCTGCGGCGCGCCCGACTGCATTTCCATGTCCTTCAGGCGGAACCCCAGAAGCACCGCCTTCTTGGCCCATTGGTTGACATGCCACTTGCCGTCATCCTGTTTCTCGGCCACCCGCAGCCCGCCGCCATCCAGCGCGTTCAGCGTGTCCTCGATCGCCTCGCGGGTCTCGCCGGTGGTCGCGGGCGTGATCTGGTCGCGCGCCTCCCATGCGGCTTCGATGGCGGCTTCCAGTTGGGCATTGGCGGTCATGGCATGTATCCTGTTCTGGCGATGGTCCGGGCTGCTATAGTCAGGCTCCGCGCGCGATGCAATCGCCGCGCAGGGTGGAACAGTTTCTGTCTCACGCGGGCAATCGGACGGCGCTGCGTGTTCTTGTATAACAAATTGCTGCGCAGCATCGCTGCGCGTCACATCAACCCATCAAACCCCGCCGCGTTCGCACCGCAGAGCAGCACGGCCACCCGTTCCCCCTTTTCCGGTCGGTACGCCCCGGACAGAAGCGCGGCCATTGCCGTCGCCCCCGCAGGCTCCACCGCCTGGCGCAACTCCCGCCAAAGAAGGGTGCGCGCGGCGGTGATCCGATCATCTTCTACAAGAAGTGACTCGATATTCTGCGCCTGCGCAAGCTCCAGGCAGATCTCCCCGATCCGCCGCGCCCCAAGCGCATTTGCCGCGACACCCGACACCTCCACATCCACCGGCGCCCCTTGCTGCAACGCAGCATGGAGCGCACAACTGAGGCGAGGCTCCACCGCCACAACCTTGCGCCGCCCCGCCAGCCAGCCCAACGCCCCCGCGATCAGCCCGCCACCGCCGACCGCGATCAGCACCGTATCGGCCTCCAGCCCCTGCGCCCCCCATTCCGCCATCACGGTGCCCTGCCCGGCCACGGTCTGCACGGAATCATAGGCATGGACCTGCATCGCGCCGGTCTCGGCCTCATGCGCCTCGGCCGCCTCCAGCGCATTGGCATAGGCCCCCGGCACCACCACAAGATCGGCCCCTGCCCGCTCGATCAGCGCGATCTTCGCAGGCCCCGCCATCTCCGGCACGAAGACCTTGGCCCTGTGCCCCAACTGTGCCGCCGCATAGGCCACCGCCGCGCCGTGATTGCCGCCCGAGGCCGCGACGACCCCCGCCTCCGGCACCTCCCGTGACAGCAGCGTGTTGAACGCGCCGCGCGGCTTGAAGCTGCCGGTGTGCTGCACATGCTCGAATTTCAGCGCCACGTCATGCCCGCCAAGAACCGCCTGCATCACCGGCGTCCGCCGCACATGGGCCGCGATCCGTTCTCGCGCCGCCTCGATCTCTCCTGTCCAGTCCTGCATTCCCGGTTCCCTCTGCCTGCTGCCCGCGATAGCGTCGGGACAGGTAAACACGAAGGACAGTCGCAATGAAAGACGACCAGCGGCAGGGCCCGTTCCGCAAGGCCCAAACCGACATCAAGAGCGCGCAGGACGTGCCCGACACGGCCCAGACCCGCGCACCCGCCTATCGGTTGGCCTTCACCGACAGCGATTTCATGTGCCGGGATGAACTGCGCCCGGTGCGCCTGCAACTGGAGCTGCTCAAACCGCAGATGCTGATGGATGAATACGGCGTCGAAAGCACCGTGGTGATGTTCGGCGGCGCGCGCATCCCGGCCCCCTCCGAGGCGCATCTGGCCCGCACCGACACCCTGCGCGACCTGTCGAAATACTATGACGAGGCGCGCAAATTCGCCCGCATCATGACCGAGCGCAGCCTGCATACCGGGCGTCACGACAACATCATCGTCACCGGCGGCGGCCCCGGCGTGATGGAAGCCGGATCACGCGGCGCGCAGGACGCGGGCGGCGTGTCGATCGGCCTCAATATCGTGCTGCCGCATGAACAGGCGCCGAACGAATATGTCACGCCCGATCTGTGCTTCAACTTCCACTATTTCGCGATCCGCAAGATGCATTTCCTGATGCGGGCCTGCGCGATCACGGTCTTTCCCGGCGGCTTCGGCACGCTGGACGAGACCTTCGAGGCGCTGACCCTGATCCAGACGGGCCGCATGGAACGGGTGCCCTTCCTCCTCTTCGGCGAGGCGTTCTGGCGCAAGATCATCAACTGGGACGCGCTGGCCGAGGCGGGGACGATCTCCGAGGAGGATCTGCACCTCTTCCGCTTTGTCGAGACGGCGGATGAGGCAGTGCAGGTCATCGACACGTGGCCCGAGCCGACCAAACGCAGCGATATTCCGGGCCGCGGCGACGACCGGCTGGAAGGCGACGCCTAACGCCGGGAGATGCGCGGGGTCGATCCCGCGCGAAGAAACCTGGTGTCGACGCAGGTTGCCCCCACCTAGCCCGCCAGTCGCGCGATACAGGCGGCCTGGTAGCCCTTGACCACCGTGGCGGCGGCGGGCCCGTAGCTGGCCACATCCTCGGCCAATTCAGGGAACAGCGCGATCACCTCGGCGCGGCTTTCACGCTCCAGCGCATCAAGGGCACAGTGGCCGGGATGCAGGCTCTCGCTCGGCGCGCCTTCAGCATAGACGATCTGATGCCGGTCAAAGAGGATATGCACATAGGTGACCCACCCGCCGCGTTGCCGCACGATATCGCGGTCATTGACCAGATCGCGCGCCGCGATCAGCGCCCGTGGCTCGCCGGTCAACAGCTCCACCCGCCAATCCGACATCAGCATCCGGTGCAGCGGCGAGACCAGCAGCGGCCGGTCATTGCCCACGGTTCCGGGCTGGAACAGGACCGGGGCCAGGTCGCCCTTGGCGCGCACCCGCCTCGTGCCGATCCAGCGCAGCGGCTGATAGCCGTCATCGCGGGTCAGGACACGGTCGCCCTGCTGAAGCGTTTCGATCGCGCGGGGCCCGTGCTCGGTCTCGATCATGGTACCTTCGGTGAAGCAGACGATGGTGGCACCCAGATCGGCATGGGGTACGAAATCGTCATTCTCGACGATCCCGTTGACGGTGTAGTTGACCCCCGCAGGCGGCACACCATCGGGGAAGACCAGGTAATAGCCATCCTCGCCGGCATCGTTCAGGTCGTCGTCATTGTTGAGGTCGACGTCGATCACGGACACGCGGTAGAGCGTGCCATCGGCGGCCTCGATCTCGAACGTGTAATCCCAGATCGTCTGGTAATAGGTGCCGCCGATCAGCGTGACCTGTTCCCACGCCCCGCCGATCTGCTCCTGCCCGCTGACCTGTTCGTTGCTGGGATCGCCGTTATAAAGCGTCGCGCCGTCATTTTCGCGCACATGAAACGAAGTGGTCGAGCCGGTCCAGGTCCAGGTGCCGCCGACGGTCGGGCCAAACGCATAGTTGACCGGCGATCCGTTGACCGTCGACTGGGTGCCAAAGATGGCGTTGGAATAGCCGTAATAGACCGGCATGGCGGGGCCTCATTTTCACTCCCACCTTGTCTAGGAGAAAAATGTGTCAGCAACGCGGAGCGGATGCGGGGAGAACGCGGCCAATTCGCCTATTCCGCAAGGTAATATTCCACCACCTGTGTCGGCAGGAGCGGGCTGAAATTATCGTCCGAGACCATGCTGGCCACCAGCCGCCCCGCCGCGTCCCGCCAGAGGCTCAGGCCCTCCAGGTTGGAATGTTGCCCGGCGCGCGTCTGCAAGAGCACCTCGCCCCTGCCCAGGCCAGACTCCGTGATCTCGAAGCGCCGGATGCGGGTGGCGAAGCCGAAGAACAGGCTGAAATCCCGCTCCAGCAGGTAGAACCGCCCGCGATCGTCGAAATCCGCCCCCACGGCCAGGAAATCCCCCTCGCGGGGGAGGCTCAAATCCCTGTCCCAGGCGCCGTTTCGATAGCGGAAGACCGGGAAGGGGCGGGTCGTTTCGCCGGACCGTTCCGGCAGGGCATAGAGCGTACCCTCCGCATCCACGGCCAGCGCCTCAAGCGAGGCGTTTTCCTGCAACCCGGCGAAATCGGGATGCGGCGGCAGCGGTTCCGAGGCCCCGCCGCCAATGTAACGCGCCACCCGGTGATCGCCCTCGAACGAGATGAAGAGCGTGCCGTCGGCCCGCATCGCCAGCCCCTCGCTGTCACGCGCCGCCCACGGCCCCCGCTGCCCGTCGCGGCCCGTCAACTCATCCGTGGTGAGCAGTGTCAGGCCGGTGATTTGCCCGCTCTCGTCCCGCGTCACGGTCGCGCGAAACAGGATCCCGCGATCCGAGACCGCGACCAGCGACCCGCCGTCCCCGGCCATCTCGACGCCCGAAAGCCCGCCCCATTGCGGATGGTCCACCCGCAGCGTCAGCGCGCCGATCAGCCGTGCCTCCTGCGCCCAAGCCGGTGCGCCGAGACAGGTCAGCGCGACCAGCGCGGCGCTTAGCCGTCGGCCAGAACGGCGGTGCATTGCGCGGGCAGGTCGCCAAGGGTGATTTCACGGCGCGGCTCGGGCGGCGGTGCGTCCGGGTCGGGCGGCTGCGGCGGCGGCGGGTTCAGGATATTGGCCTGCCATTCACGCGCCTCCGCGCAGCCGTCACCGGGCGGCGGCGGGGTCTGATCCTCGCACCCCGGCGAGCCTGCGGGGCATCTCAGCCGGACATGGAAATGGGAATAATGCCCGTACCAGGGCCGGATCTGGCGCAGGTAATCGCGGTTGCCGGTCTCGTTGTCGCACATCCAGACCTTGGCACCGGGAAACAGGAAGATGCGCGACACGCGCGGATCGCTGGCCGCCTCGCGCAGGATCGCCCAATGCTGCTCTGTCCAGGCATCGTTGACATAGGCCCCCTCGGCCCGCCGCAACGAGACCGAGGAGACAGTCTCGCGTTCCGCCGCGCTCAGGTTCAGCCGGTCGGGCGGCAGCATCCAGATATCGGCATCCATCCCGATCTGGTGGCTGGCATGGCCGGTCACCGGCCCGCCGCGCGGCTGGCTGATGTCACCGACATAAAGCCCCTCCCACCCCGGTTGCGTGGCGGCAAAGCGCGACAGATCCTGCAGAAACTCCACCATCGCGGGATGCGCCCAGTTGCGGTTGCGTGACAGCCGCATCGCCTGCCATGTCGGACCGGTTTCGGGCAGCTGCGCGGCCCCCGCCAGACAGCCGCGCGCATAGCCGCCAAAGGCCTGCCCGCGCCCCTCGCTGGCATCCGGCACATAGCTGAACAATTCGCGCGCCGGACGGCTATCGGCCTGCCGCACGGCGACATAGCCCGCCGATTCCTCGCCCCCCGGACCGCAGGACGCCAGCAGCGTCACCGCGAAAAGTCCCAGAACTCCCCGGATCATGTTCTTGCCCCCTCTCCGCGCGGATTGACCCAGATTAGCATGATCAGCCCGATTCCGAACAGCACGATCAGCGGCGTCACCCCGAGCCTCTGGTTGTTGGTGATGTCCGTCGTCATCCCGATCAGCCACGGCGCCAGGAAGGTCGTCGCCTTGCCCGACAGCGCGTAAAGCCCGAAGGCCTCGGTCATGCGTGCCGGATTGGCCTGCCGCGTCAGCATGTTGCGGCTGGCCGATTGCACCGCGCCGCCCGCCGCCCCGATCAGCAGCCCGGCCAGGTAGAAGAGCTGATCGGGCAGGCTCGATCCTTCCTCGACCGCCATTCCGAAAACGGCCTCGGGGCTGAGGCCGACGATCAGGCAGGCGGTGAAGATCAGCGTGACACAGCACACCACGATCACCGGCATCGGCCCGAATTTCCGATCCGCATGGCCGCCGACCCAGGCAAAGACCGCGCCCGAGATCGCGGCCAGGATACCGAAGATCCCCACCTCCATGATCGACCAGTCCAGCACGCCAAGCGCGTAGATGCCGCCGAAGGTATACATCCCGTTCAGCGCATCGCGGTAGAACATCGAACTGCCCAGATAGGCCAGCAGGCTGGGATGGCTCGGCAACCCCTTCAGCGTCCGCCCCAGGTCGCGCAGGCCCTGCCCGATCCGGTAATGCGCACCGTCATGCGGCGGCGCCTCGCGCACCCAGAGGAAGAAGGGGATCATGAAGACCGCATACCACAGGCCCGTCAGCGGCCCGACGATGCGCGTATCTTCCCCGGCTCCCGGATCGAGCCCGAAGAGAGGCTCCAGCCCCACCATGGTCAGCCCGTTATCGCCCGCCTGGAACAGGGCCAGCATGATCACCAGCGCCAGCACACCGCCGACATAGCCGAACCCCCATCCCGAGCCCGAGATGCGGCCAAGCTCCTCGCGCGGCCCGAGGCTCGGCAGGAAGGAATTGGTGAAGATCGTGGCGAACTCCATCCCGATCAGGCCCATGCCGAAAAAGACCAGCGCCCAGAAGACCGAGAAATCCTGCGGCACCGTGTACCAGCAGCCGAAGGCCCCCACGACATACATGACCGAGAAGATCCAGACCCAGGGCATGCGCCGCCCGGAACTGTCCGCGACACTGCCCAGGATCGGCGCAAGGATGGCGATGATCACGCCGGTCAGCGCCAGGCCGTAGCCCCACAGCGCCTGCGCCTCGGCCTCGGCGGCCTGTTCGGACATGCCATTCGCCATCAGGGCGGCGGCGGCGGTCTGCCCGAAATAGGGGCCAAAGATGAAGGTCAGCATCAGGGTGTTGTAGGGTTGGCTGGCCCAATCGAAGAAGAACCAGCCCCAGATGCGTTTTTTCTGTGAGATTTCGGCCATGTGCCCCCCGCCCGATCATTGCGGGGCATCCTTGGGGCATTCGGGCCGTTTGGCAATGGGAAAGGGCGCGCGTCGGCCTTACCCGGCCAGACGCCGGGGCGCTTCCGCCTCGGTCTCGTCCTCGCGGACCGGCGGCCAGGGCCGCAGGTTATCCGCCGCGATCCAGGCGCGCACCCATTGCGGCATCTTCGGGCGCGGCCCTTCATGACCCAGGGCCTCCATCAGGCGGTCGGCGGGTACGATCCCGCCCTTGTCCGTCACCGCCGCGCGATAGACGATCTGGTTGCAGCAGGTCTGCCCCCGCCACATGCTCTGTTCGAGGTAGAAGAACCGGTCGTCCCAGCCGACCAGGCGGCTGTGCATCTCGACCTTTTCGAACACCCGCACCCGCGACCGGTAGCGCACCGAGGCCCCGGCCATGGTCATGCCCCAGCCCTTCTCGCGCAGGACACGCAGCAGTCCGGCGCGCCGGGCCCCCGGCACGCGGCCAAGGTCATAGATGGTCAGGGTGCGCCCGTTATTGAGCTCAAGGAACATGTCCAGATCCCAGGGCCAGCAGCGGTGATGGCTGACATGGGTGTCCGTGGGCGCGATCGGCGGGGCGTTGCGGGTAACGAGCAGCTGGTAGGCAAGGCGGAGAAAGGGATACATGGCGCTAACGCGAAAATGGACTGTCAGAGCTGTTACGTGGGGCCGATGACCTCATGGTCAACCTCTGCCGTCACGTCACTCCCTTGCCAAGCCCGTCCGCCCCGCTTACCTGTGCAGCCGGTCATGTCCCCAAGTCCCGGAAAGCGCGCCCATGTATTCGATCTACCAGATTCTCCTGATGCTGCTCCAGGTCGCCAAGTTCATCATCCTGGCCCATATCATCATGAGCTGGCTGATTACCTTCGGCGTGCTGAACATGCGCCAGCCCGTGGTGGTGCAGATCTGGACCGGGCTGAACAGGTTGCTTGAGCCGGTCTATGGCCCGATCCGCCGCACCCTGCCCAATATGGGCGGCATCGACCTGGCGCCGCTCATCGTGATCCTGGGCATCTTCGCCGCCGAGATCGTGCTGCGCAACAACGTGGCCGTGTTCCTCTAAGGCCCGAGTCGGCCATCACACACAATCGCGCTTCCCTTTCATTTTGCTGAAAATACCTCGGGGAGCGCGAGGGGTTGACCCCTCGCATCGGTCGGATTGCGCAGCAATTCGAACCCATGAAGAAATCACGCCCTCAATGATCGCCCGCAACCGGCACGGCATCGCCCCAGAGCTCGGCCACCACCCCGACCACACCCGGCACCGATTTGAAATCGCTCTCGACGCACAGGAAACAGCCGCCCGCGACGGCCGTGCCGCGTATCTCCCCGGCATGGGCGCGGCTGCCATGGACAATGACGCCGAGCACGATGGCAAGGCCCAGCGCGGTTGTCCTGACCTTCTCTTTGATGCGAATGCGCGGCATGACGAACCTCCCGTTTCAGCGCTCTCGCCCCATCCTGCGGGCGGCGCATCTTGAAACACAACGCAAACCCGTGTGAGATCACGCGCGGGTGATCCGACGCGAGGACGCGGGCCACCCGCGTATGCACGGGGGGTGCATCGGGGGGTGTACAGGGGGTGCATCATGAAAATCGCCATGTGGAGCGGGCCGAGGAACCTTTCGACCGCGATGATGTATGCCTTCGCCGCACGCGGCGATTGCGCGGTCTGGGACGAGCCTTTCTACGCCGCCTATCTCAAGGAAAGCGGCTCGGATCACCCCTTGGCGGACGAGATCATCGCCGCCCATGAAAGCGACCCCGACAAGGTCGCCGCGCGCTGCGCCGGGCCGGTGCCCGAGGGCAAAAAACATCATTATATGAAGCAGATGCCGCATCACATGCTGGACGGATTCCCGATGGATTGGGCCGCGAACTGCACCCATGTCCACCTGATCCGCCACCCCGCCCGCGTCATCGCCTCCTATGGTGCGAAACGGGGCAACGCGACGCTGGAAGACCTCGGATTTCCGCAACAGGTGGCGCTTTTCGACCGGCTCGGCGGCATCGTCATCGACAGCCATGACATCCGCGCCAACCCACGGAAAATGCTGCAAGAACTCTGCGCCGCGATCGGTCTCGATTTCACCGGGAAAATGCTGGAATGGCCCGCCGGTGGCCACGCCAGCGACGGCATCTGGGCCAGGCACTGGTATGGCGCGATCCATGCCAGCACGGGCTTTGCCGGAGCCGAGGGCGCGCTGCCGGACCTGACCGGCGCGGATGCTGCCCTCCTGGCCCGCGCCATGCCCTGCTACGACCACCTGCGCCGTCACGCGCTGCTTTCCGCCGCACCCGACCCCGTTTGACGCCGGTTGCCTTTCAAACGCCAGATTTCTGTGATGAACTGCCCCCAATGACCGCAAAATCGCGGCACTCGTGCAGTCGAAGACTTACAGGCGTATCATGGGTTACAATATTGCAGATGTCAGTGGCAACGCCACCGGCGGCCCCAATGATTGGGGCCTCACGCTCGATCTGAGCGATCCCTCCGCGACCACGATCAGCGGCGATTTCGACGTCGTCTCGCTCACCTCCGGCAACAGCCAGGGCGAAGCGACCGGCGGCTACAGCTTTTCCGCCTTCAATACAACGGCTTGGGGCACGCTCAGCTTCAACACGGTGACGGGCGAATACACCTTCACCGTGGACCGTTCGGCAGTCATCCAGTCTGGCAGCGACCAGGTGGTCAGCTTCACCATCGTGGGCACGAGCGGCGGCAATTCCGACGATGACACGGTCACGATCAACATCCTGATCTGTGTCGCACGCGGCACCATGATCGACACGCCCGAGGGCCCGGTGGCCGTTGAAACCCTGGCCACGGGCGATCTTGTCCGCACCCTGGACGGCCCGCCGCAGCGGGTGCGCTGGATCGGCTCGCGCAGGCTGGACCGCGCGGCGCTTGCGGCCGACCCCAGCCTGCGCCCGGTTCGCATCGCACAGGATGCTTTCGGCCCCGCACGGCCCGCCCGCGACCTTGTGGTTTCGCCGCAGCACCGGATCTACCTGGATGACTGGCGCGCCGATCTGCTGTTCGGCGAGGCGCAGGTGCTTGCCCCCGCCAAGGGGCTGGTCAACGATCACTCGATCCGCGTCGATACCCAGGCGGAGGAGGTCGAATATTTCCACCTGCTCTTCGACAATCACGAGGTCATCTACACCGAGAACACCCCCACCGAGAGCTTCCATCCCGGCGATTACACGCTCTGCGGCCTCGAAGACGACGTGCGCGAGGAACTGTTCGCCCTCTTCCCCACCTTGCAATCGGACGCAGACCGCCCGCCCGTCACCCGCCCCGCCCTCAAGGTCTGGGAGGCGGCGATGCTGGCGGACGCGTCATGAACGCCCGGACCGACACCACCGGCGCAACGCTGCCGCCACTGGAACGCCCCTCGCGCGACAAGCTGGGGGTTTATGGCGATGTGATGTTCCTGGCCTTCCGGTCACCACGCCACACGCGGATGCAGGTCAGCCTGCTGCGGACCTATTTCGAACCGGCGATCGAGCTTGGCCAGTTTCGTATCTTCCGGTTCGACGACGTGCCGCGCGGCATGTTCACCTGGGGCTGGCTGAACGGCGAGGCCGAGGAAAAGATGATCACCGGCGAGGCGCTTGAGCCGGAGGATTGGCAATCGGGCGACCGTCTGTGGATCATCGACCTGATCGCGCCCTACAAGGGGCTGACCGCCTCGATGGTGCGCTGGATCATGCAGCGCGGCAATTTCAGCGAGGATCAGTTCTGGTTCCGCCGCGTCGCCGACGACAACAGCACCAGCCGCATCGTCCATATCGACTTTGACCGCACACGGCTGTCGCGCGTCATGGGCGAGGAGGAGTTTCTGCGCGGGCACTGACGCGCGCGCCAAGGCCCAAAAAAAATCCGGCGCCGGTGAAACTCTCTCCGCGGCTCTTTCGTGTCTGCCTGTATCGCACGCCCTGAATGCGTGCCTTACAGACACGGGAGATCAACCATGAAGACCATTATCGCAACCACCGCCCTTTGCCTGTCCGCCGCCGCAGCCTTTGCCGCGGCCCACGCGATGGCGCCCGCCGTCACCGCGTCGGATCAGGATACCTCGGGCGGCACCGTTTCCGCCGATAGCGTGATCGCGCCCGCCAATGGCTGGCTGGTCGTCCACCGCACCGACGCAGAGATGGCCCCCGGCCCCGTCGTCGGCCACGCGCCGCTTGGCGAAGGCGAAAACATGGATGTCACCGCGATCCTGACCGAGGACGTTGCCTCGGGCGACATGCTGATGCTGATGGTTCACGGCGAGGATGGCGGCATGTCGACCGGCGTTTTCGAGTATACCCTCGGCGCCTCGGAAGACGGCCCGATCCGTCAGGACGGCGACCTTGTGATGGCCACGATCACGGCCGAATAAGCCCCCACCCTGGTTCGGCTGTCTTGGCCCGCGTCGTCCCGGCGCGGGCCTTTTTCATGCCTTCAGAAGCTGCCCCAGTTTCAGCGCGACGGTTGCATCGCCCGAGACCTTCAGCTTGCCCATCATCACGCCCGTCATCGGGTTGAGCTTGCCGAAGATCAGCTTTTGCAGGTTCTCGCGGCTGATGCTCAGGGTGCAGTCGGTCGGGGCATCCTCAAGCGACACGGTCTTGTCGGCGATGACGATCACGCCATCCGCGCCGCAATCGAATTTCAGGCTGTCGGTAAAGCTGCTGGTGGACAGGCCGCGCCCGATCAGCGCGGATATTTCGGTAAGGGTCATGGGTGGCATGGGCTTCCTTCGCGGGGTTGCATCAGTGAGCGCCGCGCGCGGCCCCGCGTCAATGATGACGTTGCGGCGAAGGGCTCACAGGTCGCGCGACAGGACGATCTCATCCTCGATGATCTTGCCCGTCCGCCGGAACCCTGCCGCCTCATACATGGCGATAGCGCTGTTATCGGCCTGCACCACCGACAGGGCAATGCGCGGCAAGCCCCAGTCGCGGCCCTGCCCGATGGCCAGGTCCAGCGCGGCACGGCCATGGCCCTTGCCTTGATACTCCGCCCCGATCATCAGCCGCCAGATATAGGCGGCATCGGGGTCTTCGCCCTCTTCCATGCCGCCCGCCTCATGCGGGTGGATCATGGCCATGAGACCAACGGCAGTGTCGCCCTCCCAGAGGCCCCAGACATGCGAGCCCGCCTCATAGGCCGCCTGCGCCAATGTGATTTCGTTCGGCGCGACCAGACCCGCCTGATCCTCGGCCACCTTCAGCCGGAAGAGCGCGCGCAGGTGGTCCTTCTCGACCCTGCGGCGCTCCAGCGCCATCACTCCACCCGCCGCTTGCGGGCCGCCAGCAGTTTCAGGCGCAGCGCGTTCAACTGGATGAAGCCCGCCGCGTCCTTCTGGTCATAGGCGCCCGCGTCATCCTCAAACGTCACATGCGCCTCGGAATAGAGCGAGTAGTCGGACCAGCGGCCCACGGTGCGCGCCTGCCCCTTGTAGAGCTTGAGCCGCACCGTGCCGGTCACGTAAGCTTGGCTCGCGTCGATCGCGGCTTGCAGCATCTCGCGCTCGGGGCTGAACCAGAAGCCGTTATAGATCAGCTCGGCGTATTTCGGCATCAGCTCATCCTTCAGATGCATCGCGCCGCGATCCATGGTGATGCTCTCGATCCCGCGATGCGCCTCAAGCAGCAACGTGCCGCCCGGCGTCTCATAGATGCCGCGTGACTTCATGCCGACAAAGCGCCCCTCGACCAGGTCCAGCCGCCCGCAGCCATGCTTGCCGCCAAGCTCGTTCAGCTTGGTGAGGATCGTCGCGGGGCTCATCGCCTCGCCGTTGATGCTGACGGCATCGCCCTTCTCGAACCCGATCTCGACATATTCGGGGGTGTCGGGCGCGTCCTCGGGATGCACGGTGCGCTGATAGACGTAATCGGGCGCATCGACGGCGGGGTCTTCCAGCACCTTGCCCTCGGACGAGGTGTGCAGAAGGTTCGCATCGACGGAAAACGGCGCCTCGCCGCGCTTGTCCTTGGCAATGGGGATCTGGTTCTTCTCGGCGAAATCCAGCAGCTTGGTGCGGCTGGACAGGTCCCATTCCCGCCACGGCGCGATCACCTTGATATCAGGGTTGAGCGCATAGGCCGCCAGTTCGAACCGCACCTGGTCATTGCCCTTGCCGGTCGCGCCATGCGCCACCGCGTCGGCGCCGTGTTCAGCGGCCAGTTCCACCAACCGCTTGGAGATCAGCGGCCGCGCGATGGAGGTGCCGAGCAGGTACTGCCCTTCATAAACCGCATTGGCGCGGAACATCGGGAAGACGAAATCGCGCACGAATTCCTCGCGCACATCCTCGATATGGATATTCTCGCGCTTGATCCCCAGAAGCTCGGCTTTCTCGCGCGCCGGATCAAGCTCCTCGCCCTGGCCCAGATCGGCGGTAAAGGTAATGACCTCGCAGCCATATTCCGTCTGCAGCCATTTCAGGATGATCGACGTATCGAGGCCACCGGAATAGGCAAGGACGACTTTCTTGGGCGCGGACATTTCAGGCACTCCGGGAATATGAGATTGACCGCGCGGGCGATACCGGGTTTTCAGGGGGGAAGCAAGGAGGGCGACGGCGATGGATGATGGCTACAAGATGTTGCAGCATGTGGTGCGGCAGGTGTTCGGCAACCTCGGGCAGGCGGTTCGGCTGACCCTGTTCCTGACGGCGGCCCCGATGCTGCTGCTGGTCTGGCTTTCGGCGCAGACGGTGCCGGGCCCCGACGGAATGCCGATGCCGGAATATCCCGGTTTCATATTCCTGGTCTCGATCCTCAACCTGATCCTCTCGGCCTGGGCCGCGGTCGGCTGGCACCGTTTTGTCCTGCGCGAGGAATACGGGGCCGGCATCGTGCCGCAATGGCACGGGCAGAACGTGAAATCCTATATCGGGCGGCTGATCATCCTGGTGCTGGTGATGATCCTGATCGTTCTGGCCATCGGCATCGCGTCCGGGGCCTTGATCCTGGCCACGCAATCGGTGCTGGTGATCTGGTTCGTCGCCATCGGTATCGCTATGGGCATTTCCTGGGTCGCGGTGCGGATCGGGCTGATCCTGCCCGCCGCCGCATTGGGCGAGAAGATGCGGATCGCGGAATCCTGGCAGGCGACCAAGCCCGTCTCGACCGATATCCTGGTGCCGATCGTGATCATCGCCATTTCCATCACTGTCCTCAGCGGCGCGGTCGAGGCGATCTTCGGCAGCACGCTGGTCGGGCTGGTGCTGGTGGCCGGGGTCTACTGGATCCAGATCCTGCTGAACCTGTCGCTGATGACGACCGTCTACGGAATGCAGATCGAGGGCCGGTCCCTGTCATGACGGGGTTCGCCGGAAATGTGCGCCGCGCCACGGACGCGATGCGCGACCTCTTTCCGCCCACGCCGCTTCTGCGCAACGCCTTCCTGTCGGAGAGGTTCGGGGCCGAGATCTGGCTCAAGCGCGAGGATCTGTCGCCGGTGCGCAGCTACAAGATCCGTGGTGCCTTCAACGCGATGGCCAAGCATCTGGCCGCGCATCCGGATCAGGACAGCTTTGTCTGCGCCAGTGCGGGAAACCACGCGCAGGGGGTGGCCTATGTCTGCCGCCACCTGAACCGGCATGGCACCATCTTCATGCCGGTCACGACACCCAAACAGAAGATCGCCAAGACGCAGGTCTTCGGCGGCGACGCCATCGAGATCCGGCTGGTCGGTGACTATTTCGACGACACGCTGGCCGCCGCGCAGGAGTTCTGCGCCACCAGCGGCGCGCATTTTCTGTCGCCCTTCGACGATCTCGACGTGATGGAGGGGCAAGCCTCGGTCGCGGTGGAACTGATCGAACAGCTGGGGTCGGCCCCGGACCGTCTGGTGCTGCCGGTCGGCGGCGGCGGGCTGTCCTCGGGCGTCACCGCCTACCTGGCCGGGATCGGCGCGCCCACGCGGCTGAAGCTGGTGGAGCCCGCCGGCGGGGCCAGCCTGAGCGCAGCCTTGAAGGCCGGCGAACCCGTCACCCTGCCGCGCGTTGACAATTTCGTCGATGGCGCGGCGGTGGCCCGGATCGGCGACACGCCCTTCGAGGTCTTGCGTCAGACCGATCCCGGCGATGTGCTGATCGCGCCCGAAAACCGCATCTGCGTCACCATCCAGGAAATGCTGAATATCGAGGGCATCGTGCTGGAACCGGCAGGCGCGCTGACCATCGACGCGCTGGTTGATCTGGGCGCGGTGATCCAGGGCCAGACCATTGTCTGCGTCACCTCGGGCGGGAATTTCGATTTCGAGCGCCTGCCAGAGGTCGCGGAACGCGCGATGCGCTACCGGGGGGTAAAGAAATACTTCATCCTGCGCCTGCCGCAACGCCCCGGCGCGCTCAAGGATTTTCTGGCGCTTCTGGGGCCGGATCAGGATATCGCCCGGTTCGAATACCTCAAGAAATCGGCGCGCAATTTCGGCTCGGTCCTGATCGGGATCGAATCCGGCGCGCCGGAGAGCTTCGACACGCTGTTCGCGCAGATGACCGAGCGCGGCTTTGCCTATCGCGACATCACCGAAGATGAGGTTCTGGCGGAGTTCATGATATAGGCCGCCAGCCTCTACGCCGCCTGCGCGGGCAGATCATCCGCCGCCGCCTCGACCGAGGTATGGAAGAGCGCGACGAGCGCCGCTATATCGACCGCGTCCCCCGCCTGGCACTGTTTTTCCGCCTCGCTGCAGGCCGCGGCGAACCCGGCAAACCCCAGGTTGGAGGCCGACCCGCGCAGCCCGTGAAACGCCGCGGGCGTCACCAGGAGGGGGTTCGCGGCCAGCGCATCCAGGGTTTCGGTCATTTCCTCCAGGAAAATCTCGGCCACCTCCTCAAAATCCTCGTCGCCGATCTCATGCTTCAATTCGGCCAATCGGGCTCGATCAATCATGTCACCCTCCTAATGTATCGCCGCCCTCCAAGGCGCAGCCTAGGGTTGCATAGCTTAACAGGGTCTTGCCGCGACAGCGGTGTTTGGTTCGGATTTTATCATTCACGAGGGCTTAAGACATATCGGGCAACAAGAACCGACATGGTAGTCAAGGGGCCAGACGTGCCGGACGATGCGATTCAGATCAGACCCGTAGACCGGCCGCCCATGCAGGCGGGTCCGGCGCATGTCCTGGTGCTGGATGACAGTCGCGCGCAACGGCGGCTACTGGCCACGCTCTTGCGCAGATGGGGCCATCCCGTCACCGTCTGCGAAACCCCCGGCGACGCGCTTGAGGCGCTGACCGATCATTCCATCTCCATCATCCTGACCGACTGGATGATGCCCGGCATGACCGGCCCCGAATTTACCCGTGCCTTCCGCCGAACCCCGCGCGAAGGCTATGCCTATGTCATCTTGCTCACCTCCAAGTCGGAAAAGGCCGAGATTGCGCATGGCCTGGATGCGGGGGCCGATGATTTCGTGTCCAAGCCCGTCGATCCGCATGAATTGCGCGCCCGGATGCGGGCCGGGATCCGCATCATCGAGATGCAGCGCGAACTGGTCTGGCAGAACCAGCGCGTGCGCAGCACCCTGGCCGAGATCCGGGGGCTCTATGACGCGCTGGACCGCGACCTGCTGGAGGCGAAACGCCTGCAGGACACGCTGGTGCGGGAACGGTTCCGGCAATTCGACACCGGCTCGATCGCGCTGACCCTGCGTTCCAGCGGCCATGTCGGCGGCGATCTGATCGGGTTCTTTCCCATCGACGCGACCCGGATCGGCCTCTTCTCGCTGGACGTCTCGGGCCATGGCGTGACCTCGGCGCTGCTGGCGGCGCGCATGGCGGCCCTTCTGGGAACGGCGGCACCGGAGCAGAACGTCGCAATGGTGCAGAAACGCGGCGGGGCCTGGGACGCGCTGCCACCCGACCGGGTCGCCGCCAAGCTGAACCGCATGATGTTCGAGGAGATCGAGACCGACCTCTATTTCACCCTCGCGCTGGCCTATCTGGACCTGACCACGGGCGCCGTCCAGATGGTGCAGGCGGGCCATCCGCATCCGGCGGTCCTGCGCCCAGGTGGCGCGGTCACCTGGGTCGGGGAAGGCGGGATGCCCATCGGCCTGCTGGAAGAGGCGCAGTTCGACAGCGTCACCTTCCACCTTGAACCCGGCGACCGGCTGATGCTCTATTCCGACGGCATCACCGAATGCGAGAACCGCGCGGGCGAGGAATTTGGCGAGGATGGGCTGGCGGCCCTCCTGCGCCGGACCGCCGAGGATCAGGGCGAGGCGTTGCTGGAGACCATCGTCACGGCTGTGCAGGACTTTTCCGGTCGGACCGAATTTGCCGACGATGTCTCGCTGGTCGCGTTCGATTTCACAGGCCCATCCGCCGCCTGACCTGCGCCACGAAATACCGGTCGCCCTCGACGCCAAGCCTCTCTTCCGCGACATGCCAGGGCAGGAAGACAGGGATATGGCCGGGTTCGGACGGGACCGCCACGCGCGGGCCGATCTGCGCCAGGTAGACATGGCATTGCTTCTGCGCCCAGATCTCGTAATCCGGCATAAAGGTGAACCGGTGGAACATACCCAACCGGCGCGGGGCGTGGATGCGGTATCCGGTCTCCTCCAGCACCTCGCGATGCAGGGCGCGCACCGCGCTTTCGCCGGGGTCGACGCCACCACCGGGCAGTTGCAGCTCGGGCGTCGGACGCTCCTGGAACGTCGCCAGAATCCCATCGCCCGCCAGCACGATCGCATAGGCCCCCATGCGGGGGCAGTAGTAGCGGTCTGGGTCCGGTTTGGGGCCGAAGCGGCGGTTCATCTCGGGCGTGTCTTGTCAGGCTCGGGGTTGGCAAGGCGCTTGCCCCGCATATATGGGCGCGGTATGCCAGCGCGCGCCGCGGAAGGAAAGCCGATGACCACAGCCATGAAACTCGCCTGGGACGATACCGTCCTGCCGTTCCAGCTGGACCGGTCCGACATTCGTGGCCGGGTCGCGCGGCTGGACGGCACCATCGACCAGATCCTGTCGCAGCACGACTATCCGCGCGGCGTCGAAAGCATGGTCGCCGAGATGGCGCTGCTGACGGCCCTCATCGGCCAGACCATCAAGCTGCGCTGGAAACTGTCCCTGCAAGTGCGCGGCGACGGCCCGCTGCGCATCCTGGCGACCGACATCTATGCGCCGTCTGAACCCGGCGGCAAGGCGCGGATCCGGGGCTATGCCAGCTATGACGCCGAGACCTTCGATGCGGATGCGGACCCGTTTGCCCAGATCGGCACGGGGTATTTCGCGATCCTGATCGACCAGGGCAAGGGGATGGAGCCCTACCAGGGCATCACGCCGCTGTCGGGTGGCTCGCTGGCCGCCTGCGCCGAGGCCTATTTCGCCCAATCCGAGCAACTGCCGACCCGCTTTGCGCTGTCCTATGGCCACAGCTCGGAACCCGGTGGCGTCACCGGCTGGCGCGCGGGCGGCGTGATGCTGCAGCACATGCCCAAGGCCAGTCCGCATGTGACCGGTGAAGGCGGCTCGGGCGAGGCCGGGCTGCTGACGGCGGAGGATATCCTGACCGACGATGAATCCGAGAACTGGACCCGCGCCAACCTGCTGCTGGACACGGTCGAGGATCTGGAGCTGATCGGGCCGAGCGTCGCACCGACCGACCTGCTGTTGCGGCTTTTCCACGAGGAAGGGCCGCGTGTCTTCGACGCCCTGCCCGTGCAGTTCGGCTGCACCTGTTCCGCCGATCGCGTGCGCCAGTCGATGTCGATCTATTCGGCCAAGGATATCGGCCACATGACCACGGATGAGGGCACGGTGACCGCCGATTGCCAGTTCTGCGGCGCGCATTACGTGTTCGACCCGAAAACGCTCGGCTTCGAGGCGGAAAAGCCCGCTGACTGACCTGGCCCGCATAACCGAGGTGCTGTCGGGGCCTGCCCCGGCCTCCTCGGATTATGACCTGAATCCGGACGTGCTGCTGCCCGCGGGGCGCAAGCTGCGGCAGGCGGCGGTGCTGATGGCGGTCATGGGCGAGGGGGCAGAGGCGCGGGTGATCCTGACGCAGCGCGCCTCGACCCTGAAACACCACCCCGGCCAGATCGCCTTTCCCGGCGGCAAGATCGACGCGGGCGATGCGGATGCGACCGCCGCCGCCCTGCGCGAGGCGTGGGAGGAGGTGGGGCTGGACCCCGCCAATGTCGACATCCTCGGCCCCCTGCCGCCCCATGAAACCGTGACCAGCTACACCGTCACCCCAATCGTGGGCCGGGTCCGCGCACCGTTTGAACCGGTTTCTGAACCCGGTGAAGTGGCCGAGGTCTTCACCGTGCCGCTCACCTTCCTGATGGCGCCCGCGAATTACCGGGTCGAGAAACGCCGCTGGCAGGGCAAATGGCGCGCCTATTACGTGGTGCCCTATGGCCCCTATTACATCTGGGGCGCGACCGCGCGAATGCTGAAGGGCCTCGCTGATCGGGTGGGATCATGAAGTTGGAGGCGGATTGGTTGACCCGTCCCGCGACCCAGGCGCTCTGTGCGGCGCTTGAGGGGGCGGGGTTTCACGCGCTCTTCGTGGGCGGTTGCGTGCGCGACGGAATCATCGGGCGGAGCGTCTCGGATATCGACATCGCCACCGATGCGCGGCCCGAGCGGGTGATGGGGGTCACGCAGGCGGCCGGCATGAAACCCGTCCCGACCGGCATCGACCACGGCACCGTGACGGTTGTGGCCGGGGGCTTTCCGCATGAGGTCACCACCTTCCGCCGCGACGTCGAGACCGATGGCCGCCGCGCGGTTGTCGCCTTCTCGGAGAGGGTCGAGGAAGACGCCGAGCGCCGCGATTTCACCATCAACGCGCTCTATGCCGATGCCCGCGGGCAAGTGCTGGACCCGCTTGGCCAGGGCCTGCCCGACCTTGAGGCGCGCCGGGTGCGCTTTATCGGCGATCCACGTGACCGGATCGAGGAAGACTACCTGCGCATCCTGCGCTTCTTCCGCTTCCACGCCCATTATGCCGATCCCGCCGGAGGGTTGGACGCCGAGGGCCTCGCAGCCTGCGCCGGGATGGCCGAGGGGCTGGACGGGTTGTCGCGCGAACGGGTGGGGGCCGAGATGGTCAAGCTGCTGTCCGCCCCCGATCCCGCGCCAGCCGTCGCCGCGATGACGCAGGCGGGTATCCTGGCGCGCGTGTTGCCGGGGGCGGATGCGACCGCGCTGCCGGTGCTGGTGCATCTGGAGGGTCAACATGGGCTGTCTCCCGACCCGGTCCGGCGACTGGCGTTGATCGGGGGAGAGAACGCGACGGACGCGCTGCGCCTCAGCAAATCGCAGGCATCGTGCATCGCCAACCGCCGCGCGCGGATCGGGGATGTGGCGGGCGCGGGCGCGCTTGGCTATCACCTCGGCGACCAGGCGGGGCGCGACGTGGTGCTGTTGCGCGCGGCCCTGTTCGGAACCGGTGTGACGCAGGCCGATCTGGACGCCGTCGCACATGGTGCCGCGCAGACCCTGCCGATCCGCGCCGCCGATCTACAGGCCAAGGGGCTCTCTGGCCCCGCACTGGGGGAAGCCCTGCGCGCGGCGGAGGCACGCTGGATCGCCTCGGGCTTTACCCTCACCAAACCCGATTTGCTGGCTTGACAGAGTAGCCCCCGCGCCCTCCATGTCGCGCGCATGGATCCGCTCTATCCCTTTGTCTTTGCCGGGCTGTTTTCCCCCGGTCCCAATGTCATCCTGATCACCGCCTCGGGCGCGCGGTTCGGCTTTCGCGCCACCCTGCCCCATGTCGCGGGCGTGGCCTTTGGCGTGGGCATCACGGCGGGGCTGACCGGGCTTGGTATCGGCGCGCTGCTGGCGGCGCGTCCGGGGCTGACCCTGACCCTCAAGATTGCCGCTGCGGCGTGGATCCTGTTCATGGCCTGGCAATTGCTGAACGCCTCGCGGCTGAAGGCGAAGCGGTCGCGCGAGCGCCCCTTCACCTTCATCGAAGCGGTCTTGTTCCAGTGGGTCAATCCCAAGGTCTGGGCCGTGGCGATGGCGGCGGCGGCGGGCTATGGCGCGGGGCTTGGGCCTTGGGTGGACGCGCAGCGTCTTGCCAGTGCCTTCTCGGGCCTCAACCTCTTCGTCTGCCTGTTCTGGAGCTTCGCCGGCACGCTGCTGGCGCTGCTGCTGACCACACCGGCAGCCTGGGCCGTTTTCCGCACCGTGATGGCCACCGCCCTCGCCGCCTCGGCCCTCATGGTCTTCCTGTAGCACGCGCGCTATATCTTCCGTCTGAACCCCAATTCCTGGTCAGCCCCATGTTTCGTTTCTTCGAAAATATGGTCGATCCCTTCACCGACTACGCGGAAGAGGATCAGCCCCCGCGCAAGATCGGCCCGTTTCTCTGGGCCTATTCGCAGCCGTTCAAGAAGGTCTTTGCGCTCACCGCGCTCATGTCTGTCGTGGTGGCGGCGCTGGAGCTGTGGCTGATCGCCTATATGGGCCGCCTGGTCGACATCCTGAGCGGCCTCAGCCCGGACACCGTGTTGTCGGAATACGGGTGGGAATTGCTGGCCGTCGCCATCTTCATCCTGTTCATCCGGCCAATCATCCAATGGCTGGACGTGGCCCTTCTGAACAATGCGATCATCGTCAATTTCGGCACGCTGATCCGCTGGCGCGCGCATCGCCATGTGCTGCGCCAATCCGTGGGCTGGTTCGAGAACGACTTTGCCGGACGGCTGGCCAACCGGATCATGCAGACGCCGCCCGCCGCGGGGGACGCCATTTTCCAGGTCTTCGACGCGATCACCTTTTCGCTGGCCTACCTGGTGGGGGCTGCCCTGCTGCTCTTCGATGCGGATCCGCGCCTCGTGATCCCGCTGCTGGTCTGGTTCGTCCTCTACGCGATCCTTGTCCGCTGGACGATGATCCGCGTCGGCCCCGCCTCCAAGGCCAGTTCCGACGCGCGCTCGGAGGTCACAGGGCGGGTGGTCGACAGCTACACCAATATCCATTCGGTCAAGCTCTTCGCGCATCACGATGATGAGCTGAATTACGCCCGCGAAGCCATCGAGCACACCCGCCGCACCTTCGCCAACGAGATGCGCATCTACACGACGATGGATGTCGCCCTGACCGCGCTGAACGGCTTTCTGGTCGTGGCCGTCGTCGGGTGGGGCGTGTGGCTGTGGATGCAGGGCACGGCCAGCGTCGGCATCGTCGCCGCCGCCACCGCGCTGACGCTGCGGCTGAATGCGATGACCGGCTGGATCATGTGGGCGCTCAGCACCTTCTTCCGCTCTCTCGGCGTCGTGTCCGAGGGGATGGAGACCATCGCGCAACCCATTGAGCTGATCGACCGGCCCGGAGCCTTTGAACTTGACCTGACCAAGGGCGAGATTGAGATCAGCGGCCTCAGCCACCATTACGGGCGTGAAAGCGGAGGCCTTCAGAACCTCAACCTGACCATTGCGGCAGGCGAAAAGGTCGGCGTCATCGGGCGCTCCGGCGCGGGGAAATCCACGCTGGTGAAACTGCTCTTGCGCTTCTACGACGCCGAGACCGGACGCATCCTGATCGACGGGCAGGACATCGCGGAGGTGACGCAGGACAGCCTGCGCCGTCAGATCGGCATGGTCCAGCAGGACAGCTCGCTTTTGCATCGCTCGGTGCGTGAAAACATCCTCTACGGTCGCCCCGACGCGAGTGAAGCGGAGATGATCGACGCCGCCAAGCGGGCCGAGGCGCATGATTTCATCCTCGATCTGGCCGACCCCGAGGGGCGGCAGGGATATGACGCGCAGGTCGGCGAACGCGGCGTGAAACTGTCGGGCGGGCAACGGCAGCGCGTGACGCTGGCGCGCGTGATCCTGAAGGACGCGCCGATCCTTGTGCTGGACGAGGCGACAAGCGCGCTGGACTCTGAGGTCGAAGCCGCCATTCAGGACACGCTTTACGGCGTGATGGAGGGCAAGACCGTGATCGCCATCGCGCATCGCCTGTCCACCATCGCCCATATGGACCGGATCGTCGTGCTGGAGGATGGCCGCGTGGCCGAGGAAGGCACGCATGCGGAGCTTTTGGCGCAGAACGGCCTCTATGCCGGGTTCTGGGCGCGGCAATCGGGCGGGTTCATCGGCACCGAGGCCGCCGAATGAACCGCCTCGCCAACCTCATCGACGCCTTCCGCCCGGCGGATGGCCCGCCCCCCGACACGCTCGGCGCGTTCATCTACTGGTGCCTCAAGGGGGCGTGGCCGGTCTTGATCATGGCGGGGCTGGTCTCGGCCATCGCGGGCATTTCCGAGGTTCTGTCGGCGCTGCTCCTGGGTCTCATCATCGACGCCGCCAGCACCGGCCAGCCCGACACGATATTTCAGGCCGAATGGCCCCTCCTTCTGGCCGCGCTCGGGTTCTTCTTGGCTCTGCGCCCGCTGGCCTTCGCGGCGTCATCCGCGGCCTCGGCGCTGGTGGTGCAGCCCAATGTGCATGTGCTGGTTCTGGCGCGGCTCAACCGGCACACGCTTGGCCAGGCGGTGACCTTCTTCGACAACGATTTCGCTGGCCGCATCGCGCAGAAACAGATGCAGACCTCGGGCGCGGTCACCAATGTGGTGGTGGAATTCGTCAATGTCGTCGCCTTCGCGCTGGCCTCGCTCATCGGCTCGTTGATCCTGCTGATCTCGATCGACATGCGGATGGCCGTGGCGCTGGTCGTCTGGCTCGCGGCCTATTTCGCGCTCATCCGCTGGTTCATGCCGCGTGTGCGCAAACTGTCCAAGGCGCGGGCGGGCAGCCGTGCCGCCGTGTCCGGGCAGGTCGTGGACACGATCACCAATATCAAGACCGTCAAGCTCTTCGCGCATCACGATTTCGAGGATCGCTCGGCCCTCGATGCGATGGCCAATTTCCGTCAGAAGGCAATCGGGTTCGGGCGCATCTCGGCCCTCTTCCGGCTCTCGCTGATGACGGTGGCGGGCGCGCTGCCGGTGATCCTGATTGGCGGCACGCTCTGGCTCTGGTCGCTCGGTCTCGCCTCGACGGGCGAGATCGCGACCACCGGGGCCATCGCCATCCGCATCGCGCAGATGACGGGTTGGGTCAGTTTCGTGCTGATGGCGATCTATTCCCATATCGGCGAGATCGAGGACGGGATGCACACGCTTTCACCTGCCCATGCCCTGACCGACCGTGACAGCGCGCTGGAGGTCGAGCGGGCCAAGGGACGCATCCGCTTCGATGAGGTAAGCTTCGCCTATGGCGGCGATACGGGCGGCATTGTCGATCTGTCGCTGGACGTGAAACCGGGCGAGAAACTGGGCATCGTCGGGGCGTCGGGCGCGGGCAAGTCCACCCTCGTGGCGCTGCTGCTCAGGCTCTACGACACCGAGGGCGGGCGCGTGATGCTGGACGAGACGGATGTGCGCGACCTGACGCAGGAAAGCCTGCGCCGCCAGATCTCGATGGTCACGCAGGAAACCGCGATGTTCAATCGATCCGCGCGCGACAACATCCTCTACGGGCGCCCCGGCGCAGCGGAAGACGAGATGGTCGATGCCGCCCGCCGCGCCGAGGCGCATGAGTTCATCCTGGACCTTCGCGACCATACCGGGCGGCGCGGCTATGACGCCCATCTTGGCGAACGCGGCGTGAAACTCTCGGGTGGACAGCGCCAGCGCATTGCCCTGGCCCGCGCCTTTCTGAAAGATGCGCCAGTGCTTGTGCTGGACGAGGCGACATCGGCGCTGGACAGCGAAGTCGAGGCCGCGATCCAGGACACGCTGGCGCAGGTGATGGAGGGCAAGACCGTCATCGCCATCGCACACCGCCTGTCCACGATCTCCGCCATGGACCGGATCGTAGTGATGGATGCGGGCCGCATCGTCGAGGACGGCACGCATGACGAATTGCTGGCGCGGAACGGCCTTTATGCGCGCTACTGGAACCGGCAATCGGGCGGCTTCATCGGGATTGACGAGGCCGCCGAATAGGAGCGTGAGGCGATGGATCTGGAAACAATCTCAGCCGAGGCGTTCGGGCGCAGCCTGACAGGGCTCGGCGTCAACCTGCTGAGCCCGGATGTGGGGGCGTTGGCCAGGTTCCTGACCGAGGTTTTCGGCCTCACCGCGCATCGCGTGTCAGAGGATTTCGCCATTGTCCGGCATGGGCAGATGATGATGCAGCTGCACGCCGACGCCACCTATGGTGCGCATCCCCTGCTCGGGCTGGTGCCGGAAATGCCGCCGCGTGGCGGGGGCTTGCAACTCTACCTCTTCGGGATCGACCCCGACGCCGCCATCGCAAGGGCCGAGGCGCGCGGCGATGTGGTGCTGGAGCCCGTCCGCGACAAGCCGCACGGGCTGCGCGAGGGCACCGTGCTCAGCCCCGAAGGCTATGCCTTCAGCCCCGCGATCCCAAGCGGTTGAACCATCTTTCGCGCGCGCCGGTTTGCAGATATGGCGGGGGCCATGACGGATCACGTAATCGAGCGGCTCGGCCACAAGGGCGACGGTATCACCGGCGACGGCCTGCGGGTCGCACTGACCCTACCGGGCGAGGTCGTATCCGGCGTGCCCGAGAATGGCCGCATCACCGACCCGCGCATCGTGGCCCCCTCGCCCGACCGTGTCCGCGCGCCCTGCGCCCATTTCCGCAGTTGCGGCGGCTGCGCGTTGCAACACGCCTCGGATGATTTCGTGCCCCGCTGGAAGGCGCAGGTGGTCGAAACGGCGCTTGCCGCGCAGGGCATTGTCGCGCCCTTCCGCCCCATCCACACGTCACCGCCGCGCACCCGCCGCCGCGCCACGCTGGCCGGTCGGCGCACCAAGAAGGGCGCGCTGGTCGGGTTTCACGCCCGCCGTTCGGACACCATCGTGCCGATCACGGAATGCCACGTGCTGCATCCCGATCTTCTGGCGCTGGTCCCGGTGTTGGAGGAAGTCACCCGCCTCGGTGCCTCGCGCAACGCGGTGCTGGCCTTCGCGCTGACCCGGTCCGAGGCCGGCGTCGATTGCACCGTCACGGGCGGCAAACCGCTGGATGAGGCGCTGCGCCTTGCCCTGCCCCGCTTCGTGCCGCATTTCGCGCGGCTCACCTGGGGGGATGAGACCGTCTTCACCGCCAGCCCGCCCGCGCAGCGTTTCGGCCCCGCGCAGGTGATCCCGCCACCTGGGGCCTTCCTGCAAGCCACCCCGGATGGTGAGGCCGCGCTGGTCTCTGCGATGCAGGAGGCCGTGGGCGAGGCGCGTCATGTCGCCGACCTCTTCGCCGGGTGCGGCACCTTCACCCTGCCGCTGGCGCAAACCGCCGCCGTTCATGCCGTCGAAGGGGCCGCCGACCTGACCGAGGCGCTCGACCACGCCACGCGCCACGCGACGGGGTTGAAACCGATCACGTTTGAAACCCGCGACCTCTTCCGCCGCCCGCTGCTGCCCGATGAGCTGACCCGCTTCGATGCGGTCCTCCTCGACCCGCCCCGCGCCGGGGCCGAGACACAGGTTGCGCAGATCGCCGAAGCCGGCGTGCCGCGCATCGCCTATGCCTCCTGCAACCCGGTGACGTTCGCCCGCGACGCCAAGGCGCTTTGCGAGGCAGGATACCGGATCGACTGGGTCCAGGTCATCGACCAGTTCCGCTGGAGCCCGCATGTGGAGCTTGCAGCCCAAATCAGCCGCGCCCATATCAGCGCGGCATGACCCTCCCCCCGGAGCCTTGAATGAACAGGACAGCGCTGGCCAACTGGCTGAACCGCCCCGAAATCCGCTATGGCATCATCGGTGTCATCGTGCTGAACGCGGTGGTCCTGGGGCTGGAAACCTCGCCCGCGATCATGGACCGCGTCGGGCCGCTGATCATCGCGATCGACCGGGCCTGCCTGACGATATTCGTCATCGAGCTTGTGCTGAAATTCATCGCCCACGGGCGGAATTACTTCCGCAACGGCTGGGACCTCTTCGATACGGTCATCGTCGCGATTGCGCTGGTTCCGGCGGGGCAGGGCCTGTCGGTGCTGCGCGCGCTGCGCATCCTGCGGGTGCTGCGCGTGATCTCGGTCGCCCCCCGCCTGCGCCGCGTCGTCGAGGGTTTCGTGACCGCCCTGCCGGGAATGGGCAGCGTCTTCGTCCTGATGGGGATCATCTTCTATATCGGCGCGGTGATGGCGACCAAGCTTTTCGGCGCCGCCTTTCCCGACTGGTTCGGCTCCATCGGCGCATCGCTCTACACGCTCTTTCAGATCATGACGCTGGAAAGCTGGTCGATGGGCATCGTGCGCCCGGTGCTGGAGGTCTACCCCCATGCCTGGGTCTTCTTCGTGCCCTTCATCATGGTCACGACCTTCGCGGTGGTGAACCTGCTGGTGGGCCTGATCGTGAACTCGATGCAGGATGCCCATGCCGAGGAAAGCAACGCGGCCACGGATTCCTACCGTGACGAGGTAGTGGAGCGGTTGAAGGCCATCGAGGCGAGGCTGGACGCGCGGGGGCAGTAGACCCGCGCCCTACGCCCTCCGGCCCAGGGATGCCACGCCCAACACATCCAGCACCTTTGCCTCGATATGTTCGGCATTCATCGCGGCCACGGCATACATGTCTGCCGGACTGGCCTGGTCGATGAACACGTCCGGCAACACCATGGACCGGTATTTCAGCCCCCGGTCGAACACCGCGTTCTCGGCAAGCAGCTGCGCCACATGGCTGCCGAAACCGCCGATCGCGCCTTCCTCGATGGTGATCAGGGCCTCGTGATGGGCGGCCAGTTGCAGCATCATGTCCGAATCCAGAGGCTTGGCAAAGCGCGCGTCCACGATGGTCGGCGTGATCCCCTTCTGCATCAGACCCTCGACGGCCTTCTGCACTTCGGACAGCCGCGTCCCGAAGGAAAGCAGCGCCACCCGGTTGCCTTCGGCGATCATGCGCGCGCGCCCGATCTTCAGCGGCACGCCCCGTTCAGGCATATCGACACCCACGCCCTCACCGCGCGGATAGCGGAAGGCGATGGGGCCGTCGTCATGCGCGGCGGCGGTGGCGACCATGTGGATCAGCTCGGCCTCGTCAGCGGCGGCCATGACGGTGAAACCGGGCAGGTTTGAGAGGTAGGCGACATCGTAGCTGCCGGCATGGGTCGCGCCATCGGCACCCACCAGCCCGGCCCGGTCGATGGCAAAGCGCACGGGCAAGCGCTGGATTGCCACGTCATGCACGACCTGATCGTAGCCGCGTTGCAGGAAGGTCGAATAGATCGCGGCAAAGGGCTTCATCCCGCCCGCCGCCAGCGCGGCGCAGAAGGTCACCGCGTGCTGCTCGGCGATGCCGACATCAAAGCAGCGTTTGGGAAACCGCTCTCCGAACAGGTCCAGCCCGGTGCCATCGGGCATCGCCGCGGTCACCGCGACGATCTTGTCATCGGCCTCGGCCTCACGGATCAGGGCCTTGGCGAATGTCTTGGTGTAGCTCGGTGCATTCGAAGGGGCCTTGCGCTGGTCGCCGGTCGCCACGTCGAAGGGCGCAGAGGCATGGCCCTTGTCGGGGCGGTGTTCGGCGTGTTTGTAGCCCTTGCCCTTCTTGGTGATCGCATGGATCAGGATCGGCCCGTCGGCGCGGGCCTTGACGGTGCGCAGGACGGACAGAAGCTGCTCCATGTCATGCCCGTCGATGGGGCCGACATAGGAGAACCCCAGTTCCTCGAACAGCGTCCCGCCCACGGTGGCCGATTTCAGCAATTCCTTGGCCCTTCGCGCGCCCTCCTGAAAGGGCGGCGGCAGCAGCGAGACGGCCCCCTTGGCGGCGGCCTTCAACTCCTGGTACGGCGCACCGGCATAGAGCCGCGAGAGGTAGGAGGACATCGCCCCCGTCGGCGGCGCGATCGACATCTCGTTGTCGTTCAGGATCACGATCAGGCGCTTGCCCAGGTGACCGGCATTGTTCATCGCCTCATAGGCCATGCCGCCCGAGAGCGCACCGTCGCCGATCACGGCAATCGCGTCGCCCGCGCCGGTATCGGGCACGCCGCCAAGATCGCGCGCCACGGCAAAGCCGAGCGCGGCGGAAATCGAGGTCGAGCTATGGGCCGCGCCGAACGGATCATAGGGCGACTCGGACCGCTTGGTGAAGCCCGACAGCCCATCCTTCTTGCGCAGTGTCGGCATCAGATCGCGCCGCCCGGTCAGGATCTTGTGGGGGTAGCATTGGTGGCTGACATCCCAGACCAGCTTGTCACGCGGCGTGTCGAAGATCGCGTGCAGCGCCACGGTCAGTTCGACCACGCCAAGCCCCGCGCCCAGATGGCCGCCGGTCTGGCTGACGGCGTGAATGGTCTCGGCGCGCAGCTCATCGGCCACGCGGCGCAGGTCCATATCGCTGAGGCCCCGCAGATCGGCGGGGGAGGCGATGCGGTCCAGGTGGGGCGTGGCGGGGCGTTGGCTCATCGGGCCGGTCTCCAAGGGTCTAGGTATCGCGCGCGATAACGAAGCGCGCGAGATCCTGCAAGGTTCCCGCCGCAGCGCCATAAGGCTGCAGCGCGGCCTCGGCCTCATCGACCAGCGATTGCGCCCGCGCCTTGGCGGCATCCAGCCCAAGCAGCGACACGAAGGTCGCCTTGCCTGCCTCGGCATCCTTTTGCAGCCGTTTCCCGGCCTTCGTCGGATCGCCTTCTACATCCAAGATGTCGTCGGCGATCTGAAAAGCAAGCCCAATCGCCCGCGCGTAGTGCCGCAGGGGGGCGGCATCGGCCCGGCCCAGGATCGCCCCGGCATGGGCCGGCCATTCCAGCAGCGCGCCGGTCTTGTTGGCCTGGAGCGTGGTGATCTGCTCCAGCGTCAGCGGGGTCGCGGCGGTTTCGGCGGCGATGTCCTGGCTTTGTCCCAGAACCATGCCGCGCGGGCCTGCGGCACGGGCCAGCGTGGCCATCAACTCAGCCCGTTGGTCGGCATCTCCCGTCACGGAATCGGCCAGCAATTCAAAGGCAAAGCTCTGCAACGCGTCACCCACCAGGACCGCCGTCGCCTCGTCCCATTTCCGGTGAACGGTCGGCTGCCCCCGGCGCAGGTCGTCGTCATCCATGCAGGGCAGGTCGTCATGCACGAGGGAATAGGCGTGGATACATTCCACCGCGCCCGCCGCCTGCATCGCGGCGTCCCGGTTCACACCGAACAGCGCCGCGCTTTCCAGCACCAGGAACCCGCGCAGCCGCTTGCCGCCGGCGCTGGCATAGCGCATCCCCTCGACGATCCGGTCCCGCCCAAGCGCGCCGATCCGCGTGGCCAGAAACGCCCCGATCGCGTCTTGGGTGGATGTCAGCTTTGCCTGGAACAAGGGGTCAGAGCCCCTCGACCGGCTTGGCCCCATTGGGCTGCCCGTCGGCGTCCAGCGTGATCTGCGCGACCTTTTCCTCGGCCTCCTTCAGCTTCGCTTCGCAGCGCGCCTTGAGCTTGGCCCCGCGCTCATAGAGCGAGATCGAATCCTCCAGCGCCACATCGCCCTTGTCCAGCGCGTTGACCACCTGTTCCAATTCGCGGATGGCCTCTTCAAAGCTCATCTCGTCGATCTTCGTCTCATTGCTCATCCGGCTCGCTCCGTCAAAACCCTCACATGTGCCGCGACCGATGCGGCCAGCGCGTCCAGATCATAGCCGCCTTCGAGAGTCGAGACCACGCGACCGTTGCAATGCGTATCGGCAATGTCACAAAGGCCCTGCGTGAGCCACGTGTAATCCGCCTCGTGCCAGGTGAGATCGGCCAGCGGATCGGCGGCATGGGCGTCGAACCCCGCCGAGATCAGCAGCAATTCCGGCGCAAAATCATGCAGGCGGGGGAACACCAGCCGCTCATAGGCTTCGCGCATCTCGATCCCGCCTGTTCCGGGGGCCAGCGGCACGTTCAGCACGTTCTCATGCGCGCCGGTCTCGGACGGATAACCGGTATCGGGCCACAGCGGCATCTGGTGCGAGGTGACGGTCAGCACGCGCGGCTCATCCCAAAGCAGAGCCTGCGTGCCATTGCCGTGATGCACGTCGAAATCCACGATGGCGACGCGGGACAGGCCGTGTCGGTCCAGCGCATGACGCGCCGCCAGCGCCACGTTGCCGAGAAAACAGAACCCCATCGCCAGCGCCTGTTTGGCGTGATGGCCGGGGGGACGGATGGCGGCGAAAGCGTTGCGCGCCGCGCCCGACATGACCAGATCGACACCCATCTGCGCCGCCCCCACGGCGTGCAGGATCGCGGGGAGGGAGGTCAGGCAAAGCGCGGTTTCACTGTCTGTGTCGGCGTCCAGCAGGACAAAGCCGTCGCCCGGAATGCTGGCCTTGATCCGCGCCACATAGGCGGCGTCATGCAACGTGGTAATGCTCGCCTCCTCCGCCAGGGGGGGCTCGTGACGCTCCAGCGGCAGACCCTCCAACGCGCGCAGCACATAGGCCAGGCGGGCGGGCTGTTCCTCGACATGGGCGGGCGTGACATGCGCCAGGAAATCGGCGTGCGTGATCAGCGCGGTGGTCATTGCTCCATCAGCACGCTGACATGCGCCGCCACCGCCTCGGCCAGCGCGTCCAGGTCGTATCCGCCCTCAAGCGAGGACACCACGCGACCGCCGCATACCCGGTCGGCCACCGCGCAGATCTTGCGGGTGAGCCAGACGAAATCTTCAGTCGTCCAATTGAGGTTCGCCAAGGGGTCATCGGCATGGGCATCGAAACCCGCCGAGATCAGGATCAGGTCGGGGGCGAACGCCTCCAACCTCGGCAGGATGCGATTGGCGTAGACCTCCCGCATTGCATCGCTTCCGCTTCCCGGTGCCAGTGGCACGTTCATGATATTATTCGCCGCGCCGCGCTCGCTGGCCGACCCGGTGCCGGGGAAAAGCGGCATCTGATGGCTGGAGATGAACAGCGCGCGATCCTCCTCCCACAGCAGATCCTGCGTGCCATTGCCGTGATGCACGTCGAAATCGACCACCGCGACGCGCGAAGCCCCGAGCCTGTCCAGCGCGTGTTTCGCCGCAATCGCGACATTGCCGAACAGGCAGAACCCCATGGCGCGGGTCTTTTCGGCGTGGTGGCCGGGGGGACGCGTGCCGACAAAGGCGTTCTTCACCTCGCCCGCCATCACCGCATCGACGGCGGCGATGCAGCCGCCGACCCCGCAGAGCGCCGCCTCCAGCGTGGCGGGTGACATGCTGGTATCGGGATCGAGGCTGATCATCCCCTTGCTCGGCGCGACGCGCCGGATCCCTTCAAGATAGGCGCGCGGATGGGCCAGCATGATGTCCGCCTCCCCGGCCATCGGGGCATGGTGCATGTCCAGCGCAAAGAACCCTGGCCCCTCCAGGGCCGCGTTGACCCGCTCCAAACGGGCGATCTGCTCGGGGTGGCCTGCGGGCATCTCGTGTTCTGCGCCCGCCACGTTCTTCATCCAGATTGTCATCAGTCAGGTGCCAGCATATATCCCGCGCCCCGCACGGTCTGCAGGTAGCGCGGCTGTTTCGGGTCAGCCTCGATCTTGCGCCGAAGCCGGGTGATCTGCACATCGACGGCGCGTTCCTGGCTCTGCGCCGGGCCGCCGCCCTTGTCTCGGCCCAGATCCTCGACCAGCTGCGCGCGGCTGACCGGTTCATTCGGGCAGCCCGCGAAAATCCGCATCAATGCCGCCTCGGTCGCGGTCAGGCGGATCGGCTCAGAGCCGTGCCACATCTCACCGCGTTCCAGGTCATAGCGGATCGGCCCGAGGTTCAGCATGTTCGGCGTACCCTGCGGCTCCGCCACGGCGGGCATCCGGCGCAGGATCGCGTTGATCCTGAGCAGCAGTTCCTTGGGCTCGAACGGCTTGGGCAGGTAATCGTCGGCCCCGGCCTCCAACCCGCCGATCCGGTCGCTGGCCTCGCCGCGCGCCGTCAGCAGCAGGATCGGCGTCATGATCTCTTCGCGCAGGGATTTGGTCAGGCTGATGCCGTCTTCACCCGGCATCATCACGTCCAGCACGATCAGGTCAAACTCCAACCCCTCGACCAGCCGCCTGGCATGGGCCGCGTCGCGCGCGGCGGTCGTCAGGAAGCCGTGCCGGACAAGGAATTTCTGCAACAGCCCGCGGATGCGCTCGTCGTCATCGACAATCAGCAGATGGGCGGAAGGGTCGCTCATGTCTCACCTCCCGGTCCGGCCCTGAACTGGCGACGCAACTCGGGGTCCATCATCGCCTCAAGCACGGTGCGGAACCCCGCGACCGCCTCGGGGCCTGCCGCCCGGAACGCCGCCCGCATCCGGGCCCGCTGCGCGTCTGACAATTCGCGCTCCAGCGCGATCCCCTCCTCGGTCAGGTAAAGGTGGCGTTCGCGCTTGTCATGCGTACCAACCCGGCTTTCGACGAGGCCATCCTGCACCAGCGTCCGCAGGACACGGTTGAGCGATTGCTTGGTGACCCCCAGGATGGTCAGCAGGTTGTTCACCGTGGTGCCGGGGCTGCGGTTGATGAAGTGGATCGCCCGGTGATGCGCCCGGCCATAGGCGTAATCCTGCAGGATCTTGTCGGGATCGGCGGTGAAGCCGCGATAGGCGAAGAACATCGCCTCGATTCCGCGCCTGAGTTGTTCGTCGGTCAGGAACAGCAGCCCCTCGCCGCTGAACACCGCGTTTGCAGCCCCTCTTTCGGCCATATCCGGATTCCCCCATGCCTCTGCTCTGGATCACAGTTTATGTCAGCCTTGTTGACTTTCCAAGAATCAATTGGTAGCGAATGGCCGGTTTGGCGAAATATTATGTCCGATACGGCCATAAGAGGCGCAACAAACCGTAAAATTGCGACCCTTGGCGAAGGATAAGACAATGAGCGCATATGACGACCGCGATGGCTACATCTGGATGGATGGCAAACTGATCCCCTGGCGCGAGGCCAATGTGCATATCCTGACCCATGCGATGCACTATGCGTCCTCGGTCTTCGAGGGCGAGCGCTGCTACAACGGCAAGATCTTCAAGTCGGTGGCGCATTCCGAGCGGTTGAAGAAATCCGCCGAGATGATCGATTTCGAGATCCCCTGGTCGGTCGAGGAGATCGAGAAGGCCAAATACGACGTGCTCAAGGCCAATGGCTGGACGGATGCCTATGTGCGCGCCGTCGCGTGGCGTGGCGTGGGCGAGGACATGGGCGTTGCCTCGGCCCGTAACCCGGTTCGTCTGGCTGTCGCGGCCTGGGAATGGGGCGCCTATTACGGTGACGCCAAGATGAAGGGCGCCAAGCTCGACATCTCCAAGTGGAAACGCCCGAGCCCCGAAACCATCCCCGTCCACGCCAAGGCCGCCGGTCTCTACATGATCTGCACCATGTCCAAGCACGCCGCCGAGGCAAAGGGCTGTTCGGACGCGCTGTTCATGGATTATCGCAACTACGTGGCCGAGGCGACGGGGGCCAATATCTTCTTTGTCCAGGACGGCGAAGTGCACACGCCGCTCGCCGATGCCTTCCTGAACGGCCTGACCCGCCAGACAGTGATCGGGATGCTCAAGGACCGTCAGATCAAGGTCCATGAACGCCATATCGAACCCGGCGAGATGGAAGGCTTCCAGCAATGCTGGCTGACCGGCACGGCGGCCGAGGTCACACCGGTGGGCCAGATCGGCGATTACAATTTCGAGGTCGGCGCCCTGACCCGCGACATCGCGGAAGGGTATGAGAGGCTGGTGCGGGAGTAGCCCTCCCCCACACCCCGACCTTCGCAGCGCATCGGGTCGCCGCGGAGGTCAGAGGGTCTTTGCGCCCGAACCGGGAATCAGCTGTTCTCCCGCTCGATCCGGGCAAACTCCTCCACCCGTTTCTGACTGTCGCGGCTGCGCGGGCGGCGTTGCAGGGCCTTGGTGGCGGCATGCGGCCCTTTCAGGCGCTCTTGACGGAGATATTCTTCCATTCTCGGTGACGATTCACGCTCGGCGGGCTTGTCGATGATGTGGCGGGACATGTGGCACCTCCTCCGATTCCATTGGCTTTCTGACCCGAGCTTAACACGGGATCTGCGATATCCGGCAACCTTGCTCGACAAAGGCGGAAACTCGGCGGGCAATGGCGGTTCGGGGGGAAGGTGTAGTCCCCGACGGCACGGACTGGGTGGGGGCAAGAAAACCGCGCCGTCGGGGGTGAGCCAATGCTCATCACTACGAGAACCGTTATGACGCCGCCGAAAGGCGAGATCAGGGTGCGCGGGCGGCAGGTGCGGGGCATCTTCGGGGCAATTGCGTGGCAGCGCTTGCGTTACGCGGGAAACAGCGCCAATCTGCCTGCAATGGTGATGCATCTACAGCCCGGCGGTGTCTTCAACCCGCTTGAAGAGGTCGCGTTCGACCGCAAGGAACTGGGCGTGATTCTGGGCCTTTACGGGCGCATGGTGGCGGCAGGCGAATGGCGCGACTACGGCATCTCGCACTTGCGCGACGTGGCCATCTTCTCGGTCTTCAAGCGCACCGCGGAACACCCGATCTACCGGATCGAGAAACGGCCCAAGCTGGCGCAGCGGCAGGGGCAGTATTCCGTCATCGGCATGGATGGCCAGATCCTGAAACGCGGCCATGACCTGAAGACCGTGCTGCGCGTGCTGGAACGCAAGCTCATCCGCGCGGTCGAGTGACCTCAGTCCTTTCATTTTGCTAAAAATACCTTGGGGAGCGCGAGGGGTGAAACCCCTCGCCCGGGTCGGCGCGCAAGCGCCGAAACCCTCACGCATTGAACCTACGGCTTCAAGAACCGCCGCCGCGCCGTGATCGGCCCGCCGCCATCCTCCTCGATCCGCGCGGCGGCCTCCTTCAACGGCTCATAGGCCACGGCCATGTGATAGGCATTCGCGTGCAAGAGCATCCGCTCATTCGCCATGAAGCCGATATGCCCCTCCCAGAACACGAGGTCGCCGCGCACCAGAGGCTCACCATGATAGAGGTCGCGGCCAAGCGCCATCTGCTGGTCGCTGTCGCGCGGGCAGTCGATGCCGCAGGCCATGAGCGCCATCTGCACCAGCCCGGAACAGTCGATCCCCCACCGGCTGTTGCCGCCCCAGAGGTAGGGCGTGCCGAGGAACAGGTCCGCGACCCCGACCGGATCGGCAAAGCGCGCCTTGATCGGCTGCAGATGCGGGCGCGGGATGAAATGGCCGGTATGGATGCGCAGATGCGCCTCGCGCTCGGCCACCACCTTGACCGGTGAACCGAAGAAGATCGAGACCTCGGGCGGCACCTTCAGATGCGCCTTGGGATAGAGATGGGTCGCGGGGGCCGTAACCCAATGCGTGGGGGCCTCGGGGCTGGCCAGCGCGCCGGTCAGAACATAGCCCACCTGCCCGTCGCGTTCGGCCTGGCCGAAGCTGAAGCCGTCATAGGTCTCCAACTCGCGGAACACCTCGCCGAACAGAAGCTGGCTGACCCGCCGCCCGCGCGGCGCGTCGGTGATGTTGGCCATCGGCTGCTGCACCATCAGGCGGCGGCCTTCGACAAAGCGCTCGGCCTCGACCTCGCCTTTCAGCGAGACATGGGCGACACGGCCATTCGACGGGGTGACGCGCGGGTCGCTCATGACACGATACCCTGGCGCAATGCCGCGAAAATGGCGCGCGCCGCCTGCCCGGCGCCACCCTTGGGCCGGGCGGGGGCCGCGTCGGGCTGCCAGCCGTAGATGTCGAAATGCGCGAAACGCGGGGTGCCTTGCGCGAAGCGCCGCAGGAACAGCGCCGCCGTGATGGAGCCCGCGAATCCCCCCTTGGGCGCATTGTCCAGGTCGGCGATCCCCGGTTCGATCATCGCCTCGTAGGGCGCGTGGAACGGCATCCGCCAGAGCGGATCGGACTGCGCCCGCCCTGCCGTCATCAACGCCTCGGCCAGCGCATCGTCATCGGTGTAGAACGGGGCGAGGTCCGGCCCGACCGCCACCCTTGCGGCGCCGGTCAGCGTCGCCATGCAGATCATCAGATCAGGCGGGGTTTCCGCCGCCAGCGCCAGCGCGTCGGCCAGCACCAGACGGCCTTCCGCGTCGGTATTGTTGATCTCGACCGTCAGCCCGTTGCGCGCGGTCAGAATATCGCCGGGGCGGAAAGCATTGCCCGCAACGCTGTTCTCCACCGCCGGGATCAGCACCCGCAGGCGCAGCGGAAGGCCCGCCCCCATGATCATCCGCGCGAGGCCGAGGACAGTGGCCGAGCCGCCCATGTCCTTCTTCATCAGCCCCATCGACGACCCCGGCTTGAGGTTCAGACCGCCGGTGTCGAAACAGACCCCCTTGCCGACCAGCACCAGCGCCGGCCCCTGGCTGCCCCAAGACATGTCAATGAGACGCGGGGCCGAGGCCGAGGCGCGGCCAACGGCGTGGATCATCGGAAAGTTCTGGTCGAGCAGATCGTCGCCCGCGATCACCGAGACCGTCGCGCCGTGATCCTTTGCCAGCGCCCGCGCGGCGGCCTCAAGCTGCTCCGGTCCCATATCCGAAGTCGGCGAGTTGATCAGGTCGCGGGTCAGGTATTCGCCCGCCGCCATGTGCTCCAGCAGCGCGGTATCGACCCCTTCGGGGCCGACCAGCGCGGCCTTCGCCGCGGGGTTGGACCTGTAGCGGTCGAAACGGTAGCAGGCCAGCAGGTAGCCAAGGGCGGCTTCCTCGGCCTCGGCCTGTGGAAGGCCCTGTTCCAGTTGGTAGAGCCCCTCCGGCAATCCGGCGATCGCGGCCCCCAGGGCGAAGCGCTTGCGGGCGCGCGCTTCCTCGGTCCCGCGTCCCGCCAAAACGCCCGCGATGCCCCCCTCAGGGCCGGGATAGGCGCAGGTCTGACCAAGATCGGCTGCAAACCCCTGCGCCCCGACCCAGGCGCGTGCGGCATCCGGCAGCCTGTCCAGATGCGGGGCCAGCGCGTCGGGCGCAAGCGGGGTTACGGGAATGGCATCGGAGGTGGCGGGAGAAAATCGGGGGCTCATCACGGTCCGTCAGGTTGGGATTTCGGCGACAGCCTAACGACACGAGCGGCCACTGCAAGCCGGATCGGCGCACTACGGGCGTGTGATCCTCCAACACAAGGCGGGCCCCCGGCCCTCAGCCCGACAGGTCCTCCAGATCCCAGATCGCGCGGATCGACCGGTCGCCCACCCGCATCAGCCTTGCATGGGTGGACATGAGGGCCACGACATCGGCCCGGTGCAGACAGGCCAGCACATCGCGCCCCACGCGGGCCAGCGTCGCCATGCCGATATGGTCCGAGGTCGCGACCAGCGCCCGCAGCACGCGGGCCAATCGGTCGGCATCCGATATCGGGTCGATCTGCGCGACCTTGTCCAGCTGCGCGGTCAAGTCCTCCAAGGCGCGCGCAACCTCATGTTCGGCGCGCAGCTCTCCGATCTCATCGCAAAGGCGTTCCAGCCGGTCGGGATTGAACCGCGCGGGTTCCTCCGGTTTCAATACTGTTACGGGCCGCTTCATCATCCACTCCACTTCCGCCCCCACGGATGCCGCCACCATCGCCGCGCATGTTGAAGAAAGCGTTGAGGCCGCGCCAAGAAAAGGCTCGAAATTACATGGAATGCCTAGTATCCGAAGGGTTCAGTCAACAGGGAAGAGGTCCCCCGATGTCGCATGTCTCGCCGCTGCCCGCCTACCTCATTCGCCGCTACCAGGCATGGAAGGCCACCACCTATGCCGAGAACCACGCCTGGTTCCAGCGCCTGGCCGAGGAAGGCCAGCGCCCGCGCGCCATGGTGATTTCCTGTTGCGACAGCCGGGTGCATGTCACCTCGATCTTCGGCGCGGAAACGGGTGAGTTCTTCATCCACCGCAACATCGCCAACCTGGTCCCGCCCTATGAGCCCGATGGCGACCACCACGGCACCTCGGCAGCGGTGGAATACGCCGTCAAGGCGCTGAAGGTCTCCAATATCCTGGTGCTCGGCCATTCCCGCTGCGGCGGGGTGCAGGGCTGCATCGACATGGTGTCGGGCAACGCGCCCGAGCTTGAGGAAAAGGAGAGCTTCGTGGGCCGCTGGATGGATATCCTGCGCCCCGCCTGCGAGGGCACCGCCGAGATCACCGACAAGGCCGAACGCCAGACCGCGCTGGAGAAGAAGGGCGTGCTGGTGTCACTGGACAACCTGATGAGCTTTCCCTTCGTCGCCGAGGCAGTGAAGGAAGACCGTCTCAGCCTGCATGGGCTGTGGAAGGAAATTTCCAGCGGGGCCTTGGAAATGTATGATCCCGACGCTAATTCCTTCGTGAAAGTGTAAGGTATTTCCGTCCCGCAGCCGTCGGGGTCCGGGGGGACCGGTCCGACCTGGGCTGGAAAGGGAGGGAAATGGACGCGATCCTGTCGCTGGCGGCGGATAACCTGCTGTCGCCGATCATCCTGTCATTCGTATTGGGGCTTGCCGCGGCCTATGCGCGCTCGGACCTCAGTGTGCCCGAGGCCGTGGCCAAGGGCCTGTCGCTCTACCTGCTCTTCGCCATCGGCTTCAAGGGCGGGGCCAGCGTGGCGGCGCATGGCATCGACCAGACGCTGATCCTGTCGCTGGTCGCGGGGCTGGTGCTGTCCTTCTCCATCCCGGTCGTCGCCTTCGGGCTGTTGCGGGTGATGTCCGGGCTGGACACGGTCGATGCGGCGGCGGTGGCGGCGCATTACGGCTCGATCTCGATCGTGACCTTCGTGGCCGGGTCGTCGGTGCTGACTTCGGCGGGGCTGGAGGGCGAGGGCTACATGGTCGCCGTCGCCGCCGTGATGGAGGCCCCCGCGATCCTCTCGGCGCTCTGGCTGATCGCGCGCAGCGGCGCGCGCCGCGCGATGGATGGCGAGCTGATGCGCGAGGTGATGCTCAATGGCTCCATCGTCCTCCTGGTGGGCGCGTTCCTCATCGGCTGGATCACGGGGGCCGACGGGCTGGCGCAAATCGAAAGCTTCATCGTGGCGCCGTTCCTGGGCGTGTTGTGCCTGTTCCTGCTGGATATGGGGCTGGTCGCGGGGCGGGGCTTGCGGCAATCGGCGCGCCTGCTGACGCCGGGGCTGTTGCTTTTCGGCGTGGTCATGCCGCTGATCGGCAGTCTCGCGGGCCTTGCGGCGGGCATGCTGATCGGGCTGTCGGCGGGCGGCGTGTCACTGTTCATGATATTGGCGGCCTCGGCCTCGTATATCGCGGTTCCGGCGGCGATGCGCGTGGCGCTGCCCGAGGCGAACCCGTCGATCTACCTGACGCTCTCGCTTGGCGTGACATTCCCCTTCAACCTGACCTTGGGCATACCGATCTACCTGGCCATTGCCCGCATCGCGACCGGAGGCTGACCCCATGCAGACCCACAAGGCAAAACGGGTGGAGATCATCATCGAGGCGGTGATGGAGAAGCGGCTGACCGACGCATTGGAAGGCGCGGGCGTGACCGGGTTCACCGTCCTGCCGGTGCGCGGCGGATCGGGCCGGTCGGGGGCCTGGAGCCGCGCCGGACAGGTCAGCCGCGCGGGCGGCATGTCCTGCGTCGTCAGCCTGATCCGCCCCGAAAAGCTCGACCCGCTGCTGGAAGCCGCCTTCAAGGTGGTCGAGCGCCATATCGGCGTGGTCAGCGTGACAGATTGCGACGTGCTGCGGGCGGAGCGGTTTTGACCGCGCCTTAACCACTGATTGGGAAGTGGCTGCTATAGCGCCAGGCACGTTCTTCTGATCGCTTGCCGGTTATCGTGATGTCTCTGACGTGTTCAGACCAGAGTGAAAGCAGCACGCCCCGCGCCCCTTCTCCTTGAGGCATAGGGATCTCTACAATATGGCCAGTGTCATCCTTCCACATGGCGATGGAGTGGTTTGGATCATGATGCCCTTGTCTGTTCGACCGTTCAATCAACCCGTAGGACGTGAAGGTCAGCACTGAACTACCGGGATCGTCCGCAAGGTTCGATGCGTATTGCGCGGGCCATCGGCTGCGGATCTGTGGCCCGTCAAGCAACAATGCAAAGATCAGATTGGGGGCAACAGCGCGCAGAATCTCGTGGCAAGGATCCGAGCGTGCAAGTTCCTCGCAGATCAGCACCGAGAAGGCCGAGGCCTTGCGAAACCGGTGAAAATGCAACTCGCGCCGACCCAAGGGCGTGTTCTCCCACCAGTTCTGGACTTTCGGATTAAGCGCTGAGGAAAGCGCATACGCCTCCACCTGCCGACGATCCATGCGCCAGCGGTGATGTTTACGACGGCTGTTAGTTACATAAAAGGAGGCGGCATTCTTGTCGTCCCAAACCCGAGTAACAACATGGTTGCCCGCTTGCCCATAACAATTGTCGCTGCTGCCCGAGATAACAAACTCAAGCTTGGGTTCGATCGTCTTCAACAACGCGCAGATCTGGTCGAAGAGTTTATAATCCAATGCATATTCCGGCAGCACAACAGCGTTTACACATCGCGATTGCTGCCGGGCCGCCAAGAGCAGTTTCTTGCAATCGCTCAGGAATTTGGCCCGTGCCTGCTCGGATCTGATCCATGTCTGGTGCAGTTCGAAATTGTCCCAACGCCATTTGTCGCGCTGTAGCTCGGCAGATGTCCTTGAGCCATTGTCATGCGGGACAAAATCCAGCGCCCTCAGCCTGCGCGGCTCTGGAATCAACAGAATATCGAGCGTTTCGTCATCCTCATTTGGTGCGCTCTTCTTGCCAAGCCCCGCCCAATGGCACCGGACTTCACCACGCCCGGGCAGCAGGGATAGGTTGCGCGACAAATTGCGAACGGTCGCCCCCACTGGAGCAACCCGCATCTTTGGCAAAACACAAGTGACGCTGGAATCGGCCATAAGACACAGGCTTGCAGGTGGGCGAAAGTCACGCTCTTCTTCTTCAGCTTCTTTTTCCTTGACCAAGTATTTAGACAGCACCCAATCTTCAAAAGGGCTCTCGGGGATCCTTTTGCCGTCCTTGTCTTTCAGGATCCGATTACAGGCCATATCTGCGATCATGGTCAGCATAAGTGCGGGCTTCTACCAGTCCGGTGGGCACTCTGGCGCGCTCTCATAGATCGCGGGTGAAGTCGGGCTGTCCCATTCTTCCAACAGCGATTGCCAAAGCTCAGTGACAAATTCCAGCGGGTTGCTGACGGGGTCCGATAAGATTGTCCGCCATTTACTTGCGGCTTCATCCGCAGCGTCACGATCTGCGCGGGTGATTATGAACTGGCACTCTTCATACCCTGATCCATCCGGCGCAGGATCAAAGTAGGAGATCACGCTGCCGACTTTGCACAGATGGGCAGCAACCGCGAACATATCGAGCGGGAACAGCGGCGGGCGCGTCCAGGCGGCGTGAACACTATTCGGGTCCAACTCTGGCACATCGGGTGGGTTGGTACCTTTCGGTAAAACGCGCGTGATCACACTGCCGACGGTTTGAGAATCTTCGCGCATTCTGTTACTTTCGGATTATTCAATTTGGGGCATAAAGGCTGAAATCGGCGTGCCGTGCACGATTTTTTTACGAATTTTCGCCGATAATGCCCTGTTATGGCCACGAACAGGCTATATCTGTAGACAGGGATTTCTTCCGGGCGTAGGCTCCGCAGCAGGCGGGGCGTCAATGCCGCCCGTTCATTTTGAGACGGAGAATTAGATGCCATACGACCGCTCGGCAGCCACCATCGCTCGTGAAAGACGAACAATGGAGTCCGACCTGGAAAGCAGCTTGGACAAGATTATTGAGGTATACTCGGGTTTGCTTGGGCCCGATGCCAGTGGCGCAGATCTGGACAAAGTGGCGCTCAAGAACAGCCTCAAGGAACAGTTTCGGGCGGCCTAAGCCGGTTGCGCGCGTTCACCCCTACCGAGCCCTTCTGACACATTGCGCAACCTGTGCTATACCGGCCTGATCCTTAGCATCCGGAGCCTCCCCCATGCGCATGCTCAAACGAATCACTCTTGGCCTGTTCATCGTGGTCGCGGTCTTCACCGCCATCGCCTACCTGCTGCCACGCCATGTCATTGTAGAGCGTCAGGTCACCATCGACGCCCCGCCCGAGGAGGTGTTTCCTTTCGTGAACTCGCTGCAAAGCGGCACCGAATGGTCGCCCTGGACGGTGCGCGACCCGGATATGGAGGTCACGTTCGAGGGGCCCGAGGAAGGCGTCGGCAACACCATGGTCTGGCGCTCTGATGTCGATACGGTCGGCAATGGCCGCCAGGAGATCGTCGAAAGCATCGAGAATGAACGCGTCGAGACGCTGCTCGATTTCGGCGATATGGGCACCGCCGATGCCTGGATCGACCTGGAGGATGTCGGGGGCGGCACGCAGGTTACCTGGGGCCTTGATGTCGATATGGGGATGAACCCGATCGGGCGCTGGATGGGGCTGATGATGGATCGGCTGGTCGGCCCCGATTACGAGGCCGGTCTGATGAACCTTCAGGATATCGTGGAGGAGGGCCAGGGCGACACCTGACCCTCACCCCGGATCAGGGCCGCCAGTCCAGCACCTCGCCCTCGGGCCAGGAGAACTCCACATCCATGCGGATCGTCCGGGTCTCGCCGGGCTCCAGCGTCAGCTCCCAGGCATGCACCCCGCGCTGGCCGTCCACATCGCGCGCGTCCGGCGTGACGCTCAGGTCGAGGTCAAGCTCCAGCTCCTCCTGCTCGGCGAAGGGCACGGCATAGAGCAGGCGCACCTCCTCGGCCTCGTCGGACGTATTCTCGACCGAGAACTCGACCGCGCGCACTTGCGTGTCGGCACTGGTGAAAATCCCGGTCTGCCCCTCGTCGCGGGACAGATCGCGCCAGTCCAGTTGCAGGTGATCCAGCGCACCGAAGGCCAGGTCGGTCTCGGCCCCGTCGGCCAGAAAGCCAAGCTGTGCCTCGCCCAACAGCTCACCATCCCGGTAGAAGGCCGCGTTGCCCGAAAGCAGCGCCTCGCCGCTGTCATTCTCGACTTCGGCCACCAGGAAGGCGGTGGCGTCATGGCGTGGCACGGCGCGGTTGGTCAGGTCGACATCGAAGCTCAGCGTATCCAGCGGCTGGCGGCTGCTGTCGCGCGGCGTGATCGTCACCGCACCGGGCAGCCTGTAGGTCAGCGAGGCCCCCACGGCCTGCACCTCCACCGGGGCCATATCGGCCGCCGGGGCCGGAGAGGGCCTTGCCAGCGTGGTGTTGAAACCACCCGCATTGCCATTGCCGAGCTGGACAATGCCGAAACCGACGCCCCGGCTTTCCTCAGTCTCGGGCGGGTGGATGCGGGCCGGTTGCGGGCTCAGATCGCTCGGCGCGCGCTCACGCCCCGGATCGGCGGTCGAGACCGAGACCCCCACATCGTGCCAGCGTTCATTGCCGGTGAGTTGCAGCGTGACGGCGCGTTCCACGGCCAGCTCCTCCGCCGTGCTGTCCAGCCGCAGCGTGTAGACCGGCGACCAAGTGGCGGCGGTCGAGAAATGGCTGAGCGTCAGGGTCACATCGGCCTCGGCCTCGGCGCTGACGGGCACGCGCATGACCGTCACCGAGGTGCCGAACGGGTAGAGCTCGTTCAGCGCGGTGCGCGCGGCATTGAGGTCGGTATTCACCTCGGCAAGCTCTTCGCGCAGCGCGGTCTGTTCCTCTTCGGCCAGTCGCGCGGCCTCGGCGACATTGGCCATCTGGGTGCCGAGCGTGGTCAGCATCTGGCCCAACAGCTCGGGTTCGGTCGGAAACGGCGCCGCGTTGTCGCCGCCAGCGGTCACGCTTTGCAGATAGGCGCGTTGCAGGGCGGCGGCCTGGACGGCGGCACCGGCCTCGGCAATGCGGGCATTCACCGCGTCGACCCGGTCCTCAAGGTCTTCGACCCGCGCGCGGGCCGCGGCAACGTCCGGCCCGTCCAGCGCGCCTTCCTCGATCGGATGCGCGGTCTCGACGCTGTAGCTGCCCAGGGTCACGGGGCCAGTGCCCGCGATATCCGCGCGCTGCAACTGCACGCCCGAGGGCAGCGCCAGCAACACGTCATGGTCGCCTTGCGGAACGGTCAGGCTGACCTCGCGCACGATCTCGGTCACGCCGCCGAGAAACACGGTCGCTTCGGTCACGTCGGCGCGGACAAGGAATTCATCCGCCTGCGCGGCGAAGGGGAGGGTGGCGCAAATCGCCGTGGTCAAGAGAAGTCGTTTCATTGCAATAAATATCCTTCATATGGGTTCAGACAGCATCAGCCCCGACTTGCGCCCAAAATAAGGGCGAAGGTCCGGGTGTCCGGTGTCGACTATAGCATATGACGGACAGGACCGCCCGATCCTTGGCCGGGCGGTCTTTTTTTTCGACGGACGCAGCAATCGTCCCGAAACGGTCAGCCCTTCTTCAGCACCCGGTTGCCAAGCGTCTCGGCGATCTGCACCGCGTTCAGGGCCGCGCCCTTGCGCAGGTTGTCGCTGACGCACCAGATATTCAGCCCGTTCTCGATGGTCGAATCCTGGCGGATGCGGCTGATGAAAGTGGCGAAATCGCCGACGCATTCCACGGGCGTGACATAGCCGCCATCCTCGCGCTTATCGACCACCAGGATACCGGGGGCCGTGCGCAGGATGTCGCGGGCCTCTTCCTCGTCCAGGAACTCCTCGAATTCGATATTGATCGCCTCGGCATGACCGACAAAGACCGGCACTCGCACGCAGGTGGCCGTCACCTTGATGGAGGGATCGACGATCTTCTTCGTCTCGACCACCATCTTCCATTCTTCCTTGGTCTGGCCGTCCTCCATGAACACGTCGATATGCGGAATCACGTTGAAGGCGATCTGCTTGGGGTAGACCTTGGGGGCCCTCTCTTGGCCCGGCACATACATGCCCTTGGTCTGGTCCCACAGCTCGTCAATCGCCTCTTTCCCCGAGCCGGAAACCGACTGGTAGGTCGAAACCACCACCCGCTTGATCTTCGCCCGGTCATGCAAGGGCTTCAGCGCCACCACCATCTGCGCGGTCGAGCAATTGGGGTTCGCGATGATGTTCTTCTTGGCATAGCCATCGACCGCCTCGGGGTTCACTTCCGGAACCACCAGCGGCACGTCGGGGTCGTAGCGGTAGAGCGAGGAATTGTCGATCACGATGCAGCCCGCCTTGGCCGCCTTGGGGGCGTATTGCTTGGTCGCGTCCGAACCGATGGCAAAGAGCGCGATATCCCACCCGGTGAAGTCGAACTGGTCCAGGTCCTTGGTCTTGAGCGTCTGATCGCCAAAGGACACCTCGGTGCCCAGAGACCTGCGCGAGGCCAGCGCCGCGATCTCGTCGACCGGGAACTGGCGTTCGGCCAGAATGTTCAGCATTTCGCGACCCACATTGCCCGTGGCGCCGACGACGACAACTTTGTAACCCATGGTCCTGCTCCTTCTCGTCAGGGATCACGCGCCTCATATGCCAGTGCGCGACGAAGGGAAAGGGCCGGTCGGGACCGTCGCGGGAGGGGTGGGCACGCGCGGCAACGGAAACAGTGCCGGTGATTGTTTCCACGATGGAAATAGCCGGGGGGGGGGTAAAATCGTTAAGATTGTAACCGACTGAGTCGCAAGTATTGGGTATCGGGGGGTTTTTCGATGGGGTTTGAACTGGCATTGCCGCTTTTGCTGGCGGTTCTTGGAATGGCGTTCCTGTTTGACAGCAGCGATGACGACTCAGAGGAACCCGCAGGCCCGTCCGGCCCTTCGCCCAATGGCGCGACCGATGGCGACGATACCCTCTATGGCGGGCCGGGCGATGACGATATTTCGGGCCTTGCCGGGAATGACCTACTCTGGGGTTATGACGGCAATGACCGGCTGGATGGCGATGGGGGCGATGACACGGTTCATGGAGGCCCCGGCGATGACACCGTTCTGGGCGGGTTCGGGTCACACCTGCTCTATGGCGGGGACGGCAACGACTCGGCCGATGGCGGCGCCGCGAATGACAGCCTGTGGGGCGGGGCCGGGGATGACAGCCTGCAAGCCGGCACCGGAAACGACTTTGCCTCCGGCGGCACCGGCAACGACTGGCTGAGCGGCGGCAATGGCGAAGGGGCCGACACGCTACTGGGCGGCTTCGGTGACGATACCGTGTTCGGCAACAACGGCGAGGACAGCCTCGAGGGCAATGCAGGCGATGACAGCATCGGCGGCGGCAACGGCGATGACACGATCCGTGGCGGCACCGGGAACGATGCGCTTTTAGGCGGTCGTGACAACGACCTCATCGACGGTGACGCGGGGGACGACACGATCAATGGCGGCGCGGACGACGATACCATCAATGGCGGCATCGGGAATGACAGCCCTTATGGGGGCCCTGGCGATGACAGGGTGAACGGCGAGGCGGGCGACGATCTTGTCGCAGGCGGCACCGGCGATGACCAGCTTTCCGGAGGTGGGGGCAGCGATACCCTGCTGGGTGGCATCGGCAACGATTCAATCACGGATGGAGAAGACGGCCTGACCGCCAGCAGCGATGTGCTGGATGGCGGGGCCGGGGATGATACGCTGTCTGCCGCTGGCGGGGGGGATCTGTTCCTCGGTGGGTACGGAAACGACTGGATCAGTTCCAATGATAACACGTCCGGACCTGTGGGCGATGCCGATGATACGGTCTTTGGCGGGAACGGCGATGACACGCTGAGCGGCGACCGCAGCGACACTCTGTCCGGCGATGACGGTGTCGACACATTCATCGTCAGAAGCGATGACCCGGTCGACAGACCCGACGGCAGCGGCAATGGCATCGGAACCGTCACGATCACCGATTTCGACCCGGCGACAGAATCCCTGACCCTGGTGCACCAGGATATCGGCAGCGACGCCGACACTCCGGTCAGCTTTACCACCCGCGACAGCGCAGATGGCACGGCGTTGGAGATCGTCAACGGCGATCATGTGCTTGTGCGGCTTGAGGGCCTCTCGACGGCGGATGATGTCACCTACGACCTGCTTCTGGCCGACCCTTTCGTGGAGAATGACGTGGAAGGCGATAACGGCGTGAATTTCGTCCTCAATGGTCAGGAGGGCACCGTCAGTCTGGGCGACGGACCGAATACCATCGCCGGATCCGACGACGACGATATCGTGATTTCAGGCGATGGAGACGACTCCATCAGCGGCGGGGCCGGGGATGACATGATCGTGCTTGGCGAAGGTGACGATGTCGCGGATGGCGGCGACGGCAATGACACAATCCTGGCCGACACCCCCGCGCCCCATCTGGGAGGTGGCAGCGGGTCGGACACGATAGACGGCGGGGCGGGCGATGACGAGATCATCATCGGGGCCACGACCGGCAATCTGCTGACTGGCGGCGAGGGAAGTGACAGCTTCACCTTCGATGGGGTGCGGGACGACAACGCCACCATCACCGATTTCGACGCCGGGACGGAGAGCCTCACCTTCCAACTCGACCTGCCGCAAGCGGTGATCGACCTCGGCCCTGTTACCTATACGCTGGCCGACAATGGCGCGGGCGGCAGCACCGTGGTCCTGACTCTGCCCGATGGCGCGACGGTGTCCCCGGTAACGCTGGATGGTGTGCCGCCGACCGCCTCGATTGACGTCACGGTGGAGATCACCGCCGTTTAACCAAATGGTCACAGTGCTTGACTTATGCTGCGTTTGCACACATGTGTTGCGCCAAGCCTGCCCTGCCGCGTGAGCATGCGCGCCGTTGATCGGCGCAGTCAGGCCCCGAAATTCCCCCAGCCCCCATCACGCAGGGTCTGACGGCCCGGACGGACCAGCGGGATACGCCCGTTTGTCGAGACCCTGGCCGCACCCTTCGCGGCTCCGGCGCCTGCCGGGGCAATGCAGTTACACACCCCGCGCGCGACCTCGCGCCGGAAAGGAATAGATTTGTTCGACTTCGACATGCTCGGCCTCTCGCCGACCCTTCTGACCGCCATCAAGCAGGCCGGTTACGACCAACCCACCCCGATCCAGAACCAGGCCATCCCGCTGGCGCTGGACGGTCATGACGTCATGGGCCTGGCCCAGACCGGCACCGGCAAGACCGCGGCCTTTGGCCTGCCGCTGGCCGAGATGCTGCTGAACGATCCTGGCCGCCCCGACCCGAAATGCGTCAAGGCGCTGATCCTGGCCCCCACGCGTGAACTGGTGAACCAGATCGCCGAGAACCTGAAGCTTTACGTCAAGGGCTCCCGGCTCAAGGTCGGCACGGTGGTGGGCGGGCAGTCCATCAACAACCAGATCCGGTTCCTGGCCCGTGGCATCGACATCCTCGTCGCCACGCCGGGGCGCCTGATCGACCTGATGGACCGCCGCGCCGTGCGGTTGGACCAGGCGAAATTCCTGGTGCTGGACGAGGCCGACCAGATGCTCGACATGGGCTTTATCCACGCGCTGCGCCGGATCGCGCCGGAACTGGGCACGCCGCGCCAGACCATGCTGTTCTCGGCCACCATGCCGAAACAGATGGAGGAGTTGAGCGCCGCCTACCTGACCAACCCGCGCCGGGTGCAGGTCGCCCCTCCGGGCAAGCCTGCCGACAAGGTGACGCAGAGCCTGCATTTCGTTCCCAAGACCGAAAAACCCGTCAAGCTGCGCGAGCTTCTGAACCGTCACCCCGACACGCTGTCCCTCGTCTTTTCGCGCACCAAGCACGGGGCGGAAAAGCTGATGAAGGGGCTGGTCAAGGATGGCTACAACGCCGCCTCGATCCACGGCAACAAGAGCCAGAACCAGCGCGACCGCGCCATCAAGGGGTTCCGCGAGGGGGCGGTCAAGATCCTGGTCGCAACGGATGTGGCCGCGCGCGGCATCGACATCCCGGATGTGCGCACGGTCTATAATTACGACCTGCCGGAAGTGCCCGACAACTACGTCCACCGCATCGGTCGCACCGCGCGGGCGGGCAAGGACGGAGAGGCGATCGCGTTCTGCTGCGCCGAGGAGGTCGGCCTGCTGAACCAGATCGAGAAGGTCATGAAGAAGGACATTCCGGTCGCCTCGGGCCGCAAGCCGGAAGAGGTCAAGGTTGACAAGCCCACGCGCGGGGGCGGTGGCCGTCGCGGCGGGCGGCCCCAGGGCAAACCCGCAGGGGTGGGCGCGCCGTCCGGCAATCGCCGCCGCAGAAGCCGCAAACCGGCGGCCTGATAAGGGGGGCGCGGCCCGTCGACGGGCCGCGCAAGCGCTCGGTCGATCGAGCGCAACCCCGTCGTTACGGGAAACAGTCCACGACAATTGTTTCCCGTTTCGATATGGCAAACCGTTAATGCTCTGTTAACCTCCTCAGATTGCTTGAGTTTTCTTTGGGGTTTTTCGTGATGGGTGGTGAACTTGTCCTGTTGCCGATTCTGGCGCTTCTGGGCCTGGCGTTTCTCTTCGATGACGGAGGCTCCGATTCCGAGGAACCGGCCCCGTCCGGTGACGGCTCCGAAGGGGGCGGCGGCGGCTCAGGCGGCGGCAATTCAACCGGTTTTTTCCTGACCGACAGCGACGACTCGGTCACTCTCCAAGGCGGGGAAGGCACCGTCTTCGCGGGCGACGGCAACGACACCGTCACCGGTTCGCTGCTGGATGATATCGTGAATGGCGGCGACGGGGCCGACTACCTGACCGGGCAGGATGGCAACGACACCCTCAGCGGCCAGCGCGGCTTCGACAATCTGCGCGGCATGGATGGCGATGACCTGCTGGATGGTGGGTTCGGCAATGACGACATCCGCGGCGCGGGCGGCAAGGACACGCTCGTTGGCGGCGAGGGTGATGACTACCTCTGGGGCGGGCCCGATTCCGACCGGATCGAGGGCGGCGCGGGCGACGACCTGATGGACGGCTCGGGCGGCAATGACGATATGCGCGGCGGAGACGGCGATGACACGCTGAACGGGCAAGGCAACAATGACCTGCTGGCGGGCAATGACGGCGATGACAGCCTGCACGGCGGTGGGCAGAATGACACGCTTTACGCCGGGGCCGGCACCGACACGCTGGTTGGCGGAACGGGCATCGACAGTGTCCTTGGCGGCGACGGCGACGACCTGCTTTATGCCGGGACGCAGGACGGGCTCTCCACCGATGACGGCGACTATGTGCGCGATGTGTTCGGCGGCAATGACACGCTGATCGGCGACAACGGCGACGATTACCTGGATGGCGGGCGCGGCGATGACAGCCTCGTCGGAAATGGCGGCGATGATTTCTTGCAGGGTCGCAACGGCAATAACGTGCTGGAGGGTGGCGACGGTAACGACACCATGAACGGCTCGGGCGGCGAAGACACGCTGAGCGGCGGCGATGGAAACGACCTGATGCGCGGCCAGGGTGGCGACGACACGCTCAATGGCGGTGACGGCAATGACCGGCTCGATGGCGGCCGCGGTGCAGACGTCATCGACGGTGGTGCGGGCAATGACACCCTAAGGGGGGATGAGGACCTGTCGACAGGTTCCACAGCCGCCCCGGACACCCTGATCGGCGGCGAAGGCAGTGACATCATCTATACAAGCGAAGGCGACATCGTCGACCTGAGTGAGTCCAGCCAGGCGATGGACGAACTGCGTATCGGCCCGGGCATTGCGCCGTTCGACCCGGTCCAGGTCTCGGCCTTCGACCCGGCCAACGATGTTCTGGCGGTCCGGGTTCGCGGCGGTGATCCGTCCGCGCCCCCCGAAATCACCTTCGAAGAACGCGGCACCGGCACGGCCGATCAATCTCTTGCGGTTGCAGTGGATGGCATTGTCGTAGCCGAGCTGGCCTCACTGACGGCGGCGGATATCCCCGATCTCACCATCGACGCGCAATGGAATACGGTCGCCTTCGGGGCTTGAATCAACGCGGCAAGGTGGCGCTCAGACCGCCGCCTTGCGCATCTCCTCAAGGTAAATCTCGCGGATGCGCGTGGCCATTTTCCCGACATTCCCGTCACTTACGGGTTTTCCGTCGATCTCGACCACGGGCATGACGAAGGCCGAGGCGGAGGTGATGAACGCCTCCCGCGCGGCTTGCGCCTCTTCAATGGTGAAGGGCCGTTCCTCGACCCTTATCTGCGCCTCGCGGGCAAAGCGCAACACGGCGGCGCGGGTGATGCCGTGCAGGATGTCGTTGGAGAGCTGCCGGGTGACGATGGTGCCGTCCTGCGTCACGATATAGGCGTTGTTAGAGGTTCCTTCCGTGACGAACCCGTCCTCGACCATCCAGGCATCGTCACAGCCCGCCGCCTTGGCCATCATCTTGCCCATCGAGGGGTAGAGAAGCTGCACCGTCTTGATATCGCGCCGGGCCCAACGTTGATCCTCGATCGAGATGATCTTGAACCCTTTGCGGGCCACGGGGTTATCCGCCAGCCCCGGCTTGTCTTGCGTAAACAAGACGATAGTGGGGGGGGTATCCTCGGCCGGAAAGACGAAATCGCGGTCGCCATCCGAGCCGCGCGTGACCTGAAGGTAGATCAATCCGTCGGTGATGTCATTCCTGCGCACCAATTCGCGGTGGATTTCCAGAAGCGCCTCCCTGGTGGTCGGATTGGCCATCTGAAGTTCACCCAGGGACCGCTGCAACCGCGCCGCATGGCCGTCGAAATCAATCAGTTTTCCGTCCAGAACCGAGGTCACTTCATAGACGCCATCGGCAAAGAGAAAGCCGCGGTCGAAGATCGAGACCCTGGCCTCGGTCTCGGGCAGATACTCTCCGTTCACATAGACGGTGCGGGGCATGGCGCGGGCTCCTTTTCGCTGCGGCTTGGCCTGTCATCGAGCAGGGCGCGGACGGGGTCAAGCGTTTACGTTTTTGCCAGGTTTGTCCGGTATTCCTGACAACAATGTCAGAAATCAAGCCGCCGGTCGGCCCCGATCCGCGAGATCTGACTCCGAAAGGCAGGGGCACCCGCGCGGGCCTGCTGGATGCCGCGCGTTTGCTGGTGCAGTTGGGACGGTAACGGGACCGGATGTGCGGTGGTGCGGCCCGTCGACGGGCCGCTTGTGCGCTCGGTCGACCGAGCGCCCGCGCCACTCAGCCCCACAGTTCCGAGCTTGCCGGATGCACACCGCCCGCGTCGAACGTCAGCGGATGGTCCCGATCCTCGGCCAGCAGAAGCGGCCCGTCCAGATCCGTCACCTCGGCCCCTTGCGCCACCAGGACCGCCGGGGCCATCGCGAGGCTTGATCCGACCATGCAGCCGACCATGACCTGATAGCCCGCTGCCCGCGCGGCGTCGCGGAGCGCCAGCGCCCCGGTCAGCCCACCGGTCTTGTCGAGCTTGATGTTCACCATGTCATATTTGCCCTTGAGGTCGGGCAGGCTGGCGCGGTCGTGGCAGGATTCGTCGGCGCAAACGGGCAGCGGACGCTCGATCTCGGCCAGCATGGCATCGTCCCCGGCGGGAAGGGGTTGTTCCACCATCTGCACACCGAGGCGCAACAGATGCGGCGCGAGGTCGGAATAGACATCCGCCGTCCAGCCCTCGTTCGCATCGACGATTATGCGCGCGTCGGGGGCACCATCGCGCACGGCCTCAAGCCGGGGCATGTCGTCGGGCGTGCCGAGCTTGATCTTCAGGAGGGGCCGGTGCGCATGTTTCGCCGCCGCCGCGCGCATGTTTTCGGGGCTGTCCAGCGACAGTGTAAAGGCGGTGATCTGCGGGCGCGGTTTCGCAAGGCCCGCCAATTGCCAGACCGGTGCCCCCGTCAGCTTGCCCGCCAGATCCCACAAAGCGCAATCCACCGCGTTGCGGGCGGCGCCTGCTGGCAGGGCGTCTTGCAGATCCTGACGGTGGATGCCCTGCGCCAGCCCCTCGATCTGGGCGGTGACGCTGTCCAGGGTCTCGCCATAGCGCGCGTATGGAACACATTCGGCCCATCCCATCACGCCATCCTGGAAGGCGCGCACGGTCAGCACCTGCGCCTCGGTCCGCGATCCGCGCGCGATGGTGAAGACCTCGGCCAGCCGGAACGTGTCGCGGGTGACCGAGATCATAGCGCCTCCAGCGCGTCGGCCAGGCGTTCGGCCCCTTGCCGGAACGGATCGACGGTGGGCAGGCCCATGCGCCCCTCGATCTCGGCGAGGCAGGCCAGCGCCTCCTCCTCATCCATCGCGGCGGTGTTGACCGAGATGCCGACCACCTGGCAGGCCGGGTTGGCGATGCGCGCCAGCGGCAGGGCGGTGTCGCGCAGGGTCTCCAGCGAGGGCAGGGCGTAATCGGGCAGGCCGCGCATATGGGGGCGGGTCGGTTCATGGCTAAGGATCAACGCGTCGGGCTGGCCACCATGGATCAGCGCCATGGTCACGCCGGAATAGGAAACGTGGAACAGGCTGCCCTGCCCCTCGATATGGTCCCAGTGATCGGGGTCATTGTCGGGCGTCAGCCATTCGACGGCCCCGGCCATGAAATCTGCGACAACGGCATCCAGCGGCACCCCGTTGCCGGTGATCAGGATACCCGTCTGGCCGGTGGCGCGGAAGGTGGATTTCAGGCCGCGTTCCTTCATCACCTTGTCCACGGCGAGGCTGGTATACATCTTGCCGACCGAACAATCGGTGCCCACGGCGAGGCAGCGCTTGCCGGTGCGTTTGACGCCACCCGCGATGGGATACTCCACATCCGGCACCCGCACGTCATGCAGCGCGCGCCCGCAGGCCTCGGCCACGGCGACAAGGTCGGGTTCGTTGCGCAACAGGTTGTGCAAACCGCTGGCGAGGTCGAACCCCTCCTCCAGCGCCTGCACCAGCACCTTCTTCCACGCCTGCGAGATCTTGCCGCCCCGGTTGGCGACGCCGATCACCAGGGTCTTCGCACCGGCGGCCTTCGCCTGGGTGAGGTCCAAGTCGTCAAGCCCGACGCTGGCCTTGCAGCCCTCCATCCGGAACTGGCCGACCGCGTTGTCGGGGCGCCAGTCGCGGATGCCTTGCGCCACCTTGGCGGCCAGTTGGTCGGGCGCATCGCCCAGGAACAGCAGATAGGGGGTCTGGATCATGGCGGCACCTCGCAAGACATGACAACGCGCGCCCCGGTCGTGGGACGCGCTTTTGGCGCTGATAGACCCTAGCCGCACCGGAATGCAAAGGCCAATTTCAGTGTTTCGAGCTGTCCAGAAGTGCGATGGGCGCCTCGGTTTCCTGGTAGAAATCCAGCGCCGCGCGGTCGGCGGCGGCGGTGTTGCGCTTGAATTCATAGCGCATCACGTCGCCATGCAGCTCGGACGCGACGATCAGGGCCTGGTAGAGGTGGCGCGGCCCTTCGTAGATATCGACCAGCCCGCGCAGTTGCGGCGCGTGTTCGGCATCCAGCGCAAAGCCGTCATTGGCAAAGGTCAGGATCGGGTAGACATCGTCGCCGATATGCACGGACCGGCGGCTGCGCTTGCGCTCGGCCTTGCGGCGGGCGGCGTGCAGGCCGTCGAGGACCTCCTTGGGCAGGTATTCTTCGGACATCGGGGGCATCCTTGGCAGTCGTTAAGAGGAAAGATGGGGCGGTGGCAGATTCGGTCAACTCGGGCCGCTCCGCCGCAATGCAGCACGCGGCATATGGGCCACAGGTCATGACATCGGCGAAGCGCCGCCTGTCACGGGGTTTTTCGTCGCGTCACCCTCGTGATTCTGATCCAGGTTGGTTACAGATATGTGAAGAGCAAGAAGACCACCAAGGGCAGCTTTCCATGACAAGAGCAGCGTCGCGCGCTGAACCGGGTGCCGGGCATCCGTTTCTCGAATTTCTGAACACGGTCGGCGATGACGGCAAATCGCGTGGCGAGGACAGTTTTGCCGATGCGCAGGAATTGCGGGAGGTGCTGGTCGCGTCGGGTATCGACATGCCGGCCGATATCTCGGCACGACAACTGGATGCGATGCTGCGCTTGCGCGAAGCGGCCTATGCCGTGTTTTCCGCGCTTGCCGCAGGGCGCGATCCAGGGCGCGAGGAGCATCTGTTCCTGGACACGGAATTGCGCCGCGTGATCGGCGAGTCAGAGCTGCGCATCACCCGCGAGGGGTTGATTACCGCGCCCGGGCCCGGGGCCACGCCGCTGGACCGGCTGGTGCTGTCGATGGACGACCTGATGCGCTCGGACCAGTTCACGCGGCTGCGCGAATGCCGCCGCTGCACGCATCTGTTCCTCGACCAGGGGCGCGGTGTCGGGCGGCGCTGGTGTTCGATGGCGCGCTGCGGCAACCGCGCCAAGGCCGAGAAATTCCGCGCCCGCCACCGCGACGCGGCCTGACCTGCGCGACTACGCACGACAACCCTGCGGTGAAAGGCGTTTGACCGCGCCCGCGCAGCGCCTATCTGTTTGGCAATAGATAAGGGAGCGTATGACATGGGATTACTGGTAGACGGCACCTGGCAGGATCAATGGTATGATACGGATGCGACCGACGGCGCGTTCAAGCGGCAGGAGTCCCAGTTCCGCAACTGGGTGACCGCCGATGGCAGCGCGGGGCCTTCCGGCGAGGGCGGGTTCAAGGCCGAGAGCGGGCGCTATCACCTCTATGTCAGCCATGCCTGCCCCTGGGCGAACCGCACCATGATCTTCCGCGCCCTCAAGGGGCTCAAGGATCATATCGGCATCTCGGTCGTGCACCCGGATATGTTGGGCGAGGGCTGGACCTTTGCCGAGGATTTCCCCGGCGCGACGGGCGATGACCTCTTTGGCGCGCGCTACCTGCGCGAGATCTACCTGAAGGCCGACCCGGATGTGACGACGCGGGTGACGGTGCCGGTGCTGTGGGACAAGGCGCGCGGCACCATCGTGTCGAACGAGAGCGCCGAGATCATCCGCATGTTCAACTCGGCCTTCAACGACATCACCGGCGACACCCAGGATTTCCACCCCGAGGCGTTGCGCCCCCGGATCGGACGGGTCAACGCCCGCGTTTATGACGACATCAACAATGGCGTCTACAAGGCGGGCTTCGCCACCACGCAAGCGGCCTATGACACGGCGGTCCATGCGCTTTTCGATGCGTTGGACTGGGTCGAAAGCATCCTGTCGGAATACCGCTACCTGACCGGCACGCGGATCACCGAGGCGGATTGGCGGCTGTTCACCACGCTGGCCCGGTTCGACGCGGTCTATCACCTGCATTTCAAGTGCAACCGGCGGCGGCTGATCGACTATCCAAGCCTCTGGGGCTATGCGCGGGAGCTCTATCAATGGCCCGGTGTCGCGGACACGATCCATTTCGACCATATCGTGCGGCACTATCATTACAGCCATGACAGCATCAATCCGCACCGGATCATCCCGATCAACCCGCTGATCGACTGGACCGCGCCGCATGACCGAGAGGCATTGCAGGCGGCCTGAAAATGGGCTTTCCCTGTCGGCGGGTGACGGGGGGCCGATGACAATGACACGCGATCATGGCGGCGGGATCGATGCGGCAGTGGCGACCTATGGCGGCGTCCGGGCCAACTGGCTGGACCTGTCGACGGGGATCAACCCGGTGGCCTATCCGGTCCCTGCCCTGCCTGACGATGCCTGGACCGCGCTGCCCGATGCGGGCGCGTTCAATGGATTGAATGCGGCCGCAAGGGACTTCTGGCGCGTGCCTGCCGGGGCGGAGGTGCTTGCCGCCCCCGGTGCCTCGGCCCTGATCGCGCGGATTCCGTCACTGATGGCACCGGGCAAGGTCGAGATCACCGCACCCACCTATAACGAGCATCTCGCCGCCTTTCGCGCGGCGGGCTGGAGCGAGGGCACCGGCGGCGCGCGGGTCATCGTGCATCCCAACAACCCCGATGGGCGGGTCTGGGATGAGGGCGATCTTGGCGACAATCCCCTGACGGTGATCGACGAGAGTTTCTGCGACGTGATGCCCGGGGCGAGCCTCGTGCATCTGGCGGCGCGGCCCGGTGTGGTCGTGCTGAAGAGCTTCGGCAAGTTCTGGGGGCTGGCGGGGCTGCGGCTTGGCTTTGCGATTGCGGCGGCCGAGACGATTGCGCGGCTTTCCGAGATGATCGGGCCATGGGCGGTGTCGGGGCCTGCCTTGGCCACGGGCGCCGCGGCCTTGCGCGATGCCGCGTGGGCCGAGACGACGCGGGCGCGGTTGTCTGCGGATGCGCTGCGGCTCGACGGGCTGATGACGCGGGCCGGGGCGCGAGTGATCGGCGGCACCGATCTGTTTCGGCTCTATGATGTCGAGAGCGCGGCCGCCTGGCAGGTGCGCCTCGCCCGCGCCCATATCTGGAGCCGCGTTTTCCCCTATTCAGAGACGTATCTGCGGCTTGGGCTGCCCGGCCCCGGCGATTGGACTCGGCTGGAAAGCGCGCTGACATGAGCGCCGCCCTGCTGATCCCGGCACTGCTGCTGGATGGGGTGATGGGCGAGCCGAAATGGCTCTGGTCGCATGTGCCACATCCGGCGGTTCTGATGGGGCGGCTGATTGGCTGGTGTGACACCAGGTTCAATGACGGGACGCGGGCGCGGGGTGCGCTGGTGCTGGCCGCGCTGGTGCTGGCTGCGGGACTGGCGGGCTGGCTGATCGCGGCGCTGCCGCTTGGCTGGCTCTGGTCGATGCTGCTAGCGGCGATCCTCCTGGCGCAGCGCTCGCTTGTAACGCATGTGCGGGCCGTGGCCGATGGCTTGCGTTATGGCGTGAACCCTGGACGGCGGGCGGTGACGATGATCGTGGGGCGCGATACCTCGGCACTGGACGAATCGGGCGTGGCGCGGGCGGCAATCGAGAGCGCGGCGGAAAACTTCAGCGATGGCGTGGTCGCGCCCGCCTTCTGGTTCCTCGTCGCGGGCCTGCCGGGGATCCTGATCTACAAACTCGTCAACACCGCCGACAGCATGATCGGCTATCGCACGCCCCGGCATGAGGCCTTCGGTTGGGCGGCGGCAAGGCTGGACGATGTGCTGAACTACATCCCCGCGCGGCTGACGGCGGGGCTGATCGCGCTGGCCTTCTGGTCGGCGCGCGCGGTCGACGTGACGCTTCAGGATGCGCGGCTGCATCGCTCGCCCAATGCCGGATGGCCCGAGGCGGCCATGGCCGGGGTGCTGGACGTGGCGCTGTCCGGTCCGCGCAGCTACCACGGCGAGATGCGGGAGTTTCCGTTCGTGAACGCGGGCGGTGAGCGCGAGATCGGGGTCGCCGAGATCGAGGCGGCCATTGCCGTGTTGTGGCGGGTCTGGTGGGTGATCCTGGGCCTCACGGGGGTGGTTGTGCTGTTCTGACCGCCTGCTACTCTGATCCGCGATTCACACCCTGAGGATTTGACCCATGCGATTGATCTCTGCCGCGCTTTTCAGCCTTGCCCTGACCACCACAGCCAACGCACAGCAATGCGGCGGCAGTTTCTCCGGCTTTGTCGACGGATTGCGGCAGGAGGCGGCGCAACGGGGCCATTCGGCGCAGGCCATCGACGCCTTCTTCAGCGGCGTGCAGCAGGATCAGGCGACGTTGCAGGCCGACCGGCGGCAGGGCATCTTCGCCACGCCCTTCGTGGAGTTCTCGCGCCGCCTGATCAGCCAGAACCGCATGGATAATGGCCGCCGCAACGCCGAACGCTATCGCAACGTCTTTGACCGGATGGAGCGGGAATATGGCGTCAGCCGCGGGGTGCTGCTGGCCTTCTGGGCGTTCGAGACCGATTTCGGGGCCTTCCAGGGCGATTACAACACGGTCAATTCGCTGGTCACGCTGGCGCATGATTGCCGCAGGCCCGAGCTGTTCCGCCCGCAGGTCTTCGCGGCCCTTCGCCTCTATGAGAACGGAAACCTGGACCCGCGCCGCACCACGGGCGCATGGGCCGGCGAGATCGGCATGGTGCAGATGCTGCCCGAGGATATCCTGGAACGCGGCGTCGATGGCGATGGCGACGGGCAGGTGGATCTTCAGAACTCGGCGCCCGATGCGCTGCTGTCCGGCGCCAACCTGCTGAGCGAGTTGGGCTGGCAGCCGAACCAGCCCTGGCTGGTCGAGGTGGATATGCCCGCCAATTTCAATTGGTCCGAAACCGGGTTGGAGACGGCGCGCCGGGTGTCAGAGTGGCAGAGCATGGGGGTGCGGGGGCGCAACGGGGCCTTGCCCGCGACGAACCTGCGCGCCTCGATCCTGTTGCCACAGGGGCGCAACGGCCCCGCCTTCATGGCCTATCCGAATTACTCGGTCCTGTTCGAATGGAACCAGAGCTTCGTGTACGTCACCACAGCCGCCTATTTCGCCACGCGGCTGGAGGGCGCGCCGGTCTATAACGCAGGCAATCCCGATCCGGGGCTGGATGGCAACCAGATGCGCGCCTTGCAGACGCGGCTGACGCAGCTTGGCCATGACGTCGGCGGGATCGACGGTATCCTGGGGGCACGCACACGGGCCGCTGTCAGGGCCGAACAGGAGCGGTTGGGGATGCCCGCCGATGCCTGGCCAACGCCGGAACTGCTGCGAAGGCTCTAACAGCCCGACCGCATGCAGGTGGTGATCTGGTCCAGATCGGCCTGATCGGGATAGGTGACGGCCCAGAACGGGCAGGCGCCGATTTGCAGGCTGTAGTCGCGGTTGTCATCGACCTGCATGAAGGCCAGCACGGTCTCGCCGTCGCCCGGCGGGGTGCCACACCAGCTGGCGACACAAGTGACATTGACCTGAACGGGAAACTCGATCGGGGTGCGAAAGCCGACGCGCGAGGCCATGTCGCCCGCGAAATAGGCGGTATAGCTGTAGGGATCGGATCCGGCCGCGTTCTGTTCCGTGACCTGGTCGGGGCCGGTGCGGAAGAAACTGCCCAGGGCGATGACATACCGCTCCTCGGCCTCGGCCGCCGCACGGTAGGTGCTGACCGCGTTCCAGGGCGCGCAGGATAGGGCGAGGGCCTGGGTCGGCAGCGTCAGGCACAGAAGGGCGGATGTGAGGGAACGGATCATGCGGGGCGGGGCCTCCTTGACGGATGGGCGCAGAATAGCAGACCCGGCGCTGCCCGTCAGCCGAGTCCGAATTCCTCCAGCACCCGCGTGTAGATCGGGCGTTTGAACGCGACGATGGCCTCCAGCAGGTCGGCAGGCTCCATCCAGCGCCAGTCCGAGAACTCCACGTCCTTGTAGGCGAGGTCGATGACATCGTCCTCGGCCTCAAGGCGCACCAGGAACCATTTCTGCTTCTGCCCGTGATACTTGCCGCCCCACCGCTTGCCCGCGACCTCCGCCGGGAAGTCATAGGGCAGCCAGTCCGTGGTCTCGGCCAGCACCGTTACCTGATCCGGCCCTATCCCGGTCTCCTCGTGCAATTCACGCAGGGCGGCGTTTCGCGCGTCTTCGCCCTCGTCCACCCCGCCTTGCGGCATCTGCCAGGCGGGAATGTCCATATCGGCGCGTTGACCGGCGAAGAGCTTGCCGGCGCGGTTCATCAGAACCACGCCGACACAGGGACGGTAGAGCTTTTCAACCACCTCAGCGCGGGCGCAGCGCGTTCAGCCCGTGCAGGATGTCGATGGCATAGGCCAGCTGGTAATCCTCGGCGCGCAGCTCAAGCGCGGCCTGCGCCTCGGCCTGTTCCTGTTCCAGTTGCTCCCGCTCGTCATCGGTCAGGGTCGAGTTGGAGAGCGCCCCGCGCAAGGTGGCCTCGGTGCGCTGCGGGCGCCCATTGGTCTCGATCTCGCCGATATCGCGCTGTTCGACCAGGATGTCGGGCGACACGCCAAGCGCCTGGATCGACCGGCCCGAGGGCGTGTAGTAGAGCGAGGTCGTCAGGCGCATCGCCCCGTCGCCCTGCACCGGCATCACCGACTGGACCGAGCCCTTGCCGAAGCTGTTGGTGCCGACGACCACGGCGCGGCTGTGATCCTGCAGCGCGCCGGCCACGATCTCGGAGGCCGAGGCCGAGCCGCCATTGATCAGCACCACCAGCGGCAGCCCGTCGATCAGGTCGCCCGGCGTGGCGTTGTAGCGTTCGCCATCGGCGGGGTCGCGGCCACGGGTCGAGACGATCTCGCCCTGTTCCATGAACGCATCGGCGACACGGATCGCCTGGGTCAGCAGCCCGCCGGGGTTGTTGCGCAGGTCGAGGACGACGCCTTCGAGATTCTCGATCCCGCCGACTTCCTCGATCATCTGCTCCAGCCCGTCGCGCAGGTTGGTATAGGTCTGCTCCGAGAAGGTGGCGACGCGCAGGACGGCGGTGTTGCCCTCCAGCCGGTGACGCACGGCAGTCATGCGGATCACGTCGCGCACGATGGTGATGTCGAAGGGCTCATCTTCGCCCTCGCGCACCACGGTGATCACGATCTCGGAACCGATTTCGCCGCGCATCAGTTCGACCGCCTCGCTGAGCGTCAGGCCAAGCAGGCTGGTGCCGTCGACATGGGTGATGAAATCGCCCGCCTCTACGCCCGCCTCGTCGGCGGGGGTGCCGTCCATCGGCGTGATGACCTTGACGAACCCCTCCTCCTGCGTGACCTCGATGCCGAGGCCGCCGAATTCGCCGCGGGTCTGTTCCTGCATCGAATCGTAGTCCTGCGGCGGCAGGTAGGAGGAATGCGGATCGAGCGAGGTCAGCATCCCGTTGATCGCGGCCTCGATCAATTCCGCCTCGTCGACATCCTCGACATAATAGTTACGGATGCGTTCGAACACGTCGCCGAACAGGTCGAGCTGTTCGTAGACGGTGGTGTTGCGCGCGCTTTCCTGCGCGATCAGCGGTCCGGCCACCTGGGTGGTCAGGAGTATCCCGGCAGCGGTGCCGCCTAGGGCCGCGAAAAGAAATCGTTTCATAGCGTCGTTATCCTCACTGATCTGTGGATGCGAACCACGGCGTCGGGTCCACCGGCTCTGCGGCCTCTCTTAGTTCCATATAAAGCGTTTCTGACAGGTCTTCACCAGACGATAGCGCCTCCGGGGTGATCAATTCTTCGCGGTCAGGCGCGGTGCCGCCCATCAAGCCCACCGGCGCGCCCGCCGTCAACAGGTCGCCCGCGCGCACGTAAAGCTGCCCCATGCCTGCCAGAATCAGCATGTAGTCGCCCTCCGGCTCCAGGATGGCGACGTTGCCGTAATTCAACAGCGGCCCGGCATAGCGCACGGTCATGGCCCAGGGCGCGGTGACGATGGCGCGCGGTTCGGTCGCGAGAATCAGGCCGGGCCGGGTGATCCCCGCCGCGTCCGCCGTGTTGAAGCCACGCAGGACGCGGCCCCGCACGGGCATCGGCAGGCTGCCCTCGGCAGCGCTGAAGGCGGGCATGTCGGGCATCGCTCCGCCAACGAGGTCGACACTGCGCAGGGCGATGGCGAAGCTGTCCAGCGTCTCGGCATCGCCAAGCAGGTCTTGCAGCGCCTGCGCGTCTTGCGTGAAACGCGGCGGCAGGGTGCGGCGTTCGGCCATGGACTGGCTGAGGGCAACGCGCGCCTCCTGCACGCCGGTCAGGCCACGGGCCAGTTGCGCCTCGGCCTCGCCTTGCAGGGCGCGCAGGACGGCCAGCTCCTGCAACTGGTCGCGCAGGGCGGTGGCCTCGGCGGCAACGGCGGGGGTGACATCGGACAGGATCATGCCCGAGCGCGCGGTGCCCACGGGGCCTGAAGGGTGGATCATCAGAAGCGGCGCGGGGGCGGATTGCATGGATTGCAGCACGCCCAGGAGGCGCCCGAGGCGGTCCTGTTCGGCCTCGAAGACGATCTCGATCGACTGCTCGCGGATCGCGGCGCGGCGCATGCCTTCGCGGAGCGCGGCCAGCCCTTCCTCATAGGCGCGGATGGTTTCGGTCAGCGCCTCGACCCGGTCGCGCGCCTCCTCGGCCTCGGCCATGCCGAGGGCCGCGCGTTCCAGCATCGCCGACGCGCGCTGTGCGGTCAGGGCGGGGTCGTCCTGCGCGACCACCGCGAGGGGCCACGCGACAAGGGCGAGGACCGCAGGGAGGAGCCGCCACGTCATGCGATCAGGCTCTCGCCCGTCATTTCCGCCGGTTTGTCCAACCCCATCAACTGCAACAGCGTCGGGGCCAGGTCGGCCAGCCGCCCGTCCCGCATCGTCGCGCCATCCGGCCCGCCGAAAAGGATCACCGGCACCGGGTTCAGCGTATGCGCCGTGTGCGGGCCGCCGGTCTCGGAGTCGATCATCATGTCGCAATTGCCGTGATCGGCGGTGACGATCATCGCGCCGCCCACCTTCTCCAGCGCCGCCATCGCCTGGCCAAGACCCTCATCCACCGCTTCGCAGGCGCGCGCGGCGGCCTCGATCACGCCGGTATGGCCGACCATGTCGGGGTTGGCATAATTGACCACGATCAGGTCATAACGCGCCTCGATGGCCTCATTGAGCTTTTCGGTCACCTCGGGCGCGGACATCTCGGGTTGCAGGTCATAGGTGGCGACCTTGGGCGATTTCGGCATGTAGCGATCCTCGCCCTCGACGGGCGCTTCCTTGCCGCCGTTGAGGAAGAAGGTGACATGCGGGTATTTCTCGGTCTCGGCCAGGTGGAACTGCGTCAGCCCCTTGGCCGCGACCCATTCGGCCAGCGTGTTGACGATCTCCTGCTTGGGGAAGACCACGTCAAGGAAGGTGTCATGCCGGTCGGAATAGCCGACCATGCCGCAGGTTGCGGCCCAATCGGGACGGGCGGAGGTGTCGAACTCGTCAAACTCGGGGTCAGCGAGGGCCGAGAGGATCTCGCGCGCGCGGTCGGCGCGAAAATTGACGAAGAGCAGCCCGTCGCCGTCTTTCGGTGCGGTGTAGGCCGCGAGGCGGGTGGGGCTGACGAACTCATCCCCCTCCTCGCGCGCATAGGCGGCTTTAAGCGCCTCCTCGGCGGTGCTCGCTTCCCCGCCCTTGCCGGTCAGGATCAGATCGGCGGCTTTCTGGACCCGGTCCCATCGGTTGTCGCGGTCCATGGCGAAGTAGCGCCCCACCACGGACCCGATCCGCGCACCCTCGGGCAGTTGCGCCTCGAAGGCCGGCAGGGTGGCGAGGGCCGAGCGCGGGCCGACGTCACGCCCGTCGGTGATGGCGTGGATCAGGACGGGGATACCCTGCCCCACCAGCACGCGGGCGGTTTCCAGCAGATGGGCCTCATGGCTGTGAACGCCGCCCGCCGAGACCAGCCCGGTCAGATGCGCCACGCCGCCCGCGGCCTTCATCTTGGCGGCAAAAGTCGCCAGCGCGGGGCGGGAGGCAAAACTGCCCTCCTCGATCGCCAGGTCGATCTGGCCCAGGTCCATTGCCACGACGCGGCCCGCGCCGATATTGGTGTGACCCACCTCGGAATTTCCCATCTGGCCGCGCGGCAACCCGGCATCGGGGCCGAAGGTGACCAGCGTTGCATTGGGGCAGGTCGTCATCAGCCGGTCGAAATTGGGCGTATCGGCGAGATAGGGCGCGTTGCCGGGGCCGGGCTCGGCCAGGCCCCACCCATCGAGAATGCACAGGACGACAGGCTTGGGAACGGTCATGGAAGCGGCCTTGTTCAAGTTGCTCCCGCGGTTTTAGGGGCGGGGCCGATACGACGCAAGGTGAGCGGTCGGATTGACGGCGGAAAGCTGCATCGACGCGCGCCGTATGAGCGATTTCGAAATCGCTCATGAGAGCCTTCGAAGGCTCTCACGCCCGGTGATAGGGGCTGCCTGCCAGAATGGACGCCGCGCGGTAGAGCTGCTCGGCCAGCATCACGCGCGCCAGCATATGCGGCCAGACCATCGCCCCGAAGGAGAGCGTGAGGTCGGCCTGATCGACCAGGCCGGGGTCGAGCCCGTCCGCGCCGCCGATCACGAATGCGATATCACCACGCCCCTGGTCGCGCTTGTCGGCCAGAAGCCCCGCGAAGTCGGGTGAAGTCATGGCCGTCCCGCGTTCATCCAGCGCACAGATCAGCGCGCCGTCGGGCACGGCCTTGCGCAGTAGCGCCGCCTCTGCCCCCTTGCCGCCGCCCTTCTTGTCCTCGACCTCCACCACGCGGGCCGGACCCAGGCCAAGCGCCCGCCCGGTGCGGTCGAACCGTGTCAGGTAGTCGGAGACAAGATCATTCTCGGGGCCGCCGCGCAGGCGACCCACAACGCAAAGATGCACCCGCATGAAAAGTGTCAGGCCTGCCCGGCGGGCAACCACATCTTTTCAAGCTGATAGAACTCACGCACCTCGGGGCGGAAAATATGGACGATCACGTCGCCCGCATCGATCAGCACCCAATCGCCGGTATCGCGCCCCTCGACACGCGCGGAGAGACCGAAGACCTGCTTGAGCCGGTCGGTCAGCTTTTCCGCCATCGCCGTGACCTGACGCGATGACCGGCCCGACGCGATGACCATGTGATCGGCCATCTGGGTCTTGCCGCGCAGGTCGATCTGCACGACCTCTTCCGCCTTGTCCTGGGTGAGGGAGTCTATCACCTGATCCAGCAGCGTGTCGCTGGTCAGGTCTCGGGTTTGGCGCAGCACTTGCGCGCCGGATGCAGCCGGGGAAGCGGCCGCTTGAACTGGTCCAGTCAGGACGTCGTCCTCCTACATTGCGCGCCTGTCACAATCCCCGGCGCCGGGATGGGGCCAATATAGCCGTGCGAAAGGCCCGCTTCAACACCGGGCCATGCGCGTGGCCCCCGCCCCAGTGGCGCGATTGCATCGGTCGCATTAACCCCGCCTTAACCCTGCCCGCGTCAGCGTAAGCGCCATGAAACGTCTCCTGCTCCTCCCCCTCCTTCTGGCCGCCTGCGATTCGCCCGCCCCCGCGATGATGGGCGCAGAGGCAACGCAGGTTTCGATCGACAACACCTCCTTCACCGTCCGCGTGCGCGGCAACCGGGCCGAGGCGATCCGCCTGAACACCATGGCGTTTCCCACCATCGGTGAGGTCTACCCGAACGCCCTGGCCGCGATGGAACAGGCCAGCGGCTGCACGGTGATCGAGGATACATTGCGCGGCGACCAGGCGGTGATGCGGGCCGATCTGGCCTGTTAGCCCCTATATATTGTGGATAACCCGGCGATTTACCGCCATATGCGGGGCAAAGCCGTTGACAGCCTGCGCCGCCCTGCCAGAAAGTGGCCCCAACGACCCCAAGAACAACAGGGCAGCGCGTGCGGTTTTCACGTCTCAGGCTGAATGGCTTCAAGAGCTTTGTCGATCCGACCGATCTGATCATCGCCGATGGTCTGACCGGCGTGGTCGGGCCCAATGGCTGTGGCAAGTCCAACCTGCTGGAGGCGCTGCGTTGGGTGATGGGCGAAAACCGCCCCACCGCGATGCGCGGCGCCGGCATGGAGGACGTGATCTTTGCCGGCGCGTCGTCCCGCCCTGCGCGCAATTTCGCCGAGGTGGCGCTGACCATCGACAACACCGAACGGCTCGCCCCGGCCAGTTTCAACGAATCGGACACGCTGGATGTGATCCGGCGGATCACCCGCGATGCAGGCTCGGCCTTCAAGACCAACGGCCGCGATGTGCGGGCGCGCGATGTACAGATGCTGTTCGCGGATGCCTCCACCGGCGCGCATTCGCCCGCGCTGGTGCGGCAGGGGCAGATCTCGGAGCTGATCAACTCCAAGCCCAAGGCGCGGCGGCGGATCCTTGAGGAAGCCGCCGGAATCTCCGGCCTCTATCAGCGGCGCCACGAGGCCGAGTTGAAGCTGAAGGGGGCCGAGACCAACCTGGCCCGCGTCGATGACGTTCTGGACCAACTGGCCGGTCAACTGGCGCAACTGGCACGGCAGGCGCGTCAGGCGGCGCGCTATCGTGAGATCGGGGGCGAGTTGCGGCAGGCGGAAGGGCTTTTGCTCTATCGCCGCTGGAAGGAGGCTGACGAGGCGCGGGCCCAGGCCGAGGCCGCGCTGCGCGAGGCGTTGACCGCCGCCGCCAGAGCCGAAGGATCCGCCACCGCGGCGACACGGGCGCGCGAAGACGCCGAGACTGCCGTGCCGCCCCTGCGCGAGGAGGAAGCGATTGCCGCGGCGCTGTTGCAGCGTGTCACGGTCGAACGCGACAGCGTCAGCGCCGAGGAGGCCCGCGCACGCAAGGCCATCGAGACGCTGACGGCCCGGATCGCCCAACTGACCCGTGACCTGACGCGCGAGACCAGCCTGAACACGGATGCCGGCGGCACCATCGAGACGCTGGAGGCCGAGGCCAACGCCTCACGCGCCGCGGGCGAGGGCCATGGCGCGGCGCTGACCGAGGCCGAGGAGGCGGTGCGCGCGGCCACGATCTCGATGACCGATGAAGAGGCGGTGCACTCACGGCTCACCGAGGATGCCGCCCGCTTGGCCGCCCGCCACCAATCGGCGCAGCGCGCCGTCGACGAAACCAGCCGCGCGGCGGAGCGTCACGCGGGCGAGGCGCAGAAGGCGCTGGCCGAGGCCGAGGCGGCGGAAACCCGGCTGGCCACCCTGGCGCAGGATCACGCGGCGGCGGAAACCGCGCTCTCTGAGGCCACCGACCTGGCCGCCCGTGCCGAGGACACCCTGACCGAAACCGAGTCCGCCCGCGCCGCCGCGCAGGCCCGAGAGGGCGAGGCGCGCACCGCGCGGGCCGAGGCGGAGGGCGAGTTCAACACGCTCGATGCCGAGGTGCGGGCGCTGTCGAAGCTCTTGGAACGCGAGGCCGGTCAGGGCAATCAACTGCTCGACCGGGTGCGCGTCGCGCCGGGATACGAGGCCGCCGTCGGCGCGGCATTGGCCGACGATCTGAAAGCCCCCGAAACGGATGTGGCCGGTGCGACGGGCTGGACCACACTGAAGCAATACGAGACGCCACAAGCCCTGCCCGCCGGTGTGCCGTCTTTGTCGGATTATGTCGATGCGCCGCCCGCGCTGGCGCGGCGGTTGCGGCAGGTGGGCGTGATCCAGAATGGCGACGGGCCGGGGTTGCAGGCGCAGCTTCTGCCGGGTCAGCGGCTGGTGACCCGGGCGGGCGATCTCTACCGGTGGGATGGCTATGCGCTGGCCGCCGCCGATGGCTCCTCGACCGCTGCGCGGCGGTTGCAGCAGGCCAACCAGCTGAATGAACTGGCGGCAGAGCTTGAACGCGCGGAACTGGCCGCCGACCGTGCCCGCGCCACGCATGCGGCCAATGCCGCGCGTCTGGCCGAGTTGACGGAGGCCGACAAGCAGGCGCGCGCCGCGCGCCGCGCCGCCGATCAGCAGATGGCCGAGGCCAGCCGCGCCTTCTCCCGCGCCGAGGCCGACCGCAATATCCTGGCCGGACGGCTGGAAACCCTGCGCGCCGCCGCCGCGCGCCATGGCGACGAGGCCGAAGCCGCCCGCGAAACGCTGGAGGAGGCCCGCCGCGCGCAGGCCGAATTGGACAGCCTTGACGAGGCGCGGGCACGGGTCGAGGCGTCAAAGGCAACCGTCGAGGCGGCGCGCAGCGCGCTTTTGTCGGCCCGCGCCGCGCATGAGGAAGTCAAGCGCGCAGGCGAGGCCCGCGACAAGCGACAGGCCCAGATCGCGCAGGAATTGGCAACCTGGCGCAAGCGGCTGGACACGGCCACGACCCGGATAGAGGAGTTGGAAACGCGCCGCGCCGAGTCCGAGGAGGAATTGGCCCGCGCCCAGGCCGCGCCCGAGGAAATCGCCGCCCGCAAGGACAAGCTGCAAGCCGCCATCGACGAGGCCGAGGCCCGCCGAAAGGCCGCCGGTGACGCGCTGGCGGCGGGCGAAACCGCCCTGCGCGGGGCCGTGGCGGTGGAGCGGGAGGCCGAGAAAGAAGCCTCGCTGGCCCGCGAATACCGCGCACGCGCCGAGGCCAGGCGCGACGGGGCGCAAGAGGTGCTGCAAGCCGCCGCGACCCGCATCGAGGAGGAGTTGGAGACGACGCCCGAGGCGCTCTTGGACACCCTGGATGCCGATCCCGCCAGGATGCCCTCCGCCGAGGCGATCGAGGCCGATGTCACCCGCCTGCGCCGCCAGCGCGACGCGCTTGGGGCGGTGAACCTGCGCGCCGAGGAGGACGCCCGCGAGGTCAGCGAGGAACATGACACTCTGAAGACCGAGAAGGAGGACCTGGAGGAGGCCATCCGCAAGCTGCGCGGCGGCATTGCCAGCCTGAACCGCGAGGGGCGGGAGCGCCTGCTTGCCGCCTTCGACGAGGTGAACCGCAATTTCGGGATGCTCTTCGCCCATCTCTTCGGCGGCGGCGAGGCCAAGCTGGTTCTGGTCGAAAGCGACGATCCGCTGGAGGCGGGGCTGGAGATCATGTGCCAGCCGCCGGGCAAGAAGCTCTCGACGCTGTCGCTGCTGTCGGGCGGCGAGCAAACCCTGACCGCGCTGGCGCTGATCTTCGCCGTCTTCCTGGCCAACCCCGCGCCGATCTGCGTGCTGGACGAGGTCGACGCGCCGCTGGACGACGCCAACGTGACCCGGTTCTGCGACCTTCTGGACGAGATGACCCGCCAGACCGACACGCGGTTCCTGATCATCACGCATCACGCGGTCACGATGAGCCGGATGGACCGGTTGTTCGGGGTCACGATGGCCGAGCAGGGGGTTTCTCAACTGGTCTCGGTGGACCTGAAGAAGGCCGAGCAGATGGTGGCCTGACGGGACTCGCGCGATCGTGTCCCGCGGGCCGGACAATCCGCGCTAGGGTCGGTTCATGCGCCTTGCCCTTGTCCTCTTCTTCCTCCTCGCCAGCCCCGCCTTTGCGCAGGAATGGTTCATGCGCGCGGGCGATGTGCTGTTCTCGGAGGTGGAGCTTTCGGACCGGCTGCGGGGCAACACGATCACTTTCCATGACGGCGGCGAGGCACGGTTCTTCGAGGATGAGAGCTACAGCTACACCTATGCCAATGGCGGCGGCACGGCCCAGGGGCAATACAAGGTGAACGATGACAGCACGGTCTGCATCGACTTTGCCAACGGGTTCTCGCGCTGCGATCTCTACGTGCTGAACGGTGAGCGGCTGGTGATGGCGACCGAGGATGGCGTGCGGTTCCCGATCCGGGACGTGACGCCGGGGGTGTCCGATTAGCGAAGATTTCCTTGGCCATACCCCCGCCCCATGCAACCATGCGCGACCGGACAGCGGGAGGGCGCGCCATGAAGATCAATCATCTCTATGCGGATGCAAGCGGCGAAAGCCACTGGCGCGATGAAGAGGTCAAGCTACAAGAACGCAGCTTTGCCCCGCCCGCCCGCGACATCCATATCTCGGCGCTTCTGCCCGCTACCGGGCTGGTGTTCCTGCGGCTGAACGCGGGGTGGGATGAGCCGATCCACCCGACGCCGCGGTCACAGACGCTGCTCTGCCTCGCCGGTGCGGTGCGCGTCACCGCCAGCGACGGCGAAGCGCGTGAGATCGGCCCCGGCAATATCTGGCGCATGGACGATACAGCCGGCAAGGGCCACCACACCGCCGTGATCAGCGCCGAGGATTTCGAGGCGGCGGTGGTGCAGTTGGGGTGAGGTGCCGACCGGTTCTGTCAGTCCCAGGTGAGCGGTTTGGCAATCTTGCGACCGCCCCGCCCGATCACCGGGTCGGGAAACTGGCAGCGGCGCAGAATCGAGGGGTTGGCGTGTTTGATAAAGTTCGAGACCTCGCGGTGGCGCTTGCCGGGTCGTGAATCCTCAAGCCAAATCAAGCCCACTGTTTTGCCAAGTTGCTTGTTCACCATTCTCAGTGGCTCACACAAGTCGGTGTCTTGGGAAACGACAAACGCGGTATCGAACCTGCCCAGATGAGCATCATTGACAAGATGCGCGGCAAGATTGACGTCAGAGCCCTTTTCCTCGGTGTCGTGAACTTCCACATATCTTGCCGAATCCCGCACCAGGGGTCGCATCTTCGTCTTGGCTAGGAATCGACCCTTGTGAATCGTGAGGCTTGGAATGGTTCGGAGCGCTCTCAGATAGGCTTCCTGCCGGGTCTTAGCTTCGGCATTTCCATCTCTTGAGCTGATATCGGCAGTAAAATACTTGATTGAGACGAGGCTTTCATCATCACGAACGAATTCCCGCGCCAAGGCGGAGAGATCGAGCCACTTGAATGGCGTCTTCTTCAAGCCCCTGTAGTAGAGATTGAACCCATCAACATATACCGCAACCTTCATCAATGCCCTCAACATGTTGTGGCATTGGAATACAGCAAGAGCCGCAAGGGCGCAAACCCTACACGGCTCTTGAACTAGCAGACCTGCCGCTAGCCGGTATGCCATCAGATATGGCGATTGACGGAGACCCTGTCAAGAATTCGAGGACTCGGACCATCATAAATCACCTAGATCCCATACCGCCCCCGCGCGGCGCCCACATCCTTCATCACGCGGACCAGTTCGGCGCTGATGCCGGGTTCGGACAGGGCGTGGCCCGCCGCGCGAACGATGTGCAGTTTGCCCGCGGTCCAGCCCTGCGACAGCTCATAGGCCGAGCGCGGCGGGCAGATCATGTCGTAGCGGCCCTGCACGATGACGCCGGGGATATGGGCGATGCGGGGCAGGTCACGCAGGATCTGGCCTTCCTCGACGAAGCCCTTGTTGGTGAAATAATGGTTCTCCAACCGGGCGAAGGCGCGGGCGTAATCTGCCGGGGCCTCGCCCGCGCGGCCATCGCTGGAGACCGAGGCCAGCACGTTTTCCCAGGCGGCCCAGGCGCGGGCGAACCGGGCCTCGAGCATCTTGTCGCCGGAAAAGAGCCGCCGGTTATAGGCCGCGATCAGGTCGCCATGCTCGGCCTCGGGGACCAGCGATTTGAAGCGCTGCCATTGTTCGGGCCAGAAATGCCCCGCCCCGCCGCCATAGAACCAGTCAAGCTCGCGCTGCATCGACAGGAAGACGCCGCGCAGGGCAAGGAAGGCGACCGCGCCCGGGTGGGTCTCGGCATAGATCAGCGACAGAGTGGCCCCCCAGGAGCCGCCGAAGACGGCCCATTTTTCGATGTCCAACGCGGCGCGAATACGCTCGATATCGGCGACCAGGTGCCAGGTGGTGTTGTTCTCGATCTCGGCATGGGGGCGCGAGCGTCCGCAGCCGCGCTGATCGAACAGGATCACGCGCCACTGGGCGGGGTCGAAATAGCGCCGCATTGCCGGGCTGCACCCGCCGCCGGGGCCGCCATGCAAGATCACGACCGGTGCGCCTTCGGGGTTGCCGCATTGCTCGACATAGATCTGGTGGCCGTCGCCCACGTCCAGCATCCGGGCGTCAAACGGCTCCGTCGGCGGAAACAGATAGGCGCCTGCGCGCTTTTGGCCGGAGAATTTGTCCATGACGATCCTATATAGACCTTGTGACGGCAGGCCCATGCCCGTCACAGTGCCAAGACGCCGGAGGAATGTCCATGAACAGCGCCACCAATACCGTGGATGACGCAGAGATCGCCAAATTCGAGGCGATGGCCGCCGAATGGTGGGATCCGAAAGGCAAGTTTGCGCCGCTGCACATGATGAACCCGGTGCGGCTGGATTACATCACGGCGCAGATCGCCGCCGAATACGGGCGTGATCTGACCCGCGAGGCCCCGTTTGCGGGGCTGCGCATCCTCGATATCGGGTGTGGCGGCGGGCTCTTGTCGGAACCGATGGCGCGGCTTGGGGCGCGCGTGGTGGGGGCCGACGCGGCCGCGCGCAATATTCCGGTGGCGCAGGTCCATGCCGAGCATTCGGGGCTGGAGATCGACTATCGCCACACCACCGCCGAAGCCATGGCCGAGGCGGGCGAGCAGTTCGACGTGGTGCTGAACATGGAGGTGGTAGAGCATGTGGCCGACCCGCTGGCCTATCTGACCGCCTGTCGCCAGCTTCTGAAACCCGGCGGGCTGATGATCTGCTCGACCATCAACCGCAACGCCAAGAGCTTTGCCATGGCCATTGTCGGGGCGGAATATGTCATGCGCTGGCTGCCCAAGGGCACGCATGACTGGCAGAAATTCATCACGCCCGAGGAGTTGTTCAAGCTGATCGAGGGGGCGGGGCTGGACCCGGTGGACCGCAAGGGCTTCGTCTTCAACCCGATCGCGTGGAGCTGGCGGGTCTCGGACCGGGATCTGAGCGTGAATTACGTGACGGCGTCGGTGAAGCGGTAGGGCTCAACCCTCGTTCGCGGCCTCAAGCTCACGCCGCAATTCGCGGATCACCGGCAGGGCCGAACGAACACGGTCGGCGCCGATCTCCTGCACCACGCGGCTGAGGATCGGGGCAATGGATTGCAAGGCGGCATCGCGCGCGGACCGGCCCGAGGGGCTGATCGCGACGAATTTGCGCCGGGCATCGTCCCAGTCGGGGCGGATATGGACATGGCCCGCAAGCTCCAGCTTGGCCAGCGTATTGCTCATCGCGCCGCGGGTGACGTGAAACACCTGCGCCAGTTGCGCCGGACTGCGTTCGGCACTGCTGCGCGCAAGGTGGTTCAGGACCGAGAAATGGCTCAGCTCCATCCCCTTGGGCAGGGCCTTGCTCAGCCGCGCGCGGGCCAGTTGATCGGCCATGAACATCTCGGAGAAGAGGGCGACCGCGAGCGGGTCATCGGCGTTTGTCATGGGGCCAGACTATAGCCGCGATCGTGGGTAAGGGAAGGGACACGCGCGCGCGCCTTCTCCACCTCTCCCATGTCCAGGTCGACGATGTGCAGGCCGGGCTCCTTGCCCGCATCCAGCAGCACTTCGCCCCAAGGGGCCACGGCAAGGCTGTGGCCATGGGTTTCGCGCGCCTTGCCCTTCCGCGCGCTGTGCTGGCCGGTCTGTGCCGGGGCCAGGACGAAGCATCCGGTTTCGATGGCGCGGGCACGCAGGAGGCTTTCCCAATGCGCCGCCCCGGTGACGGGGGAAAACGCGGCAGGCGCGGTCAGGATCTGCGCGCCGGCCTGCGCGAGGTCGCGGTAGAGATAGGCGAACCGCATGTCATAGCAGACGGTCAGGCCGAGTTTGGCAAAGGGTGTGTCGGCAATGACGGCGCGATCACCCGGGCGGTAGCCTTCGGACTCGCGGTAGGTCTCGCCCTCATCCACGTTGACGTCGAACATGTGGATCTTGTCATACCAGGCTTTGATCTCGCCGGTGTCGGAAATGACGAAGGACCGGTTGGCAAAGCGCCCGTCCGCATCCTCGGTCTTCAACGCCAGCGACCCGATCAGCAGCCACAGCCCCCGATCCGCCGCCGCCTGCCTGAGCGCGGCAAGCGTCGGGTCATCGTCTTGCAGGTGCAGCACCTCGCGCTGGTGGCTGCGGCTGGTCGAGAGGCAGTTTGTCACTTCGGGCGTCAGCAGCATATCCGCCCCCGCCGCGCGGGCATTGGTCATGGCGGCAAGCACCGTGGCCAGGTTCTCCTCGGGCCGGTCGGAGGAGGTCATTTGCAGGATCGCGGCGCGCATCAGGTCACGCCTGCAACATCGGGTCCAGCTTGCCGGCGCGGTCCAGCGCGGCGAGGTCGTCATAGCCGCCGACATGCGAGTCGCCGACGAAGATTTGCGGCACGGTGTGGCGGCCATTGGCGCGGGCGAGCATCTCCTGCCGCTTGTCGGGCGTGCGGGCCACGTCATACTCGGCGAAGCTGACGCCCTTGTCGGTCAGAAGACGCTTGGCGGCGTGGCAATATCCGCAAAGCGGCGAGGTATAGATTTCAACGGATGGCATGTGAGGTCGGTCCCGGTCCTGTCTTACAATGGGTCCTAATTAGGCATCCTTGGCCACGCGCGCCAGTGCTATCACGTCAACGTTTTCCGCGCCCGCGTCAAAGGCGGCCTGCGTCGCGGCGGCGAAGGTCGCGCCCGAGGTCATCACGTCATCGACCAGCAGCACATTGCGCCCGGCCAGGATATGCGCCCGCCTGGGGTTGGGCTGGATCGCGTCGCGGATATTGGCAAAGCGGGCCTCACGGTCCCTGCCATCCTGGCTGCCGGTGGCGCGCACCCGTTTCAGCGCGTCGGGCGCAAAGAAGCCCTGCGTCTGGTTGGCCAGCGCCTGCGCCAGCAGCGCAGACTGATTGAAGCGCCGCCGAAAGAGACGCCACCAATGCAGCGGCACCGGCACGATCACGGTATCCTCGGTGATGAGGGGGGCCGCGGCACGGGCGAGCCAGGGACCGGCGGCGCGCGCGACATCCGCCCGGTCGCCGTGCTTCAGCGCCAGCACCAGCCTGCGCCCGTTGCCCGCGTAAACCATAACCGCGCGCCCCCTGGACCAGGGGCGCGCGATGGTCATGCAATCGTCGCAACGCAACCCCTCCTCGGGGTCGGTGCCGGGCAAGGGGGTGCCGCAGGCATCGCAGGCGGCCCCGGTGACAAAGGGGGTATCGGCCCAACAGGTGGCGCAGAGGCCAAAGCCGGTTTCGACCGCCGCACCGCAGGAAATGCAATCCGGCGGATAAATCGCATCAACAGCCGTTTGCATTTTCATTGCGTCCCCCTAGGTTGCAGCGCGATGCAAGACGATCCCGCCAAAGACCGCCCCTCCTTCGTGGACCAGGCCGCCCTGACCCGCCAGCGCACCCGCGCGCGGCTGGACCGGGCCGGGTTCCTGCATGACGAGGCGCGCCTTGAACTTCAGGAAAGACTGCTCGACGTTAACAGATCGTTTACACATCCCGCCATCGTGACACCTTTTTGCGATACGTGGGCGGATTTTCTGCCAGATGCGCGCGTGGTGCCGGATGCAGCGGTGCTGGATCTCGACCCCGGCGCGCATGACCTGGTTATCCACACGATGGGGCTGCATTGGGCCGACGACCCGGTGGGCCAGATCGTGCAATGCCGCCGGGCGCTGCAACCTGACGGGTTGTTCATCGGCGTCATGCTCGGCGGTGACAGCTTGCAGGAGCTGCGCCTGTCGCTGGCGCAGGCCGAGGCCGAGGTGATGGGCGGCCTCTCGCCCCGCGTCGCCCCGATGGGCGAGATCCGCGATCTTGGCGGGCTGCTCGGTCGTGCCGGTCTGTCGCTGCCCGTGGCCGACCGGCTGCCGCGCGACGTGAGTTACCAGACGATGTTTCACCTCATTCGCGACCTGCGCGACATGGGCGAGACCAATGCCCTGACCGCGCGTCACCGGGCGATACCGCCGCGTGCCTTCTTCCCCCGCGCGGCGCAGATCTATGCCGACAATCACGGCACAGGCGAGGGGCGCATCAAGGCCAGGTTCGAGCTGGTCTTCCTGACCGGATGGGCGCCGCATGACAGCCAGCAAAAGCCGCTGCGCCCCGGATCGGCCGCCGCCCGTCTGGCCGAGGCGCTTGAGACCACCGAATTCAACGAGGCCGCGAAGCCCGTCCCGCCGAGGAAAGACGACACATGACAGCCCTGCCCCACGCCCCCGCCGATCATCCGCCCGTCAAGTTCGGCAAGATCGGCATCCTTCTGGCCAATCTCGGCACGCCGGACCATTACAGCTACTGGCCGATGCGGCGCTACCTGAACGAGTTCCTCTCGGATCAGCGCGTCATCGACTATCCGAAATGGAAATGGCAGCCGCTGTTGCAGCTGATCATCCTGTCGAAGCGCCCCTTCACCTCGGGCGCGGCCTACAAGTCGATCTGGAACCACGACAAGGGCGAAAGCCCGCTGATGACAATCACCAGGGATCAGACCGCGAAGATGGCCGAGGTGATGCAGGCCCGCCATGGCGACAAGGTGATGGTCGATTTCTGCATGCGCTATGGCAACCCGTCGACGGACTCGAAGGTCCGCGCGATGGTCGCGGCGGGCTGTGACCGCATCCTTTTTGTGCCCCTCTATCCGCAATATGCGGGCGCGACCTCGGCCACGGCGAATGACCAGTTCTTTCGCGCGTTGATGGCGGAGGCGTGGCAACCCGCCGCGCGCACCCTGCCCGCCTATTACGACCACCCCGCCTATATCGACGCGCTGGCGGGTTCAGTCGAGCGTGCCTATGCGGGGATGGAGACGCGCCCGGATGTGCTGGTCGCCTCGTATCACGGGATGCCGGAACGCTACCTGATGCAGGGCGATCCCTATCACTGCCAATGCCAGAAGGTAACACGGCTGCTGCGCGAGAAACTGGGATGGGACAAGAACAGCATCGTCACCAGTTTCCAGTCGAAATTCGGGCCGGAGGAATGGCTGAAACCCTACACGGTCGAGGAGGTCGCGCGGCTGGCCGAGGCGGGCAAGAAACGCATCGCCGTGATTGCGCCCGCGTTTTCCGCCGATTGCATCGAGACGCTGGAAGAGATCAACGAGGAGATCCGCGATGCCTTCATCGAGGCGGGCGGCGAGGGTTTCACCTATATCCCCTGCCTCAATGATGACGACGCCCATATCGCCGCGCTGGCGCAGGTGATCGACGAGAACCTTGGTGGGTGGGTCTAGGGCTGTTCAGGCCGCGACCGGGCGGCCCTGAAACTGGCGTTCGCCAACCCGCACGACGATATGGCCATTGGCCAGCTTGCGGACAAAGATGCCCTGAACGGACACGCATGAGCCGAGAAGTATGGTCTTGAGCACGTAGAAATCCCCCGAATTCTTTGGCTTGCGAAAATAGTTAGACGAGTTTTCCGAAAAATCTCCAAGAAAGGGTTAAATTCCTCGAAAAACCTCTACAGCCAGTCGCGCAGGATCGGGATCAGCGGCAGGTCGGCAGGCGGCATCGGGTAGTCGCGCAAGCGGTTCGGACGCGCCCATGCGAGGGTCTGCCCCTCCCGGCCCGTCACGATGCCTTGCCACTTGCGGCAGGCGAAGAGCGGCATCAGCAGGTGGAAATCCTCGTAGCTGTGGCTGGCGAAGGTCAGGGGCGCCAGGCAGCTTTCCCAGGTCTCGATCCCCAGTTCCTCGTGCAGTTCCCGGATCAAGGCGGCCTCGGGCGTTTCACCCGGTTCGACCTTGCCGCCCGGAAATTCCCACAGGCCGGCCATGGATTTGCCCTCGGGCCGCTGCGCCAGCAGGACGCGGCCATCGGGGTCGATCAGTGCCGCCGCCGACACCAGAATGGTTTTCACGACCGGTAATCCGCGTTGATGGTGATGTATTGATGCGTCAGGTCACAAGTCCAGACCGTGGCTTGCCCGTGACCGAGGCCCATATCGACCGCGATCAGAAGCTCCTCGCGGCGCATGTACTCCGCCCCCGCTTCCTCGGTGTAGCTTTCGGCGACCCATCCCTTTTCCGCGACCAGGATGTTGCCGAAGCGGATATTCAGCAGGTCGCGGTCAGCCGCGGCACCCGATTTGCCAACGGCCATGACGATCCGGCCCCAGTTCGGGTCTTCACCGGCAATGGCGGTCTTGACCAGCGGGCTGTCGGCAATGGCGCGGGCGACCTTCTCGGCATCCGCGTCATGCGCGGCCCCGGTCACGCGCACCTCGACCAGTTTCGTCGCCCCTTCCCCATCGCGCACGATCTGCAGGGCGAGGTCTTTCAGGACGCCATGCAGCGCCTCGGCGAAGGCCACGCCGGTATCGCCGGAGGCCGAGATGATCGGGTCATTGCCCGCGCGCCCCGTGGCACCGACCATCACCGTGTCGGATGTGGAGGTATCGCTATCGACCGTGACCGCGTTGAAGCTGGTCCTGACGCCCGCGCGCAGCATGTCCTGCAAGACCGGCTGCGCAATCGCGGCGTCGGTGAAGATATAGGCCAGCATCGTGGCCATATCCGGCGCGATCATGCCCGAGCCCTTGGCAAAGCCGCCGATGCGCACGGGTGTGCCGTCCAGATCGACCTCGGCCCATGCCCCCTTGGCAAACGTATCCGTCGTCATGATCGCGCGCGCGGCACCGGGCCAGCCATCGGGGACCAACCCGTCCTTGAGCGCGGCCATCGCGTCGGTGATCTTCTCGGGGGCAAGCGGCTGGCCGATCACCCCGGTCGAGGCGGAGAACACGTGCCCCTTGGGCAGGTCCATCAGCGTCGCCAGCCCGCCCGTGACGGCATCGACCGTCGCCTGGCCCGCATGGCCGGTGAAGGCGTTGGAATTGCCCGCGTTGACGATGATGGCAAAGCCCTCTTCCGGCACGGGTGCCAGCGCGGCCAGCTTGGCTTCGCAATCCAGCACCGGCGCGGAGCGGGTCGAGGAGCGGGTGAACACCCCCGCGATCACCGATCCCGGCGCCAGTTCGGCCAGCATCACATCCGGGCGGTCCTTGTATTTCACACCCGCCGCGAAGGAAGACAGGCGCAAGCCGTCAAGCGGCGGGATGACCGGGAAGCCATCCCTGGGGGCCAGCGGCGATACCGCTGGTCCCGATGTCTTGGCGGGGGCCGTGTTGCGCGCCTGTTTCAGCTTTTTCTTCAGCTTCCGCAGGCGCTTTTTCAGCTTGGCGTTCTCAGCCGCCAGATCGTCCGACTGTGCCATATTGGCCCCCTATATGTGACGATCAGTTGCCGATCAGCGCGGAATCACGGATCAGCGCGGGGTCGATCTCCAGCTCGGGGCGGTCGATCTCGGCATTCTCGGAGAGATCCTCGATATAGGCATCGACGCGCGCCACGCGCAGGCCCTCGACCAGATCGGCGCGCACTTGGTCAAGCGCAGGGGCGTCCTGTTCACGGGTTTCGTTCAGCTTCACGACATGCCAGCCAAATTGCGTCTCGACCGGGGCGGAAATCTCGCCGACCTCCAGTTCGAACACGGCTTCCTCGAAGCTCGGTACCATCATGCCGGGGCTGAACCAGCCAAGCTGACCGCCATTGGGGCCCGAGGGGCCGGTGGAATTCTGCTGCGCCAGTTCGGCGAAATCGGCACCGCCTTCGAGTTCCTCGATCAGCGACTGCGCCTCTTCCTCGGTTTCGACCAGGATATGCGAGGCGTTGTATTCGGTCGCGGGCGCGGCGTCGCCATATTGCGCGTCGTATTCGGCCTGCACGTCTTCCTCGGCCACATCGGCATTGCCGACCGCGTCCAGCGCCATCGCGGCCAGGTAGGCGCGGCGTTCGTTCTCAAGCCCGATCTGCATCGCCTGGCTCATGTCCTCGGCAACGGCGGACGCGACGACCTCCTGCTGGACAAGCTGTTCCAGGATCGCGTCAAGCAGCACGTCATCGGGCAGGGCCTGATACTGCTCGGGCAGTTGCGACCGCGCCACGATGACATGGCCCAGCGTGATGTCGCTGCCATTCACGGTGGCCAGCACCGTATCGGCATCCTGGGCCATGGCGGGCGTGATCATCAGGGTGGCAAGCGCCACACCGGCGAGAAACTTTCTGGTCATCGATGGAACATCCTTCGTTGGTTGGGCCGGGGCGGTCCCCCGGCTGCGTTGACACATTTCCGGCAGCCCCTTATGTCCCTTTCGGGTTCGGCATCGGGCTTAGCCTTACTTGGGGGTCGTTTTAGACTGCCGCAACCGGCCGAACAACCCGATGCCAACAGGAACGGTCCCATGCGCCCGCATCCGGGGCGCAATTCAGCGGAAGGCGATAGAAAAAATGCTTGGGTTAGGAACACTCACGAAAAAGGTCTTCGGCACACCGAATGACCGCAAGGTCAAAGCCGCCCGTCCGATCATCGAAAAGATCAACGCGCTGGAGCCCGAGTTCGAGAAGCTCTCGGATACCGAGATCGTCGCCAAGACCGCCGACCTGCGCCTGCGCGCCCAGAATGGCGAAGCGCTGGACGATCTCCTGCCCGAAGCCTTTGCCAATTGCCGCGAGGCCGCGCGGCGTGCTTTGGGCCTGCGCGCCTTCGACGTGCAGTTGATGGGCGGGGTCTTCATGCACCAGGGCAATATCGCCGAGATGAAGACCGGCGAGGGCAAGACCCTTGTCGCCACCTTCCCCGCCTATCTCAACGCGCTGTCCGGCAAGGGCGTGCATGTCGTGACCGTCAACGACTACCTGGCCAAGCGTGACGCCGAATGGATGAGCAAGGTCTACACCGCGCTTGGCCTGTCCACCGGCGTCGTCTATCCGCGCCAGCCCGATGCCGAGAAACGCGACGCCTATGCCGCCGACATCACCTATGCCACCAATAACGAGCTTGGGTTTGATTATCTGCGCGACAACATGCGGCCCACGCTGAAAGACATGGCACAGCGCGGACATAATTTCGCGATTGTCGATGAGGTCGACTCGATCCTGATCGACGAGGCGCGCACGCCGCTGATCATCTCGGGCCCCGCCGATGACCGCTCGGACCTCTATATCTCGATGAACGAGGTCATCCCGCATGTGCAGGAAGGCCATTTTACCCTGGACGAAAAGACCCGCGCAGTGACCTTCACCGACGAGGGCAACGAGTTCATGGAGGAAAAGCTGCACGAGGTCGGCATCCTGCCCGAGGAGCAGAGCCTCTATGACCCCGAGTCGACGACAATCGTCCACCACGCCACCAACGCGCTGCGCGCCCACAAGGTCTTTACCCGCGACAAGGATTACATCGTGCGCGATGGCGAAGTCGTGCTGATCGACGAATTCACCGGCCGGATGATGCCGGGCCGCCGCCTCAGCGACGGTCTGCACCAGGCGATCGAGGCCAAGGAAGGCGCGAATATCCAGCCCGAGAACGTGACGCTGGCCTCTGTGACCTTCCAGAACTATTTCCGCCTCTATGACAAGCTGTCCGGCATGACCGGCACCGCCGCCACCGAGGCCGAGGAATTCGCCTCGATCTACGGGCTTGGCGTGGTCGAGATCCCCACCAACCAGCCGATTGCGCGGGTAGACGAGGATGACCGCGTCTACCGCACCGGCACCGAGAAATACGCCGCCATTGTCGAGGAAATCCGCGAAGCCCACGAAAAGGGCCAGCCGGTCCTGGTCGGCACCACCTCGATCGAGAAATCCGAGATGCTCAGCCAATTGCTGACCAAGGCCAAGCTCAAGCATAACGTGCTGAACGCGCGCCAGCATGAGCAGGAGGCGCAGATCATCGCCGATGCCGGCAAACTGGGCGCGGTGACCATCGCCACCAACATGGCCGGGCGCGGCACCGACATCAAACTGGGCGGCAATGTCGATTTCCAGATCATGGAGGCCATCGCCGCAGACCCCGACGCCAACCCCGACGAGATTCGCGCGCGGATCATCGAGGAACACGCCGCCGATGAACAGGCGGTGAAGGAGGCGGGCGGTCTTTACGTTCTGGCCACCGAACGCCACGAAAGCCGCCGCATCGACAACCAGTTGCGCGGCCGCTCGGGCCGTCAGGGCGACCCCGGCCGCTCCTCCTTCTTCCTCAGCCTCGAAGATGACCTGATGCGCATTTTCGGCTCGGAACGGCTGGACAAGATGCTGTCGACCCTGGGCATGGAGGAAGGCGAGGCCATCGTTCACCCCTGGGTCAACAAATCGCTGGAACGCGCCCAGGCCAAGGTCGAGGGGCGCAACTTCGACATCCGCAAGCAACTGCTCAAGTTCGACGACGTGATGAACGACCAGCGCAAGGTGATCTTCGGCCAGCGGCTGGAGATCATGGCCGCCGAGGATATCAACGATGTGGCCGAGGACATGCGCCACCAGGTCGTCGATGACATGATCGAAACCTACATGCCGCCCCGCTCCTACGCCGATCAGTGGGACACGGACGGGCTGCACGAGGCGGTCAAGCAGGCGTTGTCGCTGGACCTGCCCATCGGCGAATGGGCCGAGGAGGAAGGCGTCGACGATGACGATATCCGCGAACGCATCATCAAGGCGTCGGATGCGTTCATGGCCAAGAAGGCGGTGGATTTCGGGCCCGAGAACATGCGCCAGATCGAAAAGCAGCTTCTCTTGCAGACCATCGACGCGAAATGGCGCGAACACCTGGTGACGCTGGAACACCTGCGCTCGGTCGTGGGCTTCCGTGGCTATGCGCAGCGCGATCCGCTGAACGAATACAAGACCGAGAGCTTCCAGCTCTTCGAGGGGATGCTGGACAGCCTGCGCGCCGATGTGACCGAGAAACTTTCCCGCATCCAGCCGATGACGCCGGAACAGCAGGCCGAGGTCATGCGCCAGATGAAGGAACGCCAGGCCGCCGCCCAGGCCGCAGCCGAGGCGACGCCGACACCGGGTTCCGCCCCCGATGACCAGGCCGCCGGGTTCGACGAGAACGACCCCGCGACCTGGGGCAATCCGGGCCGCAACGACCCCTGCCCCTGCGGCTCGGGCAAGAAGTTCAAGCATTGCCACGGGCGGCTGGCCTGACACCGGATCGGGCGATGCGCGGGGGCCACAGCCTGCGCGCATTTCCCCCGGATTACCACCAAGGCTCCGTATTCTCGCCCCAATTGAACGCGATTGTTTCCGGGAAATCGACCCGCCCGGAGGCATGTCCATGATCAGCAAACCCAAAGCAGCGATTGCCCTCACCGTGGGCCTCGGCATTGTCGGCAGCGCCGCGCTCTACATGCAGGCCGGGGGCTCTGCCGAGACGCCCGCGCCCCGGGTTGCCGCGATCACGCCCGTCGCCCCTGCCGCGCCCGAGCCCATGCCGGTGGCGCTGGACGCCGAGGCCGTGACCACGGAGACAGCCCCCACGCCGGTCCCGATCATCGCGCCGATGAACGCGCCCGTCGCGCCCACCCTGCCGATGCCCGGTGCCGCCCGGCCCGAGCGTCTGGCCCAGGCCGACGCGCCCGAGATCGTGACCGATCAGGCGCTCAGCCCCTTCGGCCTGCCCTGCGGCCTGACCGTCACCACCGAGGCCCGCCCCGGCGCCATGGTGGCCCTCGACATCATGGACCCGTGCCAGGGCAATGCCCGTGTCGTGGTGGAACATTCCGGCCTGAACCTGACCGGCCAGACCGACGTGATGGGCATCCTCACGATGGACATCCCGGCCTTTGAAAGCCCCGCCTTCTTTACCGTGCGCATGCCCGACGGGGCCTCGGCCTCGGCGCTGGCGGGCCTGCCCGATATCGGCGATTACACCCGCGTCGGCCTGCAATGGAACGAGGATCGCGCGCTGGAGCTTCACGCGATGGAGTTCGGCGCGACCTATGGCGATCCCGGCCATATCTGGCGCGAGAACCCCGGCACACCCGCCCGCGCGGAGGCGGGCGAAGGCGGCTTCCTGACCCGCCTCGGCACCACCGATGTGGACGCGCCAATGCTGGCCGAGATCTACACTTTCCCGCGCGATACGCTGAACGGCGACGGCACCGTGCGCCTCTCGATCGAGGCCGAAGTGACCGAGGCCAATTGCGGCCAGGACACCCTCGCGCGCACGCTTGAATCGGACGAGGAAGGCGCGGTCGCGGTGATCGAACTGACCTTCACCGTGCCCGGATGCGACGCCGTGGGCGATTATCTGGTGTTGCAAAATCTGTTGCAGGACTTGAGAGTCGCCACCAACTGAGACCTGATCGGCGCTGACACTCCCATGCACTCTTACCTGGGGGCGGCTGTCATGGCCGCCCTTTTGATGTTGAGCACCGCCCTGCCCGCCTCCGCACAGGATGTGGCCCTGCGCAGCCATGACGGAAGCGTCGAACTCTCCGGCACGCTGATCGGGTTCGACGGGGAATATTACCGCGTCGACAGCATCTACGGGCCGCTGACCGTCAGCGCCCAGGGTGTGACCTGCCGTGGCCCCGGCTGCCCCGACCTGGAAAACTACGTCGCCGAGATCCGCTTTGCCGGAGCCTCCGCGATCACCGATCAGCTGTTCCCGGCCCTCGTCGCCCGCTTTGCAGCCAGCCGCGACCTGACCCTGCGGCGGCAGGTGCTGGATGCCGACCGCTCGGTGTTCTCGCTGATCCGCGAGGATGCGCAGGTCGCGGCGCGGTTCCATGTCACCGGGACCAGCACCGATGAGGGGCTGGCGGCCCTTCTGGCGCGCGAGACCGACATCGCGCTGGCCACGCGCCAGCCCGACGAAACCGAGGCCGCCGCCGCCCGCGCCGCCGATCAGGGCGACATCTCGATGGTCGCGCGCAGCCGGATCATCGGGCTGGACGCGCTGGTGCCGCTGGTGGCACCCGGCAACCCGGTGGACGCGCTGTCGCTGGAGGATCTGGCGGGGATCTTCGCGGGCGAGGTGACCAATTGGCAGGACATGGACGGCCCCGACGCGCCCATCGCGCTGCACCTTCTGGAGCCCTCGACCGGCCACGCGCAGGATGTGGAGACCCGCATCCTCGCCCCGTTCGACCGCCAGCCCGCGGCCACGATCATCCGCCATGCCAGCACGGCGGCGCTTGCCGATGCGGTCGCCGCCGACCCCTTCGCCATCGGGATCGGCAGCTATTCCGAGATCGGCAATGCGCGCCTTGTGCCCCTGCGCGGGGTCTGCGGTTTCATCCAGCACGCCACGCCCGACAGCCTGAAATCCGAGGATTACCCCCTGACGGCGCCCTTGTTCGTCTACCTGCCCGTCCGCCGGATGCCGCAGCTTGGCCGCGAGTTCCTGGCCTTTTTCGAAAGCCAGGACGCCGACCGGGTGATCCGCCGCCTTGGCTTCGTCAACCAGGCGATCACCGCACAACCCCTGCGGGAACAAGGCGAGAGGCTGGCCAACGCGGTGGCAGCGGCGGGCGAGGAGGTCGATCTTGAGGATTTGCAGGAGATGGTCGCCGCCATGGCCGGGGCCGAGCGCCTGTCGCCCACCTTCCGCTTCGGCGATGGCACGGCCGAGCTGGACGCCCAATCGCTCAGCGCCGTCGCACGGCTGTCCCGCGCCATCGAACGCGGGGTCTATGACGGGCGAGACCTGGTCTTCGTCGGGTTTTCCGACAGTCAGGGCAACGCGGGCGCGAACCTGCGGCTGGCGCGCGGACGCGCCGAGGCGGTGCGGCTGGCGGTGATGGCGGCGGCCTCGGATGGTGATCTCAACCGCATCCGGTTGCGCGTCGAGGCTTTCGGCGAGGCGCTGCCGATGGCCTGTGACGACACCGCCGCAGGGCGCGCGGTGAACCGCCGGGTGGAGGTCTGGCTGCGGTGATCGGCGTCTCGATGGGTTTGGCCGGGCGGCACCGCGCTCGGTCGACCGAGCGCGTTCGCGGCCCGTGGGCGGGCCGCATCCCCCTTACAGATAGCCCGCGCTTCGGAAACTCAACTCGCTCGCCTTGCCGATGATCAGGTGGTCATGGATCACGATCCCCAACACCTCCGCCGCGTCGCGGATCGCGTAGGTCATCGAGATGTCGCTTTCCGACGGCGTCGGGTCACCCGACGGGTGGTTGTGGATCAGGATGATCGCCGAGGCGTTCAACTCCAGCGCCCGTTTCACCACCTCGCGCGGATAGACCGGGACGTGATCGACCGTGCCCCGGCTTTGCTGCTCATCCGCGATCAGCACGTTCTTGCGATCGAGGAACAGCACCCGGAACTGCTCGATATCGCCATGCGCCATGGCGGTCTGGCAATATTCCAGCAGGCTGTCCCAGGAGGACAGGACCGGTTTCCGGATGATCTTGGCGCGGGCCATGCGGTGGCCCACGGCCTCCATCAGTTTCAGCTCGAACACCACCGCATCGCCGACGCCCTCGACATCGCGCAGCCGCGCGGGCGGGGCGGCGAGGACATGGTTGAGGTCGCCGAACCGCTTGATCAGCCGCTTCGCCAGCGGCTTGGTATCGCCCCGGCGGATCGCGCGATAGAGCACCATTTCCAGCAATTCGTAATCCGGCACCGCCTGCGCGCCGCCCTCCGTAAAGCGCTGGCGCAGCCGGACGCGGTGGTTCTTGCGGTGGTCTTCCACCAATTCCGCACCGGGGTCGCGCGGCCCGGTCGCGGGGGTGGCAAGATCGAACCCCGGCAGGGGCGCTTCGCAGAATCGGTCAAGGGCACGGGTCATGCCCGCCAGACTGCCGCGCAAAGGTTAACGCAGAGTTAGGGACCTTTCGGAAAGGACTGCATCACTGAACGCTGCCTGAAATCGTGGATTTCAACGCGTTCAGTGATCATGCAACTTTCAGGTATTCCGAAAAGTTCATCAGGGATACACCCAGGAATCGAGCAGCCGCCCGGTCAGCGTCGCGGCCAGCGTATCGCCGTCCTCGACCGGCACGAGGTCCAGGTTGATGTTCGATATGGTGACGTAGCTTTCCGGCTGATCGGGGTGCAGCATCGCGGTCAGGCGCAGCAGCATCGGGCCGATCGCGGGGTCGGTATAGGTTGCGATCAGATGCACGCCCGTCACGTCGCCAAAGTCGATCTGCTCGACGGCCAGCATCCGCGGCTCCTCGAACCCCTCCACGGCGCGCGGGTAAAGCTGCTCCTGCAAGACCTGCGCGGCGATGGCGACGCGGGTGCGCAGGGGATCCTCCGCCTCCTCGGCCATCGGGATGGAGACGGTCACGACCTGGATGTTCTCCAGGAACTGGCGCGGCTCGGTGTCGGTGGCGAAGGTGAATTTCACGAAAGCCCCGCCATCGGGCTGACCATCGGCGATCAGCGCCACATCGCCGCGCTCGGGCACCGAGACCGAGAACGGCACCGGCACCTCGATGCCGAAGCGCTCGGTATAGCGGGCGTCGAAATGGAAATCCTGCGCGCGGTAGGCGCCTTCGAACTCGAACAGGTTGAACTCGACGCTTGCCTCTTGCGCGGATGCGGCCCCGGCCAGCGCTAGCGCGCCGGCGGTCAGGATGGATCGCAGGATCATGTCAAACCTCATATGTCGGGTGGAATTTGCCGCCCGGCGACAGGGTGAAGATCTCGTACCCCTCCGCCGTCACGCCGATGGAATGCTCGAACTGCGCGCTCAGGCTCTTGTCGCGGGTCACGGCGGTCCAGTCATCGGCCAGCACCTTGGTCTCGGCCCGGCCCAGGTTGACCATCGGCTCGATGGTGAAGAACATGCCTTCCTCCAGCTTCGGCCCCTGCCCCGGCCGCCCGTAATGCAGCACGTTGGGCGGGGCGTGAAACACCTGCCCCAACCCATGCCCGCAGAAATCGCGCACCACCGACATGCGCTGGCTTTCCACGAAGCTCTGGATCGCGTGGCCGATATCGCCGAAGGTGTTGCCGGGCTTGACCGCCTCGATCCCCTTCATCAGCGCGTCATGGGTGATCTGCACCAGCCGTTCGGCCTTGCGCGGGATCCGGCCCGCGACATACATGCGGGATGTATCGCCGAACCAGCCATCGACGATCACGGTCACGTCGATATTCAGGATATCGCCCTCCTTCAGTACCTTGTCGCCCGGTATCCCGTGGCAGACGACATGGTTCACGCTGATGCAACTGGCGTGCTGATAGCCCTTGTAGCCGATCGTGGCCGATTTGGCCCCGGCCTCGGTCACCAGCCGCTCGATCTCGGCATCTATCGCGCCGGTGGTGGCACCGGGCACGACATGGCCCGCGATATCGTCAAGGATGCGGGCGGCCAAGGCCCCTGCCTTGTGCATGCCTGCGAAATCCTCGGGTCCATGAATGCGGATGCCGTCGCGGGTGAGCCGGCCTTTGAAATCGTCCAATGATCTTCTCCACCTCGGGGGTCGGCCCCTAGATAGGCCAAGCGGCGGTCAGTTTCCAGTGATGGAAATCGCGCGTGTCTCTGGCCCTGCGCCGCGCGGCAAGCTAGGATTCCCGCGAAACAGAGGGACAGAGGCGCATGGCAAATCCAACCGCGGCGATGCTGGTGATCGGGGACGAGATCCTTTCGGGCCGCACCAGGGACAGCAACACCAACCACCTGGCGCAGGAGTTGACCAGCCACGGCATCACTTTGGCCGAGGTGCGCATGGTCCCCGACAATATCGCCGTCATCATCGACGCCGTTCGCGCCCTCAGCACCGCCTATGACCATGTCTTCACCTCGGGCGGGATCGGCCCGACGCATGACGACATCACAGCCGATGCGATCGCCGAGGCGTTCGGCGTGGGCCTCGACGTGCGCGACGATGCCCGCGAATTGATGCAGGCGCATTACGACCGCGCGGGGATGGAGTTCAACGCAGCCCGGATGCGCATGGCCCGTATTCCCGACGGGGCGACGCTGATCGAGAACCCGGTTTCCGTCGCGCCGGGCTTCACGGTTGAAAACGTGCATGTCATGGCCGGGGTGCCTGCCGTGTTCGAGGCGATGGTCGCCTCCATCGTGCCGACGCTGGCCAGCGGCGAACAGGTGCTCAGCCAGAGCCTGCGCGTCCTGCGCGGCGAGGGTGACATCGCGGGGCCGTTGGGCGAAGTGGCAAAGGCACATCCCGAAGTCTCCATCGGATCGTATCCCTTCACCCGCGACGGGGTTTTCGGCTCCAACATCGTGGTGCGCTCGACCGATGGCGCGGCGGTCGATGCCGTGATCACCGAGCTTGCGCGGCTTTTCCACGTCCGCAGATGAGCCTGCGCGAAACCGCCCTTTTCGACGCCATCGAGGCCACCTGGCCCGCCGCCGCGCTGCACAGTCACGGTCCTTGGCTGGTGCGCGAGGGGCGTGGCGGGGGCAAGCGGGTGTCTTCTGTCAGTGCCGTGCGGGATTGGGAGCCGGATGACATTCCCGCCGCCGAGGCCGCGCTGGCCAAACTGGGGCAGGAGCCGCTCTTTCAACTGCGCCATGGCGAGGCTGCACTGGACGCCGAGCTTGCCGCGCGCGGCTACGACGTGATCGACCCGGTCGATGTGCTGACCTGCCCGGTCTCCACCCTCACCGCCGATCTGGGGCGGCTCGACACCATCCCCTCCTGGCCGCCGCTTGCCGTGCAGGCCGAGATCTGGGCGTCGGGCGGCATCGGCCCCGCGCGACTTGCGGTGATGGAGCGCGCCACCGGCCCCAAGACCGCGCTGATGGGCCGCCACCGCGACCGCCCCATCGCAACCGGTTTCATCGCCTGTCACGGCCCCATCGCCATGCTGCACGCGCTGGAGGTCGTGCCCGAGGCCCGCCGCCAAGGCATCGCCCGCAAGATGATGCAGGGTGCCGCCAACTGGGCCGCGCGTCAGAATGCGCGGGAAATTGCCGTTCTGGTCGTTCGGACCAACGAGGCGGCGCAATCGCTCTACAGGTCTCTGGGAATGTCGCCCGAAAGCCACTATTTCTACCGCATCAAGAAAGGCCACGCCTGATATGAAACCCGACCCCAACGCCACCGCGCTGGACCTGCCGCCGATGGACCCGCTGCCCGAGCGGACGCAGAAATACTTCGACATCTGCGCCGAGAAACTGGGCCTCATCCCCAACGTGCTGGCCGCCTATGCCTTCGACGAGGCCAAGCTGAACGCCTTTACGGGCATCTATAACGACCTGATGTTGGGTGACAGCAACCTGACCAAGCTGGAACGCGAGATGATCGCGGTCGCGGTCTCCTCGGTCAATCGCTGCTTCTACTGCCTTGTCGCCCACGGCCAGGCGGTGCGCGAATTGTCCGGCGACCCGGCCCTGGGCGAGGCGCTGGTGATGAATTACCGCGTCGCGCCGCTCGATGCGCGCCAGCGCGCCATGCTGGATTTCGCGGTGCAGATGACGGAGGCCAGCTACCGCATCGAGGAACCCGACCGCCAGCGCCTGCGCGATCACGGGTTTTCCGACCGCGACATCTGGGACATTGCCGCCGTGGCCTCGTTCTTCAACATGACCAACCGCATGGCCTCGGCCGTCGATATGCGCCCCAATGCGGAATACCACGGCCAGAACCGGTGATCCGCGCCGCCCTCATATCGCTGCTGGCGCTCGCCACGCCCGCCGCCGCGCTGGAGCTGGAGCTTCCCGGCGCTGCCGAGTTGGCGCATGAGGAGGTGGAGACCGCGACCACCTATAGCCTGCCGGTCTCGCCCTGGCTCGGCTCCAGCGCCGATATGCTGGTGGTCGAAGGTGCGCTGTCCCGCTCGGTCTGGCAGGTGCAGGATTACGCGGGCAGTGCGGCACGGCTCATGGCGCTTCTGCGGGACCAGTTGGAGGCGCAAGGGTATGAGGCCATCTTCGCCTGCGACACGGTGCTGTGTGGCGGGTTTGATTTCCGCTTCGCGATGGACGTGACGCCGGAACCCGCGATGCATGTCGACCTGGGCGAATATTCCTACCTCGTGGCCGAGGCCAGGATTGGCGAGGGCACCGAGTATATCGGCCTGCTGACCTCACGCGGGGGCAGTCGCGGCTATGTCCACATGGTGCGGATCAGCCCCGCCGACATGGCCGATCTCGACGTCGGCGTCTCGACCCGCTCGCCCGCCGGGGACGAGATCGCGGGCCTGCATGACCGCCTCGACCGGGTCGGTGCCGCGACGCTGGCCGATCTGCAATTCGACACCGGGTCGGCCACCCTCTCGGATCGTGACTATCCGTCGCTGGAAGACCTTGCCGCCTATCTCGCCGACCACCCCGACACCCGCGTGGTTCTGGTCGGCCATACCGATGCCGAGGGGTCGCTGGAAGGCAATATCGCCCTCAGCCGCGCGCGCGCGGTCGCGGTGCGCGAACACCTGATCGACAGCCTGGGGACGGAACCCGCCCAACTGGCCGCCGAGGGCGTGGGATACCTGGCCCCGCGCGCCAACAACGCCAGCGACGAGGGCCGCCAGCGCAACCGCCGGGTCGAGGTTGTCATCGTCGCGCGATGATCCCCTTGACGAAAAAAACGCCGCCCAGGATATGAGCGGCGCTGAAAGGTGCCCCGCGGGACGGACGCGCGCGGGGTTGGCATGAACTCAGGTCTCGGATGTTACCACTCGTCGGGGCCCTTTTCGCGGAACTTGTCGACGAGGAAATCAATGAAGGCGCGCACTTTCGGTTGCGTGTAGCGCCCCGGCGGATAGACGGCATAGATGCCCTGCGTCTCCATCGGCAGATCGGGGATCGCATCCTCCAGCAGCCCGTTGCGCACATAATCGGCATAGAGGAAGGACGGCAGATAGGCGATGCCAAGCCCGCCCACGGCGGCGTTGAGCAACGATTGCCCGTCATTCACGGTCAGCGACCCGGCGGTGCGCACCTGGCGCTTCTCGCCCGAGGGTGCGGTGATCTTCCACACATTGCCCGCGGCCTGGTTGGAATAATGCAGCAGCTTGTGATCGTTCAGATCGTCGATCTTCTGGGGTCGGCCGAATTTCTTGAAATAATCCGGGCTCGCGATCATCCGCTTGGTGGTCTCGGTCAGCTTGCGGGCGCGCAGGGAACTGTCCTCCAGCTCACCCACCCGGATGGCCATGTCGAAGCCTTCGGAAATCAACTCCACGTAGCGGTTGTTCAGCACCATGTTGACAGTGATATCGGGATATTCATGCAGGAACCCGCCCAGGATTGGCGACAGGTGATTGACCCCGAAATCGGTCGCGACGGATACCCGCAACATCCCCGAGGGCGCGCTTTGCATGGCGGTGACCAGCGCGTCGGCCTCGCCCGCGTCATTCAGCACCCTTCGCGCGCGGTCGTAATAGGCAAGCCCGATCTCGGTCGGGCTGACGCGGCGCGTGGTGCGGTTGAGCAGGCGCGCCCCAAGCCGGGTTTCAAGGCTCGAGACATGCTTGGACACCGCCGACTTGGAGATGCCCATCTTTCTGGCCGCGTCCGTGAAGCCGCCCTGGTCCACAACCGTGGCGAAGGCTTCCATTTCTGTCAGACGGTCCATTCGTTCACCTGTTCACTTGAGTAACTTCAGCAACAGGTATCGTTTCCAAATGCGGCGCGATTACGGAGCGCGGCGGGCCAAACACGGGTATTACGGCGGATCGTTAATGGCGGGGACACCATGATTGTGGCGAAACCCGATACAGTCCGACCGCCACGGCAGGATTGTCCACAAAGAGCTCCGCCCATCTTCTTTGTTCTGAAAATATCCTGGGGAGCGCGAGGGGCAACGCCCCTCGCATCGGTCGGATTGCGCAGCAATTCGAACCCGAAAGCCGCGCACCGGCCAGAGGTTACAGAACCGCCGCCAGATGCGCGCCCTGGTTGATCGCCCGCTTGGCATCCAGTTCCGCCGCCACGTCCGCGCCGCCGATGACATGGGCCTCGATCCCCGCCGCCTCCAACTCGTCGGCCAGGCTGCGGTTCGAGACCTGCCCGGCACAGAGCACGATGGTATCGGCCTCGATCAGCGTCGGGTTCTCGCGCGCCTCGCCAAGGCTGATATGCAGGCCCTTTTCGTCGATGCGCTCGTAATTCACACCGGCGGCCATCTCGACCTGTTTCATCTTCAGCGCGGCGCGATGGATCCAGCCCGTGGTCTTGCCCAACCGCTTGCCGGGCTTCTCGTTCTTCCTTTGCAACAACGTCACTTGCCGCGCGGGCGCTTCGGGCCGCGGGCCTTCGGGCGCGACGCCGCCGCGATCCCGGGCCGGGTCGCTGACGCCCCATTCGGTCTTCCACAAGGTCAAGTCCTCGGTCGGGCTCTCGCCTTCATGCACCAGGAACTCGGCGACATCGAAGCCGATCCCGCCCGCGCCGATCACGGCCACGCGCTTGCCCACCGGGGCCTTGTGCAGCAGCACATCGACGTAAGACAGGACATTCGGCCCGTCCTGCCCCGGAATCTGCGGATCGCGCGGGGTGACGCCGGTGGCGATCACCACCTCGTCGAAACCGCGAAGATCCTCGACCCCCGGCGCAACACCAAGCCGCAAGGTAATCCCCGCCGTCTCGACCATGCGCGCATACCAATCGACGAGGCCGATGAACTCCTCCTTGCCGGGGATGGCCTTGGCCATGTTGAGCTGCCCGCCGATCTGGTCGGCCTTGTCGAAGATCGTCACCCGATGCCCCCTCTCCGCCGCGATGATGCCGGTCGACAGCCCCGCCGCGCCTGCGCCGATAATGGCGATGGATTTGGGGGTTTCGGTCGGCGCATAGGTCAGCACCGTTTCATGGCAAGCGCGCGGATTGACCAGGCACGAGGTCAGCTTGCCGCTGAATGTGTGATCCAGGCAGGCCTGGTTGCAGGCGATGCAGGGCGCGATCTGGTCCGCGCGCCCCTCGGCCGCCTTGTTGACGAAATCGGCATCCGCCAGGAAGGGCCGCGCCATCGAGACCATGTCGGCGCAGCCGTCCGCCAGAACCTCCTCGGCCACATCGGGCATGTTGATCCGGTTCGAGGTGATGACCGGTATCCCCACCTTGCCCATCAGCTTTTTCGTGACCCAGGCAAAGGCCTTGCGCGGGACGGATGTGGCGATGGTCGGCACCCGCGCCTCGTGCCAGCCGATGCCGGTATTGATGATCGTGGCCCCGGCCTTCTCGACCTCCTGCGCCAGCTGCACGACTTCGGCGTGGGTCGAGCCTTCCGGGATCAGGTCGATCATGGACAGGCGATAGATCAAGATGAACTCCGGCCCCACCGCCTCGCGCACGCGGCGCACGACCTCGATGGGCAGGCGGATGCGGTTCTCATAGCTGCCGCCCCACCGGTCGGTGCGCTTGTTGGTATGCGTCACGATGAACTGGTTGAGGAAATAGCCCTCCGACCCCATCACCTCGACCCCGTCATAGCCTGCCTCCTGCGCACGGGTGGCCGCGGTGACAATATCGGCGATCTGCTTCTCGATCCCCTCCTCGTCCAACTCCTTCGGCGGAAAGGGCGAGATCGGGGATTTCACCGGCGAGGGCGCGACGCAATCGGGCGAATAGGCATAGCGCCCCGCATGCAGGATCTGCATCGCGATCTTGCCGCCCGCTTCATGCACCGCATCCGTGATCACCCGGTGGTTCTCGATATCCTGCGGGGTGTACAGCCCCGCCGCCCCCGGAAACACACCACCCTCGGCATTGGGGGCCATGCCGCCCGTCACGATCAGCGCCACACCCCCGCGCGCACGCTCGGCATAGAACTCGGCCACGCGGGGCCAGTCCTTGGTTTCCTCCAGGCCCGTGTGCATCGAGCCCATCAGAACCCGGTTCCTGAGCGTGGTGAAGCCGAGATCGAGCGGGGCCAGAAGATGCGGATAGAGGCTATGTGACATGGCGGTCTCCCAATTTCGCGCCAAGATGACGCGAGGGGCGCGGCTTGTCACGCAGAACGCGGCGTCAGAGGGGTGGGGTGTTGGTGTGATGTCGTGGGGATAGCGGGTCCAAAGCGATCAAGGAAAACCGCCCGAACCCTCGCAGACCAGCGACAGCCGGTAGGAATGGTGAACTACCTGCCTGCAGGACTTCAGGTCGTGCCGAGAAATCCCGACGACCATTGATAAACGGTCGCCGGTATTCTTGATGCCAACTGAGATTCAGTTGTTGGCGGTCAACGGATCAATGATCTGAGAAATCTTGGTGACCTTGGATACGGGGATTCCGCTCAGCTCCGCATGCCTGCTGATTTCTTCCTCACTCTTGGCAAGGTAGACGCAGAAGGTTTTTTCTCCTGCGACATAGGAGTGCTGCCACTGAATGCCAGGGCCGATGGTCTCCAGTGCCTGGTTTGACGCCCGGGCGGCACCGCAAAGTTCGGTCAGGGAAAACTCGCCGATGCCAGGGATGTCGCGTTCGATGATATAACGGTCCATTTACTGATTTCCTTTGATGCTTCAAATGCTGTCGTTCCATGACTCTGCATGGCCATCGGCCAATCTCAAAACTCAATTTTCTTTATACCGGTAAAGGTTTTTTACAATAATCAGCTTTGATATTTTGCGAGCTAAAGGTATTCTTTACTTATGGTCGCCTTAACGCATCTCAGATCCTTACAGGCCGTCGAGCTCGCCATCCGAAAGGGGTCGTTGAAGGCTGCGGCGGACACGCTTGGTATCACACCTGCAGCCGTCGGGCAGCGTGTCAGAACGCTTGAAGACTACCTGGGGTCCGATCTCTTGTTGAGAGGGCGTTCGGGATTGCAACCGACGCCGCAGCTTGAACACGCTCTTGCTGACTTGCAGATGGCGTTTGCCGCACTCGAACGGGTGACAGATGCGCTCGACTTCCAACGTGTCAGCGAAATACAGATGGTCGCAGACCCGGATTGGGCCGAACTCTGGCTGGCACCGCGTATCGGCGCCTTCCGTGCCGAACATCCAAACATCCTGTTCTGCATAAACGGGGCTGGAGATGTCCCTTTGAGGTTGGGTGCGCCCGATATACGTATCGACTACGGAGAAGGCGCTGGCGAGCCCCTGTTTACCGACGTCTTGTTGCCCGTAACCGGCCCCGACAATCCGCGCCGTATTGCAGATTGGGACCCGGTCCTGCAGATGGAGGGGATGCCGCTACTGCACCTCAAAGGACAGCGGGATAGCATTAATCACCCTGGATGGGTCGAGTGGTTTCAGAGGTTTGGCCATCGCGAACGTGGCCCGGATCGCGGGGTCCATTATCCAAATGCCCGGGTCGCGTTGGAGGCGGTGCGCCAGAACGTGGGATTTCTGGTGTGCGGCTTGTCTCTGGTCTTGAACGATCTGGAAGACGGAACCATCGTCCACCCGTTCCCGGTGTCCCAACACCTTGCAGCGCCGCATCCCTACAGGCTCAAGCTTCGTCCTGATGCTGCAAAGAGACCCCAGGTACAAAGGTTTGCCGCATGGCTACGCAGCATGGCCAGCGAGACACGCAGTGAAATCCAGCGATTGGGTAGCCTGTAGGTCAGACAGGGCCATCAACAGATATTGGTCCGGACTGCATTATGCCCCTTCTCGGCAAGGTCGGAGCCTACACAGGACCTCCCCCATCACCGATCCGTCAATCCGCCCCCGTCTCCACGCAATGCCGCCGGAACGCGCGCTTCAACAGCTCCAGCTCCTCCCGCAATTGCACGATCTCGGCGCGGATGTCGTGTTCCAGCGGCTCACCGGCCAGGATCGTGATGCGGTCCAGCACCTCGTTGTCAGCGGCGCTGCGCAAGTTCACCGTCTGCACCCCGTCCGACAGGACCGAGGTGGGCAGGTCGAGCCCCACCAGGTGATGGCCCGGATGGCTCTCCATCTCGCTGACCTCGACGCCGCCCAAGACGCGGTCCAGATGCACCGCCTCGATCACCGGCGGCGTGCCGGAACAGGCCAGCACGCCCTCGTAGCGGCCAGCGGTCAGGCGGGTGCGGGTCAGGGTGATCTCGGCCATCTCGTGCCCTCCTTCAGATATCGGCGCGCGGGGCGCGGGTCAGGGTCAGGTCGCGCAGAAGGACCTGGTTCATGCCGGGATTGTCAAAGATCAGGTCGATCCAGATCTTCTCGACCCGCTTTTCGTTGATGTTGGAATAGGCCAGGTCGAACTCGGCCAGCCCGCGGGTCTCGACGAACTCCACCTGCCGCACGATCTGTTCCGTATTCGGCCCGTGCTGCACGTTGAGCCGCGCATAGACCTCGATCGGGTTTTCCCGCGCCATGTCGCAGCGCAGGGTGATGAAATGGTTGCGGGTCAACTGCCGGATCGCCGGATCGGGCAAGGTCAGCACCAGCGACAGGAACGAGCCGTCGAAGCGGTAGACATCCACCTGCGTGGCATAGCCCGCCGCATCCTCGGGCCGGGCGTTGCGGATCTGGCGCAGGCAGATCTCGGACTGCGCGCAATCGTGAAACAGCGTCACATTGTCCGACAGCTTGTGGGGGCTGTCCGCCGCCACGGTGCCGACGGTCCCGCAAGGCTCGCACCAGGGTGCGGGCCGCCAGGCCCAATCGCATTGGTCGGGGCGCAGGATGCCGCTTTGCGGATCGGGGATCAGCGCCGCCTCGGCAGCATTGGTCAGCTTGTCCAGCCGCACCCGCAAGGCCCGCGCCGTGGCGGTCAGGTCGACCAGTTCCTCGGCGTTCATCCCAGGCACCCTATCGGCCAGCGCGGTCCATTTCCGGATCGACCTGCGCAGCATCCGCTTTTCGATGAACCCGCTCATTCCCGTCATGCCCCCGTTACGGCCCCGTACCCTGGCCGGGTTTATCCCGCCCTTTCGTTAACGCCCCATTATTCTCCGAAACAATCCGACATTCCAGAGTGTTCCGGCGCCGCGCTGCCGTGGGGCCGGAGGCTCCGCCACTTCCGCTGCTGCGGGCAGGGCCTCGACCGGGTCGGCGACGGCCACGGAATTCGCGTCAATCACCGCGTTCGTATAGTCCTGCAACGTGGCCAGCGCCGCCTCGCTTTCGATCGGCGTCTCGATGGTTTCGAGCACCGTCAGCGTGGCGATCCGGTTGCCAACATCGAGGTAGGAGCGCCAGTATTCCGCGCTCACATCCTCGACCTCCCCGGCGCTGCTGTCGCGTGCGCGCAGGAAATAGATGTCACCCTGGTGAAAGCTGTCGAGGATCTCGACCGTCCCGGCATCGCCGTTGCGGCTCAGCAATTCGCGGCCCTCCTCGGACTGAAAGAACTGGTCCAGTTCGGGGATCGTCTCGCGCAAGCTCTGCGGCGGGTCGGGTTGCGAGACCGAGGCCGTCAGAACCGCCGGAACCTCCGGTTGCGCTTCGGACCGGCGGTTGGCAATGACGGCGCAATTGCCAAGCAGGACAAAGGCCGTGGCACCCCGGTCATTGGTCGAGCTTGGGTCGACACAGAAGCCCTGCGGCCCGGTGATGATGACCTGGTCGGTTGTGACGGCTACCTCGCGCGCGGGCGGCGGGCCCGGATCGGGGCGCAGGCCACGCAGAGGCCCCGCGCCGCCGCAGGCCGTGAGAAGCAGAGTGGACACAAGCGCAATCCGTGCCATCGGCGACCCGCGGGGTGGCGATCCGCCGGTGGTATTGACCAATTTATGCCTGCCAAGTCCGAACCTCCTCGGAGCGCAGGGCAAACCTCCCAGTATCGCCGCCCCGTGCGGGCGGGTCGGCGATGGCGCGGCGGCCTGCGGCCTTATTCCGCGCCGCGGCACCAATGAACCGCTTCTAGAGGTCCATATAGACATGCCGCTCCTCTTTGGCGCCGGGATGGGTGACCGCCCCATAGCGCGCCGACCCCACAAGCTGCGCGTATTTCCACAATGCGCCCGAGGCATAGTTGGTCTCTTTCGGCCCGGTCCACTCCGCCTTGCGGGCCTCAAGCTCCTCGGCCGTCAGATCGACCGACAGCTCGCCCGTCTGCGCGTTGATCGTGATCACGTCGCCGTTTCGCAGCAGCGCGATCGGCCCGCCATGCGCCGCTTCCGGCCCGACATGGCCGACGCAGAAGCCGCGCGTGGCACCCGAGAACCGCCCATCGGTGATCAGCGCCACCTTCTTGCCCATGCCCTGACCGGACAGCGCCGCCGTGGTCGCCAGCATCTCGCGCATGCCGGGGCCACCTGCCGGACCCTCGTTGCGGATGACGATGACCTCGCCCTCCTCGTAGGTGCGCGCCTTGACGGCGGCAAAGGCCTCCTCTTCGCTTTCAAAAACCCGTGCGGGGCCGCTAAAGACCTGCTGTTCGGCGCTCATGCCCGCGACCTTGACGATGGCCCCGTCGGGCGCAAGGTTGCCTTTCAGGCCGACAACCCCGCCGGTCCTGGTCAGCGGTGTCTCGATGGGATAGATCACGCGGCCATCGGCCTCGCGCTCGACCCGGTCCAGCTCCTCGCCCATTTCTCTGCCGCTCGCAGTCATGCAATCCTCGTGCATCAGCCCCGCCTTGCGCAATTCCTTCATCACGACCGGCACGCCGCCCGCCTCGTAAAGGTCTTTCGCCACATATTGCCCGCCCGGTTTCAGATCGACGAAATAGGGCGTTTCGCGGAAGATGTCGCAGACATCCTCGAGGAAAAAGTCGATCCCCGCCTCATGTGCCATCGCGGGCAGGTGCAGACCGGCATTGGTCGAGCCACCGGTGCAGGCCACGACGCGCGCCGCGTTCTCGAACGCCTTGCGGGTGCAGATGTCGCGGGCGCGGATGTTGCGCTCGATGAGGTTCATGACGGCGGCCCCCGACGCCGCCCCGTATTCGGCGCGCGATTCAAACGGCGCGGGCATGCCGGAAGAGTTGAACAGCGCCAGCCCGATCGCCTCTGAGACGCAGGCCATGGTGTTGGCGGTGAACTGCCCGCCACAGGCCCCGGCGGAGGGGCAGGCGACCCGCTCCAGCACCGCCAACTGCGCTTCAGAGACATCGCCCGCCTGGTAGCGGCCCACCGCCTCGAACATGTCCTGCACGGTCAGATCGCGGGTGGCGAAATCTTCCGGCACATCCGCACCCTCCGGCACCTTGCCCGGCAGGATCGAGCCGCCATAGAGGAACACCGAGGGCGTATTCAGCCGGATCATCGCCATCATCATCCCCGGCAGGGACTTGTCGCAGCCCGCAAGCCCCACCAGCGCGTCATAGCAATGGCCGCGCATGGTCAGCTCGACCGTGTCGGCGATCGCCTCGCGGCTGGCCAGGGACGACCGCATCCCCTCATGCCCCATGGCGATCCCGTCGGTGACGGTGATGGTGGTGAACTCGCGCGGGGTGCCGCCTGCGCCCAGCACGCCGGTCTTGACCGATTGCGCCTGCCAGTTGAGCGCGATGTTGCAGGGCGCGGCCTCGTTCCAGCAGGTGGCGACGCCGACAAAGGGCTGGTCGATCTGTTCCTCGGTCAGATCCATCGCGTAGAAATACGACCGGTGCGGTGCGCGTTCGGGGCCCTCGGTGACATGGCGGCTTGGCAGGCGGGACTTGTCGGTCTTGTTCTTCAGCATCGGTGTGGCTCCTCGGGTCGCATTTCGTGGCTCGGTCGAGGAATAGAACGCGAGGCAAACCCGCACAAGCGTGATTGCCGCCCCGGCGCGGGCAGGTTACAGCACTTTGCGTTTCATCTGAAAACAGACATATCGCAATGCGGGTTCGACCGTAGGGAGAGGCAGCGCATTTCGATTCAATTCAAACGCAAAGTGCTTTAGGCTGACAAAAAAGAACAGGCATTCGAGCTGATGACCACAAAAGCGCATGACGCATTCATCGCCCCGGCGCGGGCGCGGCCTCAGCTTTGGCGGCTGATCGTCGGGCTGATCCTTGTCGGGGTCACGTCCATCGCCTGGTTCTTCACCGTGGTGGGGGTGATCTACCTTGTGTCGGGCAGCGGCGGCCCGGAATGGGTGGCGCGGATGGCTCGCGCCGATACGCCCACATCGACGCTGCTGGTGCTGTCGATGCTTTTCGGGCTCGGTCTCGGCGCGATGCTGGCGGCGCGGCTCCTGCACGGGCGCGGCCCCGACACGCTTCTTGGCCGCCGCCGCCGGGTGATCCGCCATTTCGCCTGGGCCACCGGGGTCTGCGCCGCCGTCCTCATCGTCTCGACCCTCATCCCCTATGGCTACCAGCCCCTTCCCGGCCTTGACCTCAACCTGTGGCTGTCCTTCCTGCCGCTCGCCCTGGTGGCGATCCTGTTCCAATCCGGGGCCGAGGAGCTCCTCTTTAGGGGCTACATCCAGCAGCAGCTTGCCGCCCGGTTCAACAGCCCCCTGATCTGGATGCTGATCCCCTCGCTCCTCTTCGGGGCGGCCCATTTCGACCCCAACAATCCGCCGGTCCTGGCCTGGCTGATTGTGGCGGCGGCGGGCGTCTTCGGCCTCTGCGCCGCCGACCTGACGGCGCGCACCGGCTCCATCGGGGCCGCCTGGGGCTTTCACTTCGCCAACAATGTCGCGGCGATCCTGATCGTGGCGCTGAATGGCAACCTCTCGGGCCTGGCGCTCTATGTGACGCCCTTCGGGCCCCAGGACGTCGAAATTCTGCAACCGCTGATCCTGCGCGACATCGCCACGACCGTGGTGATCTACGCCGCGATCAGGATGGCCCTTTCGCGCCGCGCTGCCTAAGCGTCAATTGCATTTCCCGGCATCGCGCCTTATCTGGACCAAACGACCAAAGGAAGCGTCAGGCAGACCATGAACTGGATCACCAATTACGTCCGCCCCCGGATCAATTCGCTGTTCTCGCGCCGCGAGGTGCCCGAGAACCTGTGGACCAAATGCGACGAATGCGGCTCGATGCTGTTCCACCGGGAACTGTCCGAGAACCTGAACGTCTGCACCAATTGCGACCACCACATGGCCCTGACCCCGCGTGACCGGTTCACCGCGCTTTTCGACAATGGTGTCTTCTCCGAGGTGCAGGTTCCCGTCCCCGTCGCCGACCCGCTGCATTTCCGCGACCAGAAAAAATATCCCGACCGGATGCGCGCCGCCCAGCGCAACACCGGCGAGGCCGAGGCCATGCTGGTCGCAGAGGGTGAGGTCGGGCGCACCCGCATTGTCGCCGCGGCGCAGGATTTCAGCTTCATGGGCGGCTCCATGGGGATGTTCGTCGGCAACGCCATCATCGCCGCCGCCGAGCGCGCGGTCGAGCGCAAGCTGCCGCTGGTCCTCTTCTCCGCCGCCGGTGGCGCCCGGATGCAGGAGGGGATCCTGTCGCTGATGCAGATGCCCCGCGCCACGGTTGCGATCCAGATGCTGCGCGAGGCGGGCCTGCCCTACATCGTCGTGCTGACCCACCCGACCACGGGTGGCGTCACCGCCTCCTACGCGATGCTCGGCGATGTGCAGATCGCCGAACCCAATGCGCTGATCTGCTTCGCCGGTCCCCGCGTCATCGAACAGACCATCCGCGAGACCCTGCCCGAGGGCTTCCAGCGCTCCGAATACCTGCTGGATCACGGCATGCTGGACCGGGTGACTCACCGCAAGGACATGAAGGACGAGCTTGTCTCGATCCTGCGGATGCTGACCCATCAACCGCCCCCGGTGCGCGGCGACCTGCCCGCGCCCGAGGATGAGGCGGCGGCGATTGTCCCTCCGAAAGACGCGGCTGAGACCCCGTGACCGAGGCGCGCTCCGACATCCTCCTTGACCGGATGATGACGCTTCACCCCAAGATCATCGACCTGACGCTGGACCGGATGCACCGGCTTCTGGCCCAGCTGGATCATCCCGAACGCCGCCTGCCGCCGGTCATCCATGCCGCCGGGACCAATGGCAAGGGCTCGACGCTCGCCATGATCCGCGCCGGGCTGGAGGGCGCGGGCCACAGCACCCATGTCTACACCTCGCCGCACCTGGCCCGGTTTCACGAACGCATCCGGCTGGCCGGTGAGGTGATCGACGAGGACGTGCTCAGCGATTTCCTCGATGAATGTCTGGCCGCGAACGGGCCCGACAGCATCACCTATTTCGAGATCACGACCTGCGCCGCGTTTCTGGCCTTCGAGCGCATCAAGGCCGATTTCACCTTGCTGGAGACGGGTTTGGGCGGTCGGCTGGACGCCACCAACGTGGTCGATCAGCCGCGCCTGACGGTGATCACCCGCATCGACCTGGACCATGAGCAATATCTGGGCGACACCATCGCCCGCATCGCCTTCGAGAAGGCCGGGATCCTCAAGCGCGGCGTGCCCTGCGTGGTCGGCCCGCAGCATGACGACGCGATGCAGGTGATCGAGGCGCAGGCGGCCCGCCTTGGCGTGCCGCTGATCGCGCAAGGCCAGCACTGGCATGTCTGGGAAGAACGCGGGCGGCTGGTCTACCAGGACGAAACCGGTTTGCTTGACCTGCCGATGCCGATCCTCGTCGGCGCGCACCAGGTCCAGAACGCGGGCACCGCCATCGCCGCCCTGCGCCACCTGGGCAAGGACGAGGCGGCCTGCGAGGCGGCGCTCACCAACGCGGTCTGGCCCGCCCGGATGCAGCGCCTCAAGGCCGGCCCGCTGGTCGATCTGGCCGAGGCAGCGGGGTCCGAGCTCTGGCTCGATGGCGGTCACAACCCGGCGGCGGCGGCGGCAGTCGTCGAATCGCTCTCGCGCCTGCCGCCGCGCCCGACACATATGATCTGCGGGATGCTGAACACCAAGGACACGGGCGGCTTCATGCGCCCCCTGGCCGGTGTCGCCGAAAGCCTGCACGCCGTCTCGATCCCCGGTATCTCCGCGACGCTCACGGCGGAGGAAACCGTCGCCCACGCCCGCGCCGCGGGGCTTGACGCCGAACCCGCCGAGGATGTCGCCAGCGCCCTGCGCGCGATCCTGTCCAAATCCCCCGGCGCACGGGTGCTGATCTGCGGCTCGCTCTACCTCGCGGGGGTGGTCCTGCAATCCAACCGGTAGGGCGGGGTTTACCCTGCGATACGGCTGTCACATGGATGGGCGACCGCCATGGGCCGGTTTGCGTCCGAACTGAGAAAACTCTTCGATGCAGCCAAGGTCAGTTCACGGAAGAGTTGCTTGACCTTCCTGCGGACGGAAGGTCTAGCATCGCGCTCCGAGTTCAACGAATTTCAAGGCGCCTATGGAGATCACCTATCAGACGCTGCTGCTTGCATTCGGCCTCGGGCTACTCGGTTTTGTCGAACCCTGCACCATCGGCGCGCATATGCTGTTTCTGGGCGGCCAGAGAACCCGCCCGATGGGTCAACGGATCAGCGCGGCTTTGATCTTTCTACTGGCGCGACTCGTCGTGATGGGCGGGTTTGGCGGCTTGATCGTCGTGCTGGGCCAGCGCCTCATCGACGTTCAAACCGGCGCGTGGCTGGCGTTTGGCGCGATTTATCTGGGCCTCGGGTTTGCGATCCTCGCGGGGTGGGACAAGATGATGCGCCACCGCATCGGGTTGGCGCCCGAAAGATGGAAGGTCGCCTCCAACCCGCTGCTTCAGGGGTTGGCCTTCGGCCTGAACATTCCCGCCTGCGCCGCGCCGGTCCTTTTCGGGCTTATCGGCACCGCGACCGTCAGCGGCTCGGCCACGACCGGTTTCCTGATGATGGCGGTCTTTGCCCTGGCACTGTCGCTTCCACTCCTGCCGCTCTCCATCGCGCCCGGCCTTGCCCGGCCCCTTGACCGGCTTGCGGACTGGTTGCGGCCACGTCGCTGGCTGCTGGGCATGATCTTTGTCGGGCTGGGTGTCTGGTCGGTCTGGTTTGGCCTCTTCGTGGACCCCGTGGACTGGAGCGGGACGTGACCCCCCGCCGCCGCTTCTGGCACGTCGCGGGCGCGGGCACCGCATTCCAGGCCGGTTCGGCGGCGGTGGACAGTGCAACGGTCATGTCGGCGCTGGTCTTCCAACTGACCGGCAGCGCTGTCGCCGTGGGGGCCGTTTCCACGATCCTGCGCCTCGGCTGGCTCTTGCCGCAACTCTTCGTCGGCTATTTTGCCGGTCGCGGTGCGTCCTCCATGCCGTTCTATGTCCTGGGCGCGTTTGGACGAACGGCGGCCATTGCCCTGCTCGCGATCGCCCTCTGGGTCGGCGCAAATCTCGGCTGGAGCTACGCCGCGCTCGGTGCGGTGACACTTGTGCTGTGGGTGCTTTATGCGTTCCTCAGCGGGATCGTCGGCGTTCCCTACAACGACATCGTCGCCCGGTCGGTTCCGTCTGACCGGCGGAGCCGGATGCTTTCAATCCGCTTCTTCGGGGGAGGGGTCGTTGCCCTTCTTGTCGCCGCGCTGGCGGATAATCTGCTCCGGACGCTCGATTTCCCGATCTCCTATGCCGCGGTGCTTGGGATTGCGGCGTGCCTGATGTTGCTCTCGTCCTTCATCTTCACCGCGATGGGTGAGCCCGCACAGACGACGCCCGCCAAAGCGGCGGCAAGCTTCACCGCCTATCTGCGAGAGGGGGCCGTGACGTTTCGGGACGATCCGGTGTTCCGCCGCTTCGTCTTTGCGCAATGGTGCGGCGGCGCGGTTCTCATTGCCGCTCCGTTCTTCATCGTCGCGGCCAACGGGCTTGGGGTGGGTCTGGAGAACGTGGCGCTTCTGCTCGGTGCCCAGACCGCAGGCGCGCTTGCGGGAAATCCGCTATGGGGCTGGTGGGGCGACAGCCGGGGCAAGTTGAGCCTGATGCGCGGGATCGCCATTGCCCGCACGGCCCCGCCGATCGCGCTTCTCGCTCTTCTGCTGCTGCCCGTGCCGCCGGAGGCAGCCATGCCGATCCTGCTGGCCGTATTCTTCGGTCTCGGCGCATTGGCGAACGGCCTGACGATTGCGGTCATCGGATTGCTGATGGAAATATCGCCGGACGACCGGCGCCCCGCCTATAGCGGGTATTTCAACGCGCTGACGGCACCTGCGTTCGTTCTGCCGCTTGTCGGGGGTTTCGCCGTCGCCGCCCTGGGGACATGGATCGTATTCGCAGCCGCGCTCGCTGCCGCGCTCGGTCAGATCGCGTTCCTTCTGCGCATCGACGTCGGGGAATGAAGAAGATCGACAGGGCCGCTCGGCTATCGGGATGAAAAGCGGGCCCACGGCCAGTTTCTGGAAATTCCGGGGCAGCAAACAGGCGAGGCGATCCGCGAGCTTCTCCCGTCACGCCCAGCGCACAACTCCCGCCCCTTGCCCTCATCTCTGTGCGCAAATCGGTATGAACGGGGGGTGCATCGAGGGGTGTACGCAGGGTGCACGGCGCTTTTCAGTAGCCCGTCATCTCCAGATAGCCCCGCCCTTCGTGGCTGCCGCTGAAGGAAATCGGCCCCTCCCAATAGGCGAAACTCAGGTCCATCCAGGCCCCGGGGTTGAGCGGCGTGGTCACGATATCCACCCCCCTCTCCGGCAGTTCAACGCGCCAGGAAACCGGCACCTCGCGCCCCGCAATCTCGGCCCATTCCAGCGCCTCCATCCGCAGTTCCCCATCGCCATAAGGCGTCACCGTGCCATCGGGGTCTATCCATGTGGCAGAGGTGAAAACAGTCTCTAAACCACGTAAACCGAACCCCATCAGCCGCGCACCATCGACGAATTGCAGCGAGAACCAGTCCCAACCTTCCTGGTCCGCCGCTAAGGGCTGCGAGGACCATTCCCGGTCCAGCCAGCCATTGCCGGTGACCTCCACATCCCCCTCCGGCAAGGTCAGGGTTCCGGTGACGCGGTAGAAGGGCTGCGAGTAGTAATGGCTCGCCTGCCCCTGCGGCGATTTCACCGAATAGCCGTCCTGCCCATGAAAGATGATCGGCCCGTCGGCGGTCAGGTCGAGGTCATAGGAAAAATCCATCCCCCGCGCGAAGAGGGAAAGCTGTTGCAAATCAAGCCCTTCCCCCCGCATCTCCCAATCGTCGATGAAGGCCGTGAAGGGCTCCGCCACCACCCCCGCCTGCCCGATTCCGCCCCGCGCGAAGCGCTCGGAACGGTAATGCGTCTCCGCTGTCGTCAGCCCCGCATGGCCCAGATAAACCTGGCCCCCGTCCCATCCCTCAGCCTCCTCCGGGCGCAGGGCGGACCGGAACAGCGTCCATTGCACGCCGAACGCGCGCCCATCCTCGGCCTCCAGCGTGGCGGTCAGATACCACCATTCGATGCGGAAATCGGGGTGTGCGCCGTGGTCCTGCGGGAAGGTGATGTCATAATCCGGGTCGGGGATGGAAAACCCCTGCGCCTCGGTGCCCAGGCCCGCAAACCCCTGTGTTAGAGCCTGATTTGCCCAGAAGATTGCCAGCAGAAAGACCCTAACGTTCATTGGAGAACACCTTTAGCAATTGCGCCGGCGGAAGCCGCAGCAACCGCAATGCAGGCAATGCCGCCGCGATGGTCGAGGACAGCATCGCATAGCCCAGAAGCCGCGCGTAGTCGGCGGGGAACAGCGTCATTGGCAACCGCCAGCCGAACGCCTCCACGTTGACGATGGCGAGCAGCACCCAGGCCAGCGCCAGCCCCACCGGCAGCGCGATGACCCAGGTGACGGCGACGATGCCAAGCGTCCGGATCAGCTCGGTCCGCGCCAACCGCGCCCGCGTCTGCCCAAGCGCCCAGATCGGCGCGACCTGCGGCAGGCGCATGTTTGCAAGGGTCAGAAGGCTCGCCAACAAGGCAAACCCGGCCACCGCAAGGGTCAGGACATTGAGCGCGCCGGTCACGCGGAAAGTCTGGTCGAAGACACGCAGGGCCACCGCCTTCTGGCTGGCCTGGTCACGGATATGGCCCTGCGGCAGATCAAAGCGCGCCAACACCGATTGCCGCAGCGCCTCCACATCCGCATCCCCGGTGCGAAAGGCGGATCGGGTCTGGTCCGTGTCGGGAAAGGTCTGCTCCAGCAGGTCGAGCGAAATCATGGCCTGCCCGTTCGGGTTGCCGTAATCGGAGTAGATCGCAGCAACCGGGAGTGTCAGATCAGGATGCAGCGTCACGCGGTCGCCCAGATCCAGCCCAGACCGGCGCGCGAGTTGTTCGTTGATCAGCAGCCCAGTGTCGTCCGCGAGCCTATCCCATGGGTCGGTAACAGTCTCTAACAAAGGCCAATACTCGCGATAGGTGTCATCGTCCACGATGCCGAAGACGGTTGCGGGCAGCCCGTCGATCCGGGTCTCGGCCATGGCAATCGGCAGGACGGAAGCCACCTGGGGCGCGAGGAAGTCGCGGATTGCGTCGGCCTGATACTCGTCCTGCGCAGTGATGTAGAGCTCCGACACAAGCCTCTGATCCAGCCAGCCTGCGAAGGTCAGCCGGAACGAGCCGACCATTGTGGAGACACCGATATTGGCGGCCAGCGCCAGCAGCAGCGCCATCAAAGCCAATGACAGGCCGGGCAGCAATTGCCGCGTGTCTGCCAGCACCCATTCGCCATAGGCGGAGCGGATCGGGCGTTCTGCAATGCGCAGGACCACGACGACCACACCGGGCAGAAGCAACGCCGCCCCGATCAGCAGCGCCCCGAGGCTGAGGAACCCGATGGCCAGCGATCCGCCGATCCCCGCCAGAGCCGCGCTGATCACCAGCAGGACCGCGCCCACCCCGGCCTGCCGCCGCGTCGCGCGGGCCGAGCGCATCGACCACGCTCGCGGTTGCGCCGGGGCCAGAAGCGGCATGGTGATGAGGTGCCAGAAGGATTGCGCCGACGAGACCCAGGTGCCAAGCACCGCGATGGCAAGCCCGAGGAGGGCCCAGACCGGTCGGAAGGCCAGTGTGCCGCTGATCTGTGCGCCGTAGAGATTATGCAGCGTTCCCGCGACATCCGGCAGCAGCGCCGCCGCGATCACATAGCCAAGGATCACGCCCGCGCTGCCTGCGACCAGCGCGATCAGCGTGACCTCGAAGGCGAGTGCGGTAATCAGCCGGCTGAACGGCACGCCGATGGCGCGCAGGGTGCGGAACACCGGCCGCCGCTGCTCGAACGCAAGTCCTATGGAGGCGTGAACGATGAAGAGGCCGACCGCGAAGGAAAGAAAGCCGAAGGCCGTCAGGTTGAGGTGAAAGCTGTCGGTCAGGCGCGAGAGATCCTGCTCGCCAGCCGGGGCTTCCCGCCGGAGATCGGTGAGAGTCGAGAGGGGCGGCAGACCGTCGGGTTGCGTGGGCACCAGGGTGAGGAAGGAGAGGGTGTTCCGCTCCAGCAGCCGCGCGGCGGTGCCGATATCGGTCAGCATCAGGCCGGGGGCAATGGCGTCAGAGGTGATGATAGCGGGGAAATCGGGGGGCGCCGCCGGGGCGCTATCAGGGGCGACGAAGACCAGACCGGGGCGCCCGAGGAAGGCGGGCGCATCGGCGGTGGTTTCAAACGCGCCTTGGGGTATCGCACCCGTTGGCGCGGTCAGGGGATCGACCCCGATGACCCGCCATGTGGTGCCGGAGAGGGCAAGCTCGCCCTCCATCACCGGAGACACCAGCCAGCCCGCGCGGCGCAGGGAAACATAGTCTGCAACAGGGATTTCGGCCCCGTCGGGAGAGATCAGCCGTTCGCCCTGTCCGGCCCCGAGCGTGCTGGCGGCGCGGGCGTAGCTCTGCCGCGCCTCCTCGTTGATCGCCTGCACCCCGGACCAGAGCGCGGTGGCCAGCGCGAGACCCAGAACAAGCGTCGCCAATTGGCCGGGGTGGCGGCGCCAGTGCGAGAAAAGCGTCTCTAATACGGGCATATCAGCGGGTTTCCAACAGGCCGTGACGCAGGTGGACGCGGCGCGCGAAGCCTTCCGCCAACCGCCGCGAGTGGGTCGCCATGACCAGCGCCGCGCCCGTTTCGGTGACCAGTTCGTGCATCAAGGCCATGACCGCGTCGCCGGTTGCCTCATCCAGGTTTCCGGTCGGCTCATCGGCCAGCACAAGGCGGGGACCGGCAACCAGGGTGCGCCCGATGGCGACGCGCTGTTGCTGGCCACCCGACAGCTGTTCGGGATAGCGATGCTCCAACCCGGCCAGGCCAAGCCGGTCAGTCAGGCGCGCCACGCGCTCGGGGTCGTGCCTGCCCGCCAGCCGCGCCTGAAGCGCCAGGTTCTGCGCCACGGTCAGGGACGGAACCAGGTTGAATTGCTGGAACACCAGCCCGATGCGGCTGCGGCGGACCTTGGCCCGATCGGCGTCGGAAAGGGACAAGAGGTCCTGCCCCTCGAAGGTGATCTTTCCGCCCTGCGCATCATCCAGCCCCGCCATCAGGTGCAGAAGGGTCGATTTGCCCGAGCCGCTTTCGCCGGTCAGGGCGAGGGTGTCGCCTTCCTTCACGCTCAAGGACACGCCACGCAAGACCGGGACCGGACCGTCGGCGGTGTCGAAGCATTTTTCGAGGGATGTGATGTCCAGCACGGGGGGGGATGCTCGCCTTTGCGGATATGCGTGTAAGGTCGGTCGATCGGCCTCGGTGTCAAGTTGACCGCGACGGGGCGCGACATGCAAGGCTGGATCAGACCGGACACCGTGGCGATCATCCCCGCCGCGCTGACCGAATCCCGTGCGCCTAGCCTGAGCCGGCCATAATCTGCCCGGCGAAGGATCGCCTAGTCTTTCGCCCAATCCGCGCTCTGCATCTCGCGCAGGCGCGATGCGGTGCGTTCGAACTCGAAACTGCCGGTGCCCTTGTCATAGAGCCGTTCCGGCGTCTCCTCGGCCGAGATGATAAGCTGCGTCTTGGCCTCGTAGAGCGCGTCGATCAGGGTGACGAAACGCTTGGCCTCGTTGAAGCGGGACTTGTCCAGTTTCGGTACGTTTTCCAGCACCAGCAGCTTTACCGCACCGGCCAGCGCGAGGTAATCGGCGGGGCCGAGCGGACGGCCACAGAGATCGTCGAACCCGATCCGTGCCATCCCGGCCCAGTAGTTCGGCAGATGCACCTCGCGTTTCTTGATCTCCAGCACCAATTCCTCGCTCTTGCCGCCCGTCAAATCCGTCCAGATCTCGTCAATCGCGGCCTTCGCGGCATCGTCTGCGGGGTGGAAATAGGTCTGCGCACCCGAAAGGCGATCCTGCCGGTAGTCGGTCAGGGCCGTGATTTCATGCACTGTCAGCGTCTCGTTCAAGAGCTCGATGAAGGGCAGGAAAAGCTGCCGGTTGAGACCATCCTTGTAAAGGTCATCCGGCGGGCGGTTCGAGGTTGCAACCACGACCACCCCGGCCTGAAACAGCATCTCGAACAGGCGCCCGACGATCATCGCGTCGGTGATGTCGGTGATCTGCATCTCGTCGAAGCACAGCAGGCGCAGGTTCCTGGCCACCGCATCGGCGACAGGCTTCAGCGCATCATCCACCCCGGTCTTGCGCGCCTCATGCAGGCCGGACTGAATCTCCTGCATGAAAGCGTGGAAATGCACCCGGCGTTTCTCGGCAATCCCGGCATGGGCATAGAACAGGTCCATCAGCATCGACTTGCCGCGCCCGACGCCGCCCCACAGGTAGACGCCGCGAATACCCTCGGGGATGGTCGGTTTGAAGAAGCGGCCAAGCAGGCCCTTGGGCGGCGCGACGGGGCGGTCCTCCAGCGTCTCGCGCAGCTCTTCCAGCACCAGCAGAACCTCGCGCTGGCCGGGATCGGGGCGCAGAAGCCCCTCGGCCACGCGGGTGTCGTAGATTGCCTGAAGATGCTGTCCCATGCCGGTCTTGGTAACGCGAAGCGCGGGGGCCGCGCCACCGGAATTCTAGAGATTATCCTCGATCGCCTCGGCGACACTGGCGGGATGCGTGTAGGGAAGCCCGTGGTCGGCCCCCTCAAGCTCGACCTGCATCGCCTTGCGGTTGACCTGCGCCAGACGACCCATGGCCGAGATCGGGATCGCGCCATCCTCGGTCCCCCAGATCGCCAGCACCGGCAGCCCCGCCGCGGCGATGGCGCGATGGGTGGCGGATTGATCCTCCGCCAGGATACCGCGGGCCGAGGAGAGCATGGCCGCCAGCGTGCCGGATTTCCCGACCTCCTGGCACATCCTGGCCACGATGTCGCGCGCGGCAGGGTCGGTATAGGGCGGATCGGCATAGGTCGAGAGGAAGACGCGCGCGCCGAACACCTCTTGCAGCCAGTCGCCCAGAAGGGGGGCCTTGCGGGTGAAATTGGCCAGCGGGCTGATGTTGAACTCCAACCCTGCCGGGGCCAGCAGTACCAGCGCCTCGACCCTCTCGGGGCTGCGCGCGGCAAAGGCCGAGGCAATCGCGCCGCCCATGGAGTAGCCCATCAGGGTAATCTTGCCGGTGATCCCCTCGGCCTCTAGCAACTGGTCCAGATGGCACAGGAAGAACCCGGCGTTCTGGCGGCCCATGACACGATCCGAATGGCCGCGCCCGAAATGGTCATAGGTGATGACGCGGTAGCCCATGTCGGTGAGGTAGGGCAGGAGCGGATCGAACACATAGGACGGGGTCGAAAGGCCGTGAATACAGACCATGACCGGGCCATCCTCGGGGCCGTGGCGGGTGACATGGGTGGTGCCCATCCTGAGCGGCACCAGGTCGCCCGGCACCTGATCGCGGAACTCCTGCACGCCGGGGCGACGGAACCTGGCCAGCATGTAGGTGCCGCCAAAGAAGATCAGCAGGAGGATGACGATAACCAAAACCCCGGTCATGCGCGCGCCTCCGCCTCGGTCAGCAGCCCCTCGGACACCAGCCGCGCGGCCCATGCCTCCGGTCCGTCGAAAAGATGTGTCTGCCAGCCGCGTGTTTCGGCGGCCTCGATATTCTCGGCGCGATCATCAGTGAACAGCAGGTGCTTGGGCGCAAGGCCGCTGTCGGTTTCGACATGGGCGTAGATCGCAGGGTCCGGCTTGGACAGGCGCAGGTGGCCCGAGATATAGGGACGGTCGAAATCGCGCAGGAACGGGTAATGCGCCTGCGCCAGGGCAAAGCTCTCGACTCCGAAATTCGACAGGGCAAAGACGGGGATGTCCTTGGCCTGAAGCGCGCGCATCAGGTGCAGGGAGTGCGGAATGACCGGCGTGGCAAGCTCCAGCCAGCGGTCATGCCACATGCGGATCTCGTCTCGATATTCGGGGTAGCCCTCGGCGGTCTCGTAGATCACGTCACGGAACCCCTGCCCCAGATCGACGCGGTCATTCATGCCATGCAGATCGACCGCTGCGAACATGGCGCGGCGGCGATCCTCGCCGATTTCGGCATCGTAGAACCGTTCCGGCTGCCATTCGATCAACACGTTGCCGATATCGAGAACAACCGCGCGGATGGTCATTCGGCCACCCCGTAAAGCGCCTCGGCATGAAAGTTGATGTGATCTTCCATGAAGGTCGAGATGAAGAAATAGCTGTGATCGTAGCCCGGTTGCAGGCGCAGCGTGGCGTGTTGGCGGCGTGCGGCGATGGCTTGCGCCAGGGCCTCGGTCTTGAGAAGGTCGCCGAACTGGTCCGCCGTGCCGGTGTCGATCAGAACGGGTCCGGGAAAGCCCGCCTGCCGCATCAGGTGGGTGGCGTCATGGGCGGCCCAATCGGCCTCATCCCCCGCCAGATAGGCGGCGAACTGCTTGCGGCCCCAATCGCTGTCGGTCGGGTTGCAGATGGGTGCGAAGGCCGAGACGCTGGCAAAACGGTCGGGCAGCGTCATGGCGATGGTCAGCGCGCCATGCCCGCCCATGGAATGCCCGGTGATGGCCTGGCGGCCCTCATCCAGCGCAAAATGCCCGAAGACGGCGGCGGGCAGATCCTCGGTGATGTAGTCCCACATCTGGAAATGCTCGGCCCAGGGGTCTTGCGTGGCGTTGATGTAGAAGCCCGCGCCCTGCCCCAGATCATAGGCCTCGTCATCCGGCACGCCGTCGCCGCGCGGGCTGGTGTCGGGGAAAACCAGCGCGATGCCCTGTTCGGCGGCCCAAAGTTGCGCGCCTGCCTTCACCATGGCGTTCTCATGCGTGCAGGTCAGGCCCGACAGGAACCACAGGACCGGTACGGGCAGGTCCGCGGCCTCCTGCGGCAGGAACAGGCCAAAGGTCATGTCGGTCCCGGTGGCCTTGCTGGCATGGCGATAGACGCCCTGGGTGCCGCCGAATGCGCGGTTCTCGGACAGGGTTTCCATGGGATGGGCCTCCTTCATAGCGGTTTAGCCAATGGCCTAACCCGCAGGCGCCGCCCCGGCAAGCCGTCACAGAAGCGGGGTGACCCAGGCGATGACCAGCGACACGCTCAGGATCGAGACCATGGTCGAGATCAGGATCGAGGCCGAGACACGTTGCGGCGCGACGCCGTAATGCTGCGCCAGGATATAGACATTGCCCGCCACCGGCAGCGAGGCCGCCGCGATCATCACGCCCGCGTCGAACGCCGGCACGGGAAACAGGATCAGCGCGGCAAAGGCGACGGCGGCGGGGTGCAGCACCAGCTTGCAGAAGCTGAGCCAGCCCGCGACCGACATGCGTTCCGCCGATTTGCCCGCCAGCGACGCCCCGATGGCAAAAAGCGCGCCGGGCGTGGCGGCAGCCCCCAGGATGGTGAGGAACTCATTCGCCACATCGGGGATCGGGATCGAGAGACCCGAGAACGCCAGCCCGAGGCTGATCGCCACGATCATCGGGTTCCTGATCAGGCCAAGCCCCACCGTCCTGAAGATCGCCAGCGACATCCGCCCGTCGCGCGATCCCGTGATCAGGATCGTGATGAGGCTGGAGAACACGACAAGATCGACCGCCAGCACCATCAGGACCGGGCCCGCCGCGGCCTCGCCCATCAGCACGACCAGCATCGGCACGCCCAGAAAGCCGGTATTGCCGATCACCGCGCATTGCGCCTCGACCGCGGCCTCGGCAATGCCGATCCGGCGGATCATCGCGACCATGGTGGCCAGCAGGTAGACCACGCCGCAGCCCCAGAGATAGGCGGCCACGAACCACCAGTTGAAGATTTCCGAGATCGACAGGTTGGCGGAGAAGTTGAACAGCATCGCCGAAAGGGCGAAGTAGAAGACGAATTTTGTCAGGTAGGCCGTCGCCTCGGGCGTGAAGAACCCCGTGCGCCCGGCCTGAAACCCGAGCGCGATCAATCCGAAGAAGGGAAGGGTTTTCAGGAAGATCTCGACCATTTGGCAAAGGGCTATGGCATCCGCGCGAGGCTGTCCAGCGGCCAGATCGCTTGCCGAACTGAACCGATCGGTTTAATATCCGGTTTGGACGCGACGAAGGGATCACGACGTGAACGCACCTGTGCGCAAGGGCCGGAAATACGACCAGGTTCTGGAAGGGGCCCGGTCCGTTTTCATGCGCGAGGGGTTCGAAGGCGCCAGCGTGGACCAGATCGCCCGCGATGCGCACGTGTCCAAGGCCACTCTCTACAGTTACTTCCCCGACAAGCAGTCCCTCTTCCTGGCCGTCATCACGCATGATTGCGAGATGCAGGCGCGCGGCGCGATGTCCGAGGATATCGTGCAAAAACCGGTGCCCGAGGCGCTCTATGCCATTGCCCATTCCTTCGTGTCGTTCTTCCTGACCGGGTTCGCCTTGCAGATGTTCCGGCTTTGCGTCGCGGAATCCATGCGCTTTCCTGAGCTTGGGCGCGCCTTCTATGAGACCGGGCCGCAGAACGCGCAGAACCAGATCATCGCCTATCTGGAAACCCCGCGGGCGCGGGCGGAGCTGGAGATCGAGGACAGCTATGTTGCCGCCGATCAGCTGCTGCAAATGTGCCGGACGGATCTCTTGCTGAAGCGGCTCTTCGGCGTGGTCGGTGACGCGTCCGAGGACGAGATCGACCGCATCAGCCGCGAAGCGGTCGCGACCTTCCTGGCCCGATACCAGCGCAGGCCCTGACTACTTGCCGCTATCACCGGCCGGTGCCCCGGCCATCTGCTGGTCCCAAAGCTCCTCCAGCCGGTCGGCCACGGATTCGCGTGCATCATTGTCGCTGTCGGAGTTGAAGACGATCAGGAACGGGGCGACTAGGCCGGCCTCGATCGGGCAGATGAACAGCGCATCGACAACCTCGCCGCGCATGTCGTAGCCGCCGATGGTCCATTCGCTGCGCCCGGTGAAACCGTCGCCGCCATAGGCCATGCGGTAGGCATCCACCGTCGCTTCGGCCATTCGCATACATTCGTCGCGATCTTCCATCGACCCCAGGTCGGCAATGGTCCAGCCCTCGGCCCCCGCCGCCCCGGCAGAAAGCGCCAGGGCAATCCCGGCGGAAATCAGCGGCTTTCTCATTTCAAACTACCCTCCCCGGAATGAATCGGGTGCCGGACCGGGTCGGGCCCGGCACCGTCCGTCAGTATACCACAACCGCGCGGATCGATTCGCCTTTGTGCATCAGGTCAAAGCCTTCGTTGATCTCATCGAGGCTAAGGATATGGGTGATCATCGGGTCGATCTCGATCTTGCCGTCCATGTACCAATCGACGATCCCCGGCACCTCGGTGCGCCCGCGCGCGCCGCCGAATGCGGTGCCTTTCCAGGTGCGCCCGGTGACAAGCTGGAAGGGCCGGGTGGAAATCTCGGCCCCGGCGGGGGCAACCCCGATGATCACCGATGTGCCCCATCCCTTGTGGCAGGCCTCAAGCGCGGCCCGCATCACCTGCACATTGCCGGTCGCGTCAAAGGTGTAATCGGCTCCGCCGCCGGTCAGCTCCACCAGATGCGCGACCAGGTCGCCCTCGACCTCGGAGGGGTTGACGAAATCGGTCATGCCGAATTCCTCGGCCATCTTGCGCTTGTCCTCGTTCAGGTCGACACCGACGATCTGATCGGCCCCCGCCATGCGCAGACCCTGCACGACGTTGAGGCCGATGCCGCCGAGACCGAAGACAATCGCGGTGCTGCCGATCTCGACCTTGGCGGTGTTGATCACCGCGCCGATGCCGGTGGTCACGCCGCAGCCGATATAGCAGATCTTGTCGAAAGGCGCGTCGTCGCGGACCTTGGCCAGCGCGATCTCGGGCACCACGGTGTGGTTGGCGAAGGTCGAGCAGCCCATATAGTGGTGGATCGGCGTGCCATCCAGCATCGAGAATCGCGTCGTGCCATCGGGCATCAGCCCTTTGCCCTGCGTTTCACGGATCGACTGGCAGAGGTTGGTTTTCGGGTTCAGGCAGTATTCGCATTCGCGGCATTCCGGCGTGTAGAGCGGAATCACGTGATCGCCCGGTTTCAGAGAGGTGACGCCGGGCCCGACCTCCAGCACCACGCCCGCGCCCTCGTGGCCGAGAATGGCGGGGAATATGCCCTCGGGATCGGCGCCCGAGCGGGTGAATTCATCGGTGTGGCAAAGCCCGGTGGCCTTGATCTCGACCAGAACCTCGCCCTCCTTCGGGCCTTCGAGGTTCACTTCCATGATTTCCAGCGGTTTTCCGGCTTCCAAAGCCACGGCGGCACGGGTGCGCATGATTGTCCCTTTCCTGATGCTTGCTTGGGTCAAGCCTGTGCCAAAAGCGGTGGCTTTTCAATGGTGGTGATGGTGGGGGTTGTGCCGAATCTCTATATGTGTATATTAAACACTAATTAGAGGAGACACTCAATTATGAAATGCCTTATTCTTGCCGCAGCCCTTGCCCTGACCGCCGCCCCGATGGCCAGCGCGCAATTCATTGCCACACCGGGTCAGTTCATGCCCACCCCCGAGGCGAACACACACCCGGTCATCGGCGTCGGTGGCTGGACCGGCATCCCCCAGCCCCCCCGGAACGATGGTTGCGGTGCCGGTTCCATGCAGTCCTATGTCGGGCAGCCCCTGTCCTATGCCTATGCGACCGATGCCGCCATGAATGCCCGCATCCTGCGCCCCGGCATGATCACCAACATGATGTATGACGCGCAGCGGCTGAATTTCCACGTCGATTCAGGCGACACGATCACCCGCATCGCCTGCGGCTAAGGCAGAAGGATTTCCAGCCATGAAACGCCATATGCTCGCCACCGCCCTGGCCCTGACCGCCGCGCCGATGGCCAGTGCAGAAATCTTCATCACGCCCATAGCTCCTGAGCTTCCACCGGGAATCGCTTCTGAGCCGGTCGGTTGGGGTAACGATCCAAGCCAGCCCTGCGGCGCGAACTGGCTGCAAGGAATGGTTGGTCAACCCCTGTCCTATGCCTATGCGACCGATGCCGCGATGAACGCCCGCATCTTGCGGCCCGACGCGGTCGTGACGATGGACTACATCCCGCATCGCCTGAACTTCCATGTCGATAAGGCCGATATGATTTCGCGCATCGCCTGCGGCTGAACGCACGCCATTCAAGGAGACCCCGATATGAAACGCCACGCCCTTGCCGCCACTCTTGCCCTGATTGCCGCCCCGGCCCTGGCCGATAGCGACCCGCAGCCTCCTGCCATGTTCCTGACGGTCGAGCCCGCCGCCGATACCTGCCATGCCGGTGCGCTGGCCTATCTGATCGGTGTCCCCGCCGAGAATGTCGACGGGCTGGAACAGATGGGCCGCGTCTCGTCCCCGCATTCAATAGGCACGACGGATTATCTGCCAAGCCGCCGGAACATCGGTGTCGACGAAAACGGCATCATCACCGGCGTGACCTGCGGCTGACCCGAGAAAGAGACCATAGACATGAAACATCTTCTCATCCTCACCGCCCTGACCCTGCTGACAGCAGGGGCCGCACAGGCCAACCGCATCATCCAACCCTATTGTGGCGAAGGCAGCGCCTGCCAGGCAGCCATGGAAAACACCGCAAACCCGAACTATGCCGCCCTGAGCGCCAATGATGCCGGGCCAAGTTGGGAACTGGGCCCTGTCAGCCCAATTGCCGACTCGGTCGCCGTGTGTACCGCCACCGAAGGCTGCGACCCGGTCCTCCGCACCCCGGTTGTGGTTGGCAACGACTGTTCGCTGTCTGAACCTGAGAGCTTCCTTGGCCATAATATCTCGATCCTCGCGGACTATCCCGACCTGTGGGTGCGCGTCTTTGACCCTGATCACCTGGTCGGGACGACGGATTACTGGCCCGGGCGGATCAACCTGACCACCGATGCGGATGGGGTGATTGTCACCGCCGGATGCGGATGACTTGCGCCCGGCGCTGATTCCCCCTATATCCCCCTCAACAGCGGCGCGTCGGCCTCCACCCCCGACGCTCCACCGGGAACTATCAACGGGCCGCGCGCCCGTTTTTTTGTGTTGGACCCATGTCAGACCTGATCGCCAAGACCGCCATCGACAAACGCCTCGCCGAGATCGTCACCCCCGTCATCGAAGGGTTGGGGTTCGAACTGGTGCGCCTGCGCCTGATGAGCGGCAAGACCAAGACATTGCAGATCATGGCCGAGCGCCCCGATGGCAGCATCGACGTGGACGATTGCGGCCAGATTTCCACCGCCGTCTCGGCGCTGATGGATGTCGAGGACCCGATCGAGGACAATTACGCGCTTGAGGTCTCCAGCCCCGGCATCGACCGGCCCCTGACCCGGCTCAAGGATTTCGATACCTGGCAAGGCTACGAGGCCAAGCTGGAAACCACCGAACTGATTGACGGGCGCCGCCGCTTCAAGGGCGAGCTGGCGGGCGTCGAGGGCGATGAAGTGCTGGTCAACCTGCCCGAGGGCGGCGAGACCGTGACGGTCGGGCTGCAATTCGACTGGCTCAGCGATGCCAAGCTGGTGCTGACCGAAGACCTGATCAGTGAAATGCTGCGCCAACGCAAGGCGGCGGGACTTATTGACGAAACCCAATTCGACGAGATCGAAACAGAGATGCCTGACCGGGCGGAGGACTGAAGACAATGGCAATCACGTCTGCAAACCAGCTGGAACTGCTGCAAACCGCCGAGGCGGTGGCCCGCGAGAAGATGATCGACCCCGGCCTGGTGGTCGAGGCGATGGAGGAAAGCCTCGCGCGGGCCGCCAAGTCGCGCTACGGCTCGGAGCTGGATATCCGCGTCCATATCGACCGCAAGACCGGTCGCGCCACCTTTACCCGCGTGCGCACCGTGGTCGAGGAGGTGGAGAATCACTTCACCGAGTTGAGCGTGAAGGAAGCGCAGGAATTCAAGGAAGGCGCGGTTGCCGGCGATGAGATCGTCGACGAGGTTCCGCCCGTGGAAATGGGCCGGATCGCCGCGCAATCGGCCAAGCAGGTGATCCTGCAAAAGGTGCGTGAGGCCGAGCGTGACCGCCAGTACGAGGAATTCAAGGACCGCGCCGGCACGATCATCAACGGCCAGGTCAAGCGCGAGGAATATGGCAATGTCATCGTCGACATTGGCCGGGGCGAGGCCGTGCTGCGCCGCAACGAGAAGATCGGCCGCGAAAGCTATCGCCCCAATGACCGCATCCGCGTCTATATCAAGGATGTGCGCCGCGAGCCGCGCGGACCGCAGATCTTCCTCAGCCGCACCGCGCCGGAATTCATGGCCGAGCTGTTCAAGATGGAAGTGCCCGAGATTTATGACGGAATCATCGAGATCAAGGCCGTCGCCCGCGACCCCGGCAGCCGCGCCAAGATCGCCGTGATCTCCTATGACAACGCCATCGACCCGGTCGGCGCCTGTGTGGGCATGCGCGGCAGCCGTGTGCAGGCCGTGGTCAACGAGCTTCAGGGCGAAAAGATCGACATCATCCCGTGGAACGAGGATGCGCCGACCTTCCTTGTGAACGCGCTGCAGCCCGCCGAGGTCTCCAAGGTGGTTCTGGACGAGGATGCGGGCAAGATCGAAGTGGTCGTGCCGGATGACCAGCTGAGCCTTGCGATTGGCCGCCGTGGTCAGAACGTGCGCCTGGCCAGCCAGCTGACCGGGCTCGACATCGACATCCTGACCGAGGACGAGGAAAGCGCCCGCCGCCAGGCCGAGTTCGCCGAGCGTACGCAGATCTTCATGGACAACCTCGACCTCGACGAATTCTTCGCGCAGCTTCTGGTTTCCGAGGGCTTCACCTCGCTGGAGGAGGTCGCCTATGTCGAGCAGGACGAACTTCTGGTCATCGACGGTGTCGACGAGGACACCGCGCAGGAATTGCAGGCCCGTGCCCGCGACTACCTGGAAGAGCAGAACAAGAAGGCTTTGGAACACGCCAAGGAGTTGGGCGTTGAGCAGAGCCTCATTGATTTCGAAGGGCTGACCCCCCAGATGTTGGAGGCATTGGGCGAGGACGGCGTCAAGACGCTGGACGATTTCGCCACCTGCGCCGATTGGGAACTGGCCGGCGGCTGGACCACGGTGGACGGGCAGCGCGTCAAGGATGACGGGCTGCTTGAGAAATTCGATGTCAGCCTGGAAGAAGCGCAGAACATGGTGATGACCGCGCGCCTGCAACTGGGGTGGGTGACCATCGAGGAACTGGAAGAACGCGCCGCAGCCGAGGCGGAAGCCGAAGCCGCCGCCGCAGAAGAGGAGGCCGGAGCCTGATCGCAGGCTTCGGAACCTGACCGGAATGACCCGGGGTGGCCAAACCAGAACCAGCGATGAGCCCGAACGGCGCTGCATCGCGACCGGCGAAAGCCAGCCCAAATCCGGGCTGATCCGCTTTGTCGTGGGTCCGGACGAGACGATCGTGCCGGACCTGCTGGAAAAGCTGCCCGGTCGCGGCATCTGGGTCTCCGCGGATCCGGCGGCGCTGGCCAAGGCGGTGGAGAAGAACCTCTTCAGCCGGGGCGCGAAACGCAAGGTGACCCTACCGGATGACCTGGTCGCCCAGGTCGAGGCGGGGCTGGCGCGCCGCGTGGTGGACCTTGTCTCGCTGGCGCGCAAATCGGGCCATGCGGTTGCCGGGTTCGAGAAGGTGAAGATATGGCTTGCTGAGGGGCGGGCCAAGGTATTGCTCCAGGCCGCCGATGGCTCGGAGCGTGGAAAAACGAAACTCTGGACGCCGGAGGGAGGCCGATATTTCGGCTGTCTGACGTCCCAGGAATTGGGTTTGGCTTTCGGCCGCCAAAGTGTGATACATGGCGCGCTGGCGGCTGGTGGACTCGAACGACGTGTTGTAGAGGAGGCCTCGAAGCTGCGGGGCCTGCGCGGCACATACGGCGAAAACCTCGCCGAGAAGGATGCGAAAGACGTATGAGCGATCAAGACGGTAAAAAAACCCTGGGGCTTTCCGGTGGCGCGCGCAATGGCCGCGTGAACCAGAGCTTCTCGCGCGGGCGGACGAAAAGCGTTGTGGTGGAAACCAAGCGCAAGCGTGTGGTCGTGCCCAAGCCCGGATCCTCGAGTGGCGGTGCTGGCGGTGAAGCCGTCAAGCGCCCCTCGGGCGTGTCCGACGCCGAGATGGAGCGCCGCCTGAAGGCGTTGCAGGCCGCGAAATCCCGCGAGGCCGAAGAGGCCGAGACCCGCGCCCGCGAGGAGCGTGAGCGCGAGGAGGAACGCGAACGCCGCCGCGCCGAGATCGAGGCCAAGGAACGCGAAGAGCGTGAGCGCGAAGAGGCGCTGAAGGCCAAGGAAGAGGACGACCAGCGCCGCCTGGCCGAGGAGGAAGCGCGCCGCACCGCCGAAAAGGCCGCGACCGACGCCCCGGCCCCCGCGAAATCCGCCGATCCGCAGCGCGCGCCGGTCAACAAGCCCGGAACGCCGACGCCCCGCCGCGACAAGGATCGCGACGACAAGGGCGGGCGCGGCAAGGCCCCCGAGCGCGATGGCCGCCGCACCGGCAAGCTGACCGTGAACCAGGCGCTTGCAGGCCGCGATGGCGGACGCCAGCGGTCGATGGCCGCGATGAAGCGCAAGCAGGAGCGCGCCCGGCAGAAGGCCATGGGCGGCCCGGTCGAGCGTGAAAAGATCGTGCGCGACGTGCAGGTGCCGGATTCGATCATCGTCTCCGAGCTTGCCAACCGCATGGCGGAACGCGTCGCCGACGTGGTCAAGGCGCTGATGAACATGGGCATGATGGTCACGCAGAACCAGCCCGTTGATCAAGATACCGCCGAGCTGATCGTCGAGGAATTTGGCCACAACATGGTTCGGGTCTCCGATTCCGACGTGGAACAGGTCATCGACTCGGTCGAGGACAAGCCCGAGGATCTGGTCTCGCGCCCGCCGGTCATCACCATCATGGGCCATGTCGACCACGGCAAGACCTCGCTTCTGGACGCGATCCGCAACGCCAAGGTCGTCGCCGGTGAGGCGGGCGGCATCACGCAGCATATCGGGGCCTACCAGGTCACCACCGACAAGGGTGCGGTGCTGTCCTTCCTCGATACGCCGGGCCACGCGGCCTTTACCTCGATGCGCGCGCGCGGTGCCCAGGTCACGGATATCGTGGTTTTGGTCGTGGCCGCCGATGACGCGGTGATGCCGCAGACGGTGGAGGCGATCAATCACGCCAAGGCCGCAGGCGTCCCGATGATCGTCGCGATCAACAAGATCGACCGCCCCGCCGCCGACCCCAACAAGGTCCGCACCGACCTGCTTCAGCACGAAGTCGTGGTCGAGGGCATGTCGGGCGACGTGCAGGATGTCGAGGTTTCGGCCATGACCGGCCAGGGCCTGGACGACCTGCTGGACGCCATCGCGTTGCAGGCCGAAATCCTGGAACTGAAGGCCAACCCCGACCGCTCCGCCTCGGGCGCGGTGATCGAGGCGCAGCTGGATGTGGGTCGCGGCCCCGTCGCCACGGTTCTGGTGCAGAACGGCACCCTGAAACAGGGCGATATCTTCGTCGTCGGCGAACAATGGGGCAAAGTCCGCGCGTTGGTCGATGACAAGGGCGAACGTGTGAAAGAGGCCGGTCCGTCGGTTCCGGTCGAGGTTCTCGGCCTCAACGGCACGCCCGAGGCGGGCGACGTCCTGAACGTCGTCGACACCGAGGCACAGGCCCGCGAAATCGCCGATTACCGGACCCAGGCCGCCAAGGACAAGCGCGCCGCAGCCGGTGCCGCGACCACGCTCGATCAGCTTCTGGCCAAGGCCAAGGCGGATGAGAGCGTGGCCGAATTGCCGGTCTTGATGAAAGCCGATGTGCAGGGGTCCGCCGAGGCGATCGCGCAAGCGCTGGAGAAGATCGGAAACGACGAAGTGCGTGTGCGCATCCTTCATGCCGGTGTGGGTGCCATCACCGAAAGCGACATCACCCTGGCCGAAGCGTCCGGCGCACCGGTGATCGGCTTCAACGTCCGGGCCAATGCGCCTGCACGCAACGCGGCCAACCAGAAGGGTGTCGAGATCCGCTATTACTCGATCATCTACGATCTGGTGGATGACGTGAAAAAGGCGGCCTCTGGTTTGCTCTCGGCGGAGGTGCGCGAGAACTTCATCGGTTACGCCGAGATCAAGGACACGTTCCGCGTCACCGGCGTCGGCAATGTCGCGGGCTGCCTGGTGACCGAAGGCGTGGCCCGCCGCTCCGCCGGGGTGCGCCTCTTGCGCGACAACGTGGTGATCCACGAAGGCACGCTGAAGACGCTCAAGCGCTTCAAGGACGAAGTGAAAGAGGTCCAGTCCGGCCAGGAATGCGGCATGGCGTTCGAGAATTACGACGATATCCGCAAAGGCGATGTCATCGAAATCTTCGAGCGCGAAGAGGTCGAGCGCAGCCTGACCTGACACCGGGCTACGGGAACAAGAGAAAGGCGCGCCGCCGGGTCCGGGGGCGCGCCTTTCTCGTTCTCGGTGACGGATCGCCTACTCGGACGCGTCCTCTTCCATTTCATCGTCCTCCATTTCATCGTCCTCCATCTCGTCGGGACCGAGCGAGACAATGAAGGCCCAGAGGTTGGCCACATCCTCTTCATCCACCCGCTGCGGGGACATCGCGCTGCGCAGGCGGCTGTTGCCGGTGTATTCGCGCAGGAACTCGGTGGCGTTCGGGACATACTCGCTGAAGGTCTCCTCATTCCAGACCAGCCCGGCCTCGGCGGCCTCAAGGATGCCGGGACCATAGCGGAAATCCTCGATGCTGGCGGCGGGACGCCCGGAGATGCCGTAGAGGTTCGGCCCGGTACGCCCGTTGCGGCCGGCCAGCACGTTGCCCTCGGGGTCGCGCACGACGTGGCAGGCGATACATTGGCGGAACGCCGCCTCACCGGCTTGGGGATCACCGGACGGGGCGGCCTCATCGCTGTCGGCAAACGCCATCGGCGCGGCCAGCATAGCGGCTGCAAAGCTAAGGGTACGGATCATTCTAGTCCTCCTGATAATCACATTCGCGCAGTGAGTGGCAATATAGTGCGCCATCGCGGCGGGGAAACCCGAAAGAATTGTCACGGGCGGGCGCAGCGAGCCGGGTCGTGCCCGTGCCTTGCGGCCCCCTCTCTTGCGGCCACCCGGCCAGATGGTCATATAGGCCACGCAACCAAGGAGATCGGCATGAGCAATTCGGAGTTCCCCGGCTGGCACGGCACCACGATCATCGGCATCCGCAAGGGCGATGAGGTCGTTGTCGCGGGTGATGGCCAGGTCAGCCTGGGTCAGACCGTGATCAAGGGCTCGGCCCGCAAGGTGCGCCGCCTGTCTCCCGGCGGCTATGACGTCGTGGCCGGGTTCGCAGGCTCTACCGCCGATGCTTTTGCGCTGCTGGAGCGGCTGGAGGCCAAGCTGGAGGCCACGCCGGGTCAATTGCAGCGCGCCAGTGTCGAACTGGCCAAGGACTGGCGCACCGACAAGTACCTGCAAAAGCTGGAGGCGATGCTGATCGTGACCGACGGGTCGGAACTCTACGTCATTACCGGCGCGGGCGATGTGCTGGAACCCGAACACGGGATTGCCGCCATCGGATCGGGCGGCAACTATGCCCTCGCGGCCGCCCGCGCGATGATCGACACCGACAAGGACGCCGAGGAGATCGCCCGCAGCGCCATGCAGATCGCGGCCGATATCTGTGTCTATACCAACGGAAATCTGACGGTCGAGCGGATCGGCAAATGACCGACATCACCCGCGACGACATCCGCGCCGCCGTCGGCGCGGGCATGATGACCGAGGCGCAGGCGGCCTCGCTGGTGGCGCTTTCGCAGACCCGCAGCGGGGTGCGTCAGCACATGTCGGGGCTGGATGAGCCGTTCGAGCTGTTCCGTGGGTTCAACGAGGTCTTCATCATCGTGGGTCTCGTCATCCTCTATTCGGGCTGGCTTGGCGTCACCGGCATCACGCTGACCAACTTCACCGCCAACGGCTCCACCTGGACCTTGATCTACGCGCTGATCGCCATCGCGGTGATCGGCCTCCTGGCGTGGTATTTCACCCTGAAACGACGGATGGTCGGCCCCTCCATCGTGCTCGCCATCTTCTTCGCGCAGGCGGCGGGTCAGTTGGGGGCGGCGCTTGGCTGGATGATGCAGGCGAACCTGCCGCAATGGCTGACCATGGCGGCGGGCACGGCGACGGTGCTTCTTGGCGGCTATTACGCGATATTCCGGGTGCCGTTCACCATGGCGCTGATCGCGGGCGGCGTGTTCCTGACGGCCTTCGGGCTTGTCTCGCTTGGCGGCACCCTGCCCCAGGATCCGCGTGACATGTTCCTGCTGACCAATGACGGCCCCTTCGCGATCCTGACCATGGCGCTTGGGCTTGTCGGCCTGATCGTGGCGCTCTGGTTCGACATGAGCGACCCGCATCGCCTGACCCGCCGCGCGCAAAGCGGGTTCTGGCTGCATGTCATCGCCGCACCCGCCATCGTCAACACCGTGGCGCTGACCCTGTTCGAGATCGGAACCCTGTCGGCGCAGGCCAGCCTGATCGCCTTCGTCGCCGCCATGGCGATCTTTGCCATCGTGATCGACCGGCGGTCCTTCCTTGTCTCGGCGGTCGGCTATATCGTGGCCCTGTCGATGACGGTGATCGAGGATAACGCCTTCTTCGTCATCCTTGGCCTCGGCCTTGTCCTGGTGCTGCTTGGCGCGAAATGGGAAGCGATCCGCCGCACCGTCCTGAACGGCCTGCCCCGCTTTCCCGGCAAGACCCGCCTTCCCCCCTGGCAGATGCTGCCCAAAGAGGAGCCCGCACCATGACCGACATGACCCCGCGCGAAATCGTCAGCGAGTTGGACCGCTTCGTGATCGGCCAGAAGGACGCCAAGCGCGCCGTGGCCGTGGCCCTGCGCAACCGCTGGCGGCGCAAGCAGCTGTCCGACGACCTGCGCGACGAGGTCTACCCCAAGAACATCCTGATGATCGGCCCCACCGGCGTCGGCAAGACCGAGATCAGCCGCCGCCTGGCGAAGCTGGCCCATGCGCCGTTCCTCAAGGTCGAAGCAACCAAGTTTACCGAGGTGGGCTATGTCGGGCGCGACGTGGAACAGATCATCCGCGATCTGGTCGACAACGCCATCATCCAGACCCGCGCCCATATGCGCGAGGAGGTCAAGGCCCGCGCCGAAGCCGCCGCCGAGGATCGCGTGATCGAGGCCATCGCAGGCTCCGACGCCCGCGAGCAGACCCGCGAGATGTTCCGAAAGAAGCTGCGCGACGGCCTGCTGGACGATCATGAGATCGAGCTGGACGTGGCCGACACCTCCAACCCGATGAGCATGTTCGAGATCCCCGGCCAGCCGGGGCAGAACATGGGGATGATGAACCTCGGCGACGTGTTCGGGAAAGCCTTCGGGGGGCGCACCACGCGGCGCAAGATGAAGGTGCGCGACAGCTATGACGTGCTGATCGGCGAGGAGGCCGACAAGCTGCTGGACGACGAGACCGTGACCAAGGCCGCGCTGGAAGCGGTGGAGCAGAACGGCATCGTGTTTCTGGACGAGATCGACAAGGTTTGCGCCCGGTCGGATGCGCGCGGCGCGGATGTCTCCCGCGAGGGCGTGCAGCGCGACCTGCTGCCGCTGATCGAAGGCACCACCGTCTCGACCAAGCACGGCGCCGTGCAGACCGATCATATCCTTTTCATCGCCTCGGGCGCGTTCCATATCGCCAAGCCCTCGGACCTGTTGCCCGAATTGCAGGGCCGCCTGCCGATCCGGGTCGAGTTGCGGGCGCTGACGGAAGAGGATTTCGTGCGCATCCTGACCGAGACCGACAACGCCCTGACCCGGCAATACACCGCCTTGATGGCGACGGAGGAGGTGAAGGTCGCCTTCACCGAGGACGGGATCAAGGCCCTGGCGGGGATCGCGGCGCAGGTCAATCAGAGCATTGAGAATATCGGCGCACGCAGGCTCTATACCGTGATGGAACGGGTGTTCGAGGAGCTCAGCTTCACCGCCCCCGACCGCACCGGGGACGAGATTGTCGTGGATGCCACGTTCGTCGACGATAATCTGGGCGAGTTGATGAAATCCGCCGATCTCAGCCGCTACGTGCTATAGGGGCTGCGAGTCTCCCCGCGATCGGTTAGGGCCGTTCAGATGATCCGTCCTCTCTTCCTTGTTCTGGCCGTGTTTGTTGCCTCCTGCGGGCCGCAACCGCGCATCGAAATGGTGCCGGATGAAACCCAGGTGACGGCGACACGCACCGTCTTCGTCGCCACGAACCGCGCCTTCGAGGACCAGAGCTACAGCGCCGGACGCGAGTCCCAACTGGATTACACGAGGTTCGAGGTCGCGATCCCGCCCGTGCGTGAGGTCGGCGAGATCTCCTGGGCCGAATACCGCTATGATCCGGAGACAGATTTTGGTGTCGTGCGGGCTGACCGCTACGGCAGTGCGGGAGCCTTCCGCAGCCAGATCCGCCGCGAATTGCAGGCGCGTCCCGTCGCCGACCGCGAGGTCGTGGTGTTCATCCACGGCTATAACAACAACTTCGCTTCGGGCCTCTTTCGCGTGGCGCAGATGGCGCATGATTACGACACGGCCGGCGTGGTTGCGCATTTCTCATGGCCCAGTGCGGGCAACCCGCTTGGCTATGTCTTCGACCGCGAAAGCGCGACATTCTCGCGCGATGCGCTTGAGGTGTTCCTGCGCGACCTCTCTGCCGCCGGGGCCGAAAGGATCCTCTTGATCGGGCATTCTGTCGGGGCCAGCCTGGCGATGGAGACCCTGCGCCAGATACGGATTTCGGGCAATGACGCGGTGCTGGACGATCTGTCAGGCGTTGTCCTGATTTCGCCCGATATCGACATCGAGGTGTTCCAGACACAGGCCCGCGCGCTGGAACCCCTGCCGCAGCCCTTCGTCATCATGACATCGCGCCAGGACCGCGCGCTACGACTGTCGGCCGGCATTACCGGGCGGCAGAACCGGCTTGGCAGCATCGGCACGCCCGAGGATGTGGCTGAATTCGAGATCACGCTGATCGACCTTTCGGCCTTCGAGGGCGGGGCGGGCGATTGGGCCAATCACGCGACCTTTGCCACCTCGCCGTCGCTGATCCGGCTGCTCGGGGGCTTCCCGACCTTCGGCGCGGCACAGGAAGAAAGCGCCATCGGTCTCGTGCCCGGAACGGTCCTGACGATCCAGAACGCGACGCAGATCCTGCTCAGCCCCGTCTTGCAATGACGCCGTTCACGACCTTCCTGCGCGACAATGCGGCGTTTCTTTTTGCGGGCGGGCTTCTGGCCTTCACCTCCAGCTTTGGACAGACCTTCTTTATCTCGATCTTCGCGGGTCAGATCATGGAGGAATTTTCGCTCAGCCATGGGCAGTGGGGCGTGATCTATTCCATCGGCACCGCGGCCTCGGCGGCGGTGATGTTGTGGTCGGGCGCGCTGACCGACCGGTTTCGCGTCAGGAACCTGGGGGTTGTTGTGCTGCTTGGCCTTGCCGGGGCCTCTGTCGTCATGGCCGGAAACCCCTGGGGCTGGCTGTTGCCGGTGTCGATCTTCCTGCTGCGGCTGACCGGGCAGGGCATGACCAGCCACATCGCCACGGTCGCCATGGCGCGCTGGTTCGTGGCGACGCGGGGTCGGGCGCTGGCCGTGGCGGGAACCGGGATCGCCCTGGGCGAGGCGCTGCTGCCGCTGCTTTTCGTCTGGGTCATGGCCTTTGTCGACTGGCGGCTTCTGTGGCTGGCGGCGGGGCTGTTCGTGCTGATGGTGGTGCCGCTGATGCACCGGCTGCTGAGGCAGGAGCGTACGCCGCAATCGCTGGCGGAATCGGACAATGTCACGGGGATGCAGGACCGCCACTGGACCCGCGGCCAGATGCTGCGCCACCCGCTGTTCTGGTGCATGCTTCCCGCCATCATGGGCCCGTCCGCCTTTGTAACCGCCCTGTTTTTCCAGCAGGTTCACCTGTCGGAGATGAAGGGATGGAGCCATGTGTCCTTTGTCGCGCTGTTCCCTCTCTACACCACCGTGGTGACGGTGTTCATGCTGCTGTCGGGATGGGCCATCGACCGGTTCGGCACCGCGCGGCTGATGCCCTGGTATCAGGTTCCCATCGCGCTCAGCTTCCTCGTCATGGCCAGCGCCGAGAGCCTCTTTGGCGCGGCGCTGGCCTATGCGCTGATGGGTGTAACCTCGGGCGCGAACGCCACACTGCCCGCCGCCTTCTGGGCCGAGTTCTACGGCACCCGCAACCTGGGCGGGATCAAGGCGGTGGCGACGGCGGCAATGGTCCTCGGGTCGGCCATCGGACCGGCGATCACGGGGCTGTTGATCGACGCGGGCATGCCGTTCACGACGCAAATGTCAGGGATTGCCGTCTGGTTCATCGCATCGTCGCTTCTCCTGACCTTTGGCGTGATCCGCGCCCGCCCCAGTCTAGCGCGAGCGGCGTAGATAGACGTAATAGGCGCCAGCGCCTCCATGGCGCAGGTGCGCCTCGCGGATTTCCAGGACCAGCCCCGACAGGGGGGCCGCGCGCAGCCAGGCGGGAACCTGGTGTTTCAACACGCCGCGGCGCGCGGGGATCGGGCCGGGATCGTCGCGATGTTTGCCCTTGCCGGTGATCACCAGGACCAACCGCTTGCCCTGCGCCTGCGCGCGCTGGATGAAACCGATCAGCGCGGGATGCGCCTGATCCAATGTCATGCCGTGCAGGTCGATCCGGCCCTCGGGGCTCAGCTTGCCGCGTTTCATCTTCTTGTGGGTGGCGTGATCCATGCGGACGGGCGCCGCGGCCAGACGGTCCGAGATCGACGGGGACAGGCGGTGGCCGGGCAGGGCGGGCGGCGCGGTCTCACCGATGCGGAAATCCTGCACCTTGAAATCCGGCTCCGGCGTCCTGGCCGGTGTCGGTTTCGGTTTTGGACGCGATTGGTCAAGAACGGGTTTCTTGGGCTGCGCATTGCGCGTCACGGTCTTGGCGACGGCGGACCACAGTTTCCTGTCCTCATTGCTGAGCGTCCTGGGCGGGCGTCGGGCCATGGCTCAAGCCTCCGGCACGGCCAGATTGGCAAGTTCGATCGGCAAGAGAACGATCATCCGGCCAGGGTCGCGGATGCGGCCCGCCTCGCGCCCCGCCGCGTCGCCGGTGCCGTAGAAGATGTCGGCGCGTTGCGGCCCCTGAATGGCGGACCCGGTGTCCTGCGCGATCATCAAGCGGCGCAGGGGGGCTTCGCCATCCTTCTCGATCCAGACCGGCGCACCGAGGGGCGTGAAATCGGGATCGACCGCAATGCTGCGCATGGTGGTGATGGAGCGGTTCATCGCACCAAGCGGGCCATCCTCCGGGTTGCGGGTGCGGATGACGCGGAAGAAGACGTAGGAGGGGTTGTGATACAGCAGGGCGCGCCCCTCGACGGGATTGCGCCGCACCCAGTTACGGATCACCTGCGCCGAGACCTGATGCGGCTGGTAGATGCCACGCCGGACCAGTTCCTGCCCGACCGAGCGGTATTCATGCCCGTTGCGCCCGCCATAGCCGACCCGGATCACCGATCCGTCGCGCAGGCGGATGCGGCCCGACCCCTGGACTTGCAGAAAGAACAGCTCGACCGAATCGTCGACCCAGGCGATCTCCAGCCCGCGACCCTCCAGCACGCCGCTCTCCTCGATCTCCTGCCGCGTGCGCCAGAGGCCAGTGACCTCGGGGGGCAGGCGATAGACCGGGTAGCGAAAGCGCCCCGTGCGCACGCGCGAGCCGTCAAGCTCAGGCTCGAAATATCCGGTAAAGAGCGCGTCACCTTCGCCGCCGTACATCACGGGGCGGAAGAACAGCTCGAAAAACGTGCGGGCGGCGGGGCGTTGTTGGGCAAGTGCACAGAGGCGGAGCCACTCGCCATCCGTCATGTCGGGGCAGGTGTTCAGGAACACGTCGAGCGCGGCCTCGTGATCATCCTCGGCCCAACCGTCGAGATCGTCGAAACGGAGGATCTCGGCACTAACCTGGGGCATGGCGGGCGTTCCGATGCTGGCGATAAGCGATACCAGCAGTGCTATCAGCCCGCCGCGCATGGGTCATCCGCCAGTGGCAACCAGGACCCAGTTCGGGTTGTCGCTGCCCATCTCGCGGGCAAAGGTCCAGATATCGCGCTGCCGCTTGATGGCGTTGGGGTCGCCTTCGACAACCTCGCCCTCGGCATTGCGCACGACCGAGGTCAGTTCGCCGACGAAGCGGATGGTGATCTGCGCCTCGCTGGTGGCGCGGTCAAATTCGGCCTCCTGCAGGGTCAATTCGCGCACACCGACGAAATTGGCGTCGATTGTCAGGCCCTGCGCCTCGCGCTCGGATATGACGGATTCGAACGTCTCCATCACGTCATCGGCCAGGAAGGGGCGCAGCCCGTCGACATCACCGTTCTCGAACGCCATCAGGATCATTTCATAGGCGCCGCGCGCACCGCCCAGGAATTCCGAGACGCTGAAGCCGGGTTCGGCCATCTTCATCGCGGCCAGCGCCTTGGCCGAATTGCTGCCATCCTCGACATGATCGGTGATGTCACGGTCGGGGCCGCCCTCGATCACCTCGAAATCGCGGCGACGGTCGGGGCGGCTGCGCTCCACCGGGCGCATAGGTTCCGATTCGTGGCCTTCCCGCGTGCCCAACACGCTGCGCAGCTTGAGGATCAGGAATATCGCGATCCCGGCCAGCACCAGCAATTGCAGAAGCGAAGAATTCATCGCGGGACACCTCTTGTCTCGGTTGTGGCCTTACATATTCGGACCAATCACACATATGTAGGCACGGGGGACGGGCAAGTCCATGTGGCAGAGCCGCGAGTTTCCGCCCTTTTGGCCAGAAAGGAACGCATATGTGGCTGTTTTTTCTTTTCGTCGGTGTGCCGATCCTCGAGATCGCCCTGTTCATCCAGGTCGGCGGCTGGCTTGGCCTGTGGCCGACGCTGGCCATCGTGGTCGCCACGGCGTTTGCAGGCACGATGATGGTGAAGTCGCAGGGCGCACAGGCATTGGCGAAATTGCAGCGCAGTTTCAATGACCTGACCGACCCGACCGAGCCGCTGGCCCATGGCGCGATGATCCTGTTTTCCGGCGCGCTCTTGCTGACGCCGGGGTTTTTCACCGACGCGCTTGGCTTTGCGCTGCTGTTTCCGGGCGTGCGCCGTTTCGTGATGCGCCAGATCGGCAAGCGGATCGAGGTCCGCTCGGTCGTGTCAGGGCAGGAGCGCTGGCGCGCGCGGCCCGACGACGATGTGATCGACGGCGACTACGAGGTCGAGGGGAGCGAGCGGCGCGGCCCCACGGACCTGACCAGGCATTGAGGCCCCCAGACGGGTCTGGTAAACCGCGCCATGAACATTTGATGGGAGAGCCTGATGGCCGAAGAAAACGGGGCCGAAAGCCCGGAAACCACCGCCGGGCAGGATGCGCCGGTGATGCCGAAGATGCAGATCCTGGGCCAGTTCGTCCGCGATCTGTCCTTCGAGAATATCGCCGCACAGAAAGGCGTGCAGGGCAATACGCAGCCCGAGGTGCAGATGCAGATCGGCGTCGAGGGGCGCAAGCGTCAGACCGAGAACCAGTATGACGTGGTGATCAAGCTGAAGATCGACAGCAAGACCAAGGAAGACAACCAGCAGATTTTCCTGATCGAGATGGAATACGCCGGGATCTTCCAGATCGAGAACATCAAGCAGCAGCAGTTGCACCCGTTCCTGCATATCGAATGTCCGCGGATGCTGTTTCCTTACGTCCGGCGCATCGTGTCCGACGTGACCCGCGATGGCGGTTTCCCGGCGCTAAACCTCGACAATGTCGATTTCATCCAGGTTTACCGCAACGATCTGGCCCGCCGCGCGCAGGCCAAGCCGCACGCCGACGCCTGAAGCATGTCGCTCAAAAGTGGGAACCGGTTTTGAGCCTCTCGGACATGCGACTCTAAGACCGGTTCCAGACAGCGCCGTCGCCCAACTCGTCTACAAAGGCGGCATGGGCGGCGGCTTCTTCTTCTGTAAGACGGGATGGCAGCGGGGTCGGACGGGGCCGGGGGCGCCAGCTCTCGGTATCCTGTCCTAGCCCCTGATCGCGGCTGCGTGTGTTCAGCACCAAACCCGGTTGCCGACCGCCGATCAGTTCCAGATAGACCTCGGCCAGGATCTCGGAATCGAGCAGTGCGCCGTGCTTCTCACGCGCGGAATTGTCGATCCCGAAGCGACGGCAGAGCGCATCGAGGGATGCGGGCGAGCCGGGGAATTTCTTGCGCGCGATGGCCAGCGTGTCCAGCGCCTGGGTGTCGGGCAGCTTGCGCAATTTCGCCCATTCCAGCTCGGCGTTCAGGAACTTCATGTCGAAGCCCGCATTGTGAATGACCAGCTGCGCGTCGCCGACGAAATCCAGAAACTCCTGTGCGATGGCGCGGAAGACCGGCTTGTCGCGCAGGAATTCATCGCCCAAGCCATGGACCGCAAAGGCCGATTCCGGCATCGCCCGCTCGGGGTTGATATATTGGTGATAGACCCGGCCCGTGGGCATGTGGTTGAGCAACTCAACCCCCCCGATCTCGACGATCCGGTCGCCTTCTGCCGGTTCGAACCCCGTGGTTTCGGTATCCAGAACGATCTGCCGCATCACATGCCTTTCGTCAGGTTGTCGATCAACGCATCCACCTTCTGCCGCGTCACGTCACGGTCGTAGGTTTCGATAACATAGTCTGCCCGTTGCCTTTTTTCACGATCCGGAACCTGGCGGGCGAGGATCGAAGCGAATGTCTTTTCGGTCATGCCGGGCCGCTCCAGCACGCGGCGGCGCTGTTCCGTGGCATCGACCGAGACCACAAGAACCGCGTCCATCGCATCCGCCGCGCCGGTTTCATAGAGCAAGGGGATATCGAGGACCACCAGCGGGGCATCGGAATGCGCCGCCAGGAAATCGGCGCGGTCCTGCGCGACGAGGGGATGCACGATGGCCTCGATCTGTTTCAGGGCCGTGTCGTCACGCGCCATCCAATCCTTGAGCGCCCCGCGATCCACGGCACCGTCCGTCACCGCCTGGGGGCAGATTTCGGCGATCTCGGGCCCCGCCGCGCCACCCGCCTGATAGAGGCGATGCACCGCCGCGTCAGCATCCCAGACCGGCACACCGGCGCGGCGAAAGAAATTGGCCGTGGTCGTCTTGCCCATCCCGATGGAGCCGGTGAGACCCAGGACAAAGCTCATTCCTGCCCCAACATCACCGCGCGCAATTCGTCGTCAACCTCGGGCTTCTTGCCGAACCAGCGCTCGAAACCGGGGGCCGCCTGATGCAGCAGCATTCCCAAGCCATCGACAACATGGCAGCCGATCGCAGCCGCATCGCGCAGGAGGTCGGTTTCCAGCGGGTTATAGACAATATCGGCCACGACCGTGCGCGGGTAGAGATTGTCGAGGTTGATATGCAGCGGCTGGCCGCCCGCCATGCCAAGCGAGGTGGTATTCACAAGAAACGCCGTGTCGGGCAACACATCGGGAATGCGGGTCCAGTCCGTGACCTGCACCCGCGCGCCGAAATGCTGGTGCAGCGCGTCGGCGCGGCTGCGGGTGCGGTTGACCAGGAAGATATGCGGGCATCCCTCGGCCAGCAGGGTGCAAACAATCGCCCGCGCCGCGCCGCCGGCACCCAGGACCAGCGCGGCCCCCTCGTCGGCGCGCCAGCCGGGGGTGTATTGTTTCACGTTCTCGATAAAGCCCGCGCCGTCGGTATTATCCGCCTGCAAACGCCCGTTCGCCGTGAAGGTCAGCGTGTTCGCCGCCCCGATCAGCGCCGCGCGGTCGGTCACGCCATCGGCGATCTGCAACACGGTTTCCTTGTGCGGGATGGTGACGTTGACGCCGGAAAACCCAAGTTCCGGCAACAGGCGCAGCGTTTCATGCAGATTGTCGCGCGTTACATGCAGCGGCACGTAATGCCCGTCTATGCCATAGCGATCCAGCCAATGGCCATGCAACCGGGGCGAGCGGCTATGCGCGATCGGATCGCCGATCACACCGGCAAGCAGCAATTTGTCACTCATCCCTCGATCACCCCCCTCTGGGTCAGGTAACCGATCAGCTCCAGCAATGGCAAACCCAGAACGGTGAAATAGTCGCCCTCGACCCGCGAGAAGAGGCGCACGCCCTCCTGCTCCAGCTTGTAGGCCCCGACGGAATCGGCGATGCCGGGCCAGTTGCGGCTCATGTATTGGGCGATGTAGTCGTCGCTGAGGTTGCGCATTTCCAGCCGGACCTGGCCGACATGCCGCCAGACAGGTTGTTCGTTCTCGTAGATCACAACGGCGGAGTGCAGCTTGTGGCTGTGGCCGCGCAGTTCGATCAGTTGCGAAATCGCGGCCTCCACGTTCTTGGGTTTGGAAAGCAGCTTGCCACGAAATTCCAGCACCTGATCGCAGCCGATCACCATCGCGTCGGCGTGTTTCTGTGAGACCTTGCGGGCTTTGTATTCGGCCAGGGCATCGGCGATGTCATGCGGCGTGGCCCCCTCCTGAAGCATCGCGGCCTTGATCGCCGCCTCGTCGATCCGGGCGGCCTGCGTCTTGAACCGGATCCCCGATTGCTTGAGCAGCGACTGACGGACCTCGGACGCCGTGGCGAGGATGAGCGCAGGCATTGGATAACTCTCTGAACAAGTCACGGGAAAACCGCTTGGATGGGATCTGTATAACTGCGCGATTCAGCGAAATCCACGGAAGTTGGCCGGGTTATGCCGCTTTTGCGCGGGAGTTACCCTTGGGGGCAATCGTCGCACCGGGACCGGTGAAGAAACCGGGGCCCCGCGTGAGTCGGCCACAGGTTTTCAACAGATTGATCCGGCATGGTTCTTGAATATTTCCTTTTAGTATCAGTGTTATAAGTAAATTGATCCAAGATTGATCAGATTTGCCTGGATCTCGGATGCCCTGTGGACAGGTCTGTGCAGCGATACGGCCAAACCGAGTTATCCCTGTTATCCAGAGGCCCAACAACAACAACATCTTTTCTTTCTTAAATATTTATTATTGAAGAGGGACAGTGAAGGAGTGTGACATGATCGGTGAATATCTGGCCGCGGCCTACCCCTGGACCAAGAGCTTGCATGTCATCTCGGTCATCGCCTGGATGGCCGGGTTGTTCTACCTGCCGCGTCTCTTCGTCTACCACGCGGAGAAGGTCGGAGCCGGCACCGAAACCGACGCCCTCTTTCAGACCATGGAATACCGTCTGCTGCGCGCGATCATGAACCCGGCGATGATCGCCACCTGGGTGTTTGGCCTCGGCCTGGTCTTCACGCCCGGTGTTGTCTACTGGGGCGATGTCTGGCCCTGGACCAAGGCGGCGGCGGTGTTGGTGATGACCTGGTTCCACCATTGGCTGGCCTGGCGCCGCAAGGACTTCGCCAAGGGGGAAAACACCCGTTCCGGGCGCAGCTACCGGATCTGGAACGAGGTGCCGACCGTGTTGCTGATCGTCATCGTTGTCTCGGTCATCGCGCGGCCTTTCTCCTGAGACGGTTGACTTTGCGCCCAAGCGGCCTTAACTCGCGGGTCAACGGGGCCGTCCGGCCCATGTTGTTTCCCATTGAAACCTGCTCCATTGGCGCGCCGATACCCGGCTGAGCCATGCGAGGGACGAGATTATCCGCATGACAATTGACGAGCTTGAGCCCATCGAACAACTGAATCTGGCTGACCTGAAAGCCAAGTCTCCCAAGGATCTTCTGGCGATGGCCGAAGAGCTGGAGATCGAGAACGCCTCGACCATGCGCAAGGGCGACATGATGTTCTCGATCCTCAAGGAGCGGGCCGAGGATGGCTGGGAAATCTCGGGCGATGGTGTGCTTGAGGTTTTGCAGGACGGGTTCGGCTTCCTGCGCTCGCCCGAAGCGAACTACCTACCCGGCCCCGATGACATCTATGTCTCGCCCGAGATGATCCGCAAACACAGCTTGCGCACCGGTGACACGGTTGATGGCGTGATCAACGCCCCGCGCGAGAATGAGCGCTATTTCGGGCTGGTGAAGGCCACCAAGATCAACTTCCAGGATCCCGAGCAGGCCCGCCACAAGATCAACTTCGACAACCTGACGCCGCTTTACCCCGATGAGCGGTTGCAGATGGAAACGGCGGACCCCACCACCAAGGACCGTTCGGCCCGGATCATCGACCTGGTCGCGCCCATCGGCAAGGGCCAGCGCTGCCTGATCGTGGCGCCGCCGCGGACGGGCAAGACGGTGCTATTGCAGAACATCGCCCATTCGATCGAGCAGAACCATCCGGAATGCTACCTGATCGTGTTGCTGATCGACGAACGGCCGGAAGAAGTCACCGACATGCAGCGCTCGGTGAAGGGTGAAGTCGTTTCCTCCACCTTCGATGAGCCCGCGACCCGTCACGTGGCCGTGGCCGAGATGGTGATCGAAAAGGCGAAACGCCTGGTCGAACACAAACGCGACGTTGTGATCCTGCTCGATTCGATCACCCGCCTGGGGCGCGCCTTCAACACGGTCGTTCCGTCCTCGGGCAAGGTTTTGACCGGTGGTGTCGATGCCAACGCGTTGCAACGGCCCAAGCGGTTCTTCGGCGCCGCGCGGAATATCGAGGAGGGCGGATCGCTGACCATCATCGCCACCGCGCTCATTGATACCGGCAGCCGCATGGACGAGGTGATCTTTGAAGAGTTCAAGGGCACCGGCAACAGCGAGATCGTGCTGGATCGCAAGGTCGCCGACAAGCGTGTTTTCCCGGCCATGGACATTCTCAAATCCGGCACGCGGAAAGAGGATCTGCTGGTCGATAAGGCTGACCTGCAAAAGACCTTCCTGCTGCGCCGTATCCTGAACCCGATGGGCACCACGGATGCAATCGAGTTCCTGATCTCGAAGCTCAAACAGACCAAGACAAACTCGGATTTCTTCGATTCGATGAACAGCTGACCGAACGGTCGGAGGCCCCCGCAATGGACACGATCTATGCCCTGGCCACCGCGCCGGGCAAAGCTGGCGTCGGGGTGATCAGGATTTCAGGTGAACAGGCGACCCGGATCGGGCAGGCCCTGGCCGGGTCGCTGCGCGCCATCGGGGCCGCGCGGCTGCGCGTCTTGCGGGACGGGGCAGGCGGGCATCTGGACGATGCGCTTGTGATCCGCTTCGCGGCCCCGAACAGCTTCACTGGCGAGGATGTGGTCGAGTTCCAGACCCATGGCAGCCCGGCGACGATCAAGGCGGTTCTTGGAGCGATTGAGGCGACGGGTCTGGCGCGACTGGCGGAACCGGGAGAGTTCACCCGTCGCGCGCTTGAGAACGACCGGATGGACCTGGCGCAGGTCGAGGGACTCGCCGATCTGCTGGATGCCGAGACCGAGGCGCAGCGGGTGCAATCCTTGCGCGTGCTCTCCGGGGCCTTGGGCGATCTTGTAGAAGACTGGCGCGCCGACCTTCTGCAGGCGGTGGCTTTGCTGGAAGTGACGATCGATTTCGCGGATGAAGAGGTGCCGGTCGACGTGGCCCCTGAGGTGCTGGAACTGATCGGCAGGGTGGGTGCGTCACTGCATCGCGAGATTGCAGGCGTCGAGGTGGCAGAGCGCATTAGAGATGGGTTCGAGGTTGCGATCCTTGGCGCACCGAACGCTGGAAAATCCACACTTCTCAATATGTTAGCTGGTCGTGAGGCGGCCATTACCTCGGATGTCGCGGGCACCACGCGCGATGTGATTGAGGTGCGCATGGATTTGCGCGGCCTGCCCGTGACGTTTCTGGATACCGCCGGATTGCGCGAGTCGAGCGACGTGGTTGAACGGATCGGGATCGAGCGTGCCCGCGCCCGGGCCGAAGCGGCCGATCTCCGCGTTTTCCTGAAGTCCGAGCGAGATGAAGTGCCGCCAATTCCCTTGCGGAAAGAGGATTTGGTTCTGCAAGGCAAAGCTGATAAATACCCCGATCTGGGGGATGGAATCTCCGGTTTGACAGGCGCGGGGGTGGACCGGCTGATCGACACGCTCGCGGCGAGACTTGAGGCGCGGACGGCGCGTGCGGCAACCGCGACCCACCTGCGCCATGCCCAGGCAATGATTGGGGCGGTTACTGCGTTGGAGGCGGCGCAGGCTGAAGTTCAGGCCGGGTCGGAGCGGACAGAGTTGGCGGCGGAGCAGTTACGACACGCGGTGCGGCGCCTGGATGCCCTGATCGGGCGAATGGATGTTGAGACGGTGTTGGGCGAGATCTTCTCGCGCTTCTGTCTCGGGAAATGAGGTGTTTCACGTGAAACATTCGGATTTCGATGTTGTGGTGATCGGCGGCGGCCATGCCGGTGCAGACGCGGCGCATGTTGCTGCGCGGGCCGGTGCGCGGGTTGCTTTGCTGACGCTGCGCGCCGATGCGATTGGCGTCATGTCCTGCAATCCGGCCATTGGCGGCTTGGGCAAAGGCCATCTGGTGCGTGAGATTGACGCGCTTGGCGGCGCCATGGGACGGGTGGCGGATGCGTCTGGTATCCAGTTCCGGCTGCTCAATCGTCGCAAGGGTCCGGCAGTGCAGGGGCCACGGACGCAATCGGATCGCAAGCTTTATAAACAGGCGATGCAAGCCGAGCTTTCCGGTCTCGACGGCCTGACGGTGATCGAAGGAGAGGCCGCCGATTTCCTGATGGATGGGGACCGCGTTCGCGGTGTTCGGCTTGCCGACGGCTCGGAAATTCGGGCAGGAGCGGTGGTTCTGACCACCGGGACTTTCCTGCGCGGTGTCATCCATATCGGCGATGAACAACGGCCCGGTGGCCGGATGGGCGACAAGCCCTCGGTCCTGCTGGCCGAGCGGATCGACAGTTTTGACCTGCCGCTTGGGCGTTTGAAAACGGGGACGCCGCCACGACTGAACGGGCGCAGCATCAACTGGGACGTGCTGGACAGCCAGTCGGCCGATGATGATCCGGTGATGTTCTCGTTCCTGTCCAACGGACCGCAGGTTCGCCAGATCGCCTGCGGCATCACCCACACGAACGCGCAAACACATGAGATCATCCGCGATAACCTCGCGCGCTCGGCCATGTATGGTGGGCATATCGACGGTGTCGGCCCGCGCTATTGCCCCTCGATCGAGGATAAGATCGTGCGGTTCGCCGACAAGGATTCCCACCAGATTTTCTTGGAACCGGAAGGGCTGGATGATGACACGATCTATCCGAACGGAATATCCACGTCGCTGCCCGTTGATGTTCAGGAGGCCTATGTTCGCTCGATCACTGGTCTGGAAGCGGCCGAGATCCTGCAACCGGGTTATGCGATTGAATACGATTACGTCGATCCCCGCGCCCTGACGCCTGAATTGCAGGTCAAGGATGTGCCGGGTCTCTATCTTGCGGGGCAAATCAACGGGACAACCGGATATGAGGAGGCCGCCGCGCAGGGGTTGGTCGCGGGCTTGAACGCCGCGCACGAGGCGCTCGGGCGCGACCCGGTGCAGTTCAGCCGCGCGGAAAGTTATATTGGCGTGATGATCGACGATCTCGTGACGCGGGGGGTTTCCGAACCCTACCGCATGTTTACTTCCCGCGCCGAATTTCGTCTGACCTTGCGCGCGGACAATGCGGATCAGCGTCTGACGCCCCTGGCCATGGCACTTGGGCTCGCCAGCCCGGAGCGAATTACGCGGTTCGAGGACAAGATGGATCGGCTGGCCAAGGGCTATGACGTGATGCGCGGGCAGCGCGTCACGCCGTCAGAGGCCCGCAAACACGGGCTGAACGTCAATCAGGATGGACAGAGGCGCACGGCATTGGAGTTGTTGGGCTTCCCGGATATCAAGATGGATGACCTTGCGGCGATCTGGCCCGAGGTGGACGCGCTGGATGTGGAAACCAAGGCACAGCTTTCGCGGGAGGCCCTCTACGCCAGTTATATCGAACGCCAGAAATCCGATGTCGCCGCCTTGAAGCGGGATGAGGCGCACCGGATTCCGGAGGGGTTCGTTTATGACGGGATTGACGGGCTGTCGAATGAATTGCGCGGTAAACTTGCACGGATTCAACCGCAAACGCTGGGGCAGGCGGGGCGGATCGACGGGATGACCCCCGCGGCGCTGACCTTGTTGCTGATGAAACTGCGCCAGGCGGAGCGCAGGCGCGCATGACGGATGACGCGGCGAAGGCGTGGTTCGCGGCCCATGTTTCACGTGAAACACTGGAGCGCCTGCAGATCTACGCCGAGGAGTTGATGAAATGGCAAAAGGCGATCAATCTCGTCTCAGCCAGCACCTTGCCCGATCTCTGGACGCGCCATTTCCTGGATTCGGCGCAGATTTTCGCCCTTGCCGATGGGAAAACGGGTCATTGGGTCGATATCGGCTCCGGTGCCGGCTTCCCCGGCCTGGTCTGTGCCGCAATGGCAGGCCCCGAGATGCACTTCACCTTCATCGAATCCGACCTGCGCAAGGGCAGCTTCCTGAACAGCACCGCGACGAAGATGGGGGTGAAGATAAGGGTTCTCTCGCAACGGATCGAAGACGCCGCGCCACAAAACGCCGACATCCTCAGCGCCCGTGCCCTGACCTCATTAAGCGGGCTTTGCGCCTTCGCGGAGCGACATCTTGCCCCTGACGGTGTTGCGCTCTTCCTAAAGGGGGCAACACATGCAAAGGAAATCGAGGAAGCACTTGAGGCCTGGACGATGAAGATGGACAGTCTTCCCAGTCGGACGGCCGATGGGGCCGTGATTCTGAAAATCGGAGAGATCAGCCGTGCCTGAACCCATGCGCCCGCGCTGCATTGCCATCGCCAACCAGAAGGGCGGGGTGGGCAAGACGACCACAGCCATCAACCTGGGCGCTGCCCTTGCTGCCGAAGGCCAGCGCGTGTTGATCATCGACCTGGACCCGCAGGGCAACGCCTCCACGGGTTTGGGAATTGACGCGGATCAGCGAAACTATACCACCTATGACCTGCTGATCGAGGGCATGGCCCTGCAGGAAATCGTGCTGCCGACCGAGGTGGAAGACCTCTGGATCGCGCCTGCGACGACCGATCTGAGTTCCGCAGATGTGGAGCTTGTGGCCAATGAAAACAGGGTTTTCCTGCTGAAGGACGCGCTTGCGCCCGAGTTCTTGCAGGGGTTCGACATCGTCCTGATGGATTGCCCGCCGTCGCTGAACCTTCTCACCGTCAATGCGATGGCCGCCGCCGATGCGGTTCTGGTGCCGCTCCAGACCGAATTCTTTGCGCTGGAAGGACTGTCGCAACTGATGATGACCATCCGTGAGGTGCGGCAATCGGCCAATCCCCGGCTGCGCATCGAGGGCGTCGTGCTGACCATGTTCGACATGCGCAACAATCTCTGCCGTCAGGTCGAAGAAGACGCGCGCGCGAACCTGGGGGAGCTGGTCTACGAGACGCGGATTCCGCGCAATGTCCGGCTCAGCGAAGCGCCGTCCTACGCGATGCCGATCCTGCAATACGATCCAAATTCGCGCGGCAGCGAAGCCTACATTAGCCTGGCGCGAGAGGTTCTTTCGCGGCAGTTGCAACCCGCCTGACAGGAGAAGACCATGGCAAATCGAGACAGACGCGGGCTTGGGCGGGGATTGTCGGCGCTGATGGCGGATATTCCGCAGGGCGATACTGAAGCGCCGACCCCGGATGCGCCGCGTCGCGCGGATATGCAGGTGCCAATCGAACGCGTGCGCCCGAACCCCGATCAGCCGCGCCGCGCTTTCACACAGGAAGCCTTGGAGGAACTGGCCGCGTCAGTGCGCGAGAAGGGGATCATCCAACCGCTGATCGTGCGCCCCGATCCTGACGCCGAGGGGCATTTCCAGATTGTTGCGGGCGAACGCCGCTGGCGGGCGGCGCAGATGGCGCAACTGCACGAAATACCGGTGATCGTGCGGGAGTTCGACGATACGGAAGTCCTGGAAGTCGCGATTATCGAGAACATCCAGCGCGCCGACCTAAACCCGATCGAGGAAGCAACGGGCTATCGCCAGTTGATGGAGCGGTTTGACCAGACCCAGGAACACCTGGCCAACGCGATGGGCAAAAGCCGGTCGCATATCGCCAACCTGATGCGGCTCCTGTCGCTGCCCGACGAGGTGCAGACGATGCTGCGCAACAGCCAGCTTTCGGCGGGCCATGCGCGGGCCTTGATCGGTCGAGACGATGCGGTTGACCTGGCGCGTGAGATTGTGCGCAAGGGCCTGTCGGTTCGCGATGTCGAGACCCTGACACGGAAAAAGAAGAAAGCCGATACAGGCGGCGGTCGAACTGGTGCACGGCCCGAAAAGGATGCCGATACTGTCGCGTTGGAGGGCGATCTGAGCGCCGCCATTGGCAAGCCCGTGACCATCGACCATGACGCGGAGAGCGGCAGCGGTCATGTGAAGATCCGCTACACGGATCTGGCGCAGCTGGACGATATCATCCAGATCCTGAACCGCGGCTAGGCCAGAAGTTCCCGCAAGATCGCGTTCAATACGGGGCGGCCCTGATCCGTGGCCGCAATTCGATCCTTCGTGACGGTCAGGAAGCCATCATCCTGAAGCCAGGCCAGCGCACCCTCAGGCAATCCCGCGCCGTTCAGTGCCTCGAATCGACTGCGGGAGCTGCCTTCGCGCAGGCGCAGGCTCATCATCAGGTATTCGACCGCCTGATCGGCGGGTGTAATCACCTCTGTTGACGCCGTTCCGGTGCCGGTCGTCTCCACCTGGATGAGCCAGGTCAATGGGGCGAGGGCGGTTTCGGTGGCGTGACGACCGCTTGCATCCGTGAGCCGCCCATGCGCGCCGGGACCAATCCCGATGTAGTCTCCACCGCGCCAATAGATCAGGTTGTGGCGGCTTTCGGCCATGTCGCGGGCATAGTTCGAGATCTCGTATCCGCCCATACCGGCGGCCTCGCACAGCTCCTGCGTGACGAAATACATTGCCGCGGCATCATCATCGGGCGGCAGGCCGCGCAACCCCCCGCGCGCGTGTCGATCCCCGAAGGCCGTGCCGTCCTCGATGGTCAGCTGGTAGAGCGACAGGTGATCTATCGCCATATCGAGAGCCTGATTCAGCTCCCGCCGCCAATCCTCGATCCGCTGATCCTGACGGGCATAGATCAGGTCGAAACTGACCCTGTCAAAGAGGTTACGGGCGGTGTCATAGGCCGCCAGCGCCTCGGCCACGCTGTGCAGTCGCCCAAGCCGCTTGAGATCCGGATCGTTCAGCGCCTGAATACCCATCGAGATGCGATTGACGCCCGCGTCGCGATACCCGGCAAAGCGTCCTGCCTCGACGGACCCAGGATTGGCCTCAAGCGTGACCTCGAAACTGTTGGATAGGGGCCAGGTTAGCCGAATCTCTTCAAGAATCGCGTGAACCAGATCGGGATTCATCAGGGAAGGGGTGCCGCCTCCAAAAAAAACCGTATCGAGATGGCGGCCCCTGGTGATCTCTCCATAGCGGCGGATTTCGGACAGGTAGGCGCGTTGCCACCGATCCTGGTCTATATGGGCCGAGACATGGCTGTTGAAATCGCAATAGGGGCATTTCGACTGGCAGAAGGGCCAATGAAGGTAGAGGCCGAACCCGCCCTCGGGCTGCATTTCAGCGGTCAAGTGCCGCCACCAGTTTGCGGAAGGCATCGGCGCGGTGGCTGATCCGGTTCTTCTCGTCCCGATCCATCTCTCCGAAAGTCGTAACATAGCCTTCTGGTTGGAAAATCGGGTCATACCCATGACCCTGATCGCCGCGCATGGGCCAGACCAGTTCGCCCTTCATCACGCCGGGAAAGACTTCATCATGGCCATCGGGCCAGGCCAGGACCAAGGTGCAGCAAAACCGCGCGGTATGCGGGGCGCGGACACCCGACGCGACCAGCCTCTCATGCGTCTTGGTCATGGCCATGACGAAGTCGCGGCCCGTAGGCGTCTCGGCCCAATCGGCGGTGTAGACACCGGGCGCGCCATCCAGGGCGTCGATCTCGATCCCGGAATCGTCGGCCAGCGCGGGCAGGCCGGTGGCCTTCGCGGCGGCATGTGCCTTGATGCGGGCATTCTCCACAAAGGTAGTGCCGGTTTCCTCTGGTTCGGGCAGCTCATGGGCCTTGGCGGATGTCACCGTGATGCCGAGCGGATGGAGGAGATGTGCAATCTCCTCCAGCTTGCCCTCGTTATGGGTCGCAATCAGCAAGGTATCGCCGGTAAAGCGCCGCATCAGGTAGTGGCCGCTTTCTGTGCCACAACCAGCTCGGCCACGCCTTTCTCGGCCAGGCCCATCAATTCCAGAAACTGATCCTTGCCAAAGGTCGCGCCCTCTGCGCTGGCCTGAAGCTCGATCATCCGGCCCGCGCCGGTCATGACGAAATTGCCGTCGGTCCCGGCCTCGCTATCCTCGTCGTAATCCAGGTCCAGCACCGATTGTCCGGCATAGATGCCGCAGGACACTGCGGCGACGTGATCGGTGATTGGGTCCGAGATCACGTCACCCGCCTTCATCAGCTTGTTCACCGCAAGGCGCAGCGCGACCCAACCGCCGGTGATTGCCGCGCAGCGGGTGCCGCCATCGGCCTGGATGACATCGCAATCGACCGTGATCTGCCGTTCGCCAAGCGCCACCCTGTCGATGCCGGCGCGCAGAGACCTACCTATAAGACGTTGAATTTCCTGTGTTCTTCCGGATTGCTTACCGGCGGAGGACTCACGCCGCATCCGCGTATGCGTGGCGCGCGGCAGCATCCCGTATTCCGCCGTCACCCAGCCCTGGCCGGTGTTGCGCAGGAAGGGCGGCACGCGTTCCTCAAGCGAGGCGGTGCAAAGCACCTGGGTGTTGCCGCATTTGATCAGGCAGGAGCCCTCGGCATAGCGCGGCACATCGGTTTCAATGGAAATCGGACGCATCTGGTCTAGGTTTCGGCCGGAGGGGCGCATATCTGTCTCCCGATAGGGTTGGTTTGGACCGGGGATAGACCCACGCCCGGCCCACACGCAACCCCGATTGACCTTGCGGGCACGACCCCGCTTAATAACCCGGACCTGACCCGGCCCGAAATGATGACAGAAACCACCAAGATCCTTGCCGAAATGAACGACCGCTCCCGCGAGGTGTTCCGCCGCGTGGTCGAAGGCTATCTGGATACCGGCGCGCCGATGGGGTCACGCACGCTGACCCGCAGCCTGTCCGAGAAAGTGTCGGCCGCCACGGTGCGCAATGTCATGCAGGATCTGGAATATATGGGCCTGCTCGGCAGTCCGCATGTCTCGGCCGGTCGGGTTCCGACGCAGCTTGGCCTGCGGATGTTCGTCGATGGCTTGCTGGAGGTCGGCGACCTGACCAGCGATGACCGGAAGCGGCTGGATGACACGCTTGGCGACAACACGGCGGATGTGACGCATAAGCTGGACCGGCTCGGCTCGGCCCTGTCGGGTGTGGCGCAGGGGGCCAGCCTTGTCCTGACGCCCAAGCGCGAGGCCCCGATCCAGCATGTCGAATTTGTCTCGCTTTCCCCCGAACGTGCGTTGGTGGTGCTGGTCTTTGCCGATGGCCATGTCGAGAACCGTGTTTTCAGGCCGCCCCCCGGTCAAACCCCAAGCTCGATGCGCGAGGCGGCGAATTTCCTGAACGCATTGGCCGCGGGCAAGACCGTGACCGAATTGCGCCGCGCGATGGAGACCGAGGTGCAGGCGCGCCGACAGGAAATCGACAGCCTGGCGCGCGAATTGATCGAGAGCGGTGCCGCCATGTGGGTGGATGAAGGCGACCGGACCGAGCGGCTGATCGTGCGCGGGCGGTCCCATCTGCTTGATTCGGGGCCCGAGACGGAGGAGCTGGAGCGTATCCGCACCCTCTTCGACGATCTTGAGCGCAAACGCGATATCGCCGAGTTCCTCGAACTGACCGAGGAAGGCGACGGTGTGCGCATTTTTATCGGGTCGGAGAACAAACTTTTCTCACTTTCGGGTTCCTCTCTGGTGGTTTCCCCATATATGAACGCTGATCGAAAGATCATCGGAGCGGTCGGGGTCATAGGCCCCACGCGGCTGAACTACGGTCGCATCGTTCCGATAGTGGATTACACGGCACAACTGGTCGGAAAGCTGATTGCCGACCAGGGATAAGAGGCAATGGCATGGCTGAACCGAAAGACGATACGTTCCTGGACGACCCCGAGGCCATAGAGGCCGAGATCGAGGCGGCCCTCGAAGGCGAGGAGGCGGCGCTTGATGGCGGCAAGGAGACGGTCGACATCACCGAGGATCAGGGCCCGTCCGAGCTGGAACTGATGCGCGCCGAGCGTGACGAGATGAAGGACCGGCTGCTGCGGGTTCTGGCGGAATCGGAAAACGTGCGCAAACGCGCCGACCGGGACCGGCGCGAGGGTGAGCAATATGGAGGCTCGAGACTGGCCCGCGATCTGCTGCCGGTTTACGACAACCTTTACCGCGCGCTGCAATCGGCGAAGGAAAAGGAAAATGAGGCCGCAACCGCGGTGATCGAGGGCGTGGAACTGACTTTGCGCGAATTGCTCAACGTCTTCTCCAAGCACGGCGTGTCGCCGCTGGTGCCCGAGGTGGGGGACACGTTCAACCCGCAGGAGCATGAGGCGATGTTCGAGGCGCCGCTGCCCAACACCAAGAAGGGCGAAATCATCCAGGTGATGGCCGTGGGCTTCATGCTGCATGACCGCCTGCTGCGCCCGGCACAGGTCGGCGTCTCGTCGAACCCCGGTTAATCGCCGGACAGCTCTTTCAGCTCATAGATCAAATCCAGCGCATCCCGCGGTGAAAGCGTGTCGGGATGGATGGATTTGAGCCGGTCGAGCAGGGGCGAGGGCTTGGACGGGGCAGGGGGCGGTGCCTGCACGGCAGAGAAAAGCGGCAAATCGTCGATCAGCGCCTTTTGCCGTTCACCGCCCTCGCGCTCGCCCTTTTCCAGCGCCTCCAGCACCGATTGCGCACGTGAAACAACCGCCTGCGGCAGGCCCGCCAGTTTCGCCACCTGCACACCGTAGGAGCGGTCCGCACCGCCGGGGCGCACCTCGTGCAGGAAAATCACGTCACCCTCCCATTCCCGCACGGCGACGGTGGCATTCTCGACCCCCTTCATGCGGTCGGCAAGCGACGTCATCTCGTGGTAATGCGTGGCAAAAAGCGCGCGGCACTTGTTCACGTCATGCAGGTGTTCCAGCGTCGCCCATGCGATGGAGAGGCCGTCATAGGTCGCCGTGCCGCGCCCGATTTCATCCAGGATCACAAGCGCCCGGTCATCGGCCTGGTTCAGGATCGCGGCGGTCTCGACCATCTCCACCATGAAGGTGGAGCGCCCCTGCGCCAGGTCGTCCGACGCGCCCACGCGGCTGAAGACCTGGCTGACAAGGCCGATGGTGGCGTTGGAGGCCGGCACATAGCTGCCCATCTGCGCGAGGATGGCGATAAGGGCGTTCTGCCGCAGATAGGTCGATTTACCGGCCATGTTGGGGCCGGTCAGAAGGATCAGCGCGGCCTCGTCCACCTGCGCGGAAAGCTGGCAGTCATTGGTGATGAAGGGCTCACCCGACTTTTGCAGGCTGCGTTCCACGACGGGATGCCGCCCGCCCGCGATCACGAAATCGCGGCTGTCATTCACGACCGGTCGGACCCAGTTTTCCTCCCGTGCGAGCGTTGCCAGCGCGCTGGCAAGGTCGATCTCCGCGAGGGCGCTGGCGGCGGTGCTGACGGCCTCATGCTGGTCCAGAACGGCCTGCTTTAGAGACTGAAACAGGGACTTCTCGATTTCCAGCACCCGGTTTCCCGCGTTCAGGATGCGGGTCTCGATCTCGGACAGGTCTACGGTCGTGAACCGCACCTGGTTGGCGGTGGTCTGGCGATGGATGAAGCGTTCGGACAGCGGCGGCGACAGCATCTTCTGCGCATGCGTGGCCGTGGTTTCGATGAAATAGCCCAAGACGTTGTTATGCTTGATCTTGAGCGAGGTTATCCCCGTCGCCTCGATGAATTCGGCCTGCATCCCGGCGATCACGCCGCGCCCCTCGTCGCGCAGCCGCCGGGTCTCGTCCAGTTCCGCGTGATAGCCGCTGGCGATAAAGCCGCCGTCCCGCGCCAGAAGCGGCGGTTCGGCGATCAGCGCGCTTTCGAGCAGCGCGATCAGGGTGTCATGGCCCGCCAGCCCCGCGCTTGCCTCGGCCAGCAGCGGGGGCAGGTCGGTCCTTTCCAGCATCTTGTGCAGTATCCGCGCCTCGATCAGCCCATTTCGGATCGCGGCAAGGTCACGCGGGCCGGCCCGATCCAGCGACAGGCGCGACAGGGCGCGGTCCATGTCGGGCACCCGGCGCAGGGCGTCGCGCAGATCCTCGGCGATCCGGTCCTGATCCTGAAAGAACCCGATGGAGTCGAGTCGTCCCTGGATCACGTCCGCCTGCGTCGAGGGGCTGGAGAGCCGACGTTCCAGCAACCGCGCCCCGGCGGCGGTGATCGTCCGGTCAATCGTGGCGAGCAGCGATCCCGCACGGCCCCCCGCCAGCGCCGAGGTCAGCTCCAGATTGCGCCGGGTCGCCGCGTCGATCTGCATCATCCGCCCCGGGACCTGACCCACGGGCGGGCGCAGGAGCGGCAGGTTTCCTTTCTGCGTGATCTCCAGGTAATCGACAATCGCACCCATGGCCGAAAGGTCCGCGCGGCTGAACTGCCCGAAGGCATCGAGCGATTTCACCTGAAACAAAGACTGAATCCGTGTCTCCGCAGACCGGCTGTCGAAACTGGCGGGCGAGAGCGGGGCGATCGCGGCGCCGGTCTCCTCCAGCACCTGCATCGCGGCCTGATCCAGCCCGTCGGCGACCAGAACCTCCCGCGCGCCAAGCCGGGCAAGCTCTGGCCCCAACCGTACCAGCGGGCAGGCCATCACGTGAAACGCGCCGGTGGAAATGTCCGTCCAGGCCAGCGCGCCGTCACCGCGAATATCCGCGTAAGCCGCCAGGAAATTGTGGCGACGTGCCTCAAGCAGGCTGTCCTCGGTCAAGGTGCCGGGGGTGACCAGCCGGACAACTTCGCGCCGGACCACGGATTTGGATCCGCGTTTCTTGGCCTCCGCCGGGTCTTCCATCTGTTCGCAAACCGCAACGCGAAACCCCTTGCGGATCAGGGTCAGGAAATACCCCTCGGCGGAATGGGCGGGCACACCGCACATCGGAATATCCTCGCCCTGGTGCTTGCCGCGCTTGGTCAGCGCGATATCCAGCGCCTCGGCGGCGGCGACCGCATCGTCAAAGAACATTTCGTAGAAATCGCCCATCCGGTAGAACAGAAGCGCATCGCGATGCTGCGCCTTGATCTCCAGAAACTGCGCCATCATCGGCGTCACTTGTGCGTTCATCCCCGCCCCCTGGCCCGTTCCGCGAAGTCTACAAATTGTGGCGGGCGGGTGAAAGACCGCAATCCGAGCGGGCGGCTTTAAGGTTGTGGATGAAAGACATCCTGAAACAGCTTTGTTGAGATAGCGCGCGCGGGGCGGTATCACTCGACCGCTGAGCCCCGAAAAAGGATGCACCGGACCCATGGCGACAAAGTCGAAAATCACCCGCGAAGAGGCGCTGTCCTATCACTTGGAGCCGCGCCCCGGCAAGATCGACATCCAGGCCTCGGTGCCGATGACGACGCAGCGCGACCTGAGCCTGGCCTATTCCCCTGGTGTGGCGGTGCCGTGCGAGGCCATCGCCGAGAACCCGGAATGTGCCTATGACTACACCTCCAAGGGCAACATGGTCGCCGTGATCTCGAACGGGACCGCGGTTCTGGGCCTTGGCAACCTGGGCGCGCTGGCTTCCAAGCCGGTGATGGAGGGCAAGGCGGTCTTGTTCAAGCGCTTCGCCGACGTGAACTCCATCGACATCGAGCTGGACACCGAAGACCCGGAGGCCTTCATAAACGCGGTGCGCCTGATGGGGCCGAGCTTTGGCGGCATCAACCTTGAGGATATCAAGGCCCCCGAATGCTTCATCATCGAGCAGACGCTCAAGGAACAGATGGACATCCCCGTCTTTCACGACGACCAGCACGGCACGGCGGTGATTTGCGCCGCCGGTCTGATCAACGCGCTGCATCTCAGCGGCAAGAGGATCGAGGAGGTGAAGATCGTCCTCAATGGGGCAGGTGCCGCCGGGATCGCCTGCCTGGAGTTGCTGAAGGCGATGGGTGCGCGGCACGACAATTGCATCATGTGCGACACCAAGGGCGTCATCTACCAGGGCCGCACCGAGGGCATGAACCAGTGGAAATCGGCCCATGCCGTCAAGACCGAGGCGCGCAGCCTGGAAGAGGCGATGACGGGGTGCGACGTGTTCCTGGGCGTTTCCGCCAAGGGCGCGGTGACGCAGGAGATGGTGAAATCCATGGCCGACAACCCGGTCATCTTCGCCATGGCCAACCCGGACCCCGAGATCACACCCGAAGAGGCGCATGAGGTCCGCGCCGACGCCATCGTGGCAACGGGCCGCAGCGATTACCCCAACCAGGTCAACAACGTGCTTGGTTTTCCCTATCTCTTCCGCGGCGCGCTGGACATCCATGCCCGCGCCATCAATGACGAGATGAAGATCGCCTGCGCCGAGGCGCTCGCCGAACTGGCCCGCGCCGATGTCCCCGACGAGGTCGCGGTGGCCTATGGCCGCAAGCTGACCTTCGGGCGCGACTACATCATCCCCACGCCCTTCGACCCAAGGCTGATCTACACCATCCCGCCCGCCGTGGCGAAGGCGGGGATGGATACCGGCGTTGCGCGGCGGCCCATCGTGGATATGGACGGGTATGCACATTCGCTGCAGGCCCGGATGGACCCGACCGCCTCGATCCTCAGCGGCATGTATTCCCGTGCCCGCAAGGCGCAGGCGCGGATGATCTTTGCCGAGGGCGACGATATCCGCGTGCTGCGCGCCGCCGTCGCCTATCAGCGCAATGGTATGGGCAACGCGGTTGTCGTGGGGCGCGAGGCGCAGGTGCGCGAGATGCTGGAGACGGTGGGCCTTGGCGATGCCGCGCGCGAGTTGGAGATCGTGAACGCAGCCAACACGCGGCATCTGGAAAGCTACAAGTCGTTCCTCTACCAACGCCTGCAACGCAAGGGGTTCGACAGCCAGGACATCCACCGGCTGGCCGCGCGCGACCGGCATGTCTTTGCCTCGCTGATGCTGGCGCATGGGCATGGGGATGGGTTGGTGACGGGGGCGACGCGGAAATCGGCGCATGCGCTTGGGCTGATCGGACATGTATTCGACGCCAAGGCCGAGGATGGCGCGGTGGGTGTCACGGCCCTGTTTCACAAGGGGCGGATCGTTCTGATCTGCGACACACTGGTGCATGAATGGCCGAGCGCCGAGGATATGGCGCTGATCGCGCGGCGCGGGGCCGCCGTGGCGCGGGGCCTTGGAATCGAGCCGCGCGTGGCCTTTGTCAGCTTCTCGACCTTCGGCTATCCGGTGTCCGAGCGGGCCGAGAAGATGCACCAGGCACCTGCCGTTCTGGACCGAATTGGCGTTGATTTTGAATATGATGGCGAGATGACGGTGGATGTGGCGCTGAACCAGAAAGTCTTGGACAATTACCCGTTCAGCCGCCTCACCGGCCCCGCCAATGTGCTGGTGGTCCCGGCGCGGCATTCGGCCTCGATCTCGGTGAAACTGATGCAGGAGATGGCGGGCGCGACGGTGATCGGGCCGATCCTGACGGGGCTGGATCACCCGGTGCAGATCTGCTCGAACGTCTCCACCGCGAATGACATTTTGAACATGGCGGTGATGGCGGCGTGTGAGATCGGGCGACAATAAGGCGCGAAAACGGGCGTACACCCCCTGTACACCCCCCGATGCGCCCCCCGTACAGACGGGTCGGCGCGAGAGCCCGGAAATGACGTAGCCCCCGGCGCTGAATCCAAGCCCCTTACATTGTGTTCCTGCTGCTTGGTCTGATTGGTGTGCGATGCGGAAAGGAGGACCGACAAGGTGACCACTATCAAGCTGGCGATTTGCAGCATTTTCGTAGGCTTTGTCGTCCTGGGCGTAAAGGCGCTTGCGTATTGGATGACCGGTTCGGTCGCGCTGTTGTCAGACGCGCTTGAAAGCACGGTCAATGTCGCAACGGCCTTCGCTGCCCTCATTGCCATTCAGGTCGCGGCCAAACCCGCCGATGCCAATCATCCTTACGGGCATAACAAGGCGGAATTCTTCAGTGCGGTCCTTGAAGGTGTGATGATTATCGTCGCCGCGCTGCTGATCTTGCGAGAAGCCTACCACGGCTTCATGGAGCCGATCGGGCTTGATGCGCCGATTGAGGGGCTTCTTGTGAATCTGGGGGCGACCGTCATCAACGGTGTTTGGGCATGGGTTCTGATTTCTCGTGGACGGAAACGACAATCTCCGGCGTTGGTGGCCGATGGAAAACACCTGGTAACGGATGTTCTTACCTCTGTCGGCGTGGCTGTGGGCGTTCTTCTTGCGGTTGCAACGGGGTGGTGGATCCTTGATCCGGCGCTGGCCGTCCTGGTGGCCGTCAACATCCTTTGGTCGGGCTCGAAGATCATCAAGGAATCCTTGAGCGGCCTGATGGATGAAGCCGTGTCAGAGAAAACGCTGAACAGCATCAGAGAGATCATCGCGGCGGAGGCGGATGGGGCGATGGAGGCTCACGACCTTCGCACACGCCATGCAGGGTCCGTGATCTTCATAGATTTCCACCTCATCGTGCCCGGAGAGACGACCGTGTTCCGCGCACATGAAATCTGTGATCGGATCGAGAATGGCTTGAGGGATGCGTTGGCGGATGCGCGGATTACAATTCATGTCGAACCGGAGCACAAATCGAAGCAATCCGGGATCATCGTCCTTGAGTGAGGGATGGTCCTGGCCGCGATGCCAAATATAGTCTGCCGGGCCAAGCAGACCTTGGTGAATGAGCGTCGAAAGACCGCTCTGCAGCGCCAACCGGATGTGCCAAACCAAGACGCCCCCGCAGAAAACCTGCGGGGGCGTTTTGCAAAAGCGGTCCAACACATCCGGCAAAGGGCTGGCGCGACAACCTTTCGCGCACCCCGCCTGGCGCGGGCGGTCAGTCCTTGATCGAATCCCAGAAGCTCTTGACCTTGTCGAAGAAGCTGCTGGCATTGGGGTTGTTCGAGCCCGAGGACGCCTCGTCGAACTCGCGCATCAGCTCCTTCTGGCGCGAGGTCAGCTTGACCGGGGTTTCGACCGCCAGCTCGATATACATGTCGCCCTGACCGGGGCCGCGCAGCGCGGGCATCCCCTTGGAGCGCAGGCGCATCTGGCGGCCCGATTGCGAGCCTTCGGGCACCTTCACCCGGCTGCGGCCGCCGTCGATCGTGGGCACCTCGATCTCGCCGCCCAGGGCGGCCTTGACCATCGAGACCGGCACCCGGCAGAACAGGTCCAGCCCGTCGCGCTTGAAGATGTCGTGTTCGGCCACGTCGATGAAGATGTAGAGGTCGCCCGGCGGGCCGCCGCGCAGACCGGCCTCACCCTCGCCCGAGAGGCGGATACGGGTGCCGGTCTCGACGCCTGCGGGGATATTGACCGAGAGCGCCTTTTCCTTCTGCACCCGGCCCGCGCCGCCGCAGGCCTTGCACGGGTTCTTGACGATCTGACCGGCACCCGAACAGGTCGGGCAGGTGCGTTCGACGGTGAAGAAGCCCTGCTGCGCGCGGACCTTGCCCATGCCGGAGCAGGTCGGGCAGCTTTGCGGTTCCGCGCCGCCCTCGGCGCCGGATCCGTTACATTCCTCGCAGGTGGCCGAAGCCGGGACGGTGATGGATTTGTGCAGGCCCGTATAGGCATCTTCCAGCGAGATGCGCAGGTTGTAGCGCAGGTCCGAGCCGCGCGCGGCGCGTCGGCCTCCGCCGGGGCCGCGTTGACCGCCCATGAAATCGCCGAACAGATCCTCGAACACGTCCGAGAAGGCGCTGGCGAAATCGCCCTGGCCACCGGGGCCGCCGCCCGCACGCGGGCCGCCGCCCATGCCGCCGTCAAAGGCGGCGTGGCCGTAGCGGTCATAGGCCGCCTTCTTGTTGGCGTCCTTCAGAACCTCGTAGGCTTCGTTGGCTTCCTTGAACTGCGCCTCGGCCTCCGGGTTGTCGGAATTGCGGTCGGGATGCAGTTCCTTGGCCTTCTTGCGATAGCCTTTCTTGATCTCCTCGGCGGACGCGCCTTTCGAGACCCCGAGCACATCGTAGAAATCGCGTTTTGCCATGTTAATTCAGTTCCCCTCTGAAACGCATCGACCGGCCAGGGGATCCCGGGCCGGTCTCAACGTGGGTCAGGTCACGCGCTTACGACCGGCGGTCGTCGTCGCCCAGATCCTCGAAATCCGCATCGACGATGTCGTCATCGACACTGGACGGCCCGTCGGAGCCTTCCGGCGCCTCTTCGCCCTCGGCCTCGGCCTGCGCCTTGTAGATCGCTTCACCCAGTTTCATGGCCGCTTCGGTCACGTTCTGGATGCCGCCCTTGATCTTGCCGGCGTCCTCGGATTCCATGTTCTCCTCGAGCGCCTTGATCGCCAGTTCGATGGCTTCCACCGTGGTCGGATCGACCTTGTCGGAATGTTCCTCCAGCGATTTCTGGGTCGAGTGGATCAGGCTCTCGGCCTGGTTCCGGGCTTCGACCAGCTCACGGCGGCCCTTGTCGGCCTCGGCGTTTTCCTCGGCGTCGCGCACCATTTGCTCGATGTCTTCATCGCTGAGACCGCCCGAGGCCTGGATCGTGATGTTCTGTTCCTTGCCGGTGCCCTTGTCCTTGGCACTGACCGACACGATGCCGTTGGCGTCGATGTCGAAGGTCACCTCGATCTGCGGCAGGCCGCGCGGGGCGGGGGGGATATCCTCAAGGTTGAACTGGCCGAGCATCTTGTTGTCGGCGGCCATCTCACGCTCACCCTGGAAGACCCGGATCGTCACCGCGTTCTGGTTGTCTTCGGCGGTCGAGAAGATCTGGCTCTTCTTGGTCGGGATGGTGGTGTTGCGGTCGATGAGGCGAGTGAAGACACCGCCGAGCGTCTCGATACCCAGAGACAGCGGCGTCACGTCCAGAAGGACCACGTCCTTGACGTCGCCTTGCAGAACACCGGCCTGGATCGCCGCGCCAAGCGCCACGACCTCATCGGGGTTCACGCCCTTGTTGGGTTCCTTGCCGAAGAAGCTGGTCACCTCCTCGATCACCTTGGGCATCCGGGTCATGCCGCCGACCAGCACGACCTCATCAATGTCGGACTTGGACAGGCCCGCATCCTTGAGCGCCGCCTGGCAGGGTTTCATCGACTTCTTGATCAGGTCGGAAACCAGGCTTTCCAGCTTGGCACGGGTCAGTTTCTGCACCATGTGCAGCGGCTGGCCGCCCTTGGGGTCCATCGAGATGAACGGCTGGTTGATCTCGGTCTGCGTGGCCGAGGACAGTTCGATCTTGGCTTTCTCAGCGGCCTCTTTCAGGCGCTGCAGGGCCATCTTGTCCTTGGTCAGGTCGACGCCGTTTTCCTTTTTGAACTCATCGGCCAGGTAGTTGACGATGCGCATGTCAAAGTCTTCGCCACCCAGGAAGGTGTCGCCATTGGTCGATTTCACTTCGAAAAGGCCATCGTCGATTTCGAGGATGGTCACGTCGAAGGTGCCGCCGCCGAGGTCATAGACGGCGATGGTCTTGGTCTCTTTCTTGTCGAGGCCATAGGCGAGGGCTGCCGCGGTCGGCTCGTTGATGATGCGCAGGACTTCCAGGCCCGCGATCTTGCCGGCATCCTTGGTGGCCTGACGCTGGGCGTCGTTGAAATAGGCGGGCACGGTGATGACGGCCTGGGTGACTTCCTCACCCAGATAGCTTTCGGCGGTTTCCTTCATCTTGCCCAAGATCAGGGCCGAGACCTGGCTGGGCGAATATTTCTCGCCGCGCACTTCGACCCAGGCGTCGCCATTGCCGCCATCGACGATGGCGTAGGGCACCAGTTTGCGGTCCTTCTCGACCGCGGCATCGGACATGCGGCGCCCGATGAGGCGCTTGACGGCGAAGATGGTGTTGTCGGGGTTGGTGACCGCCTGCCGTTTTGCGGACTGGCCGACCAGACGCTCATCATCGGTGTAGCCGACGATCGAGGGCGTGGTGCGGGCGCCTTCGGCATTTTCGATCACACGCGGGCGTGCGCCGTCCATGATGGCGACGCAAGAGTTGGTTGTTCCGAGGTCGATACCAATGACTTTGGCCATGTTTTCAGATCCCTTCTTCAAGGCGATGTTGCAGAGGGCAGGTCCGGTTGCGGCCCCCGGCCCCCTTTTAGGTAAAGGCCGGGGCTGCCCCGACCGCGCTTCGCAGGGTATATAAGTGGGGGCCTGCGCCGCTGCAACAGGGGGATGGGCGGAAGGTTTACGATTCTGCAACAGGGGGCGGAGAAACCACGATGCAGGTGCTGAATACGCGGGGGTTCCTGATTTACAAGGAATTTCTTGGGGCGGAAGCGCAAGGCGCGTTGCTGGAGGATATCCGGGGCGTGGTCCGGGCCGCGCCGCTGATGGTGCCGGTGACGCCGCGCGGGCGGGAAATGTCGGTGCGCATGACCTCGGCCGGACGGGTCGGATGGGTCACGGACCGGCGCGGCTATCGCTATGAGGATCGGCACCCAACGGGCGTCGACTGGCCCGCGATCCCGGAGCGTGTGCTGGAGATATGGCGCGCCCTATCGGGTGTGGAGCGGCTGCCGGATAGCTGCCTGATCAACTTCTACGGCGACGGCGCGCGGATGGGGATGCACCAGGACAAGGACGAGGGGGATTTCTCAATGCCCGTGGTCTCGGTCTCGCTTGGGGACGCGGCGCTGTTCCGCATGGGCAGTGACGCGCGCGGCGGCAAGACCGAGTCTCTCTGGCTCAGCTCGGGCGATGTCGTGGTGATGGGCGGTGCGGCGCGGCTCCACCATCACGGTGTGGACCGGATCAGGTTCGGATCCTCGCCGCTCCTGCCCAAGGGCGGGCGGATCAATCTGACGCTGCGGGTGGTGGACTGTTGATACGCGATGTCCGAGAAGCTCAAAACCGGTTCCCGCTTTTGAGCGACATGCCTTAACGCGCCAGCGAACAACATCCGTCCAGAAGCACGGTCTGGCCGCCGCTGCGGCGCAGGAATTGGGCGACGATGCCGTAATCCCGGTCGCTCATCCCGTCCGAGCAGATGCCCCGGCGGATGAAGGCGGTCATCGTCGCGGTGCCGCTGTCCAGGTCCAGCGCGAACATCGACGGGCCCCGGCCCGAGGCGCTGCCGGACCACCGTTCGGCATGGGGCTGGTTCTGAACCTCGAAATCGCTCCAGCTGCCGCCGCCGACCTGGCGGTCATAGCTCCAGAATGGCTCGGTCCCCGAGCAATAGAGCGGCGCGGGCAGGCCCTGGTCCCAGGACGGGCCGGTGCGGGTCAGGTAGCGCATCGAGGACCAGCCCGACATCTCGCCCATCGAGACACGGCCCCAACGGCGATCCTCGGTGGTGCCGATAACCTCGACCCCGGTGGCATTGCGCGCGAGCGTGCCGATGATCTGGTGGTTGACGCCCGGCCCGGCGCGCACGTTCAGGATGTCGCCGGGGGGTACGTCGGTGACGTTGAAAAGGGCGGGGTAGTCCTGCACCTGGGCCGAGGCCATGGTGCCAAAGATCACGAAGAACAGGGAAAGAAGTAGCTTTTTCATCTATGTGCCATCCAACTAGCCGAGGCGCGCTTGCGCGTGTAAAAATCGCCCATCAGGCCCAATAATAGAAAGGCCAGGGTAAAATAGATCGGGTACTGCCAATTCGTATAATGCGGGAAATAGTTGTTGAAAGCAAATCCGCGCGACTGGTCGATCAGGTGAAACAGCGGGTTCCAGTCGAACCAGGGGATCATGAAACCCGGCAGGCTGTTGGCCACGAACATCTTGCCCGAGGCGATCATGTTGGCGCGGGTATAGAGCGTCTGGATCAGCGAGATGGCATCCGGAATCCAGGGTTTCAGCGACAGAAGCACCAGACCGATGGCACAGCCCGAGGCCCATCCCAGAAGATACATCATGCCGACCCCGGCCCAATCGTGAATCTCGATCGGGTTGAGGATCGTGTGAATGCCGAACATGATCACGATAAGCGACAGCGTCTGGATATAGAGCGCCGCGAGGGCCGAGGACGCGATTGCCACCAGCGTGTTCATGGGCGCGTGCTGCATCATCGCCGATGTCGGCCCCTCGGCCCCCAGGACGGCCCCGAGTGCCTTGATATGCGTCAGGTAGAGGAAGATCCCCGTCAGCAGGTAGATCATGAAATCGCCGCGGATCATCATGCCGCGTGTGCCCAGGACGGTGAACATGAAATAGAAGGCGAACACGAAAAGCAGCGCCTGCATGATGCTCATGAACAGGGCCATCAGCGCGTTGCCATGCGTTTCACGCACCTTGCGGACGGTGGAATGGTAGGTCAGTTCGCACAGGTTCAGGATGATCCCGAAGGTCGTGCGCCGTGTGTCTTGACGAAATTGCATCTTTAACCTGCTTGCCTGACCGATCTTCGCGGCCCCTGTCTTTGTCGCAGGGAATTCTTGCTCAATCGTTGGTAGGAGACGATAAACGCAAAACCCGGATTTTTCAATCGACGCTATGGAAAGGCACTTGATGGATTTCGACAAGATGGAAACCGTGTTCCGCACCCTCGCATTGCAGGCGGGCGCGCGGATCATGGAGATTTACGACGCCGACGATTTCGAGGTGAAGGCGAAGTCCGATGACAGCCCGGTGACCGAGGCCGACGAGGCCGCCGATGCGCTGATCTCCGCCGGGTTGCGGGCGGCGTTTCCGGAGGTGACGCTGGTGACCGAGGAACAGGCGGCGAGCCACTCCGAGACGGCGGCCAGTTTCCTCATCGTCGATCCGCTGGACGGCACCAAGGAGTTCATCAAGCGGCGCGGCGATTTCACGGTGAACATCGCCTATGTGGTCGACGGCGTTCCGGTGCGTGGCGTGGTCTATGCGCCAGCAAAAGCGCGGCTTTTCTACACCGATGCCGAGGGGCGCTCGGTCGAGGAGGCGGGGCCGTTCAGCGAGGGGGAAAAAGGCTCTGTCAAAGGGATGTCAGTGTCTGACCCGGACAATTCCGCCCTGCTGGTGGTGGCGTCGAAATCGCACCGGGACGCGGCGACCGATGCCTATATCGGGAAATATGAGACAGCCGACATGAAAAGCGCGGGATCGTCCCTGAAGTTCTGCCTGGTCGCGACCGGCGAGGCCGACATCTACCCGAGGCTCGGCCGCACGATGGAATGGGACACGGCGGCAGGCGATGCGGTCTTGCGCGGCGCGGGCGGGCAGATGGTCCGGTTCGAGGATCACGCGCCCTTTACCTATGGCAAGCCGGGCTATGAGAACCCGTTCTTCATCGCCTATGCGCCCGGCGTCGATCTGAAAGGCGCGTGACATGACGACCGTCTGCATCATCCCCGCGCGCTATGCCTCGATGCGCTATCCCGGCAAGCCGCTGGCCGAGTTGCGCGGCGCCACGGGGCAGGCGCGCAGCCTGATCGAGCGCAGCTGGCGCGCGGCGCGAAATGTTGCGGGGATCGACGCGGTCTATGTCGCCACCGATGACGCGCGGATCAGGGCGGCGGCGGAGGGGTTCGGGGCGCGGGTGCTGATGACTTCGGAAGCGTGCCGCAACGGCACCGAACGCTGCGCCGAGGCGCTCGGGCAGCTTTCGGGTGTCGACATGGTGGTGAACCTGCAAGGCGATGCGCCGCTGACGCCCGCCTGGTTCCTGGAAGACCTGATCGCGGGTCTGCGCAAGGCCCCCGATGCGGCGCTGGCCACGCCGGTCCTGCGCTGCGACGGGGAAACCCATGCCGCGCTGGTCGCCGACCGTCAGGCGGGCCGCGTCGGGGGCACCACGGCGGTGTTCGATGCCGATCACCACGGGCTCTATTTCTCCAAGGAGGTCATTCCCTATACCGGCCAGACCTACGCCCCCGAGGCCGAAACGCCGGTATTTCACCATGTCGGGGTCTATGCCTACCGGCCCGATGCGCTCCTGGCCTATCCGACCTGGCCCGTGGGCAGGCTGGAGGTGCTGGAGGGGCTGGAGCAATTGCGGTTCCTGGAGGCCGGGCACAAGGTGCTCTGCGTCGAAGTCGAGGCGCGGGGGCGCAAGTTCTGGGAGTTGAACAACCCCGAGGACGTGCCCCGGATCGAGGCAATGCTGGCCGAGATGGGGGAACCTTGAGCGAGAGCCCCACCGTCAGCGTCGTCATCGTCAGCCACGGGCGGCCCGAGTTGCTGCGCCGCGCGGCGATCGGGGTCAGCCAGCTGTTCCATCGCCCGTTCGAACTGGTCGTGGTGGCCGATCAGGCCGGGCTGGTCGCGATCTCGGACCTGCCTTTCGCGCAATGGATCAAGACCGGGCATCAGGCCGAGGCGAATATCTCCGCCGCGCGCAACCAGGCGGCGGGTCTGGCGGCGGGCGAGATCCTGGCCTTCATCGACGATGACGCGGTGCCGGAGCCGACATGGCTGAACCATCTGACCGCGCCTTTCGCCGATCCGGAGGTCATGGCCACGACCGGGACCGTGCTTGGCCGCAACGGAATATCCGTGCAGTGGGGCCAGCGGAGCGTCGATGCCGAGGGCGTGGCGCATCCGCTGAATGGGCCGCTGCCCGTGGGGCAAGCGGTCAAGCTGGAAGGCACCAATATGGCGATCCGGCGGCCTGCGCTGCAAACGCTCGGCGGGTTCGATCCCGGTTTCACGTTTTTCCTGGATGAAACCGATCTGGCCTGGCGGTTGCACAAGGCCGGGATGCGGGCGGGTTTCGCGCCGCTCGCCACGGTCCATCACGGCTATGCCGAAAGCCTTCGCCGCAATGCGGGCCGCATCCCGCGCAGCCTGTTCCAGATCGGGGCGAGCAGCGTGATCTACCTGCGCAAGCACAGCGACCGGATGGACCAGCGGCTGACCGAGATCTTGCAGGAGCAATCGGAACGGGTGCAGCGCTTTGTGCGCAGCGGACAGATCGACGTCGAGGAGATGCGCCGCCTGCTGGACGATCTGCGCGCCGGGATGGAGGCGGGCCGCAGCGCCGAGATGGTCCCGCCGCAGGACTTGGCCCCGCCGCCCGATTTCGTCCCGCTGGTGGGCGGCGAAGCGCCCGAACCCTTGGTGCTATCGGGCCGCTGGTTCCAGCGCCGCAGACTTATGGAAACGGCACGGCAGGCTGCCGCCGAGGGACGCTCCTCCAGTGTCTTTCTGCTGGCCCCGACCGTGCGCGCGCATCGCGTGAGGTTCACGCGCTCGGGGGTCTGGCTGCAATCCGGCGGCCTCTTCGGTCCCTCTCTGCGCGACCAGCCCCGGTTTCGCCCCTGGGGCTTTGCTGCACGTATCGCGGCAGAAGAGGCACGGCTGCACGGAATTCGCTGGCCATGAATGGACATTCGGGGCCATATTCCGGCAAAAGACACAGAAATGGCCATATCTGGCGCAAGAACTGTCAAGGTTTTCGGGCAGCGTCGGAACATGGGGCACGAACCCCAGGCATTGGTCGCGCAGTAAGTTGGGATAGGTAATGAAGAAAGTCACCAAGGCGATTTTTCCAGTGGCAGGTTTGGGAACGCGGTTTCTGCCCGCGACCAAGTCGATCCCCAAGGAAATCATGACCCTGGTCGACCGGCCCCTGATCCAATACGCCATCGACGAGGCGCGCGCGGCGGGCATCAAGGAATTCATCTTTGTCACCGCCCGCGGAAAAAGTGCGCTGGAAGACTATTTCGATGTCGCGCCCGAGCTTGAGCATTCGCTGCGCAAGAAGGGCAAGCTGGACATTCTTGAGACGCTCAAGACCACCAATATGGATTCGGGCGAAATCGCCTATATGCGGCAGAACAAGGCGCTTGGCCTCGGCCACGCGGTCTGGTGCGCGCGCAGGCTTCTGGGCAATGAATCCTTCGCCGTGATCCTGCCCGATGACGTCATCGCCGCCGACAAGCCCTGTCTGCAACAGATGATGGAGGCCCATGCCGAGCTTGGCGGCAACATGGTCGCGGCGATGGAAGTGCCGCCCGAAAAGGCCTCGGCCTATGGGGTGCTGGACGTCAAGGAAGACATGGGGTCCGTCGTGTCGGTCAAGGGCATGGTCGAGAAACCGGCGGTCGAGGACGCGCCGTCGAACCTGGCCGTGATCGGGCGCTACATCCTGACGCCTGACGTCATGCGCAACCTCAACCGCGCCAAGGCGGGCAGCGGCGGCGAGGTGCAACTGACCGACGCCATCGCGCAGGAGATCGGGCGCGCGGACAATGTCTATGGTTTCCGGTTCCGGGGCCAGCGCTACGATTGCGGGTCAAAGGCCGGGTTCCTGCAGGCCACCGTCGCCTTCGGCCTTGCGCGAGAGGATCTGCGCGATGAGTTCTCGCAATTCCTCGACGGTGTCACCTCCATGAAAAACGCAGCCCAGTGACCTGATGGCAGGGGCGGCGCTGTGCCTTGATCTGACGCGGCTTCTGTCCCGCGTCGGGCTTGGGCCGCTGACCGGTGTGGACCGGGTCGAACGGGCCTATGCGGATTGGGTGCTGGCGGTTGACCCCGACCCAAGGTTCCTGGTGCGCACCTCGCGCGGATACCTGATTTGCGGGGCAGACGGCGCGCGGGCCTTCTTGCAGGCGCTGGACGCGGGCGGACCATGGGGAAAGCCCGATTTCCTGTCGCGCCTGACCGGGAAAGCCGCCAATCCACGCCACGCGGGTGAGGCGCTGTTGCGCCGTCACGCGCTGGCCCGGTGCCTGCCGGGGGGGTTGCTGCCGCGCCTGTCGGATCACCTGCGCGAGGATACGGTCTATCTGAATACAGGCCACAGCAACCTGAGCGAGCATACGCTGGCCGCCGTCCAGGCGCTGCCCGATCTGCGTGCGGCGGTCTTCATCCACGATCTCATCCCGCTGGAGCATCCCGAATATTCCAGCCCCGGTTTTCCCGCGCATTTCGCGCAGATGCTGACCCAGGTGATGACGCGCGCCGATCTGATCCTGTGCAATTCGCAAGACACGGCAGAACGGCTGCGCGGCCGGTTCGTGGATGCGCCCCCCGTCTTGCCCGCGCATCTGGGGGTGCCCGCGCCCGCAAGGCCCGAGCCGCTGGCGTTCGACAAAGATGTGCCGCGCTTCGTCGCGCTTGGCACCATCGAGCCGCGCAAGAACCATGCGCTGCTGCTGGATGTCTGGGAGAAGCTGCCCGAGGCGACCCGCCCGCATCTGCATATCGTCGGGCGGCGGGGATGGGCGGATGCGGCGCTGCTTGACCGGCTGGACAGTCATCCGCTGCGCAACATCGCGATATTCGAGCATGAGGGGCTGAGCGACGGGCAGGTCAGGACGCTGCTGACCGGGGCGCATGGGCTGCTTTTTCCGACCCATGCCGAGGGCTTTGGCTTGCCCGCGGTCGAGGCCGCGCAGCTTGGAACCCTGCCGATTTGCGCCGATCTGCCGGTTTTGCGAGAGATTCTGGGCGACTACGCCGTTTACCTGGACCCGCTGAATGCGTATTCTTGGATGGAAACGATAAAGAAACGGTCAGCGGTTAGCCTTGCGGCGGAATCGGTGGCCGAATTTCGCGTGCCGACATGGGCAGAGCATTTCAGGACGGTCGAAGCGGCGCTTTGGCCGGGTAGGCAGTAGGTGAGGCATGAGGGCGGTCCAGCGATACAAGCTGCGCCTTGAGCGAAAGAGGTTCCTTGTCAGGGCCTGGCGGAAAGCGCGTGAGCTGCTGCTTGTCGCCGACCGCACGGATGATATCCGCCCCTCGGACGTGCTGTGCTTTGTCACGCTGCGCAATGAACGCATCCGGCTGCCCTATTTCCTGACCTATTACCGCGACCGGGGCGTGTCGCATTTCATCATCGTCGATAATGACAGCACCGATGGCACCCGCGAATACCTGGCCGCGCAGGGCGATTGTTCGGTCTGGATGAGCCAGGGCAGCTACAAGCGGTCGCGGTTTGGCATGGATTGGCTGAACGCGCTGATGCGGCAATACGCACATGGCCATTGGTGCGTCGTGGTCGATCCGGATGAGTTCCTGATCTACCCGTTTTGCGACACGCGGCCCATTCCGGCGCTGACCGACTGGCTGGACTCCTCCTCGATCAAGTCCTTTGGCGCCATGCTGCTGGACATGTATCCCAAGGGGCCGATCACCGCGCAGCCCTATAATGAGGGGCAGAACCCGTTCGACATCGCCTGTTGGTTCGACAGCGGCAATTACATGATCGAGCGCAACTGGAATTACGGCAACCTGTGGATCCAGGGGGGGCCACGGGCGCGGCTGTTCTTCGACCAGAACCCCGAACGCGCGCCGGCGCTGAACAAGATACCGCTGGTGAAATGGAACAAGGGCTATGCCTTTGCCAGTTCGACCCACATGCTGCTGCCGCGCGGGCTGAACCTGGTTTTCGACGAATGGGGCGGTGAGAAAGCGTCGGGGGTGCTGATGCACGCCAAGTTCCTCGACACCTTCACGACGAAGGCGCGGGAGGAGCTTCAGCGCAAGCAGCACTATGCCAACAGCCATGAATACAAGGCCTATCATTCCGGCCTGAACGAGGATCCGAACCTGTGGTGCAAATGGTCAGAACGCTACATCAACTGGCGCCAGCTTGAGATCCTGGGCCTCATGTCCAAGGGAAACTGGGCATGAGCGTCGGGTTTGTCATGATGTGTCACACCGCGCTGGACCGGGCCGCGCAGGTGGCGCGTCATTGGGCCGAACGGGATTGCCCGGTGGTGATCCATATCGACAAGCGGGTGGCCAAGGCGTCCTTCGACGGGCTGCGCGAGGCCGTGAAAGACCTGCACAACATCCGTTTTTGCGGGCGGCACAAATGCGAATGGGGCACCTGGTCGCTGGTGGCCGCATCGCAATCGGGCTCCGAGATGATGCTGCGGGAATTTCCCGAGGTCCGGCATGTGTTCCTGTCCAGCGGCTCGTGCCTGCCGCTGCGCCCGGTGGAGGAGCTGCGCGCCTACCTCGCCGCGCGCCCGCGCACCGATTTCATCGAAAGTGTCACCACCGAGGATGTGGAATGGACCGTTGACGGGCTGCATTCCGAACGCTTCCAGCTGCGGTTTCCGTTCTCGTGGAAACGGCACCGGTATCTCTTTGACCGCTATGTCGAGTTCCAGCGCAACATCGGCTTCAGGCGCAAGATGCCGGACAAGCTGGTGCCGCATCTGGGTAGCCAATGGTGGTGCCTGACGCGGCAGACCCTGTCGGCGATCCTGCAAGACCCGTCGCGCAAGATCTATGACCGCTATTTCAAACTGGTCTGGATCCCCGACGAAAGCTATTACCAGACGCTGGTGCGCAAATACTCGACCCGGATCGAAAGCCGGTCGCTGACGCTGTCCAAGTTCGATTTCCAGGGCAAGCCGCATGTCTTCTACGACGATCACCTGCATCTGCTGCGCCGGTCCGACTGTTTCGTCGCGCGCAAGATCTGGTCCAAGGCGGATCGTCTCTATGACACGTTCCTGACCGACCAGGATCGCGGCACCGTCATGGCCGAACCTGCGCCGGGCAAGATCGACCGGGTTTTCGCCAAGGCGCTGGAGCGCCGGACCCGGGGCCGCGCCGGCATGTATATGCACAGCCGGTTCCCCAATCCGAATTGGGAAAACGGCAAGACCTGTGCGCCCTATTCGGTGTTCCAGGGCTTCAACGACCTGTTTGAAAACTTCGAGCCCTGGCTGTCGCGCCGCTTGGGCACGCGGGTGCATGGCAACCTCTTCGACCGGACCCGCGCCCGGTTCGCGGGCGATGGTGACGTCTATTCCGGCTGTCTGTCGGCCAGCGCGGCCTTGCGCGACTACAACCCCGAACGATTCCTGACCAGCCTGATCTGGAACACGCGCGGCGAGCGGCAGGTGTTCCAGTTTTCCCCCCGCGACAAGCAGCGCATCGCCTGGTTCATGGCCGAGGATGGCAATGCGCAGATCTCGGTCATCACCGGGGCCTGGGCGGTGCCGCTGTTCAATGCCAACAAGGATTTCCTGACCATCCGCAAGCAGGCCGCGCATCTGCAGAAGCAGGAGGTCGATTTCATAGATATCCTGCGCCGGGTGCAGACCCGCGCCGAGGTGCGGATATGGTCGCTGGCCGAGTTCATCGAGGAACCGATGGAACATCTGCAATCCATCCTCGATTCGATGGGCGGCCCCGCCGTCGGCCGCCTGACCGAGGCGCCGCGCATGGTCGATCTGACCGGGTTCGGGCAATTCCTGCAAAACCTGAAGAACCAGGGCATGAACCCGCATATGATGGGCGATTTCCCCGTCGAACTGGGCGGGGCGCAGCCCAAACAGGACGGCACGCGTCCATATCTGGTGAGGTAGGACATGGACCGCAAATTCGACGCTTTCGTGATCTTCGCGGAAATGCGGACGGGCTCGAACTATCTTGAGGCGACGCTGAATGACCTGCCCGATCTGGATTGCCTGGGCGAGGTCTATAACCCCACCTTCATGGGGCACCATAACAGGTTCGAGATGCACGGCATCGACATGGACCGGCGCGAGAAGAAGCCGCTGGACCTGCTGGAGGCCATCATCGACAACGCCGAGGAAGGGGTGACGCCGGGGTTCCGCTTCTTCCACGATCATGACGCGCGCGTGCTGGACCGGATCCTGCCCGACCCGGCCATCGCCAAGGTAATCCTGACCCGCAACCCGCTGGACAGTTACGTGAGCCGCCGGATTGCCTCGGAGACCGGGCAATGGCGGCTGACCGACATGAAACACGCCCGCAGCGCCAAGATCGAGTTTCGCCAGTGGGAGTTCGAGAACATGCTGACCGACCTGCAGGAGTTTCAGGTCAGGTTGCAGCGCGGGCTTCAGACCACCGGGCAGACCGCGTTCTACATCCGTTACGATGACATCAACGATGTCGAGGTGATCAACGGGCTGGCGCGGTTCCTGGGATCGGAGCATGAGCTGGACGGCACCAATTCCAAGCTCAAGAAGCAGAACCCGAGCGATCTGAGCGAGAAGGTCGAAAATTACGACCATATGGTACGGATGCTGTCCAAGCTGGACCGGTTCGAGCTGGACAAGACCCCGAATTTCGAGCCGCCCCGCCATGCCGGGGTGCCGAATTTCTGCGCGACGCCCGAGGCGGGGTTGCTCTTCATGCCGATCAAGGGCGCGGCGGTGGAGCCGGTCAAGTCATGGATGGCGGCGCTGGACGGGATCGCGACGGGCGACCTGTTGGGCGCGATGAACCAGAAGGATCTGCGCCAATGGATGCGCAAGCATCCGGGCTATCGCAGCTTCACCGTGCTGCGGCACCCGCTGGAGCGCGCCTATCACGTCTTCAACACCTGCATCCTGCCCAATGACCGGCCCGCCTTCAGCAATATCCGCCGGGTGCTGCGCAAGCGCTATGGCCTGCCGATCCCTGAAGAGGGGCTGATCAAGGGCTATTACGCCGACCAGCATCAGGAGGCGTTCATCGCTTTCCTGCATTTTCTCAAGGGCAATCTGGCGGGGCAGACCAGTGTGAAGGTGGAACCCGTCTTCGCCTCGCAAACCGCGATCCTTCAGGGCATGGCGGGCGTGACGCTTCCCGATCACCTGTTCCGCGAGGAAGACCTGATCGAGGGGTTGCCGCGGCTGGCCAGGGGGCAGACCGGCAAGGAGGTGGAGTTTGATATGCCCGTCGATGACGGGCCGTTCCCGCTGTCCGAGATCAACAATTACGAGACCGAGGCGCTGATCGGCGAGATCTATCGCAAGGATTTCGTCAATTTCGGCTTTGCCCCCTGGGAGGGGTGAGTCACGCCGCTTGCGACGTGCGCGCCTCGGTCAGCAGGGCATGGATGGCGTGCGGATCGGTGGTGGCGCGCAGTTTGCGACACAGGGCCGGATCGCGCAGGGTGCGCGAGACCAGCGCCAGCGCCTTGAGGTGTTGCGTCCCGGCCTCTTCCGGTGCGAAGAGGGCGAAGACCAGATCGACGGGCTGCTTATCGACGGATTCGAACTCGACCGGGTGATCAAGCTTCACGAACACACCCTGAACGCCCTCCAGCCCTTCCAGCCGTGCATGCGGCAGGGCGACGCCATGGCCGAAGCCGGTGGGCCCGAGCGTCTCGCGATCCAGAAGGGCGGCGCAGATCTCGGTCGTGCTGTGGCCGGTGACGTCACGCGCCAGGTCCGCCACCGTCTGCATCAGGCGCTTCTTGCTGGTGATGTCCGACACGAGCTTGACAGCCTGCGGGCGCAGTATCGTTGAAAGTTGCATATGGTGTCCCTGTTGGCGGGGCCGGCCCCAATCCGGCCCCGATCTCTGGTTCTATCCGGTCAGCGCGGGTCGATCCAGCCGACATTGCCGTCGTCGCGCCGATAGACCACGTTCACCCCGTCATGACCCTCGCGGCGGAAGACCAGGACCGGCGCGCCGGCGATCTCCATCTGCATCACGGCCTCGCCGACGGAGAGCGAGGGGATCTTGGCCTCCATCTCGGCGACGATGATGGGTTGCAGCGAATCGGGCTCGTCCGCGTCGCTGTCTTCGGTCCCGGCCAGGATGTAGGACGAGGCAATCATGTGTTCAATGGGCTGCGCCCGGTCGCGGTGATGGTCCTTGAGGCGGCGCTTGTAACGGCGGAGCTGCTTTTCCATCTTCTCGCAGCATTGATCGAACGCGGAATAGATCTCGTGGCTCTTGGCCTTGGCCGAGGCGGTCATGCCGGTGGACAGATGCACGATCGCCTCGCAGGCGTATTCGCTGCCGCTGCGCGAGAAAATGATCGACGCATCGGTCGGGCGCTCGGCATATTTGCTGACGGCGGACCCGAGCCCGTCCTTTACATGAGTCTGAAGAGCATCTCCGATGTCGATCTGCTTGCCGCTAATCTGGTAACGCATTCGGCCTCCAATTTATTTGGGCAGTCCCGCGGGGCAATCCCGCGGTCCGCGTGTCAGTGCCTCGATGTCGGGAAGAAACCGGGAATGATCTTGCGCCTTTGGCGGCCCCCGAAAGGTCCGGTCTGAAGTGGCAATGGTCAGACGCGATTTTGAACATCACCTCCATTTGGCGACGAAACGGGGGGGACTGTCAATGCGGTCGAATGCCTGACGCCGCGAAACGATGTGTTCAGGTGATGCGGAAGGATTGGCCCAGGTAGACGCGGCGCACGTTCTCGTCCTGCACCACCTCTTCGGCGGTGCCGCTCATCAAGACGGTGCCGTCATGCAGGATATAGGCGCGGTCCACGATCTCCAGCGTCTCGCGCACGTTGTGATCGGTGATCAGCACGCCAAGCCCGCGCTTCTTGAGGTCCGAGACCAGGCCCCGAATTTCCGCCACCGCGATGGGATCGACGCCCGCGAAGGGTTCATCCAGCAGCAGGTAGCGTGGGTTCGAGGCCAGACAGCGGGCGATCTCGGCGCGGCGGCGTTCCCCGCCCGAAAGCGACAGGGCAGGGGCCGCGCGCAGATGGCTGATCGAGAAATCGGACAGGAGTTCCTCAAGCCGTTCATGGCGCTGGTGGCGGTGTTTCTCGGTGATCTCCAGGATGGCCATGATATTGGCCTCGACCGTCAGCCCGCGAAAGATCGACATTTCCTGCGGCAGGTAGCCGATTCCGGCCTTGGCGCGGCGATACATCGGAAAGCGGGTGACGTCCTGACCGTCCAGCATCACGGTGCCGCCCTCGGGCGTGACCAGACCGGCGATGGAATAGAAACAGGTGGTCTTGCCCGAGCCGTTGGGCCCGAGAAGCGCCACCACCTCGCCCCGGTTCAGCGACAGGGTGACATCGCGGATCACCGGGCGGCGGCGATAGCTCTTGCGCAGGTTGGTGACATGCAGCCCTTGCTGCCCGTCGGCCATGACAAGATCGGGTTTGCCCTCCATGGCCTCATTCCGCCGGTTGCAGGACCGTGCGCACACGCCCCTCGACCGTGCCGTTGCCGGTGGTGAGGTCAATAGACAGGCGATCGCCGGCAATGGCGGTGCGGCCTTGCGTGACCAGGACATCCCCGATCAGGACCATCGCGCCCGAGCCCACGGAATATTCCGCCCGGTCGCCTTCGGCCGCGTCGTCGCCACGGGTCAGGAGGACGCCGCCGGTGGCCACGACCTCGTTGACCTGCTGCGCGCCGCCTTGTTCCGCGTAGAACACAGAAACCTCGCCTGCGGCCATGCGCAGATCTCCCTGGATGACGATGACATTGCCCGAGAAAATCGCGTTGCCCGTCGCCTGATCGACGCTGAGACTGTCCGACGTCACCTCGACCGGCTGGCTGGCATCATGCGCCACGCCGCCAAAGCCGATTGCCGTCTGGGCAAGGGCGGGCAGGGAAAACACCAGGATCGAAACGAGAGCGGCGACAATGATCCGCATGGAAACTCCATCAATTTTGAGGATCATATAGCATCCGAACCCCGCCGTTGAAAACGACAAGATTGTTGCCTTCCGTTCCCGTCACCCGCATCGAGCCCGCCTCCAGCGTCAGATCGGGTCCGGTGACCGAAACGGCACCGGGCGATTCGGCCATGAACTCGGTCAGGTTGAATTGCAGCATCTCGGTCGAGAGCCGATAGCCGGTCGAAGTGGTCAGCCCCACCGACCGGCTGAGATCGGCCATCTGCGCGGCCAGATCGAAGAGGCCGGTTTCCGCCACGATGAGCAAGATCGCCTCGGCCGAGATGTCCACCCGCGCCTCGATATCGGTGGCGGCGATATGGTCGGGCTGGTCGGCCACCGGCGTGGCGCGGTCGGCGGTGAAGATCACCTCGCGCCCGTCGCTCAGCGTGCCGGCGAACCGGGGCCGGCCCAGGCTCTGCTCGCGCGCCAGCTCCTCGACATCGACATTGGCGAAGGGAATGGCGCGGTTGGGGTCGGGCGTGCGCGAGAACAGGAACAGCGTCGACAGAAGCGCCAGCGCCAGCAGCGGCAGGATGACCTTCACCCAGGCGACAAATCTCGAATAGGCGTTGGACGCGGCCATCGGTCTAATGCGCGAAGATGTCGATCTCGGGCCACCCGGCCAGATCGAGCCTGGCGCGCGTGGGCAGGAAATCGAAACAGGCCTGCGCCATGTCGCTGCGGCCCTCGCGCTCCAGCATCTCCTGGAAGATCTCGCGCAGGCGGTGCAGGTAGAGCACGTCGGAGGCGGCATAGGTTTTCTGCGCCTCGCTCAGCGTCTCCGCGCCCCAGTCCGAGCTTTGCTGCTGCTTGGAAATGTCGATGTTCAGCATCTCCTGGCAGAGGTTCTTCAACCCGTGCCGGTCGGTATAGGTGCGCACCAGTTTCGACGCGATCTTGGTGCAGAAGACGGGCGCGGTGAGGGCCCCGAAGGCGTGATACATCACGGCAATGTCGAAGCGCCCGAAATGGAACAGCTTCAGCGTGTCGGGATCTTCCAGAAGGCGGGCAAGGTTGGGGGCCTCGGTCTGTCCCTTCGCCACCTGGATCAGATGCGCATTTCCGTCGCCATCCGACATCTGCACCAGGCACAGCCGGTCACGATGCGGGTTGAGGCCCATGGTCTCGCAATCAATCGCGACGATGGGGCCAAGCGTCAGGCCATCGGGCAGGTCGTTCTGGTAAAGATGGATGGTCACGTCGGGGTCTTCCTTCCTAGCGGCTGCCGGAGGAAGAGTGGTGCCCAGGAGAGGACTCGAACCTCCACATCCTTGCGAATACTAGCACCTGAAGCTAGCGCGTCTACCAATTCCGCCACCTGGGCAGGTGTCGTGAGGCCGCGATGTAGCCCCGCGCGCGATCCGTGTCAACGGGGCTTTCGTGAAAAATGCCGCGCCGGGGGCGAGACGAATTGCGCCTTGTCCGGCAGGCTCCGCGCGCGTATCACCATGGCCAGACAAGACCGGAGGATGAAGGCATGGCAAAACTGGTGACGATCTTTGGCGGATCGGGCTTTTTGGGCCGCTATATCGCCCGGCGGATGGCCAACCAGGGCTGGCGCGTGCGCGTCGCCGTACGCCGTCCGAACGAGGCGATCTTCGTGCGCACCTATGGCACGGTCGGCCAGGTTGTGCCGGTGCTGGCCAATATCCGTGACGATGCCTCGGTCGCCGCCGCGATCGGCGGGGCGGATGCGGTGATCAACTGTGTCGGCACCTTCGACATGAGCGGCCGCAACAATTTCGACGCCGTGCAGGTCGAGGGCGCGGGCCGCGTCGCGCGCCTGACGGCGGAGGCCGGGATCGACCGGCTGGTGCATATTTCCGCCATTGGCGCGGATGCGGAGTCCGACAGCGCCTATGCCCGCAGCAAGGCCGAGGGCGAGGCCGCGATCCTCGATCATATGCCGGGCGCGGTGATCCTGCGCCCCTCGGTCATGTTCGGGACCGAGGATGCGTTCTTCAACCGCTTCGCCCGGATGACCAAGTTCGGCCCGGTCCTGCCGCTGGTCGGCGGTCAGACGAGGTTCCAGCCGGTCTATGTCGATGACGTGGCCCATGCGGCCCAGATGGGTGTGACGGGCAAGGCCGCCCCCGGCATCTATGAGCTTGGCGGGCCGGATGTCGGCACGCTGCGCAGCTTCATCGAATTGATGCTGCGCCTGATCCGCCGCCGCCGCCTGGTGATGAACATGCCGTTCTGGATGGGCTCGGTCATGGCCTGGGGTCTGAATGCCGCGCAGGTCATGACCGGTGGCCTCTTCCACAACTCGATCCTGACCCGCGACCAGGTGCGCCAGTTGCGCCAGGACAACGTGGTGTCCGAGGACGCGAAGGGGTTTGACGATCTGGGGCTTCAGCCCACGGATATGGAGGCGGTGCTGGATGATTACCTCTGGGTCTACCGCCCCGGCGGGCAGTATGCCGACATTCAGGCCAGCGCGCGCAACATGCGCAACACTCAGGTATAGGCGATCCCCAGCAGGACCAGCCCGAGGATCACCCGGTAGATTACATAAGGCGTGAAGCTGACGCTTTCCAGCAGCCGCATCATGACGCTCAGCGCGGCCAATGCGGCGGCGAAGGAAAAGATCGCGGCAATGGCCATGTCGCGGGCCAGCCCTGCATTTGCATCGCCGATCACCTCAGCCCCGAGCAGCACGCCCGAGGCGATGATCGTCGGAATCGACATCAGCATCGACAACCGCGCCGCGTCGCTGCGGGTGTAGCCAAGCATCCGCGCCCCGGTGATGGTGATGCCGGACCGCGACGTGCCGGGGATCAGCGCCACCGCCTGCCACAGACCCATGATCAGAGCATGGCGGAGCGTCCAGTGCCGCGCCGCCAACCTCTCCTGCCCGCGCTGGTCGGCCCAGTAGAGCACCAGACCGAAGATCAGCATGGTCCAGCCGATCACGGCGATCGAGCGCAGGGCATCGCTATAGCCCGTCAGGTTCAGCGCGAGGCCGAAAAGGATGACGGGGATGGTGCCGATGACCAGCCCAAGCGCCAGCCGCGCCTCGCGGCTGTCGGTGTCGCGCGCGGCAAGCCTGCGAAACCCGGTCAGCGCCATCCGCACATCCGAGCGGAAATACAGCACCACCGCGCCGAGCGTGCCGATATGCACGGCCACGTCGATCACCTGGCCCTGATCCTCCATTCCGGTCAGCTGGGGCAGCAGAATCAGGTGGCCCGACGAGGAAATCGGCAGGAATTCGGTGATCCCCTGGATGATCGCGACAAGAAGAAGGTGAAACAGGCTCATGTCGGGCTATCCTGGTTGGACAGATTCATGTCAGCGTAAGCTATTGATGTTACGTATATTTCTGTATGATAAGTCAATTATACTTACCTTTAATGCGACTCCGGACAGAAATTCGGTGTGGAAATCCACAGGAAATATGAATATAGGTCAGCATCACTGTCTTTTCACGAGAAATCGCACACTTTATAGGGTGGCTTTGGGTCTTATGCCGAAGTTTCGAGGGGCGCGCCATGGCTGAACAGAAGATGCTGAAATTCGTGACCGTGGGCAAGGACATGCCCGAAAAGCGCAGCGCGGATACGCGGCGGCAGGATTTTCACGAGATCTATGGCGAATACGCGCGCGAGAAGGCGGCCGAGCAGGCGGGCCGGTGCAGCCAGTGCGGCGTGCCCTATTGCCAGACCCATTGCCCGCTGCACAACAACATCCCCGACTGGCTGCGCCTGACCGCCGAGGGGCGCTTGCAGGAAGCCTATGAGCTGAGCCAGGCCACCAACACCTTTCCGGAAATCTGTGGCCGCATCTGCCCGCAGGATCGCCTCTGCGAAGGCAATTGCGTGATCGAGCAATCCGGCCACGGCACCGTCACCATCGGCGCGGTCGAGAAATACATTACCGATACCGCCTGGGAGGAAGGCTGGGTCAAGCCGATCGCGCCCAAGTCCGAGCGGCCCGAGAGCGTCGGCATCATCGGCGCGGGACCGGGGGGGCTTGCCGCCGCCGACCGTCTGCGCCGTGCCGGACTCCAGGTCACCGTCTATGACCGCTACGACCGCGCGGGCGGGCTGATGACCTATGGCATCCCCGGTTTCAAGCTGGAGAAGGACGTCGTGATGCGCCGCAACGATCAGCTGGAACAGGGCGGCGTCGCCTTCCGGCTGAACTGCAATGTCGGCGAGGAGATCGGCTTTGCCGAGATCCGCGAAGCCCATGATTTCGTGGTCATCGCCACCGGCGTCTACAAATCCCGCGATCTGCCGGGGCCGGGTTCCGGGGCTGCTGGTCTTGTCCGGGCGATTGATTTTCTGACCGCGTCGAACCGCAAGAGCTTTGGCGATGACGTGCCCGAGTTCGACTCGGGCGAGCTCAATGCCGAGGGCAAGCGCGTCGTCGTGATCGGCGGCGGCGACACCGCGATGGACTGTGTGCGCACCGCCGTGCGGCAGGGTGCGACATCCGTGAAATGCCTCTATCGCCGCGACCGGGCCAACATGCCGGGGTCGCAGCGCGAGGTTGCGAATGCCGAGGAAGAGGGCGTGGAATTTGTCTGGCTGACCGCGCCCAACGGCTTTGCGGGCGACCCCGTGACCGGCACGATGGTGCAGCGGATGCGGTTGGGACAGCCCGATGTGACCGGCCGCCAGAGCCCCGAATTGATCGAAGGCGCGGATTATGTCGAGGAGGCCGACCTGGTCATCAAGGCGCTGGGGTTTGAACCGGAAGACCTGCCCGCCTTGTGGGACCAGCCGGAGCTGGAGGTCACCCGCTGGGGCACCGTCAAGACCAGTTTCCAGACCCATGAAACCAACCTGCCCGGTGTCTACGCGGTGGGCGATATCGCGCGCGGCGCGAGCCTTGTGGTCTGGGCGATCCGCGACGGGCGCGAGGCGGCGGATGCGATCCTGGAGCGGCTCGCCACATCCGCCTCGGTCGCGGCGGAATAGGGTTAACGGGGCGGATCGGGGCGAATTTCGGCCTGTCACCCCCCGTACACCCCCCGATGCACCCCCTGTGCAGACCGGGATGTGCTATGCGGGCAAAACGGGAAACCGGAGATTTGTTAATGGTCAAGGAGGCTGACATGTTTCTATCCATCCGCGCCGCACTCACCCTTGGGGCGCTGGCAATTGTGCCGGCCCTCGCCCCTGCACCCGCCTCGGCGCAGGGGGCGGGCACGGTCACGCCGCCGCCGGGTTGCACGGCGTTCATGACGGTGCAGTCGCGCGGCTGTTTCGTGTCGCATTACTGGACCTGCGAAGGCGATCCCGAGGGCACGCATTGGCGCATGTCGATGGATGGCGACGGGCCGTTTGCCCTGTCGCAAACCGATCGCGAGTTCCGCTGGCTGCTGTCCTATGACCTGCGCAATGGCGGGCAGAACACGCTGATCACGCCCGAGGAAGACCCGGCCTCGGTCACCGAGCTTTTCGCGACCGGCAGCGATTCCATGGTGTTCAGCACGATCTACGAGAGCCCCGGCGGAATGCGCATCCAACGCGATTACACCGGGTTCGACCGGCTGACCGGCGAGACGGTCGAGATCGACGGGCGGGTTCTGAACCGGACCGAGTTCTCCTATCAATACGACCTTGGCGAAGGTCCGCGCCGGGTTGAGGGAAATCAATATGTCCACGAGGGATGGCGCATCTTCTTCGGCGGTCAGGAAGTGACCACGCTGCCGAGCGGCGAAACAATCGAAAGCGACAATTCCCCGATGGAGTTCGCCGAACCCGGCGAGCGCGGCTTCCTGTCGGATCAGCCGCTCTACGATTGCGGAGACATGATGTCATGAGCCGCCGACATCCGCCCGCTTCCCGAGACAAGGACCACCCCGCCGTCGCCCGGACACCCCTGCGCAGGCCCCAGAATGAAGGAACCCCGCAATGACCAAATACGATGCCAACTGGGCCCGCGCCGAGCAGGAAAAGCGCAAGTGGATGGCGGAAAACAGTCTCTATTCCGAGGCGGATGAGCATTCCTCCTGCGGGGTGGGATTGGTCGTGTCGCTGGACGGCAAGCCGCGCCGGTCGGTGGTGGAGTCAGGGATTGCCGCGCTGAAAGCGATCTGGCATCGCGGCGCGGTCGATGCCGATGGCAAGACCGGCGATGGCGCGGGTATTCACGTGCAGATCCCCGTCACCTTCTTCTACGACCAGATCCGCCGCACCGGGCATGAGCCGGATTGGGACCAGCTGATCGCGGTCGGCCAGGTCTTTCTGCCGCGCAACGATTTCGGCGCGCAGGAGACCTGCCGCACCATCGTGGAATCGGAAGTTCTGCGCATGGGCTATTACATCTATGGCTGGCGCCATGTGCCGGTGAACATCGCCTGCCTGGGCGAGAAGGCCAACGCGACCCGGCCCGAGATCGAGCAGATCCTGATCTCGAACAGCAAGGGCGTGGATGAGGAGACCTTCGAGCGCGAGCTTTACGTCATTCGCCGCCGGATCGAGAAGGCGGCCTTTGCGGCGGGGGTGCGCGAGCTCTATCTGGCGAGCCTGTCGTGCCGGTCGATCATCTACAAGGGCATGATGCTGGCCGAGCAGGTCGCCGAGTTCTACCCGGATTTGCAGGATGACCGCTTCGAGAGCGCCTTTGCGATCTACCACCAGCGCTATTCCACCAACACCTTTCCGCAATGGTGGCTGGCGCAGCCGTTCCGGATGCTGGCCCATAACGGCGAGATCAACACGCTGAAGGGCAACCTGAACTGGATGAAAAGCCACGAGATCCGCATGGCGTCGAATTATTTCGGCGACCTGGCCGAGGATATAAAACCCATCGTTCCGGGGGGGTCGAGCGACTCTGCAGCACTTGATGCGGTGTTCGAGGTGCTGGTGCGGGCAGGCCGCAACGCGCCGATGGCCAAGACGATGCTGGTGCCCGAGGCCTGGTCGAAATCCACCACCGAGCTGCCCAAGGCGTGGCGCGACATGTATTCCTACTGCAACAGCGTCATCGAGCCCTGGGACGGCCCCGCCGCGCTGGCGATGACCGACGGGCGCTGGGTCTGCGCCGGGCTGGACCGCAACGGGCTGCGGCCGATGCGCTATGTGGTGACGGGCGACGGGCTGCTGATCGCGGGCTCCGAGGCCGGGATGGTGCCGGTCGACGAGGCGAAGATCGTCGAGAAGGGCGCGCTGGGCCCCGGCCAGATGATCGCGGTGGATATGGTTGAATCCAAGCTCTACCACGATGCCGAGATGAAGGACATGCTGTCGGCCTCGCGGCCCTTCGGCGACTGGGTGGGCCGGATCACCGAGCTGGAGAGCGAGACCGCCGGCCTGACCGAGACCCGCGACTACCAGGGCGAGGATCTGCGCAAGCGCCAGATCGCGGCGGGCTACACGATAGAGGAGCTTGAGAGCGTGCTGGCCCCGATGGGCGAGGACGGCAAGGAGGCGCTGGCCTCGATGGGCGACGACACGCCGAGCGCGGTGCTGTCCTCGACCTACCGGCCGCTGAGCCATTATTTCCGGCAGAATTTCAGCCAGGTGACAAACCCGCCCATCGACTCGCTTCGCGAGTTCCGGGTGATGAGCCTCAAGACCCGGTTCGGCAACCTCAAGAACGTGCTGGACGAGGATTCGAGCCAGACCGAGATCCTGGTGCTGGAAAGCCCCTTTGTCACCAATGCGCAATTCGACGCGATGCTGGGACATTTCGGCAAGAACGTGACCACCATCGACTGCACCTTCCCGGGCGATGGCGACCGGGGCGCGCTGCGCAAGGCGCTGGACCGGATCCGGGCCGAGGCCGAGGATGCGGTGCGTTCGGGCGCGGGGCATCTGGTGCTGAGCGACCGGGCGCAGGATGAGGACCGCGCCGCCATGCCGATGATCCTGGCGACCAGCGCGGTGCATAGCTGGCTGACGCGGCAGGGCTTGCGCACCTTCTGTTCGGTCAATGTGCGATCCGCCGAATGTATCGACCCGCATTACTTTGCGGTGCTGATCGGGGCGGGGGCGACGACCGTGAACGCCTACCTGGCGCAGGACAGCCTTGCCGACCGGATCGACCGGGGGCTGCTGGATTGCGACCTGACCACGGCGATGGCGCGCTATCGCAACGCGATTGACCAGGGGCTGCTCAAGATCATGGCGAAGATGGGAATCTCGGTGATCTCCTCCTATCGCGGCGGGCTGAATTTCGAGGCTGTGGGGCTGTCACGCTCCATGGTGGCCGAGTTCTTCCCAGGCATGCTCAGCCGGATCAGCGGCATCGGCGTGACCGGTGTGCAGCGCAAGGCCCTTGAGGTTCACGCGCGCGGCTGGAAGGCGGGCACCGACCTGCTGCCCATCGGCGGCTTCTACAAGGCGCGACGCTCGGGCGAGAAACACGCCTGGGAGGCGCAGACCATGCACATGCTGCAAATGGCCTGCAACACCGCGTCCTACGAGATGTGGAAGCAATACAGCGCCAAGATGAAGGCGAACCCGCCGATCCATCTGCGCGATCTGTTGGAGATCAAGCCGCTGGGCAAGCCGGTGCCGATTGAGGAGGTCGAAAGCATCACCTCGATCCGCAAGCGCTTTGTCACGCCGGGGATGAGCCTGGGCGCGCTGAGCCCCGAGGCGCACCGGACCCTGTCCATCGCGATGAACCGGATCGGCGCGAAGTCGGATTCCGGCGAGGGCGGCGAAAGCCCCGATGATTTCACGCCGGAACCCAATGGCGACAATGCCAGCGCCAAGATCAAGCAGGTGGCATCCGGTCGCTTCGGCGTGACGGCGGAATACCTGCTGGCCTGCGAGGAGCTGGAGATCAAGGTCGCGCAGGGCGCCAAGCCCGGTGAGGGCGGGCAGTTGCCGGGCATGAAAGTGACCGAGCTGATCGCCAAGCTGCGCCATTCGACGCCGGGAGTCACGCTGATCTCGCCGCCGCCGCATCACGACATCTATTCCATCGAGGATCTGGCGCAGCTGATTTACGACCTCAAGCAGATCAACCCGCGCGCCAAGGTGACGGTGAAGCTGGTGGCAAGCTCGGGCGTCGGCACGATCGCGGCGGGCGTGGCCAAGGCCAAGGCCGATATCATCCTGATCTCGGGCCATAATGGCGGCACCGGCGCATCGCCCGCGACGTCGATCAAGTTTGCGGGGCTGCCCTGGGAAATGGGCCTGACCGAGGCCCATCAGGTGCTGGCGATGAACCACCTGCGGGGCCGCGTCACGCTGCGCACCGATGGCGGTTTGCGCACGGGCCGCGACATCGTCATGGCCGCGATGATGGGGGCCGAGGAATATGGCATCGGCACCGCCGCCCTGATCGCGATGGGCTGCATCATGGTGCGCCAGTGCCAGTCGAACACCTGCCCGGTCGGCGTCTGCACCCAGGACGAGAAACTGCGCGACAAGTTCACCGGCAGCGCCGAAAAGGTGGTGAACCTCATCACCTTCTACGCGCAGGAGGTGCGCGAGTTGCTGGCCGCCATCGGCGCGCGGTCGCTCGATGAGGTCATCGGTCGGGCCGATCTGCTGAGCCAGGTCAGCCGGGGCAATGCGCATCTGGACGATCTCGACCTCAACCCGCTTCTGATCACCGTCGATGGGGCGGACCGGATCGTCTATGACCGCGACAAGCCGCGCAATGCGGTGTCGGACACGCTGGACGCCAAGATCGTGCGCGATGCCGACCGGTTCCTGCGTGACGGCGAGAAGATGCAGCTCAGCTATGCCGTGCAGAACACGCTGCGCACCATCGGCACGCGCACATCCAGCCATATCGTGCAGAATTTCGGGATGCGGAACGATCTTCAGCCCGATCACCTGACGGTCAAGCTGGAAGGCTCCGCCGGGCAATCCCTGGGGGCTTTTGCCGCGCCGGGATTGAAGCTGGAGGTGTCGGGCGATGCCAACGACTATGTCGGCAAGGGCCTGTCGGGCGGCATCATCGTGGTCCGGCAGGCACAGGTCAGCCCGCTGAAGGCCGATGAGAACACGATCATCGGCAATACCGTGCTTTACGGCGCGACCTCCGGCTACCTTTTTGCTGCCGGTCGGGCGGGCGAGCGCTTTGCCGTGCGCAATTCCGGCGCGCATGTGGTGATCGAGGGCTGCGGCTCGAACGGGTGCGAATACATGACCGGCGGGGTTGCGGTGATCCTGGGCTCCATCGGGGCCAATTTCGGCGCGGGCATGACCGGCGGCATGGCCTATCTCTACGATCCAGACGGGGCGTCGGTGGTCAACATGAACATGGAGACGCTGGTGACCGCCCCGGTGATGGACGGCCATTGGGAGGATGAGCTGCGCGGCCTGATCGAGCGTCATGCAGCCGAGACAGGGTCACGCAAGGCGGCCGATATACTGCAGCATTGGGATATGGAACGGGGGCATTTCCTGCAGGTCTGCCCCAAGGAGATGCTGGCCAAGCTGCCCTATCCGCTGGCGGTCGAGGATCAGGCCGTGCCCGCCGAATAGGGGCGGGAGCAAGGGGATAACGGGCGCGCCTCGGCCACCGGGGCGCGCCTTTTTCTTGTGCAATGCGGAAAAGTTGAACGAGAATCCGGGGGCGCGGTTTGCCTTGTCTTCACGAGTTGGCCGGTAGGCAGGGGCAGATGCGTTTGTCCCGAGGCCGCCCATGCCCACCACATATACAGACCAGTTCTTTGTCATCGACCCGGCAAACCCGCCCCCCTCCGGCACCAGCCTGACGGTGCAGAATTACGATTTCGTCGACAGTGACGATAATGGTTTCATCCAGCCCGGCGTGGGCGACACCGCCAACGGGGCCGAGGTCACCAGCGTCTGGATTGACGACACGATCACCGTGACGATGGGTGGCAGCACGGTCACCATCACCGGCGTGACGTTCTACCTCGACGGGCAGCCCGCGATCTTCACACCGACCGATGGCACGGTGTTGGAGGACGCGACCTTCCAAAGCGCCACCTATGTCACCGACAGCACCCAGGTGCCGGTGGGTGAATTGGGGCCGCCCTGTTTCACCCCCGGCACGGTGATCGAGACCGAGACCGGCCCGCGCCTGATCGAGACGCTGGCGCCCGGTGACAGGGTGCTGACGCGCGACCGGGGGATGCAGCCGGTCCTGTGGATCGGTCGCCGAACAATGCCCGGAACCGGTGCCTTCGCGCCGGTGCGCTTCGCGGCGGGGGCCATCGGCAACCCCGATCCGCTGACCGTCTCGCCGCAACACCGGATGCTGGTCACCGGCTGGCGGGCGGAGCTTTACTTTGGTGAGGCGGAGGTGCTGGTGGCGGCCAGGCACCTGGTCAATGGCAACACGATCCGGCAGGTGGAGAGGGCCGAGGTGACCTATATCCACCTGCTCTTCGCGGCGCATGAGATCGTGATGGCGGGCGGCGTCCCGTCGGAAAGCTTTTTCCTGGGCCATGCCCTGCGCGCCTGCGATGCCGACACGCGGGCCGAGCTTCTGGCGCTGTTCCCCGACCTCGCCCCCGGTGCGCGCGACCTGGTCCCGGCACGGCAGGTGGCGCGCCGGTTCGAGGGGGCAGTGCTGGCGGCGTGATCAGAGGTCAATCGCCACGGTCTCGGTCTCGGGCCACAGGGCCTCGCTGGTGGCGATCGTCGCGGCGAAGGTGATTGCCATGCCGGCGGCGGCGAGGATCAGGGTAAATCGGGTCATTGCGGGCCATCCTCTTGCGGTTCAGAGGTGACACGGGCCGCCGCCGGGTTTCCGTCGCTCTCAGCCCGGAAAACTGAACGCGTCCCGGCTGTAGCCCTGCAAATAGAGCAGCGCCGTCAGGTCGCCGTGATTGATGCGGATGTCGCACTCGGCCTGGACGGAAGGTTTCGCGTGCAGCGCGACGCCGGTGCCCGCCAGATGCAGCATTCCCAGGTCATTGGCCCCGTCGCCCACGGCGATGACATCCTCGACCCCGATCCCCAGGCGGGCAGTGATCTCCTGCAAGGCCGCGACCTTGGCGTCGCGCCCCAGGATGGGCAGGGCGACGGTGCCGGTCAGTTTTCCGCCCCCTTCCAGCAGCGTGTTGGCCCGGTTCTCGTCAAAGCCCAGATCGGCGGCCACCCGCGCGGTGAAGGCGGTGAACCCGCCCGAGACCAGCGCGGCATAGGCCCCCTGCGCCTTCATCGTCGCCACGAGTTCCGCGCCCCCTGGCATGAGGGTAATGCGGGTCGCCAGCACGGTGTCGATGACCGAGACGGGCAGATCCTTCAGCAGGCCGACCCGTTCGGTCAGCGCCGCCTCGAAATCCAGCTCGCCATTCATCGCCCGCGCGGTGATGCAAGCGACATGATCGCCGACGCCCGCCTCGGCGGCCAGTTCGTCGATACATTCCTGGCAGATCATGGTGCTGTCCATATCGGCCAGCAGCATTTTCTTGCGGCGGTTGCCGTCGGGCTGGATCACCAGATCGACGCCCTGCGCCTGCAGGCTCTGCCAGACCTCCCATTGGTTGGCGGGCAGGGTGGCCAGACCGAATTCGGCGGCCTCATCCGGAGACAGCCAGAGAATATCGCCGCCGCCCCAGGCATTGCGCAGGCTATCTGCAAGCGCGGGATCGAGGGCACCGGGACGGGCGATGAGGGTGGCGATGAACATTGGGCAGTTCCGAGGCAAGTCGCGTTTCCGACCGCATAGCCGCATTTTCCGACTTGTGCCAGCCGGTGCTTGGCCCTATCCCGGCAGGTGGGACACCCCTCCCCAACGAGGGGCGCTTATCTGGAAGGATACCAGCAATGGTTAAGACGATCCCGGCCGCGCGGCCGGTCACCAAACCTGTCGCCGTTCCGGCGAACCCGCGCTTTTCATCCGGCCCCTGTGCCAAACCCCCCACATGGACATCCGACGCCCTGGCCGATGCGCCTTTGGGCCGCAGCCACCGTGCCGCGATCGGCAAGGAGAAGCTGCGCGCCGCGATCGAGGGCACGCGCGAGATCCTCGGGATTCCCGCCGATTACCGGATCGGGATCGTACCGGCTTCGGATACCGGCGCTTTCGAGATGGCGATGTGGTCGCTGCTGGGGGAACGCCCGGTGCAGATGGTGGCCTGGGAAAGCTTCGGCGCGGGCTGGGTGACGGATGTGGTCAAGCAGCTCAAGATCGACGCCAGCACCCATGTCGCCGACTATGGCCGCATCGTCGACATGGCCGCTTTGGACTACGATCAGGACGCGTGCTTTACGTGGAACGGCACCACCTCGGGGGTGCGCGTGCCCTCGGGCGATGTGATCCCGGCGGACCGCGAGGGCCTGACGCTGTGCGATGCGACAAGTGCGGCCTTCGCGCAGGATCTGCCCTGGGACAAGCTGGATGTGACGACGTTCTCCTGGCAGAAGGTGATGGGCGGCGAGGCGGCGCATGGGATGCTGGTGCTGTCCCCCCGCGCGGTCGAACGGCTGGAGAGCTACACGCCCGCCTGGCCGCTGCCCAAGATCTTCCGCATGACCAAGGGTGGAAAGCTGATCGAGGGGATTTTCGAGGGTGCCACGATCAACACGCCGTCGATGCTGTGCGTCGAGGATTACCTCTTCGCGCTGAACTGGGCGCGGGAGGTTGGCGGGCTGGAGGGCCTGCGCGCGCGAGCCGATGCCAATGCGCGCGCGATCTGGGATTTCTGCGACAGCCGCGACTGGATCGCCAACCTGGCGGAAGACCCCGCGACGCGGTCGAACACCTCGGTCTGCCTCAAGTTCACCGATGAGCGGATCACGGATGGCGCGGCGTTTGCCAAGGCTGTTGCGAAGCGGCTGGAGGCGGAGGGCGTGGCACTTGATATCGGGGCCTACCGGGATGCGCCGGCGGGCCTGCGCATCTGGTGCGGCGCGACGGTCGAGACCGCCGATATCGAGGCGTTGCTTCCGTGGATCGACTGGGCCTATGAGGCCGAGATTTCCAACGCATGACCGGGTGGCGGGGTCAAACCCCGCCCTACCCATGACCTGTAGGGCGGGGCTTTCCCCGCCACCCCTCCATATTCAAAAAGGACCAGACCCATGGCCCCCAAAGTTCTCGTATCCGACAAACTCAGCGAAACCGCCGTGCAGATCTTCCGCGATCGCGGCATCGAGGTGGATTTCGAACCCGCGCTTGGCAAGGACAAGGATGCGCTTCTGGCGCGCATCGGCGACTATGACGGCCTCGCCATCCGTTCGGCCACCAAGGTGACGGAAAAGATCCTGGCCGCCGCGCCCAATCTGAAAGTCATCGGCCGTGCCGGGATTGGCACCGACAATATCGACAAGGTCGCGGCCTCCAAGCAGGGCGTGATCGTGATGAACACCCCCTTTGGCAACATGATCACCACCGCCGAGCACGCCATCGCGATGATGTTCGCCGTGGCGCGGCAAATCCCCGAGGCCAGCGCCTCGACCCATCAGGGCAAATGGGAGAAATCCCGCTTCATGGGGGTCGAACTGACCGGCAAGACGCTTGGCGTGATCGGCGCGGGCAATATCGGCGGCATCGTCTGCGACCGGGCCAAGGGCCTCAAGATGAAGGTCATGGCCTATGATCCGTTCCTCTCCGAGGAGAAGGCCGAGAAGATGGGCGTGCGCAAGGTCGAGCTGGAGGAGCTGTTCGCCCATGCCGATTTCATCACCCTGCATGTGCCCTATACCGAGCAGACCGCCAATATCCTCAGCCGCGAGAACATCGCCAAGCTGAAACCGGGCGTGCGTGTCATCAACTGCGCGCGCGGCGGGCTGGTCGATGAGGCGGCTTTGGCCGAGGCGCTGAAATCGGGCCATGTCGCGGGGGCGGGCTTCGACGTGTTCGAGGTTGAGCCTGCCACCGACAGCCCGCTTTTCGGCCTGCCCAACGTGGTCTGCACCCCGCATCTGGGGGCGGCAACAACCGAGGCGCAGGAAAACGTGGCGTTGCAGGTGGCCGAACAGATGTCGGATTACCTGCTGACGGGCGCGGTGCAGAACGCGCTGAACATGCCGTCGGTCACGGCGGCAGAGGCCAGGATCATGGGACCGTGGCTGAAGCTGGCGGGCCATCTGGGCAGTTTCGTCGGCCAACTGACCAAGGAGGCCATCGAGGAGATTCACATCACCTATAACGGTGTCGTCGGCACCATGAACCTTGAGGCGCTGAATTGCGGCGTGATCGCGGGGATCATGAAAGCGGTGAACCCGGATGTGAACATGGTCTCGGCCCCCGTCATCGCGCGCGACCGGGGCATCGAGATCTCGACCACCGCGCAGGACAAGACCGGTGCCTTCGAGGGCTATATAAGGCTGGAGGTGAAGACCGAGCTGCGCCAACGCTCCATCGCGGGGACGGTGTTTTCCGACGGCAAGCCGCGCTTCATCCAGATCAAGGGCATCAATATCGACGCCGAGGTGGGCGAGCACATGCTCTACACCACCAATAATGACATGCCGGGGATCATCGGCACCCTGGGCCAGACCATGGGCGAAAACGGCGTCAACATCGCCAATTTCACCCTGGGCCGGTCCGGTGCGGGCGAGGGCGCGATTGCGCTGCTTTACCTCGATGAACAGCCGCCCGCGCATGTGCTGGAGAAACTGCGCGCCACCGGCATGTTCATGCAGGTCACGCCGATGGAGTTCACCGGTGTCTGACGCCGCGTGACGTGTCGCCGCGCGTCAGATCAGACGATAGCGACGCGCGGCGAATCCTCCTAAGGTTTCGCCAAATCCCAGTGGAGGCACATATGAACGATATTGTAATCCTGTCCGGCGCGCGCACCGCCATCGGCACGTTCGGCGGATCGCTGGCGGCCACACCGCCGATCGACCTCGCCAGCACGGCGACCAGGGCGGCGCTGGAACGTGCGGGCGTCGAAGGGGGCCAGATCGGCCATGTCGCCTTTGGCCATGTCATCAACACCGAACCGCGCGACATGTATCTGAGCCGCGTCGCCGCGATGGATGCGGGCATCCCCGACAGCACGCCCGCGATGAACGTCAACCGGCTGTGCGGGTCCGGCGCGCAGGCGATTGTCTCGGTGGTCCAGAACCTCGCGCTGGGCGATGCCGATTTCGGCGTTGCGGGCGGGGCCGAGAACATGAGCCGCTCGCCCTATATCCTGCCCGCCGCGCGGTGGGGCCAGAAGATGGGCGATGCGGGCGCGCAGGACATGATGCTTGGCGCGCTCTCCTGCCCGTTCGGCACCGGCCATATGGGTGTGACGGCGGAAAACGTCGCGGGAGAACATGACATCAGCCGCGAGGCGATGGACGCTTTCGCGATGGAAAGCCAGGAGCGTGCCGCCAAGGCCATTGCCGAAGGCCGGTTCAAGGACCAGATCACGCCGGTGCAGGTGCGGGTCAAGCGCGACATGGTCGATTTCGACACGGATGAACATCCCAAGGCCACCAGCCTCGAACAGCTGGCGGGCCTGCGCCCGGTGTTCCAGAAGGATGGCCGCGTCACGGCGGGCAATGCCTCGGGCATCAATGACGGCGCGGCGGCGATTGTGCTGGCGCGATCCGAGGCGGCGGAAAAGGCCGGGCTGAAACCGCGCGCGCGTGTGTTGGGCTATGCCCATGCCGGTGTGCGCCCCGAGGTGATGGGTATCGGCCCGGTGCCTGCGGTCGAGGCGCTGCTCAAGCGGATCGAATTGAGCGTCGAGGATTTCGACGTCATCGAATCGAACGAGGCGTTTGCCGCGCAGGCGCTGGCGGTGAACAAGGGGCTGGGGCTGGACCCGGCCAAGGTGAACCCCAATGGCGGCGCGATTGCGCTGGGCCATCCGGTCGGCGCGACCGGCGCGATCATCACCATCAAGGCGCTGCATGAGCTTGAGCGGATCGGTGGCAAGCGCGCGCTGATCACCATGTGCATCGGCGGTGGGCAGGGCATTGCCCTGGCGATCGAGCGTATCTGAAAGCCTATCCGACAAACAGAAACGCCCCCCGGCCTTGCGGCTGGGGGGCGGTCCCGTGAGCCAGGTCAGGGGCTCCGCGGGGGGACGCGGCCCAGGACCTGATCGGGGGGGAGAGACGGGTTATTCGTCTTCCTGGCTCATGGCCCGCTGTTGGGCAAAGATGCGCGCGGCGGTCGCGTTGGTGCTGTAGCTCTGGGTCGAGATCACTTCCGTCGTGCCGAGACCGGCCGCGGGATAGGGAAACTCGTCACTCGAGCGGGCTTCGGCCTGGAAGATGCCGCTGGCGTCGCCGCTGCTGGAACCTTGCAGGTAGAGCTCCATGTTGTTGGCGGCCTGACGCTCGAAGATGGCCTGGGCGGTGGGGTTGGCCGCGGCCAGGGTCGGAACGGCAAGGGCGGCAATGAGGGCGGTGGTGGTCAGGGTCAGGGTTTTCATAATGTAGTCCTTTCGGAGTGCGGTGTGTGTGTGTCGTGGTGAAGGTCGCTGCCTTCGATACAATCAAACCTATGCCTCCCGCTGCTGTGTTTCACCCAACGAACGCGCGAAAACCGCGTGATATTGGTGCGTTCATGCACATCGCGATCTGCCCCAACGGCGGCACCGTCATAGCCGGTTACAAAGCCGTGATGACGTGAAACTATGTCCCGTCGCACCGCGTTTATCGGCGAGGTTCCGGATGCGGAGGTCTGCCCGTCCGGCTCCGCCATTTCCCTTCTTTTCAGGACAAAAAAAGCCCCCTGCCGATTCGGGCAGGGGGCTGGTTGGACGTGGTCCGGGCAGGGCCAGGGAGAGAACGGGGGGAGGAGACCCTGCCCGGTTGTCGTCCGGGTCTTATTCGTCTTCCAGGCTCATCGCGCGCTGCTCGGCGAAGATGCGGGCGGCGGTGGCGTTGGTGCCGAAGCTCTGGGTCGAGATCACCTCGGTGCCGATATCGGCGGGCACGGTGGTCAGCTCGTCATTGGACCGGGCTTCGGACAGGAACAGCATTCCGGCGTCGCCACTGCTGCGCTCGGTCAGGGTCAGTTCCTGCTGCGAGGCGCGCTCGGCGGCGAAGATCGCCTCGGCAACGGGATTGGCGGCGGCAAAGGCCGGAGCGGCCAGGGTTGCGATCAGGGCGGTGGTGAGGGTCAGGGTTTTCATGTCGTGTTCCTTTCGGTGTGTGCAGTGTGTGTCATGTGTGGGGAAGGGTTTTGCCTTCCATGACATCCAATCTAGGCGTTCCATTACCGTGTTTCACCCAACAAGACCGCGACAAAGGCGTGAGATGAGTGCATCTGCGCACAACGACATCTGCCGGAATGGCAGGTGGGTAACGGGGGCTTACGGCGCTGTGATCCGGGCGCGGCTGAGGGACGAAAAAACCCCCCGGCCGGATGGCGGGGGGGTCAGTCAGGATCGGGTCGCCACAGGGAGAGAAAGACAACCCGGCCTTACGGGATCGTCCGCTTAGTTGGACGCGGCCTCGGCTGCGAAGATGCGGGCGGCGACGGCATTGGTGTCGAAGCTCTGGGTCGAGATCACTTCGGACCCGGCAGTTGCACCGAAGAGGTTCAGGTCGTCATCGGCCCGGGCTTCTGCGGCGAGGATTGCGTCGGCGGTGGCGTTGCCGACGCTGTTGCCGATCAGAACCAGTTCCTGCGACGAGGCGGCTTCCGCGTTGAAGATCGCTTCGGCGGCGGGGGCCGCGTTTGCCAGAACCGGGGCGGCCAGGGCAGCGACGAGGGCGGTGGAGAGTGCGAGAGCTTTCATTGTCTTAAGTCCTTCAGAAAGTGTGGTGTGTATGGTGTTGGCGGCTCGTGCCGTCCATGCAGTGCTATTTAAGGATCGAAATTCTGTGTGCCACCCCACAAGACTTAAAAAGAACATGCTTTTCAGTGCACCTATGCACATAGCTCTCTGCCAAATCTCACCGACGGAAATCAGGGACTAGAGTTCGTCGCGTTCATTCGCATTCACGCAACGCCCTCTAACCACTTGATGACGCATGTCCGAGAAGCTCAAAACCGGTTCCCACCTTTGAGCGACATGCTCTAAGGGGTCACGATCTCAAGGAAGACCGAGGCTGATTGCCCGCGCGCATCTATTACCGTCAGATCGACGAAGCCGGGATCGGGGTTGCCGAGGTCGACCTGCCGGTCATGGCTGGCGATCCGCGCGGGCGCGCCGTTCCAGAGCCATGTGAAGGGCGGCGTGCCCCGTTCGACGCGGGCGAGGAAGGGCAGACCGGACTGGCGGGCCAGTGTCGCGCCATCCGGCGGGAAGGCGATGCGCGGGGCCTCAGCGTTGGCGACAGGTTCGGCGCGGGGGGCGAAGCGGCGCAGGGGTTGGGGAAGCTCGGACAGCGGGACGGTCAACGCGCCGGGGGGTGGCGGTGGCAAAGGCGTGAGGTTGGGGGCGATGCGGGCGAAGGCTTCGAACAGCAGCGGCGCGGCAAGGTCGGCCCCGAAGGCCCCCGGCACCGAGGCGCCATCGGCGCGGCCAAGCCAGATCCCCACCACATGGGCCCCATCAAAGCCGAAGGCCCAGGCATCGCGATGGCCATAGCTGGTGCCGGTCTTGTAGGCCAGCCCGTTGCGCGGCGCGTTTGCGGGCGGTGCGACACCCGAGAGGATATCGCCCAGATACCAGGCGGCAACGGGCGACAGCACCTGCACTGGCGCGCCCCCCCGGTCGCCTTGCCGGTAATGCAGCGGCACCGATCCGCCGCCCGAGGCGATGGCCCCGTAAAGCCGCATCAGATCCTCCATCGTCGTCCCGACCCCGCCAAGGGCCACGGCCAGCCCCGGCTGACCGGCGGGCAATTCCGGCTGCATGCCCGCGCGGCGCATCCGGTTCATCATCTCGGCCGGTCCGATCTCCTCCAGCAGGCTGACCACGGGGGTATTGAGCGAGAATTGCAGCGCGCGGGCCACGGATATTTCACCCCGGAACTGGTTGTCGAAGTTCTGCGGCGCGTAGGAGCCGAAGCGCACCGGGCGATCTTGAATCATGGTTTCGGGGTGGATCAGACCGGCCTCGAAACCGAGCCCGTAGATCAGCGGTTTCAGCGTCGATCCGGGCGAGCGCAGGGCCTGTGTCATGTCGTTGAAGCCTTGCAGCGGATTGTCGGAATAGCCCGCCGATCCGACCGAGGCGAGCACCTCGCCCGTCGCATGGTCCATCACCATGATGGCGGCGTTCATCTGGTCCGATTGGCCGCGCACGGCCTGTACCGCCAGCCGTTCCATCGCGGCCTGCAGCTCGGCGTCCAGCGTCAGGTGATGCTGCGCGGCGGGGCGCTCGGCGATGATCCTGTCGGCAAGGTGCGGGGCCAGCAGCGGGAAGTCATGGCGGGTGCCGGGAAGGGGGGCGCGGTTTGCCCAGGCGGCCTCGTCCTCCTCCAGCATGTCGAAGCGGACCGCGCGCTCCAGCACGCGGCCCCGTGCGGCAAGGGCGGTCTCGGGGTAGCGATCCGGGCGGCGGTAGTTGGGCGATTGCGGCAGCGCCACCAGGAGCGCGGCCTCGGCGGTGGTCAGATTCTGCGGTTCATGCCCGAACCAGGTGAAACTGGCGGCGCGGATGCCCTCGATATTGCCGCCATAGGGTGCGAGATGCAGGTAGAGCGTGAGGATCTCGTCCTTGGAAAGCTGGCGTTCCAGCGCCAGCGCCAGCCGCATCTGGCGCAGCTTGCCGCGCCAAGACCCGGTGCCGCTATCCTCCAACAGGCGCGCGACCTGCATGGTGATGGTGGACCCGCCCGAGACGATGCGCCCGTTGCGCAGGGCCTGCAGAAAGGCGCGGCCAAGCGAGCGGGGATCGACGCCGGAATGTTCGTAAAACCGCCGGTCCTCGTAGGTCAGCAAAAGCTCGATGAACGCGGGGTCCACCTCGGCCAGCGTGACGGGCAGCCGCCAGCGGCCATCCTCGACCGTGTAGGCCCGCAGGAGGGTGCCGTTTCGGTCCAGCACCTCCACCGATGTGGCGGGCACCAAGGGCGGCAGCACCGTCGCGTCGATCCAGGCATCGGCCCGGTCGCGCCCGAGGGCACCAAGCCAAAGGGCCGCAACCAGAGCGATTAGCCACCTGACGCGCATTACTCGGTGATCACCACGGCGCCGGATGCGGTCTGCGCCCGGAACTGCGGGCGATACATATCCTCGACCGAGGCGGCGGGGTGGTGGAACTGGCCGGGTGTCACCGCGCGCACGATATAGCCCAGCGTGAAGCTCTCGCCGTTGACCCCGTCGATGGCGGCGAGGAAGCGATCCTGCCGGAACTCGGTATGCTCCGCCGCGTTGCTGACGGGGATCCCCTCCAGTGCGGGCAGGTCGCCGCCTTGCAGGAGGTTCGGGTTGTCGATCTCGAAACCCGCGGGCAGCGGATCGCTGACCATCAGCCGTGCGCGGCGGTCATCAAAGGGCGTGACTGTGATCAACGCCACCAGCCGCGTGCCGACGCTGACCTCAGACGGATCGGCAGGCGTGCCCTCCATCGTCACGTAGCGCCGCGCGATGCGGTAGCCGTTGCCGCCCGCCTGCGTCTCGCCCGCCGTTTGGCCATAGGTGGTCAGCAGCAGGGTTTCCTCGCGTTCGCCCGCATTGGTCACAGTTCGCGTGGTCTGGTCTCCGGCAACAAGGCGTTCCAGCAGCAGCCCGTCAACCGCCGCCCCGTTCAGCGTCAGGCCGGACCAGCTTGCCTGGTCAATGAGCGCATTGGCGGCCATCAGGGACCACGCCGCCTCCTGCGTCGAGACATGCCGCCCCGGCGCGGGTAGCGCACGGGCCAGGTCCATCAGCGGGATCGCGTCCGAGGACGAGGCGGCGGCGAGGGTCAACAGCCCCGTCGCGTCGCGCGCCCGCGTGCCGTAATCGGCGCGCCAACCGGTTTCCTCGGATTGGGTGAGTTGGCCCCGCAGCAGCGCATAGCCCGCCCGGAACATCGCATCGGCGCGCGGCTGGTCGCCATACATCGCCAAAGCCGCGCCCAGCTGACCCAGCGCCAAGGGCGTTGCGAAATCGCCCACCTTCACATCCGCGTAGTAGCGCAGATCGCTCATCGCTGCCGCGCCTTCGCGGGCCAGCACCATCAGCGCATAGGCAATCGCCTCGCCGCCGTTCTCGAAGTCACTGGCTGTGGCGACCTGGTTGCGCAGGTTGTCGATGGCGGCGCGGAAGGCGAGGTCCGGCACCTCGAACCCCTCGGCCCGCGCGCGGCTGAGGAAATCGGTCACGTACGCATCAAGCCACGGATCGCCGGAATAGGCCCCCCAGAGGCCAAAGCCGCCATTGCCCGCCTGATTGGCCAGGATCGCGTCGATGGCGTCCTGGATACGGGTGGCAAGGCCGGTGGCGGTCTCAAGCTCCAGCGTCTCGGCCACATCCGCCATATAGAGCAGCGGCATCGCGGCAGAGGTCAGTTGCTCGGTGCAGCCATAGGGGTAGCGGTCGAGCATCGCCAAGAGGCCCGGCGCATCGAAACGCGCCAGCGGTCCGGCAGACAGCACCGCCTGCCCCGATCCGGGCCGGTAGCCCGCCAGCACGGCGGCATCGAACCGGTAGCTTTCGCCGGGGGCGAGGGTGAAACGCGTGGTGGCCGATTCCACCGGGTCATTGACCTGCACCGGCAGGGTCAGCGTGCGGGCGAGGCGCTGACCATTCGGGGTGGTCAGCGTGACGGTAATCTGCTCGACCCCCTCGCGGTCGCCCGCCTGCAGCGGAATGCGCAGGCGCTCGGTCTCCTGGTCGCCAAGCGTCACGGTGGCAAGCCCGGTGCCGAGGCTGAGGCCGCCCGAGGCCGCGATCTCGATGGGCATTTCGCCGGTCGGGCCCTCGGCATGGGTCACCTCCAGCAGCAGCCGGGCAGAATCGCCGGGGGCCATGAAACGCGGCACGCTTGCGGTGACGACCACGGGATCGCGCACCAGCACATCCGCGGTGGCCTGCCCGACGCCGGTTTCCGACCACGCCACCGCGCTCACGCGCACGGTGCCGTTGAAGGCGGGCATATCGAACCGGGCGCGGATCATGCCGTCATCGCCCACGGTCAGCGGGCCGGTCTGGAAGGCAACCAGCGCCTCGGTCGGCGGCGGTGCCTGCATCCGCATCCCCAGGGCCGAGCCACCGCCGGAGCGGACCTGCCCCGGCTCGCCGCCGGTCTCGATGATGCGCCCGTAGAGGTCGCGCAGGGCCACGCCAAGGCGGCGCTGGCCGAAGTAATGCCCGCGCGGATCGGGCGGCTCGAACCCGGTCAGGTTGAGGATACCCAGATCGACGGCAGCGATGGAGGCGTAGACGGTATCGCCGGGTTGCAGGTTCTGCGCAGCCAGCGCGACCTCGAAACTGTCGCGCGGTTGCGCCGTGTTGGGGGCCTGCATGACAAGGTCCAGCGCATGATCCCCCGGCGCGACGCTGGCATGGGCCAGTCCAAGCGCGCGGGCAGGGGTGCGGGCATCCAGCCCCTCAAGGGGCCGCAGCAGGGTCGCGGTGACATAGGCGCCCGCGCCCCAGTCTTCGGTCACGTCCAGCGCGATCTCGGTCGGATCGTCGCCGACCTCGACCACCTGCATGTCAATCAGCCGGTTCGAAACGACACGGACCAGCGCCGTGCCCCCGCTGCGCGGCACGATGCGCAGGGTGGCGGTGTCGCCGACCGTGTAGCTTTCGGCATCCAACGAGACTTCCAACAGGTCCGGCGTGCCGGTCCCGTCGCCGGTGCCATACCATCCGGCGGAAAAACCGACCGAGCTGCTGGAATAGGGACCGTCCAGCGTCTCGATCCGCAGTTCGAACTGGCCCCAGTCCACCGGGGCGGCAATGTCGATGGGGGTGCTGCCCGCCACGGCCTCGCCGGTCGCGATCCGGGTGCGCGTGGTGACGGGCTCCCAGTACCAACTGCCGTTCTGCGTATACCACTGATAGCGCCGCTCGACCCGGTTCAGCGTCCAGCGCACCGGCACGCCCTCGGCCCCCACGGCGATGGCCTGGAACTGTGCTTCCGTGCCTTCGGGCAGGGTGCCGTCGAACATCTGGCGCAGGCCCAGAAGCGTGCCGGAGGGGGACAGCGCGCGGGTGATCTGGCGTTCCACCGGGCGGCCCGAGCCTTCGCTGACGCGCGCGGTGACGGTCAGGTTGCGCGGATGCGGCGCGCCGGTGATCTCCGGCAGGTCGAGGGGCAGCGCGGCGGCCCCGGTCTGATCCGTGCGCGCGCCCGAAGGCAGAGAGGTGAACTGCGCACCGGGCCTGTCGTCATGCCGCCCGAAGCTGTAGCCGGGATGGGCTTCCAGCGTGGCGGTGGGACGGATCACGATCTCGCCCTCGATGGGCAGATCGGAGGCGGGCGCACCAAAGAGGTAATCGGCCTGCACCTCCAGCACCGGGCTGGCATCGGCGGGCAGCGGGCCGTCCGGCAGGCCAAGCGCCACGTCGATGCGTTCGGGCAGGAAATCCTCGACCAGCAGGGTCTGCGTCGCCAAGGGCGCGGCATCCACATCGGCATGGACATCCAGCCGCCAGGTGCCGCGCGGGACGTTGCCGCCAAGCGGCATGGCCCAGACGTAACCGCCCGCGCCCGCCTCCTCCAGCAGGGTCCGGGCATACTCCACCCCGTCGGCGCGCGTCAGGATCGCGGTCAGCGGCAGGCCGGTGATCGCCCCGGCCCGCCCATCGCGGGCCAGCGCGGTGGCGTGGATGGTCTCGCCCGCGCGGTAGGCCCCGCGTTCGGTGGTCAGGAACACGTCGATGGCAGGCGCGGGCGCACGGCCCTCGACGCCCCGGTCGGAGAGGTCGAACTCGGCCTCGGTCAGCGACAGAAAGGCGAAATCCTGCCCGGTATCCACCGCCACCATCGCGGGCGCGGTCGAACCCCGTCCGGCGGCCAGGTCAGGGGGGAAATGCACGTAGCCCTGCGTGTCGGTCTGCAACGTCGCCAGGATGCGGTTGGAGCCGGAGATCAGTTGCACCGGCGTGCCCGCCAGCGCCGAGGTATCGGACAGCGCGCGCAGGATCACATGCACGCCATCCTCGCCCGTCATTGCCGAAATCCCCAGGTCCGAGACCAGGAACCATTGCGTCGCGGGCGGCTGGTCGCGCGTCACCGGGCCCGGAATCCTTGCCTCAAGCGCGTAGAGACCGGGCTCCAGCCCCGCCAGAACCTCGCCCATCGGCAGGCTGGTGGTGACATCCTCGTTGAGGCGCATGGTGACGTCGCCCGTGCCGGTCCAGACGGTCTCGGCCAGTTCGGTGGTGAAGCGGTCGATCTCCCATTCATTCAGGGGGCGGCCGAAATAATCCTCCTGCAAGCTGCGAAGGACGTTGCGGTCGGTGATCGCGTGCAATGACAGGTCCACCGCGTCGGTGTTCACCGTGACGATGGGCAAGGCCCCGTTTGCCGCGCGCGGCAGCACATAGGCACGCCCCGGAAAGCGGACGCCAGGGGTGCGGTCGCGGACATAAAGCGCAAGGGCGGCGGGGTGGCGCAGGGTCTCGCCCGAGGCGGCGGGCAGGCCCGCGCGCAGCGTCACCTCGTAGCGGGCCCCATGCTCAACGCCCGTGATGCAGAACTGCCGCCCCTCGGCCTGCACCGACAGGCCGGACGTGGTGGTTTGCAGGAACGCGCCCATATCGGCGCTTTCCGACAGGTCTTCCGAGAACACGGCGCAAATCCGCGGCGCCTCGGCGTCGCTTTCGACCTCGGTGGAGACCACCCGGAAGCCATAGAGCCGCACGGCCCGGTCCAGCGCCTCCTCCAGTGCCGCCATATCGGCGTTCTCCAGCGCCAGCCGCAGCGCCGGGATCATGTCGCGGCCCCTGTCATTCGCTTCCAGCGCCTCGGCCAGCACGGCCAGCGTCAGGGCAAGTTGCGGGCCACCTTCCGCGCGCAGCACGGCATTTGTCGCCGCGCGCAGGGCGGTCTGGTCGAGGTTGCGGCGCTCGCGGCTGGCGGGCGTATCGACGGCCAGCGCGAGGCGGGCGTAATCGGCCCAATGGTTCGGATCATCCGTCAGCGTGATCGCCGCGCCGGTAAAGCGCATCGCCTGCCGCAGATCGCCCGCCACGCGCTGATCGCGCGCCGCGTCCAGCAATTGCCGTGCGGTCCAGTGCTCTGCCGGGTGGTCCTGCGCGAGGCCACCCGCCTGCTGGCGGGCGCGGCTCAGGTCGGTTTCCGACAGGAAATCGAGCGCCGCGACGCGGGCAGGCAGCCGGTCCAGCACCCCCGGCGCGGTCTGCCGCACGGTGATCGAATCGACCAGGTCGAAAGGCTCGCTTGCCCCGATCTCGGATTTCGGGAAACAGGCGTTTCTGGCCCTGTTGAAGGTGGCGCCGACGCAATCGGGGTCGTTCAGGCAGGCGGCGGTGCAGGCCGCGAAACTGGTGTCGAAGATCGGCCCCAGATCGCCGCCCGGATAGTCCACGCCGCGCGCCAGCGAATAGAATCGCTCGGCCACCGGGGCCTGCTGCGCCAGTGCCGCGCCCGAGATGAAAAGACAGATTATCGCGGCCAGAAACCCTCGCATCGCATCCTCCTGCTCAAAAAAGCGAGATCGTTTCAGGTTCCGATTGCATCGGTTCTCCCTGCCTCATCCCTTTCAGGGCTGAATGCGAAAACCGATCCCTGATCCAATGAGAACCTGAAACGCTCTATATCAAAAATCTTTGTCTCAGCATCGCATGCCGGGTCGGGGTCTGTCCACGGAAAGGCCGCGGCGTTAATCCGATCTCAATAAAATTCACTGCAGTTTACGGGCGGATGACGCTGCGCGAGACAAGAGGGGCCCGATGACGCCTGCCGGAATGGAGGACCGTTTGGCGAAGGAACGCCGCGCGCGGCTGGCCGCCGAACGCCTCCTGGCGCAGAAATCGGAGGAGCTGTTTTCGGCCAACAGGCGCCTCGCCGCCCATGCCGACGCGATGTCGGACCAGGTCATCGAACAGCGCCAGGAAAACGCGGCACTGGTGGGCCAGACCACCAAGGTGCGCGCCGATCTTGAGGTGGCCACCGAACACGCGCAGCGGGCCGAACGGCGGCTCTGGGATTCGCTGGCCATCATCGAGGACGGCTTTGCCATCTATGACCGCGACTGGCGGCTGGTGGCGGCCAATGACGCCTTTATCCAGGTCTTTGACGGGATTGCCGAAATCGGCCCCGGCGCCAGCTATGAGGCGATCCTGCGCATCGCGGTGGACGAAGGCATCATCGACGTCGAGGGCACCGATCCCGATGACTGGATCGACGACATGATCGGGCGCTGGGAACAGGACCCGATCCCGCCCCGCACGCTCAGGCTCTGGAATGGCGGCTATGTCAAGCTGGTCGACAAGCGCTCGCCCGAGGGTGACATGGTCAGCCTCGCCCTCAACATCACCGCCGATATCGAGCGCGAGCAGGAACTGCGCGAAGCCCGCGACCTGGCGCAATCGGCGAACCGGGCGAAATCGGCTTTCCTTGCGAATATGAGCCATGAGATCCGCACGCCGATGAACGGCGTCGTCGGCATGGCCGACCTGCTGCGCGATACCGAACTGGACGAAGAACAGCGGATGTATGCCGATACGATCAAGAACTCGGGTGAGGCGCTGCTGGTCATCATCAACGACGTGCTGGATTACTCCAAGATCGAGGCCGACAAGCTGGTGCTGCATGAGGAGGCGTTCGACCTTGAAGGGATGATTCACGAGATCTTCCGCCTGCTCAAACCCACCATCCAGGGCCGCGATCTGGAATTGATCGTCGATTACGACATCTTCCTGCCCGAAAAGCTAATCGGCGACCGGGGGCGGGTCCGGCAGGTGCTGACCAACCTGATCGGCAACGCGGTGAAATTCACCGAGAAAGGCCGCGTCACTGTGCGCGTGCTGGGGGAGGAGGGCGAAGATGGCCAGATCGCCCTGCGCATCGCGGTCGAGGATACCGGGATCGGCATACCGCAGGAAAAACAGGCGCATGTCTTCGGCGAATTCAACCAGGTCGAGGATCAGGCCAACCGCAAATATGAGGGCACCGGGCTGGGTCTGGCGATCTCGGCCAAGCTGATCCGGCTGATGGGCGGCAAGATGTGGCTCGATTCGGTGCCGGGCGAGGGGTCCACCTTCGGGTTCCTGCTGCGGCTTGCCCGCGCCGAGGGTGATGACACAAGGCCGGTGCCGCCGCTGCCCGAGGGGTTGAAGCGGATCGCCGTGATCGGCCCGGAACTGCCTAGCCGCGCGGTTCTTGAACGCCAGCTTCTGAAACTGCGCGCCGAGGTGCAGACCGTGGTGGACCCGGCGCGCCTGAAGGGGCCAGTGGACCTGGCGCTGCTTTGCGCGGGGGATAAGGCCACGCTGTCGGCCTTGCGCGCCGCGGGGCATGACGGGCCGGTGACGCGCTGCTGCAGGGATTCGGGCTGTGACGGGATATTCGCGGGCCTTTCGCTTGCCGATCTGCGCGCGGCCCTGATCGCGGCCTGCGAGGCGGAGGAGGAGGAGGCACCGCCGCCCGACCTCATCATCCCCGAACAGACGCCCGCCCCGCGCAAGCTGCGGTTATTGGCGGCCGAGGACAACAAGACCAACCAGCTTGTGTTCGCCAAGATGATCAAACCGCTGACCCTGGAGATGGAAATGACGGGTAACGGGGCCGAGGCGCTGGCCGCCTACAAATCCGCGCCGCCCGATCTGATCTTCACCGACATCTCCATGCCCGAGATGGACGGGCTGGAGGCCGCCCGCCTCATCCGCGCCCATGAAGCGGAAACCGGCCTGCCCCGCGTGCCCATCGTCGCCATGACCGCCCACGCGATGGATGGCGACGAGTCGCGGATCTTCGAGGCCGGGATCGACCACTACCTGACCAAGCCGCTCAAGAAACCGCTGATCATCGAGAAGATCACCGCCCTTGCCCCTGACACCGTGCTGCCGGTCCTGCCCGAGGGTTAGAGCATGTCGCTCAAAAGTGGGAACCGGTTTTGAGCTTCTCGGACATGCGTCATCAAGAGGTTAGAGGGCGTTGCGTGAATGCGTATGAACGCGACGAACCCTAAAGCGACCAGCCCGCCAGCGCCTCGACCGGCTTCATGTGGCCGGTGTTGATGCCGCGCCGGTTCACGATCGGCCCATGCGTGTATTTCACCGCCACCGGATGGTTCGCGTCCAGCACGCCGAGGCCCACCAGGATCTGCGTCACCACCGCCTCCGCCGCGCGGGTGCCACCATCCTCGATCTTGACGGCGACGCCCATCCGGCGCTCCGGCACGATGGCGACGAAGACGGCTTCGGCCCCGGTCTTGACCGCGACCCGGCCCTCCATCGCGCGCATCAGGTTGGTGCAGGCCTTGCCCTCGCCCGCCACCAGGACCGGGTGCGTGGCCATGGCGCGGGTCAGGCGGGACATCGCCTTGTCACGCACATCGCCATCGCCGGTCGCTGCGGAGAACTTCGCCATGGCGCGGGCCAGCCCGGTCATGGTGCAGGCATGGTTGGGCGCGGAGCAGCCGTCGATGCCGTAGCCGGGGCTGTCCTCATCGGTCGCCTCCTCGACCGCGGCCAGCACGGCCCGTTGCACCGGGTGATCCAGGTCCAGGTATTCCGGCCCCGCGCCCAGGTGTCTGGTCAGCGTCAGGAACCCCGAATGCTTGCCAGAGCAGTTGTTGTGCACCTGGCACGGCGTCTGGCCCGCGCGGATCAAGTCGTTCGCGGTCTGCTTGTCATAGGGCTCATGCGACCCGCAGCGCAGCGCCGCCTCGGGGTCCAGCCCCAACTCATCCAACCATGCGCGCACCATGTCCGTATGCACCTTCGCGCCCTGGTGCGAGGCGCAGGACAGGGCCAGCCGCGCCTCGTCCAGCCCGAAGGCATCCGCGGCACCGCTTTCGACCAGCGGCAGTGCTTGCAGCATCTTGCATGACGACCGGGGCAGGATCACCGCCCGCGGATCGCCCCAGGAGGCCACGATATCGCCGCCCGAATCCCAGATAACGGCGTGGCCGCGATGCTGGCTTTCGCAGATCGCACCGCGCCAGATCTCCACCAAACTCTGTGCCTGTCCCATATTCCGCCCCCTCTGCGCTTCACGATCCGGCGATTTTCCGCCGCCGGGGCTTTTCCAGCCGCGTTTTTTCGGGTTAATCTCTCCCCCGCAGTTAAGGATTGGTGGACCTCAGGCGCAAGACCTGATCAACGGGCATGAGTGTCAACCAGAGGCAGAGACGGCTGGAGGCTGGATCATATGAAGAACTGGGTTGCGGGACTGGGTATCGCGTTGATGCTGTCGACGCCGCTTATCGCGCAGGAAGGGGGGGGCGAATCCTCCAACCGCGTCAACGCCGAAACCGATTGGAGCGTCTTTGTCGAAGACGACCCGACGCAATGCTGGGTGGTCTCCGCCCCGCGTGAAACGGTGAACACCCGCGAAGGACGCGTGGTGGCCGTGCGCCGCTCCGCGATCCTGCTTTTCGTCAGCTATTGGCCCTCCGAGAGCCGGATGGGCGAGGTCTCGTTCACCGGCGGCTATCCTTTCGCGGAAGGGTCCACCGTGACGCTGGAGATCGGCAACTCGACCTTTGAGCTCTTCGTCGATGGCGAAATGGCCTGGGCCGCGTCCGAACAGGACGACCAGCGCATCATCACCGCGATGAAGCGCGGCGCCGAGGCGGTTCTGACCGCGCGCTCCAGCCGGGGCACGCAGACGGTCGATACATTCTCGTTGATGGGTTTCACCGCCGCCGTCGAGGATGCCGAGGAACGCTGCGGCGCCTGATAAATCGCGCGGACCGGGTTTGCCATGGGCGTCGGATGCCTATATGTGTCCGCATCCCATCTGACACGGAGTCCGCCCAATGTCCGCCAGCGCCCCGATCACGCAGGATGTCCTGACCATTCCGCGCAAGGCCCCCGAAGGCCCGATGAACATCGTCGGGCTGACGCGGCCTGCCCTGCGCGACGCGCTGATCGCCACCGGCACGCCGGAGAAACAGGCGAAAATGCGGGTCGGGCAGATCTGGCAGTGGATCTATGAAAAGGGCGTGCGCGATTTTGCGCTGATGACCAACCTCGCCAAGGGCTACCGCGCCGAACTGGCGGAGCATTTCGTCATCGAGGTGCCCGAAGTGGTCAGCCGCACGGTCTCGGCAGATGGCACCCGGAAATACCTGGTGCGCATCGCGGGCGGGCACGAGGTCGAGGTGGTCTATATCCCCGAATCCGATCGCGGCACCTTGTGCGTGTCCAGCCAGGTGGGCTGCACCCTGACCTGTTCCTTCTGCCATACCGGCACCCAGAAACTGGTGCGCAACCTGACGGCGGGTGAGATCGTCGGCCAGATCATGATCGCCCGCGACGATCTGGGCGAATGGCCGGAACTGGGCCGCGCGCCGAAGAACGAGACCCGGTTGCTCAGCAACGTGGTCCTGATGGGCATGGGCGAGCCGCTCTACAATTTCGACAATGTGCGCGACGCGATGAAGATCGCGATGGATAACGAGGGGATCTCCCTCAGCCGCCGCCGCATCACCCTCAGCACCTCGGGCGTCGTGCCCGAGATCGCCAAGACAGCGCAGGAGATCGGCTGCATGCTGGCGGTGTCCTTCCACGCCACCACGGATGAGGTCCGCGACAAGTTGGTGCCGATAAATAAACGGTGGCCGATCAAGGAACTTCTTGAGGCGCTCAAGAGTTATCCCAAAGCCTCGAATTCCGAAAGGATCACGTTCGAGTATGTGATGCTCAAGGGCGTGAACGATTCGGACGAGGACGCGCGCCGCCTGGTGCAGCTGATCAAGGGCATCCCGGCCAAGATCAACCTGATTCCCTTCAACGAATGGCCCGGCGCGCCTTACGCGCGCTCGGACTGGGAGCGGATCGAGAAATTCGCCGATATCGTCTACAAGGCGGGCTATGCCAGCCCGATCCGCACCCCGCGCGGGGAGGATATCATGGCCGCTTGCGGGCAGCTCAAATCCGCCACCGAACGCGCCCGCAAAAGCCGCGCGCAGATCGCCGCCGAGGCCGGGATCACCGATTAACCCAGGCCCGGACGCGAAAAAGGCGGCCCCCGAAAGGACCGCCTTTTCCTAACCAAATAACCGTGGCCGGCTGATCAGTCAGCTGCGATTGCTGCTGCGATCAGGATCAGAGCCAGGATCGGAACGATGACGCCGCCAGCGGAGGAAGCAGTTTCTTCCACGATGACGACGGGTTCCAGGACGGGCTCAACATAGCCGCCCGCAAATGCGGACGTGGCGGCGACGGAAAGAGCGGCTGCAAGTGCGAGTTTTTTCATTGTATCCTCCAAGATACGCCCCAAAAGTTTTCGCGCGGTATTACGCATAGCGGGGCACCCAAGACTGTACCTCGTGACCCGGTTTAAGCAGCAATATCCTTGGATTGCAATGGCGTGAAACGGCCCGTTCCCCCAAGATCGCCGCGTTGTCGTCAAATAAGCAACACTTGGGTGCCGTTACGCATCAGGCCGCACAGCGCGGCAATATGCTCATTATAAAGGCCGATACAGTCGTTTGACGACCGCCGCGCGATCTTGCGCGTGTCATGCGTGCCGCGCAGGCGGGGAATATTGTCGGGACGAGGCCAGGCGCGTGCACCGGAGCCGGCGAAGATGCCCCGGCTCATCCCCGGTATTCGGGGCGCTTGACCTCGACGCCTTGGGAAAACCGCCGCCTTTTTCCTCAAGTTACAGGTTGCCTGTTGCACGCTCCATTCACGACCCCGGCGAAATGGCTGGTCTTGCCCGGTTGTGTTTGATCGGGCGCGGGTCGGGCTGTATGGCTTTGTCGCAACAAATCACCGATCAGGCAGTCACCCCCATGTTGCGACGCTCCTTCATCATGACGACGGCATTGGCTGCTCTTGCCGCTTGCGGGGCCACCACCACCGCGCCACGGCTGGGCTCTGACGGGCGGCCCCTGCCGACGATCTACCGAATCAATCCGCGCGATGCGGGCGATATCCAGTTCCGCGTCCTCGACAGCGTCAATGCCCTGCGCAGCGCGGCGGGTGTGCCCGAAATGCGCCTGAATGCCGAATTGAACGCCGCCGCCGCCACCCATTCGCGCGACATGTCGGTGCAGAACCGGCCCTGGCATTTCGGCTCGGACGGATCCTCGCCCATCGACCGGGCGGAACGGGCGGGGTATCGCGGCCGGGTGTTGGGCGAGAATATCTCGGAGACCTATGAATCCGAGTTGGAGACCGTCGCCGCCTGGATGCAGCAGCCCGATACCCGCGACGTGATCACCGATCCCGCCGCCCGCGACCTGGGCTTTGCCTATTTCCAGGAGCCGAGCGGCAAGATCTGGTGGACCATGGTGACGGGCGATGGCGACGGCACGGGCCAGGGCCTGCCCGCCAACCGGTCGTGAGCGCCGGTTTTTTCTGACAAAGCTGTCAAGAATTCCTGACAAACCTGTCAGAAATCCGGCCTGTCAGGGCAGGATGTCGATGGGTATCGCGTCCTGCGCCCCCCTGTAAGTGCCGGGCAATCCGCGTGCCTCGGGAATCACTTCCTATCCCGCTCGGCGGCGAGCAGCGCATCCAGCCCCGCCTTGTAGGTCGGGTATTTCAGCGTCACGCCCAGTTCCCGCTTCATCCGCGCGTTGCTGACCCGCTTGCTCTCGGCGTAGAAACTGCGCGCCATGGGGGACAGGTCGGCCTCGTCGAAGGGCGTGGCGGGGGGCAGGGGACGCCCAAGCAGATGCGCCGCATAGCCGATCACATCCTCGGGCGCGGCGGGGTCATCATCGCAGATATTGTAGATCGCGCCGGGATTGGGTGCAGATATGGAGGCCGCAAGCGCCTGCGCAATGTCCTCGACATGGATCCGGCTGAACACCTGCCCCGGCTTGATGATCCGCCGCGCGGTGCCATTGCGCACCTTCTCGAACGGCCCGCGACCGGGGCCGTAGATGCCCGGCAGGCGGAAGATATGCAGCGGCAGGCCATGGTCGCGCATCAATGCCTGCCACTGGCCCTCCGTCACCACCCGCGCCTGCCCGCGTCTGGTGGCAGGATCAGGCGGCGTGGTTTCATCCACCCAATCGCCGCCGTGATGGCCATAAACCCCTGTGGTTGACAGATACCCCACCCATTTCAGGGACCTGGCAACCGCCGCGATCTGGTCATGCAGGTGTTTCAGCACCGGATCGGCCCCGTCCTCGGGCCCCGCGCTGATCAGCAGATGCGTGGCCCTGGCGAGGTCGTCTGCCATGTCGCTGCCCGGAAAGATGCGCGGCGTGACGCCCCGCGCGCGCAACCCTTCGGCCTTTTCTTCGGACCGGGTCGTTGCGATGATCGGCGCGGGCAGGGCGTCGCGGTGGTTTTCCACCAGCACCTTGCAGGAATATCCCATGCCGAAAATGATCAGGCTCATCGCAATCTCTCCACCGCCCAGCGGGCTGCATCCTTCACCGTGTCGTCGGGGTCGTCCAGCAGCCCCTGCGCGGTGTCTAGCAACCCGGAATCCCCACTGTTTCCAATCGCATAGAGCACATTGCGGATGAACCGGTTGCGCCCGATCCGCTTGACCGGATTGCCCGAGAACATGGTGCGAAACGCGGCGTCGTCCAGCCTCGCCAGTTCCGCGAGCTTCGGGCTTTGCAACTCGGGCCGCCCTGCATAGCGCATCTCGCGCGCCTCCACCGCGAACTTGTTCCAGGGACAGATTGCAAGGCAATCGTCACAGCCGAAAATGCGATTGCCCATCAGGGGGCGCAGCGCCTCGTCCACCGGTCCGTGATGTTCGATGGTCAGGTAGGAAATGCAGCGCCGCGCATCCAGTTGATAGGGCGCGGGGAAGGCATCCGTGGGGCATATATCCAGACAGGCGGTGCAATTGCCGCAATGATCAGCCTCGGCGGGATCGGCGGGCAGCTCCAGCGTGGTGAAAATACTGCCCAGAAAGAACCAGTTGCCCAGGTCGCGCGCCAGAAGGTTGGTGTGCTTGCCCTGCCAGCCAAGGCCGGATGCCTGGCCAAGCGGTTTCTCCATCACCGGGGCGGTATCGACGAAAACCTTGATTTCTTCCTCCGGCACCTGCTCCAGCAACCAGCGCCCGACCCGTTTGAGCCGCTTCTTCAGGGCATCGTGGTAATCGCGGTTCTGCGCGTAAACGCTGATCGTGCCGCAATCCTGCGCTTTCAGGGGCTCCAGCGGGTCGATCTCGGGCGTGTAGGGCTCGGCCAGCATGACCACCGATCGCGCCTCCGGCCACAAGGCGGTGGGATCGCCGCGCCAGCCCATGCGCGCCTCCATCCAGCCCATCTGCCCGTGACGCCCCTTTGCGACATACTCCGCCAGCCGCCCCGCCGCCTGCGGGATCGCATCCGGGCGGCAGACGCGCATCTTGGCAAAGCCCTCCTCCAGGGCCTTGGCCTCCAGTTGCGTCTTCAGATCGGTCAAAAGTCCAGGTTTGCGTAATGTGGCGGCTGGATGAAGCCCGGTACCTGATCGGCCAGGATCGACCGGAAGGCGGGGCGCGACTTGATCTTGGCGTACCAGTCCTTGACGATGGCCGAGCGGTTCCAGTCCACGTCCGAGATGTAATCCAGGCAGGACAGATGCGCTGCGGCGGCGAAATCGGCGAGCGTCAGGCTGTCGCCCGCAAGCCAGCGGCGATGATCCAAGAGCCAATCCATGTAGTCGAGGTGGAACTTGATCTTCTGCGCGCCGGTCTTGACCGATTTGCCGTCCGGGTAGCCGCCGCGCATCACCTTCTTGTTGACCCGTTCATAGACCAGGTTCGCCGTCACCTCGTGATGGAACTTGTCGTCGAACCAGGCGCAGAGGCGGCGCACCTCGGCCCGGCCCTTGGGATCGCCAGGCATCAGCGCGGGCGTCGGGTTGGTTTCCTCAAGATATTCGCAGATCGCCTGGCTCTCGCTCATGTGCAGCCCGTCGATCTTGAGGATCGGCACCTTGGCGGCGGGGTTGCGGCGCACGAATTCGTTCGATGGCTCCCAGTACTTCTCCTCGATCAACTCCACGTCGATCTTCTTTTCCGCCAGGACCAGGCGGACCTTGCGGCAGAACGGGGACAGGGCGAAATGGTAAAGACGGGTCATGGCCTGCTCTTCTTGATCTTATGCCCAACCTCTTTCGCCTGAATGCCCCGGAAATTCAACGCGCAAAGCACGCATCGCGGCCATCCGCGCCAATCGTTGCCGCCCCTTCGGCGATAGAGCGCGCACGCATCAGCACGGATTGCGACGGGTTCGAGGCCGATCTGTCCTGCGGATTGGGCAGGACGGCGGCCAGCCGCGCGGCCTGTTGCGGGTTCAGATCGGCGGCGGGGATGCCGAAATAATGCTGCGCGGCGGCCTCGGCCCCGAAAACACCCTCACCGAATTCGACGATATTGAGGTAGACCTCCAGCACGCGGCGCTTGCTCCAGAGCGTCTCCATCACCGGGGTCATCAGCGCCTCGAGCGCCTTGCGGGGCCAGGACCGGCCCTGCCACAGGAAGGCGTTCTTGACCGTCTGCTGGCTGATGGTCGATCCGCCGCGCGCCGCGCCTGCCGCGATGGCCGCGCGGATCGCGTCCATGTCGAACCCCCAATGCAGGCAGAAATTCGCATCCTCCGCCGCCACCACGGCGCGGGCCAGATGCACCGAGATCTCCTCCATCGGGCGCCAGTCCTGCGTCACGCCGACCCTGCGCCCCTCGCTGATCATGTAGGGCGTGGTCGGCGGGGCCACGACGCCATATAGCGCGATCCACGCCACTGCCAGCACGGCGGCCAGCAATATGCCGCGCGTCACCAGCCGCAGCGCGCGCCGCCACAGCGGCCGCCGCTTTGTCTTCCTCTTCCGGGCCAATCTGCCCCTCCTGCCCATCGTCTTCGTCAAAATACCTCTGCCGGAGGCACCTGCGAAACCCCTAATCCTGCGCGCCGTCTGCTGTCATGAAAATGTCGCTTGAAGCCGCAAAAAACCGGTGTCACGCTTGGGCATGGAAAAAGTGACTGAAATCAACACATGGGCCGACTGCGCCGCCGATCTGGTCGCCGTCGCCGCCGGACGCAAACCCGCCGATCTGGTGATCCGGAACACGAGGCTTGCCAATGTGCAGAGCCGCGAGGTGCTGGACGGCTGGGAGGTGGCGGTGATCGCGGGCCGCTTCGCCTATGTCGGGCCGGATGCGGGGCACTGCATCGGGGATGGCACAGAGGTCATTGACGCCAAGGGCCGCTACCTGATCCCCGGTCTTTGCGACGGGCATATGCACATAGAATCGGGCATGCTGACGCCCGCCGAATTTGCCCGCGCGGTCGCGCCCCACGGCACCACCACCATGTTCACCGACCCGCATGAGATCGCCAATGTGCTCGGCCTGCGCGGGGTGCGGCTGATGCATGACGAGGCGCTGATGCAGCCCGTGAACATCTACACGCAGATGCCTTCCTGCGCGCCGTCGGCACCGGGGCTGGAAACGACAGGGTATGAGATCAGCGCCGAGGATGTGGCCGAAGCAATGACCTGGCCCGGTATCATCGGCCTGGGTGAGATGATGAATTTTCCGGGCGTGGTGAATGGCGACCCCCAGATGCTGGCCGAGATGGCCGAGACGATGCGCGCAGGCAAGACCGTGGGCGGGCATTACGCCAGCCCCGACCGAGGCCCGGCCTTCCACGCCTATGCAGCGGGCGGGCCTGCGGATGATCACGAAGGCACGCGGGAGAGCGATTCCATCGACCGCGCGCGGCAGGGCATGCGCTCGATGATGCGGCTGGGATCGGCCTGGTATGATGTCGAAAGCCAGATCACGGCAGTGACGGAAAAAGGGCTGGACCCGCGCAACTTCATCCTCTGCACCGATGATTGCCATTCCGGCACGCTGGTGAACGATGGCCACATGAACCGGGTGCTGCGCCACGCGATTGAGTGCGGTTGCGATCCGATGGTCGCGCTTCAGATGTGCACGATCAACACCGCCACGCATTTCGGGCTGGAACGCGAGCTTGGCTCGATCGCGCCGGGGCGGCGGGCCGACATGATCCTGACATCTGACCTGGCGGCCCTGCCGATCGAGCAGGTCTTCGCGCGCGGGGTGATGATAGCCCAGGAGGGCCGGATGCTGGCCGATTGCCCGCATCTCGACTGGCCCGAGGACGCCCGCCAGACGGTGCATCTGGGCAAGGAATTGACCGCCGCGGATTTCGGGATCGAAGCCCCCGAAGGGGCCAATTCGGCCCGCGTCAGAGTAATCGGCGTGGTCGAGAACCAGGCCCCGACCGAGGCGTTGATCCGGGAACTGCCGGTGATCGACGGGCTGGTCGAGGGCGAGGGTGGCACCTGCCAGATTGCGCTGGTGGAACGCCACCGCGCGACAGGCGGCGTGGTCAATGCCTTCGTCTCGGGCTTCAACTACGAGGGCCGGATGGCCATGGCCTCGACCGTGGCGCATGACAGCCACCACATGATCGTCGTCGGCACCGACCGCGAAAACATGGCGCTGGCCGCGATGCGGTTGGGTGAGGTCGGCGGCGGTGTCACCTTTTACAAGGACGCAGAGGAACAGGCGCTGGTCGAACTTCCCATCGCCGGATTGATGTCCGACAGCCCCGCCCACGAGGTCGCCGCCAAGGCCGACAGGCTGGTCGCCGCGATGGCCGCCTCTGGTTGCAGGCTCAACAATGCCTATATGCAGCATTCGCTTCTGGCCCTGCCGGTGATCCCGGCGCTCCGTATCTCGGACCTGGGGCTGGTCGATGTCAGCACATTTCAACTCACTTCCCTTTTCGCAGAGGAACCTGCATGACCCTGCATTCCCGACACTTGCCGATCCAAAGCCCGCCCAAGGCCGAACCGAGGGTCTTTACCGATGCGCGCGAGGCGGTGGCCTATCTGCAGGAGTGCTACGCCCATGCGACGGCGTTCCTGGCGCAGAAATTCAACGCCGTTGTCGGCGGCGAAATGCCCGATTGCCGATTCCGCGCCTTCTACCCCGAGATCCGGATCACCACGACCAGCTTCGGCCAGGTCGACAGCCGCCTGTCCTTCGGCCATGTGTCCGAGCCCGGCACCTATGCCACCACGGTCACCCGGCCCGACCTGTTCAAGCATTACCTGACGCAGCAGATCCAGCTTCTGCTCGACAATCACAGCGTGCCCATCGGGATCGGGCAATCGACCACGCCGATCCCGGTGCATTTCGCGGTGCTGGACGATGCCGATATCCAGATCCCGCAGGAAGGCGCGATGCGCTTTCCGCTGCGCGACGTGTTCGACGTGCCCGATCTCAGCACCACGAATGACCGGATCGTCAATGGCTACGGCTTTCACAACGAGGACGGATCGGGCCCGCTGGCCCCCTTCACCGCGCAGCGTATCGACTATTCGCTGGCGCGGCTGTCGCATTACACCGCCACCGCGCCCGAGCATTTCCAGAACCATGTGCTGTTCACCAACTACCAGTTCTATGTCGACGAGTTCGTCGCCTATGCGCGCGAGGTGCTGCGCGACGCGGCCAGCGGCTACACCGCCCTGGTCGGCCCCGGCAACCAGGTGATCACCGACCCCGACGCGGCGTTGCATGAGCTGGCCAAGCTGCCGCAAATGCCCACCTTTCACCTCGTGCGCGAGGGCGGGGCGGGCATCACCCTGGTCAATATCGGCGTCGGCCCGTCGAATGCCAAGACCGCGACCGACCATATCGCCGTGTTGCGCCCGCATGTCTGGCTGATGGTCGGCCATTGCGCGGGCCTGCGCAATTCGCAGAGCCTTGGCGATTACGTGCTGGCCCATGCCTATCTGCGCGAGGATCACGTGCTGGATGACGACCTGCCGGTCTGGGTGCCGATCCCGGCGCTGGCCGAGGTGCAGATCGCGCTGGAACACGCGGTCGAGGCGGTCAGCGAGTTCGAGGGCTTCGACCTCAAGCGCATCATGCGCACCGGCACGGTGGCCACCATCGACAACCGCAACTGGGAATTGCGCGACCAGTCCGGCCCGGTGCAACGGCTGAGCCAGTCCCGCGCCATCGCGCTGGATATGGAAAGCGCCACCATCGCCGCCAACGGGTTCCGGTTCCGGGTGCCCTATGGCACGCTTCTGTGCGTCTCGGACAAGCCCCTTCATGGCGAATTGAAGCTGCCTGGCATGGCCAGTTCGTTCTACAAAACGCAGGTTTCGCGGCATCTTCTGATCGGAATCCGCGCGATGGAGGCGTTGCGGGAAATGCCCCTGGAACGGCTCCACAGCCGGAAATTGCGCAGTTTCGAGGAGACAGCGTTCCTCTGAATGGGCAAAAAGCCACAAAAAACGCTGTTTTCTTGGGTTTTCGGCACACTAATCGTTGTGTGCCCCCCCTACATTCGGTTACCGTCTTGCCAACGAGCCCCATGGGTTCGGGCAGTTTAGGAGAAAACAAACATGGCACAGAAACCCATGACCAAGACCCAACTCGTGGCCGCTCTGGCAGAAGAGATGGGAAGCGACAAGAAAGCGGCCGCCGCCGCGCTGGACGCCGTATCCTCGGTTGTCAGCAAGGAGGTCGCCAATGGCGGCGCGGTGACCCTTCCGGGCATCGGCAAGGTCTATTGCCGCGAGCGGCCCGAGCGTATGGTCCGCAACCCCGCAACGGGCGAGCAGATCAAGAAGGACGCCGACAAGGTGGTGAAAGTGACGATCGCCAAGGCGCTGAAGGACAGCGTCAACGGCTGATTGCCTTCCCCGTCAAGAACATGCGAAGGGTCGTCCATCGGGCGGCCCTTTTGCTTTGGATGGAAGAACCATGGATCTGCGCGCCATTGCGATGGGATTGCTCTTCGCGCTTATCTGGTCCTCGGCCTTCACCTCGGCCCGGATCATCGTCGAGGCCGCGCCGCCGCTGGCCTCGCTGGCAGTGCGCTTTGCGATCTCGGGCGGGATCGGCGTGGTGCTGGCGCGCGCGCTCGGCCACAGTTGGTCCCTCAGCCGGGCACAATGGCGCGCCGTGATCATCTTCGGGGTCTGCCAGAACGCGCTTTATCTGGGCCTGAACTTCGTCGCCATGCAGTGGATCGAGGCGGGGCTGGCGGCGATCATCGCCTCCTCCATGCCGTTGATCGTGGCCGCCGCCAACTGGGCCGTCTTCCGCGAGCGCCTGCCTGCCATCGGTGTCCTGGGCCTCTTCGCCGGTTTCGGCGGTGTGGCGCTGATCATGGCGCAGCGGCTGTCGGGCGGGGTCGATGCGACCGGCGTGGCGCTCTGCCTCATCGGGGCGCTGGCGCTGGCGGTGGCAACGCTGTCGGTGCGCGGAGCGTCGACAGGGGGCGGCAGCGTGCTGATGGTTGTGGGGTTGCAGATGCTGGTCGGCAGCGCGGCGCTCTTGCCCTTTGCGCTGGTGCTGGAAACATGGGAGGTCACCTGGTCCTGGCAACTTGGCGTGGCCTTCACCTACACGGTCTTTGCGCCGGGGCTGCTGGCGACGCTCATCTGGTTCGTTCTGGTCAGCCGCATCGGCGCGACCCGCGCCGCGACGTTCCATTTCCTGAACCCGTTCTTCGGCGTCGCCATCGCAGCGCTGATCCTGGGCGAGGCGCTGACTGGCGCCGACATCCTGGGCGTGGCGATCATTGCAGGCGGTATCCTGGCGGTGCAGTTGGCGCGGGTGGGCAACGCAGGTGTCAGGTGAGGACGAGCGGTTGCTGCGCCACCGATCGGGGCGATCTCCAGGGGCTGATGGATCAGGGGGCAGAGTGGCGTGTCAGACGCTGCCGGGATCGTTGGTCGATGTGACCTGGACATTGTCCACGCCCCAGCTTTCATCGCCGACATCTTGGTCGAGGGTTGACCCGAAACCGACGCTCATCGACGGGCCGGGATTCGTGACCTCGACCCGGACCGAGAAACTCTGATCGGTCCAGCCGCTATTATAGCCGGAGTTTCCGCGTGTCCCGTTCGGTGTCAGGGTCACGGAATAATTGCCATCGCTCGTCACCCATGACCCGGTCGTGCCGCTGGTGCGATAGTCGAAATTGTGGGCGCTGATCGGGTTGCCGTCGATGAAGAGGATGAATTCCTCGCTGTCCCAACTGTCGATGGCGTGCATGTCGAACTCGACCACGGCGCTGTCATATCCCGAGAGCAGGTCGTAGGTGCGCGTCACCATTTCTTCGCCGTTCGACCCGCCATAGGGGCCGAGGATGCCGCCGAAGGCGTCCTCGCTGCCATCGACCTGGCCCCCGACCCAGAACCCGGCGGAGTTCTCGAAATCGTCGAAATAGGTCTGGCGGGCAAAGCTTGTATTGACGATATTGCCGCGCAGGGCGGCTTCGATGTCACCGGCGATATTCTCGACACCGACGGCGCTGGAATTGACCGCGGCGAGGCCCGAGCCGACCATGGCGGCGGACAGCACGACGTAATCGGTCGTGACAGCGCCCGATTCAGAGCGGATGAAGTCGGTCAGAAGCATGGATCCGGTCCCGTATATTGTCCCCCGACAAGGATCAATAATCCGGAATCATGGTTAAATTAGGAAAGAAATCAGCCGATTTGCCCGCGATTTGCCCCAATCTGACCGCGATGCAGAAGCAGGTGATCGAGGATCACGGCCGCCATCATCGCCTCGCCCACGGGCACGGCGCGGATGCCGACGCAGGGGTCATGGCGGCCCTTGGTGACGATTTCGGCGGCTTCGCCCGATTTGGTGATGGTCTTGCGCGGCGTCAGAATGGACGAGGTCGGCTTGACCGCGAAACGCACCACCACGTCCTGCCCGGTTGAGATCCCGCCCAGGATGCCGCCCGCGTGGTTGGAGTTGTAGACCGGGCCATCCGGCCCCATCGCGATTTCATCGGCATTGGCTGATCCGGTCAGGGTCGCGGCGCCCATGCCCGCGCCGATCTCGACGCCCTTGACGGCATTGATGCTCATCATCGCGGCGGCAAGGTCGGTGTCCAGCTTGGCATAGACCGGCGCGCCGAGCCCCGCGGGCACGCCGCGCGCCGTCACTTCGATGATCGCGCCGACGCTGTCGCCGGATTTGCGCAACTCGTCAAGGTATGCCGCCCATGTCTCGGCAGCCCTGGAATCGGGCGTCCAGAATGGGTTCTGTTCGATCTGGTTCCAGTCGAAATTGCCGCGGTCGATGCCGTGCGGCCCCATCTGCACCATGTAGCCGGTGATTTTCAGCCCCGGCGCCAGTGTATCGAGCGCCGCCCGCGCGATGCCGCCCGCCGCCACCCGCGCCGCCGTTTCGCGTGCGCTGGAGCGCCCGCCGCCGCGCGGATCGCGGATGCCGTATTTCTGCCAATAGGTGATGTCGGCATGGCCGGGGCGGAATTTCTCGGCAATGTCACCGTAATCCTTGGACCGCTGATCGGTGTTGCGGATCATCAGCTGGATCGGCGTGCCGGTGGTCTGCCCCTCATAGGTGCCCGAGAGGATTTCCACCTGGTCGGGTTCGCGCCGCTGCGTGGTATATCTGTTCTGCCCCGGTTTGCGCTTGTCCAGCCAGTGCTGCAGCATCGCCGCGTCGATGCGAACCCCCGGCGGGCAGCCATCCACTGTTGCGCCCAATGCGGGCCCGTGGCTTTCGCCCCAGGTGGTGACGCGGAAGAGGTGGCCATAGCTGTTCATCGACATCGGCGCGCGATCCTTGGTTGTTCGGCCAAGGGGGTAGCGCGCCGCAGGCCCGATGCCAAGCCCATCCCTTGCCAAGCGCGGGCGTAGGGATTAGGTGCAGGGATACCTCGGGGGGGCCGGAAGGCCTGAGATGCTGCTTCAGCGGACCCGTTGAACCTGAACCGGTTAGGACCGGCGGAGGGAAGGTCTGGGATGCTCTCAATACCTCACTTCGCCCGTCGCAATGAAAGGCAAAGTGACCATGAAAACGCCCCTCATCGCCTCGGGATTGATCCTTGCGGCTGGCATGGCCAGCGCGGATACACCCGTCTTGACGATCTACACCTATGACAGTTTCACCTCAGATTGGGGCCCCGGCCCGGCGGTCGAAGCCGCGTTCGAGGAAACCTGCGGCTGCGACCTGCAATTCGTCGGCGCGGGCGACGGGGCCTCGCTGCTGGCGCGGCTGCGGCTGGAGGGCGACAGCACCGATGCCGATATCGTGCTTGGCCTCGACACCAACCTGATTGCCGCCGCGCGCGAGACCGGCCTTTTTGCCGATCACGGGGTGGACGCCTCAAACCTGACCCTGCCGGTGGCGTGGCAGGACGACCAGTTCCTGCCCTTCGACTGGGGCTATTTCGCCTTCATCCACGACACCGACATGCAGAATGTGCCGACCAGCTTTACCGAGCTGGCCGAAAGCGATGCGCGTATCGTGATCCAGGACCCCCGCTCCTCTACCCCTGGCCTCGGGCTGTTGATGTGGGTGAAATATGTTTACGGCGATGCGGCGGAAGCCGTCTGGGAAGCGCTGGCCGACAATATCGTCACCGTCACGCCGGGCTGGTCCGAGGCTTACGGGCTGTTCCTGGAGGGCGAGGCCGATATGGTCCTGTCCTACACCACCTCGCCCGCCTATCACCTGATCGCCGAGGAGGATGACACCCGCACCGCGGCGCTGTTCGACGCGGGCCATTACCTCCAGATCGAGGTGGCGGCCATGGTCGAAGGCTCGGACCATGCGGACCTTGCGCGCGACTTCCTGGCCTTCATGCTGACCCCGGCGTTCCAATCCGTCATTCCCACGACCAACTGGATGTACCCTGCCGCCCTGCCCGCGTCGGACCTGCCGGAGGGGTTCGACACGCTGATCCAGCCGCAACCGGGCCTGATCTTTACGCCGGAAGAAGCTGCCGCCCTGCGCGATGAAGCATTGGAAGAATGGCGCGCAGCGCTCAGCCAGTAGGGATCTCGGCCTGGGCGGGGGCGGCTGTCGCGGCCCTCGTCCTGACCGTGATCGCCGTGCCGCTTGGCGCGGTGATGTTGCGCGCCGATGCGTCATCGGGGCTTGGGCCTGCCGATTGGGCGGCGGTGCGCTTCACCGTGGGGCAGGCGTTCCTGTCGGCGCTGTTCAGCGTCGGGCTTGCCATTCCCGTCGCCCGCGCGCTGGCGCGGCGGAATTTCCGGGGCCGCAGCGCCTTGATCGCGCTTATGGGCGCGCCCTTCATCCTGCCGGTGATCGTCGCGGTCCTGGGACTGCTGACCGTCTTCGGGCGGCAGGGTGCGCTCAGCGAGATCCTGCGCCTCTTCGGCCTACCGGGGGTGGAGATCTACGGGCTGCACGGTGTCGTGCTGGCGCATGTCTTCTTCAACCTGCCGCTGGCGGTGCGGCTGATCCTGCAGGGCTGGCTGGCGATCCCGGTGGAGCGTTTCCGCCTGGCCGCGACGCTTGGGTTTTCCTCGCGCGACATCGGGCGGCACATGGAGCGCCCGATGCTGCGCAATGTCCTGCCGGGTGCGTTCCTGGTGATCTTCCTCATTTGCACCACGTCCTTCGCGGTCGCCCTGACGCTTGGCGGGGGGCCGCGTGCCACGACGGTGGAACTGGCGATCTACCAGGCGTTCCTGTTCGATTTCGACCTCGGACGTGCGGCGCTGCTTGGGGTGGTGCAGGTGGCGATCTGCGTGATAGCGGGCGTCTTCGTCCTCTGGGTTGCGACGCCCAATGCGATTGGCACGGGCCTCGATCAGCCGGTGGAACGCTGGGATGGGCAGAGCCGCGCCGCGCGCCTGCTGGATGGCGCGTTCATCACCGCCGCCGCGTTGTTCCTGTTGCTGCCGCTGACGGCCGTCGTGCTGCGCGGGGCGGGGGCGATTGCCACGATGCCGCCGTCGATCTGGGTCGCGGCGCTGCGCTCCATCGCCTTGTCGCTGGTGACGGCCAGCGTTGCCGTGGGGATGGCCCTGCCGATGGCGATGCTGATCGCGCGAGGCCGTGCGCGGGGTTTCCTTGAGACCATCGGCGCGCTGTCCATCGCCGTCTCTCCGCTGGTGATCGGCACCGGGCTGTTCCTGATCCTGCGCCCCATTGCAGGGCCGACCGATATGGCGCTGCCGGTGACGGGCCTGGTCAATGCGCTGGCGGCGCTGCCTTTCGTGCTGCGGGCGCTGGTGCCTGCGGTGGAGCAGGCCGAGGCCGGATATGGGCGGGTGGCGCTGTCGCTTGGCCTCTCCGGTCCGAACTACCTGCGCCATGTCCTGCTGCCCCGCCTGCGCCGTCCGCTTGGCTTCGGTGCCGGATTGGCCGCTGCGTTGTCGATGGGCGATCTTGGGGTGATCACGCTCTTCGCGGCGCCGCAACAGGGCACGTTGCCGTTGGAGATGTATCGGTTGATGGGATCGTATCGCACCGACGACGCGCAGGGGGCGGCGCTGCTGCTCCTGGTGCTGAGCCTCGCGATATTCTGGATCTTCGACAGGGGAGGGCGCGTGAATGCTGCGGTTTGAACAGGGGCTGCTGCGCTTCGACGATTTCACGCTGGAGGCCGATTTCGAGGTTGCAAAGGGCGACCGGCTGGCCGTTCTGGGCGCGTCGGGCAGCGGCAAGTCGACCTTGCTGAGCGCCATTGCCGGGTTCCTGACGCTGGATCGGGGCCGCGTGATCGTGGATGGCGTGGACGTGACCCGGACACCTGCCCCGAAACGCCCGTTGAGCATCCTCTTTCAGGAGGGAAACCTGTTTCCGCATCTGACAGCCTTCGACAATGTCGCGCTTGGGCTGCGCACGGATCTGCGGCTGGACGAGGGGACGCGGGCCAGGGTGAACCAGGCGCTGGACCGTGTCGGGCTGGCCGAAATGGCGGCGCGCAGGCCGGGCGATCTGTCGGGCGGGCAGCGCTCGCGCGTGGCACTGGCGCGGATGCTGCTGAGGGGCAAGCCGCTGGCCCTGCTGGATGAGCCCTTCGCCGCGCTCGACCCCGGATTGCGGGCCGAGATGCTGGCGCTGATGGGCGAGCTGTGCGCCGATACCGGGCTGACGTTGGTCATGGTCAGCCACGACCTGCGCGATGCGGAGCGGTTGTGTTCGCATCTGCTGTTGCTGGAAGGCGGGCAGGTGGCGCTGCAGGGCGCGATGGCGGATGTGCTGCGCGACCCGCCCGAAATCCTGCGGCCCTGGATGTGACCCTCAAGACGAAAAACGCGCCCCGGATCGGAGCGCGTTTTCAGTTTCTGTCCTGAAGCAAAGGCTTCAGTTTTCCTTGGCCCGACGCTTGATCGGTGCCCAGAGACGCTTGTTGGTCAGGTAGAGCAGCACCGCCAGCAGACCCAGAAGCAGCACGGCGGTAAAGCCCATCTTCTTGCGGGCCATCATCTGCGGCTCGGCGGTCCACATCAGGAAGGCGGCGACATCCTCGGCCATGCTTTCCGCGTCATTGGGCGAGCCGTCGTTGAATTCGACCAGACCGTCAAAAAGCGGCGGCGACATCGACAGCAACCCGCCGGGAAAGACGTCGTTGCCGTAGAGGTAGATGCCCGCGACCTCTTCGTCATTCCCGTTATAGCCGGTGAGCAGCGAGGTGATGTATTCCGGGCCGCCCATGCCGAAGAGGAACTGGTTGATTCCCAGGCCGTAGGGGCCGCTGAACCCGGCCCGTGCCTTGGCCATCAGCGACAGGTCCGGCGCGCCGGCACTGTCAATGACCGGGAAGTTGTCGTTCGGGGTGGCCGGGCGGTAGTCGCGCAGATCCTCGTCCCAGACCTCGATGAAGTTCTGTTCGATATAGGCGCGGACCTGGTCCTCGGAGATGCCGGGGCCGCCTTCGTCAGAAAGCGAGCGGATCGGCACGTAGCGCAGCCCGTGGCAGGCCGAGCAGACCTCGGTAAAGACCTGAAGCCCGCGTTGCAGCTGGTTCTGGTCATAGGCTCCGAACGGCCCCTCGAAGGAGAAGCTGTAATTGGTGACTTCACCTTCCACGACTGCGGCAAGTGCTGCCCCACCCGAAAGCGTCAGGGCGGTGAGTGTGGTCAGGGCAAGTTTCTTAAACATTGCGTGCATGTCCTTTTCTATCACTCGGCCGGGGAGGTGACGGTGTCGCCATCCGCGTCCGGCTTGCCGTAATGCGCATCGAAGTCCTCTTCGATGGTGGCGGGTGTCGGCAGCGGTTTCTCGAAGATGCCCAGAAGCGGCAGGATCACCAGGAAATAGGCGAACCAATAGGCCGAGCCGATCAGGGCGATGTAGGGATAGATCCCCTCGGCCGGCATTGCGCCCGCCCACATCAGCACCATGAAGTCGATCGCAAGCAGCCAGAACCACCATTTGAACATCGGGCGATAGCGGCCCGAGCGCACGCTGGAGGTATCCAGCCACGGCACCAGCGCCATCACGGCGATGGCCCCGAACATGGCGATGACGCCGAAGAACTTGGCATCGACGATACCGCCGGTCAGCCAGTTGGCCGCGATGACCACCCAGACCTCGGAATCGAAGGCGCGCAGGATTGCGTAGAAGGGCAGGTAATACCATTCCGGCACAATCTCCGCAGGTGTCGAGAGCGGGTTGGCCTCGATATAGTTGTCGGGGTGGCCAAGGTAGTTCGGCATGAAGCCCACAACCGCGAAGAAGGCCACCAGCACGACGGCCAGCGCGAAGAAATCCTTGATCACGAAGTAGGGCCAGAACGGCAGTGTGTCGGCATCGGCCTCCTTGCGGGAGGAGCGGCGCACTTCAACACCCGTGGGGTTGTTGTTGCCGGTGGTGTGGAAGGCCCAGATATGCACCACGACCAGTCCGGCAATGACGAAGGGCAAGAGGTAGTGCAGCGACAGGAAGCGGTTGAGCGTGGCGTTGCCCACCGACGGCCCGCCAAGCAGCCAGGTCTGGATCGCCTCGCCGACGAAGGGGATCGCGCCAAAGAGGCCGGTGATCACGGTGGCGCCCCAGAACGACATCTGACCCCAGGGCAGAACGTAGCCCAGGAAGCCGGTCGCCATCATGAGCAGGTAGATCAGCATGCCGATGATCCACGTCACCTCACGCGGGGCCTTGTAGGAGCCGTAGTAGAGGCCGCGGAAGATGTGCAGGTAGACCGCGATGAAGAACAGCGACGCGCCATTCATGTGGATATAGCGAATGGCCCACCCGCTGTTCACGTTGCGCATGATGTGTTCGATCGAGGCGAAGGCCAGATCGACATGCGGGGTGTAGTGCATCACCAGGATGACACCGGTGACGATCTGCAAGACCAGGCAGAAGGCCAGCACGATGCCCCAGATCCACATCCAGTTGAGGTTCTTCGGCGTGGGGATGAACAGCGTGTCATAGAGAAGGCCGATGACCGGCAAGCGGCGTTCAAGCCACTTTGCGCCATTGGACTTCGGTTCGTAATGGTCGTGGGGAATGCCCGACATGTTCTGCTCCCTTAGCCCAGAAGAATGGTGCTGGCGTCGATGAATGCCGCATTGGGAACGTGCAGGTTCTCGGGTGCGGGTCCCTGGCGGATGCGGCCCGCCGTGTCGTAATGCGATCCGTGACAGGGACAGAACCAGCCATCGAAATTGCCCGCCTCTCCCAGGGGGACGCAGCCCAGATGGGTGCAGACGCCCCACATCACCAGCCATTCGCCGGCATCCTCGCCCTCGAAGGGGGCGAGCGTGCGGTTCGAGTCCGAGGCGTCGGCCCCGGTGGCGGCATTGACGTTGCGCGATTCGGTATCGGGAAGGTCCGACAGGTCCACGGCGCGCGCTACGGTGATTTCTTCCTCGGTGCGGCGACGGATGAAGATAGGCTTGCCCAGGAAGAGGACAGTCAATTGCGTCCCCGGCGACAGGTCACCGACATCGACGCGCAGCGTCGAGGCGGCCTGCACATCGGCGGACGGGTTCATCTGATTGACCAGCGGCCAGACGGCAGCACCGGTGGCGACCACACCCACGCCACCAGTGGCGTAGTAAAGAAAGTCGCGGCGGGTGCTGGGATGATCTTCTGCGTTTGACACCGAAAGCGTCTCCCTCAACATCGGGCCCGGGATTGGTGGGCCGAAAAACCTAGCGAGGCCGCGATAAACGCAGCCGATCTAGGGCCTTTTATAAGCTGCGACACGCCCGCGTCCAGCGGACAAACGCGCACAGACCGCCCGAATTCCGCCCGAATTGTCGCAGTAGGGGGCGAAACGCACGCCTGAGGGTTGAAACCACGGGGCGCAATCCCGGCGCACGCGAGCCGCGCGGGGGAATCAGCGCAGGCGCATCTCCATCTTGCGGTGCGCGATGCCCGCGTCGTCGAACTCTGGCCCATGGGCGGCGAACCCGAGCGCCTCGTAGAAGCCGATCGCGTGGGTCTGCGCCTCCAGCGTGACGCGGGCGCTGCCCATCTGCCGGGCAAGGTCCAGCGCGTGGGCCATGATGCGATGCCCCAAGCCGGTGCCGCGATGCGACGCGATCACCGCCACCCGCTGCACCTTGACCGTGTCGCCAAGCGGGCGCAGGCGGGCGGTGCCCACGGGCTGTCCGTCCTGCAGCGCAAGGATGTGGTGGCAGTCATCCTCCAGCCCGTCCCATTCCTCGGCTTCGCTGACGCCCTGTTCGCCCATGAAGACGGCGCGGCGCAGGGCAAAGCACATCTCGCGCTCGGCCCGGGTCGTCGCGGTGCGGATGATCATGCCTTTGGCGCGGTGGCCTGCATCGCGGGGCGCTGCGCGAATCCGGCCTCCCATCCGGCCAGAGCGTCCCGGCCCGCGCGCCACGCCTTGTCCGGGTGGCGGAAATCCAGATAGCCAAGCGCGCAGCCCATGGCGATATGGCCCATGTCCATCGGTCCGGCCAGGTGGCTCATCCAGCGGGCCTCGACCGCATCCAGCGCGCGGGCGATCTTGTCCCACTGCGCGTCCATCCAGGGCTGATACCAGTTTTCCTCGGGGCGCAGGCGTTTCTCGTAGACCGAGATCACGGCGGCCTCCATGATGCCATGCGCGGTGGCCTCCAGCGTCAGCGTCTCCCAGATGCTGGCATCGGGGTAGAACGCGGCATTTGCACGGGCGTTCAGGTAGCGGGCGATGACCCGGCTGTCATAGATCGCGGGGCCATCGTCGCGCAGCAGGGCGGGGACCTTGCCCACCGGGTTGGCGGCGGCGAGGGTGGTGTCGGTCGCCATCGGCGTGGTGGTGACGAAGATCTCCTCCACGTCCGCCTGGCCGGTTTCCTGAAGCAACACGCGGATGATGCGCACGAAGGGCGACGCGCTGGATGAGAGAAGGGTGATCATGGCAGGGGCTCGATTTCGGATGGTTTGGGGCTGTGGCGGCAATCTCCACCTGTAGCGCCCCTGGATACAAGCCCGAAGTTGCATCGCGGACCCCTCGGCCCGTGATCGGGCTCAATAGAAACAGGGAGTGTCGCATTGGGCATGCCCCCCATCATGAGAAGTTCCCGCCATGCCTGAGACGAGCATACGGGACTGCGCCCCTTCCCGGATGTCAGCCGATCCGGCGCAGTTTCAGCCGGGTCCAGGCGGTCGCGTCGATGGCAACACCCCGGCCATTGCCCAAGCGGTAGGCCCTGCGCCAGCGCCAGGTCGAATTGACCTGTCCGTCATCGGTGCGCATGGTCAGCCCCTCGGGCGTTTCATCCATCAGATCCTCGACCCGCTGGTCCAGCCGACCATGCGAGGTGGCGCGCGCGATGGCGTATCCGGCCAGCGCGATGGAGCCGTATTTCAGGGCGAGACCGGCAATGGGCATGATGGGAACGGGCATGGGGCACCTCCTGCTTTCCTTGCCATCAAAGGTAGGCACGGGCAGGCCACATGTCTAATGCTTCACCCCGGCCCCCCGCATCAGGGCGGCCAAAAGGGCGGTTTCTTGCCCAATCGGGCTTGAGGCAAGGTGATCGGCAGCCGCGTCGCGCACCGCGCCCTCCTTGTTCTGGCCAAGTTTCCAGGTTCCGTCGATCTGGCTGACGTCGAAGCGGAAAGGCCGGATCATCCGCATCATTCGGTCGAGTGCGTCGGGGGTCATCTTGTCGGCGGTCCAGGGCTGTTTCGGCAAGAGCTGCGCTTCGAAATGGGCGCTGAGCCGGTCGAGCGCGCCGCGCAACTGCGCTGCCTCCAACGGCACGAGGGTGCCCCGCAGATGCACCGCGACATAGTTCCAGGTCGGCACCTGGTCGGGCGCGCCATACCAGTCGGGCGAGATATAGCCATCGGGGCCCGTGACGGCGATGACGGCAGGGGTGGGGGCGTTGACTGCGCGTGAGATGGGATTGGAGCGGACGAGGTGAAGCTCTGCCACCGCGCCCGCTTCGTCCAGCACGAAGGGCACGTGAGAGACCAGCGGCGCGGGATCGGCGTTGAGGATCAGCGTGCCGAAGCCGCGCTCGCGCGCGAAGCCGATATTGCGGGCGCGCGGCTCGGCTCGGAATGTGGGGTTGGGGTGCATCGGGCGCGCTCCTTCAACGTCAGAAGGCTTGCCTAGCGCGGCAAGCTCTGCAAAAGCTAGTCCCGTTCTCAGGGCGGGGTGCAATTCCCCACCGGCGGTATATCGGGTCAACCGATGAGCCCGCGAGCGCCCTTGCACCGCGCAAGGGGTCAGCAGACCCGGTGAGAGGCCGGGGCCGACGGTGACAGTCCGGATGAAAGAGAACGTGCGCAGCCTGCCCCTTGTTCGGCGCGGTGTCTGCGTCCGTGATCGCCTTGGGTGGATTTGTGTCGAACCTGAAGGAGATCACCATGACACCCACCCGATATGCGTTCGTGAAAGCCAATTGGCATGCCGGGATCGTCGATCAGGCGCTGGCAGGCTTCACCGAGCTTATCCCCGCCGACCATGTCGACGTGTTCGACGTGCCCGGCGCCTTTGAAATGCCCCTTCTGGCGCGCGACCTGGCCATGACGGGGCGCTACGCGGCCATTGCCTGCGCCGCGCTGGTCGTCGATGGCGGCATCTACCGGCACGAATTCGTGGCGCAGGCCGTGGTCGATGGGCTGATGCGGGCCGGGATGGATAGCGGCGTGCCGGTGCTGTCGGTCTCGCTGACGCCGCACCAGTTCCAGGAGACGGCGCATCATGTCGGCATCTACAAGGCGCATTTCATCCAGAAGGGGCGAGAGGCGGCAGGGGCCGCGCTGATGATCGGCAGGACACGGGCGGCGCTGGCGGCCTGATGGGGGTGGCGCGGTCAAACCCTGCCCCGCGGCCCATATCCGAACCGGTGAACCTGGCGGCGCGATCAGAGCCTCCGGCGGGGATATTTTCGGAACAAAGATGCCAGGAGCGGTGCCCGGCGTGTCGGATCACGCGCTGAGTTGCGTGGTTGAGTGGCCCGTGATGCGGGCGGTGACGATCTGGCCCTCGGGCTGGTCGGAGGCGAAAGTCACCTCGGTGAATTGCTCGGTCCGGCCCATGCGCGGGTTCTCCAGCAGCACCTTGTGGGTGCGCCCGACCTGCTCGGCCAGATGCGCCCGCACACGCGCAGCCCCCGCCGCCCTGAGCCGCGCGGCACGATCCTTGATCAGGTTGCCATTCACCTGGTTGGGGATCTTCGCCGCCGGCGTGCCTGGACGCCTGGAATAGGGGAAGACATGCAGCCAGGTCAGGCCGCATTCCTCGACCAGCTTCAGGGAATTGCGGAACATTTCCTCCGTTTCGGTCGGAAAGCCAGCGATGATATCGGCCCCGAAGGTCATGTCCGGGCGCAGGCGGCGCGCCTCCTCGGCAAAGCGGATGGCATCGTCGCGCAGATGGCGGCGCTTCATCCGTTTCAGGATCATGTCGTCGCCATGTTGCAGGCTGAGATGCAGATGCGGCATCAGGCGCGGCTCACGCGCGATGGCCTGCATGAGGTTCTCGTCCACCTCGATGGAATCGATGGAGCTGATCCTGAGGCGCGGCAGGTCGGGCACCAGTTTCAGGATGCGCATCACCAGATCGCCAAGGCGCGGAAGGCCGGGCAGGTCCGCCCCCCAGGAGGTCAGGTCCACCCCCGTCAGCACCACCTCGTTATAGCCGCGATCCACCAGCCGCTTGATCTGATCGACCACGACACCGGCAGGCACGGACCGCGAATTGCCCCGGCCATAGGGGATGATGCAAAACGTGCAGCGATGGTCGCAGCCGTTCTGCACCTGCACATAGGCGCGGCTGCGGGTGCCGAAACCGTCGATCAGGTGGCCCGCGGTCTCGGTCACGCTCATGATGTCATCGACCATGACCTTTTCGGTCTGGCCGATGAAATCGCCGGCAAGGCCCGCCCAGGTCGCAGGCTGCATCTTCTCGGTGTTACCGATCACCAGATCGACCTCCGCCATGTCGCGGAAGGTTTCGGGTTCGGTCTGCGCGGCGCACCCTGTGACGATCACGCGGGCCTCGGGGTGGTCGCGGCGCAGGCGCCGTATCTCCTGCCGGGCCTTGCGCACGGCCTCGGCGGTGACGGCGCAGGTGTTCACGATGACGGCATTGTCGATGCCCGCCTCACCGGCAAGCTCCCTCATCGCCTCTGTCTCATAGGCGTTGAGGCGGCAGCCGAGCGTGTGGAAGACGGGCGCGGTCATTCTGCCAGCCCGTTCAGGAAGTCGGGCGTCAGCACGCCGTCGAAGACATGCGCCGTCGGCCCGGTCATCCAGACCCCATCCTCGCGCCAGTCGATGAAGATGCGCCCGCCATCGAGGTCCACCGTCACCTTGCGCCCCGTCAGTCCGCGCCGCGCGGCGGCCACGGCGGTCGCGCAGGACGACGAGCCCGAGGCCAGCGTCACCCCCACACCGCGTTCCCAGACCCGCATCCGTAGATGATCGGGGCCGACGAGATGCGCGAACTGCACATTGGTGCGTTCGGGGAATAGCGGGTGATGCTCCATCTCGGCACCGCGCGCCGCAAGGTCGATTGCTTCGGCGTTATCGACGAAGAACGTGCAATGCGGATTGCCCATGCCGGTGGCGACCGGCGCCCCCTCGATGGGCAGGGTCAACGTGTCCATCTCGCGGGCAAGCGGAACCTCGCGCCAGTCCAGCTGCGGCACCCCCATATTGACCGAGGTCAGTCCGCCCCCTGCATCCACCGCCTGCAAGATGCCGCGCTCGGTGCGCAGGGTCAGGTCGGCGGCCCCGGTCCGGTCCATCTCATACCGCGCGATACAGCGCGTGGCATTGCCGCACGCCCCGGCGGTCGAGCCATCGGCATTGTAGAAGGTCAGGTCCAGATCGGCCCCATTGCCCGTCTCAATCACCGCCAACTGGTCGAAGCCCACACCCCGATGCCGGTCGGCCAGCGCCCGTGCCAACGCAGCCGAAACGCCCGCGCCGGTTGCCCGCGCGTCGATGACGACGAAGTCATTGCCGGCCCCGTGCATCTTCATGAAGGGCAGGCCGGTCTGGTGCGTGCCTTGAGCCATGCGCGGCATATACGCCGCCCTCGCCCGATTTGAAATCCCGCACGTGCCGATTTTCGCTTGACGCCCTGCGGAGGGGTTTATAGAGAAGCCGCCTGTGACGGGCAGCCCACCGGGCCACCCTTTGCATCAGAGTGGGCCGTTAGCTCAGTTGGTAGAGCAACTGACTTTTAATCAGTGGGTCGCAGGTTCGAATCCTGCACGGCTCACCACTGTTTTCAAAGACTTGAGAGACGTTTCGCCAACGTCTGGGTTCCGTCCAGGCTCATTGCCGGGATAGGGTCGCGGGCCGATGTCGTCATGGCTGCTCGTGCGTCGTCGGCAACTTGGAAAGTCCGGCTTCCGGACATGGCGGGCGAACAGCCCGAAATAGAACAGAATTCAGACGTTGAGGAATTCCAGACTTGTCTGGGGCTTTGTCTTGGATAGGCTTCGGACAGTGTGTATTTTTTGCCAGGGTGGAACACTCCAGGTTGAACGGTTTTGGTCCAGTGCAAATCGGACAGGTCTTGGCCCCGCCATGCTGCTCTCCTGTCGCAAGATCAGGCGATAAGTCATGCAACCGCCCCTTGGTCGCCTCTCTTTCCCGGGTACTTGCCGTAATCGCCTTGTCCTTGGGCTCTCCCGCATTTGGGCAGGGCGCAGGTGTGGAAGCCGCCAGCGCGTTTGTGCTTCCCAGAGACGTTGTGGAACGACGTGACGCCAACCCCTTTCGGTTTGCGGGTGAGGTTGTGATCCCCTCGGCCCGTAGCTGGCCGCGGTATGAAGAAGCGCTGGAGAGGCATCCAACCACCGAATCCTGTCTTACCGAAGATGCGCGTGGTGGCGGCTCGCTGAATCTTCTGGCTTATGACTGGATGGGTATCGATGGGCGCTACGCACACGACGTCTGCCTGTTTCGTGTTTGGACGGCTCTTGGGTCGCCCGACGTGATTGCGTCCTGGATGTCTGAATTTAACTTCACTGTTCGGGAGGGTGAATACCCGCCGGAAAGTGCTGGCGTGGACCGGTTTGGAAGGATCATTTCCGGGTACTGGAGTTGGGAGGAAACGACCGCTCGGTCGTCGCTTGGGGGGCGAGGGATTCAAAGGCTCTTGGACAATGTTTTCTTTGAGCCGACCATTGTTCTGACAGCGACGTTCCAGCCCGGCGGAGGTTTGGACTACGCCGCGGTGTCCTATATTCGGGAGTGATATAGATGTCTCAGCTGGTCCTGGCTGGTAGTCAAGATCACGAGGGACCATCTCGGTGTGTTGGCGGCAGATCGGCCCGGTATCGAGCGGCTCAAGCCAGAAGACCAGGAGACGTCCAGCATTCCCCATGAAAGCGGCAAAGTCCGCCGCTTCGTTCTGGCCCAGCCCCTTTTGGGCCATTGTACCGGCCCTTCTTCTGCCAATGTATCCTCCGATTTCGTCGGCGGTGTTTGAAGCCGTCTCTCATATAACTCAATTCGAAGGGTCTGACCTCCTGTGCGAGGCGCGCATGACAAGCGGGCATTCGATACGCTCGTCAATGGGCTCGTCACCCTCCGACAAGAGCCGTTCGACGCACCATTGGCCCATTTCCCTATGGGGAAGCAGGACGGTTGAGAGGGGTGGCGCGAGGTGCTGCGCGATTTCCTGATCGTCGTAGCCCATGACCGCGATCGTCTGCCCGACGATCTCGCCGATCTCCTTCAGGGCCTCATAGCAGCCGACCGCTGCCAGATCGTTTGCACAGAAGATCGCATCGGGACGCGCATCCGCCGACATGAGTTTCAGGGTCGCCTCACGCCCGCCGCTCGGCATGAAGTTCCCGGCGACGATCAGCGATGGGTCGACGGGGATGCGCGCCGCCCGCAAGGCGCGTTCATATCCCTCCAGACGCTGGTCGGAGGCCTCCATCCACGTCTCGCCGGAGATGAAGGCGATGCGCCTGTGGCCTTCCTCGATCAAGGCAGCGGTAGCCACCTCGCCTCCGCGGCGCTCGGCCGGAACGATGGAGGAAAATCGTCCAAGGGAATCGTAACAGTTCAGAAGCACGGCGCGATGGCGGGCCAGCGCATCGGGCGGATGCGCTTCACGCGTCAGGATCGAGCCGTAGATCACACCGTAAGCGTTGTCCTGTGCCCATTTCTTGAGGATCTCGGATTCGTATTGCGGGTCGCCGCCTGTCATGACGACCTCGACCATGATGTTGTTCTTCCAGGCCTCTTCCTGAACGCCCTCGATGGAGATGGCGGCAAAGGGGCTTGTCGCGATCTCGTCGATCATCAGGCCGATGATGCCGGGGCCGACGGTCTTGGGAGGGCGGCCCGCCCCGCGTGGACGGTAGCCGAGATGGTTGACCGCCTCCATCACGCGTTTGCGTGTATCGCGGCTGATCCGCATATCCTCGAGCCCGTTCAGAACGAATGACACCGTGGATTGCGAGACACCGGCCAGCGTTGCCACATCTTTCATCGTGACACGTGATTTCTTGTTGCTTTCCATGCGGTCCCGAAACTTGTTGCGTTCTGCTAATAAATATTGCTAATAATTATAGCACAAGTAGAATCGGCATCTGATCAGGGAGGTGAAGATGCGCGACCGCTCCAGATCACGTATGTCTCAGACACAGGCCGCAGCGATCCTGCTGGCCCCGTTCCTGATCACCTATACCCTGTTCCTCATCTACCCGTTCTTTCGGGGGGTCTGGATCAGCCTGCATGACTGGAACCTGCTGGCCGTCGCCTTCAACCCGGATGCGACGGAGTTCGTCGGCTTCCGCAATTACGAGCGCGTCATGTGGGGCCGGAACATCGAATGGGGCCTTTTCGCCGCGCCGTTCTGGCAGATCACCGGCCTGATCGGCCTTGCGCTTTCCGTCATCCTTCGCCGGGTGGACCGTCTGAGCCGCTTCAACGCCATCGCCCTCGGGCTGGCGTCGCTGCTCCTGGTTTTCCTCCCCGGTTTTCATCCCGGCGAAGGAGGCCGCTGGTATGACCGGCGGTTCTGGCCGACGGTCGGCAATACGCTGGTTTTTGTCGGGCTGGCCGTGCCTGGGGTCACGATCTCGGCCCTGGTTCTGGCCGCCGCGATGAACCGGGAAACGCGGGCCATGGGCGCTCTGCGAACCCTGTTCTTTCTCAGTCAGGTTCTCTCGGTCACGGTGGTCACCTTGATCTGGCAGATCATGTTTTCCCCGCGTCAGGGCCTGATTGCGAACATCACGGAGACCTTTGGCGGCACCCCGATCAACTGGCTGACAGATCAGCAATTCGCCATGGCGGCCATTGTCATCGCGACGATCTGGTGGTCGCTCGGCATCGCCATGATCCTGTTTCTGGCCGGGCTGCAGGACATCTCGCAGGACATCTACGAGGCGGCGGCCCTTGATAATGCGCGCGGTGTCAGGGCCTTCTGGTATGTCACCCTGCCGAACCTCAAGCGCACCATTACCCTGGTGGTGATCCTCCAGATCATCCTGCATTTCCAGGTCTTCGGCCAATCGCATCTGATGACGCAGGGCGGTCCGAACGACACCACGCAGGTGCTGGTCCGCTACATCTACCAGACCGGGTTCCGTGACAGCGAGTTGGGACGGGCCAGCGCGATGGCGGTCTTTCTCTTCGTCATCATGGGTACGTTCTCGGTGATCCAGTTCATTGTCGGCCGGGAGAAGTCGTGATGAACCGCAGCTATTACTGGCTTGTCCTCGGCCTTTCGATTCCCGCCTTCCTCTGGCTCGTCCCGACCATCTGGATGGTATCGCTGTCGTTTCAGCCGAACGAGGTTCTGGCGCGCTCGACCTCGACCACGGCCTTCGGCCTGATCCCGCTGCCGTTCACGGCGGATAATTACGCCGCGCTCTTTGCCTTCGGTCAGACGCCCTGGTGGTTCCTCAATTCGCTGATTGTGGCGCTCGGCATGACCTTTGGCGTGCTGGCCGTCTCGACGACCGCCGGATATGTTCTGGCGCGGATGGAGTTTCCGTTCAAGCGCACGATCACGGTAATCTGTCTGATCGGCTTGATGGTACCCGAGCAGGCCGTCTTCATCCCGCTCTACACGATGTTTGCCGACCTGGGCTGGCACAACAGCTATCGGGCGCTGATCCTGCCGCGCATGGCGGTGCCGATCGGCGTCTTCCTGATGTTGCAGTTCTTCCGGGCGATCCCCAAGGACATCGAGGAGGCGGCGCGTCTGGACGGTGTCGGCTGGCTCAAGATCTTCTGGTACGTGATGCTGCCGCTCGCGCGCCCCGCGATGATGACGCTGGCGATCCTGACGTTTCTCTATGCCTGGAACGATTACCTCTGGCCGCTCGTCTCGGCGCAGCAGCAGGAATACTTCACCATCACCCTGGGCCTTGCGTCCATTCAATCGAACTTCGCGCAATCGGAAGGGTTGGGCCGTGTCATGGCCTCGGGCGTCATCGCCTCGCTTCCGGTCGTCATTCTGTTCCTGATCTTCCAGCGCTACGTGGTCCAAGCCATGACCGTCGGCGGATCGAAGGGCTAACACCAAACTTAGGGAGGACTAACATGAAACACGTGCTATTCACCGCGATTGCGGCGGCGACAATGGCCACCGGCGCGTCCGCGCAGGAAATATCCCTCGCGCGCTTCTTCGGAGCCTGCGAAGACGCCGGAACCGACACCACCGTCACCACCGGCGAGGCCTGCATCATCCAGTCGATCATCAATGCCGCCGATGCCGAGCTGGACGGTATCACGATCACCACATTGCCGACCGACTGGGGCAATTACTACGACCAGCTCAAGGCGGCCTATGCCGGTGGCACCCCGCCCGATATCCACGTCATGCATCGCCATCGGGTGCCGGAATTCGCGGGGCTCGGCGCGCTGCGCGAGATCTCGGGCGACCTGGAGGCCGCGGGCATCGACCCCGCAGACTGGTCCCCCGCCGCACTGGACGCGGTCAGCTATGAGGGCGGCATCTACGGTGTCCCGATGGATGTCCATGCCAATCTCTGGCACGTCAACATGGAGATCATGGAGGCCGCCGGCCTTGTCGAAGACGGCCGGCCGATCCTGCCGACCTCGCCCGAGGAGCTGCTGGAACACGCGCAGATGGTCCGAGAGGCGACCGGGCAAGACTATCTCGCCGCCGATTTTGCCCAGTTCCCGCTTGGCGTCCGGCTGGTGCTGGCGCTGATCTGGCAGCAGGGCTCGAACGTGTTCGACGAGGACGGCACCGCCACCATCGACACCGAGGAGGCGCGCAACGCAATCGCCGCGGTCACGCAACTGTTCGATGCCGGTCTGGCGAACCCGCAGCTCAACTATGCCGACAGCCAGCAGGCTTTCCTCAACGGCGAGGCGGCCATTCTGGTCAACGGCACCTGGGTCGTCGATCTCTACACGGCCGAGGCGGAACAGGAGGGAACCGGCCTGAACAGCTATTACGTTGCCGATTTCCCGACCATCTTCGAGACCGGCGCAACCTGGGCCGACAGCCACATATGGGCCATTCCCGCCTCGCTGGAGGGCGAGGAGTACCAGGCCGCCTTGCGGGTTCTCGCCTTCATCAACGATCACAATATCGACTGGGCCCGTACCGGCCACATAGCCATTCGCGAGTCGGTGATCACCAGTGACGCCTATGCGTCCCTGCCGCATCGGTCCGAATATGCCGGCACCGCCGAGCTGGCACAGGACATGCCGTCATCCGACCGTTACGGCGCGATCCAGGACGTCCTGAACCGCGAGCTGCAAGCGATCTGGCTGACCGGCAAGCCGGTGGCAGACGCCCTGGCCGATGCCGAGATCGACGTGCAGGACCTTCTGGACCGCTAACCCGCCTTGCCGCCCTGCCGACTTCCGGTGGGGCGGCCTTCTTCACGCGCATATCGGGTGTCATGACATGGATCGCTGGACGGAAGCAGACGCAAGGGACTGGTGGCAGGCGCGGCCCTGGGTCTGCGGGTTCAATTTCCTGCCCTCCACCGCCGTCAACTTCATCGAGATGTGGCACCCCGATACCTTCGACCTTCCCACGATCGAGCGCGAACTGACCTGGGCGGCCGAGATCGGGTTCACCGCGGTGCGGTTCAACCTTCACTATCTCGGTTGGGTGCATGACCGCGATGGAACTATCGACCGGCTGGATCGGGTGATGGGCGTGGCGCATGGGCTTGGCCTCGACACGGTCCCGTGCCTCTTCGACGATTGCGGCTTCGGCGGCGATGAGCCGGTCTGGGGCCCGCAGCCCGATCCGGTGCGGGGCATCCATAACAGCCGCGCGGTTGCCTCGCCGGGGCGCGCGATCGTTCTTGATGCGCGCCAGCGGCCCCGGCTCGAAGCCTATCTGCGTGACATCATCCGAACCTTCCGAGACGATCGGCGCATCCTGTTCTGGGATCTCTACAACGAACCGGGCAACCGGATGAATTTCTCTGACACCGGCTATGCGCATTACGCGTCCGAGCTGGAGACCGGGGCCCTGTCCTTGATGGAAAGCTGCTTTGAATGGGCGCGGGCGGAAAGCCCGGTCCAGCCGCTCTCGGTTGCGGCCTGGACGACCCCCCTGCCGGGCGATGACAGCCACCCATACCAGACCGAGATCGACCGCAGCGCATTGCTGCATTCCGATATCATTACCTTTCATGCCTATTGGAGCCGCGGACGAGTGGCGCAGTTCATCGACTATCTGGAAGTCCTGGACCGTCCCATCCTGTGTACGGAATGGATGGCCCGCGCCGTCGACAGCCGGATCACCGATCAACTCCAACTGTTTCACGACCGCGGCGTCGGGTGCTTTCAATGGGGCCTTGTGAAGGGTCGCACGCAAACATGGCTGCCCTGGCCCGATGCGCTGGTGCGGGCGCATGGCGGAACGCCGGATCGGAGCATCTGGTTTCACGATCTGCTGCACGAGGATGGCAGCCCCTATGACCGGCATGAGGTCGACACAATCCGCAACCTGACCCGACCCGGTCATGCGGCGACAAGGAGGGCGACGAGATAATGTCAGGCGTAAGGATGGAGGAAGTGGTCAAACGCTACGGGGATGTTCAGGTCATCCACGGCATCGACCTCGAAATCGCGGATGGTGAGTTTTGCGTGTTCGTCGGCCCCTCGGGCTGTGGCAAATCCACCCTGTTGCGGATGGTCGCCGGACTTGAGGACACGACCGAAGGGGCGATGCATATCGGCGGCCGCGAGGTGACCCGGCTGGACCCGGCCGAGCGTGGCGTGGCCATGGTGTTCCAGACCTACGCGCTCTACCCGCATATGACGGTGCGGGAGAATATGACGTTCGGCCTGCGCATGAACGGCCACCCGAAATCCGAGATCGCCGAGAAGGTCGCCGAAGCCACCCGTATCCTGAAACTGGAAGACTACCTGGACCGCAAGCCCGCCGCACTGTCGGGTGGCCAACGGCAGCGGGTCTCGATCGGGCGCGCCATCGTGCGGGGGCCGGAGGTGTTTCTGTTCGACGAGCCATTGTCCAATCTCGACGCAGAACTGCGCGTCGAGATGCGGGTCGAGATCGCCCGCCTGCACAAGGATATCGGCGCAACGATGATCTACGTCACCCACGATCAGGTCGAGGCGATGACGCTTGCCGACAAGATCGTTGTCCTGCGGGCGGGCCGGATTGAACAGGTCGGTGCCCCTCTCGATCTCTACCGCGATCCTGACAACCGGTTCGTGGCGGGGTTCATCGGATCCCCGGCAATGAATTTCGTCACCGGCGTGGTGCAAGATGGCGCTGTCGACGTCCCCGCCCTCGGTGGCACGGTTTCACCGCAGGTCGAGCTTCCCGCAGAAGGCACCGAGGTGATCATCGGCCTGCGTCCGGAACACGCGAAGATCGACCCGAACGGGACCACCCTGACGGTCGAGATCACCGAGGCGCTCGGCGGGATCAGCTATGCCTATCTGACGTCGTCGGCCGGAGAAAAACTGATCATCGAGGAACGCGGCGAGATCTCCTCGGCACTTGGCGATACAGTGTCGCGCACCTTCGAGCCGCATCACCTGTATGTCTTTGACAAGGACAGTGAAACACGCATTCGTTGAAGGGACCAGATTGAAGTGGTCCCATCTTTTCGGACAGATCTGCAGCGTTTCCTGGGTGTATCGGGTTTCGGTTTCATGCTGCGCCTCTCGTTGGTCCAAGCCCGACCAAGGCGCTTTGAACGGAACCCCTCAACCCAACTGCAGTCCGCAGACCGTCGGAGCGCGGGATTATTCCTGGTCCGGGCCGAAGGGGTGGAAGCATGCGACCGAGTGACCGGGATTGCCGCTCAACTTCGGAACCTCTGCCCGACATCGCTCGGTCGCGCGGGGGCAGCGGGCTGCGAAGGCGCAGCCTTCGGGCGGGTTGAGCGGATCCGGCAATTCCGTCTCTCGGCCCTCCGGCGCCGTCAGGGCGCGACCGACGACCGGGGCGCTGTCGGCGAGCAGCCGCGTATAGGGATGACGCGGCGCCCGGAATACATCCTCCGCCCGTCCAAGCTCGACCACCGACCCGAAATACAGCACGGCGATGCGGTTGGAGACGGCCTCGACCACGGCAAGGTCATGGGAAATGAACAGATAGGTCAGGCCAAGCCGTGCCTTCAGATCGGCCAGCAGGTTGAGCACCTGCGCCTGCACCGAGACATCCAGGGCCGAGACCGGTTCATCCAGGATCAGGATGCGCGCCTCGGCGGCCAGGGCGCGGGCGATCCCGATGCGCTGCGCCTGACCGCCGGAAAACTCATGCGGGTAACGGTCCAGGAACTCGTGCCGCAGCGAGACCAGATCGAAGATTTCGGCAATCCGTGCGGCCCGCTGTCCCTTGTCCATGCCATGCAGCAGCTTGAGGGGCGCCTCCATGATCTGCCGGATGGTCTTGCGCGGGTTAAGTGAACTGATCGGGTCCTGAAAGACGTATTGGATGCGTTTGCCGAATTCCGCCGGATCGGCCTTGTCCAGCGCCGACCCCTCGATTTCAATTCTGCCCGTGCTCGGCTCCAGCAACCCCACAAGCATCCGCGCCAATGTGGATTTCCCGCAGCCGGATTCGCCCACGATGCCCAGGGTTTCGCCCGTGGCGACATCAAGGGTCAGGGGGTGCACCGCGCGCACGCCGGGGCGTTCGGGGCCAAAGAGCGTTCGGCCCAACGGGAAGGTCTTGGACAGCGCCTCAAGACGCAGGGCCGGGGTCATTGCGCCGCCTCCCTCTGATCGACGGGATAGAGGCAGCGCACGGCGCGGGCGTTATCGGCGTCAAAGGCAATGTCGCCCTGCGTGCAGTCGGGCCGCGCACGGTCGCAGCGGGGGGCGAAGGCGCACCCTTCGGGCAGGCGATCCACGGCAGGCGGCAGGCCGGGGATGGCCTCCAGCCTGCGCCGTCCGCCGCCAAGTTCCGGCACGCAGGCCATCAGCCGCGCGGTGTAGGGGTGGCGCGGCGCATCGAGGATCGCGCGTGTCGGTCCCTGCTCGACGATGCGGCCCGCATACATCACGGCCACCCGGTCGCAAAGCTGACCCACGACACCGAAATCATGGGTGATGAAGATGATCGCCAGCCCGCGTTCACGCCGCAGATCGTCCAGCAGCGACAGGATCTGCGCCTGCACGGTCACGTCGAGCGCGGTGGTGGGTTCATCCGCGATGATCACCTCGGGGTCATTGGCCAGGGCCATGGCGATGCCCACGCGCTGGCGCATCCCGCCCGACATCTCGTGCGGGTAGTCGTTCACGCGCGCCGGGGCGTTGGGGATGCGGACCGCTTCCAGCAATTCGATGGCTTTCCTGCGCCCCTCCTCGCGGCTGATGGAGCGGTGGCTCGAAATCGCTTCGATCAACTGGTCGCCGACGCGGTAGAGCGGGTGCAGCGTGGCCTGGGGATCCTGGAAGATATAGGCGACCTTGCGCCCGCGCAGGCTGCGCAGCGTGGCATAGGGCGCGCCGACCAGATCCTCGCCGTCGAGCCAGACGGAGCCGTTGGTGATCAGACCCGGCGGCGAGGCCACTAGCCCCATGACCGAGAGGGCGGTCACCGATTTTCCCGACCCGCTTTCGCCGATGATGCCAAGGCATTCACCGGGCTTGACGGCCAGGGATACGCCGCCGACGGCCCGGTAGACCCGATCCTTGACGTGGAACTGCGTTTGCAATTCGCTCAGCGCCAGGATGCCCTCCTGTGTCTGCGGTGCGGGCGTGCGATCCCGCGCGACCAGCGTGGCGGGCAGCGGGCGGTTCAGCGCGCCGGATTTCAACCTCGGGTCCAGGGCATCCCGCACCCCGTCGCCCAGAAGGTTGATCGCCATCACGATGACCAGGATCATCATGCCCGGCACGATCGAAGTATGCGGGTTGGTGATCAGGGCCGAGCGCGCCTCGCCCAACATCGAGCCAAGATCGGCGACGGGCGGCTGCGAGCCGAGCCCCAGGAAGCTCAGGCCCGCCGTTTCCAGGATCATCCAGCCGATGGTGGTGGACATGGCGACAACAATGACCGGGATCACATTGGGCAGGATCTCGGTCAGGATGATGCGCGCATCCGACATGCCCGAAAGACGGGCCGCATCGACAAATTCCTTATGCGCGATACTGACGGTGATGCCGCGAATGTTGCGGGCGAAGAAGGGGATGTTGACGGCGGCCACGGCAATCAGCGCATTGACCAGGCCCGGCCCGAGCGCCGCGACAATGGCCAGCGCCAGCAGGATGTAGGGAAACGCCATCAGCATGTCGACGCCGCGCATGATGATGTTGTCGGTGCGGCCGCCATAGTAGCCCGCGATGATGCCGATGGCCGCGCCAAGCGTGGCGGCGACCAGGGCGGCGGCAAAGCCCACGGCAAGCGACAGGCGGGTGCCCCACATCAGCCGTGACAGCAGATCCCGGCCAAGATGATCGGTGCCGAGAGGCGCGCCCTCGGAAAAGGGCCTGACAAAGCGGTTCGAGGTGTCGGTGATGTTGGGCTCCGCCAGCGGCAGGAGCGGGGTCAGAAGCGCCAGCAGGATCACGACCGCCATCACGATCAGACCGCCGAGGGCCAGCCTGTTGCGGGCAATGAGCGCGAGAAAGCTCATGTCTTGATCCTCGGGTCGAGGAGGGATTGCGCGACATCCACGACGATATTGAAGAAGACGTAGCAGGCCGCGACGATGACCACGCCCCCCTGGACCAGCAAAAGGTCGCGCCGCAGGATCGCGTCGACCAGCATCCGGCCAATGCCGGGCCATTGAAAGACGACCTCGATATAGACCGCGCCCGAGAGGACGAAGCCCGCCTGAATACCAAGGACGGGGATGATCGAGACCATCGCGGCGCGCAGCGCGTGACGCCAGACCACGCCGCGTTCCGAGACACCCTTGGCGCGCGCCGTGCGGATGAAATCCTGGCGCAGCACCTCCAGCATGGCAGAGCGGGCCAGCCGCGCGATGACCCCGGTTGCCACCACCGAAAGGGCGAAGGCGGGCATCGCGAGATGGTCAAGCAGGGCCCAGATGTCGCGGGTGCCGTAGATCGGCCACATCCCCGAGGCCGGGAACCAGCGCAGGTTCACCGCGAAGATCAGGATCATCATCATGCCCAGGAAAAACGAGGGGATCGAGATGCCAAGCAGGACGACGAAGGTGATGGCCTTATCCGCGAAACCATATTGGTTGGCCGCCGAAACCGTCCCCGCGATGATGCCCAGAATCGAGCAGATCACAAAGCTGGTGCCGGCCAGGACAAGCGTCGCGTTGAAGCGTTCCAGCACCTCGTCCAGCACCGGACGGTTGAGCGCGAAGCTGCGCCCGAAATCGCCCTGCAACATGTTGCCAAGCCAGATAAAGTATTGCTGTATCAAGGGCTTGTCGAGGCCCAGATCCTCGTTCAGCGCAGCCACGTTATCGGGTGTGGCGAAGCTGCCGAGGATGGCCAGGGCCGGGTCGCCGGGGATCAGGGCCATGATCGCGAACACGATCACCGAGATGCCCAGAAGCACCGGAATGGCCGAGAGCAGGCGGCGGAGGATGTAACGGCCCATGGCGGGTTTCTCCGGCGGTCAGGGGCGGAAAACAAGGGGGGTGCCCCCCATGCACCGGGGCGTACACCCCCCGTACATCCCCCGTGCAGACAAATCGCGCCGCGGCGCGGGGACAGGAAGATCCCCCGCCGCGGTGCCGACGCCAGGTTAGTCCTTCACCACGTCCTGCAGCAACAGGAAGAAGGACGGCTCAAGCGAGAAGCCCTCGACCGCATCCGAGGTCACGGCGTTCTGCACCCAGTTGGCCACGAAGACCCAGGGCGCGTCCTCCTGCACGATCACCTGCATCTCGCGGTAAAGCTCGGCGCGGCGGTCCTGATCGGTGGCGCTGCGGGCCTCTTCCAGCAGCGCGTCGACCTCGGGGTTGGAATAGTAGCCCGAGTTGAAGCCGCCCTCTTCAGGCCAGGCACCGGTGCGCAGCGCGAGATAGGGCAGCGTGTCGGGATCGTTGGTCATCCACGCCATTTCGGCCATGTCTGCCTCGCCCTCAAGACCGGGGTTCACGCGGCCCAGGAAGGTGTTCCATTCGTAGGTTTCGATCGTGACGTCAAAGCCCACGGCCTCCAGGTCGGCCTGGATGGCGGTGCCCATGGCGACAGGGTCGAGCATGCCGGAGCCGCCTTCGGTGACGTAGAAGGTCACTTCCGGGTTCTCCACGCCCGCCTCGGCCAGCAATTCGCGGGCGCGGTCGGGGTCGTAGGGATAGGGCTCAAGCTCCTCGTTATAGGCCCAGGCGAAGGCGGGCGGTGTCGGGCCGGCGGCCACGGCGGCGGTGCCTTCCAGCACCTCCTCGACCAGGGCGGTCTTGTTCACCGCGTAATTCGCGGCCTGGCGCACCAGCTGGCTGGTGAACGGGCCTTCGCGCATGTTGAGGATCAGGAACCAGACATGCGGTCCGGCCTGTTCGACAATTGTGAACTCGTCGCCCTGAAACTCGGACAGCGCCACCGGGGGCACCTCGACCATCATGTCGATGCCACCCGAGAGCATTTCGGCCACGCGGGTGTTCGCGTCGGTGATCGGGCGGAACACCACGGCCTGAAGCGCGGGCGCGCCATCCCAGTAATCGGGGTTGGCCTCGATCACGACAGCCTCGTTGGAGCGCCATTCCGCGAAGGTGAACGCGCCGGTGCCGGACGGGTTGCGGCCGAACTCGGACCCGTGCTCCATCACCGCCGCAGGCGAGACGATCAGGCCGGTGGGATAGGCGAGGTTCGACAGGAACGGCGCGTAGGGTTCGCTCAGCGTGAACCGGACGGTCATATCGTCCACGGCCTCGACCGTGTCGATGGACGAGAAGAAGAACGACAGCGGGAAGGGGCCGGTGTCGGAATAGGGGTGGTCCTCGTCAAGCATCCGCTCGAAATTGAACACCACGGCCTCCGCGTCGAAGGGGCTGCCATCGTGGAAGCTGACCCCGTCACGCAAGTTGAACGTATAGACGGTGCCGTCCTCGGAAATATCCCAAGATGTCGCCAGGGCCGGTTCGACCTCCAGCGTGCCAGAGGCATAGCGCACCAGCCCGTCATAGATATTCATCAGGATGCGGAAATCGTTGACGGCGGTCACGGCATGGGGGTCGAGCGCTTGCGGTTCGGCCACCTGGCCCACCACCAGAACGCCCGGCGGCGTTTGCGCCGCGACAGGGGTCAATGCGGCAAGCCCAAGCGCGATGGCCGCACCACCGGCCAGCACAAGGCGCCGCGTCAGGTTCAGAAGTCTCATGATATCTCACCTCTCCTATGGTCTTTCTCAGCGGTGCCCATCGTTACGCCGCATTTATAATGATAAATTGCATAACGCCAAATTATCATGATAAATGCAAGAGGGTTGAGCCGGAGGATGGCGAATGACGATCTCGGTCCTTGCGATTGATGAAAAAACAGGCTGGATCGGCGGGGCTGCCGCCACCGGAAGCTTGTGCGTGGGCGGCTGGGTTCTGCGCGGGCACGCTGATTCGGGCATGTCGGCAAGCCAGGGCACGGCCCCCTCGACCCTGTGGGGCGAAGACGTTCTGGCGCGGATGTCCGCCGGGGCGGCGGCAGCGGTCGATGCGGTCACATCGCCCGATACGGGCCGCGCGCATCGGCAGTTGGCGGCCCTCGATCCGCAGGGCGGCACGGCGGCGTTTACGGGCGCCGAAAGCGTCGTCTATGCCGGATCGGCCGAGGCACCGGGCGTCGTGGTCGCGGGCAACATGCTGACCGGGCCCGAAGTGATCACCGCAGCGCTTGCGGCCTGTCAGCAAGCTGACGGGCCGCTGCCGAAACGGTTGCTGGCGGCGCTGGACGCGGCGGCGGCGGCGGGCGGGGATGCCCGTGGGCTGGCCTCGGCGGCGCTGCTGGTCGTCGGGCGCGATTTCGCGCCCCTGTCGCTGCGGATCGACCACTCGATGCAGCCCCTCGCAGCCTTGGCCGATCTCTACCGGCTGAGCCAAAGCGACCCCTATCATGGCTGGACAGAAGTGGTGCCGGTGCTGGACGATCCATATCGCGCGCCGTCCCCGGCGGATGTGCCCGACATGCCCCAGCCGATGGTCAAGGCGGCCCCCGGCGCAGGCCGGTAGCGGGCAACCTCATTCCTCGATAAAGCGGCGCAGCACCTGTGCCTCCTGCGCCTGCATCAGGTCCTCGGCGGTCTCCATATGCGCGCGCATGATGGCGCGGGCATCCTCGGCGTTTCCGTTCCGCAGCGCCGCAATCAGGTCGGTCTGGTAGGCCAGCCCCTTGTCGTAAAGCTCACGGTTGGGCGGATCGTAGAGACGGCGATAGACCGTAAGATCGGTCAGGATGCGGCCCATGAAGCTGACCACGAAGGCGAGCAGCGCATTCGAGGAGAAATTGGCCAGTTTGCGGTGAAAGGCAAGCGAGGCGACATGCTGGTCGCGTTCCTCTTCCGCGGATCGGGCGGGTTCGGGGTAGCGGGCGACGACCTCCTCCAGCTCGGCAAGTTGGTCGCCGGTCAGCCGACCGGCCAGCGAGGCCGCGAGTTCCGGCTCCAGCACGCGGCGAAGCTGGTAGATGTCGGCGACCGAGAGATCCTTGAAATAGAAGTAATTGGCAAGCAGCGCCTTGGCCCGATCCGCCGTCACCTCGCCCACGAAGGATCCGCCGCCCGGGCCGGTGCGGGTTTCGATCAGGCCCTGCGCTTCAAGGATGCGCATCGCCTCGCGGATGGTGCCCTTGGACATGCTGAACTGCGCCATCATCGCGGTTTCGCTTGGAAGGCGGTCGCCCTTCTTCATGTTGCGCTCAACGACCCAGTCCTTGATGGCGTCGGCCACGCGAACCGGGCGCGACCGGCGATTTCTCCGCTGGACGCCATTGGGTGGCCGGTCCGTATAGGGCAGAAAAGTCGGTTCGTTCATGGTCGATCTGGCCCATTGGCTGCTGCGGGTGTTCCCCGGTCAGTCTGCTGATGCGCGGTCCAACTTGCAACGGCAATGGGTGGCGACCTGTCTCGGCGCCGCCACTGCCGCTGTTGCCACGGGGGGCCGCGGGCGCTGACCATGGTGCCGCGCCGATCCACTTCGGCCTCTTGCGGCGCATCAAGAAAGCTGATGGTAACACAAGATCAATTCGTTTGCCTGAACTTGCCGCAACCGGGATACTCGCCCCCGAAACGGGGGGGCGTCCATTGCATATCGGGGTGATCGGAACGGGGATCGTGGGCGTTGCCACGGCTGCCTGGCTGCAACGCGACGGGCAATCCGTGAGTTTCATCGACCCGAACGACGCGGGCTCGCAGACCTCCTTCGGCAATGCAGGTTCGATCTCGCCCAGTGCAGTGCTGCCGGTGGGGATGCCGGGGATGTGGAAACGGGTGCCGAAATGGCTGACCGATCCCGAGGGGCCGTTGGTCATCCGCACCCATTACCTGCCGCGCGTCCTGCCCTGGCTGATGCGCTTTCTGCGCCATATGTCCGAGGCCGAGGTGACAAGGATCGCGGGCGCGATGCGCGGGCTGCTGGCGCCCACCTTCGATTGCTACACGCCGCTTTTGCAGCGCGCGGGCGCGACGGGGCTGATGCGCAGGGATGGCTGTCTCTATGTCTACAGCTCGCGCGCGGCGGCGGAACGCTGGCGCTTCGGCACACAACTTCGCCGCGACCTCGGCGTCGAGATGCGCCCCGTCGAGGGCGAGGAATTGTTCGAGCTTGAACCCGCCCTGCGCGGCCGCTTCGGATTTGGCCAGTTCGCGCCGGAAAACGGCTCCACCATTGATCCGCAGGCACTGGTGCAGGCGATCTATGCGCAGGCGATCGAGGACGGGGCGGCGCATCTGCGCGCGCGGGCCACCGGGTTCGACCTCGCCGATGGCCAGGTGCGCCGGATCACCCTGGATCAGGGCGATCCGCTTGCGGTTGACGGGGTGGTCATCGCCGCCGGGGCATGGTCGGGGAAGCTGGCGCGCAAACTGGGCGCGCGCGTGCCGCTGGAAAGCCAGCGCGGCTATCACGTCACCATCCCCGATCCCGGCGTGACGCTGAACCGCAACGTGATGGCGGTGGAACAGAACATCATGGTCAACCCGATGCGGATGGGGCTGCGGCTGGCCGGAACGGTGGAGTTCGCGGGCCTCAACGCGGCCCCCAATCCGGGCAGGGCCGAGGCGCTGATCGCGGTCGGGCGCAAGGTGTTCGGTGCGTTGAAGACCGAAACCTACACCACTTGGATGGGGCACCGCCCCTGCATGCCGGATTCCATGCCGGTGATCGACCGCGCCCCGCATGCCGAGAACGCCTGGTTCGGCTTCGGTCACGGCCATGTCGGCATGTGCGGCGGCTCGACCACGGGGCGCGAGATTGCCCATATGGTCGCGGGCCGCGCGGCGCAGGTCGATCTGCACCCGTTCAGGGCAGACAGGTTCGGGCTGTTCTGACACAAGGGGCAGGCAACCGGCATTGGGGGAAACATGCACACGCGGATCTTCACGGGCCACGATCTTGCCGCCTCCATCCTGGACACGCTCAACCCCCGGCCCGGCGATGGCCTTTGCGTGTTGGCCGATCCGACCGCGTCTGGCGCGATGGCCTTTGCCGACCGCATCCTGACCCTTGCGCAACGGATCGGCCTTCCGGTCGAGATCACCGATTATCCCAAGTCCGCGCAGGCGGAGGCAACGCTCATCAAGGCCCATGACCGGCCTATCCTGCCGCTTCTGCCGACCCCCGCGGGCTTTGACATGCGCCGCTTTCTGGACAAGCTCGGGCCGCGCCGCGATGTCGAGGGGCTGCACCCCGAGAACGCGGGCCGCCTTGCCCTCGGGCGGCCTGATATTACCCCGCCCACGGCGGAGGCCGCAACGCTGGTGGCCGCGCATCTGGCCGGATCGCTGCAAGGCGCGGTGGTGTCGGTGATCGGGGCCTCGGCCTCGGTCGGGCGGCCCCTGGCGCTGTCGCTTCTGGCGCAGGGCGCGACCGTGCGGGTGGCACAGGAGACGGTGAAGGACCTGCCCGCCGAGACCCGTGACGCCGATATTGTCTGCGCCGCCGCCGGGGCGCCAGGGCTGGTCAAGCGCGACCACCTGCGCAAGGGTGCCATCGCGATTGACATTGGCGTCACACGCGCCGGCGACCGGCTGATCGGCGATATCGACCCTGACGCCGCGCGGGGGCATGTCGCCTGGTTGACCGCCGTGCCGGACGGTGTCGGCCCCGTCACCGCCGCCTGCCTGCTGCGCAACGTGCTTCGGCTTGGCCGCTGACCGCCGCCCCCCCGCGTTTGTCGAATCGGCGAAAAGCGACTAGTGTTTCGAAAATCGAAAACAGGGAGGGAAGACGATGATCAAGACCATAGTGGCGGCCAGTGCCGTCCTTGCCGTAACCGCAGGGCTGGCAGCCGCGCAGGAGGAGGTGCGCCCGAACGTCTTCTTCGCCGGTGAGCTGGAGGAACCCGGCAGCGACCGCGCCCTGATGCAGGGCCTCATCCTCGACCTGATGACGGCCTGGGCCGATTGCAACGCCGAGGCGATGCAGGCGTCGGTGTCGCAGGACGTGTTCTTTGCCTACCCGACCACCAGTTACACCGGGCTTGAACCGATGCTGGCCGATCTCGATGCCTTCTGCGGCATGGCGACGGACGTATCCTTCTACCTGCCCGCCGACGCCTTCTATATCGACACGGTCACGGGAAGGATCGCCGCCGAAGTGCAGTTCCGCGCCTTCCAGCGCGGCAATTACCAGGTCGTCAACGATGTCTGGATCGCCACCGTCGAGGGCGGCGAGATCACCATCATCAAGGAATATCTCGACGGTCGTGTGAAAGACCTCCAGGCGTTGGAGATCCTGGAGAGGGATGAAAGCCCCGAGATGCTGACGCCCTAGCCCGCCCGCACCGAGGAATGGGAGGCGTGCTTCCCCATCGTGCGCGCCGCGCCGATCAACACCTGTCCGCCGTCTGAATAGGCGGGCAAGTTGGCGGCGGTCACGGGGCCGCCGCCAGAACCTCCACCTCGACCAGGAACTCGGGCCGGGTAAAGCCCGAGACGATGACCAGCGTGGACGCGGGCAGCCGGGTGACACCCGCCAGCCACGCATCCCGCGCGTCCATGTAGCCCTGCATATGCTCTCGCGCGGTGACAAAGGCGTTGATGCGGATCGCATCAGTGGGGGTCATCCCGGCCTCGCCCAGGATCGCGGTGCAGGCGGCAAAGCACAGATCGGCCTGCGCGCGGGCGCCCTCGGGCACCGTCCCGTCAGCGGCCAGCCCAAGCTGACCCGAGGTGGCAACCAGCCGGTGACCGGCGGGCACCTCGACCCCGTGGGCGTAGCGCGCGAAGGGCGGGGCGATGGTGTCGGGGTGCAACATGCGCATGGGTCAGTGTCCTTTCCGGGCGGCTGCTTCCGTGGCGGCAACGAGGTTCAGCAGCAGATGCGCCCGCGTCATCGCCCCGAGCGAGCCGTGACGCGGCGTCACGAACCCGGCCTTCGCGGCGACGTCATCGGCGATGTCCGAGACCATCTGACCGCCCACATGGCTGATGCCCACCCCCACCACGGCGGCGCCGGGACGGATCATCTCGGCGGTGACGAAATCCGGGATACCGACCGCCGAGATCACCACATCGGCGGAGGCGACCGCAGACAGATCGCCCGAGCGCGAATGCAGCAGGCACACATCCGCGTCGATCCCCTTGCGCGACAGCAGCATCGCCAGCGGCCGACCCACGATGGACCCGCGCCCGAGGATCACCACCTTGCGGCCCGCCAGCGGCACCTGCCTGGCCAGCAACAGATCGAGAATCCCCGCAGGCGTGCAGGGCAATACCCCGTCGCTGCCCCATAGCAGCCGCCCCAGATTGACGGGATGGAACCCGTCCACATCCTTGGCCGGATCGACGGCGGCGACAATCGCGTCACTGTCCAGGTGATCGGGCAGGGGCAGCTGGACAAGAAGACCGTGGCGCGCAGGGTCAGCGTTGAGCCGCGCGATGAGGGCCAGCAGATCGGCCTGGCCGGTCCCGGCGTCCAGCACCATGGCCTCTGACGCGATGCCCACCGCTTCGCAATCGGCGTGCTTGCGGGCCAGGTAAGCCTCGCTGGCCGGATGCGCGCCCACCAGAACGGTTGTCAGATGCGGCTGGACACCACGGCGGCGAAGCTCGGAAACCCTGGCCGCCACCTCGCGCAGGCGGCTGGCGGCCAGGTCTGCACTGTCAAGACTGACGGCGCACATATCGCGTCATTCAAGCCCGATGGTCGGGTCGATGAAGCGGTTCGTCACGACATCGCCCGGCTGCACATCCGGGTCGGCGCGCTCATCCAGGTTGGGCGACACGATCTCGTAGATCGCCTGCACCCGGTCCATGTCGAAATCGCCGATGGTGTCGTTGGGCCCGTTGCCGATGATCCCGGCCTCGCGCATGACGGCGGCGGCATTGGCGACCTCGTCCGCGGGCGTGTTCCACCAGCCGACGGCATAATCGCCCTCGTTGAAGGCGACGACGACCTCGTTCACCTCCTCGGGGTCGGTGATGTAATCGACGGCGGCCTGCTGCATGATCGGCACCAGCGCTTCGAGGCAGGGGGCAAGCTCCTCCATCCGGTCGCGGCTGACCGAGACCATGCCGGTATAGTTCGGATAGCCCAGGTCGTTGACCAGCACGTAATCCATCGGGCGGCCCCAGTTGTTGCCGTTCTCGAACTTGTAGACCTCGCTGGTGATGAAGCCCTGGTTCAGCCAGGTGCCGTTATTGACCACGAAGTTTTCCGCATCGCCGCGATAGCCCTCGACGAAGACGCTTTCGGGCACGCCCGCCTCGACAAGGTAGCGCCCGAATGTGCGGTTGATGGTCGAGACATAGATCATGCCCTGTTCGGATTCGGCGAAGGCGATCAGGTCCTCGACCGAACCGAAGCCGTCCGGGTATGTGCCCGCGTCCCAGATCAGCGCCTGCGGGGCCAGTTCGAGCGGGGTGAACACGCCCACGGCGGGGAAGCGCTCCGAGAAGATGAAGGCGTTGTCCAGCTCATGATAGGCCAGATGCGGCACCAGGCCCGCGCGGTTATTGCCCAGGAACAGCGCCGAATAGGCGGTTTCGCCATCGGCCAGGCCAATGCCGCCGCCCCCCTCAAGCACGACCAGTTCGATACCGGTAGAGCCGAGCGGCCCGCGATAGGCGCCCTGTTCCATCACCCCGCCCGAGCCGATCATTTGCAGGATCGGCCCGTGTTCGGCCTGCATCAGCCAGTCCTTCTGGATGATCAGCGGGTTGGGGCAGACCCCGCTCAGATCGGTGGTGTAGTTCGCCTCGGCAAACTCTCCGGCTCCGGCGGCCGTGGCCGATACGGCCAGCGCGCCAAGAACGCTTGTCAGATGTTTCGCAGTCATGGTCGTTTCCTCTCTGTTGGCGTTGTTTTGATCAGGTTCATACACGTCCGTGCCATTCCCCGAACAGCACGTTTCCGACAAACTGGAAGAACAAATAGACAGAGATCGACAGGGCCGAGGAGGCGATCAGCGCCGCGTACATCTCCTCGTACTTGAACTCGATCTTCGAGTTGATGAGCATCTGGCCAAGCCCGCCCGCGCCGGCCAGGAAGAACAGCTCGGACACGATGGCCCCAATGACGGCCAGCCCCGCCGAGATGCGCAGACCGGCGAAGAGGGCAGGCGCGGCGGAGGGAAAGCCCGCTTTCCACAGCGTCACCCACCAGCTTGCATTGGCGAGGCGGAAGAGGTCGATGACGCCCCGGTCGAGGCTTTTCAGGCCCAGAAGCAGCGTGGTGGGGATCGAAAAGAAGGTGAACAGCGCGACAATCAGAACCTTCGGCAGGAAGCCGAAGCCGAGCGCGGCCTGGATCAGCGGGATGATCGCCAGAATCGGGATGGATTGCAGCGCCACCAGATAGGGAAAGATCGCGCGTTCCATCACCGTCAGGCGGAACATGATGATGGCCAGGATGATGCCGATGGGGATCGAACAGGCCAGACCGGCGGCGGCGATCGACAGTGTCACCAGCGTGCGGGTGCCAAGCTCGGCCCAGACCTCGGGGCGGGAAAAGGCCATCTCCCACAGGCCCGAGGCGCTTGGCATCAGGAACAGGCGATGATCCGGCAGGCCCGAGCGGACCCAGGCGTAAAGACCAAGCAGCGCCAGCCCAAGCAGGATGGGCGGCAGCACGGTATAGACAAAGCGCAGCGCGGGTGGGGGGGGCGCGACATTGGGAACGGGCTTGTGCGCGCGAAGGGCGGCGGCGTCGGACATCAATCCTCTCCTGTGTCATGCATGGTGGCCTGAAGCGACTCGGATACCAGCGCGCAGCCCTCGGTAAAGGGCGCCTCAAAGCGCATCGCGTGGGTGCGCGGGCTTGGCAGGTTCACCTCGAATTCGGCATGGATGCGGCCCGGTCGCGCGCTCATCACCACGACGCGGTCGGACAGGTAGACCGCTTCCGGGATCGAATGGGTGATGAAAAAGCCGGTAAATCCCTTCTCGCGGTGCAGCGCCGACAGGTCTTCGATCAACCTCTCTCGGGTGATCTCATCGAGCGCGCCGAAAGGCTCGTCGAACAGGAACACCGTGGGGTCCAGCGTCAGCGACCGCGCCAATGACGCGCGCATCTTCATGCCGCCCGACAGGGCGCGCGGGAACCGATCCTCGAAACCTTTCAGCCCCACCGCCTCCATCTGCTCCAGCGCCTTGCGCCGCCGTTCGGACGCGCGCACGCCGCGCAGCTCCATCATCAGCTCGACATTCTGCAAGGTCTTGCGCCAGGGCAAGAGCGTCGCCTCCTGAAAGACAAAGGCCAGATGCTCGCGGTCGATGCGCACGGTGCCGCCGGTATGCTGCAACAGCCCCGAGGCGATGCGCGCCAGCGTGGATTTCCCGCAGCCCGACGGCCCGATGAACGAGACGAACTCCCCCTCGCGGATGGTCAGGGTGATGTCCTGCAACGCCTCGGTGCCGTCCGGGTAGGTCATCGACAGATTGTCGAACGCCACCGCCGTCGCGCGGTCGGCGCGCGTCGCGGGGTCATGCGCGATCTGGTGGACCCCGTATGCGGGCGCGGAACCGGTAGACGTCTGGTTCAACATCAGAACTTCCTCATGGATTTGCCGACCTTCTCGATGAACGCATCGACGTCTTGCCGGGGCAGGCGGTCGATATTGTAAAGCGCATGGTAGGACACCTTGACACGCGGATGACAGATGGCGCGCAGGAACCGGGTCGCGTTCTTGCGGGGCGGATCGCCCAGAACCGCGGCCCGCCAGCGCTTGGACCCGTAGGTCGTGACGGTCGCCAGTTTCCTGATATTGGTCAATCCCGGACCAAGCCGGTTTTTCTCGAACACGAAGGACACCTCGGGCAGGAAGACGCGGTCGATATACCCTTTCAGCATGGCGGGCCAACCGAAATTCCAGACCGGATGGCAGAAAACCAGCGCATCGGCGGCTTCCAGGCGCTCGACGTAAGGCTGCACCGGCGCGCGGTTGGTCGGAACATCATGGTAGAGGCTGCGCCCCTCGGCCGACAGCACCGGATCGAACCCGGCCTTGTAGAGGTCGAGATCGTCGACCTCGTGCCCCGCCTCGGTCAGGTTCTCGATGACGGTTTGATGCAGTGTCGCGGCCAGGCTGGTCTCAAGCGGATGGGCATAGATGACATGGACACGCATCGCTCAATCCTCACCCGCCGTCGCGCCGAAAAGATAGCTCCGCCCCGCCTCAGGCACCCAATCGGGGTTGTCCCAGGCGATCATCTTGCCGGGGTTGAGCAGCCCCTTGGGATCGGTCCGGCGCTTGAATTCCAGCTGCGCGGGGTCGGTCTCCTTCATACCGCCTTCCTCCAGCGTGACGCGGTGCGGGTTGAAGACGGTCAGGCCAAGCTCCTCCTCCAGGATGGTGACGATCCGCTCCAGCCGCGCCTCGTCGGTGTAGCGGACCAGGGGCAGGGCGACGGCGCGGACCTTTCCTTCGATGCGGGTGAACTCGATATGGATCATCACCTCGTCGGCGAAGCGGTTCTTGATCGCGGTGACCTGGCCGCTGACATCTTCGCCGAACATCATTTGCAGGTAGGTGATGGAGGGATCGACCTTGAGGGCGCGAAGCGTGGTGTGGTTCCAGCCGATCTCGTACAGCTCGGGAAACCGGCCCTCCTGCGCGCCGTCGCGGTAGCGTACGGTTCCGCCCATTTTTCCCACCAGCGCCTCGAACGCCGGCAGGGTCTGCGCCGAGACATAGACCGCCACCAGCGCCTCGCCGGGGTTGGTCAGCTTGCGGTGGCGCAGGAAATACGCCTCGGCGATGCCGGGCTCGAAAAGCGAGATCATGCGGTTCAGGATGTCCGGGTCGTCGCCGCAGGCAAACGCAAAGGCCAGCGCCGCCTGCGTATCGGGCAGCCCCACCAGAACCTCGCGCCACGCCGTCGCAGGGTCGATCGGCAGCTCCACTTCGGTGATCACGCCGTTGACGCCATAGGCATGGGCGGCCTTGTGAACATCGGCGCCGGTCAGCTCGATCACCTGCGGTTCGGCCTCCATGGTCAAGATGCGCAGGCGGTGGATATTGGCCGGGTTGCGCAAGCCGCCCCACCGGATCGCGCCCACCCCGCTGGATCCGCCCGCGATGAAGCCGCCGATGGTCGCGGTTGCCACGGTCGAGGGAAAGAGGCGGATCTCCTGCCCCGTCGCGCGCGCCTCGGTCTCGATCTCGGCAATGATCGCGCCGGGCCCGGCAATGACGCGCCCCGTGCCGATCTCGATCCGGTTCAGCCGTTCGGTCAGCAACACGCAGCCGCCCTTCAGCGGCATGGCCTGCCCGTAATTCCCGGTCCCCGCGCCGCGCACCGTCACCGGCACGTCAAAGCGGAAACAGGTGGCGAGGATGTCGCGCAGCTCAGCCTCGCTTTCGGGCGTGGCCAGAAAATCGGCCCGCACATCGGCCAGTTGCCGTTTCAGGATCGGGGAATACCGATAGAAATCCCGGCTCTTGCGCTCGATCGGACCGGCGGCGGTCTCGACCGCGATACCCTGCGCCGTCAGCGCGTCGATACAGTCCGGGATCCGCGCGGTCATGATGCGGCCTCCTTGCGGGGCAGGTCGCGCAGCGTGCTCTGCGCGCTCTCGCGGCCCCCGATCAGGATGGTCCGATCCTCGGGCCGGGTGGTCAGGATGCCGCTCCAGTTGCGGGCCGGTAGCAGGACCAGGTCGGCGGCAGCCCCGGCCCGGACACTGCCCGCCCCGCCGAGGCCGAGCATGTCGGCGGCCACATCGGTAACGGCGCGGAGCCAGCCGCCGAGATCGTCATCCAGATGCAGCGAATAGGCGGCGTCGGCGAAGAGGTTCAGCAAGTCGTAGCCGCCGAAGGGAAAGAAGGCGTCGCGCACATTGTCGGTGCCGAAGACGACCGGCACGCCGCGCGCGGCAAGCTCGTGGATCGGCGCCATGCCGCGCCGCGTGGGCGTGCGCCCCGCCTGACGGTCCTGAAGGTAGAGGTTGGTGCGCGGCAGTGACGCCACAGCGATGCCGGAGCGGGCGATCACATCCACCGCGCGGTCAAGCTCATCGGCACTCATCAGCCCGAGCCGGCAGGTATGGCCCGCCAGGACGCGACCGGCGAACCCGGTGCGCAACACCGCCTCGGCCAGCGCGACCGTGGCCGAGGGCACTGCGCGCAAATGCTCATCGACGTGGAAATCCACGTCCAGCCCGTGCCGTTCTGCCCCCGCCAGGAACGCATCCAGCAGGTCAGGGTCGGCCCCGTCCGGGCCAATGAACGCCCCCAATACGCCGCCCGCGCGCGCCACCTGCGCGCAGCGCGTGTCGAAATTTTCCGCCCTGGTTCGGTCAAGGGCCGCCAGCGCGACCGGTGTGATCTGCATTCGGCCCGCGAACGTCTCCGCCACTTCGGAAATCGCGCGCCAGCCCGGTTGCTCCTCGGGCAGGTCCATGCAGTCGATATGGGTCCGCATCGCGCCGACGCCTGCTGTCAGCGCCTCCTTGACCGCGCGGGACATCCGGGCCGCGTAATGCGCATCGTCCCAATCGCGCATCGCCGCGCCCATGGTTCCGATCGCGCCCATCAAGGTGCCGTCACCCGCGCCGGTCTCCGCGATCGTGTCGGATTTGTCGAGGTGGACATGCGGTTCAACGAGGCGCGGCAGCGCGGTCCAGCCCCCGGCGGGCACCTGCAACGCCTCCGCGATTTCGTCCGGCGCGCAGATGCGACCGGCGGCAACCCCCAGGCTGGTCCGCACGAGGCCCCCCTCCATCCCGCCAGTCATCGCGATACCGGGCAGGTCGCGCAGCAGCGCCTGCGGCACGGCGATGTCGTGCAGGATGTAGGGTTGCGGGGCCTGCGGAAGGGGCAGAGGCGCGCTCACGGGGCGCTCCAATCCGGCTGATGTGCTGCGATTTCATCGAACAGCGAGCCAAGCCGCGCGGCGGCGGTCTCGACAATGACCTTGCCCGCCTCGGCGCTGGCGGCGGCGGCATTGCCCGCGGCCCCCTCGGCATGCAGGTCGCGCGCGGTCCAGCCGGTCGAGACCGCGCCGAGGAACCGCAGATGCGCGTAGGTCTCGGCCATGGTCCGGTTGGTCGAGACGAAATCGCGGGCCTCTCCCATATCGACAAGATCGGGGTGCAGATGCAGCATCGCCGCCGTCTCCAGAAAGCCGCCGTGAATGTCGTCGATCCGCGCGCCCTCGGGGTGGTCGCCGATGCCAAGCGCCATCCAGCCAAGCGTCGAGGCGAAGAGGTCATGCCTGATCCGCGCGCGGCGCACGGCGGTGTGCAGCGCCGGGATATTGCCGCCATGGCCGTTGATGAAGACCAGTTTGGCGATGCCCGCCGACGCGACGCCCCGCGCTACGGCCATCAGCGCGGCGATCATCTGTTCCGTCTCAAGGGTCAGCGTTCCGGGCCAGTCGTGATGTTCCTCCGACACCCCGAGGGAGAGCGTCGGCATCAGGTAGACCCGCGCCGTTTGCGCCTGCGCCGCGCCGCGTTCGGCCAGCGCCTCGGCCAGCAGGTGGTCGGTGCCGAGCGGCAGGTGCGGCCCGTGCTGCTCCACCGCCCCCACAGGCACCACCGCGACCGCGTCGGGCGGGGCGGGGAAATCTGAACTGCGTAGGCGGGACCAGCGATACAGGCTCATGGAGTATTCGTTTATCGAAGTTTCATTCGCTATCAGCATCGCGCAGCTTGCCCGCCAAGGCAACCCGTCCCGCGCGCGGCGGCTCGAATGTCTTGCAAATGCGCAGGAAACGGGCAAAGGATCGGGCGAAATGACCAATTCCGCAACACCCCCCCCGCCCGAGGCAGGCCAGCGAATCGCCGAGGATTCCGAGATTTCGCTGACCTTTCGCAAGGGGATGCAGGTGATGCAGGCCTTCGACGGCAAGGACCGGTTGATGAGCCTCGCCGAGATCGCCCGCAAGGCCGGTCTGAACCCCGCCGTCACCCGCCGGTTGGTGCGCACGCTGTTGCAGAACGGAATGCTGATCGAGAAGGGCCAGCGCTACGAGATGACGGTCGGCGTGATGCGGCTGGCGCGCGGGTTTCTCGACGGTCACGGCATCGCGCAGGTGATCCAGCCGATCCTGCGCAAATCCGCCGCCAAGATCGGCGAGAACATCTCCTTTGCGCTCAGGGATGGGCCCGAGGCAATCTATGTCGCCCATGCCTATCTGCCCGGCCAGTTCACGCTGAACATGATCTCGGTCGGCACCCATGTGCCACTGGACCGCACCGCGACGGGCCACGCGATCCTGGCGCATCTGGACCCCGCCGACTGGCCCGAGGGCTGCGATGCCGACGCGCTTGCGCCCTCGCTGGACAGCACCCGCCAGCGCGGTTTCGCCTTTCTCGATTCCGGGCTGGTGACCGGCGTGACCTCGATTGCCGTGCCGGTCTTTTCCGCCGCGCGGCAGGTCACGGGGGCGATCTCGATGCTGTTTCCGACCGGGCGCTACACCCCTGACCAGACGCCGCAGCCGATCATCGACGAGATGCGCCAATGCGCCATCGACATCGGCACCACGCGCTGATCCGTCAGGCGGCGCCATACCCCGCCCCGCCACAGCTTTCCACGATCAGTCGGTCGCCCCGGTCCAGCACCACCGCCGAACGCGGGCCCAGGATCTCGACCGCGCCGCCCGCGCGCCGGATCTGCGCCGCCGCCGGTTTCGGCGCCCTGCCCCCCGCGGACCCTTCCGGCACCCGCTGGAACCGCTCGCCCCGGACCGAGACCGCGATGCCGTCCGACAGCGCCTCATAGACCCGCCGCACCCCGTCGCCGCCGGGAAAGCGCCCCGCCCCGCCCGAGCCGCGCCGCCGCTCGGCGCTGATCATGCGGATCGGCAGCTCCGCCTCGATGATCTCCACCGGCGTGTTGCGCGCATTGCCCACATCGGTCGAGGTGCCATGCGCGCCGGGTGCGTCCGGGCCGCCGCCCGCCCCGCCCGCGACGATCTCGGTCGCCAGGAACCGCGCGCCATCCGGCCCCTGTCCCGAAAACGCGATCACATAGGCCATGCCGCAATTGGCCGCCGGACGGCGCTTGGGGTCCATGCCCGCCAATGCCGCCAGCACGGTCGAGGTGATCGCCCGGACCATGTTGGTGCGCGCGTTGACCGGGGCGGGCGGCGCGGCGTTTACCACGCTCGCCTCGGGCAGGACCAGGCGCAGGCAACGCAACAAGCCGCCATTGCGCGGGGCACCCTCTGGCAGCAGCGTCAGCATCGCATAGAGCAGGGCGGAAAGCGGCCCCGACGCGACGCAGTTGATCGGCGCGGGAACCTGCGGCGAGGATCCGGTGAAATCGGCACTCAGCCCCTTGGGCGTCACCGTCAGGCGCACCGACACGCTTGAGGTGCCAAGCGCCGCGTCGGGGTCCAGCCCATCCGTCGCGCGGGCCTCGGCCCTTGCCAGCCGTGCGAGCGCGGCCAGCGTTTCGGCCTCGCCTCTGTCCAGCAACTCGCCCGCCGCGTGAAGAAACCCATCCACGCCGAGGTCACCCACGATCCGCCGTAGTCCCCTCACCGCCGTCAGGCTTGCGGCGATCTGCGCGTCCAGATCGGCCAGCACCGTCTGCGGCACCCGGCTGTTGGCCGCGATCAGCCCGCGCATTTCCTCGGACAGGCGATGGTCCGCGCCCGCCCGCATCACCGGCAGGCGCAGCCCCTCCTGCGCGATCTCGGTCGCATCGGGCGGCACCGATCCGGGGCGTGTGCCGCCGATATCCTGATGGTGCAGCAGGCTGGCCGCGACACCGATCAGTCGCCCTTGCGCAAAGACCGGCAGCATCACCGCGATATCGGGCAGATGCGTGCCGCCCGAATAGGGATCGTTGGCCAGGAAGAGATCGCCCTCGCACATCCCCTCCGCCGGGTAACGCGCAAAGAGCGCCTGAACCTGTCCCGGCAGCGCGCCCAGAAGCAGCGGGATAGCCTCCGACATCGCCAGCAACTCGCCGCCCGCGGTGAACAGCGCCGAGGCACAATCCGCCGCCTCCCGCGCGACCGGAGAGACCGCCGTGTCCAGCAGCATCCGCTGCATGGCCTCGGCCAGCCCATCCAGCCGCATCTGCAAGATCCGGCCCGCCTGCGTCATCCGCCTACCCTTTCCAGCCGCGTGCCGCCGGGGATAGCGACTGCGCGCCAACCTTTCGGGGCGGCCACCTCGCCTTCGCCCATATCCCGCGCCAACGCGCCGGTCAGGTCGTCCGCCCGCGTGCAAAGCTGCGTCACATGCCCCGGCCCCTGCGGCGCGATCGCATAGCGGGCGCGATAGGCGGCGTGATACGCGACGGCCAGCCCATCAAGCCGTTCGGGGTCGACGGCCACCTCAAGCTCCGGCATCCTTGGGCGCGGCGCGATGCGGGCGTGGACGGTGCCTTCGCCCTTTGCTGTCAGCATGTCTGCCGTCACGTTGTCCAGCGCCGCGTCGATCCGGGTGATCGTCTCGCTGCGCCTCGGGGCCTGCGCCAGCCCCACCGCCCCGGCGATGGCGGGCAGATGCGGCAGCAGCACGTGATCCAGCCCAAGCGCCTCGGCGATCCCTGGCCCCATCAGCGCCCCGGCCCCGCCTGTCAGCACCAGGCCCGCGCGGGTCGGGTCGGTATTGCGACGGGTGGCGTGACGGGTGATCGCCTCGGCCAGCGCCTGAGACGCCACGCCAAGCAGCTGTGCCGCCTCCGAGGTCGGACAATCGCTCTGCCCCGGCATCAACCCGGCCGCGATCAGCGCGTCATCCAGCGTGTGGCGTGACCCGGCCACGGTTTGCGCGCCGCCGATCGCAAGGCTTTCCAGATCGACGCGGCCCCCCCGGATCGGCAGCCCCGCCAACACGCCCCCTTCGGTCAGGGCAGGGGCACCGCCGCGCACCAGCGCGATGTCGGTGGTGCGTGACCCGATATCGAGCGCGACCGCGTCACCCTCCGCCGCCAGCGCCGCCGCCCGGAGCGACGCCGCAGGCCCGCCCGCGATCAGCGGCACCAGCGACGTTGGCGCCGCCGTCAACACGCCGCGCCCGTCGCCCCAGACCCATCGGCCCGCAAACCCCGCCCCCCGCAGCCGCGCCCGAAGCGCGTCCAGCGCGGGCAATGCCGTGATCCGCAGCCAGGCGTCCAGAACGGTCGAGACCGTGCGTTCGAACTCGCGCGGCTCAGGGTCGATCCGGTGCGACAGGCTGACGGTCAGGCCGGGGGCCGCCGCGCTCAGCGCCTCGGCCACGGCGCGCTCATGGCGGCCATCGACATGGGCATGCAGCAGGCAGACCGCCACCGCCGTGATCCCCCGCGCCGCGAAGCCCTCGGCGATCCGCGCGACCTGGCCTTGATCGACCGGCGAGATCTCTCCTCCCCCGGCATCCATCCGGGCCGAAACCCCCTCGACACAGTCGATGAGGTGCTCGGGCGTGGCCACCCGCGTCACCGGATCGTAGAGCGACAGGCGGTCCTGCCGGCCCAAAACGGCGACATCCTCGAACCCGGCACTGGCGATCAGCCCGATCTGCGGCAGGCCGCCACCCTGCGCGTCATGCAGGCAATTGAGAAACCCGGTCGAGGCGATGCGAATTTCGGCAAGCGCCCCCGGCGCGATACCCAGGCCCCGCAGCCCCGCCACCACATCCTCGGACAGATCGCCGCCCACCGGCTCCTTGGCGTGACCGATCACGCCGCCATCCCCCCAGGCCAGCATGTCGATGAACCGCGCGCCGACATCCACACCGAGCCGCGTCATGCGACCTCGATCCGCACGGGCCGCGATGCGGTATCCCGCGTGCCCCGGCCGCGAAACAACAGCGGCGCGGCGGTCAACAGGATCGGTGGCGGATCGGTCCCGGCGCGCATGCCATCCCTTGCCTCTTCTCGGATGGCTTGATTGTTCGGTCCCGCCTGTCAAAATGCAAACGAATATACCTCACCTCTGCATAAGAAAATCTGATGAAGATCACCCTGCGCCAGATTCGCGCCTTCGCCGCCGTTGCCGAAACCCAAGGCTTCACCACGGCGGCCGAGCGGCTGAACCTGACGCAATCGGCGGTCAGCATGCTGGTGCGGCAGTTGGAGGAGATCCTCGGGCTTGAATTGTTCATCCGCACCGGGCGCGGCGTGATGCTGACCGAGTTCGGCGACCAGGCCCGCCCGGTCTTTGCCCGCGTCATGGCCGATCTGGAGGGCGTGCAGGACGCGGCGCAGGGGCTCAGGGCGCTCAGCCGGGGCACCTTGCGGCTGGCGCTGACGCAGGTTCTGGCGGCGACATGGTTGCCGGGTGTCCTAGACCGGTTCAGCCACGACCATCCCGGCGTCGCGCTGGAGATCGCCGACATCACCGGCGACCGGATCGTGCAGGCCATCGCGCGCGACGAGGCCGAAATCGGCATCGGTCCCGCGCGCAGCCATGGGCCCGATGTCGTCTCACTCCCGCTCTGGCGGGTGCCGATCCGGCTGGTGACGCCGCGCGGGCAGGGCACAGGGCAGGAAGGGCGGCAGTGGATCCACTATTCCGACGAATTCCGCGTCCTGCTGGAACAGGCCCACCAGTTGCACGAGGCGGCGGGCAGCGCGATCCGGGTGCGCAGCCTGATCCCGGCGTTGGCGATGATCGGGCGCGGGCGCTACGTGACCGCCGCGCCCTCCTATGCCGCCGGTTTCGCGGAGCAGTTCGACATCGCGTTCCACGATTTCCCCGATCCCGCCGTCACGCAGGAGTTCATGATCTACCTGCGCCGCGACCATGCGGTGTCTCCCGCCGCGCGCGCCTTTCAGGAGATCGCGGTGTCCGCGCCGCCGATCGGGGCGACACGGCTTGTGGTGACCAGATAGCGCCCCGGCATAGGGGCCACGCGCGCCCCGAAGACAGCGGGCCGATCCGCCCAAACGATCCCCTCCGCCTCGGGCAAAGGCCCCCAGAGCGCCGCCCCTGATCCCGCCTCCGCGCCCGCCGTCAAATCAACCTCGGCCGGTTTGCAGGCTCCGTCCTCCGCCCCCGGCCAGCCGATGCCGTGCAGGAACGCCGGTTCCGCCAGCCGCGTCATCGGGTCCAGCCTTGCGCCATCCGATACACCCGCCAGCCAGCGCCATTGGCCTCTTGCACGCAATCGCATCCCCTCGCCATCGTGCCAGAGCCAGAGGGCCGACCAATCAATCAACCCCGCCCGCCCCGCGCGGATGGTCAGCGGCACGGGCGCGTCCTCGGGCAGGCCCGGAAACGCCGCGACCGGCGCCTGCGTCAGCGAGACCAGCGCCGCGTCGAACCCGTTTCGGGCCATCATCTGCGCCAGCGACACGCGCAGCGGGAAATAGCCGTCGATCGTGTCCTCGAAGATGCGGGTGTCGGTTAGGGGCATGGCTCAGAACAGCCCGAAATATTCCTGATGCTCCCAGTCCGAGACGGTCATCAGGTAGCGATCCCATTCCGCGCGTTTCAGCGTCACGAGGTAATCGACCACACCCTCGCCAAGCGCCTTGCGGTAGAACGCCGATCCCTCGAACGCCTCGACCGCCGCGATCAGACTGCGGGGCAGGGGGGTGCCGGCCTCGGTATAGGGCGTCTCGCTCGGGCGGGGCGCGGGCTCACCCGCCTCGATCCCCGAGAGCCCTGAGAGGATCTGCGCGGCAAAGGCGTAATGCGGGTTGGCGGTGGTATCGGCGACACGGTTTTCCACGCGTGAGGCATCATCGCCGGGGGCCAGCAGCGCGCGCAGCATCGCGCCCCGGTTATCCGCGCCCCATTGCACCGAGTTGGGGGCCAGCTGGAACGGCGCGAAGCGCTTGTAGCCGTTCACCGTCGGGTTGGTCAGCAGGCAGGACGCGGCGGCGTGTTTCAACAGCCCCGCGATCCAGCCGCTGGCAGCTTGCGTCAGCGCGCCATCTGCCTCGGGCCGGAACAGCGGCCTGCCGGTCCGCGCGTCCTGCAAGGATTGATGAATATGCCAGCCATTCGCGGCGGCATTGGGCAGGTTCGGCTTGGCCATGAAACTGGCATGCAGCCCGCGTGTGTGACAGACCTCCTTCACCATGGTGCGGAAGAGGACGAAGCGATCCGCCTGCACCTGCGGGTCCGACGGGTCGAAGGTGAACTCGAACTGGCTCGGCCCCATCTCGATCTCCATCGAGCGGGGGCGCAGCCCAAGCCCCTCGGCCATCCGCCGCAGATGATCCAGCAGCCCCTCGACCTCGGCATATCGGGTCTCGGTCAGGTATTGGTAGCCCTGCGTCAGGTTGCGCGTCTGAACCGGCGCACCGGGCATGGTGGCCTGCGCATGGGTCAGCGCGGGGTCCAGCCGCTCGAACACCTGGAACTCCACCTCCAACCCGAAAAGCGCGCGATACCCTGCGCCCTCCAGCTTGCCCACGGCATCGGCCAGAACCGCGCCCGAGGAAAACGAGACCGGCGCGCCCGACCGTTGGCAGACATCGCAGAGCAGGATCGCCGAATGTGGCGACCAGGGCAGCGGAAAGAAGCGCGCCGGGTCCGGCCACAAGATCACGTCGCCCGCGCCGCCAAAGGGCTGATCGGCGACCGAGACACCCGCGCTCCAGACCGGGAACACGGTGCGGTGCGAGGTGTCTTTCAGAAGCAGCGTCGAGGGCACGCCGATGCCGGAAGTGAAGGCCGAGGCCAGCGCGCGGGCAACAATCATCTTGCCGCGCAGGATGCCGTGCTGGTCGGCAAAGACCATGCGGATGGTCTCCAGGCCGGTCTCCTCGACCTTGGCCAGCAACGCCTCAGCCGCCGCAATCGCGGCCCCATCGTAGCGGCCCGCGCGGGTCAGGGCCGCCGTGAAATCATCCGAACCCATAACAGCCCCTCAGACCGTGGCGTCCCAGGGGCACTCTGCCCGACGCGCCAGATCGGCCGCGCGGCTGGCTGATTTCCAGTCCTGCGTCCCGGCGATGGAATCGTTCGACAGCGGCCCGACCAGGCGCGTCACGTCATCGCCGCGCATCGGCAAAGCACCCTCGTCGCCCTCCTCAACCGCCTTGATCGCCTGCCGCAGCATCCGGCGATACCGGATGATCGCCACGTCGCTGCGGCCCAGGTGTTCCTGCGTGCGGTCCTGGATCGCGCCCATGCCTTCCACTGCCCATTGGTCATGCACGTTGATGTCCAGCCCCATGCCGGTATAGGTCAGCCGCTCCTGCTCCGCCGGGTCGTAGTGGTAGTTGTTCTCGCGGTTCTTCAAGGGCGCATAATCCGGCAGGCGGTGTTCCTTCAGGCGCTGCGCGCGCATCACCTCCTTGTTGACGGGATTCTTGAAGCTGGTGAAGACGGTGTACCAATAACAATTCTCGTCATCGACCGGCACATGCCATTGCGTGATCGTCATCTCGCGCGACATCGGGATGCAGATCGCCTCGGGGAAGATCTGGTTGGTCACGCGCACATGGGTCAGGTCGTTCGCCATGTGGCGCAGCGCGGTGATCCTGAGGCCGTATTCCGTCTCATCGACCTGGATGTCGGGGCGCGGGTATTCGCGCAGAACCTGCGTCATCGGCATGTCGGTATGGGCCGCCTTGTCGCGGAACTGCTGGCCGTATCCCTCTTCGGGGTCGGCATCCTCCAGGAACCGGTGCAGGTAGGAGGCATGCGCCGGGTCGATCCCGATTTCCAGCGCCTGCAGCCAGTTGCATTGCCACAGCCCCTTGAAGGCGAAGACGTGATCCTCGGGTGCGCGGAAACAGTCGAAATTCGGGAAAGCCGGTGGGTCACCGGGTCCGAGATAGGCAAAGACCACACCCGCGCGGTCTACCGCCGGGTAGCGCGGGCCGCCCTGGACCTCGCGGATGTCGCCGCTGGCTGGGTGGTGCGTCGGGGCCTCGGACGGGTCGGCCTGCCGCGTGATCAGCAGCAGGCCGTCGCCCTCGCGGATCAGCGCCAGCCGTTCGCCCATCAGGTTCACCGGCACCGGGACATCGCCCTGCACCTCGTCGCTCAGCGCGGCGGGCTGCCAATAGCGCCGCAGCACCGCGCCCGCCTGCGTTTCCGGGCCGATCCGGGTGATCTGGTCGTTAAGCTCCTGGCTGATCATCTGCGTTCCCCTTCCGAGACCTGGGCGAAAATGACGCCGCCCTCTTCGCGCACCGGCACCATCGGCACCTTGATCTGGGTGTGCATGGTCGAGCCCTCGGGTTCCGCAGGCTGTTCGACACATTGCCCGGTGCGATCAAAATGCCAGCCATGGAACGGACAGCGCAAGCCGTTATCCTCGAGCCGCCCGAAACACAGATCGGCACCGCGATGCGGGCAGTTGCGCCCGATTAGGCCAAGCTGGCCCTCATCGTCGCGGAAAAGCACATAGCGCTGCCCCGCCAGCGTCACCGGCATCACCGCGCGGCCCGTGTCCAGTTCAGAGCTGCTGGCGATCCGGGTCCAGCGGACGGTTTGCGTTTCGGGATGCGATGTCATGGGGTGCCTCGGGGGGTGTTTCTATATCCGAAGATTTGTTCGCAATAGGACGGTAGGCCAGGTTGCACGACAGGTCAACGCCGCGCCATTTCTTGACATGAATAATGATTCATGTTTCATAAACGTGGAGGAGACCCAAGGGAGAGGAACTCAAGACATGAAACGGACATTTTCGGCCGCGCTGCTGGCCTCGGTCGTGGCGACTCCGCTCGCCGCCGAGATCCGCATCGGCCATATCTACGGCCAGACCGGCGCGCTGGAGGCCTATGCCGCCCAAAGCCACACCGGGCTGATGCTGGGGCTGGAATATGCCACCGGCGGCACGATGGAGGTGAACGGCGAGCCGATCAGCGTGCTGGAATACGACACGCAGCTTGACCCCGCCCGCGCTCGCGCGTTGCTGGCCGAGGCCTATGGCGATGACGAGGTGCATATCGCGGTCGGCCCGGTGTCTTCTGGCGTGGCGCTGGCCATGCTGCCCGTGGCCGAGGAATACGAACAGATCCTGATCGTGGAACCGGCGGTCGCCGATTCGATCACCGGCGCGAACTGGAACCGCTATATCTTCCGCACCTCGCGGAACTCCTCGCAGGACGCCATTTCCAACGCCATCGCCCTGGGCGAAGAGGGCGTCGCCATCGCCACGCTGGCGCAGGACTACGCCTTTGGCCGCGACGGCGTTTCGGCCTTTGCCGAGGCGCTGGAGGGCACCGGGGCCGAGATCGTGCACCAGGAGTTTGTGCCGACCGACACCACCGATTTCACCGCCGCCGCCGAACGCATCTTCCAGGCCATGGCGGATGTCGAGGCCGAACGCCGCGTGCTCTTCATCATCTGGGCGGGCGGCGGCAACCCGATGGGCGCCTTGAACGCCATGGACCCCTCGCGCTTCGGGGTCGAGATCGCCACCGGCGGCAACATCCTGCCCGCGCTGGTGGCGTATCGCGACCTGCCGGGGCTGGAGGGCGCGACCTACTATTATTACGAGATCCCGCAAAACGAGGTGAATGACTGGCTGGTCGAGACGCATTTCGAACGCTTCGGCACCCCGCCCGATTTCTTCACCGCGGGCGGCATGGCCGCGGGCATCGCCATCGTCGAGGCGATCGAGGCCGCGGGCACGTATGAGGATACCGAGGCGCTGATCGCGGCGATGGAAGGCATGACCTGGGAAACCCCCAAGGGCCCGATGACCTTCCGCCCCGAGGATCACCAGGCGATGCAATCCATGTATCACTTCCGCATCGAGGTGCAGGACGGCGTCGATTGGGGCGTGCCGGTCCTGGTGCGCGAGATCGAAGCGGGCGACATGGACGTGCCGATCCGCAACTGACCCCCCGGCCCGGCACGCGCGCAAGCCTGCCGGGCCGCCTTACCAGGATCTTCCCGACATGACCCGGACACTTCTGGAAACCACCGACCTCACGGTTCGGTTCGGCGGCCATGTGGCGGTCGATCGGGTCACCTGCGCCTTTCACGCGGGCGAACTGACCGCCATCGTCGGGCCGAACGGCGCGGGCAAGACGACCTATTTCAACCTCATCTCGGGGCAGATCGGCGTCAGCGCGGGCCGGGTGAAGCTGAAGGGCCATGACGTGACGCGGTTCAACGTCTCGCGCCGCTGCAAGATGGGCCTTGGCCGCGCCTTCCAGCTGACCAACCTTTTCCCCGCGCTCAGCGTTCTGGAAAACGTCCGCCTCGTGATGCAGTCGCGCATGGGCAAGGGGTTCAACCTCTTCACCACGGCGGCCAGCCATACCGAGATCACCGAGGCCGCGATGGCGGTGCTGTCCCGCGTGCGCCTCGACGGTCTGCGCGATCAGAAAGTGTCCGAACTCAGCCACGGCAACCAGCGCAAACTGGAGGTGGCGATGCTGATCGCGCTCGACCCGGATGTCTACATGTTCGATGAACCCACGGCGGGGATGAGCGTCGATGAGGCCCCCGTGGTCCTCGACCTGATCGCCGAGCTGAAACAGGACCGGGACCGCACGATCCTGCTGGTCGAACACAAGATGGACGTGATCCGGAGCCTCGCCGACCGCATCATCGTGCTGCATAACGGCGCGCTGGTCGCCGATGGCCCGCCGGCCGAGGTCATGGCCTCGGACGTGGTGCAGGAGGCCTATATGGGCAAGGAGCTGGCCGATGTCTGACCCCATCCTGACGCTCGACGCTATCGCCACCGACATTGCGCAATACCACATCCTGAAAGGTGTCGGTTTTCAGGTGCCGCGCGGGCAGGTCACCATGCTTCTGGGGCGCAACGGGGTCGGCAAGACCACCACCATGCGCACGATCATGGGCCTTCTGCGCAACAAATCCGGCCAGATCCGGTTCGACGGGCAGGAGATCGGCGCGCTTCCCGCCTCGGCGCGGGCGCGGGCTGGCATCGGTTACGTCCCCGAGGATATGGGCATTTTCACCGATCTGACGGTCGAGGAGAATATGCACCTCGCCGCCGTCTCCGGGGCCCCCGATCAGGCCCGGCTGGATTGGCTCTTCTCCGTCTTCCCGCCGCTCAAGACCTTCTGGCGGACCTCTGCGGGCAACCTGTCGGGCGGGCAGAAACAGATGCTCTCCATCGCGCGCGCCATGATAGAGGAGCGTCGCCTCTACCTGATCGACGAACCCACCAAGGGCCTCGCGCCCGCCATTGTCGCCACCATGGTCGGTGCCCTGCGCGACCTCAAACGCCAGGGCGCATCCATCCTGCTGGTCGAACAGAATTTCGCCGTCGCCCGCGCGCTTGGCGACAAGGTTGTCGTGATGGATGACGGCCATGTCACATGGGAAGGCGACATGGGCGAGCTTGCAACCGATACCGGCCTTCAGGAACGCCTGATGGGCCTCAGCATGGAGGCCGGATGATGTCAGCCGCCCCCGATCATAGCCCCACATTCGCGCGCCTCACGCTCATCGACCGGCTTGGCCGCGCCGCGCCCTACCTGCTGGTGCCGGTGCTGGTCGTGCTCGGCTTCCTGGCCATCGGCGCGCCGACAAGCTGGCTGACGCTGACGGTCTCGGGCCTCGCAATGGGGATGATGATCTTCATCATGGCCTCGGGCCTCACGCTGGTCTTCGGCCTCATGGACATCATCAATTTCGGCCATGGCGCGTTCATCTCTCTGGGCGCTTTCGTCGGCGTCTCGGTCCTTTTCGCGCTGCCGGGCTGGACCGATGCCGCCTCGCTGCCCCTCAACATCGCCGCGATCCTGCTGGCGATCCTCGCCGCGATGGTCCTGACCGGCGCGCTGTCCTGGGTGTTCGAGCGGGTGATCATCCGCCCGGTCTACGGCTCGCACCTGAAACAGATCCTGATCACCGTCGGCGCGCTGATCGTGCTGGAGGAGGCGATCCACGTCATCTGGGGCGGCGAGGAGATCTTCCTGATCCGCCCCAGTGAACTGCGCGGCGCGATCACCTTCGCCGGGGCCGCGCTGGAGAAATACCGCATCCTCGCCGTGGTCCTCGGCCTCGCCATCTTCTTCGCCCTGCGCGTGGTCCTGCGCCGCACCAAGATCGGCCTCATCGTGCGCGCGGGCGTGGAAAACCCCGACATGGTCGAGGCGCTCGGCTACCGGCTGAAACTGGTCTTCATCGGCGTCTTTATCGCGGGGTCCGCGCTGGCGGGTCTCGGCGGGGTGATGTGGGCGCTCTACGAACAGGTCATCACCGCCGGCATGGGCGAGAACATGATGGTGCTGATCTTCATCGTCGTCATCATCGGCGGGCTCGGCTCGGTCGAGGGGGCCTTTGTCGGCGCGCTGCTGGTCGGCCTCCTGCAGAACTACGTCGCGTTTCTTGAGCCGAAACTGGCGCTCATTTCCAACATCGCCCTGATGACCGCGATCCTGCTCTGGCGGCCCGAGGGCATGATGCGCGTAGCGAAAGGACACTGATATGGGTCTCCGGCTTCTCTCGGGCGATGCGCCCCGTTCAGGCATCCTGTCCCTGCTGCTGATCGTGGTGTTCCTGGGCCTCGCCCTCGCGCCGTTCCTCTTTCCGGGGGTGCGCGCGTTGCACACGGCGGCGACGATCTGCGTCTTCATCCTGCTGGTCGCCTCCTATGACCTGCTCTTGGGCTATTCCGGCATCGTCAGCTTCGCGCACACGATGTTCTTCGGCCTCGGGGCCTGTGGCGTGGCGCTGGCCTCGATCCATATGGGCCGGGGGTGGGACGCGCTGCTGGTCGGCACGCTGTCGGGCGCGCTGGCCGCTACGGTGCTGGCCTATGTCATCGGCCTCTTCTCACTCAGGGTGCGCGCGATCTTCTTCGCCATGATCACGCTGGCAGTGGCTTCCGCCGTGGCGGTGCTGGTCAGCCAGCTGTTCCAGTTGACAGGCGGCGAGGACGGCCTGACCTACCAGATCCCGCGCGAACTGACCCCCGCCTTCCGGTTCGGAGAGGTCTTCGGCACCAACCTCAACGGGCGGCTCCTGAACTATTACCTGGTATTCTTCGCCTGCCTCGCCCTGTTCCTGCTGCTCCTGCGGCTGGTCAATTCGCCTTTCGGACGGGTGCTGCAATCCATCCGCGAGAACGATTTCCGCGCCGAGGCCATTGGCTACCGTGTCGTGCATTACCGCACCGCCGCGACCTGCATGTCGGCGGCCATCGCCGCACTCGCGGGCAGTCTCTACGCGATCTGGCTGCGCTATGTCGGCCCCGACACGACGCTGAGCTTCGAGATCATGATCGACGTGCTTTTGATGGTGGTGATCGGCGGCATGGGCACGATGTATGGCGCGGTCATCGGGGCCACGATCTTCGTGCTGGCGCAGAACTACCTGCAAAACCTGATGGGCGTGGCGGCCGAGGCCACCGCAAACCTGCCGCTCATTCCCGACCTGATCGACCCGAACCGCTGGCTGATGTGGCTCGGTATCCTCTTCGTGCTCAGCGTCTATTTCTTTCCCTCCGGCATTGTCGGGCGGCTGAGGGCAGGGCGCTGAGCCCCCCCCAACCCATCCTGTTCCTGCATGGCTGGACGATGCGGGGGGCGATCTTCGATGACGTGATCGCGCGGCTCGGCCCCGGTTTCGACTGCGCCGCCCCCGATCTGCCCGGTCACGGCTGTGCCGCCACGCGCCCCGCCACGCTGGAGGCCTGCGCCACCCTGGTTGCGCATAGCCTCGCGCGCTGGCCGGGGCAGCGCCCGCTGGTCGTGGGCTGGTCGATGGGGGCGGCGGCGGCCTGGCGCTACATCGCCCGGCGCGGAACGGGCAGGATCGGCGCGCTGATGACGATCGACATGAGCCCCCGGATGCAGCCCGCCCCCGACTGGCCGCACGGGCTGATCGGCCAGAACGCGGCCAGCATCGCCGCCACCACGGCCCGCTTCGCCGAGGATTGGGAGGGGGCCACCCACGGCATCGCCGCCACCATGTTCGCAAGCTCGGACGGCGCGCCGACCCTCACGCGTGAGGAGGCGCGCCAGGTGATCCTGACGCAGGATCCCGGCCAGATGCGGCGGCTGTGGCAGGATATGGTGACAATGGACCTGCGTGGCGTGATCGGGCAGATCGACCGCCCCTACCTCGTCGCCTCGGGCGCGAAAAGCCGCGTCTATCCCGGCAGCGCCGCCGACTGGATCGCCGAAGCCGCCCCGCACGCGCGCCGCCACGTCTTTGCCCATTCCGGCCATTCCCCGCATCTGGAGGAACCCGAGACCTTCGCCCGAACCGTTCAGGACTTCGCCACCCTGATCCCGGCCTGACCTCAGGCCCCCACATCCTTGACCTTCACCAGCGCGCGGCCCGCGCAGATGACGGTGCTGTCGGGCGCGGTGCAGCTTGCCCAGAGGTCGACCAGGTGCTTATCGGGCCTTACCTTCGTCACCTCGACCGTCGCGGTCAGGTCCGTGTTCAGCGGCGCGGGGGCGCGGAAATCCAGCTCCTGTTTGAGGTAGTTGGTCCCCGACCCCGGCAGGCGCACCCCCAGAAGGTAGGAGAACAGCGCCGCGATCAGCGGCTCGGGCACATGTGGCCCCGGCGCGGCCCCGGCCAGATCGGCGAACTCCGTCAGGTCGGCCTCCGTGTAGCTGCGCGTCACCTCGGCGCGATCGCCCACCTGCATCACGCCACCTCCGTTTCGGCCAGCAAGAGCTCGGCATCGTCGGCGCGGCGGAAGGCGCGCAAGGTCAGCGTGCCGGGCACATCGCCGGTCACGCGCAGCACCACCTCCTCGCCCGCGTAGCAGGGGTTGGGGAACATCATCGCCTGGTTGATCTGCCGCAGGCCGGGGGTGTGGCGCTGCACCATGCCCCAGAATTTCGCGTAGATCAGCATGCCGTGGCTGACGGTGCGGCCAAAGCCCGTGCGTGCCGCGAAATCCTCATCGACATGGATCGCATTGTCATCGCCCGAGACCGCCGCGAAGGCGTCGAACTCGGCCTGCGTCGGCAGCCAGGTTTCCGTCAGATCAAGCATCGAAAAGCCTCCTCAACTCGGGCTTGCGGATTTTTCCGGCGGCGGTGCGGGGGAAGTCCCCGACCAGCCGCAGATGGGCAGGCACCTTGTAACCCGCCAGCCTCTCCCGGCACCAGGAACGCAAAGCCTCCGCCTCCAGTTCCGCGCCGGGGCGCAGCAGGACGAAGGCGGCGCCGGTCTCGCCCCATTTCTTGTCCGGCACGCCGATCACGGCAACCTCCAGGATCGCGGGATGCGTGTCCAGCACCCGCTCGACCTCCGCCGGATAGACGTTTTCGCCGCCCGAGATGAACATGTCCTTGATCCGGTCGACGATGTAGTAATATCCCTCCGCGTCGCGCCGCCCGACATCGCCGGTGGCCAGCCAGCCATCCTCGGTAGAGGCCGCCGCCGTCGCCTCCGGGTTCTCGTAGTAGCCGGGCGTGATGTTCGGCCCGCGCAGCTGCAATTCGCCCTCGCCGGGGCTGCCCTCCGCGACCCCCGCCAGCCGCACCTCAGTCAAGACCTGCGCCTTGCCGACCGAGCCGATCTTCTCCGAGGCATGGTCCGGGTCCATCAGGAACACGGTCGGCCCGGTCTCGGTCATGCCCATCCCGTTCAGCACGTCGAGGCCGCGTTCGGCGAAGAACCGGATCAGCGGCTCGGACAGGGGCGCTCCGCCGCAGCCACAGCGCACGCCGCGCCAGTCGATGCGGTCGATGCCCTCGGTCAGCGAAAACGCCTGGTAGATCGCGGGCACGCCGAAGAACTGCGTCACCGCGCCCTGGCCGATCAGGTGCAGCAGGGTGGCGGGCTCGAACCTCGGCAGGATGGTCGAGGAAGCACCATTGAGGAACACCGGCAGCGTGTAGAGGTTGATCCCCGCGGTATGAAAAAGCGGCAGGAAATTCACCGAGCGGTCGGCCCCGGTCAGCCCGATCGCCTGGCCGATATTGATCGCATTGGCCCAGGCCATGCGCGCCGTCTGGATCACCGCCTTGGGCCGCCCCGTGGTGCCGGAGGAAAACAGCAGATACCAGGGCCGTGTCGCCGGGATCTGGTCCCGCAACGCAGGCCCGCCCGCGTCGATCCAGTCTGCCAGCCCGTCCTCGATGCCGATGGTCTGCGCGCCGATGGCCCCGGCAACCTCACCCGCCAGCGCCGCATGGTCCGCGTCATGCAAGATCGCCTTGACCCCGATGGGCCCAAGCGTGTCGGCCAGTTCCGGCGCGGGTTGGCGCCAGTTCAGCGGGCAGAGGATCACGCCCGCCTTCTGGCAGGCAAAGAGCGTCAGGAAGACCTCGACCCGATTGAGGCACAGGATCGCCAGCCGGTCGCCCGCCGTGATCCCCTGCACCTGCAGCCCCTCGGCAATCGCATCGGCGGCGGCGTTGACCTCTGCGAAGCTCCAGTCCCGGCCCCGGTCGTGGAAGGCCAGCGCATCCGGGGCGATCTCGGCCCGTTTCAGGGCCATGTCGGGGATGTGGTCAAGCATCCGCCCGCGCCCCTTCGCCCAGGAACCGCGCCATGCCCTCGCGTGTCTCGGGTCGTCCGATCAAGGCACGAAAGGCCCGCGTCTCCGCCTCCAGCCGCGCCGTTAACGCCGCCACCCGCGCACCGTCCCAGATCAGCCGCTTTGCCGCCAGCGCGGGCGCGATCCTCATCCCGGTCAGCATCTCCGCCGCGCGGTCTTCCGGCGCGTCCTGTACCTCGCGCGCCAGCCCCGCCTGCACCAGATCCGCCGCCGAAGCCCGCGCATCGGACAGGAGCCAATCTTGCGCCGCGCCCGCGCCGATCCGCTCGGGCAGCAGCGCGGTCCAGCCGCCATCGGGGGCAAAGCCCACCTGCGCGTAGTAGGGCTGCACGAAGGCATCCGGCGCCAACACGGCCAGGTCGCTGGCAAAGAGCAGCCCCGCCGCGCCGCCCGTGATCGCGCCCCGCGCGGCGATGGCGAAGATCACCGGCATCTCGACCATCCGCCGCAGCGCATCCTGCAACAGCGGCACCACCGCGTCGGCATGGGCCTCGGGGTTTGCCGCCCGGAAGAACGCCGCCACATCGCCGCCCGAACAGAAGTTCCGCCCGCCCGCGATCACCGCCCGATCCGCGTCGGAGGCGTCCAGCGCATCCAGCCCCGCATGAAACTCGCGCAATATCCCCGGCTCAAGCGCATTGGCGCGCGGCCCGCACAGGGTCAGGCGAAAGACGCCCTCCGCCCCGGCCTCGGCCCGCACCTTCATGGCGCGAGGCCCCGGCAGATCATGCGATGCGCCTCCGCGACGACATGCTCGATATCGGGGGCGTCGTCCCACAGCACGAACCGGTCGCCAAGCGCCTTGGCCATGCCCATCAGCGCCCAGGCCCGGACCTCGGCATTGCCGGGGCTGACCTCGCCGCGCGCCTCGGCCTCGCGCAGGCCGGTGGCGTAGCCTTCCGCAAAGCCCGAGAAATAATCCTGATAGGCCTCCGGGTCGGCAAAGCGCGCCTCCTCGACGATGCGGTAAAGCGCCGGGCGCGCGGCGACGAAGCGCAGGAACGCCTCCAGCCCCGCGCGTTCCGCCGACAGCCGGTCGGGCGCCTTGGCGATGGCCCCGGCCACCTGCGCCCTCGTGGCATGGCCCATCTCCTGCACCAGTTCGCGGAACAACTCTTCCTTGCTGGCGAAATAGATATAGAATGTGCCAAGCGCCGTCTCCGCCCCGCGCGTAATGTCGGCGATGGAGGCGGCAGAGAACCCGCGCGCGCCGATCACCTGCTCGGCCGCGTCCAGGATCTGCGCCCGCCGGGCCTGACCCCGCTTGGTCTTGGGAAGGGTGGGTTTGTCCATGGATACATGAATACTGATTCATGTTTCATTTGGCAAGCCGTCACAGCGCGTGTCGCAAAGAGGCAAGACCGCCCCGCGCCTTGCATGGCTGGCTGGACGCGGAACCGAAGCAAAGAGTGGCCCCCGATGTCCCGCGATCCCCTGCTGCACCCCTACACGCTCAAGCACCTGACCCTGAAGAACCGGGTGATGACCACAAGCCATGAGCCCGCCTATCCCGAGGACGGGATGCCCAAGGACCGCTACCGCGCCTATCACGCAGAACGCGCCCGCGCGGGCGTGGCGCTGACCATGACCGCCGGATCCGCCATCGTCAGCCGCGACAGCCCGCCCGCCTTCACCAATGTGTTGGCCTACAAGGACGAGGTCGTGCCGTGGATGGCGAAGCTGACCGATGCCTGCCACGACCACGGCTGCGCGGTGATGATCCAGTTGACCCATCTGGGCCGCCGCACGCGGTGGGACAAGGGCGACTGGCTGCCGTCCCTCGCCGCCGCGCAGGACCGCGAACCGGCGCACCGGGCCTCTCCCAAACTGCTGGAGGAGTGGGACATCGCGCGCATCATCACGGATTACGCCGACGCCGCCGAACGGATGCAGGCGGCGGGGTTGGACGGGATCGAGCTTGAGGCCTATGGCCACCTGATGGACCAGGTCTGGTCGCCGCTGACCAACGATCTGGACCCGCCCTATGGCGGCTCGCTGGAGAACCGGATGCGCTTCGGGCTGGAGGTGATCGACGCCATCCGCGCCCGCGTGGGCCCCGATTTCATCGTCGGCATCCGCTACGCGGCGGATGAGGCGCAGGCGGGCGGCATCACACCCGAGGAAGGCTTGCAGATCGGCCATCGCCTCAAGGACACGGGCCAGGTCGATTTCCTCAACATCATCCGGGGCCGCGTCCATACCGACCCGGCGCTGACCGACGTGATCCCGGTGCAGGGCATGCGATCGGCCCCGCATCTGGATTTCGCCGGTCGCGTGCGTGCCGAGATCGGGCTCCCCACCTTTCACGCTGCGCGCATCCCCGATGTGGCCACCGCCCGCCATGCGATCTCCTCCGGCCTGCTCGACATGGTCGGCATGACCCGCGCCCATATGGCCGATCCGCATATCGTGCAGAAGGTGATCGAGGGGCGCGAGGATGATATTCGCCCCTGCGTCGGTGCCACCTATTGCCTCGACCGCATCTACCAGGGCGGCGAGGCGCTCTGCATCCACAACCCGTCGACGGGCCGCGAACTGTCCCTGCCGCATCTCATCCCGCCCGCCGGAACGCGCAAGAAAGCGGTCATCGTCGGCGCAGGCCCCGGCGGGTTGGAGGCCGCGCGGGTGGCGGCGGAGCGTGGCCATGTCGTGACCGTGCTGGAGGCCGCCGCCGACCCCGGAGGCCAGATCCGCCTGACCGCGCAAACCCTGCGCCGGGCCGAGATGATCGGCATCATCGACTGGCGCATGGCCCAATGCGCCGCCCGCGATGTCGCCTTCCGCTTCAACAGTTTCGCCGAAGCCGACGACGTAACCGACCTCGCCCCCGACATGGTGGTGATCGCCACCGGCGGCATGCCCGAAGTGAGCGTGCTGGAGGAAGGCAACGACCTCGCCGCGACCGGCTGGGATATCCTCGCGGGCGATGTGAAGCCAGGCGCGGATGTGCTGATCTATGACGAGGCGGGCGATCATGTCTCCCTGCAAGCCGCCGAACTGATCGCCGCGACCGGGGCACGGGTCGAGATCATGACCCGTGACCGCAGTTTCTCGCCCGAGGTGATGGGCATGAACCTGGTCCCCTATATGCGGACGCTCCAGGCGCAGGACGTGGGCTTCACCGTCACCCGTCGCCTCAAGGGGATAACGCGCAATGGCAACCGCCTGTCTGCCCGGATCGGCACCGATTATTCGGATCATGAGGACATGCGCGATTACGACCAGGTCATCGTCAACCAGGGCACCACGCCGCTCGCCGATCTCTATTTTGACCTGAAACCGCTCTCCCGCAACCTCGGCGCGGTGGATCACGGCGCGCTGGTCTCGGGGCAGGGCGCGCTCTTCCCCGACCGGAACCCCGAGGGCGCGTTCACCCTCTACCGCATCGGCGATGCCGTCTCGGCGCGCAACACGCACGCCGCGATCTACGAGGCGATGCGGATGGGCGTGCGCTGGTAACGCGGGCCTTGCACATCCCGCAGGCTCCGGGCCAAAATCCCTGACGAAGGATTTTCCCCCACCCGGAACAGGCGCCGCGCATCCCATGACCATCGCCCAATGGCTCCAGGCCACCGCCGAGGCCCACCCCGCGCGCCCCGCCCTCTATCTGGGTCATGATCTTATAGAAGATTATGCAGGCTTTCACGCCGCTGCTGCCCGTGTCGCCGCCGCGCTGGTCGGGATGGGCGTCACCCCCGGCGACCGGGTCGCGCTGTTCCTTAAAAACACGCCCGACTACCTGATCGCGCTTTTCGGGGCCTGGTTTGCCGGGGCCGCCGTGGTTCCCGTCAACGCCAAGTTGCACCCCGCCGAGGTCGCCTGGATCCTCTCCAATGCCGGCGCGCGTCTCTGTTTCGCCTCGCCCGATCTGGCCCACGGCCTGCCCGCCCTGACCGACGCGCAGATCCTCACCGAGGTGCCGCAAGCCGCGCCCCTCGCCGCGCCGGTCCCGCGCGCGCCCGACGATCTGGCCTGGCTCTTCTACACCTCCGGCACCACCGGGCGGCCCAAGGGCGTCATCATCACGCATCACATGCTCACCGCGATGAGCGACAGCTACCTGACGGATGTCGACCAGGTCCGCGCGCAGGACGCCGCGCTCTACGCCGCCCCCCTCAGCCATGGCGCGGGGCTCTATTCCATGCTGCATGTGCGGGCAGGCGCCCGCCATATCTTCCCGCCCTCCGCGGGCTTCGATCCGGCCGAGATCCTCTCGCTCGCCCGCCATCACGGCAACATCCACATGTTCGCCGCCCCCACCATGGTCAAGCGCCTGACCGACCATGCGCGGGCGGCGGATGATCCCGGCACGGGCCTGCGCAGCGTGATCTACGCGGGCGGGCCGATGTACCTGGCCGACATCATCGCCGCGACCGATCATTTCGGGGATATCTTCATCCAGATCTACGGCCAGGGCGAATGCCCGATGGCGATCACCGCGCTGTCGCGTCACGATGTTGCCGACCGCAGCCATCCGCGCTGGCGCCAGCGTCTCGCCTCGGTCGGACGCGCGCAGACCGGCGTGCAGGTCCGCGTCGATGCACCTCCGGGCGAGACCGGCGAGATCCTTGTGCGCGGCACCCCTGTGATGCCGGGTTATTGGCGGAACGCACAGGCCACCGCGACCACGCTGCAAGACGGCTGGCTGCATACCGGCGATATGGGGTATCTCGATGCCGACGGCTACCTGACGCTTCAGGACCGCTCGAAGGACATGATCATCTCGGGCGGCTCCAACATCTACCCGCGCGAGGTCGAGGAGGTGCTCTTGCAACACGCCCGCGTCACCGAGGCCGCCGTCATCGGCCTGCCCCATCCCGACTGGGGCGAGGAGGTGGTGGCCTTCATCGTGGGCGACGCGACGGCGCAGGAGCTGGACGATCTCTGCCTCAGCCAGATCGCCCGCTTCAAACGCCCCAAGCGCTATCGCCATGTCGCTGGCCTGCCCAAGAACAACTATGGCAAGGTGCTGAAAACCGAGCTGCGCACATGGAGGGAGACAGACCCATGACCGACCTCACCGGAAAGACCGCCCTTGTCACCGGATCCTTGCAAGGCATCGGGCTGGCCATCGCCACGGCGCTCGCAGGCGCGGGCGCGCGCATCGCCGTGCACGGGATCGGCGGCGACGCGCAGATCCACGAGGTGTGCGAAGGGTTGCGCGCCGCCGGCAGCCCGCAGGCCGAATTCTTCGCGGGCGACCTGCGCCAGCCCGACCGGATCGACGCGCTGATGGAGGCGGTCGGCGCCTGGGGCGGGGCCGACATCCTGGTCAATAACGCAGGCATCCAGCAGACTGGCCCGCTGGCCGACATGCCGCGCGACGCCTGGGACGCGATCCTGGCCGTCAACCTCTCCGCCGCCTTCCACACCATGCAGGCGGCACTGCCCGTCATGGCGGATCGCGGCTATGGACGGGTCGTCAATATCGCGTCGGTGCAGGGGCTGGTGGGCTCGATCCACAAGGGGCCATACGTCGCCGCGAAACACGGGCTCGTGGGCCTCTCCAAGGTGGCGGCGCTGGAATATGCCGCCGTTGGCTCGGCACGCACGGGTGGCGTCACCGTCAACTGCATCTGCCCCGGCTGGACCGAGACCACGCTGATCGCCCCGCAGATCGAGGCCCGCGCCGAGGCCCTCAGTGGCGACCGCGACAAGGCCATCGCCGATCTTCTCTCCGAGAAACAACCCTCGCGCCGCATGTCCGACCCGTCCGAGATCGGCGCGCTGGCGCTCTGGCTCTGCGATCCCGTGGCCCATAACGTCACCGGCACCACGATCCCGGTCGATGGGGGCTGGACGGTGCAGTAGCCGCGCCATTGACGGGCCGGGGACTGTCGATCCGACATCAGTGTTTCGCGCTTTATCTCAGCCAAACCCGTCCGACCCGGATACCGCGCGCTGGCCTCACCCAATCGACAGGCCGCCGGACGGCCCGTCGATGGCGCGGCGGCTTCGCCTTGATTCCGCGCCGGGACAGATTAACCCCGCGCCGCCACCGCCATCGTCTTCAGCACCGCGAACAGCCGTTTCCCAGGCTCCAGCCCCAGCCGTCTGACCGACCGCTTGGTGATCCGCGCCATCAACCTGTGCCCATCATGATCCAGCGCCACCAGCGCGCCCGATCCCGGCCCCGCCCGCACCTCGCGCACCGTCACCGGCAGGATGTTCAGCGCCGAGATGCCCTGCGGCTCCGTCTCGCTCAACATCACGTCACGCGCGTCGATGCGCAGCCGCAGCCTGTGGCCCAACTCACCGGCCTGACCCGGCAGCCAGAGGGGGGTGCCGCCAAGCCGCAACTCGGTCAGCCCGTCGCGCGCGTCATAGCCCGCGATACTCACCTCCAGCACGGCGGCCGCCATGTCGCGGCTGATCTCGGGGGCCATGCCTTCACCGGCAAAGACCTGCGCCACCGGCCCGAGCGCCTGCATCTGCCCCCCGCGCAGCAGCATCACCTGGTCGGCCAGTTGCGCGACCTCCTCGACATCGTGACTGACATAGAGGATGGGCAGGCGGGCCTCGTCGCGCAGGCGCTCGAAATAGGGCATCAACTCCTGTTTGCGCGCCCGGTCCAGCGCCGAAAGCGGCTCATCCATCAAGAGCAACTCGGGGTCCGACAGCAGCGCGCGGCCAAGTGCGACCCGCTGCGCCTCGCCGCCCGAAAGCGTGCCGGGCGCGCGGGTCATCAGCGCGCCAAGCCCCAGAAGATCGACCATATCGGCCAACCCGTCGCGGGACTTCGCGCCGTAAAGCAGGTTCCGCTCCACGCTCAGATGTGGAAACAGGCGCGCCTCCTGGAACACCACCGCGACACGGCGCTTGGCGGGCGGCAGGAAGACGCCCGCCCCGGTATCCACCAACACGCGGCCATTGACGCAAACCCGCCCCGCATCGGGCCGGATCAGCCCCGCAACGATGTTCAGCACGGTCGTCTTGCCCGCGCCAGACGGCCCGAAAACGGCGGTCAGCCCGCCCTTTACCTCGGCCTCCACCCGCAGGGTCAGCCCGTCGAACCCATGCGTGATGTCGATCTCGACGTTCACCGCCCCAGCCTCCGGCGCATCCGCGCGGCCAGAAGCTCCGAGGCAATCAGCGCCCCCGCCGACAGCAGGATCGACACCACGATCAGCCGCAGCGCAGCGCCCTCCTGTCCCGGCACTTGCAGGAAGGTGTAGATCGCGGTCGGCACGGTCTGGGTCTGGCCGGGGATGTTGGAGACGAAGGTGATCGTCGCGCCGAACTCGCCCATCGCCTTGGCGAACCCGAGGATCGCGCCCGCCGCGATACCCGGCGCCATCAGGGGCAGGGTGATGGTCAGGTAGACGCGCGCGCGGGACGCCCCGAGCGTGCCCGCCGCATCCTCAAGCCGCCCGTCCACCGCCTCCAGCGCCAGCCGCACCGCGCGCACCATCAGCGGAAAGCCCATGATCGCGCCCGCCAGCGCGGCGCCGGTCCAGCGAAAGGCGAATTCCACCCCGAAGAGGGCGAAGAACCGGCCCAAGGGCCCTTGCGTGCCGAAAAGCACCAGCAGCAGGTAGCCGGTGACGACGGGCGGCATGAGGAGCGGCAGGTGAACCGCGAGGTTCAGCGCCGATTTGCCCCAGAACCGCCCCCGCGCCAGCGCCTGCGCGGTGATCAGCGCCAGCGGCAGGCTCAGCACCGTGGCCCAGAACGACACTTTCAGCGACAGCGCCACCGCGCCCCATTCCGCCTCGCCCAGGCCAAGCATCACGGCGTGACCCCGGAAAAGCCCTGCGCCCGGAACGCCTCCAGCGCCTCCGGGCCGGACAGGTAGTCGAACAGGGCCGCGCGCCCCGGATGCGGCCCCCGTGCCACCATCGCCAGCGGGTAGGCGATGGGATCATGCAGGTCGGCAGGCACCTCCGCTTCTACCGCCAAACCGGGATCGGCGGCCACATCGGTGGCATAGATCAACGCCCGCGCGACCTCGCCCCGTGCGGCGAGTGCCGCCGCCACCCGCGTGTTCTCGGTCTGCACCAGATACGGCAAGACCCGATCCCATTGCCCCAACGCCTGCAACGCCTGCCGCGCGTAGATGCCGACCGGCACCGCCTCGACGAAGCCGGTGGCGATGCGGGCATCCTCGGGCAATGCCGCCAGCGCCGCCTCGATCCCGCCGGGCGAGATCTCCCCCTCCCGGCCCGCCAGCACCAGCGTATTGGACAGCACCACCCGCGCCGCGCCGTCCAGCAACTCGCGCGCTTCCAGATAGGCGGCCCAGTCCGCATTCGCGCCGAAGAACAGATCGGCTCTTGCGCCTGCCTCAATCTGGCGGGCCAGCGTCGCGGTGCCTGCATAGGAGACCGTGACCGGCGCGCCCTGCCATCCCTGCAGCGCGGCCTCCAGCCCCTGCCGCAGGCTGGACGCGGCAAAGACCAGGATCGCCTCCGAGGCCGCCACGGGGCGGACAACAAGCGGCGCGGCCAGCAGGCCTAGCATCGTGCGGCGGGTCAGGTCCATGGCGGCACATTCCATGAGGCGCCCCCCGCACGCAAGCGTGTCGTGCGGGAGGCGCACGCAACCATGTCGTGCGGGAGGCGCACGCTGGCGCGACCTGCGGGGCGCGCGCACGCAAGCGTGACGTGCATCCGCGCCACAAAGCGCGAATTCCCCGGCCCCCTGCCTTGTTCGCCCCCCCCGCGCACTCTACATCGCATCCCATGAAGCGCTTTATCCCCTTTGTCTCCGGCCCGCCCCTCGTCGCCGTGATCCGCCTGCATGGCGTGATCGCCTCGGGCGCGAAACCCGGCACGCTCAATGACGCGACGCTGGCCCCGCTGATCGAAAAGGCGTTCCGCAAGGGCAAGCCCAAGGCGGTGGCGCTCCTGATCAACTCGCCCGGTGGCTCGCCGGTGCAGTCCTCGCTGATTGCCGCGCGCATCCGCGGGATTGCGGATGAACACGACATTCCCGTCCATGCCTTCGTCGAGGATGTGGCGGCCTCGGGCGGCTATTGGCTGGCCTGCGCGGGCGATCATATCTGGCTCGATGACAGCTCGATCACTGGGTCGATCGGCGTGATCTCGGCCAGCTTCGGCTTTGACAAGCTAATGGCGCATCACGGCATCGACCGGCGCGTGCATACCGCCGGCAAGGACAAATCCATGCTCGACCCCTTCCGCCCCGAGCGCGAGGAGGACGTGACCCGCCTGAAGGATCTGCAGCGCCAGATCCACGACAGTTTCATCGCCCATGTGAAGGCGCGGCGCGGATCGCGCCTGACCGGCGAAGACCTCTTTACCGGCGAGATCTGGGTCGGGCAGGGCGCGGTCGACCTTGGGCTGGCCGATGGCATCGCGCATGTGCAGCCCAAGATGAAGGAGATCTTCGGGGACGACGTGAGGTTCAGCCGCTATGGCCCCAAACGGGGCCTCTTCGCCCGGTTCGGCGCGCAGATCGTCGGCGATGCGCTGGCCCAGATCGAGGATCGCGCCGCATGGGCGCGGTTCGGGCTGTGACGCGATGATCATCAAGATCGCCACATTCTTCCTCATCGGCATGGCCGTGCTGGCCATGTTCGGACGATTGCGCTGGCCCGGTGGCGCGCGTCGCCGCCGCGACCTGCCGAAACCCACCACCTGCGCCCGCTGTGGCCAGATCAACCTGACCGGCGGGCGCTGCCCGACCTGCGACGAAGGACGCGGCTGAATTGCTGATCACCGAGTTTCTGCTGGCGGGCCTCGGCCTGGTGATCTTGTTGCTTGCGGGCGACACGCTGGTGCGCGGCGCGGTCAACCTGTCCCTGCGCCTCGGCATCCCCGCGATGATCGTCAGCCTCACGATTGTCGCCTTCGGCACCTCCGCGCCCGAGCTTCTGATCTCGGTCAATGCCATCCTCGACGGGGTGCCGGGGCTGGCGCTTGGCAACGTGGTGGGGTCGAACACCGCCAATATCCTGCTGGTCCTGGGGATCCCTGCGCTGATCTCGGGGCTCGATACGCGCGACTGCGACACGCGGCACGATTTCCAGATCATGATCGCGGCGACCTTCCTCTTCATCGCGCTGGCCTTCGCGGGGCCCTTCACATGGTGGCACGGTCTGATCCTGCTGGCCGGGCTGGCCCTGATGCTGTCCCGCGCCTTCCTGTCCGCGCGCAACCACAAGCGCGCCGGGAAACGCGCCGCGGCGCAGGCCGAAGACCTGGAGGAGGTCGAGGGCGCCGACCCCGACATGCCCTGGTGGAAGATCGCGCTCTACCTCGTGCTCGGCCTGGTCGGCCTGCCGCTTGGGGCGGATATCCTGGTCGATGCCTCCGTCACCATCGCGCGCAGCTTCGGCGTCAGCGAGACCGCCATCGGCCTGACGCTGGTGGCCGCCGGCACCTCGCTGCCCGAGCTTGCGACCACCGTGATGGCCGCGATCCGCCGCCATGCCGAGGTGGCGCTTGGCAATGTGATCGGCTCGAACATCTTCAACCTTCTGGGCATCATCGGCGTTGCCGCGCTGGTCGGGCCGATCCCGGTCGATAGCGGCATCCTGCGCTATGACCTCTGGGTGATGCTGGCCGCCTCGCTGCTGCTGATCCCGTTCGTCTACATGAAATGGGTCATGGGTCGGGCTGTGGGCCTGGTGCTGTCGGCGCTCTATGTCACCTATGTGGTGATGGTCTTCACCTGATCACCGGCAGAACGGGGTTAACAGGGCGGAGTCCGGTCCTTTTTTCGGGGCCTCCGGTCCACTTGTCCACCGGTTAACATGGGGTAACAGTCCTGTGACAGTTCCATGACTGCAACGCCCCACAGGGTGCGGCAAAGAAAATTCAGCAATAAAATCAGTAAGTTAAAAATATGCTCAAAAATTAGGCAAATCACGGAAAGCTGCCGAAAACAACGATTTTTTCTGCCTGCCCAAGATTTATCCTAAAGGTTATCCACAGAAACCGTTGATACTATTTAACTTGATCAGGATTGCCGGGCGTTGCAGGCCGCAAGGGAATCGATTCAGATTGGTAACAATGCCCGAAACCGACCCAGAACCGCGCCTTTCCGGCCATGAGGCCATCGCCGCCTTCGCCCGCACGCTGGACAATTCCCCCGGCGTCTACCGGATGCTCGATGCCGAGGCGCGGGTGCTTTATGTCGGCAAGGCGCGCAACCTGAAAAAGCGCGTCTCGAACTACGCCAAGCCCTCGGGTCATTCCCCCCGCATCGCCCGGATGATCTCGGAAACGGTCGAGATGATGGTGCTGACCACGCGCACCGAGACCGAGGCGCTGCTCTTGGAACAGAACCTCATCAAGCAGCTCAAGCCGCGCTACAACGTGCTCTTGCGCGACGACAAGAGCTTTCCGAATATCCTTGTGTCCCGCTCGCACGACTATCCGCAGATCAAGAAACATCGCGGCGCGCGCAAGGAAAAGGGCAGCTATTTCGGCCCCTTCGCCAGCGCCGACGCGGTCAATCGCACGCTGAACCAGCTGCAAAAGGTGTTCCTCTTGCGCAACTGCTCGGACGCGACCTTCGACAGCCGCACGCGCCCCTGCCTTCTCTACCAGATCAAGCGCTGCTCGGGGCCTTGCGTCGGGCTGATTTCGCGTGACGATTACCTCGCCTCGGTCAAGGATGCCGAGAATTTCCTTTCCGGCAAATCCGCCAAGATTCAGGAGGTGCTGGCCAGCGAGATGCAGGACGCCTCCGAAGCGATGGAGTTCGAGCGCGCCGCCGCCCTGCGCGACCGCATCCGCGCGCTGACCGTGGTGCAGGGCGCGCAAGGCATCAACCCGCGCGGGGTGGCCGAGGCCGACGTGATCGCGCTGCATATGGAGGGCGGGCAGGCCTGCGTTCAGGTCTTCTTCATCCGCGCCAACCAGAACTGGGGCAACCGCGATTTCTACCCCCGCACCGGCTCGGGCGCGGGTGAGGCCGAGGTGCTCGAGGCGTTTCTCGGCCAGTTCTACGATACGAAAATTCCGCCCCGTCAGGTGATCCTGTCTCACGCGATCGAAAACGATGACCTGATGGCCGACGCGCTCGGCGAGAAACTGGGCCGCAAGGTCGAGATCGTGGTGCCCTTGAGGGGCGAGAAGATGGAGCTTGTCGCGGGCGCCGCAAGAAACGCCCGTGAAAGCCTCGCCCGCAAGATGAGCGAGGCGGCAACGCAAGGAAAGCTGCTCAAAGGTCTGGCCGACGCCTTCGGGCTGGAGACCGTGCCGCAGCGGATCGAGGTCTATGACAACAGCCACATCCAGGGCACCAACGCCGTCGGCGGCATGATCGTGGCGGGGCCGGAGGGGTTCCTGAAAAGCCAGTATCGCAAGTTCAACATCAAGGGCGACAGCCTGACACCGGGCGATGATTTCGGCATGATGAAGGAGGTCTTGAGCCGCCGTTTCAAGCGGCTGCTCAAGGAAGACCCGGACCGGCAGGGCGATACCTGGCCCGACCTTCTGCTGATCGACGGCGGCGCGGGGCAGGTCAGCGCGGTGGCCGAGATCATGGCCGATCTGGGAGTCGAGGGCGTGCCCTTCATCGGTGTCGCCAAGGGCATCGACCGCGACGCGGGCAAGGAGGAGTTTCACCGCCCCGGCCAGCGCCCCTTTGCCCTGAAACGCAACGACCCCGTGCTCTATTTCATCCAGCGCCTGCGTGACGAGGCGCACCGTTTCGCCATCGGCACGCATCGCGCCAAACGCGCCAAATCGGTCGCCGCGACGCCGCTTGACGACGTGCCGGGCGTGGGTGCCACCCGCAAGCGCGCGCTCCTGTCGCATTTCGGCAGCGCCAAGGCCGTTTCCCGCGCCGACCTCGCCGATCTCAAGGCGGTCGAGGGCATTTCCGGCGCGCTGGCCGAGACCATCTACGACTATTTCCACGAGCGCGGCTAAAGCGGGATTCTGCCCGCTGCGGCATAAGGTTGCTTCCCTGTCCCGCCCCGACAGGTTAAGCCTGTGCCATGCGTTGGACCTTGCCGAACCTGCTGACCGTTTCGCGGATGATCGCCGCCCCCGGCGTGGCGGTGATCTTCCTGATATTGCCCCGTCCCTACGCCGATTGGGTGGCGCTGATCCTCTTTGTCAGCGCGGCGATCACCGACTGGATCGACGGCTACCTGGCGCGGCTCTGGAAACAGCACAGCCGCTTCGGCGCAATGCTGGACCCGATCGCCGACAAGGCCATGGTGGTCATTGCGCTCGCCACCCTGATGGGGCTTTTCGGCTTCAACACCTGGCTGATCATCCCGGTCTCGGCGATCCTCTTCCGCGAGGTGTTTGTGTCGGGTCTGCGCGAATATCTCGGCCATGCGGCGGCGTCGCTCAAGGTCACCAGGCTGGCCAAATGGAAGACCACGGCGCAGATGATCGCCATCGCGGTGCTGTTTTCCTTCGGCATTTTCGAACATAATTTCGGCATGAACATCATCGGCATGGATGCCGAGATCGTGGCGGGCATATTTGCCGGCGAGATCGAGGATGAATTCGGCCTGGTCTGGCTCAGCAATGGCGCGGCCCTGGCCTATTGGGGTGGCACCGGGTTGCTCTGGTTCGCCGCCGCGCTGACGCTCTTGACCGGGGCCGATTACCTGATGAAGGCCATGCCGCACCTGAGGGATGACCCGAATGATTGAGCTGCGATATTTCGCCTGGCTGCGCGAGCGCGTCGGCACCGGCCATGAACGGATCGAGACGGATGCCCGCACGGTGGCCGAGCTGATGTCGGAACTGGCCGCCCGCGACGAGGGCTATGCGCTGGCCTTCTCCGACCCCTCCACGATCCGCGCCGCCGTGGATCAGGAACTGGCCGATCTGGACGCCCCGATCGAGGGCGCGCGGGAGGTTGCGTTCTTCCCGCCGATGACGGGGGGCTAGGGGCAATGGATATCCGGGTGCAGGCCGGGGCCTTCGACATGGGGGCCGAGCTGAACAGCTTCGCCGCCGCGCAGTCCGGCGCGGGCGCGGTGGTCAGCTTCACCGGCATCACGCGTGACCTGGCTGAGGGCGGGCTGGAGCGGATGGAGATCGAGCATTATCCCGGCATGACCGAAAGGGCGCTGGCCGAGATCGCGGCAGAGGCCGAGGCACGCTGGCAACTGGCCGGCAGCCTGATCCTCCACCGCTACGGGCCGCTGACCCCTTCCGATCCGATCATGATGGTGGCCACCGCCGCGCGTCACCGGGGCGATGCCTTCGCGGCGGCGGAATACCTGATGGACTACCTGAAATCCCGCGCGCCGTTCTGGAAGAAGGAAATCACCCAAGCCGGCGCGGAATGGGTGCAGGCGAAGGAGGCCGATGAGGATGCCCTCAGCCGCTGGTCCGATCCGGACGAAAGGGGCTCGTGAGGGGGCTTGGAAACTTGCGGGCCCGCAAGGGCGAAAAGCGGTTCGTGAACGCCGGGGCGTCACACCCGGCGCGCGGTGGTCCGACCGATCTGCCTTGGCCCTGTCGGGGCTGTCTTCGGCAGACCGCGAAAACCTGATTTCCAAAAGGTACCTGTCCGCCACCCTGCCGCAAGACCGTTAACACCGCCCTAACGCAGCCAATAAAAAACCGCCCACATCTTCTTTGTTCCGCAAATATCCCGGGGGTTTGGGGGCAGCGCCCCCAACCGGTCGGATTGCGCAGCAATCCGACACCCTACCCCTGGCTCTCCTGTTCGACATAGATGCGCAGCTCTTCCGCCTCGCGCCGTGCCTCGCGCAGCCCTTCCATCGCGGCGCGCAGCTCGGCCTCGGTCTGGGCGATCTGGTTGGTCAGTTCCGCCTCGCGGTGCTGCAGGTAGGTGATCGCCTGGTCGCGCGTCTCCTCGGCGTCGTGCAGCGCCTTGGCCATCTCCTCCAGCTCGTTCATGTCGACGCCCGACACCCGTGTCAGGCGATGGATCAGCCAGTTGGCGAACCAGCCAAGCGCGAAAGCCACAAAGAGGATGATCGCGATCACCACGATGAATTCGGTGCGGTTCATTCGGTCTCTTCCTCTTCGTGATCGGGCGCAAGCCCCTCGGGCCGCATCACGGGCCGGGGGGCATTGGCCAGGATGGCCGCGCGCTCCTCGGCCGCCTCGCGCAGTTCACGCTCGCGGACGTCAGTCAGCAGCATGAACTCGATGCGGCGGTTGGCCTCGCGGCCCTCTGCGGTGTCGTTATCGGCCACGGGGCGTGTCTCGCCATAGCCCTGCGCGCTGAGATTGCTGGTCAGCACCCGGCGCGCCAGCAATCCGTTCAGCACCGCATCGGCGCGGGCCTGGCTGATATTGAGGTTCAGTTCCTCGCGGCCCTGCGTATCCGTGTGGCCGCCGATCTGCATCTCGACATGCGAGCAGTCGCGCAGGATCTCGGCCAGGTCGTCCAGCACCTCGCCCGCCGCCTCGTTGATCTCGACCGAACCGGGATCGAAGGTGATCTTGCGCCGGTCCAGCACTGTGTTGACGCGGTCGAGGCATTGCTGGTCGGTCAGCTCTCCGGTGATCGGGTCGAGGCTGGCCATGTAGGTCACGTCGATCTCGAAACTGGCGGCGTCACCCAGCTGTTGCGCCAGCAGGCGCGACAGGTCCGACGTCGCGTCCTCGCTGCCGGAATTGCCGCGCAGGATCAGGTGGTCGGGTTCGACCGTGAGCGAGCCGTTGGGCAGCCGCGACAGCGCTTCAAGCCCGGCCAGCACGCGCAGCGGCCAGCCTTCGGGCAGGTCGGGATCGGTGCGGGTGGCCAGGTAGGTGTTGCGGCGCCCGAAAAGCGCATTGGCATAGGCCAGCACGGCGGCCGAGACGCGGTCATCGGGCAGGCGACCGCGCAGTTGCACGTAGCCTTCCGGGCTGCGCGTCGCGGTGAAGCGGGGCGGGCCATCGGGTTCCGAGCCTTCCGCGGGCGCGGCGGGCAGCACGGCATGGAGCGAGAAGACATCCGGCAGCGCCGCGTCCAGCTCGCCGATCACGGTATCGAAGAGGCTGCCCGGCGTGCCCTCGGCGGCGACCAGCGACAGGTCGGCATCCGAGAAGGTCAGCGTGGCCCCCTCGAACCGGCTGGCGGCGGTGATCGCGGTCTCGACCGCCTCGGCCCAACGGGGCGAGGGCACGCCGAGGCCGATGACGCAGCTTGCGTTCTCGGCGACGCCCAACTCGATGGCGGTCTCCAGGATGCGGTCGCGGTCGGCTTCGGTGCCGACAGAGCAGGCTTCGAACCGGGGGGTGCCGTCTTCGACCACGTAGCGCAGGGTGAAGGGGGTGATGACGGGGCGCGGGGCCGAGATGTCCATCACCAGGTCGATGCCGTCGGGCAGATTGTCCTCCAGGAATGCGACCCAGCCGGCGCGCTCGGCGGGGCTGTTCGAGACCGCCTCGACCTCGACCCGGCCCGCGAAGATCGACACTTTCGAGCGCGGCAATTCGGTCAGCGCCAAGAGGCCGTAGCGCACCGCGGCGTCCCATCCTTCGGGTGCCGCGAAATCGGCGGTTTCGACCATGTTGGCCACGTCCAGCCCGGCGGTGATGTCGGAGATGCCATCGGTCAGCCGGTCGGCGCCCTCGGTGCCCGGAATGAGACCGATCAGCGACACGCCGGTGCCGTTGCGCAGCATCTCGATCGAGAAGGTCGGCGCGGTGATGCCCTCGGGGTCCAGCACCGTCATCTGGTCTACGACCCGGTCGCTGTCCACCACGGTGCCCGCCCGGCGCAGGGCGCGAAAGCGCGTGGCCTCGTCCGGGGCCTCGCCCATCAGGAAGACTTGCAAGCCGTCGGCGTCGATCTCGACCCAGTCCAGCCCGTCCTCGCGCATCGCGAAGGAGACATCCTCGACCGATTGCCGCTCGACCGTCTGGGCCCCGATCACGGCCAGGCCAAGGCTGATGCCCGCCGCCAGGGCGAAACTCGCGATCGCCGCGAATGTAAAGCTGATACGCATCGGGTGGGTCGTGCCTCTGCTCTTGTTCCGCCAAGGCTTATCCGCTTGGCGGGGCGTGTTCAATCACACCAGCGCGGCAAGGGCAAGAAATAGCGCAGCGATCAGCCCCGCATCGCGGTTCGAGCGGAAAAGCCGCAGGCAGGTGGCATTATCCCCGGTGTCCAGCTGGCCAAGCTGCCAGACCAAGTGCCAGCCGAACCCCCAGGCGCCCGCGATGGCCAGCACCATGGCGAGGATCCCGGCCTCGGGTGGCAGCGCCAGGATGATCGCGACGGCCATCAGGACGACCGAGGCGATCAGGAAGCCGCGCAGCCAGGGCTTGCTGTTCTCGCCAAAGAGGCGCGCGGTCGATTTCACGCCGATCAGCGCGTCATCCTCGACATCCTGATGCGCATAGATCGTGTCGTAGAACAGCGTCCAGGCGATGCCCGCGAGGTAGAGCATGAAGGGCGCAAGCCCGAGGCTGCCGGTATGCGCCGTCCAGGCCAGCAGCGCGCCCCAGTTGAAGGCGAGGCCGAGAAACACCTGTGGCCACCAGGTGAAGCGCTTGGCGAAGGGATAGATCGCGACGGGGATCAGCGCGGCAAAGCCAAGCAGGATCGCGGCGCTGTTGAAACTCAGCAGGATCGCCAGCGCGACCAGGCATTGCAGCGCCATCCAGATCAGCGCCTGGGTGACCGTGACCGCGCCCGAGGGGATCGGCCGCGACCGGGTGCGCGCGACCGAGCCGTCGATACCGCGATCGGTGATGTCGTTCCAGGTGCAGCCCGCCCCGCGCATCAGCACCGCGCCGATGCCGCAGCCCGCGATGATCCACAGATCGAACCAGCGTGGTTCGGTCGCGGCAGCGGCCAGCAATACACCCCACCAGCAGGGCAAGAGCAGCAGCCAGGTGCCGATGGGCCGGTCGGCGCGGGACAGGCGCAGGTAGGGGCGCGTCCAGGCGGGCGCGCGCCGGTCCACCCAATTGCCCGTCACCGCGTCGGCAACTTGCCCCACTGGCGTTTCATTTCTCGCGGTCATATGGTCCGCCCCATGTCGGTCAAAGCCAAAATCCGCCTCTACGTAGAGCATCCATTGGGGCAAGGGCAAAGCGTTCCTCTGTCGCGGGACCAGGCGAATTACCTGTTCAACGTCATGCGCCTGCAAACCGGGGCGATGGTGGCGCTTTTCAACGGGGCGGATGGCGAATGGCAGGCCGAGGTCGTGGAGGCGGGCAAGCGCGGCGGGGTGCTGGAGTGCCAAACACAGAGCGCGCCGCAGCGGATGCCGCCCGACCTCTGGCTCCTCTTCGCGCCGATCAAGAAGGCGCGCACCGATTTCATCGTCGAAAAGGCCGCCGAAATGGGGGCCGCGCGCATCCTGCCGGTGCAGAGTGAGTTCACCAATGCCGAGAGGGTGCGGCAGGACCGCTTGCAGGCCCATGCTGTGGAGGCGGCCGAGCAATGCGGCGGCGTCTTCGTGCCGCCGGTGGAGGGGTTGCAGAAACTCGACCGCGTGCTGGCGGAGTGGCCCGAGACCCGCGCGCTTGTCTTTTGTGACGAGGGGTTGGCGGGCGGCTCCTCGCCCCTTGCGGCGCTCCTCGCCCGGACCAGCGGCGAGGACATCCGCAAGGATGGAGGAGCGGCCATATTGATCGGCCCGGAGGGCGGGTTTTCGGATGCGGAACGCGCGCGGCTGGCGGCGATGCCGCAGGCCATTCCGGTGGCGCTCGGCCCCCGCATCCTGCGCGCCGATACCGCCGCCGTCGCCGCCCTGACCGCCGTGCAACTGGCCTGGGGCGATTGGGGATGATCCGGCCCGATGCCCTTGCCGCCCTGAAACGCTGGCGCGAGGCGATCATCGCGGGCTGTGTCATCGTGCTTGGCCTCTGGCTCGGCCTCAGCCCCGGCCCGGTGGTCGAGGGGGTGGGCTATGTCCTCGCCCTGATTGGTGTCCTGCTCATGATCCTCGCGCTGCGCCGCATCCGGTTTACCCGTCCCGGCGACGGGCCCGGCGTGGTGACGCTGGATGAGGGGCGCATCGCCTATCTCGGGCCCTATTATGGCGGCGCGGTCGCGATCCGCGACATGACGCGGCTGGCGCTGCGCCGCGCCCCCGGTGGTCAGACCTGGGTGCTGACCCATCCCGAGGGGGTGCTGGCGATCCCGGTGAACGCGCTTGGGGCCGATCAGCTCTTCGATGCGTTCTCGGCGCTCGATGGCCTGAACATGCCGCATTTGTTGCGCGCGCTTGGCGATCCCACGCCCGGCACCGTCACGCTTTGGCAGGCGGATCGCCCCGTGGCCTTGACTTGACCCGCCGCCGGGGTCAGGGATTGGGACCGTTATCAGCCCCGTCGTGAAAGGCCCGACCCCCCATGTCCATCCCCCAATCCGGCGGCGGCCCCATCGAGCGGCACGAGCAATTGGCCGAATACCTGGCCTCGGGCTGCAAACCCAAGGCAGACTGGCGCATCGGCACCGAGCACGAGAAATTCGGCTATTGCAAGGACACGCTGAAGCCGCTGCCGTTCGAGGGGGATCGCTCCATCGTGGCGGTGCTGGAGGGGTTGCGGGACCGGCATGGCTGGACGGAAGTGCGCGAGGGCGGCCACCTGATCGGGCTGGAGAAGGACGGCGCGAACGTGTCCTTGGAACCCGGCGGCGCGCTGGAATTGTCGGGGGCACCGCTGGAGACCATCCACGCCACCTGCGACGAGGTGAATATCCACCTGCGCGAAGTGAAAGACATCGCGGATGAAATCGGGGTAGGCTTCATCGGCCTCGGGGCCGCGCCCATCTGGACGCATGAGCAGATGCCGCTGATGCCCAAGGGGCGCTACAAGCTGATGGATGCCTATATGGGCAAGGTCGGCACGATGGGCCGGGTGATGATGCGGCGCACCTGCACGGTGCAGGTCAATATCGACTTCGCCTCCGAGGCCGACATGGTGCAGAAACTGCGCGTGGCGCTGGCGCTGCAACCCGTCGCCACCGCGCTCTTCGCCAATTCGCCCTTTTTCGAGGGCAAGCCGAACGGGCATAAATCCTGGCGCTCCCGCGTCTGGCGCGACCTGGATTCGGCGCGGACGGGGATGCTGCCTTTTGTCTTTGAAGACGGGTTCGGGTTCGAGGCTTACGCGCAATACGCGCTCGATGTGCCGATGTATTTCGTCTATCGCGACGGCAAATATATCGACGCGCTCGGCATGTCGTTTCGGGATTTCCTGCAAGGCAAGCTGCCCGCGCTGCCCGGTGAGACGCCAACGCTGTCCGACTGGGCCGACCACCTGACCACGGCCTTCCCCGAGGCGCGGATCAAGAAATACATGGAGATGCGCGGGGCCGATGGGGGCCCGTGGCGGCGGCTCTGCGCGCTGCCTGCCTTCTGGGTCGGGCTGACCTATGAGCAGTCGGCGCTGGATGCGGCCTGGGATCTTGTAAAAGATTGGGATGCGGAGACGCGTGAGGGGCTGCGGGTTGCGGCCTCGGTCGGCGGGTTGCAGGCCGAGGCGAACGGTATCCACATGCATGACCTCGCGCGGCAGGTCGTCGAAATCGCGGAACACGGGCTTGCCACGCGGGCGCGGCCCGGCGCGGGCGGGCTGGTCCCGGACGAGACCCATTTCCTGAACGCGCTGAAGGAGAGCCTGGAGACCGGCCAGGTGCCCGCCGATGAATTGCTGGCGCAGTACCATGGCGACTGGGATGGCGACCTGACGCGCATCTACGCGGAATACAGTTACTAGGGGCCCCATGACACTCAGCCACATCACGTTCATCAGTGCCGACCTGGACCGGATGGAGGAGATGCTGATCCGGGTTCTGAAGGCGCGCAAGGTCTATGAAAGCGGCGCGACGAAATTCTCGCTCTCGCGTGAGCGGTTCTATGATGTCGGCGGCGTCTGGGTCGCGGTGATGGCCGGCGAGGCGCTGAAGGAACGCAGCTACAACCACGTCGCCTTCTATGTCGACGAGGAAGAGCTGGAGGAACGGCTCGCCGAGATCGCGGCGCTTGGGCTGGAGGTCATGCCGGGGCGCGCGCGGGTGCGGGGTGAGGGGCATTCGATCTATTTCTACGGGCCGGACGGGCATCTGATCGAGCTGCATTCCGGCACGCTGGAAGCGCGGCTGGAGCGGTATCGGGAGGGGTAGGAGCGCGCAGCCTGACGGTCAGGATTTGGATCCGATCCGGGGTTCCTCGCCGCGCATGAGCCGTCCGATATTGGTCTTGTGCCGGATCACGACCAGCACCGCCAGAAGTGCCGTGACAAGGGCCGCCTGCGGCATGCCCAGGAGGCTGATCCAGACCGGCGCAAGGACGGCCGCGACCAGCGCCGAAAGCGAGGAGATGCGCGTGATCGCGGCGGTCACGGCCCAGGTCAGGCAGGCGGCGATCCCGGCGGGCCAGAACAGCGCCAGCAATGTTCCGAGGAAAGTGGCGACGCCCTTGCCGCCCTTGAAGCCCAGGAAGACCGGGAAGCAATGGCCCAGGAAGGCGAAGAGGCCCGCGAGTTGCGCCGCGTCCTCGGCCAGCAGCGCGCGTGCCAGCAACACCGCGATGCCGCCCTTGCCCGCGTCGCCAATGAGGGTGAGGAAGGCGGCCAGCCTGTTGCCGGTGCGCAGCACGTTGGTGGCCCCGATATTGCCCGACCCGATGGCCCGGATGTCGCCAAGCCCGAATACCCGCGCCATCACCAGGCCGAAGGGCACCGAGCCGAGCAGATAGGCGAGGAGCGCGGTGAGCGCGAGGAGCGGCGCGGAGGTCGCGAAGACGGGGATCATGGCGCGCTCCGGTCATAGACGGTCTCGCCTGCGACCACGGTCAGGCTCACGCGCCCTTCCATCCGCATCCCGTCAAAGGGCGTATTCTTGGATTTCGAGCGCAGCCTGGAGCGGTCCAGCACGAAGGGCGCATCGGGGTCGAAAAGGACCAGATCGGCGGGCGCGCCTTGTGCCAGCCGCCCCGAGGGCAGGCCGAGGCGGCGCGCGGGGTTCAGCGCCATGGCGCGGAACAGCTGCGGCAGGGTCAACTGGCCCGCATGGTAGAGGCGCATCGCGGCGGGCAAGAGCGTTTCCAGCGCGACGGCGCCCGAGGCCGCGACCTCGAAAGGCAGGCGCTTGCTTTCCTCGTCCTGCGGCGTGTGCATGGAGGAGATGATGTCGATCTGGCCATCGTGCACGGCCTCGACCATGGCCATGCGGTCATCCTCGGGGCGCAGCGGCGGCTTGACCTTGAAGAAGGTGCGGTAATCGCCGACGTCGAACTCGTTCAGCGTCAGGTGATGGATCGAGACGCCCGCGGTTACGTCCAGTCCGGCTTGCTTGGCGCGGGCCAGGGCGGGCAGGCTGGCGGCGGCGGTGATCTGGTCGGCGTGGTAGCGGGCGCGGGTCATCTCGACCAGCGCGAGATCCCGCTCCAGCCCCATCCGCTCGGCCATTGGCGAGACGGCGGGCAGGCCGCGCAGAGACGCGAATTTGCCCGAGGTGACGGCGGCCCCGGCGGAGAGGTCGGGATCCTGCGGATGCGCGATGATCAGCGCGCCCAGGGAGCGGGCATAGGTCATGGCACGGGCCAGCACCTTGGGGTTGCGCACCACGTGGTCGCAATCGGTGAAGGCGACGGCGCCCGCGTCCATCAGGAACCCGATCTCGGTCATTTCGGCCCCGGCGCGGCCCTTGGTCAGGGCGGCCATCGGCAACATGCGGACGCGCGCCACCTCGGCCCCGCGCCGCCGCACGAAGGCCAGCACCTCGGGCGTGTCCAGCGCGGGCGTGGTGTCGGGGCGGGTGACCATGGTGGTGACGCCGCCCGCCGCTGCCGCCAGCCCCGCCGTGCGGATGCTTTCCTTGTGGCGTTCGCCCGGTTCGCAGGTCTTGACGCCGATGTCGATGATGCCGGGGGCCAGGGCCTGGCCGTTGCAGTCGATGCGCGTGCGGGCCTCGATCCCTTCGGGGCTGCCGGTGCCGATCCCGGCGATCACGCCATCCGAAATCAGCAACCAGCCGGGCGCGTCGCTGTCGGCCTCGGGGTCGATCAGGCGGGCGTTTTCCAGAAGCGTGGTCATGCGGTGTTGCCTTGTGTCAGCGCGCTGCGGGCGTCGCGCAGCATCCGGTAGACCTCGCGCGCGTCGTCGATCAGGTAGAAGCCGGGGCGGGTCGCACCACGGCCCTGCACGCCCGAGAAGATCACCGATCCGGGGATGCCATCCTCCAGCAGGACGCGGTCCATCCGGTCGATCGGGTAGCTCAGCAGCGTGCGCCGCATCAGCAGGTTCACGCCGACAAAGGCGGTGCGGTTGGTCAGCGTGTAATGCGTCCCCGCGCGCTTGATCGTGTCCCAGATCGCGTGGCCGCCGAGCATATAAAGGCCGATGGCCAGGAAGGGCAGGCCGAAAAGCGGGAAGATCTGGAACGGGAACGGCACATCCGCGCCGCGGGTCATCGACGTGGCCATGCTGATCCAGAAGAGCGAGAATCCGGTAAAAAACGCCCCCATCAGCGTCAGCGGCGAGGCCAGGCTGCGCCAGCGGATGCCGGTGCCGGGCTGACCCTGCCAGAGGATTGTCTCGCCCGGTGCCAAAAGGCCCTGCCAACCCTGCGGATGCGTGTTCTCGATCATCGCAATGCGGCCCAGATCAGCAGCCCCGCCAGCACGATCACCGCGACCAGCACGAGCGAGGCGATGGAGCCGGGGCGCCCCGGTTGCGGGGCATCCGCGGGCGCGTCGCCGATGACGCCTGCGGCGGCCTCGGATTGCAGCGGCGGCGCGACGGAAAAGCGCGGTTTCTCCTCGTAGCGGCCGACAAGGGTGAGGGGGGCGGAAGGGGCGATCCGCGCGGTCCCTTCGGGCAGTGCGGCATCGAAGAGCAGCAGGACCGGTCCGGTCAGCGCGTCCAGAGTTTTGGCATCCGGGCCCACATCGTCGGGGTTCATGCCGTTTGCCTCGGTCAGATAGGCCGCCATGCCGTAATCGAGGATCGAGGCGGCGTCGAAAAGCTCGTAGTAATCGGGATCGAGCGGGCCCGCGCCCACGGCCTCGGCGATGGGGGTGGTGCCGGTCTCGCCCTCCTCCTGGAAGCCCTCCAGCGCCTCTTGCGGCAGATCCACCCGGAACACCCAGACCGTGCGCAGGGATGTGGGGACGTCAAGATCGTCGGTCATCGCGGGATACCTCCTGGCTGGTCCTGAGTGTGGCCTCGGGGGGCGCAGCGGGCAAGCGGATGCTCATGGTGCACTCCCTCGGGCGGCGGTCTCGATCCTTGCGGCCACGTCGCGGGGGCTGGCCATGTATTTCATCAGGTGCTTGTCGCCAGCATGGGTGATGATCTGCACGGCGCTGCCAAGGGTGCGGACCTTTGCGATTTCGGCCAGCGGGATGCGGCGGGATTCGGGGCCGATGATCTCGGTCCCGGTCAGGGTCCATTCGGCGCGGGCCTCATCCGAGGCGAGGTAGAAGGCGCGCACGGCGACGGCAAAGAGGCCGCCCACGGCCCCGGTCCAGACATGCGGGTTGTCCATCAGCCACAGCACGCCCATGCCCACGGCCATGGCAAGGGCGGCCAGCCAGGCATGGGCGCGCCAGTAGGTCATGCGGTCGGCGTGGAAGGTGGTGTCAGGCATGGGCCGCCCGCTCCGCAGCCAGGTTCTGCGCCAGCAGGTCCATCGCCGCCATGCGCACGGCGACGCCCATTTCCACCTGCTCCTGGATCACGCTTCGGTTGATGTCATCGGCGATGGTGCCGTCGATCTCCACCCCCCGGTTCATCGGGCCGGGGTGCATGACGATGGCATCCTCCTTGGCGCAGGCCAGCTTCTCGGCATCCAGCCCGTAGCGGTGGTAATATTCGCGCTCCGACGGGATGAAGCCGCCATCCATGCGCTCACGTTGCAGGCGCAGCATCATCACCACATCCGCGCCCTCCAGCCCGCGCGCCATGTCGTCATAGACCTCGACCCCCCAATCGGCGACGCCCGCGGGCATCAATGTGGGCGGGCCGATCAGTTTCACCCGGTTCTCCATCTTGCCCAGAAGAAGGATGTTGGACCGCGCCACGCGGCTATGCGCGATGTCGCCGCAGATGGCGATGTTGAGGCGGTGCAGCCGGCCCTTGCGGCGGCGGATGGTCAGCGCGTCCAGCAGCGCCTGGGTCGGATGCTCATGCCGCCCGTCGCCCGCGTTCAGCACCGCGCAATTGACCTTTTCCGCCAGCAGGTTCACCGCACCGGAATGCGGGTGGCGCACGACCAGCAGGTCGGGGTGCATCGCGTTCAGCGTCAGCGCGGTGTCGATCAGGGTCTCGCCCTTCTTCACGCTGCTGGTCTGCATCGCCATGTTCATCACATCCGCGCCAAGCCGCTTGCCCGCGATCTCGAAGCTGGCCTGGGTGCGGGTGGAGTTCTCGAAGAACATGTTGATCTGGGTCATCCCGGCCAGCGCGGTGGCGTGCTTGTCGGTCGTGCGCTCCCGCTCGGCGTAGCGGTCGGCGAGGTCGAGGAGGGTGGTGATCTCGGGCGGCGACAGCGGCTCGATCCCCAGAAGGTGACGTTTGGAAAATGTCATGCGCCCGATCCCTTGGCCACCGGCGTGCCCGGTCCCGCCGCTTATAGGAAAGAGGCGCGGGGCCGACAAGGCGCGCTTGCGCGATGGCCAGTCCGGCGCGATGGTGGGGCGGGGGAGGGCGACATGCACAACCTGGCGCTGCCGAAATGGGACACGGTCATTCGCTGGAGCGAATTGCCGGGCGAGGGGCGGCCGATCCTCTGCCTGCCGGGATTGAGCTCGGCCGCGCTGCCAACCTTCCTGCCGATGATGATGCAGCCGGAATTGCGCGGGCGACGGGCGCTTATGCTGGATTACGTCGGATCGGGCCTCAGCGGGCATTCGGCCCTGTTCGGCTCGTCGCTGGCCGAGCATGTGGAGGCGGTCGTCGCGGTGCTGGAGGCGGCGGGGACAGGGCCGGTCTGCGTGTTGGGTCATTCCATGGGCGGCACCGTGGGGATCGCGCTGGCATTTGCGCGGCCCGACCTGGTGGCGCGGCTCATCGTCTGCGAGGGCAACGTGACACCGGGCGGGGGCGCCGCGACACGGGCCATTGCCGGGTTCGACCGGGAGGATTTCGTGAATGGCGGCTACGCGGAGATGCTGGCGCGTCGGCACGCGGCGGTGATGGCGGGCGATGTCTTCGCCAATTTCCTGGAAGCCGCGCGGGGCGGGGTCGATCCCGGCGCGCTGCATGACAATTCGGTGATGCTGGTGGCGTTGGAGGAGGGGTTCGAGGCGCGGTTCCTGGCGTTGAGGCTGGAGCGGCATTTCGTCTATGGCGAACGGAGTTTTCCGGGCACGACCGGAAAGGTAATGCCGGACGCGCCCGACCCCGCGTTGTTGCGCGCCCATGGCGTCGGCGTTCATGTGGTGCCGGGGGTGGGCCATGGCCTGATGGCCGAGGATGCGGCGGGGTTCGCGCAAGTGGTGGGGCCGGTGCTGCGGCAGGCGTGACATGCTGCCGTCGATCTGGCCCGAGCAATTTCGAAATTGCTCATGAGCGCCTTGGAAGGCGCTTCCCCCCTCAAGCCAGATGCGCCAGCACGTTGACCAGCCGCCCCGCCGGGTCGCGCAGGTAGAAGCGGCGCACGCCCCAGGGCTCGTCGGTCAGGGGATAGGCGATCTCGGCCCCCATATCGGTGGCGCGGGCATGAAGCGCATCGACATCCTCGACCTCGATGGAGACGTCAGGCACCGGCGTGCCGGAGCCGCCTTCGCTGGCGATGCTCAGCTGGACCGGCGCGCCCTCCGCTCCGGCCAGCGTCACGATCCAGCCGTGATCCATGACCTTCCGAAGCCCGAACAGGGCGGCATAGAACCCGGCGACGCCATCCACGTCATCGGCGGCGATATTGGTGACGATGCGTCTTACGGTCATGTCGGTGCGCCTTTCGTGAGGGGTTTGCGCATCAGAACCTTCTGCCCCTCGCGGCCGGTTTCGGCCCATCCGAGCCGCGCATAGAGGGCGAGGTTTTCGGTCAAAGCCTCATGCGTGGCCAGCGCGAGGTTGTCATGGCCCGCCGCGCGCGCGGCCTCCTCGGCCCGCGCGATCAGGGCCTTGCCGACGCCTCTGCCCATCGCCGCCGCCGTCACCGCGACGTTTTCGATCTGTGCGCCCTCGTCCATCCGCAAGATGATACCACCGAGGATCTCTCCCGCCTCTTCCGCCACGAAAACCGGTGTGCCCGCGATGGCCTCGGGCACGCCGTCGGCCACGGGCGGCAGGGTCAGGCCACGCCCGTCATGGACGGCATAGGCCGCCACGATGGCGCGCGTCAGCGCGGGCGCATCTTCGGGCCTGGCGGGGCGGATCACGAGATCGGTCATCGGGGCAGTCTGACTCCCATTGTCCTTGGCCGCAAGCGGGCGTAGCTTGGCGCAATGGACCCCGCGACCGACTTTCATGCCCTGAAATCCCTGCTGCAATGGCAGGTGGAACTTGGTGCCGATGAGGCGATCGGGGAGGCGCCGCTCAATCGCTACGAATTGCCCGAAGCGGCCCCCGCACCCGCGCCCAAAGCCGCGCCGACCGTGGCCGCGCCTGAGCCGCGGGAGGGGCCCGACCCGGTGGTCGAGGCGCGCAATGCCGCCGCGCGGGCGGGCGACCTGAACAGCCTGCGCGCCGAACTGGAGGGGTTCCCGCATTGCGACTTGCGCATGGGGGCCACGAACCTCGTCTTCGCGGATGGCAACCCCGCCGCGCGCGTCATGATCGTGGGCGAGGCACCGGGCCGGGACGAAGACCGCGCGGGCAAGCCCTTCGTGGGCCGCGCAGGGCAGATGCTGGACCGGATGTTCGACGCCATCGGGTTGAACCGGGCCAGCCCCGACGCGGAAACCGCGCTCTACATCACCAATATCCTGCCCTGGCGCCCGCCGCAGAACCGCGACCCGACCCTGCCCGAGATGAACATGATGCTGCCCTTCGTGAAGTGCCATATCGAGCTGGTCGCACCGGAAATCGTCGTGCTGATGGGCAATATCCCGTGTCAGGCCCTCATCGGCCAGCGCGGCATCACAAGGCTGCGGGGGACCTGGACCGAGGTGCAGGGCCGTCCCGCGCTGCCGATGTTCCACCCCGCCTTCCTCTTGCGCCAGCCGCTGATGAAGCGCGAGGCCTGGGCCGATCTCTTGGCTCTCAAGGCACGGTTGGAGGGGTAGATGCGTATCCTCGCCTTCTCCGACCTGCACCTGTCGCGTGCCCGTGCCGCCGATCTGGTCGCGGCCAGCGTCGATGCCGACCTCGTTCTCGGCGCGGGCGATTTCTGCGGTTTCCGCGAGGGGCTGGCGGAGGCGATGGAGATGCTGGCGGACCTCGCCGCGCCGCTGATCATGGTGCCGGGCAACCATGAAACCGCCGAGGAACTGCGCGCCGCCGCGCGGGCCAATATGCGGGTGCTGCATGGGCAGGGCCTGGAGGAACAGGGCCTGCGCATCTTCGGTCTTGGCTATGGCATCCCGCTATCGCCCTTCGGGGACTGGTCCGTCGAGATGGACGAGGACGCCGCCACGCTGCTGCTGGACCGCTGCACCGGGGCGGATCTGCTGCTGACCCATTCGCCGCCCAAGGGGCTGGCCGACCGCACCGCGACCGGGGCCAGCGTCGGTTCGGCCGCGATCCGCGCCGCGATCGAACGCTTGCAGCCGAAACTGGCGCTCTGCGGGCATATCCACGAATCCTGGGGGCAGGAGGGGCGGATCGGGGGCACCCTTGTCGTCAATCTCGGCCCCACTGTGCATTGGTATGAGGTCACCCCATGAGGTGGCTTGCCGCGCTTGCCCTGATGACCCTGCCCGCCGGGGCCGATCCGCTTGGCCTTGTCGATTACGACGCGGTGATCGCGGCGCATCTGGATGGGGGGCCGGAGACGTCCCGGATCACGCTGGAGGGCGGCGTTGTGCTGACCCTCGATGCGGAGGGCGCGTTGATCGACGCCCGCGATCCGGGGGATGCGCTTGGCTGTCTTGCCAATGGCCTCGCCGAGTTGAGCGCCGCCGCCCGCATCTGCCCCGGCGCGCTGAGCCCCGGTGGTGCGGATGCCGTCGATACCGCCATCGCCCGGCTGATCCCGGCCTATGCCGCCGGGGTCCGGCCCGACCCTGCCGACGTCGCCACCGTCGCCGAACGGTTCGAGGCGCTGGTGCGGACCCGGATGGGCGATGTGCTGATCTGCGGGCTCACCGAACACGCGCTGTTCCTGCGGCAGTTCCTGCGGACCCCGGAAGGGCAGCTCTGGCTGGATAACGCCCTTGTGACCCCGCGCCTGCCTGTCTCTGACCCTTGTTTCTGAAAGCCAAAGCCCCATGACCACCCCGCCGCATCGCCTGAACCCCGACCGGGATTTCATCCCCGTGCGTATCGCCATCCTCGCGGTCTCGGACACGCGGGGGCTGGACCAGGACAAGTCCGGCGACGTGTTGCAGGGACGGATCGAGAAGGCGGGCCATATCCTGGCCGCGCGCACCATCCTGCGCGATGAACGGGCCGAGATCGCCGACCAACTGCGCGAATGGTGCGCCGACCCCGAGATCGACGTGGTGATCAGCACGGGCGGCACCGGGCTGACGGGCCGTGACGTGACGGTCGAGGCGCATCGCGATGTCTATGAGAAGGAGATCGAGGCCTTCGCCACCATCTTCTCGCTGGTCTCCTACCAGAAGATCGGCACCAGCGCGGTGCAGTCCCGTGCCACCGGCGGCGTCGCGAACGGCACCTATCTTTTCGCGCTGCCGGGATCCAGCGGGGCCTGCAAGGACGCCTGGGACGAGATCCTGCACTGGCAGTTGGATTATCGCCACAGCCCGTGCAACTTCGTCGAGATTTTCCCGCGCCTCGATGAACACAAACGACGGAAATGACGCGGCTGATCGTGCAAGCTTTACTTGGCCCTCTCGCGGGCACACTCTATCTATAGCCTGAACCGATTGCCGAAGGTCTGGCCGATGCGCTTTTTCCGCCGCTCCCTTGCGGGGCTGTTCCTGATTTCGCTGACAGTGGCGCTGCTTGCCCTGGCGGGCAATTCGGTATGGACCGCGTTGCAGGCGCGCTGGTCCGAGGAGGGGCGCCCGGCAGAGGCCCGTGAACGGGTGTTCACGGCGGAGGTGGTGACGCTGGAGCCCGTGGATACGGTGCCCATCCTGACCGCCTTTGGCGAGATCCGAAGCCGCCGCACCCTGGAACTGCGCGCGCCCGCCGCGGGCACCGTGCTGGAACTGGCCGAGGGGTTCGAGGATGGCGGCGCGGTCGAGGCAGGGCAGCTTTTGCTGCGCATCGACCCCGCCCTTGCCATCTCGGCCCGCGATGTGGCCGCCGCCGATCTGCGCGAGGCAGAGGGCAACCTGGCCGAGGCCGAGGCCGCCGTCATCCTGGCACGCGAGGACGTGGCCGCCGCGCAACGTCAGGCCGAACTGCGCGACCGCGCGATGGAGCGTCAGCGTGACCTGGTCGAGCGTGGCGTCGGCTCGGCCGCGTCGCTGGAGACCGCCGAACTGGCCGCCGCAAGTGCCGGTCAGGCGGTGCTCAGCCGCCGTCAGGCGCTGGCGCAGGCCGAGGCGCGGCTGGACCAGACCGGCACCCTTGTGGAGCGGCGCGAGATCAGCCTGGCCGAAGCGGAACGCGTGCTGGCGGAAACCGAGCTGCGCGCCGAGTTTGCCGGCGTTCTGGCCGATGTCGCGGTGGTGCAGGGCCGGTTGGTCAACCGCAATGAACAGGTCGCGCGGCTGATTGACGCCGACGCGCTGGAGGTCGCCTTCCGCGTTTCGACCGCGCAATATGCCCGCCTGCTGGATGCCGACGGAAGCCTGCCGCGCGCCGATGTGACCGTGCTGCTGGATGTGCTTGGCATGGATGTGACCGCGCCCGCCCGCCTGACCCGCGAAAGCGGCGCGGTGGAGGAAGGGCAATCGGGGCGCCTGCTCTATGCCGAATTGCAGGAGACGCGCGGCTTTCGGGTCGGCGATTTCGTGACCGTGGCCTTGCAGGAGCCGGAACTGCGCGATGTCGCCATCATCCCCGCCACCGCGCTGGATGCCGAGAACCGCGTGCTGGTTCTGGGCGAGGAGGACCGGCTGGAGGAGGCGCAGGTCACGCTTCTGCGCCGCCAGGGGGACAATGTCATCATCCGCGCGCCGCCGCTCTACGGCGCCGAGGTCGTCACCGCGCGATCCCCGGTTCTGGGGGCGGGCATCCGCGTCGATCCGCTGCGCCCCGGCCAGGCCGAGGCCGCGCCCGAGACGCCCGAGACCATCGCGCTGGACCCCGATCGCCGCGCGCGCCTCATTGCCTTTGTCGAGGGCAACGCCTTCATCCCCGAGGACGTGAAGGCCAGGATGCTGTTGCAACTGAATGAACCCGAGGTGCCCACCCGCATGATCACCCGGATCGAAAGCCGGATGGGCGGATGAGGCGGCTGCCTGACAAAGCGGGCGGCGTGCTGTCCTATTTTACCCGCCACGCCACGGCGGCGAACCTGCTGCTGGTGGTGCTGATCGTCGCGGGGCTGGCCACTTTCCCGCGCATGCGGGCGCAGTTCTTTCCCGATGTGGTCGTCGACAGCATCCGCGTCAACGTGGCCTGGGACGGGGCCGGGGCCGAGGATGTGGACGCGGCCATCGTCGCTGTGCTGGAGCCTGCGCTGCTGTCGGTGGAGGGCGTGACCGAGAGCAGCGCCACCAGCCGCGAGGGCAGCGCCAGCATCCGGCTGGAGTTCGAGCCGGGATGGGACATGGGCCGCGCCACCGATGACATCCAGGTCGCGGTCGATGCGGTGAACACCCTGCCCGAGGACGCCGAAGAACCACGGGTCACGCGCGGGGCCTGGCGTGACCGGGTGACGGATGTGGTGATCACCGGGCCGGTGGGCGTCGACCAGTTGGGCCGCTTCGCCGATGAATTTGTCGCGCGCCTTTTCGATCAGGGTGTCACGCGCACCACGATCCGGGGGGTCGCCGCGCCGCAGATCATGGTCGAGGTGCCCTCCGTCATGCTGATCCGGCATGACGTCTCCATGGCCGCGATTGCACAGGCGATTGCCGCCGAGGTCGATACCGCACCGGCGGGCGACGTGACCGGGGCCAATGCCCGCGTGCGCACCGGCGTGGCGCGGCGCAGCGCGGTCGATATCGCAGGCATCGTCTTGCGCAACAACGATGACGGATCGGCGCTGACCATCGGCGATGTGGCCAGCGTCACGGAAACCGGCATCGACCGGGACAGGGCCTATTTCGTGGGCGAGGATCCGGCCATCTCGATCCGGGTGGACCGCTCGGACCGGGGCGACGCGATCGGCATCCAGGAACAGGTCGAGGCCGTGGCCGAAGCGATGCAGCTGACCCTGCCCGACGGTGTCACGCTGGACCTGATCCGGACGCGGGCCGACTATATCCAGGGGCGGCTCGACCTGCTGCTGGATAACGGGTTGATGGGGTTGGGGCTGGTGGTGCTGCTGCTCTTCCTCTTCCTCAACGCGCGCATCGCCTTCTGGGTGGCGGCGGGTATCCCGGTGGCGATGCTGGCGGCCATTTCGCTGATGTACCTGGCCGGGCTGACGATCAACATGATCTCGCTGTTCGCGCTGATCATCACGCTAGGCATCGTCGTGGATGATGCCATCGTGGTTGGCGAACACGCCGATTTCCGGGCCCGACGATTGGGCGAATCCCCCATCGTGGCGGCGGAGAACGCGGCGCGGCGCATGGCGGCGCCGGTGTTTTCCGCCACCATCACCACGGTGCTGGCCTTTGCCGGGCTGGTCGCCGTGGGCGGGCGGTTCGGCGAATTGATCGCCGATATCCCCTTCACCGTGATCGTGGTGCTGATCGCGAGCCTGGTGGAATGTTTCCTGATCCTGCCCAACCACATGGCCCACGCGCTGGCCCATACCGCGAAACGGCATTGGTATGACTGGCCGAGCCGCATGGTCAATATCGGCTTTGGCTGGTTCCGCGACCGGGTCTTCCGCAATGCGATGCGGGTGGTGATCTGGGCGCGCTACCCGGTTCTGGCGGGGGTCATCCTGGTGCTGGCGGGGCAGGTCGCGGTCTTCGTGCGCGGCGATGCCACCTGGCGCTTTTTCAACGCGCCGGAGCAGAGCAGCGTCTCGGGCAATTTCGCCATGCTGGAAGGGGCGGACCGCGCCGACAGCCTGGCCATGATGCGCGAGATGCAGCGCGCAACGCAGGCCGTGGCGGCGCGCTACGAGGAGGAATACGGGCTGTCGCCGCTCTCCTATGTGCTGGCCGAGATCGGCGGCACCACCGGGCGGGGTCTGGCGGCGGCGGATAACAAGGATGGCGATCTGTTGGGCTCCATCGCGATCGAGCTGATCGACGCCGACCTGCGGCCCTATTCCAGTTTCCAGTTCGTTTCGGACCTGCAGGACGAGGTGCAGAACCATCCCCTGGCCGAGGCGGTCAGTTTCCGGGGCCATCGCGGCGGGCCGGGGGGCGACACGCTGGACGTGCAGCTTTTCGGGGCCGATACGCAGATCCTGAAGGATGCCGCGCTGGCGATCCAGGCCGCGCTTGGCGCCTTTCCGGAAGTCTCGGCGCTGGAGGACAGCCTGGCCTATGACCGCGAGGAACTGGTGCTGGAGCTGACCCCGCAGGGGCAGGCGCTTGGCTTCGATATCGGGTCGCTCGGGCGGGTGCTGCGCAACCGGCTCAACGGGATCGAGGCGGCGACATTCCCCTCGGGCGTGCGCACCGCGACGATCCGGGTGGAGCTGCCCGAGGCCGAGCTGACCGCCGATTTCCTGGACCGGACGCTGCTCAGGTCAAGCTCGGGCGAATACGTGCCGCTGGCCGATCTCGTCTCGGTCACCTCGCGCAGCGGCTTTTCCACCATCCAGCGCGAGAACGGGCTGCGCCTGGTCTCGGTCACCGGCGACATCTCCGAGGACGACCCGGCCCGCGCCGAGGAAATCATGGAGGAATTGCGCGAGGTCATCCTGCCGCAGGTCGAGGCCGATTTCGGCGTGAATTACCGGCTGGCGGGGCTGGCCGAGCAGGAGGGGGAATTCCTCACCGACGCGGCGGTCGGCTTCGCGCTGTGCCTCATCGGCATCTACCTGGTGCTGGCCTGGATCTTCGCAAGCTGGACCCGGCCCCTGGTGGTGATGGCGATCATCCCCTTCGGGCTGGTCGGCACGATCTACGGGCACAATGCCTGGGACGTGCCCTTGAGCATGTTCACGGTGGTGGGGCTGATCGGGATGACCGGGATCATCATCAACGATTCCATCGTGCTGGTGACGACGGTGGACGATTATGCCGAAACGCGCGGGCTGGTGCCGGCGATCATCGACGCGGCGACCGACCGGCTGCGGCCTGTCCTGCTGACGACGTTGACCACGGTCCTGGGGCTGGCGCCGCTGCTGTTCGAGCGCTCCAGCCAGGCGCAGTTCCTCAAACCCACGGTGATCACGCTGGTCTATGGGCTGGCCTTCGGGCTGGTGATCGTGCTCCTGGTGGTGCCGTCGATCCTGGCGATGCAGGCCGATATCGGCCGCCAGGTGCTGGCGTTCCGGCGCGGGTTGCGCGCGGGCGCGCGGGCGCCCTGGATGTTGGCCGGTCTGGGGCTGGCGGTGCTCGCGGTGGCGGCACTCTTTGCGGCCACTGTCGGGTCGGTGCTGATGACGGGGGCCGCGTTCGGGCCGCTGGAGGGGGCTTTGCCCGAGGGGATAGGCGGGGCGGTGATCGGCTTTGGCGCGGGCGCGGCCGCGATCTGCCTTGGCGCCTGGCTGGTCGGGCTGCTGGCGCATGGCGTATCTGGCTTGCGCCGCGCGTGAGACGGGGCGGAGCCTGCGTCGACGCAGGCTTTCTTCATCCGCGTCGACGCGGACGGTCTGCGCGGTTGGGCTACCCCCGGATACCCACGGCGCTGCGATTGCGCGGGACGTGATCCCGGGATCGGCCCTGGGTCCACCCCATCCGGCCAGCCTGCGGCCCCATATTGGGCCGTGGCGGGCAGTGCGGTCAGGGAAAGAGGCCCCGCGACGAGGACCGAAAGAAGGCGCGGGCGAAGGCCATGGAAACCGGTCAGACCCTGCGGCAAGCAAAGGAAAGTCACGTTTTGGCGAAATGACGCCCCGCCGGGACCGGGCCACGCCTTGCAAGGGCGCGGGTTTGCGCACATTCTAAAGGGCAAGAAGATACCGGAGAGGCCATGAGCACGAATTTCACCGGTCAGATGCTGATCGCGATGCCGGGGATGGGCGACCCGCGATTTGCGGATTCCGTCGTGTTTCTGTGCGAGCATTCCGACAAGGGCGCGATGGGGCTGATCATCAACAAGCCGGTGCTCGAGCTGAACTTTGCCGAAATGATCGGACAATTGGGGATCGAGGCGGTGCGCCCGCCCGATATCCCCATCCTCTTCGGCGGCCCGGTCGAGACCGGGCGCGGCTTCGTGCTGCATTCCGAGGAGTATGGCAGCGACGCCACCACGATGAAGGTGCCGGGCGGCTTTGCGATGACCGCGACGCTGGACGTGCTGGAAGACCTGGCGCATGGCGGCGGGCCGAAACGCGCCGTCATGGCGCTTGGCTATGCCGGGTGGGGCGCGGGGCAGCTGGAGGCCGAGATCGGGCGCAATGGCTGGCTGACTTGCGAGGCCAATGCGGGGCTGGTCTTCGGCACCGATTGGGATGCCAAGTGGGAGGGCGCGCTGGCCCTTCTGGGGGTGTCGCCGCTGATGCTGTCGGGGGATGCCGGGAGGGCGTGATCCCCGTGGCGACCGGGGCGGGGCGATCGGGCTCGGCCCCCCTGACGGGAGCCCTCGCCCGACCGCTTGGGGGATCTTCCCCCAAACCCCCTGGGATATTTTCGGAACAAAGAAGAAGAGTGTCGGTCAGGACCGCGGCGCGGCGGCGCGTCTCAGGCGGTCGTTGATGGCGCGGCCGAGGCCACTGTCGGGGATCGGCGCGATGTGGATCGGGAGATTGCGGGCCATGGCCAGGGCGTCGGCCTCGTGCAGGGTGCGAAAGAGGCTGGCGGCGGCCTCGACCAGGTCGCCGGTGCGGCTGAGGGTCAGGTCAGCTTCGGCAGGGCCGAACCCGATGCGGATCGCATGGGGATCGGAAAGGTCGGAGTTCAGCACCAGCGCCGCGGCGGGGGCGTAGTGGCTGCCCAGTTGACCGGGGGCCTGCACCGTGCCGGGGGTGGTGTCGGGAACGAGCGGGCCGGTCAGGGGCTCCACCGCCTCGCGCGGCAGGCCACCCTCGCGCAACAGGCGCGTTCCCTCGGGGCCGGGGGCGAGGATGGTGGATTCGACGCCGACCGTGCAGGGTCCGGCATCGAGCACGGCTGCGATGCGGCCGGATAGCCCGGCAAGGACATGCGCGGCGGTGGTCGGCGAGATGCGGCCCGAGGGGTTGGCGGAAGGGGCGGCGACCGGGCCGCCGAGCTTGGCCAGCACCGCCTGCATGACGCCATGTTCCGGCACCCGCAGCGCCACGGTCTCCAGCCCGCCGGTGACCAGCGGCGAGAGGCCATGGCCGGGTTTGAGCGGCAGCACAAGCGTCAGGGGGCCGGGCCAGAAGGCGCCGGCCAGCGCCTCCGCGTCGCCGGGAAATTCCGCGATACCCCGCGCGGCCTCACGCGAGGGCAGGTGCACGATCAGCGGGTTGAAGCGGGGGCGGCCCTTGGCCTCGAAGATCCGCGCGCAGGCGAGGTCGCTGGTGGCGTCACCGGCCAGGCCATAGACGGTCTCGGTCGGCAGCGCGACAAGCTGGCCGTCCGCGAGCCACGCGGCGGCGCGGTCGATGCCCTCTGCATCCGGGTGCAGGGTTTGGGTCTGGTATGGGGCCATCCGCGACGTTACGTTTCTGTTGATCGAGGTCAGGCGGGTGTCATATCCGCAAGCATGGCCCATAGCGCGCCCGAGCGTCGCTGCCAAGGAGGAGAGACCATGCCCTATACCGCGCCGGTATCCGAATTCACCTTTCTGATGGAGCATGTCGTGGGTCTGCCCCGCGTCGCCGGGACCGAGCGCTTCGCCGAGGCGACCCCCGATATGGTCAGTGCGATCCTGACCGAGGCGGGCAGGCTGGCCGATGAGGTTCTGGCCCCGCTCAACCGTGGCGGCGACCTGCATCCGGCGCATCTGGAAAACGGCGTCGTGCGCACCAGCCCCGGATTTGCCGATGGCTACCGCGCGATTGCCGAGGGCGGCTATATCGGCATGTCGGCGGACCCGGACTATGGCGGGCTCGGGCTGCCGATGGTGCTGACCACGGCGGTGAACGAGATGATCGGCTCGGCCTGCCTGTCGCTGCAACTGAACCCGCTTATGACGCAGGGCCAGATCGAGGCGCTGGAGCATCACGCCAGCGACGATCTGAAGGCGCTCTACCTGCCCAGGCTGACCTCCGGCGAATGGTGCGGCACGATGAACCTGACCGAGCCTCAGGCGGGCTCGGATGTGGGCGCGCTGCGCGCCAAGGCCGAGGAGAATGGTGACGGCACCTACGCCGTGTCGGGGCAGAAGATCTATATCTCCTGGGGCGACAATGATTTCACCGAGAATGTCTGCCACCTGGTGCTGGCGCGGCTGCCCGATGGGGTGCCGGGGACCAAGGGCATCAGCCTCTTCCTGGTGCCGAAATACATCCCCGATGCGGAGGGCAAGCCCGGCAAGGCGAATGATCTGAAAGTCGTCAGCCTGGAGCACAAGATGGGCCTGCACGGCTCGCCCACGGCGGTGATGCAATATGACGGCGCGACCGGCTGGCTGGTGGGCAAGCCGCATGGCGGCATGGCGGCGATGTTCACGATGATGAACAACGCGCGGTTGGGCGTCGGTGTGCAGGGGCTGTGCCAGGCCGAGGCCGCCTATCAGCAGGCACTGGATTATGCGTTGGAGCGCAAGCAGGGCCGCAGCCCGGTCGAGGGCGGCACCGGGACGATCCTGGACCATGCGGATGTGCGCCGGATGCTCTCTGAGATGAAGGCCGAGATCTTCGCCGCGCGCGCCATTGCGCTGGCCAATGCCGCCGCGATCGACATGGCCAGCGCCACGGGCGAGGATGCGTGGAAAGCCCGCGCCGCCCTTCTGACGCCGGTGACCAAGGCCTACGGGACCGAAACCGGCATCAAGGTGGCGCAGATGGGTATCCAGGTGCATGGCGGCATGGGCTACATCGAGGAAACCGGGGCGGCGCAATACCTGCGCGACGTGCGGGTCACCGCGATCTACGAGGGCACCAACGGCATCCAGGCGATGGACCTTGTCGCGCGCAAGATGATGGATGGCGGGGCGGCGATGTTCGCGCTGCTCGATGAGGTGGACCAGACCGCGATGGATGCCGGGGCCGAGGGTGCGCGCCTCTTGGCTGCCTCCGGCGCGCTGCGCGAGGCGACGGAAAAGCTGGTGGCGATGGAGGTGAACGATCGTTTCGCGGGCGCTGTTCCTTTCCTGATGGCGGTGGCGCGTGTCCTGGGCGGGCATTTCCACCTGCGCGCGGCATTGGCCGACGAGGCGCGCCTGAAACTGGCGCGGGTGTTCCTGAACCGGCTGCTGCCCGAGGCGCATTCGTTGCTGGCGCAGGCGGCTGCCGGGGCCGATGACCTCTATGCGCTCAGCGCCGAAGAGCTGTCGGCGTGATCCGATACCCGTTCGATGCGGCGCCGGAGGAAGGTGATGCGAGAGAGGTTGCCGACGGCATCCTCTGGATGCGGCTGCCGCTGCCGATGGCGCTGGATCATGTGAATGTCTACGCGATCCGCGACGGGGCGGGGTGGGCCGTGGTCGATACCGGTTTTGACACAAGCAAGACCCGCGCGATCTGGGAAACCCTGCTGGCGGGTCCGATGCGGGGGCTGCCCGTGACGCGCGTGATCGTCACGCATCATCACCCCGATCATGTCGGGCTTGCGGGCTGGTTCATGGCGCGAGGGGCCGAGCTGATCACCACCCGCACCGCCTGGCTGACGGCGCGGATGCTGGTGCTGGACGTGCAGGAGGCACCGACGCCCGAGACGCTGGCCTTCTGGCGCGCGGCGGGGATGGATGCCGCAACGCTGGAAAAACGCGCCAGCGAACGCCCTTTCAACTTCGCCGATATCGTGGCCCCCCTGCCGCTTGGCTTCACCCGAATCCGCGAGGGTGATGTGGTGGAGATCGGCGGACGGCACTGGGATGTGTGCATCGGCCATGGCCACGCACCGGAACACGCGACGCTCTGGTGCCGCGAGGAGGCGCTGGTCTTGGGCGGCGATCAGCTTCTGCCCTCGATCTCGCCCAACCTGGGTGTCTACGCGACCGAGCCCGCCGCCGACCCGGTGACCGAGTGGATCGAAAGCTGCACCCACCTGGCGCATTGCGCGAAGGCCGATCACCTGGTCCTGCCGGGGCACAAGCTGCCCTTCACCGGCCTGCCGGACCGGCTGCGGCAATTGATCGAGAACCACCACGGCGCGCTGTCACGTCTTCGTGAACATCTGGACCGGCCTCGAACCGCCGCCGAGTGCTTTGCACCGCTGTTCAAGCGCAGGATCGACGCCGGAACCTATGGGCTGGCGCTGGTCGAATCGGTGGCGCATCTGAACCACCTTCTTGCCTTGGGCGAGGTCACGCGCGAGAAACGGGAGGATGGGGCCTGGGCCTGGCAACGAAAGGCGTGACGCGATGGACAAGGATATTCTAACCTCCGCCGAGGCGATGGAGGCCGCCGTCCTGCCCGATGCCGGTGCCGTGCATTGCGACCCCGGCGCGCCCAAGACCGCCGAACAGCAGCCGCTGCCCAAGAAGCTCAAGGAAAAGCCTGTCGAGGAGAAATCGCCCGCCGAATGGGCCTATGAGCGGATCATCCTCTACATCAAGAATTTCGAGGACCAACTGGATGCCGAGCATGAGGTCGCGATGGGGTTCACCGGGTCCGATGCGGGGGTGATGCGGATCGAGGGGATGGGGTTTTTCGCGCCCGATATCATCACCTTCTACGGCACCGACCCCGCTGGCATCAAATCGCAGCTGATCCAGCATGTCAGCCAACTCAGCGTGACCCTGCGCGCCCTGCCGAAGCAGGTGCCGGACCAGCCCGCGCAGCGCATCGGGTTCCGCCTGGCCGCCGATCTGGAGGACGGCGACGCGTGATGCGGGCAATGCGCGGGGGCGATCCCGCGCGATCCCGCCGCGCATCACCCGGCGGTCCAAGAAAACACGGGGGGGCGCTTTGCCGATTGCATGCTGGCGGGCGACGGCGTGCCGGTGGCGCGATTCGAGGTGATCCGCGATCCGGAAGTCTCCGACCATTGCCCGCTGCTGCTGGAAATCGGTCGCGCAAACCGGTCACAATCGCGCGCCGCGGCGCATTGTGCATCGTGACAAGGGCGGGAAAATCGGCTAATTCGGGATCAAACACCAATCATTGCAAGCGGGATGCGATAGCGGGACCATGGCTGACACCGAACACAAGCACGGCGAAATGGACATTCAGGATCATGAGGCGACCTTTGACGGCTTCGTCAAGTTCCTGACCAATGCGATCATCACCTGCATCGTGGTGCTGGTGATCCTCGCGGTGTTCTTCCAATGATCGTGCGGCGCGCGTTCCTGGCCCTGGGGCTTGTTCTGGGTCTCGCGGCCTGCGGTGCGGAACCGGTCTGGGCCCCCGATGAGGCCGTCGCCCGTGCCCGTTACGTGCCGCCCGAGAATACGTCGATCACGCTTTACACGATGATCTCGAACCGCTCCGGCGCGGGCGGGCACCTGGCGCTGATGATCGACGGGGAGCAGCGGCTGCTCTTCGATCCCGCGGGCACCTGGCGTCACCCCGCAGCGCCCGAGCGCAACGATGTCATATTCGGCATGAGCCCGCAATTGCTGGACTTCTACCTGGATTACCACGCGCGTGAGACCTATCACGTCGTGGTGCAGGAACTTGATGTCTCGCCCGAGGTTGCCGCGCAGCTTAGCCGGTTGGTGCAGGAATACGGGGCCGTGCCAAAGGCGCAATGCACCATTTCGATCACCCGAATCCTGCAACAGGTGCCGGGGTTCGAGACCATGCGGACAACCTATTTCCCGCGCAATGCGATGGACGCGTTCGAGCAGATCCCCGGCGTGCGCACCAGTCGCATCTATGACGATGACAGCGACAACAACCGCGAGATCCTGGCGCGTCAGGCGGCGATGGAATTGCGGATCGAACGTGCCGCCGAGATTGCGGCGGCAGGCGGAAGCTGAACCATTCGGCACTATGACATGAAAAAAGCCCCGGGTTTTCTCCCAGGGGCTTTTTTCATGTCGCGTTTCGGGCTGTGTCGGATCAGGCCAGGCCGATGAAGGACAAGATGGCCAGCACGATGACGATCAGGCCGACGATGTAGATGATGCGGTTCATGACGATGCTCCTTTGGGTCCAGGCTGCGTTGCCGCGATACCTTTCCGGGTTGCGGCGTTTACTTGCGGGATCAACTCGCTGACGGACCAATTGGTTGCATTCAGGACTGTTTTGCTTGCCATCCTGTGGGGGAAATCATCAAGCTTCGGCGGCTCATCCGAGGCCGAGGAAGGACAGGATCGCCATGATCACGACGACGAGGCCGACGAGGTAGATGATTCCGTGCATGTCTTGTCTCCGCTTTCAGGGGCTGCGATGGCGGGACAACTCGCCCGGTCGCGGAAAGGTTGCATCCCGCGCTGAAATACCTTGCGCAAAGCGGGGCCCTGAAAAAAGAAAACCCCCGAGCCGGGCGGCGCGGGGGAAGTCTTTGGCCGGGGTCGCCCCCGGATCCGGTTCGTAAAGCTTGAACGACTTCAGGCCGTTCAGGTTGATCTCGGATCGGCTTTCTCTGCCTCTCACGCTTCGCGCTCGAACGCGAAAGCCGATCCACTTATGTGGTCACAACCTGAAGCGACTTAAAGAAGCCCTTCGCGCTGCGCTTTTTTCCGAGCCAGCTTGCGAGCACGGCGAATTGCTTCGGCCTTCTCACGCGCTTTTTTCTCGGACGGTTTCTCGTAATGCTGCTTGAGCTTCATCTCACGAAAAACACCCTCACGCTGCAGCTTTTTCTTCAGGGCACGAAGCGCCTGATCGACGTTGTTGTCACGAACGCTAACCTGCATGTGGTTTTCACCACCTTTCTAAGTTGGAGTTGCAAGAATTTGCAGGAAGTGGCGCCATAGCAAAGGGTGGCCTATATGTCCAGCAAGACCACGAGAGGAGGTGCGCAATGTCCGACCTGAAGGAGACCGTGCTGGAGGCCGCACTTGACCATGTCCCGTTCGACGGCTGGTCCGAGGCCACATTGGCCGCCGCGATCGAGGATACCGGGGCCGATCCGGGCGCGGTGCGGGCGATTTATCCGCGCGGCGCGGTCGATCTGGCGCTGGCCTTTCACCGGCGCGGCGATGCCGAGATGGTCGCGCGTCTGGAACGTGAGGATCTGGACGCGATGAAGATTCGCGACAAGATCACCCATGCGGTGCGGCTGCGACTGGACCTGATGGAGGGCCGGAAGGAGGCCGTGCGGCGTGGCACCACGCTCTTTGCGCTGCCGATCCATGCCGCCGATGGCGCGCGGGCCCTGTGGGAAACCGCGGACGCGATCTGGACCGCGATTGGTGACAGTAGCGACGATATCAACTGGTACACCAAGCGGATGACGCTGTCGGGCGTCTATTCCGCCACGGTCCTCTTCTGGCTTGGCGACAGCAGCGAGGGTCATATGGCGACATGGGGGTTTCTTGACCGGCGCATCGGTGATGTGATGCAGATCGAGAAACTGAAGGCGCAGATGCGCGACAGCAAGCTGTTGGCCCCGCTGATGGCGGGCCCGAACTGGCTGATGAGTCGGATCAAGGCGCCGACAACCCCGACGGATATGCCGGGATCGTGGCGCCGGGATTGAACGAGAAGGACATGGTGATGAGCTTACCCAGTGAGATGCGCGCGATCGAGATTGCCGAACCCGGCGGGCCGGAGGTGCTGCGCGAAACCCGCGTCAAGGTGCCGGAACCGGGCGCGGGCCAGATCCTGATCGCGGTGGAGTATGCGGGCGTGAACCGGCCCGACGCGCTGCAACGTGCGGGCAAATACGCGCCCCCGCCCGAAGCCTCGCCGCTGCCGGGGCTGGAGGCGGCGGGCACCATCGCGGCGGTCGGTCCCGGCGTCACGGGCTGCGCGGTGGGCGACAAGGTCACGGCGCTTTTGCCCGGTGGCGGCTATGCGGAATACGCGCTGACGCAGGCGGATCATGCGTTGCCGGTGCCGGAGGGCATGGCGATGGATCGGGCGGCGGCGCTTTGTGAAACCTTCTTCACCGTCTGGTCCAATGTCGTCATGCGCGGACGTCTGACGGCGGGCGAGCGGTTCCTGATCCATGGCGGCTCTTCGGGCATCGGCACCACGGCGATCCAGATCGCGCGGGAACTGGGCGCGCGGGTCTTCGTCACCGCCGGAACGGAAGAGAAATGCGCCGCCTGCGTGGAGCTTGGCGCGGAGCGGGCGATCAATTACCGCGAGGAGGATTTCGTCGAGGTGATGCGCGAGGAGGGCGGCGCGGACCTGATCCTGGACATGGTCGGTGGCGACTATATCGCACGCAATTTCAAGACCTTGGCCAATGACGGGCGGCTGGTGCAGATCGCTTTCCTGCAAGCCCCGGTGGCCGAGGTGAACTTTGCCGTGCTGATGACCAAGCGCCTGACCATGACCGGATCGACCCTGCGCCCGCAGAGCAATGAGGCCAAGGCCGTGATTGCCGCGGAGCTGCGCAAACATGTCTGGCCCTGGCTGGATGCGGGCAAGATCGGGCCGGTGATGGATTCGGAATTTGCGCTGGAGGAGGCCGCCAAGGCGCATGCGTTGATGGAGCGGTCGACCCATATCGGCAAGATCGTGTTGAAGGTCGGGTGAGGCCCGAAATGGGCAGGCACCCCGCGTACACCCCCCGATGCACCCCCTGTACACCCCCCGGTGCATCGGGGCGGTCATGCTGAGGATCCTGCGCCACCCGGTCTTTGCCCGCCTCTTCGCGGCACAGGTGGTCGCGTTGATGGGCACTGGCCTGTTGACCGTGGCGCTGGCGCTCTTGGCCTATGACCTTGCGGGCGACCGCGCGGGCACGGTTCTGGGCACCGCGCTGACCATCAAGATGGTGGCCTATGTCGGCATCGCGCCGCTGGCCGCCGCCCTTTTCGTCACGCTGCCGCGCAAGGCGGTGATGATCGGGGCCGACCTGGCACGCGCAGGTGTGGCGCTGCTGCTGCCCTTCGTGAGCGCGGTCTGGCAGATCTACCTGTTGATCTTTGTCCTGCAAATCGCCTCGGCGAGCTTCACCCCGACATTCCAGGCGGTGATCCCGGATGTGTTGAGCGACGAGGAGGATTACACCAACGCCCTGTCGCTGAGCCGCCTGGCCTATGACATCGAGAACCTGCTGAGCCCGACGCTGGCCGGTCTGCTGCTCTTGGTGGTGAGCTACAATTCCCTCTTCGCGGGCACGGCGCTGGGCTTTCTCATCTCCGGTTGGCTGATCCTGCGCACCGGGCTGCCGCCGCAGGGCCGCGTCCCGCCGCGCCCGTTCCTGGACCGGCTGACGCGGGGGGGCCGGCTCTACCTTGCGACGCCGCGCCTGCGGGGATTGCTGGCGCTGAACATGGCGCTGTCGGCGGTGATCGCCTTTGTCCTGGTCGATACCGTGGTGCTGGTGCGGGGCCGGTTCGACGGGGCCGAACGTGACGTGGCACTGTCGATGGCGGCCTTCGGCGCGGGGTCGATGGCGGTCGCGCTGAGCCTGCCGCGCCTCTTGCGCGTGACCCGCGACAGACACGTGATGCTGGCGGCGGCGGCGGGGCTGGCCGGGGTCGGGGCGGCCTATGGCCTGGCGCTTCTGGCGGGCGTCGGGGGCTGGCCCTTGATGCTGGCCACCTGGGGCGTGCTGGGGGCGCTGAATGCGGGCGTCATGACGCCGTCGGGGCGGCTGCTCAAGCGCTCGGCGGGGCCCGAGGATCGCCCCGCGCTCTTTACCGCGCAATTCGCGCTGAGCCATGCCTGCTGGCTGCTGGCCTATCCGGCGGCGGGGTGGCTGGGGCCGCTGATCGGGCTGCCCGGCACGCTGCTGGTGCTGGCCCTGGTCGCGGCGCTGGCGGTGGGGCTGGCGGCCCGGGTCTGGCCCGGAGGCGGGCCCCGCCACGGGGGGATCGCGCCGGACCCGGTCGCGCAGACCCGCTGACGCATGCGCAAGGCGATAAGACCGACAGATGGCGCAACGCCCCGCGCAGGACCGTGATCGTCGGCGCAGGTCAGTCCAGCCTGCGGACGAGGATCTGGTTGCCCTCGCCGCGTTTGGTCTCGAACACTTTCAGCGACGAGATCAGGTCGCTCAGCTTGCGCTTGCCATAGCTGCGGGTGTCGAAATCCGGGGTCGCGGCCGAGATATACTGGCCGATCTGGCCAAGCGTGAACCATTCGTCATCCTGGTCGATCGCATCCATCGCACGCGTCACCAGCTTGGTCGGATCTTCCAGCGGGGCCGGGGCGAGGTCGGATGCGTCCTCTTTCTGCGGCTTGGGTTTCGGCTTGGATTTCGACGGCTCCGAGATGAGGTTCTCGACGTAGATGAACCGCTTGCAGGCCTTCACGAAGGCGGCGGGCGTCTTGCGCATCCCGATGCCGAACACATCCACCCCCTGTTCGCGGATGCGGCTGGCGAGCCGGGTGAAATCGCTGTCGGACGAGATCAGCACGAACCCGGCGAAGCGGCCCGAATGGAGAATGTCCATCGCGTCGATGACCAGCGCGATGTCGCTGGCATTCTTGCCGGTGGTGTTGGCGAATTGCTGATGCGGAACGATGGCCAGCGACGCCAGCTTGTCCTTGGTCCAGCCCTGCGCCCCGCCCCCCGAGAAATCGCCATAGATGCGGCGGATGCTGGCCTCGCCGAGCGACGCGATCTCGTCGAACATCGCTTCGGCATATTTGGCCGAGACATTGTCCGCGTCGATCAGGACGGCCAGGAGCGGGGGTTTCGATGCGTCTTCCATGGATGGGCCCTGTCCGATGTTCGAGTTGTTGCGGGCCGAGGCAATCCGCGTCCCGATCCGATGCCCCTGAGTATGAGATATGGGCGCGGTCATGCAAGGGGTGGCCGTGCGGCGGTCCGCGCGGTGCGATGCTGCGCAGGGCCAGACGCGGGATCACGATAGGCACGCGCGCCTCGATGACATCTTTCCTATTGACCGAGAGTTGCATCTAGCGCAACATTATTCAGCGTGATGCAACAAGCTTGAGGGCATGAAGCCAATGGGACCCGCGCGAACGAGGGGCCTGGGATCAGGTGTGCAGCCGCCGTGCTGCGGCACCCCTTCCGGTGCGGAGGGGTCCGTGGGCATCAGCGCGCTTGCCGATGCCCCGGACCGGACCACACCGGCGCGGTGCCCGCGATCACGACATAGAAGGGTCTTTTCACGCCGCATGGGTCGGAGAGACCGGAAAAGACCGGTCGGCGCACCCCGGGCGGGCCAAGGCAATCACACTCGAAAAACAGGGAAATAGATCATGAACAGAAGAGACATTTTCGTCGCCGCAGCACTGGGAACCGGAGGCATGGTTCTGGCCAGCGGAACCCCGGCCGAGGCGCAGGTTTCCGATTCGCGCCTGGCGCGGATCCTGGACCGTGGCACCATCCGCATCGGCACCACGGGGGATTTCAACCCGATGTCGTTCCGCGATCCGGGGTCCAACACCCGCGTCGGCTATGACATCGAGGCGATGACCCAGCTTGCCGCCGACCTGGGCGTCGAGATCGAATGGGTCGTCGCCGAATGGGCCACGATCACGGCGGGCATCGCGGCGGATCGCTACGACATCTTCTCGGGCGCCTCGGTGAACATGTCGCGCGCCCGCGTCGCGGCCTTCACCACGCCCTATACCGAGGCGGGCACCGTTCCGCTGTCCATGGCGGGCAGCGCCGATCAATACGGCACCTGGGAGGCCATCAACCAGCCCGGTGTGCGGGTCGCGGTCTCGATGGGGACGGTGTTCGAGGAACAGGCCCGCGCCCATTTCCCCCTGGCCGATATCCAGGCGGTGCAGACGCCCGCGACCGGTTTCCAGGAGGTGCTTTCGGGGCGCGCGGATGTCACCATCACCTCGAATGTGGAGGGCGGCACGCTGGTCACGCGGTTCCCCGAGCTGCGTATTCTGGTGCCCGGATCCGAGATGCGCAACCGCAGGCCCTTTGCCTATGTCGTGGCGCAGGATGACCAGGTCTGGCTGAACTTCATGAACACCTGGGTCACGCTGAAGCGGACGGAAGGGTTCTTTGCCGAGCTTGACCAAAGATGGTTGGGCCAGAGCTGAGCCTGGCATGAGCAAAGCTTCACGCGAAGCCGCGGGGCGCTGGCGGTTGCCGGCGCTCCTTGCCGGGGTGCTGACCTTGCTCGCGGGGTGTTCGGTCGGATCGGGCGGGGGATACACCTTTGCCTGGTATATCCTGTCGCCTTCGGATTCGCGCGGGCAGGCCAACCTGTCCTTTCTGCTGAAAGGGTTCTGGGCGACGATCTCGATCTCGACGCTGGCCATGCTGATCTCGCTGATCATCGGGCTTCTGGTGGCGCTGATGGGCATCTCGAAGCGGCGATGGGTCAAGCGGGCCAGCCGGGTCTATGTCGAGTTCTTCCGGTCGATCCCTCTTCTGGTGATGATCCTCTGGGTCTATTACGGGCTTCCGGCGCTGACCGGATTGCAGCTTGGCGTCTTCATGACCGGCCTTGTGTGCCTGGCGATTTCGGACAGCGCCTTCACCTCGGAGATTTTCCGGTCGGGGTTGCAGTCGATCAAGGTGGGCCAGGGCGAGGCCGCCCGCAGCCTGGGGCTGAAGCCCTGGACGACGATGCGCCTGGTGATCCTGCCGCAGGTCGTGCGCGCGGTGCTGCCCGCGCTTGGCAACCAGTATGTCTATGTCCTCAAGATGTCCTCGCTGGTCTCGGTGATCGGGTTCCAGGAACTGACGCGGCGCGCGAACGAGCTGACGCTGACCGAGTTCCGCCCGCTGGAGATATACACCTTCCTGGTGATGGAATACCTGGTGCTGATCCTGCTGGTCTCCTGGGGTGTGCGGGTCATGGAACGCCGGATGGGGTTGGGCGTGCATGGCCGCGACTGACCGGGTTCTCTACGGCACGGCCCTCAGCGTCTATTGCTGCAAGCTGCGGCTGGCGCTGGCCCTGAAGGGGCTGACGCTGCCCGAGACGCCGCCGCCGGATGGCTATACCAGCGCGGCCTATCGCAGGATCGTTCCGCAAGGCACGGTTCCGGCCCTGATCGAGGGCGATTTCGTGCTGACCGAATCCGACGCCATCATCGAATATCTCGATGAGATCGGCGCCGGACGGCCGTTGATGCCACAGGGCGCGCGGATGCGGGCGCGGGCGCGGGCGCTGTCGCGCCAGATCGACACGCGGCTTGAACCGGCGGCGCGGGCGCTGTTCCCCTTCGTGGGCGCGCGGCAGCCGGTGCCGGAGGCGGCCAGGCAGGCGTTGACCCGCCCGCTGGACATCGTGGCGCAGGGGGCTGAGGGTGGCCGGTATCTTTCCGGCACTGCAACACCGGGCTTGCCCGATTGCGGCTACTGGGCCGTTCGCGCGGTGCTGGAGGCGCTGGATGGCGCGCTCGGCCTCGGGCTGGACTTGCCGGAGACGGGGCCGCCGCCCACGCCAGAGAGTGCCGAGGTGCTGGAGACCTACCGCCGGACCCTGGCCGGGTGGGTGACGCAGAAGATGGGGGATGCATGATCCTGCAACAGATGAGTTGGGAAGAGGTCGAGACCTACCTGACCACGCGCGACGACGCGGTGCTGCCGGTGGGTTCGACCGAACAGCACGGGCCCATTGGCCTGATCGGCACAGATGCCCTATGCGCAACCGCCGTGGCCGAGGGCGCGAGCGCGCGGGCGGGCGCGATCATGCTGCCGCCCGTGCCCTACACGCCCGCCCCCTTCAACATGGGGTTCCCCGGCACGATCTCGGTCTCGGAGGCGAGTTTCACGGCCCTCGTCTCCGATATCATCGCGGCGCTGGCCACGCACGGCTTTCGCCGCCTCTACGTGGTCAATGCCCATGGGGCCAATCTTGCGCCGCTGAAGGCGCTGGCGGGGGAGGCACCCCTGTCGATGCGCATCCGGTCCTGGTGGGATTACGAGGCCACCAACGCGCGGCGGCAATCGCTCTACGGCGAGTGGGAGGGGATGCACGCGACCCCGTCGGAGATCGCCATCACCATGGCCCGCCACCGCCGGATCGAGCGCGCCCACATGCCCGCCCCGGAGCCGCTGGACGCGGCGTTCCGCGCCGCCCATGCGGGCGACCGCCACGGCCCGCCGGACGAGCACCGGGCGCAATTTCCCTGTGGTCGCGTCGGATCATGGTCGGAGCTTGCCCGCCCCGACCATGGCGAGGCGCTGCTTGACCTGGCGATCGGCGAGGCGGCACAGGATATGCTGGATTTTGCCGGGATCAGCGCCGAAACCCAGGACCAGGACCCGGCAACATGATGCGCGCCGGGTGGCCGTGAGGTGGTCAGCCCCTCAGGTCTTCAGACAAGATCGCCTCGGGCAGGTTCTGGTAGCAGACCGGGCGCAGCCAGCGGCGGATCGAGAGGGTGGCGACCGAGGTGGCCCCGAAATTGGTCGAGGCCGGGTAGGGGCCGCCATGGACCATCGCGTCGCAGAGATATGTCGCCCCTCAGGGGCGTTGGAATACTGCGTCGTCGCCGCAGAGTTGGCCTGCGGCTGGGTGCCCGTGGCCAGCCTGATCGCCCGGGGCAACGCGCTGATCGGCTCGCTGAAATCGCTGCCCGATGACAAGAAGGACGCCTCCTTGCCGCGCATGGTCGCGGGCGAATACCCCGGCGCCTTCGCCCTGTCCGAGCCCCACGTCGGTTCAAAGGCCAAATCCAGCTGGCAGGTTGCCTTCCGGTTCGGTCCGAAACGCCAGTGAGACCGCATCAGCCGAGGCGCGTGTTCAAAGAAGTGCGGGCCCGTTCGGCGCTGCCCGTCAGCTCAGCCGCACAGGTAGACGCAAGGGGCCCCGAAAGCCGAACCCGAACCAGTTGGGGTCCTCATCGGGCACCAGTGACATGTTCGGGAAGCGGTCGAAGATCATGGGCAACATGATCTTGCCGACCATCATCCGCGAGATATGCGTCCCCATGCAGTGATGCGGCCCGGCACCGAAGCTCTGATGCGGTTTGCGGTCGCGGAAGACGTTGAAGAGGTGCCCATCCTCGAACACATCCTCATCGTGATTGGCCGAGGCCTGGACCGTCATCACCACGCGGCCCTCGGGGATGTCGATGCCGCGGATCTGCGCATCGCGCGTGGCCCGGCGCGAGGACACCTGGATTGGGGCGACCCACCGCACGCCCTCTTCGAAGGCATCGCTCCATTTTTCGTTTTCCTTGACCCAGTTCAGCTGCTCGGGGTCCGACAGCAGCCCGTAGAGGATGGTCAGCAGCGCGTCGCGCGGCTCGTTGATGCCGCCGCCGATGGCGATCTTGACGTTCGCCATCATCTGACTCCATTCGATCGGATCCTCGGCATTCAGCATGATCGACAAGGCGGATTGGTCAGGCTCGGCGATCAGCGCGTCGCGTTTGTCCTCCATCAGCTTGTTCATCTGGACATGCGCGAGGTCGACACGTTTGAACGGGGCGTCCTCCCATCCGAAATTCCCGGCCCCGTCGATCAGGGCCTGCGACCATTCCTGCATGTCGTCGTCGCCGGCCTCGGGAATACCCAGGATCACCGACAGGATGTTCGCCGCAACCGGCCCCGCCAAAGCCGGGAACAGATCGACTATCTCGTCTTTCGGCAGCCGGTCGAGATATTCCGAGGCGATTTTCTCATAGGCCGGCACCCAATGGGTCTTGATATTCTTCGCCGAGAAGGTCGGCATCATCGCGTTGCGTTCGCGCAGATGCGCCGCCCCGTCCTTGCGCATCAGGGTATGGGCCTGGAAGGCGCGTTCCATCGGCGTGTTCGGGTCGTTCGAGCTCCAGGTTTCGGGGTCATCCTTCACCGCGCGCGTATCGGTTGCCTTGGTCAGCAGGATCCGTCCTACCGCAGACACGTCCAGAACCGGCGTCTCCGCGCGCAGGCGCTGATAGATCGGGTAAGGCGCACGCGTGAGTTCCGCGATGGTGACGTCGTTATCGACCGGGGCCAGGGGCATTGGATCCATCCTCAATTTCGCAGCTTTCCTCAGGATTACATACTGGCGATACATCTGACAAACTGATCCGATAGATGATACGTATCTGGGAAACAGATTTTGAGGAGGCAGCCCCATGGCAAAGACCGACACCGGACGGGTGGATTTCGCGGCGCTGAACATCTTGCGGCTGGTTCATGACCTGCGGTCCTTTTCCGAGGCGGCGGCGCAGTTGGGGATCAATCAGTCGGTTGTCAGCTATACGATCAAAAAGTTGCGCCGGGCCTTCGATGACCCCCTTTTCTACCGTCAGGGCGGCAGCGTCGTTGCCACCGAGCGCTGCGCTACACTGCACGAGTTCGCAACGCGGGCGCTGGCCGAAATAGGCGAGATCGCCGAGCCGGCGGAGTTCGATCCGGAACGGACCTCGGCCAAGGTCACCATTGCGTGCAACTTCTACGAACGGCAGATCATCCTGCCGCCTCTCATCCGCGCCCTGCGCCGCGCCGCGCCGCGCATGCGGATTGAGACCATTCCGTCGATCTCGCAAGGCCATCTGCAACTCAAGCGCTCCGAGGCCGATCTGCTGATCGGGCCGCTCAAGCCCGACACGCCGGAATTCTTCTGTCGCAACCTGTTGACGGAACATTACGTCTGCGTGATGGATCCTGAGAACCCGTTGGCCGCTGCGCCGCTGACGCTGGACAGCTACATCGCCGCCAATCATGCCGTTGTGCTTTATGCGGGGGGCTGGAGGTCGGGGTATCTCAAGGCGCTGGACGACCTCGGGCTCAGCCTCAACCAGATCCTCAACGTGCCGAGTCCGGCGGGGATCGGTGGTGTGCTGAAGGGAACCGACCTGATGACCACCCTGCCGATGCGCGTGGCCCGGGCGGAATGTGGCGGGCTGTGCATCCGTGACTGCCCCTGCCCGTCTCCGTTCGAGATCGACCTGGTCTGGACCACACGCACCCATCGCTCGACGATGCATATCTGGCTGCGCGACCTCATCGCGCGGGAAGTGAAAGCCCAAATCCCGCCCCTTTGATATGGGGCGGGGGCCGCGTCACATCACGCTTGGCAGCCACAAGGTCAGAACCGGGAACATGATCAGCACCACGACGCGGACAAGCTCGGCGCCGAAGAACGGCAACACGCCCTTGAACGTGTCCATCATTGGCGTGTCGCGCGCCAACGCCGAGATGACGAAGACATTCATCCCCACAGGCGGCGTGATCAGCCCCAGTTCCACGACGATGAGCGCGAGTATCCCGAACCAGACCTTCAGATCCTCCGTGCTCATCCCGAAACCGGTGTCTGGGCCGAAAGCGTAGAGCCCGCCATTGAGTTCGACCAGCACCGGCCAGAAAAACGGGATGACCAGAAGGATCATCGACAGAGAGTCCATCAGGCAGCCCAGAAGGATCAGCGCGACCAGCAGCAAGATCAGGACCGTCATCGGCTCCAGCCCAGAGGTCGAGATCCATTCGGCGGTGGCCTGCGGCATCCGGATGCGCGACATGAAGATCTTCATCAGTTCGGCCCCGAGCAAGATCAGGTAGATCATGCCTGTGGTGCCGGCGGTTTCCTTGAGGCTGCCGATGGTGCCTTCCCAGGTCAGGCTGCGCATGGCCAGCCCGTAGATTGCCACCAGGAACACGCCGATGGCCGCACCCGGGGTCGGATTGTAGAAGCCAAGATAAATACCGCCAAGCACGATGCCGAAGATCAGGAAGACCGGCAGCAAACCGATGGTCGCGGCGATGAACTCGGCCCGGTCGGCGGCACCGCCCTTGGGGCCCGCCTCGGACTTGATCATCACGTAGATCAGGATGGTCAGCATGAAGAACAGCACGGCGAGGAAACCGGGGATCATCGCCGCCATGAACATGGTCACGATGTTGGCCTCGACGATCACCGCGTAGATGATCAACACGACCGAGGGCGGAATGAGAATGCCAAGCACGCCGCCCGCCGCCAGCGAGCCCGTCGCAAGCGCACCGGAGTAGTTGAAGCGCTTGAGTTCCGGCAGCGCGATGCGCCCCATGGTCGAAGCGGTGGCCAGCGAAGATCCCGACACCGCGCCGAACCCCGCGCAGCCCGCGATGGCCGCCATCGCGGTGCCGCCCGGCGCCCATCCCAGCCAGGCGTTGGCCCCGCGAAACAGGGCCTTGGACAAGCCCGAGCGGCTGGCAATCGCGCCCATTAGCACGAACATCGGCACCACGGACAGCCCGTAATTCGAGAACGAGCCAAAGGCCAGCGTCTTGAGCTGGTTCAGGACCGTAAAGGGGCCGTTCATGATGACGGTGCCGACGCCGCCAACCAGGATCATGGAATAGGCAATCGGCATCCTGAGCGCGATCAGCAGAATCAGGATGGCAAGGCTGATCAGCCCCAGGGTAATTGGATCAAGCATGATGGATCAGGTTCCGCCCCGGACGGTCTTGCCGAGGTTGTCCAAGAGGGTGATGAGGGAGGCCACGGCCAGTAGGACCAGCGAAAACAGGCAGGGCAGATAGGCCCACCAGATCGGTATCTGCAAGATCGCGGTGGTGTAGTTGTACTGACGCTGGCTGAGCATGCCGCCATACATGGAATAGAGCAGCAAGAGGCCGAAAAGCAGTGCGACGATCGAGGCCGCAAGCGCGAATACCGAGACCCAGAACTGCGAGGCGCGCGCCGTAAAGATGTCGGCGGTAACGTTGCCTCCGGTTATCTGGCAATAGGGCAGGAAGGCGAAGGCCGCGATGGCGATGCCCATCTGGGTCAGCTCGAAATCACCCGCGAACGGAATCCCGAGGATGGAAGCGACGACCGCCCAGACGTTCATCAGGACAACCGCCACCACCATGACTCCGCCCATGAGCGACCAGAAATTGATGAGCCGCTCCGCCGCACCGGTCCAGCCGGTGCGGCGCGTATCAAGGACGGGAGCCTCCATCACATGTCCGAAGCGTTCGCCGCGATCGCCTCACGTGCGGCTTCTACAAGGGCTTCGCCTTCGATGCCCATGCCGGATACTTCCTCGATCCAGCGATCGACCACCGGCTCCAGCGCCACACGGAAGGCCTCGGTCTCATCCTCGCTGAGGACGACGTGGGTATTGCCCGCCTCGACCGCCATGTTGATCCCGAAATTGTCCGAGTTGCGCCAGATCTCACCGACCTGCCCCCACCATTCGCGGTTGGACGCTTCGCGGAAAATGGCCTGGATGTCCTCGGGCAATCCGTTCCAGCGATCGGCGTTCATCGACACCTGGAAGGTGGTGGTACCGAAACGGGCCATGTCGTAGCCTTCGATCTGGAACTCGGTCTGCTCCTGGATCCGCAGCGGCGGGATGATCTCCCACGGGATGAAGGCCCCATCGACGACACCGGTTTGCAGCGCCTGCGGCAGGTCCGGCACCGGCATCGCCACCGGGGTCGCGCCGAGCGCCTCGATGATCCACGATCCGGTGCGGGTCGGGATACGCATCCGCAGGCCCTCGAAATCGGCCGGGCTGCGGGTTTCTGTTTCGACCATGTGAATGCCCTGGCCCGCGTGGACATGCAGGAACATGACCTCGACGCCCTGGTATTCCTCGGCCAGGTACTCCTCGAACATGTCATACATCGCAAGGTTCGCCGCGACCGGATCGTTCACGTAGACGAAGGGCAGTTCGAACACCTCGGTGCGCGGGAACAGACCCGGCGTGTAGCCGTTGACCGTCCAGATCAGATCGACCACGCCGTCACGGACCTGGCTGATCAGTTCGGGCGGGGCACCGCCGAGGGTCATGGCCGGAAAGATCTCGATCTCGACGCGACCTTCGGACATTTCCTCGATCCGCTCGGCCCAAGGCACCAGCATCTGGGTATGGGCAGGGGCCTGTGCGCTCAGCAGATGGTGCAGGCGGAATGTGTATTCCTGGGCCGAGGCGGCCGTTGCCAGCGACAGCGCGCCGGCAAGGGTGCCTGTCAGTGCAAGATAGTTCATGTGGGTCTCCTCCCCTTTTTGGTTCGTCGGTTACAGTCATCGAAGACGCGCCCCCCTCTCATGGCAAGCCTTTTCTGCGTCATGCCTTGGATTGGTGATGCGTCATCCAGTCTTTCGCGTCCTCGAACAGGCGCACGAGACGCGCAATCGTGTTGTTGGCCGGTGTGGCGATGCCAAGCCGCGCCGCCGTCTCGGAAACGGCCCCGTTCAGCGCGTCTATCTCGGTGCGGCGTCCGGCCTTGCGGTCCTGGAGCATCGAGGCCTCGTGAAACACGTGTTGCGCGAAAGCGTGACGCATCAGCGCCCTGACCTTGTCCGGGTCGGCCGCGACACCGCTGGCCCGCGCCACCGAGACGGCTTCGTCGGCAACCTCGAAGGCCAGGGTTCGGCCCGCCTCGGAGGCACCGATGGCCCCTGGCGTCGCGTTCGAGAGGGCGCAGAGCCCGTTCATGGCGCAGTTGAAGGCGGCCTTTTCCCAGATCGCGGCCTGAATATCGGGGTCGATCGCCGCGTCGATGCCACCGGCCCGCATGGCTGCGGCGATGTCGTCCAGCAGCTGGCGGTGCTGGCCATCGGCGGCATGGAATTGCGTGGTCGCTGGCCCGTATGACGCGACCTTGCCAGGGGCGATGAATTCCGCGGGCGTCATCGTCATACCGATGAGAATCCGCTCCATCGGCAGATGTCGGGCTATCCGTTCCACGTTGCCAATGCCGTTCTGCAGGCTAAGCACCGGGGTACTGTTCAGATGCCGCCGGATCGTTTGCAGCGCCGCATCGGTGTGGAAGATCTTGGTGAAGAGCAGGATCAGATCGGAAGGGTCCACGAACACCTCGGGCCGCATGATCGGGATGTCCAGCACCTGAGTGCCTTCATCCAACGCCACGCTGAGGCCGGTTTCGCGCACTGCCGCGATATGGGCCTCGTTCACATCGAGCAGCGTGACCTCGGCTCCGCCCAAGTGCAACCGCGCGCCAAAGACGGACCCCATGGCCCCTGCTCCCAGAACCACGATCTTCATGTGTCGTCCCCGGTGAACAGCGCCCGGACATCCTCGGGCACCGGCACGGATTTCAGCCCCGCGCCATCTGCCGATTTCGCAACCAGAACCCGTTTTTCGAAGCCTTCGACGGCCAGCACGTCGCCCCGCATCAGTCTGTGTTCGACCTCGAAGCTCGACCGGCCAAAGGCGGCGATCCGGGTTTCGATCACAACCTCGTCGCCATAGCGCGACGGGACAAGGAACCGCGCCCGGGTATCGACCATCGGGAAGCCGACGACATTGTAATCGGTCACCAGTTTCGGCTTCGGCAATCCCGCCGACCTGAAATGCGCGGCGGTCGAGGCATCGAACCAGCGGAAATAGTTGGGGTAGAAAACGATATCAGCGGGGTCGCAATCGCCCCATTCAATCAAGACAGTCCGTCGGCTGGTCAGCATGGTCAGGCGCTCCGCAGATTGGGGATGCGCGGATCGGGGGCCTCAGCCCCGGACAAGATGGCATCGAGCGCCGCGTGATCTTCGTCGGCCAGGGCCGCTGCAACGGCATGGCGCAGGGTCTGGGCGGTTTGCGCCTCTTGGCCCGCGGCGATCGCGGGCAGGACAATGCCGTGCATGATCTTCGAATAGGCCGCCTTGCCGCGCTGTTGCGTGTCGGAATAGCCTTTCAGCACGCGCGGCAGTTCCGCCAGCACAGAGGCAAACCCGGCATCCCGGCCAAGCGCGGTCCTCATAGCTTCAAGCCATTGCGCGATGTCTTCCATCTCGGCGCGGAACCTGAACGAGCGGCGGCGCCAGCGGCCCATTCCCGCCACAAGGCGCAACAGGCGATAGCCAAAGACTCCGTTCGAGCGGATATGGACGCCCCGCCCGGTAAAGGGCAGCCCCCTGCCCCGAGCAACCCGCCGCATGACCCAGGCCCCCAGACCCACGGGCAGGATGTCGGCAACCTCCTCGGCGCGGGGTTTGAGGTATTCCGTCACCCACAGCACCTGATCGGGCGTCACCTCTGCCTCGTCGCGGATGCGCGCAAACCGTTCGGGCCGGGTCTTGAGATCCGCCACGCGAGCCACATCCTCGTAAGCCATCCACAGGGCCAGTCGGCGGGCGGCCTCGGACAGGGCATAGACAGCGCGGTGATCCGCCATATCCGTGACAGCGGCCAGCCCCGCGACATGGGTGAGGTAGTCCTGGCCATAAGCCGCATCCTGAAAATCGACGGTCCGGTCATGTCCGTGGCCCACAATGGTCTGCACCTCGGGCGGCAACCCTTCGAGATGCATCGCGGCAGGTGCAGCGGCAGTCGCGTCCGGCGCGTGCATCGGGTTTCGGACCGCCTCGGCCGCCGCACGGGCCCCATCGATCGAGGCCTGGTTGCCGCCGATGACGGAGAGCGATACCTCATCACTCCATGGCAAAACGTCGGCCCCCATCAACGCCCCAAACATGGTCGCAGAGATGAAGGTGCGGTTTGCGGTCGCCAGGGCGTCGAGATCCAGCAGATGCGCGGTCCTGGCCATGGCCTGGGCCGCCTCGCGCATTTTGTTTTCCGAATAACGGCCATCGCCCAACTTGATCTTCTCGGCGGTTGAATAGACCCGGTTGGTCGAGGCGATCAGCGTGGTCAGGTCAGGCGACACGAAACCGCCTGCCATGCAACGGGCGGCTTCCACCAATTCGCTGGCCAGCACCACGTCGATACGCGCGGGCAGTGGCACGAGGCTGAACACCGCCCCCTGCCCCGGTTCCGCGATCTCGATGTAGTAGCTGGTCGATCCCGTGCGTTGCGCCACGCCGGGCACCGAAGTCGCCTGCACCTCCTTGCCAGCCGCCCGCGCGGCGGCCACGATCCAACTGGTCAGAACCCCGCCGCCTTCGCCGCCGAGCGCGGCGACCAGAATGCGCACCACATCGCTCATGCCACTGTCCCTCGGGCCAGGGTCGCGCTGAAGCGCGCCTTGGCCCTGTCCCACCAGGTCGGGTTCGATATGATCGTGGCCTTCCAGAAAGATGGGCAGAGCGTCGCCGCATGGGCGACCTCGCCACATAATCCACAACCGACACAGCCATTGGTGACATGGGCTACCGGGTCGGTCTTCAGCGGGTCCGAGGCCGGTTTGACCGTCAGGGTCGGGCACCCGGACAGGCGGATGCAGGAATGATCGCCGGTGCAGGTATCCTCATCGATCCCGAACCGGTCACGCGCCACACGCTCGCCCGCCGCCAGCGCCTTGGCGCGGATGGGTTTGATGCGGCGTTGTCTTTCGAGCTGACATTCTCCCTCGGCCACGATGACCTTGAGCCCCTTGAACGGGGACCGGAACGCCTCCAGCAACGTGTCCCGCATCTTGGCCACGCCATAGGTGTGCACTGTGCGCTGCCACTTCACACCAACGCCTTTCAGCGCATCCTCGATGGTGGTTTCGCCATGGGTCGCGCTTTTCTCGGCCGCTTTCAGCTTCAGCGCCGGATCGGGGGAGGAGATGACCTCCTGCGTGCCGGTGGCCGAGGTATAGCCGTTCTTCATGATCACCAGGACACCGTCACCACCATTGAGCAGCCGCGACGCCACCCCCGACAGCAATCCGTTATGCCAGAAACCGCCATCGCCCATGACCGCAAGCGGCGGCTTTTTCTGAAAGGACGCGACAGAGGCGTTCGAGGCGAGACTCATCCCGTAGCCAAGGATCGAGTTGCCGAAGTTGAAGGGCGCGAACGTTGCGAAGGCATGGCAGCCGATATCGGCGGAGTAATGCACCTTGCCGATCTCGCGCTCGGTCAGTTTCAAGGCCGAGAAGAAAGGCCGTTCCGGGCATCCGGTGCAGAACCCCGGCGGACGCGGCGGCACGGGGGCACCAAGCAGCCTGGCGGCCTGTTCCTTCAGGCCCTGCACCTCTGCGTCATAGTCCTGCTCCCCCAGGACATTGCCAAGCGACGGCAAATGTCGGCGCAGAAAGGCACCCACCCCCTCCAGCAGGACCGGCGCGGAATATTCGCCTGCCAATGGCATGATGTCCTTGCCCGCAAGTGTCACGTCACAGCCCGCTCGGCGCAGGATCGTGCCGATCTCGTTCTCGATGAACTCCGGCTGGCCCTCTTCCAGCACCATCACTGCGCGCTTGCCTTCCACGAAGGCGGTGATCTCGTCGGGGACCAGCGGATAGACGACATTCAGCGCCATGATCGGCAGGTCGCAATTGCCCGCCGCATCGGCAAGTCCAAGCTCCTCCAGGGCGCGCATCAACGCGTTGTAGAGACCGCCCTGGACGATCAGGCCCACATCCTTGTGCATCCGGCCCTCGAACAGCTCGTTCAAGCCGCGATCGCGAATGAAATCCCGCGCGGCCTGCATCCGTTCGCCGCTTTTCTTGCGCTCGTGCCCGAAGGTCGCGGGCGGGTGGGCAAGCTGTTCGTAGACATGCGGCGCAGGTTCGGCCAGGAGCTGCGTCATCGAGATGTCGGCCGCCACATTATCCTTGGCCTGGAAACTGCCCTGCACGTGGCAGGCGCGGATGCGCAGTTCCATCATGACCGGGGTGTTGGACGCCTCGGACAGTTCGAACGACGTCTCCACCGCATTGACGATACTGGTCAGGTTCGGGCGCGGATCCATCAGGCACAGGGTGGATTTCATCGCGAAAGCGTGCGTGCGTTCCTGGATGACAGAGGAGCCTTCGCCGAAATCCTCCCCCACCACGATCAAGGTGCCGCCCATCACACCGGGTGAGGCAAGGTTCGACAGCGCATCCGCCGCCACATTGGTGCCGACGATGGATTTCCAGGTCACAGCGCCGCGCACCGGATACATGATCGACGCGCCTAGCATGGCCGCGGCAGAGGCTTCGTTCGTGCAGGGCTCTACGTGCACGCCCAGTTCGGCCATCTGCGGCGCGGCCTGCACCATGACGTCGATCAGATGGGACACAGGCGCGCCCTGATAGCCTCCGATATAGGAGACACCGGACTGCAGAAGCGCCTTGGTAACGGCCAGGATCCCCTCACCCTCGAAGGTCTCGCCATCCCCGAGCTTCAACTTCTCGATTTCCTTGGCGAACGAGACTTCCATGGGTTGAGATCCCCTTTCAGATGGCTGGCCAGTGGCTGTCAGGACATTCGCCCCCACGAAAATCAAAGTAAACTTTAATTACTGAATAGGCTTCATTCAAAATCTCGATACAGATGACTCGCTTCGATCCGACCCTGCAGCACGTGGTCGCAACCGACAGGAGAACGGGTCGGAGACGGCCCGCCAACCGGGCTCGGCCCGACAGGCCGGTGAGGCTTTTGCGGTTCTCTTTGGTGCAGATGACGCTCGCGCTTCGGCTCGAAGAAGCGGCCTTGTTCTGGTCGCAGGTCTTGCCGACGTCGCGGATCAAATCGCGCTGTCGAGCAAGCGGGGTTTGACCTTGCCTGGACAGGGTCGAGACGAAGCTGACATCGCCGAGGTTTGGCCAGACCGCCTCGAACTCCTCCGGCATCCGGCATGTATGAGACCATATCCGCAGGAGCAGAATGAAGCTCAGAAAATCCGGGCATCGACCACGAATTGGGAAGCACCTCAAAGGCCCATGCCTGGTTCGCGCGGATCAGGGCCGGTGAAACGTTCTCAGATATTGCCGAAACAGAGAGTGAATCGAAGCGCCGCATCCAGCAGATCGTCGGTCTCGCCTTTCTGGCACCGGACATTACCCGCGATGTAATGGATGGAAGACAGCCTCCGGGCCTTAGGTCCGACTGGTGTGTCCGTCACGACCTTCCAACGGACTGGGCTGAACAGCGCCAGCTGATCACCACGCTCTGATCCGACATCTCTCACCTTCGTATCGCGAAAGTGCCGGGCCCAGACTTCCGGCGATATCGGGCCCTGTTCGAGGCCCGGTCCCGGTCTACGCCAGAACGCTATCCACACATCCGTTTGAAAATACGCCACTATGTGAGGGACACTCTGCACGGTCTGGAATCAGGAGAGTGGCTGGCTGGGGTGGTAGGATTCGAACCTACGATACACGGTACCAAAAACCGATGCCTTACCGCTTGGCTACACCCCAACTGTGCAGCGCTAGTTACGCAAGCTGGGGCGGGGGATCAAGACCTTTCGGTCAAAAAATGCCCCGCGCCCGCGGCTATTCCTGCGGGGCTTCATGCGCCAGCAGATCCTTGTGCTGCGTGTCGGCGCGTTCGGCGTCGACGATGCGTTCCAGCTCCTGGGTTTCCTCGTCGCGCACGGGCAGGGCCACGGCTGGGGCGGCCTCGGGGGCGGGCGCTGGCTTGGCGGTCTCGGCGGGTTGGGTGATCAGGCGGTAGGTCGGCTCGGGCAGGGTGATCCCGGCCTCCTCCAGCCTTGCCTTGGCCATGCGGATCGCCTCGCCGCGGGCCATGAAGAGGCCGGTTTCATGCTGCTTGACCCAGGCCGCCGCGGTGATGGTGATATTGCTGTCGCCGACCTCCTCGACCCAGGTGGAGGGGCCGGGGGTGGTCAGCAGGAAGGGAAGCTCGGCCAATGCGGCCAGGATGATGTTCTGCGCCTCGGCGGGGTCGGCATTGGCGTCGATGCCGAGGGTGAAGGTGAAGCGGCGTTCGTCATTGCGGGTGAAATTCACGATCCGCGCCTTGAACACCGTCGCGTTGGGAATGCGGATGTGGTTGCCGTCGGGCGACAGCAGGATCGTGGCGCGGCTGGTCAGGCGGATGACATGGCCGGTATCGCCCTCGATCTCGACCAGGTCCTTGGGGCGGAAGGGCTGGCGCATCGACAGCATGATCGAGGCGATGAAGTTTTCCACCGTGTCGCGCACCGCAAAGCCGATGGCGAGGCCGACGATCCCGGCGGCGCCCAGGATGGTGGACAGAAGGGCCGTGAGGTTGAGAAGGTCCAGCGCCATAACCACACCCATGACGACAAAGAAGAGCCGGGTGATCTGGCGGTAGATATCGGCGATGAAGGCATTGGGGGCCATGCGGTCCCAGGGGTTCTTGCGGCGCGCGATGAAGAAGCCGAACCACATCACCAGAAGGCCCGCCACGACAGCGATCAGCATCAGCGGCAGGAAGGAGATGAATTGCATGGTGCGGGCCCGCAGGCGTTCCACCGCAGGGGTCAGGCGTTCGACGACATCGGTGGTCTCCTCGACCTCGTTCTCGATCGCGACGACGCCTTCGACCCGCGAGACCAGCCCGTTCAGCGCGGAGGCCGTGGCCGCGTCCAGCGTGGTGCCGCGCAGGGTGACGATGCCGTTGGCGACATAGACGGTGACGTCGTCATAGCCGTCGAGCTGGCGAATGATCTCGCGGATGCGCACCGCGATGGCGGCGTCCTCCTCCAGCGAGTTCTCGACCGAGATCGTGCCCTCGGGTTGGGCGGCGTCCTGCGCCAGCGCGGGCAGAGGCAGGGCAAGGAGGGCGAGCAGAAGAATGAGACGCATGGAAAATCACCGGCGATCTGGAAATATGCCGGTGATCCTAGGGGTTTCGACCCTCGTGGAAAAGTGCGGATTGCACCTTCAGATGCGGATCGGGTCGGCCTTGGCGAGTCGGTCGAACTGCATCAGGCCCTGCACCAGCGCCTCCATCCGGTCGAGCGGGATCATGTTGGGGCCGTCCGAGGGAGCGGTGTCCGGGTCTTCGTGCGTCTCGATGAAGACCGCCCCGATGCCGAGGCTGACGGCGGCGCGCGCCATGACCGGGGCAAATTCACGCTGACCGCCCGACGATCCGCCTTGCCCGCCGGGTTGCTGCACCGAATGGGTGGCGTCCATCACCACCGGATAGCCGGTCTGCATCATCTGCGGCAGGGCGCGCATGTCGGCCACAAGGGTGTTGTAGCCGAAAGACGTGCCGCGCTCGGTCAGCAGGATGCGGGTGTTGCCGGTGCTTTCGATCTTGGCCACCACATTGGGCATGTCCCAGGGCGCCAGGAACTGCCCCTTCTTGACGTTGATCACCGCGCCGGTCTGGCCCGCGGCCAGCAACAGGTCGGTCTGGCGGCACAGGAAGGCGGGGATTTGCAGGATGTCGGCCACTTGCGCGACCTCGGCGCATTGTGCCTCGGTATGGATATCGGTCAGGACCGGGCAGGCGAAGCTGTCCTTGACGCTCTGCAATATCTCCAGCCCTTCCGCGATGCCGGTGCCGCGCTTGCCCTTCAGGCTGGTGCGGTTGGCCTTGTCGAAGCTGGCCTTGAAGACATATTGCGCGCCCGCCCGGTCGCAGATCTCGGCCATGCGACCGGCGATCATGTGGGCGTGGTCGCGGGTCTGCAACTGGCAGGGGCCCGCGATGAGGGTCAGGGGGCGATCGTTGCCAACAACGATCTTCCCGATCTCGACTTGTTTCATATCGTCACGCAGAAACCTGTTCACGAAGGATGGATGCCGTCATCGACACCATCAGGTAAATGCCAGAAAAGACCAGGAAGGCAAGCAGGGTGTTCTCCAGCTTGCGGGGATAGGCGGCCTCATCCGTGGCGACGGGATTGACGCTGACGGTCAGGTAGAGCGACTGGCGGCTGGCCTCGAGCCGCGATGCCTCCAGCGCCTGCAACGCCTGCGCCAGCATCAACTGCCGGGTTTGCAGATCGGCCTGCGCCACCACCAGTTGGGCGGAAATCTGCGCCAGCGAGGCATCATCGGACTGCCCGTCGGTCATCGAGGCGCGCAATTCGGCGATCAGGGCCTCGAGCCGCTGGATATTGCGTTCCGCCACCTCGACCTGGGCCTGGTTCGGGCGCTGGACCGATTGCAGTTCAGCGAGGCGCAGGCGTTCCTGTTGCGCCTGGATTTCGAAGGTGGAGATCTGGTTGAACAGCGCGCCGACCTCGGCCTCGGAGCTGAGCACGCCGGATTGTTCCTGAAGCGCGACGACACGTTGTTGCGCCGCCATCATGTTGGCCTCGGCTTCCTCATAGCTTTCGCGCGCGCCCGCCATCTGGTCGCCGCGCAGGCGTTGCGCCATCTGGTCGACGCGAGACTCGGCATGGCGGATCAGGGCCTGCGAGAAGCGTTCGGACAGCTCGGGATCGGCCGAGACCACCTCCATCCGGATCAGCCCCTCGGTCGGGTCGTAGCCGATGGTCAGGTTGCGCGAATAGAGATCGTAGAGGTCTTCCTCGGTGGCGTCGGGGGCCAGGCGGTTCAGCGGGTCGATGTCGGGGGAGGAGAAATGGTCCCGCAGGCCCAGTTCCTCATCGACCAGCTGCATCGCCTCGCGGCTTTCAAGGAAGCTCTGCACCGCGATGGAATCCTGGACCGTGGCGAAGGTCGTGCCGCCGAAGAGGCCCGCAAGGCCGCCGGCGGGGCTGGAGGCTTCGGCCTTCTGGATCTGGAACTCGGAATTGGCCGCGTAGAAGGGTGTGGCCACGTTGTAGAAATAATACCCGACACCTGCGGTCGGCAGCAGGACAAAGACCAGAAGCCGGGCGGCCAGAAGGATCAGGCGCTTGCGGCGGCGGGCGGCGATGTCGCGCTGCATCCGCAGAATCTCCTGCGCGCGCGTCGCCTCGTCTATCGTGGGGGGCGGTCCGGCGGGGGCCGTGGCGGGCACCTGCGAGGAGGGGTGGCGTACCGTGGCGGGCAGGCGCGCCTGCGCGCTTTTCTGACCCTCATTGACCACCAGTTCCAGCATGTTGGAACGTTCGAACGGGTCGATCCCCTGACGCCGCAACAGGCGCACCGCATCGAAATCCGAGGCCGGTTGCAGCCCGTGTTTCTGCGCCGTGCGCCGGGCCATGCGCAATTGCCGCCCGGTCAGCCCTTCCTGGCGGATGGCGGCAAGCTCCTCCTCGATCGAGAGGGTGCGCGGCGGTTGCTGGTCCTGGGCCGCGGCCGCGCCTGGAAAGGCCCCGCCGCCGAAGCCGTCCTCGCTGTCCTGCGCGTCCCCGTCAGTGGCCCCCGCCGGGGAGGCCGCCGATCCGGGTGCCGCGCCGGTGCGCCGGATGCGGAACTTCTTACCCTTGGGTTTCATAGTCATAGAGCCTCTTTGCCTCTTCGAGCGTGTCGAACTGGTAGAACTGGCCATCCTTCAGGACGGCGGCCTTGTTGGCGAATTTCTCCAGCGTCTTTGCCTGGTGCGACACGATGATCACGGTGGATGTGGTCAGCCGGTCGGCCAGGATGCTGCCCGCCTTGCGGTTGAACTCGGCATCCGTGGTGCGCGGCATCCCCTCGTCGATCAGGTAGATGTCGAACTCCAGCGCCAGCATCAGCGAGAACTGGAACCGCGCCTTCATGCCGGAACTGTAGGTGCCGAGGGGGCGGTCGAAATATTCCTCAAGGTCACAGAGCCAGCGGCAGAACGCCTCGATATAGTCGGGGTCCAGCCCGTAGAGCTGCGCGATATAGCGGGCGTTTTCGGTGGCCGACAGCTTGCTGATCACGCCGCCCATGAAGCCGAGCGGGAAGGAGATGCGGCAGTTGCGCACGATCTCGCCCTCATCGGGCTTTTCGAGCCCCGCCATCATGTTGATCACGGTCGTCTTGCCGGTGCCGTTGGGGGCCAGGATGCCGAGCGATTGCCCGATCTCCACGCGGAACGAGGCGCGATCAAGGATCACCTTGCGCTGCGTGCCCGTCCAGAAGGACTTGGAGACGTTCCGAAATTCGAGCATCCGTTGCCCTATGCTGCTGCCACATCCGTGCCCTGTCTTTCTTAGCGCAGAGCTTATGAACATGTGATGTATCGCATCAATTGGGCGCGATTATGTCCAGTATCGGCGCAATTTCCTAGCGCCATCGTGGTGACGGGGCGGCAAATCGGCACATTTGTCCCATAAATGAACGGCCCCGGCGAAGGAGTCGCCGGGGCCGGTATGCGGTGAGGCGCCGACGCCTCAGTTCTCCTGCTTCTCGACCATCAGCACCTTGCCCGCGATGAAGGACAGCACGGCGGCGAAGAAGCTGAACAGCGCGCCCATCTTGGCGGCGTCCTGCACCGGCCCGGCATCGAACGCGACCGAGGCCACGAAGAGCGAGACGGTAAAGCCGATGGCGGCGACAAAGCCGATCACCACAAGGTCGATGATGCGCATCCCCTCGGGGATACCCAGGCCAAGCGGTTTCGCCGCGACCCAGCCGAAGAGGAGGATACCGATGGGCTTGCCGATGATCAGCCCGGCCAGAACCAGCCAGGTCGCGGGGCCCATGGACGAGAACTCCACCCCGGCGTTGAGCAGGCCGAAAAGGCCCAGGATGATCTCGACCGGGTATTTCAGCGCGTGTTCCATCTGGTTCAGCAGGTCATGCAGGTGACGCTCGGCATCGGCGAAGAAGCCGAAGGCGCGGTCGGCATGGGGGATGGCGGGGACGATGGGCAGAAGGCCAAGCGCCGGGTGCAGCCCGCTTTCCTGGAAGCCATACCAGGACAGGCAGCCCGCGACGGCATAGGGCCAGAAGCTGAAGGTCTTGCGCACGAAGGTCGACCGGGTGCGCAGCTGGTCGCCCCTGTCCAGCCGGCGGGGCAGCCAGTTGAACAGGATGAAGGCACCGACCGAGGCCCCGAGGCTGAGCAGCAGCCATTCCGGCGCAAGCTCGGCCGAGGGATAGAAAATGGCCAGGATCAGAAGGCCCGCCGCGTCATCGGCAATCGCAAGAAGCAGCAGGAAGCGCACCGCCGGGTGGCCCGCGCCAAAGACCATGCGGCCCACGAGGTAGGAAAAGGCGATGTCGGTGGCGGTGGGGATCGCCCACCCGTTGGCCACGGCGCTGTAGGTCTCGGATCCCATGACGGCGGCGAGGCCCAGATAGACGGCGATCGGGCCGAACATGCCGCCCGCGGTGGCGAAAAGCGGCGTCGCGGCCTTCTTGCCGCGCAGGGAGCCGTTCTTGAGGATCACGGCCTCCCACACCTCTTTCGCGGCGATGGCGAAGAACAGCGCCATGAGCACGTCATTGACCAGGTAATGCAGCGTCAGGGTGCGTATCAGATTGCCGTTCTCGTCCTCATGCAGGTAGCCGATGAAGAAATCGTCGACGATGGCGTAATCGACGAAATAGTGGTAACTGTCCGGGTTCAGGTTGGCCCAGATCAGGGCAATAATCGCGCCGCCGATCAGAAACAGCGAATAATTGGTGACAAAATTCCAGACGCGATACATGTGGCCCCTCCGCATTTTTCCTTCGAGATCAGATACCGGATGGGGCGGGGCGGGACAATGCAACTTTTTGTCCGGCTGTTGGGGGAGGCATTGCCCGGTTGATGGGCAATGCCTTGTTATTCGGACGAATTCGCCGGATTGTTCGGGTTTATCCGTAGAAGCCTTTTTTCAGGTCAGGCAATCGCGCCCCAGGTCAGTCCCGCCAGGATCGCCCCCGTGATGGCCAGACCCAGGTAGGACAGGAAGATCTTGGGTTTCACCAGTGCCCAGACCGCCACGGCGGCAGGGATGCTGCTGACCCCGCCCGCGATGACGAAGGACATGGCGGCCCCCTGGCTCATGCCTTGGGCGACCAGCCCCTCGATCAGCGGCACCGCGGCATAGCCGTTCAGATAGGCCGGAGCCCCGAGGAGCGCACCAAGCAGGATCGGGCCGATACCGTCGCCGCCAAGCGTGGTTCCGATCCACTCGGCGGGGATGTAGCGTATCAGAAGCGCCTGTAACAGGTAGGCCAGCAAGAGCCATTTGCCGAGGAACAGCAGGTTGGCCCATGCGGCCTCGGCAAAGACACGGCGGCGCGGCGCGTCCTGCCAGAAGGCCCATTTCAGGGTCGGCCTGGCCGCCTCGCCGCCGCAGCAGGAGCCGCAGCCGGACGGCGTCCGCGCCTTCAGCGGATTGGCCAGCAATGCCGTGCCGGAGAGGGCCATCATGGCAAAGCCGCCCATCAGGCCGATGGCGACGGCGCCGATGGTCTTGGCAATGGCGAAGTCGGTGCCGAGCGCGCCCGCCGTGATCGCGAACATGGCCGGATCCATCAGGGGCGAGGCCAGCCAGAAGGCCATGACGGCCGAAAGCGGTGCCCCGGCGGCCAGAAGCGCGGCGATGAAGGGGATCACCTCGCAGGAGCAGAAGGGCGACAACCCGCCTGCCAGCGCGCCAAGCACGATCATGCGCGTCTCGCGGCCCTCGAACGCGCCTTCCATCAGCCGCTCGGAGCCGGTCGCGCGCATCACGCCGATGGCGGCGACGGCGAAGAGGATGAAGGGGCCGGTCTGGGCGAGGCTGGTGGCGGCCTCGGTGATCGAGGGCCAGAACGCGGCGCGGTCGAGCAGCAGGAGCGCAATCGCGATGCCCACGCAGGTCAGCAGCACCTTGTCGATGCGCGCGAACGGCCGCCGCAGGGGCGCGGCGGATTGGGACAGGTCAGTCATGAGGCACCGCGCTAGCGTGGCTGTCCTGATCCTGGCAACATTCGTGCAGCAGGAAATCCGAGACGGCGTGAATCTGGTCGTAATCGACGGCGCAGAGAATGCGGCGCCCGTCGCGGCGTTGCAGCACCAGACCGGCGCTGACAAGCTGTTTCAGGTGATGGGTCAGGACCGAGCCGGTGATGCCGACGCTTTCGCCAAGCTCGCCCATCGGAAGGCCCTCCGGCCCCGCGCGGACGAGGCGGCGCAGGATGGCAAGGCGGTGTTCCGAGCCGAGCGCGGCAAAGGCCGTCGCGGCAAAGGTGAGGGCGGGGGGATATTGCGTCATTTCCATGATTCTATATTTATAGAAATAAAGAAGTGTTGTCCAGCGGGTTTTCATTCCTGCATGGCTGCTGTCAGATGGCCTCATGACCTTTGACACGCTTGCCAGGGACATTGCGGCCTGCCGCCTCTGCGCCGACCGATTTGCGGCGACCGAGACGGGCCATGCGCCGCGCCCGGTCTTCTGGGCGTCGCCGACCGCGCGGGTTCTGGTGGCGGGGCAGGCCCCCGGCGCGCGGGTCCATGCCTCGGGGCGGCCCTTCACCGATCCCTCGGGCGACCGGCTGCGCGACTGGATGGGGGTGGAGGAGGCGACGTTCTACGACCGGTCCCGCGTCGCGATCCTGCCGATGGCCTTCTGTTTTCCGGGCTATGACGCGAAAGGCTCGGACCTGCCGCCGCCCGCCATTTGCGCGAAGACCTGGCGCGCCAACGTGCTGGAGCATCTGCCCGACCTGCGGGTCACGCTGCTGGTCGGGGCCTATGCGCAGAACTGGCACTTGCCGGGACGCATGAGCGTGAGCGACCGGGTCGCGGCCTGGCGCGACCATGCGCCCGACCTCTTCCCCTTGCCGCACCCGTCCTGGCGCAATACCGCATGGCTGAAGAAACACCCCTGGTTCGAGGCGGAGCTTGTCCCCGCCCTGCGCGCCCGCCTGCAAGAGGTTCTGTGATGGATGACGAGACAACCCCGCTGGACCGCGCCCATGCCTTGATGCAGGCCGCGCCCGAGGATGAGGCCGCGCGGATGCGCTTTTACGAGCGGCTGGCCGATGGCGAGCTGTTCCTGTTGCTGGCGGAGGAGGCCACGGATGACGAGATCGCGCCGCAGGTCTTCCCGGTGGATGGCGGCACATATGTGCTGGTATTCGATCGCGAGGCGCGGCTGGCGGCGTTCTCGGGGCGCATCGCGCCTTACGCGGCGCTGTCGGGGCGCAATATCGCCGGGCTGCTTACGGGGCAGGGCGTGGGGCTGGCGGTCAATCTCGGCGCGCCCTCGGCGATCCTGATCCCGGAGGCGGCGGTCGGCTGGCTGGCGGAGACGCTCGGCCCCGCGCCCGAGGAGGTGACGGAAGCGCCGGAAGAGGTGTCGCGCCCCACCGGCCTGCCCGACCGGCTGATCGAGGCGCTGGATACCAAGCTGGCGCAGGCGGGCGGATTGGCGAAACTGGCCTATCTGGCGGGCGTGACCTATCGCGGCGGGCGGCCCTCGCACATGCTGGCGCTGGTCGATGCGGTGCCCGGGGCGGAACCCGCGCTGGCGCAGGCCGTGGGCGAGGCGTTGCGGTTTTCCGGCATCGAGGCGGGGGTGCTGGACGTGGCCTTCTTCCGCGCCGCCGACCCGGTCTGCGCGCGGCTGGCCCGCGTCGGGTTGCGGTTTGACCTGCCAGAGGTGCGGACCGCATCGGTGCCGGGTTCCGCGCCGGGGATGGACCCGTCCAAGCCTCCAAGGTTGCGCTGAGCGGCGGGCGGCGCGCGTCAGGCCCCCTTCGGGAGCCCTCCTTGCGCCGCATTGCCATGGGCGGGGGGTGAGGTCTGTGGATCTGCCGGAACGTGGTGCGGGTTGGACGCGCCGGACTTGAGTATTTTTGCCAAGAAGATGACAGGGCGGAGGCGTCAGTAGCCGAGGTTGCGATCGACGACATGGCGCAGGGGCTCATCCGCCTCGGCCCGGGCGATGTTTTCGGCGATCAGCTCGGACGCGGTGTCGGGGCGGGTTTCCGACGCGATATGCGGGGTGACTGTGACCCTGGGATGCGCCCAGTAGGGATGGTCCTTGGGCAGCGGTTCGGTGCGGAAGACATCGAGCGTGGCGTGCCCGATCTGCCCCGCGTCGAGCGCGGCAAGGAGCGCGTCATCGTCGATCAGCGTGCCCCGGCCCGGATTGACGATCACCGCGCCCCTGGGCATCAGCGCCAGCGTGCGCGTATTCAGGGTGTTTTCCGTCTCGGGCGTGTCGGGCAGAAGCAGCACCGCGATCTCGGCGCTGGCGAGGCAGGTGTCGAGCCCCTCGGCCCCATGGTGACAGGCGAACTCCGGCAGGGATTTGGGGCTGCGGCTCCAGCCCGTGACGTTGAAGTTGAGCGCCGCCAGCATCCTGGCGCAAGCCGCGCCAAGTTCGCCGAGGCCAAGGACCGCGACCGTGCGATGGCGCGCGAGCGGCGGGGCGTCGGGCCGCCAGGTGCCGGATTGGTCGGTGATGTAGGTATCCAGACCCAGGTGATGGCGCAGCACATGGCCGGTGACCCATTCCACCATGCCTTCCCGCAGACCGGCATCGGCCATGCGCGTGAGCGGCACCTTGAGGGTCGCATTGTCCACGATGGTCTCGACCCCGGCCCAGAGGCTGAGCACGGCCTTGAGGCGGGGAAACCTGGAGAAATCCTGCACCGGGCTGTTGGGGGAATAGACGATGTAATCGACATCGGCCGCGGGGATGTCCGGGCCGACGCGGGCCGTCTTGAGGCCCGCCTGGTCAAGGGCGCGGCGCAGGTGCGGGGCGTAGTCGTCCCATTGGTCCGGGGCGGCGGCGAAGAGGATATTGGGCAAGGCAGCGGTCCCTCTGATCAGCGGGGGCGGTGGATATGGGCCGATTGCACCAGCCCGAAGGCCACCAGAAGCACAAGCATCGCAGACCCGCCATAGCTGACCAGCGGCAGCGGCACGCCGACCACGGGGGCAAGCCCCATCACCATCGCCATGTTGATCGCGAAATAAAGGAAGAAGGTGACGGCGATGCCGAGCGTGACCAGCGATGCGTAGCGGTCCTTGGTCTTGAGCCCGGTGATGACACAGAAGAGCAAGATCAGCGCGTAGAGGCCAAGCAGGGTGATGGCGCCCACGAAGCCGAACTCCTCGGCCAGGGTGGTGAAGATGAAATCGGTGTGCTTCTCGGGCAGGAAATTGAGGCTGGACTGGGTGCCCTGCATGAAGCCGCGCCCGGTCCAGCCGCCCGAGCCGAGCGCGATCTGGCTCTGCGTGATGTTGTAGCCCGCCCCGAGCGGATCGGTGGTGGGGTCCAGGAACGTGTCGATGCGGCGATACTGGTAGTCCTCCAACAGCTGCCAGGGCGTGCCGCGGGAATAGAACACCGCCGTGACCAGCCCCACGCCCGCCCCGATCACGGCGGCGAAATAGGCCCAATGGACGCCCGCGAGGAACATCACCGACGCGCCGCCAACGAGCAGCAGGATCGCGGTGCCCAGATCGGGCTGGCGCAGCGTCAGGTAGGTGGGCACCAGGATCAGCACCACCGGGATCAGCACGAAGAGGGGGCGCGACGACTTGCGCGGGTCGAGCCAGTCGTAATAGGCGGCCAGCAGCATCACCAAGGTGATCTTCGTCAGCTCGGAGGGTTGCAGGCGCATGAAGCCGAGGTCGATCCAGCGCTGCGCGCCCATGCCGATGGAGCCCATGACCTCGACCAGCAGAAGCAGCAGGACCGAGACCCCATAGGCCAGGCCCGACATGTTGCGCCAGAACCAGATCGGGATGAAGGCAACGACAAGGAGGACGGCAAATCCGAGGACAAAGCGCTGAAGCTGCGGCGTGACCCAGGGCCGCATGGAGCCGCCGGCGACCGAATAGAGCATCAGGAAGCCGATGCAGGAGACGGTGACGATCAAGACGATCAGCGCCCAGTTGAGATACAGGACCTTGTGCAGGCCCGAGGGCGTGGATTTCTGGGTGTATTCGAGAAAGCTCATGTCTGCACGCGCCCGGTTTCCTCGGGCGTCTCGAAGGACCGCAGGTCCAGCTGGTCCTGCATTTCCTCGATACCGCGGCGCTGGTTGACCGGGTAGGCCGACAGCGGCGGCATCTCGCCAAAATGGGCGCGCAGAAGGATGTCGCGGGCAATCGGCGCGGCCACGCCGGAGCCGCTGCCGCCATGTTCCACCACGACGCTGACGGCGTAGCGCGGGTTGTCCGCGGGCGCATAGGCGACGAAGAGGGCGTGATCGCGCCTGTTCCAGGGCAGTTCGTCATCGCCGAGAACCCCGGTTGCGCGTTCGGCCATGGTGATACTGCGGACCTGGCTGGTCCCGGACTTGCCCGCGATCTCGAAGCCCTCGGCCTCGGACCGCATCCGGTAGGCGGTGCCGCGCGGGGCGTTGTTGACGGACCACATGCCGCGGCGCACAATCTCGAGATTGGCGGGGTCGAGGCCCAGATCGCCGCCATCATCCATCCGGGCGGAAACGCCATTGACGGTGCGCACCAGGCTGGGGCGGATCATCCGGCCCGTGGCCAGACGGCTGGTCATGATGGCAAGCTGCAGCGGCGAGGCCAGCACAAAGCCCTGCCCGATGGTCGCGTTCAGGGTGTCGCCAACCACCCAGTCCGCGCCGCGATTGGCGCGTTTCCAGTCGCGGGTGGGAATCAGGCCCTCGGAGACGGCCGACAGGGGAAGTTCATGGTGCTCGCCAAGGCCGAAGCGGCGCGACATGGCTGCGATCGCGTCGATCCCGACCCGCTGCGACAGCTCGTAATAATAGACATCGCAGGATTGCGCGAGGCCGTTATTCATGTCCATCCGACCGTGGCCGCTGCGCTTCCAGCAATGGAACCTGCGGGTGCCGAGCTCGATATAGCCGATGCAGTTGATCAGCTCTTCGGGGTCGATCAGGCCCATTTCCAGACCGGCAAGCGCGGTCATCATCTTGAAGGTCGATCCGGGCGGGTAGGTGCCCTGCACCGGCTTGCTGGCCAGCGGGCGGTAGGGGTCTTCGGTCAGCGTGTTGTAATCGGCCACCGAGATGCCGCGCACGAAGAGGTTGGGATCGAAGGACGGCGACGACGCCATGGCGATGATCTCGCCGGTTTCCACCTCCATCACCACAGCCGAGGCGCTTTCACCGGCCATTCGTGCCTGGGCAAAGTTCTGCAACCCCGCATCGACGGTCAGCTGCACGTCATCGCCGGGGGTTGCGGGGTCGCGGTCCAGCTCGCGCATGATGCGGCCCGCCGCGTTGACCTCGACGCGGCGGGTTCCGGCCTCGCCGCGCAGATCCTGTTCCAGTTGCGCCTCGGCGGCATAGCGCCCGACCTGGAAATCGGGAATTTGCAGGACCGGGTCGGTGTCGCCGCTCGATTGCAGGTAGTAATCCGAGACCGGGCCGACATAGCCGGTGATATGCGCGAAATCCTGGCCGAGCGGATAGACGCGGCTGAGGCCCACTTCCGGCGTGATGCCGGGCAGGGAGGGCGCGTTGACGGCGACCGAGGAAAATTCCTCCCAGCTGAGCCGGTCGGCGATGGTGACGGGAACAAAGGGCGCGCGGGACATCATCTCGTCGCGGGCGCGGGCCATCGCGCCCATATCCAGGTTGACCAGCCGCGACAGACGCTCAAGCACCTCGTCCACGTCATCGGCGTTTTCGCGCACCATGACGACGCGGTAATTCTGTTCATTGGCCGCCACGAGCCGCCCGTACCGGTCATAGATCAGCCCGCGGGCGGGCGACAGAAGCTGGATGTTGATGCGGTTTTCCTCGGCCAGCAGGCGGAAATCGCTGGCCCGCTCGACCTGAAGGTAGCGCATCCGCGCCGCCAACACCGCGCCCGTGGCCAGCATCGCGCCGCCCATGATCAGGCTGCGGCGGCCCACCTTGCGGGCACTGTCCTCGATTTCCTTCTGACTGCGTTTCATCCTCTGAGTCCGGCTTCCAGGTCGACCAGCGGCAGCTTATCCATTCTCAGCAGGAATTTCGAGACAAGGACCACTAGGGGGTAGATCACAATCGTGGCAAGCCCCTCCATCAGCACAAGGCCAAGGCTCGGCTGGTCGGTCATCAGCACCCACAGGATCACGCGTTCGGCGACGATCATCATCAGAACGATGCCCGAGACCATGGCCATCTCGACCAGGAACGGCGCTTCGGCCAGGCCCGCGCGGCGGTTGCGCAGCGCCTCGGAGCCAAGCAGCGCCAGCAGGGTCCACAGACCCAACGGGCGTTGCAGCAGGAAATCGGACAGGAGGAACAGGAACACGATCGCCCAGAGGGGCACGGCGGCGGGCTGGCGCACCACCCAGGCCAGGGTCACGCCCAGGATGATATCGGGGCCGGGCAAGCCGGGCGTGCCGGTTTCCAGCGGCAGGATGCGGAAGAATATGACGCCGAGCCCCAGGCCGATATAGAGGCTGCGCCAGGTCCAGAGGCGGCGGGGCGAAGGGGTGCTAGCCATCGGTCGGCACCTCCTCGGCGGGGGGGGGCGCGTCCGCCTCTGTTTCCTCGGGCATCAGCGGCCAGGGCGGGCCGATCATGCCGCCGGGATCGGACAGGGCGGTGCCGGGGTGGCTGCGCATCACGCGCAGGAAGTTGAGGCGCGAGAAATCGGCCGAGGGACGCACCCGCAGCCGCCCTTCGCGATCCACCACGACGTGACCGACCAGGAGGTCGGGGGGGAACACGCCGCCATCGCCCGAGGTCACGACGCTGTCGCTGGCGGTGATGTCCTCGGGGGCTTCCAGAAACTCCAGCAGCGGCACGCCGGTATTGTCGCCCATCAGCAGCGCGCGCTGGCCCGAGGGCAGGACGGTGACCGGGATGCGGCTGTTCGAATCGGTCAGCAGGATGACGCGCGAGGTGTTCTCGCCCACGCCCGAAATGCGCCCCACCACGCCAAGCCCGTCCATCGTGGCCCACCCGTCGATGATGCCGTCCCGCGCGCCCACGTTCAGCAGCACCGAGCGCCGGAACGGCGAGCCGCTATCGGCCAGCACCACGCCGGTCACGAAGGTCAGTTCGGGGTCCAGCTGCACCCGGTTGAGGTCCAGCAGGCGGGCGTTCTCCTGTTCCAGCTGCAATGCCGCCTCGCGCCAGGTGCGCATCTGCTGAAGCTCGCGCCGAAGCTCGGCGTTCTGTTCGTAGAGCCTTGAATAGCTTTGGAAATCATCCATCATCCGTCCGAAGGCCGTGACCGGGGCCATGACCCATTCCAGGTTCGGCACGATCCGGTCGGTCACCGCCGAGCGCAGCCGTTCGGCCCGCGGGTTGTCGATGCGCCAGAGCAGGACCAGCACCGCAAGGCAGAGCAGCAGAACCGTCAGCAACAGGCGCCGGACGGGGCGGGAATGGCTGTTATCCTGGCGGTCTCGGGCCATGTCGTCCTATACGTCAGGGTCGCGCCTGCGCGACGGTCAGCTGTCGTAGTCGATCGCGTGGCGCAGAAGATCCTCGTATTCCAGCGCCTTGCCGGTGCCAAGCGCAACACAATTCAGGCTTTCATCGGCGACCGAGATGGCCAGCCCGGTCTGTTCGCGCAGTGCCAGGTCAAGCTCGCCCAACAGCGCGCCGCCGCCTGTCAGCATGACACCCCGATCGACGATATCGGCGGCGAGGTCGGGGGGTGTGGCCTCCAGCGCGCTCATCACCGCCTCGCAGATCTGCTGCACCGGTTCGGACAGCGCCTCGGCCACCTGGGCCTGGCTGATCTCGGTTTCCTTGGGCACACCGTTCAGCAGGTCGCGCCCCCGGATCATCATCGAGGAGCCGCGCCCGTCATCGGGCATCCGCGCGGTGCCGATCGAGGTCTTGATGCGTTCCGCCGTTGCTTCGCCAATGAGCAGGTTCTGCTGGCGGCGCAGATAGGCGATGATCGCCTCATCCATGCGGTCGCCGCCAACGCGGACCGAGCGGGCATAGACGATGTCGGCCAGGCTGAGGACGGCCACTTCGGTGGTGCCGCCGCCGATATCGACCACCATCGACCCGGTCGGGTCGGTGATCGGCATGCCCGCCCCGATGGCCGCCGCGATGGGTTCGGCGATCAGCCCCGCCTTGCGCGCGCCCGCCGACAGCACCGATTGCCGAATCGCGCGCTTTTCCACCGGGGTTGCGCCATGCGGCACGCAGACGATGATCTTGGGCTTGGTGAAGGTGGTGCGCTTGTGGACCTTGCGGATGAAATGCTTGATCATCTCTTCGGCCACGTCGAAATCCGCGATCACGCCGTCGCGCATCGGCCGGATCGCCTGGATGCTGCCCGGCGTGCGCCCGAGCATCAGCTTGGCATCCTCGCCGAAGGCCAGCGCCTTCTTGACGCCGTCCTTGATCTGATAGGCCACGACCGAGGGTTCGTTCAGAACCACACCCTTGCCTTTCACATAGACAAGCGTGTTCGCGGTGCCGAGGTCGATCGCAATATCGGCGGAGAAGAGGCTGCCAAATCCAAAAACCATAAGGGGGGCGATCCTGCTGTCGAAATCAAAAAGGCGCGCAAGAGACTCACACGCCCAAACCGATCTGCATATAGCGCCCCTTGCCGGATTACGTAAAGGGCCGACAGTGGCGGGGGTGGCGTGATCTTGCCGGGACCGGAACTGGCGCTTGCGCTATCACGCACGGCGCGGCCTATCAACCCTGGTCCGCGCCGGTTTTTGTGCGTCTGGCGATCTTATGTTAACCTTATAAAGTGGCGTTTCGCCGCCCCGCCTCGGCGGCGCGTTCCTCGTCTTTTCGACTGTTCGACCACATTGGGGAAGGAGACCAATAATGCTCAAATATATTGCAACAATCTCGATGCTCTGCCTGGGTCTGACCCTGGCCACACCCGCCGCCGCACAGAATTGCGACAATCGCGGGTCGAACTGGCAGGGGCGGATCGACCTGCCAAGCGGCATCTACGGGTTCGAACTGCGCCGACTGACCTGCGCGGCGGACAGTATGTGGAACTATTATATCTGGAACACGACATCGCGGTGGGAAGGCACCGCCACGGTCGGGATGGCCGGAACCGCGCTGTCGGTGAACACCGTGTCGGGCAGCCTGGCCGGATGCAGCCTGTCGGGCACCTGGTATCCGCGCGACGTGACCAACGGCATTCCCTATCGCGGCAGCGGCAGCGCTTTTTGTTCGGGCAGCGGCACCTGGAGCGCCAATATCAGGTGAGGAGGAGGGCCGTCCGGCCCCCCGATCAGGTCACTCGCCCGCATCCTTGTAGGAGATTTCCCTGACATCCCCGCCGCCCGTCTTGCCGCGCCGCATGACCAGCCGGTTGAGCGCGTTGACATAGGCGCGTGCGCTGGCCACCACGGTATCGGTATCGGCGGATTGCCCGGTGGCGATCATGCCGGCCTCCTCGATCCGCACGGTCACGGTGGCCTGCGCGTCCATGCCCTCGGTCACGGCGCTGACCTGGTAGAGTTGCAGCACCGCATCATTCGGGAAGATCGCCTTCACGGCATTGAAGGCGGCATCGACGGGTCCGTCGCCTTGCGCCGTCGCCTGATGGTCCGTATCGCCCACGCGAAGGGTGATGTCGGCCGATTGCGGGGCCTCGGTGCCGCAGATGACGCGCAGGAACCTGACCTCCAGGTGGCCCTCGCCATCGGCGCCCGCATCGGTGACCAGCGCGATCAGATCCTCGTCGAAGACCTCCTTCTTGCGGTCGGCCAGCGCCTTGTAGCGCACGAACACGTCGTTGAGCTGGTTTTCCCCCAGATCATAGCCCAGGTTCTTCAGCTTCGAGCGCAGCGCCGCCCGGCCCGAATGCTTGCCCATGACGATATTGGTCTCGGACAGGCCCACATCGGCGGGGCGCATGATCTCGAAGGTCTCGGCGTTCTTCAGCATCCCGTCCTGGTGGATGCCGCTTTCATGCGCGAAGGCGTTCTTGCCGACGATGGCCTTGTTGGGCTGCACGTTGAAGCCCGAGACGGTCGAGACGCGGCGGCTGATATGCATGATCTTGGTGGTGTCGATGCCGGTCTGCCAGGGCATGATGTCATTGCGCACCTTCATGGCCATCACGACCTCTTCGAGTGCGGTGTTGCCGGCGCGCTCGCCCAACCCGTTGATGGTGCATTCGATCTGGCGTGCGCCGCCCTCGACGGCAGCGAGGGAGTTGGCCGTCGCCATGCCCAGATCGTTGTGGCAATGGGTGGCAAAGACCACATCCCCCGCGCCCTCCACCTCGGCGATCAGGCGGCGGATCAGGTCGGCGCTTTCGACCGGGGCGGTGTAGCCCACGGTATCGGGGATGTTGATCGTGGTGGCACCCGCCTTGATGGCGATATCGACGGTGCGCTTGAGGAACTCCCATTCCGTGCGCGTCGCATCCATCGAGGACCATTGCACATTGTCGCACAGGTTGCGGGCATGGGTGACGCAATCATGCACCCTTTGCGCCATCGCGTCCTGGTCCAGGTCGTGCATTTCGCGGTGAAGGGGCGAGGTGCCGATGAAGGTGTGGATGCGCGGATATTTCGCGTGTTTCACGGCCTCCCAACAGCGGTCGATATCCTTAAAATTGGCCCGCGCCAGCCCGCAGATGACGGCGTTTTTCGCGTTTTTCGCGATCTCGCTGACGGCTGCGAAATCCCCTTCCGAGGCGATCGGGAACCCGGCCTCGATGATATCGACGCCCATTTCGTCGAGCAGGGCCGCGATCTCCAGCTTCTCGGCATGGCTCATGGTGGCGCCGGGGCTCTGTTCGCCGTCGCGCAGGGTGGTGTCGAAAATCACCACTCGGTTCTTGTCGGATGTCATGGAGTCTGTCCTTGGTCTTAGCCTGGGTATCTGGTGTGAATCTCGGCGCTGGTTCCCCCCTGAGCGGTCGCGCCGAAAGGCACGCTCAGAGGCGGCTAAGGAGAAGAAGCGCACACAGGGCCGCGCCGCCGGGCAGGCGGGAAGGGGCCGGGATATGGGTGCGCGTCGTCATGGGCGGCAGTATTACCGGGCAGGACCGGGATGAAAAGGGGAAATTTGACCCGCGTGGCTTGCGCCTTAGATGGAGCGTCATGACAAAGAGAAGCTTGATACTCGGCGCATCTGGCGGGATCGGATCGGCGCTTGCGGCGCGGCTGCAAGGCATGGACGAGGTCGTTGGCCTCTCACGCTCCGGCGACGGGTTCGACATCACCGACGAGGCCAGCGTGGCGCAGCATCTGGGGGCGCTGGATGGCCCCTTCGACCGCATCATCGTGGCCACAGGCGCGTTGGAGATCGACGGCGCCGAGCCCGAGAAGACCCTGCGCGCGCTGGACCCTGAGGCGATGGCGGCGCAGTTTCGGTTGAATACCATCGGCCCCGCGCTGGCGATCAAGCACGCCATGCCCCTGATGCCGCGCGACGGGCGCTCGGTTTTGGCGGTGCTGTCGGCGCGGGTGGGGTCCATCGGGGACAACCGGCTTGGCGGGTGGGTCAGCTACCGGGCCGCGAAATCGGCGGTGAACCAGGTTGTCCGCGTGGCCTCGATCGAACTGGCGCGCACGCATAAGGGGGCCGTTTGCGTGGCGCTGCATCCCGGCACCGTGCGCACCGAATTCACCCGCAAATACCTGGGCCGCCACCCGGCGGTGGAACCGGAGGCGTCGGCGCAGAACCTGTTGTCGGTCATGGATGGGCTGACGCCTGAGGACAGTGGCGGCTTCTTCGATTGGGCCGGAAAACCGGTGCCATGGTAGCGCCCCGCCTGGTGCTGGTCCTGGGCGACCAGCTGACGCTCTCTATCGCGGCGTTGAAAGCCGCCGACATGGACCGCGACATCGTGGTGATGGCCGAGGTCGCGGCGGAAACCGGATATGTCGCGCATCACCCCAAGAAGATCGCCTTCGTCCTCTCTGCAATGCGCAAGTTCGCCGCGCGATTGCAGGAGGACGGCTGGCGGGTCTGCTACACGCGGCTGGACGATGAAGACAACGCGGGCTCTATCGGCGGTGAGCTTCTGCGCCGGGCCGAGGAACATGGCGCCAAGGAGGTGCTGGCCACCGAGCCCGGCGAATGGCGGCTGATCGAGGCGCTGCGCGATCACCCCCTGACGCTGCATATCCAGCAAGATGACCGGTTCATCTGCTCGCATAAGGAATTTGAGGATTGGGCCGAGGGCCGCAAATCGCTGCGCATGGAGTATTTCTACCGCGAGATGCGGCGCAAGACGGGCCTGCTGATGGAAGGTGACGATCCGGCGGGGGGCGCGTGGAATTTCGACAGCGACAACCGCAAGTCGCCACCCAAGGGGCTGGAAGGGCCCGAGCCGCCCCGGTTCGAGCCGGATGGGGTGGTCAGGCAGGTGCTGGACCTCGTCGAGGCGCGGTTCTCCGAGAATTTCGGCAAGCTGCGCCCGTTCCGCTTTGCCACCGATCCGGAAGAGGCGGAAAAGGCGCTGGATCATTTCATCGCCCATGCCCTGCCCTGCTTTGGCGATTACCAGGATGCGATGGTCAGGGGGCAGGATCTCCTCTTCCACTCGCTGCTGTCGCCCTACATGAATGTCGGCCTGCTGGACCCGCTGGAGGTCTGCCGCCGGGTCGAGGCGGCGTGGCAGGCGGGCGATGTGCCGATCAATGCCGCCGAGGGATTCATCCGCCAGATCATCGGTTGGCGCGAATATGTCCGTGGCATCTATTTCCTGGAAGGCCCCGACTATACGTCCCGCAACGCGCTGGACCACACCCGCAAGCTGCCCGCGCTCTACTGGGGCGGAGAGACCGAGATGCGCTGCCTCAGGGAATGCGTCGATGCGACCAGGCGTGAGGCCTATGCCCACCACATCCAGCGCCTGATGATCACCGGCAACTTCGCGCTGCTCGCGGGCGTCGATCCGGGCGAAGTGCATGAATGGTATCTTGAGGTCTATGCCGACGCCTATGAATGGGTCGAGGCGCCGAATACCATCGGCATGAGCCAGTTCGCCGATGGCGGTGTCATCGCGTCGAAACCATATGTCTCAAGCGGCAATTACATCGCGAAGATGTCGGATTACTGCAAAAGCTGCAGCTATGGCGTGACCGTCAAGACCGGCGAGGGGGCGTGCCCGTTCAACCTGCTCTACTGGCATTTCCTGATCCGCCACCGCGCGCGGTTCGAGGACAACCCCCGGATGGCGCAGATGTACCGGACATGGGAGCGGATGGACGCGGAGAAACGCGACACGGTGCTGGCCGAGGCGGAGGCGTTCCTTGAGCGAATGGATGCGGGGGAGGTGGTTTGAACGCAACTTCGAGATTGCGCATGAGCGGCCTTATTTATCAAACGCACCAAGAGAATAGTGGATTTGCGGGGCGGCGTGAATCACCCTTAGGGCATGATGAAGAAGACACCGGGGACTTACGCGCAGCTGGCAGAAAAGATCGGAGAGACGGAGGTGAGCATTCGCAACAAGTTGTCGCGACGCAGGTTTAGCGCGGCTTTTCTTCTTCAGTCTCTTGAGGCGATTGGGAAGACTGATCTTCGATTGTGAAAAGTCTTGGGTAATCCTGCGCAACTTTGGCGGCTTTTTGATGCTCAAGATAAGGCGTTAACAAATCAAGAGATATGGCGGCGCTCTTCAAGAAGTCTGCCGCCTCACTATGTCCATCGTGAGCCGGGAGTATGATGCCGGTTAGATAGTGTCCCGGGAAATGGTGTAACTTTGCTCTTCGGCCTTGGCTCGGCCGCAGTTACAGGGCGGCGATTGTCGCC
>NZ_JABJVX010000029.1 GCF_013155465.1 Alterinioella nitratireducens | reverse complement strand
CTCGCCGATCGCGGCCTACGCGGCACCCGCCTGATTATCGCCGACGACCACAAGGGGCTGAAGGCCGCCGCGGCCAACCGACTGCCCTGATCGAGGACCGTCAGATAGTCCCAGAGCGCTGCATCGTCGCCAAGTGGCAGATCGGCTTCCCATTCCGCGTGACGCTCGTCGACCAGCTTTGCCACCACGCTGTCCTTCAGATCGGGCGCCTGCGCCGACATGTAGACGTGACGCACCGAGGCTTCGAGACAGCTGCCCGAAGCAGAGGAGGTGCGGAAGGTGTCCGTCACAAGCTTCAGCAGCAGCAACGTCAACGCTACGTCGGGCGAGCGCCCGATCGCTTCACGCAGCGCCAGCGTCCGGTGGGCCGTCAACTCCATGACCAACCGCTCGGGCAGCGGCTTCAGCGCTCCGTCATCCTCATCCTCCGGCAGATCGCCGCCAATCGGCTGGCCTCCCGACATGATTACGGTTCCGCCATGAGCGGCACTGTCATAGCCATCGGTGAGATCACGATCATCCCCCTGCCCCGCCACCGCAGGATCAGTACCATCCTGGACCGCGGTCTCCTCAACGGGCTCATCCGCTGGACGCACATAGCCGCGATAGACTGCCAGCGCGCCGTAGCGGTCGAGCGTGACGAAGGCCCCTGCCCGTCCGATCTCCTCCTCGTCGAAGATCAACGGCCGGGTCTCGATCTTTTCCATCTCACCTTCCAACACGCCAAGCCGCGCGTCGATCTCGGCGGGGATTTCATCCTGACCCGCGTATTCCTCTTCCAGCGCCCGATACTCGGTCAGCAGCCTGGCATGGGCCGCGCCTTCGTCATCCGTCATCGGTGCCGGATCACCGGACAGGGACCGCAGGCCGTGGCTGTAGCCGTAGGGCAGGTCGAGTGCGACCTCGATCCACTTCCAGCCCTCAACGGCAATCGTCTCAGCCTCGGCCTGGAGTTTTTCTGTCACCAGCCGATCAAGCAGGGCAGGGTCTTCGAGCCAGCCACCGTCATCGCCTCGGAACAGGTCATGCAGCATCGTGCCACCCGCCGCTTCATAGGCCTCAACACCCACAAAGACCGCGCGCCGGTCGGACGCCCGGACCGAAGTCTCGGTCAGCATGCGCCGGATTTGGAATGGCTCCTTGTTCCAGGATGAATGGATCACATCCCAGACCTGAACCTGACGCGCGTGATCGGGGTTCACCGTGAAGGCCATGAGCTGCTCCAGCGTCATGCCATCCTCGGCGTAGACTTCAAGCAGGGCAGGGGCGACGGAAGCGAGTTTCAGGCGCTGCTTCACGACCTGCGGCGTCACGAAGAAGGCCGCAGCAATCTCTGCATCGCTCTGACCCTTATCCCGCAGGGACACAAACGCGCGGAACTGATCGAGCGGGTGCAAGGCGACGCGCTGCATGTTTTCTGCAAGGGAATCGTCCTCGGCGAGGATGTCGGACGCAGCATCGCGAACGATGCAGGGAATGGGCGTGGTCTTTGCCAAACGCTTCTGCTTCACCAGCAGGGACAATGCTTGGAACCGCCGTCCACCGGCCGGGATCTCGAACTTGCCGGTCTCGGTCCCATCGTCAGCCAAGACGGGCCGCACGCTTAGGCTCTGCAACAGACCGCGGCGAGCGATGTCTTCGGCCAGTTCCTCGACAGACACGCCAGCCTTGATGCGCCGCACATTGGACTGGCTCAGCACCAGCTTGTCGAAAGGGATATCCCGTGAAGGGGACAGGGTGATTTTCTGGACAGCTTTGGTCATCAGATATTCTCCACGACGGGCGTCGGAAGCCACTCTCCCGATCTCACTTCCCGTCACCCTCAAACCAACACTCCTTTCCCTCTCGCTACCCTTTGTTCCCGCACCGGTGGAGATAGTTCACAGCTGTGAACTTTGGCAAATGAACGGTCGAGGCGATAGGAGTTCACAGCTGTGAACATCACGCCGCATTTCGCCGACCGATCAAAGCCATGACCATCGGCCCGCAGGAAAACTCGCCGGCCGCAGCCTTGGACGTCAGCGCCCGCAAGTATCCACCCGGTGATCTGATGTCGGAGAAACGTTCCAGCATGGCCACGACGACGATCGAGGCTTGCTCTGGTCCCATGCAGCGTTGCGCTTCTTCCCAAGCGGAAACACTGATCCCCATGGCCGGCCGTACATGACAAGCCGCGTCGAAAAGCTGGTGCCAGTGTCGAACGTCGCCCTGATAGAAAGTCTTGAGCGAGGGACAGCCGGCGATCACCAGGTGGAGTGGGATTTTCGGCACCCGCCTCGTGTCAGGCTCTTCAACGTCAGCCACAGGCTCACCCGTGTCATCATCAGGCGCGCGGCCCGCCGCCCCGCCTTTTTCTAAGGCAGGTTCAAAATCTATAGATTCTTTATTTGAATTATGATGGTGATGCTCAAAATGGGCATCATTGGTGTTCATTTCTTCTGTTTCAGGGCCGTCAATGACATTACGCGCATGGTCAAGAAGGGTCTCCAGTTCAGTCCGAAATGCCGACAGATCCTCAAGCGAAAGCTTGCGGCGAAGAGCGCGGGCTGTGAGGGCGGCCGTATCGCTGAGCTGGTCCCATAGGCCAAGCCCGGGCTGGATCTCCTCGCCGAACTCCGCCAGAGCGGCCAGGTCGCGACGCATGAGGCTCACCACCTCCCTCAGTCGCCGCACACGGTCCTCAGCCTCACGCACAGCCTCTGCGGCCCGTGCAATCTCCTCTGCCCGGCAATAGAGCGGGGAGAGATCAAAGCCGAAGGCCACTCGGTCTTCGCCACGCTTGCGTACATAGCGCTTCCCGTTGGGGCTATCGCGCCGCATGAGCAAGCCTGCGTCTACCAACCGGGCGAGGTGACGGCGCATCGTCGAGCAAGGCATGCCGTTCAGCCGCTCGCAGATCGCCTTGTTGGATGGGAAGACGACCATTTCGGTGTTCCCGCCAAGCGCATCGTCCGGAAAGAAGCTGAGAAGTCCCTGAAGAACGGTCAGATCGCGCTCGGAAACCCCAAAGGCGGCCTGCGCCTTTGACAGCTCGCGGAGGAGCTCCCACTTGTTGACGGGCTTGCCTGGAACAGATGCCTCGGGCCGCTCGATCACGCGCAGATGGGCGTGCGAGATCGGCCGCATAAACGGCGAAATCGGTGTGTAATCCATGATGTCATTCACGAAGGCATAGAAAAGCTGTTCCGCGAATCACATATGACTTGCGGTTTGCGCGCTGGCCCACTACCTTGAAAGTGCTAAGATCAAAGTTGGGGTCTCGTGGAGCGCAAGCTTTGCGGGACCTTTTCTTTAGCCTGTACCGTGCCTCCTTTTTGTTGCTGCCCTGCCTCTCTTCATGTCTCGCGTTTCCAGCGATCGTGAAGCTCTTCGAGGACGTCCTGCGCGCGGGCATCAAGCCACTCCGCAAAGGCATCATCCACATCCGTCAGGTCCAGGCGAAGCGCCCGGCCAGATCTCTTGATCGCGCCCACTGGCGTGCCATCAATGACAAGGGCAGTAGTCTTCGATCTCGGCTTCTTGCCGAGCGTCGGACTCACACTCTTTTTTATGTGCCGTGCAACGGCTTCAAAAGCCGCCACCGAAGGATCAACCTTAGGATCCTCGTCGGCCTGTTCGCTCACGGCGGTCTTGGCACGAACATCAAGAGCAACCTGGGAAAGTTCGTCGATATCGATCCGGCTGTCGGAAAGCTCTTTCGCTAGTGCTTCCCATCTGGGACGGCCGACGCCGTGAGCCGGTCCGATTGCGTGGGCCAAGGCAGTTCCGATCGCCTTGGCAACAGAGACCGACATCGATACCGCCGAGCGGGTCACGTTCAGCACCTCGGCAATCTGTGCCTGAGAGCCAAAGCCACTATCGAGCAGTTCTTGAGCGAAGAGGGCACGCTCGATGTAGCTCAGGTCACGTCTACCAGTGTTTTCTGAGACTTGAGCGCGCAGTGCGGCGGTATCGTCCAGGTTAGCTATGAGGGCGCGAACCTTGCTCACTTTGTCGGAGGCACGAATGGCCTCAAGACGGCGGCGTCCATAGACGAGGAGATACCGATTGGGGTCGGTCGGATGGCGCCGAACAAGGATGGGCACAGTTTGCCCGTTTTGTTCAATCGACGCGCGAAGATCGTGCACATCCTTTGGATCGAGGCGGTCCGAATATCGCTCGTCTTGGATCTCGACCGGATCGAGCTCCCAGACATGGTGAGCATCGACAGCATCACGCGCCGACCGCAGAGCCCGATTGCTTGACATCATGCTACCAGGGGCAGGGGACGTCCCCGCCGCAGCCAGACTATCGAGCATGGACATGCGCTTTTTCTTGCTGTCGGTCATCAGCGCCCCCAAGTCTTCTGAATGAGCTGGGTAATCTCGTCGTTGACCGCATTCAGGCTTTCAATGGCTCGGTCATAGGTCGTCCGAGTGAAGGCGCTGCGTTCGACCTCGTAAAGGGTCTGCTTGGTCAAACCGGCATCCGAGATGGCCGTCGACTTGAGCATCGGCGCGTTCAAGACCTTGTCGCCATACATCGTCCGCAAGAAGGCGACGATACGGTTCTGCGGTGCGTCTGTCGGCTCATACCGGGTCAAGAGATAACGCATCCAGTCATGCGACATGTCGGCCCCACTGTCGGCAATGACGTCCATCAGGTCGGCCGTCATTCTGAGAAACTGGCTCATCGACATCACGTCGAGCATCTCGGGATGGATCGTCACGAGAACACCTGTCGCGGCCGACAGCGCGGACATGGTCAAAAATCCGAGCTGCGGAGGACAGTCGATGACGACGACGTCATATTGCTCATCGACCTGCGCCAGCGCCTCCTTCACACGGAAGAAGAACAAACCCGCGTTGCCGCGAGAAAGTGCCCGTGGCGTCTCGTGCTCGAACTCCATCAGTTCGAGATTCCCAGGAATCAGGTCGAGGTTCGGGATGTATGTCTTGCGGATCACCTCGGCGATCGGAACCGGGTCTTCATAACGAATCGCATCGTAGAGCGTGCCGCCGTCCAGAAGATCGAATTCCGGCTGAACCCCATGCAAGGCCGTAAGTGAAGCCTGCGGATCAAGGTCGATCGCCAGGACACGGTAACCCTTGAGGGCCAACCGTTGAGCAAGATGCGCCGAGGAGGTCGTCTTTCCCGAACCACCCTTGAAGTTCATCACGCCGATGATCTGCAGATGGTCACCGGCGCGACGACCGGGCAGGTAGTCTCCTGGCTTTCGAGCCGTTTTCTCCAACAAAACCCGCAAGTTATGGATATCTTCAGCCGAATAATGCCGTCGGTTCCCCGATGAAACTTCTGGCGACGGGCCCTTGCCATCAAGGTGGAGCTTTCTGAGGTATGAGTCGTTGACGCCCAGCAGAGCAGCAGCTTCCCCAGAGGTGAATTTGCGCATAGACTTGGATGCGTCGGGCGGGAACAGACTCTCACGCTGCGAATGCAGCTGCGCCGCTAGCAACTCGGAGTGCTGACGGATCACGGCGTTCAGGTCTTCCTGTGTATCGGCTCTGCTCATCTGCCCTCGCGCGACCCCTTTTTCTTGCTGGGGCGTGTTCACGGATTGTGGCGTTTAGTCGCCCTTTTCCGTGACTATTGCCGGAGGAGTCAGATTCGTGCAAGCTCTTTCTAAATGTGGTGTCAGCCGCTGCGTGATGCACAAGAGTGGCTTGGGTTCGTGGGCAGGCTTGTCTTCGGAACCTTTCGGATATACGTTACAAAACGTATATCCGCATGGGAGGTCAAGATGCAGGTCGCAAAATGGGGTAACTCGCTGGCCGTCCGTTTGCCCGCGGAGCTCGTCCGAGAGCTTGGTCTCAAGGAGGGTGATCAGATCGACCTGGTCAAGGACGACGGTCGGGTGAGAGTCCGTCGCCTTGCTCGTGCGGATGAGGTGCTGACCGGCCTGCGCCGCTTCCGGGGCAAGTTGTCCGCAGCAGAACGTCTGAGCCGCGACGCTACGCATGAACGCTGAGTTCGCGGACACGAATGTCGTTCTCTACCTGCTCGACGACGGTCCGAAGGCCGATCGCGCAGAGGCCATCCTGGGGCAGGGGCCCCGGATCAGCGTTCAGGTCCTAAACGAGTCACTGGTGAACTGCCGCCGCAAAGCTGGCCTCAGTTGGGAGGAAGCAGCGGCGTTTCTCGAAGGTGTGCGCGCCTTGTGTCCCGTCGAAGATCTCACCGTGCAGACCCATGACGTCGGCCGCGCTTTGGCGGAACGCTACGGCTTCTCGATCTACGACGCGATGATCGTGGCCAGCGCTTTGGTTGCGAGGTGTACCACGCTGTGGAGCGAGGACATGCAAGATGGCCTGCTGGTCGAAGGCCAGCTTCGCATCGTCAACCCATTTGCATGAGCGGACAACTTCTGAGTCTGGTGCTGGCCATAGCCTTGTAATCCTTCCACGTAGTGCGTGATTTGCGGGGTTTCTGGGCTACTCAAGCAGCCCCAGCCTCTCAGCCCGTTCCAGTAGCATCTTCACCGACGAAGGCTGCCAGCTTGTCCGCCCGCGCGGCGTGCGTTCGCGCATCGCCTGCAGCCGGGTGCAGATCGCCTGAAGCGTGATGTCGGGGTCCGCGCCCTTGATGCCGGCGACGATGGCGGGCAGGCGATCGTCCGTTTCGCGGCGCCCGGCGCGGGCCAGCACCTCGGTAGGCAGGAAGCCGTCGCGGACATAGGCCTTCACAGCGCGCAGCAGGCGGCTTTGGGTCCAGCGACGCGCCTCGGGCAAGGGGCCGTTGATGATGCGCACCACGTCCTCCCAAGCCAAGTCGGGTCGCAACCGGCGCACGTGGGGCACCCAATCTTGTGCCGTCTCGTTCAAACGCTCCATGTAGCCGTCCTGTCGCGCCAGCCGCACTTTGCGAAGAGCAGCAGGGTCTTTGGCACGCAGCCCAGGGTTCCCGCCCACGCGGCCCTTTGTGCGCGCGCTGGCGAGGCCGGCCTTGGTGCGTTCCCGGATCAGGGCGCGCTCGAACTCGGCCGCAGCGCCCAAGACCTGCAGCGTGAACTTGCCTTGCGGGGATCCGGTGTCGATCGGGTCCTGAATGGAACGAAAGAACGCACTCTTGGCCTCCAGCCGCTCGATCACCTCCAGCAGATGCGACAAGGATCGCGCGAGGCGGTCAATCCGCACGACCACCAGCGTGTCGCCCTTGCTGATCCGTTCAAGCACCCGCGCCAGCACCGGCCGCGCGCGATTGCCGCCCGAGGCCTGTTCTTCGTGGATTTCGGCGCAACCCGCAGATTTCAGGGCCTGCGACTGGGGCAGGGGGGTTTGATCCTCTGTTGAAACGCGCGCGTAGCCTATCAGGGGCATCAAATCCTGCCTTTTGCAGTTGCGGATACGACTAATAAACGATCGTTTGTAAACGGATGCAAGGGCGCTCTCTGTGGCCCTGCTCAACGGAAAGCCCTTGGTTTCCATAGGCTGAGCGCGATGAGAGAGCCCTCGCCGACCCTCCCCCGCGCGTGCTATATGAGGAACGTGGGCGCACTCTGACAAAACACTTGGGTAAAATGCAAAATATCAGTAATTTGCACATATGAAGCTTCAAGCGCCTGCTTTACATGATGAATATGATGCTCTCCTCCTCGACGCTGAAGAGGTCGAGGAATCGTCCGAGGACGATCTTTGGTTCCTGCCCGGTCCAATGGAAGAAGAGCCGGATTATCTGCCACCCGGACCACGGGCCGATCCGCGTGAAGCCGAGGTCCTCGACGATTGGCGGAAAGCAGAGGCGGGTCATGCCGCCCGTCTTGCCCGTGTGGCCGGTCGCGTCGGCGCACTGGATGACCGGCTGAAGCGCGGTCCGGAAGGATGGCGGCACAGGCTTGCTCTGATCGAGGCTGCCGGCCTCAGCTGGTTTGTGGGTGACCGCATCGGCCCGGATCGGCTGGCGCTCTGGATATCCATGCGCATTTCTGGCCTGCAAGACGACAGCGCCGCACTCGCGCGTATCGGTTGGGCGGTGCGCCGTCTGACAGGGGGGCCAGGACCAGAGGTGGACCTTTCCGCCTTCCTCGATCGCCGCGATCCCGCGAACATGGCGGATGAAGCCGAGCCCTTCGCGGATCGCGCGGGCGGTTGGCTGGACCTGATGGCGCAAGCCGTCGAGCTGCACCCGATCACCCGTGCTTGCATGGGCTTTCACCTCTGGAGCCTCGCGGGTCTCGGGCAGCAGGGAGATCGAATGGAGGCGGCAGTCACCGCCGCAAGGATCGCGGTCAGCGAGGAAAAGGGGGCAGTCTTTGCGCCTGTGGCCATGGGCGGGGCAGGGGGGCTGCGCACTGGCGGCCCACCTGCTGACCGTTTGGCGCGCTGGCTCGAAGGGATGGACACCGCATGTTTGACCGGAATGCGGCACCTTGACGATATCGAGGCATGGTCAGCGCGGGCAGAAATCGCGATGACCTCCCTCTCGGGCAAGACCCCTCGCTCCTTGCGCGCCGCGTTTACCGAATGGCCCCTTGTATCCGCTCCAATGGCAGAGGCTTTGACAAGCTCGAGCCGAGCCGCCATCCAGCGCAACCTCTCTTGGATGGAAGCGCAGGGTCTAGTCCGTGAGCTGACTGGGCAGGGACGGTATCGGATGTGGCGTACTACGAACTGAAGGCTACGGCAGATTTCGCCGCACCTGTTGACTGTAGAGGTGCTCTCCGTAACCCGCCCGCTTCACTTCGCTCAAGGCTTTGAACCGAAAGATCGTTCTCGGGCGACCAGTGGTTCTTTGAGATCACGGCTATGCCTCCTGAATTTTTCGGTCTCAGCATAGTGGCGCCACACAAATTGAGCATGACCCGATTTAGCAGCAACGCGAAATCCTATGATCAAAGCAGGTCGACACTCAGCCTGTCTCGCCTGCCGCGAACAGGTCGGCATCTTCAACCTCGTGCCTCGCGATCAAGAGACTGCATGACAATCGGTCTACGAGGGCCGCGGTCACCGAGGGATGAAGCCAGCGGCTCAGGAGCCCGTATTTATGATGGCCGACCACGACAAGATCGGCCTGCACGTAATTGGCGACAGTGACGATGCGGTCCGCCGGATCACCGGTTTCAAAACGCGCACGCGGCGAAAGCCCCATTCGTTTCAGCCGTGCAACGCCTTCGTCCAGGATCTTTTTGTATTCGTCCATGTCGTAGGGGGACGCATAGGGCACCGCAGTTCCCGCCATCGATGCGCCGATGGACATGTCGACCACCGCCAGCAGCACCACCTCCGCATTACAAATCTGGGCCAGCCGAGCACCTTCGCGCAGCGCCAGCCGTCCTTCGGTCGTGCCATCGTAGGCCAGAAGGATTGTGCGATACATCTCACGAATTTCCGAGTTGATATTCTATCTACCTAGATTTATAGGTAGCATCCTATCTATTAGGATGCAAACAAAGTTGACTTCTAAAGAAGCAGAATTTGCCGTCGAATTGGGAAAAGTTGCCAGGCGTTGGCGGACCCGATTGGATTCGCGCCTGCGGACCATGGGGCTGACGCAGGCGCGCTGGATGGCGCTACTGGAACTGTCGCGGGCGGACGGCCTGACCCAGCGCGAGCTTGCCACAACGCTCGGGGTCGAGGGACCGACTTTGGTGCGCCTTCTCGACGGGCTTGAAGGACAGGGCCTGATCGAGCGGCAGCCTTGCCCGGACGACCGCCGGGTCAAGCGCGTCCGCGTGACAACTACCGCAGTGCCTATTCTGAACGAGATCCGCAAAATCACCGATGCAACGCGGAGTGAGCTTCTTGCCGGGGTGGTTGCGGAAGACCTTTCGACAGCGCTCCGCGTCCTTACATTGATTGCCGAACGTCTGGAGCAAACCGAGTGAACAAGCCCCGCGATATTTGCACGGATAGCGATGCACTTAAGCCCAAGCTCGTTGAGTTAACTCAGGAAGCTGCAGCAGCGGCGCCATCCCAGCCCTCGGACCCTGCACCTGCCCGCCGTCGTTTCAAACCGCTGCGCCTTGGCATTCTCATTCTGATGATTATAGCGCTTGTGGTCTTCGGCGGGCGCTGGCTCGGCGGGCGGTGGTCACAGGTCTCGATCGACGATGCGCGAATTGCTGCCAGCCTTGTCACCGTTTCGAGCGAGGTCAGCGGCGAGGTCGAAGCGATTGCGGTGACGACGGGCACGCGTGTTGCGGCGGGGGATGTGCTGGTGTCTATAGACACGGATCAGGCAGAACTTGTCGTGGAAGGCACAGAGGCGCGGATAGAAGCGCTTGGCGCGCAGGTCGCGCAATTGCGCGCGCAGCAGGATATGATCCGAACGCAGGTTGAAAGCCGCCGTGCCGCCGCCCGAGCCCAAATAGCCGCAGCCGAGGCAAACCATACTGCAAGTGAGTCGGAGTTGCGAAACGCACAAAGCCATTTCGACAGGATCGCTGAACTGGAAAGCCGACAGATCGCAACTACTCAGAGCGCGGAGGACGCCCAAAGCAGACTGGACGTGGCGCGTCAGCAGGAACTTGCGACGGCCGCAGCGATTGTGGCCGCCCGGGCCAATCTGGGCACTGTGGAGTCTGAAGCCGCACAAATCGCGGTCATTGAGCACCAGATAACGCGGATTGTGGCAGAACGGACAGGCCTTGAGGCAGAGCGGGCGCAGCGGCTGATCGATCTGCGAAACAGAGGGGTATTGGCTTCTTTTGACGGGGTGGTGGATGCGTCCTTCGTGGACGAGGGTGAATATGTGACCCCGGGCACGCGGCTGCTCATTTATCATCGCCCGGATGAGGTCTGGGTGGACGCGAATGTTAAAGAAACGGACTTGCGTAGGATCCGCATCGGAGCGCCCGTCTCGATCACGGTCGATGCCTATCCCGGCCGTACCTTTCACGGCGTGGTGGAGCGGATCGGGGGTGCCGCCACAAGCCAGTTTGCCTTGCTTCCAAGCCCCAACCCAAGCGGCAATTTCACCAAGGTCACCCAACGGGTGCCAATCCGAGTGTCAATCGAGACAGAAGGTGAGGTTCTGCCACCCGGCTTAATGGTAGTGTTGAGTATCGATGTCGCAGACTGACGCGCTTTTCGAGAAATACGGTCCGGCCTATCGAGCCTATGCGACCGCAACCGTCATGATCGCAACGATTTCAGTCGTTCTGTCCACGACGATCGTGAATGTCGCCATCCCTGATGTGATGGGCGCCTTCGGGATCAGTGCGGTTCAGGCGCAATGGCTTTCGACCGGCTTTCTTGCGGCGATGACGGCGACCATGCTGCTTGGGGATTGGGCGGACCGTGCTTTCGGTCTGCGCCTATCACTCAACGTGGCGCTTACGGTTTTCATCGTGGGATCGGTCCTTGGAGGGATCGCGCCCAACGAAGGTGTTCTGACGCTTGCGCGCGTCGTACAGGGCGCGGCGGCAGGTGTGGTCCAACCACTGAGCATGATCTTGCTGTTTCGTGTCTTTCCCCCTGAAAAGCGCGGCGCAGCAATGGGTATCTTTGGCATCGGGGTGGTACTGGCACCTGCACTGGGGCCCTGGATCGGCGGCTTGCTGATCGACGCGTTCGACTGGCGCTGGGTTTTCTACCTCGGGCTTCCCCCCGGGATCATGGCCATGGCGCTTGCCAATCTGTTTGTGCCGCGCCGGGACAATACCGGGCCACGGCCAGGTTTCGATTGGACTGGTCTCGGACTGCTTGCAGTCTTTCTCGCCTCGTTGCTCAATGCGCTTACCAACGCGCAGCGGCTGGGCTGGGGGTCCGATCCGATCCTGATTCAGTTCGCGATTGCGACAGCGGCTGCGACCGGCTTCGTGATGTGGGAGTTGCATACGTCAAAGCCGATGCTGGACTTGCGGCTGTTCCGCAACGTGCCCTTCGCCGCAGCCTCTGTGGTATCCTTCATCATGGGGGCAGGCCTTTTCGGTTCCACCTATCTTGTGCCGTTGTTCGTGCAGACGATCCAGGGGTTCACGCCGACGCAGGCGGGGCTGCTGCTCATGCCATCAGGGTTCGTGCTGGTGCTGGTCTTTCCGCTGGCGGGACGGTTGTCGGACAAGGTCCCAGCCGCACTGTTGATCGGAGTCGGCATGGCGATATTCGCCTGGTCCTCCTGGTTGTCGTCGGTGGTCGAGATCAACACAAGCTTTTGGACCTTGGCCTGGTGGACGATCCTGTCGCGGATCGGTCTTGGTTTCGTGTTTCCCGCGATTTCTGCAGGCCCATTGAAAACTCTTCCTCGCGATCTGATCGGGCAGGGGTCGGGGGCAATAAATTTTGTGCGCCAGCTCGGGGGCGCCTTCGGCGTCAATCTTCTGGCGGTGCTCATGGAACGACGTACGATGTTGCATGCGGACGCTCTGGCCGCCACGCAAACCAGCGATAATCTCGCAACGATGACATTCCTTCGGGAGGTGAGCGGGATCTTGCGGGGCGCGGGGCTGCCGGACACTCAGATTTTTGCGACTGCCGCGCAATTCCTTGGCCAGACCGTCGTGATCCAAGCCAATACCTTGGCCTTTCGTGACGGATTTATTGTGGTCACGCTGATCTTCCTGATTGCACTTATCCCAACTGCCATCTTGCACTACGCGACTGTACGGCTGACTGAAGCCGCGGATGCGGGAGCGTCGCCTGCAGCACGCGAGGCCCGGCATCCTGTTCAGTAGGGCCTTGCGCCTCTGTCCCAATCCCGATGATTGCACGAACGAGTTCCTCTTAGGTTACGTGTTTGTGGTCGTTACGATGACCGGCTTGAGCAGTGCCACCGCCTGAACGTCAAAAAACTGCGCCGTCGTGGAGGGAGGCTTTCGAGAGGATCAAACGTAGGCACGTTTTTCGGTCCCAAACGGAACGGCATTTGTTGCGTTACTTGTAGTTTCCACAAAATTGACCCTGCTTTGTCTGACTGTACAAAAACGCCAAAGTTGATGGAGATGGTGAGCATGAGGAACAGCAAAGCCGATGACGTGCTCAGGGGTGCCCGGACCATTTTCCTGCGATGTGGCTTCGAAGGGGCAAGCGTCGATGCGATTGCAGAGGAAGCCAACGTGTCCAAAGCGACGCTCTATGCGCATAGCCCAAGCAAGGAACGACTGTTTCTCATCGTTGTGGACACGGAATGCGCCAGGCTCTCGGCGGCAATCTCTCGGCCCCTTCCCAAAGACCTGGACCCGCGGGCCATCCTCGAAGAGCTTTCACGGCGCTTGATCAACCTTGTGCTTGACGACGACTATATTCGGCTACTGCGTGCGTGCATCGGCGCGGTTTCAGTTTTGCCCGAGGCCGGCGAAATATACATGAAGGCCGGGCCGAAGCTGGCCACAAGGCATGTCGGCCAAGTCTTGCACGCTCTTCATGACGCGAAAGCCCTCAACGTAGAAGACCATCTAAGCGCTGCCGGACAGTTGATTCACCTTTCCGTGTCAGGCGTCATCATGCCTCGATTGAGCAGTGTCCCAACAGTTGGTGTAACTCCCGCCGGTAGCGCGGGCTGAGCGGAGCCTTCGCATAGCGAAGCGAG
>NZ_JABJVX010000028.1 GCF_013155465.1 Alterinioella nitratireducens | reverse complement strand
CTCGCTTCGCTATGCGAAGGCTCCGCTCAGCCCGCGCTACCGGCGGGAGTTACACCAACTGTTGGGACACTGCTAAGCGGCGCTGGTATTCAAGTTAAAACAATGGGTTGCAGGGCTGCTGCGGGATGCTGCGTGCAGGATCGGGTTTGCGTCGCACGGCCGTTCAGTGCCGTGTCGCGGATTGAACCATCGAATCTGTGTCGAGTTTCAGGGCGGCCTTCCAAAGCGGCGTCTTGGTGAACAGGCTATCTTGCGAGCGAAACGACCCATTGAGCCGGGTTTCTTGCAGCAGACCGGTCCAGACGAGAGGGCGCAGGACCTGAGTATAAAGACTGCCCATCATCTCATCGTAGCGTGGAAAGGGACTGGGATCTGGTTCACCGAACAAGATCTGTCGCAGGTGGGCGCCCGCTGCGCCGTCCTCAGTCTCGACGTTGAGGACGTTGAGGAAGACGTCCCAGTTGCCCGGAAGCACTTGGTCCGGGGTCCGTGACCAACCCGAATGATCGATTTCAAAGAGGTAGAACGGCGTTATGATCCCGAACAGACGTCCGGGTTGATGCGCCAGCTCCGCCCCTGACTTCGTTAGCTTGAAATTCCCCTTGTAGTGCCGACCCATCTTCAAAGTGGTCAGCAGGAAGTGAATATCCCCAAGCGGCATGAAGTCATGTTCGTTGAGCACCTTGTTGACGGCGAAGAGGTCCGCCTCGCTATGCCCGGGCCAGTCGAATTCGGCTGCGGCCCAGTGAACGAAATTGCGTTTGAAGGCTTTGGACGGGGTGAGGCCGATGGAACCATGCTCTTGGACGTAGGCGAAGGTTTTCAGAACTCCGCGCAAAAGCGGCGAGAAGCTCAAGGCTGGTTCATCGTCAGCGAGGGAGCGGAATTCGATCATTTGTCCCGTTACTCAATCGGCGGTTTGCTGGGAATTACACGGCGGCATGCTTCACGGGGAATAGGCGGTGCTTGGCCATAAGGACGGGGAGTTTTTGCCTGACTGCCGCATCGGCCATAGGGTTCCCGTCGAGGATTTTTCCGACGCTTCGCGCGAGGTTAGCGTTTGCGGCCTCGAATTGGCGGACCATGGCACGGGGCATCTCTGCTATGCGGGATGCATCAAGCAAGAGGCCAGCACAGAATAGGATCGTAGCCAGTGCCTCGACGCATTCCTCGTCGATGTCCTCGGCTGGAGGTTTGGCCGCCGTCCGTTCAAGTGAAGCCTCGAGTGCGATGATGAGTCGGCCGAGTATGCGAATCCAACTGCGAGGCAGCTCGACAGCCAAGATTGGATGCTTCACCGAAGCCTTTTCTCCGACTGGTGCGCAGCGGCTAAGAAATACGTTTACAAGCAGGTGGATGCGAATGGCGCTCTCCAGGTTCAACGGATCAAGGTCCGGCCGCGCCAGAGCCCGGCAGGTCTCATCGACATGACCGACGAGCTTGTCTGCGCGAGCATTGGCAATCGACATTGACCCCTTGGGTCGGGTCGGCCGTCTCGGCCTCGACGACCCCGTATCTCCGCCATCATCGTCATCGTTGCCATTGTCATTTCTATCGTCGGCGCCACTCCCGTCAGCAGCCGTTCGGTCCGTGGTGTTTGCGTTCTTGATATGATCGGCCAGTGGGTCGAGATCATCTGAATCGGCGCTTTCCAATGCCCCAAGACCTAAAAAGGCGTTCACCAGACGGCGCATCTCCGAAATCGGTCCGGTCTTTAGATCCTGACGCCCCTCTGGAGTCTTTGCGATCTCGCCGAATTCATTCTCCGGCAGGATCTTTCCTTCTTCATCTTCCTCGTTGTCATCCGTCCTGCGCGCCACATCCCGCTTACGGGTTTCGTCGGGGCGAATGAGCGCTAGGAGTTTCATCGCGCGCTCGTAGTCCTCATCGTCAATGTCGTCGCGACCTTCCAGTTCAGCCAGTATGCGTCCGGCAGCACCGGTTCTTGGGGGATTGGCATTGGTCTGCAGGCGGTTCAGTGCCGCGATCGGCATTGGAGCGCTTTCGCGCCCATCCGGGAAAACCACGACAGCACTGCGTGGGGTTCCGACATCGGCATCTAGAGGCAAGGAAAAATAATCGCCCTCGGCGGCAGGAGACGACACCGCCATCTCGGCACCAGTGCCGTCCATCAGACGCAGAAGGCACTCCGCGGGAACGCTATTCGTCGGCGGACGCCAGAAGATGAAACCGTGTTCGATCCAGCAGTCCCCACCATCAGGCGGCAACTGGCGGTCGACTTCCGTGCCGGAGCGCGCGCGGTGTCGAAGGCTCAGCATCGATAGCGGCATCGGCGTCGATAAGCAGTCAGAGAGCTTCAGCCGGTCAATGGCAGTTCCTGCTGGTTCGGTCCGCGCGATCGCCGCCTCCGCATTCCCAGAACCGCCGAGCCGGCTGTAAAGACCGGCTACGGACGCATTGGCTGACCCCGAAAGCACATAATCCGCTCGGGATCCGCAAACGATAACCATCTTGGCATGGAGGGGGCGCTCTCCGCCCCACTCATGGGGCTCGGACGAATGGAGGCTCGCACCGGTCTGAGCTTCAAACGTATCGGCCGTGAAATCTTGTTCATGGGGGTTGACTATGAATGAGGTGGCTGGCCTGCCGAACGCCGCGCGCAGCTGCGAGAAACCCTCGAGCGTCCTGTCAGCGTAAGGCGAGACGACAATCAGCTGATCGACCACATCGTCACCAACAAAGTCGCGGAAGCGTTCGCCAATCCCGGCGTTCTCACTTTCAGTGAGGAACGCCACCCTTTCTGTTCCGATCGTTACCTCTTCACCGGGCTCGACATCTGCCAACCACGGCGACCGAGCACGAGCACGGGCCAGCACGTCGCGCATGGCCCGATCCTTTTTGTCTGCATGACGCTCGAAATAACGCAAAGCCTCCGCCAACAACGGCGCGGCGCTTCGATCCTCCTCGCTCACAACGATAGTGGATACAGTCTCCAGATTCCCCACCAGCCCGGCACCCGTAAGGTTCGCGGAGCCAATCATCAGCCTGCCTTCCTTTTGTCCGAGTTGCAGGACCATCTTCGGGTGAAAAGCGCCGGCCACGGATGTCTTCGCCAGATGATAGGCGGTGCCCGCCCGAGGCGCCGGCGCAAGCTCAAAAAGAGTCCTGTTCACCATGGTCATGTCAGCGAGAACGCCAATGTTACGACAGCCGCGACTGCGCATGGCGACAAGAGTCACATTCTCAAAAACGGTGGGGTCGAAGCTGAAAGTAGTCAGAAGCGCAGTATGATATCCCGTGCTCCGGAAGGCCTGATCATACCTCACAATGCGGCCTCCAGATAGGCGAGGCCACGTGGAGTGATGCGCCCCTGCTTCAGCAAATCCACATCTTCCAGGAAGCGTATTGCTGTCGCAAGGCGCGGGCCGCTCGGATTGACATTCACCTTTCCGCGGGCCCGCAGACGAGCTTCCTCGACTTCGATGAGATAAGTGTAAGAGGTCTGAATCCTAAACTTGCGTGCCGCAACCTCGAGATGCCTGCGAAGTACGCGGTGGAAGAGCAACTGTCCAAGCGCGGTCTCGGCGGAGTCTGTAAGGTGGGCCTCGATCCAACGCAGTTCAGTGAAGCAGGTTTGTTGCCCAGGGGCTTCCTTATAACTTTCTCCAAGATCGCCTAGCCGGTGGCGCCAGTCGCGCCAGAGCCGTGCCAACGGGGCCAGGATGTCTCCAAGCGGAGCATCGTGAACCATTCCGCGAGCCTGCAACTCCCGCAGGCTCTCCGGGCCTTCAGCAAGTGTCGTGAGCCAAACTTCAAGAGGAACGCCAGGAATATCGGCCACCAACTCAGAGACAAGTTCGGGAGCTGGAAGGCCTTCGTTAAAGTCTTCGAGCACCGAGATCGCGTGATTAAGTAGACTTTCGTAGACCAACCGGACCATGTCTCCCACCTGGTAATGTTGCCAGGAACGGTGGATATCGGCATGAGCTCCATTCGGCTCGTTTTCAATAAACCACCAGCGGAGCATATCTTCCGTGATCTTCACTGAGGGGGACTCGGCTTCGGTCCCACTGTCCGTTTGTTTTGCGATTTCAAGGATAGCGAGAAGTGTGGCGCGGCGGTTGATCGACAGGTCGGCACCATCTTCTCCCATCAGGAGGCGCCGCAGGATTGCCGCCTCGTCGCTCTCCTGATCCAAGGAAGATGGAGCCATAGCGACCATCGGTTCGAGCTCTGCGCGCGTCACCTGGCCAACTTCGGCACACCGCAGAAACCCGTCTATGAAATCACTATGCGACGCCGCGTAGGCGTCCGCGAGCGCATAGCAGGGCTCATCCGGAACTGGTAGACCGTGACGCTTGCCTCGGCCGATAAGGCCCATCTCCGACATCTGTCCGAAGTAGACGCCAGGGAAGGCTCCTCCGCGCGGTGCTAGGTATCTGTTTTTCTGAGGAGTTTCGTAGTCAGTCTCGACCCGGAAGTCGATTGGATCCCCACCTTCCTCAATCTTCTCGTCGGCGAAAGTAGATCCAGCTACCCCTGTCTCGTTCGTGCGTTGGGCAGCCGCGAGTGCGTAGAGGGCCTCTACGCGACGCGTTCGATCCTCGAAGACCCGTCGCGCATCGTTTCGGACCTGTCGCTTGTAGTGTACGACCCAGAAGGCATAAAAACTGTAGTTTCGAAGCCGGGTGGTGACAGAGCTAAATCCTCGAACAAGGGACTGGTAATGCGCTTCCACAGGCGACAGCATGGCCAGGTGATCCAGTCCCTGCTCGGCGCCCATCTCAGTCCATTCCGATGTCCCGTCCATTTCGTTAGCTGAGCCCTATTTGCGTCAATTTCAAATTGGTACGGAATTGAGCCGGAGGAAATGCGTGCGAGCATCCTCTCAATTCTAAAACCGGATTGATCGGCGTAGCTTGAAAGATAGCAATGCGCATGCTTATACCTCCCGCGCGAACCAGCGGATGCGGCCGATGATGTGGATTTCCTCGGCGCTGCGCTCGTAAGGGCTGTAGAAACCGTTGTCCGAGATCACCCGCACCGCGGGCGGATCGCTGTTCGGCACATGTTCGAGCCTCTTGGCCACTAACCCCATGCCGTCATCCAGCACAAAGATCCCGGGCGGGTTGGGCGCGCGCCTGGTCATGTCGACCAGCACGGTGTCGCCGTCCAGAAGGGTCGGCGCCATGCTGTCGCCTTCCACATGCATGATGCGCAGCTGCGACGGACTGGCCTTGAGATTGCCCTTTATCCAGGAGCGGCGGAAATGATACGCGCGGCCAGCCGTATCTTGATCCTCGGTCACCACCGCGCCGCCCCCCATCGATGGACGCGGACTGGCATGCGCAATCGCCACGAAGGTCTCATCGGGGTTCTCGATGAAGGGCGGCTCACCCTCAACCTCGCCGATGCCGTGGATCAGCCATTCCCGCTCCACCTTCAACACGCGGGCGACCTCTGCCAACTTATCGATTCCGGGTCGCGTCGAGCGCCCGCGGAGGATGTCGTAGACAAAGGATCGGTTCACGCCGGCCATTTCCGCGACATGGGCGGGGCTAAGCCCGAGTTGCTGAGCGCGGGCGCGGAGGCGATCAGAGAGCGTATGATGCTCGGTCATGTTTTCCCCAGAGGGCTGTGGATCAAATAGGATAAAACAGGATTGATCGGAGGGGGTCAAGGAATTAGAACAAAACCTAAACACTCAGCGGCAGGAATCGGAGGTCAGATGGAGATCGAGAAGGCGTATTTTACTCTGCCGGAGATCCTCGATCGCTGGTCCATCTCCGAGGCCGATCTGATCTATCTGGCAGAGAACGACAAGCTGCGGCTGTCGGTGCGCGTTTTCGGTGTGCCATTGGAACTGGGTGACTACGAGGAAACCCATGAGGGTGAGCACTTTCGGGTGCCAACCGAGCAGAGCCGGTTCAGCGGTCTCTTGGATTTGTATGCGCAGGACGTCTTTCAATTGTTCCGGTGCAGCGAAGTCCATCTCAGCGATTTCCGGACGCCACGCGCATCCTATGCAACGCTTTATGGCGAAGCTGATCCGATCTTCGTCATGATTGGTGATCTGTTGCTAAGGCGCGAAGAACGTGATCGATTCGAAGCGGAAACAGGGTTTTCGGGCGCAGAAACCGGACCGCAGCTACCAGTCTTCAGCGCGTCGCCTGATTATCAAGATGTGCGTTGTGGCGGGCATCAGTTCCGCTTGGGGCCGATCCAGGCGCAAGTTGTCCGCGCGCTGCATGAGGCTGCGCGGCGCGGCGAGGCCTGGCAAAGCGGCAAGGCGATCCTGTCGGCGGCGGGCTCTAAAAGCCTGAAGATGTCCGACGTGTTCAAATCCCAGAAGCAGTGGCGCTCCCTGATCGAATCGAATGGGCGCGGCAACTACCGCCTGAACTGCGGCTGATTTCGGTTTTTCTCGCTCCGACGCGCGGGTCCCTTTGCCTCCACAGTGGGATGCTCCGGGGGATGAGAGTGGGATCACCATCCCCCACCTTCGCCTTTGCCGCTGAGTTGCAAGGCGCAATTTGATCCCCCTCCGTATCCCACTTCGATCCTGACGACATCCCACAGCAGGATTTCGCATCTTCCTCCTAACGCAGCGAGCGACAGGAGACGAAAATGCAGCTCAAACACCTCAGTCAGAAAGAACTAGCCCGGCGCTGGAACATCTCGCACCGCACGCTTGAGCGATGGCGGTGGGCCGGTGAAGGCCCGCAGTTCATGAAGCTGGGCGGCCGTGTGGTCTACCGCATGGAAGATATCACCGCGTTCGAGCAGGCGCAGCTTCGGCACAGCACCGGCGCGGATGCGCGGGCCGGTGCCGTATGATGGTCCGGCTTGATGACTTTGCGGCCGACCAGGTGGTGCCGTTCTGCGCCGCTAACAGTCTGGACGAGGTCGGGTTCTGTGCGTGGATCGCGCAGGCCGAACCCGGCGAGACGCTGGTTTATCACCGCGGGTTTCTGGCAGTCGATGCCACCGCCGTTCTGTCGAAACTGCCTGCCGACCGTCAGCGCGCCTTGCGTCAGGTCGCGGCCGCAGCCCTTCGCGCGGCTGAGCAGAACCTTGTCCATCTCGTCCAGGCGCGGATCGGCCCCGACCAATTCGCCTATATCGCCATCGCCCGGCCCAAACCCCGGTCCAGCGGCGCCGCCTTGTCGGCCCGCCTGCTCGAAGCCGCGTGATGTCCGCCTTCCAAGCCTTTTTCACCGATTACGGAGACCCTTTCATGCCTTTCCCCGAGAACACCCCCACGCCGGACGATCTGCCATCCCTCAGCGCAGCCGAGATCGCGGCACTGCCAGTCGAGTTGCTGGCAATCCTGCAGCGTGAGATCGACGAGCGTCTGAAGCGTGACAAGGCGGCCAAGACCCGCTTCGATGCTGGGCTCGCTGTCCGCTACGCCGCTCGCGCTGCCGAGGAACGCCTGGCCGCAGGTAAAGACACCGGCACCGTCCGGTTCGACGACGGAGATTTCACGGTGGTTGCCGACCTGCCGAAGCGGGTGGATTGGGACCAGGGTCGGCTGGCCGGCATGGTCTCTCGGATCCGCGATGCAGGCGACGATCCCGCCGAATATGTCGATCTCGCGTACAAAGTGCCGGAGCGCAAATACGCCGCCTGGCCCGAGGCCATCCGCCAGGGCTTCGAGCCTGCGCGCACTGTTCGGCCGGGCACGCTGAAGGTCGAGATCCTCGCGCAGGGGGCTGACCAGTGAGCCTCCCCATCATCAGCGCCGACGAACGTCTGGCAGAGCCGCGCGGCATCAAGGGCTGCATCTTCGGCAAGAGCGGTATTGGCAAGACAAGCCTGCTCTGGACCCTCGATCCCGACCGCACGCTGTTCATGGATCTCGAAGCGGGGGATCTCGCCATCGAGGGATGGACGGGCGCCAGTATCCGGCCGCGCACATGGACGGAATGTCGGGATTTTGCGGTGTTCATCGGTGGGCCCAACCCGGCGCTGCGCGATGAGCAGCCCTATAGCCTGGCGCATTATGCCGCCGTCTGCGACCGCTTCGGCGATCCTGCTGCGCTCGATCACTACGACACCATTTTCGTGGACTCGATCACCGTGGCCGGGCGGCTGTGCTTCGGCTGGTGCAAGGGCCAGCCCGAGGCGCTGTCGGAGAAAACCGGCAAGCCGGATGTGCGCGGGGCTTACGGCCTGCACGGTCGCGAGATGATCGGCTGGCTCACCCATCTGCAGCACACGCGGGCGAAGAATGTCTGGTTCGTCGGGATCCTTGACGAGAAGTTTGACGACTTCAATCGCAAGGTGTTCCAGCCGCAGATCGATGGTTCCAAGACCGGGTTGGAGCTGCCGGGGATCGTCGATGAGGTGATCACCATGGCGGAACTGAAAGCCGATGGCGGCGATCCGTACCGCGCCTTTGTCTGCCAGACGATCAATCGCTGGGGCTTCCCGGCCAAGGACCGTTCGGGCCGTCTGGACCAAGTCGAAGAACCCCATCTCGGCCGCCTGATGGCGAAGATCCGGACGCCAGCAGCCGCGGCGATGGATCGCCTGACCTACGCCCGACCACCCGCCGATCCGGCCGGTGCCGACCAATCCCAACCACAATCCTGATCAGAAAAGGAGGTTCCCCATGGGTTCCTGGAACGACTTCAACGACGCGCAGAGCAACACCAACCTCATTCCCAAGGGCACGCTGGCCAAGGTCCGTCTGACCATCCGCCCCGGCGGCTTCGACGACGCCTCGCAGGGCTGGACCGGCGGCTATGCCACGCGTGGCTCCACCGGCGCGGTGTACCTCAACGGCGAGTTCACCGTGACCGAGGGGCAATATGCCCGGCGCAAGATCTTCACGTTGATCGGGCTTCACAGCCCCAAGGGCCCGGACTGGGCCAACATGGGCCGCAGCCTGGTGCGCGGCATGCTGAATTCGGCGCGCGGGATTTCTGACAAAGACATGTCGCCGGAAGCGCAGGCCGCGCGGCGCATCAACGGCTTTGCCGATCTCGACGGCATTGAGTTCGTTGCCCGCATCGACATAGGCACTGATGCCAGTGGCGACGACAAGAACGAGATCCGCGGCGCCATCACGCCTGATCATCGCGAATATGCGCAAGTCATGGGGGCGGCGCCGGTGGCGGCGGCGCCTTCAGGAGCTCCGGACTTTGCCTCCGCCGCGCATCAAACCGCGTACGAGGCGCAAGCGCCAGCGCCGCAAGGGCGTCCCTCGTGGGCGGACTGAGCCTCGGGCCGTCTGAGGTGGAGCGCTCATGCGCTTCACCGACACACGGATGCGGCGAATGCAGCAACTGAACTGTGTTGCGCAAATCCCACCCGGACCCAGGGCGGCTTCGGATAGATCGGGCACTGATCGCCTATGGCATCCGCGCGGCACGCTCTGCGCTGTCTGTTTGTCCCGCACACGTGGCTTCGGCTGGTTCAATCCCCACCAGCCACGCCCGCACAGGATACGCCGCTGGTTCTGCTCCATGGGCTGCCAGGCGGCCTTCACGCGAAAAGCGAAGAAAGGACTGACCATGGTCGAGTTCACGAATGAAGAAATGCAAGCCCTGCCGGCTGTCATGCGCGCGCTGGCCCCGGAAATGGAACGGATTGGCTGGGAGAGACCGCTTGGCCAGCTGTCGCCGGGCGACATGCAGCAGCTGATCGTCATCACCATCAACGCGTTCCGTGCCGAGATGTCGAAGATCACCCTGGAAGACGAGATCCCGTTTTGATGCTGGATTTCAACCCACGCCCCTCGATGGCCGAGCGGATCAACGCGCTGGTCGATGCCGCCCTCATCGCTAAACGTGAGGCCACGCCACCGCGAACCTATCTCGGTGCGTCCCGCCTTGGGCATGCCTGCGAACGTGCGCTGCAGTTCGAATTTGCCGGCGCGCCTAAAGATGAGGGGGCGGACTTCGGCGGGCGGACGCTGCGGATCTTTGCCATCGGGCATCAGCTCGAGGATCTCGCCATCCACTGGCTGTGCGCAGCCGGGATCGATCTGGTCACCCAGAAACGCGATGGCGGCCAGTTCGGGTTCTCCGTGGCGGGCGGTCGCATCAGGGGCCATGTCGACGGGATCATCGCTGACGCCCCGGCAGCACTTGGTCTGCGCACCCCGGCGCTCTGGGAATGCAAGACCATGAACGCGAAGAACTGGCGCGCCTGCGTCAAGGACGGGGTGACTGTCTCCAAACCCGTCTATGCCGCCCAGATCGCGATCTACCAGGCCTACATGGAGCCTTCGGTGCCGGGGATTTCGTCCGCACCGGCGCTGTTCACGGCAATCAACAAGGACACGGCCGAGCTTCACCACGAGCTTGTCCCCTTCGATGCCGATCTAGCGCAGCGCATGTCCGACCGGGCGGTGCGGATCCTGCAGGCTACCGACGCGGGCGAACTGCTGCCCCGCATCGCCGCCAATCGCGATTTCTTCGATTGCCGCTTTTGCGACTACGCCGAGCGGTGCTGGGGCCTCGCCAAATGACAGACGAACCAACCAATCCCGGCGAGGATTCATCCATGCACGACGACACAGTGCCTGATGAGGCCAAAGAAAACATTCTCCACTTCAATCCATGGCGCGACTTCAACGACGCGGCCCCGCAGATTGATGTGTTCGGCGACGAGCCTGATCCCGAGCAGATCGCCCAGTTCATGCAGGTCGTCTTCGGCTACTGCGACGGCCTGATCCCGGTCCGCAGTTTCATAGACAAAGGCCAGGGCATCGATGGCCGCCCGCATAACATCTGGCTCGAGGCGGATCAGGCCGCCCCGGAGAAGATGGCCACCTTCGCCACATGGGCATCGCGTGAGGGTGCGGCGGTCTACGTAATCCCCGGCACAGTGGCCGCATCCGGTCAGGCCAAGGCCGCCGAGATCGTGCAGATGCAGACCGTAGTCGTCGATCTCGACACCGGTGACATCGCCGCCAAGCGCGCCCATCTGGAGCGCCATCTCGGTGTCCCGACGATGGTGGTGGAAAGCGGAGGCGTGACGCCGGAGGGACAGCGAAAGTGCCATGTCTGGTGGACGCTAACCGAGCCCGCCGAGGGGGGTGACATTGCCCGTGTCTGCCGTCTGCGAGGCGACATTGCAGCCAAGGTCGGCGGCGACATGCATTTCCGCTCCGCCCATCAGCCGATCCGGGTGGCGGGTTCGGTCTATTATAAGAACAGCCTGAAAACGCAGGTGCGTATTGTCGCGCTGAACGCCGCCCACGAGCGTGATCTGGCTGAGTTCATCGAGGCGGTAACCGACATGCCGCCCGCGCCGGGCGTATCCTTGAAGCCTGAGTTCACGCATCCCGATAAACCGGCGATGGACGATGTGCTGGTGACCCCGGTGCGGGAGGGGGCGCAGGACGATTGGTCCCGCTTCGAGGGGGCGTCTGCAGCGATCGGCCATTTCATCCGCATGGTCCACGAGGGCCGGATGACAAAAGACGAAGGTTGGGAAGGCATCTGTGGCTACAACGCCGCGATGCTGCGACCCCAGTGGCCGGTCGAACGGCTCAAGCGCGAGTCCGAGCGGCTCTGGGAGCGGCATGTCGAGAAATGCGGACCGCCGCTGATCCGGCTGGACTCCGGCGCACCGGGACCGGTCGAGATGCCCGCTTTCACCCTCGGCGCGCTGCTGGACGACCAGAGCCCGATGCCCGGAGACATCATCGCACCCCGCGTCCTGACGCCAGGCGGGCTCCTGGTGCTGGGCGGCGCGCCGAAGGTGGGCAAGAGCGACCTGCTGATCTCGTGGCTCGTTCACATGGCCGCCGGCGTGCCGTTCCTCGGCTTCACCCCACCGCGTCCGCTGCGGATCTTCTATCTGCAGGCGGAAATCCAGTATCACTATCTGCGCGAGCGCTTGAATCAGATCGCCCTGCCGCCAGACGTGCTGGCCGCCGCACGCGATACCTTCGTCGCCACGCCAAAGCTCAAGATGTTGCTCGACAATGAAGGCAGCGTACGCGTCGCGCGCGCTGTCCAGACCGCGTTCCCTGACGCACCGCCCGACATTCTCTGCGTCGACCCTATCCGCAACCTGTTCGACGGCGGGCCCGACGGCGGCGGCGAGAACGACAACACCGCCATGATGTTCTTCCTGAAGGAGCGGGTGGAGGTTCTGCGCGATCATATCGACCCCGACTGCGGGGTTATCCTGATCCACCACACCAAGAAGCTCAGCAAACAGCAGGTGAAGGACGATCCCTTCCTCGCGCTCTCGGGTGCCAGCGCGCTGCGCGGCTTCTATACCTCCGGCCTGATCCTGCATCGACCCGATGAGGAGTGCTCACAGCGGAAGTTGGAGATCGAGCTCAGGAACGGCCCTGCGTTGCCGCCCAAGCTGATCGACAAGGTCTGCGGTCAATGGGTCGAGATCAACCCGATGAACGAGCGACTGGTCCGCCAGGAAGTGGGCGCGAAGCATGATGCCGAACGGGATCGCAAGCGCGATGTCATCTTGGACCTTTTGTTTGAGGAGGCCGCCAGCGGGCATCTCTACACTACCATGCAATTTGCCGAAGCCTTCGAGAACAAGAGCGGGCTTGGCAGCAAATACACGATCCGCGAACGGCTAAGCGTTCTGGCCACGAAGGGCTATGTGAAGTTCCTGCGCGATGGCAACGCCTTCGGCTATCCAAAGGTCAGATCCCGGTTCGGTTATCTCTGTGTCGACGGGATGCGCTTTCGGCCTGAAGACCGTGTCGATCCGGAGACCGGTGAGGTTGTTGAAGACGCGGATCCCGTTCTTCCTAGCCACTACAAATGCCCCAATTCCGGGGTCTGCATGGACGTCGAAAACCCGGCTGTCTGGGTCTATCCCGAGACGGTTGCGGACGAGGATTTGGGCTCACTAACTCCTAAGAGTGAGGCCTAACTCCTATGTCCTCCCGAACTCCTGTTTCAATGAAATCAATCACTTACCACCCAAGAGGAGTTAGTGGCCTAACTCCTCCCCAACTCCTCCGAACTCCTCATTTCTCGTTTTTTATCAGCGCGTTATCCGGAAAAGAGGAGTTAGTGTGGAAAGCCCCCATACTACGTATGGGGGGCCAACCAGCGGGTTTGGCCCCGTCCCATACGTTGCTGGGTATCCGCGCACGGGCCGTTCTGCCCCGCACTTTTCACCTTTCGAGCAGCAATGGAGATGACAATGTCGAACAGGCAAATTGAACCCGTGAGCGAACACCTGACTGCAGCTTTGCCGGGGACCATCCTGGCCTTGGATCTCGGGACCTCAACGGGCTGGGCGTTGCGGTCCATAGATGGTCTCATCACCAGTGGCACGGTGTCGTTCAAGACGGGACGCTACGATGGCGGGGGCATGCGCTACCTGCGCTTCGGCAACTGGCTGGGCGAGATGGACCGGCTCTCCGGCCCGATCGCAGCCATCTGGTTCGAGGAAGTCCGCCGCCACGCGGGCACCGACGCTGCCCACGTCTACGGCGGTCTGATGGCCACCCTGACCGCATGGGCCGAGATGCGTGATGTGCCTTACGAGGGCGTTCCCGTCGGCACCATCAAGCGGTTCGCCACCGGCAAGGGCAACGCCAGCAAGGACGCCATGGTCGCCGCCGCCCGGGCGCGTGGCTTCAGCCCGGCCGATGACAACGAGGCCGATGCCATCGCGATCCTGTTCTGGGCGCTGAAGACACAGGGGGGAGTGCAATGAGCGGAATGCGGTTTGTGCCCAAGGGCTATGGCGGGCATCGCCGCAGCCCGGACGATGTGAAGCGGGATGGCTGGCAGGAGCAAGGCCTGCTGGCTGTGGCCATCGACGATCACCGCCTGACCTGGCCGGAACGGGAGTTGGTCCGCCAACTCGGCGAGAAGCTGTACGGGCAGTGCCCGAAACATCGGAAGGTGTCACAATGACAGACTGGACACCCGACCTCGTGGAGGAACGCCTCGCCGAAGCCGCCTTCGTTCTCAAGCGCCTGCCGGAACCGCGCAGGCAAGGCTATTTCAGCACCTGGCCGGAGACGGTCTACAGCTTCGCCGACAAGGTAGGTCAGGAGCCGAAGCCCATGCGTGTGCTGCCTTCGCCGCAGGCGATCAGCCGGATGGAAGAGACGCTGACCTGGACCGCCTGCCTCGAGCCCATCGACGGCAAGATCGTCTGGATGAAGGCTCATGGCGAACGCTGGAAGGAGATCTGCTGGGCAGTCGGTCTGCAACGTTCTGCAGCCCACCAGCACTGGCAATTCGGGATTTCCGTGATCGCGCTCACGCTCAACAGGCGACGGTTCAACCGGAAAATGTCGAAGCGCCGCGTGATCGAACTGGCCGCTGGCGCGTAAGCGCCCGTGGCCAATAGGAAAGTGTCCGCCGGACAGTTTTCTATGAGACAGAAAGCCCGGCTGGGGGTTAAAAAAGGAATATACTCGGGAGAGGCGCGCGCGGGACGACCTGCGGCACTGGCTTCCGGGGTCCAACCAAGGGTCCAACTGGCATCCAGCGCGCTAACCCACTGAATTCGCGGGTCCTTCCTCGCCCCAAACGTATACGGGCGGGCGAAGCGCGCAATATCGCCAGCGACAGGGCGCGTTTTTTGGGAAGCCACCCCTAGTAGGCATCCACCCGCTATCCGCTGAAAACCACAATAAAACAAACCGTTGGCACCGAACACGCCCGGTAGCCGCTGGACCCCTCGTGGAGTCCAGGCTGGCTGCCGGTGTCCAGAGTCCACCCGATTGAGGCGAACCGACCCGCATGACCCTGAGCTTTGCCCCGGAGGCGATCGAGATGTGGCCGCTGGCCAGGCTCCAGCCCTACGCGAAGAACGCGAAGGCGCATGGCGCGGACCAGGTCGCGAAGATCGCTGCCAGCATGGCGGAGTTCGGCTGGACCGTTCCTTGTCTGGTCGCCGACGACGGCGAGCTGATCGCGGGCCACGGTCGGGTGCTCGCCGCCACGCAGCTGGGGCTGACCGAGGCCCCGGTGATCGTGCTGGGCCATCTGACCGTGGCGCAACGCCGGGCTTACCGCATCGCGGACAACAAGCTGACGGAACTCGGGACCTGGGATGAGGCGCTGCTGTCGGCCGAGCTGAACGATCTGTTGGCCGAGGACTACGATCTGTCGCTCATCGGTTTCGATGACGCAGAACTCGAGGCCCTGTTGGCCGGAGAGGTCGACCCTGAAACCGTAGCCCGCGAGGGTGAGGACGATGTTCCAGAGGTCCCCGAAACCCCGATCAGCCGTTCCGGCGATGTCTGGGTGCTGGGCAAGCATCGGTTGCTCTGCGGGGATGCGACGGTGGCCACGGACGTCGAACGACTGCTCGGCGATGTGACACCACTGCTGATGGTGACCGACCCGCCTTACGGCGTCGAATACGATCCCGGCTGGCGCAACAAGGCGGGAGCGGCCGCGACCAAGCGCACCGGCAAGGTGCTGAATGACGACCGCGCGGATTGGCGCGAGGCGTGGGCGCTGTTTCCGGGCGACGTGGCCTATGTCTGGCACGGCGCCCTGCATGCGACGACCGTTGCCGAGAGCCTCGAATCCTCCGGCTTCAACATCCGGTCCCAGATCATCTGGGCCAAGGATCGCCTGGTGCTGAGCCGCGGAGATTATCACTGGCAGCATGAGCCTTGTCTCTATGCCGTGAAGAAATCCGGCAAGGGCCATTGGGCGGGTGACCGAAAGCAGACCACGCTCTGGCAAGTCGCCAGCAAGGATCAGGACGCGGAAACCGTGCATGGGACACAGAAACCCGTCGAATGCATGCGTCGGCCTATCCTCAACAATTCCAGCCCCGGGCAAGCGGTTTACGAGCCCTTCATGGGATCTGGCACCACGCTGATCGCGGCGGAAACCACCGGCCGCGTGTGCCTCGGGATCGAACTCAACCCGGCCTATGTCGATGTCGCCATCCAGCGCTGGGAGCAATTCACTGGCCAAGAGGCCGTGCTGGACGGGACCGGTGAGAGCTTCGCTGATCTGACGGCCAATCCACGCTGAGGCGATGCATGACCTGGCTTTACCTTCCTCCGGATACGCTTCCGGAGCCGGAGACCTGTTCGGACTCTCGCTCTGTTCCGGCGCGGGCGGGCTCGACCTCGGGCTCACCATCGCCATGCCCGGATATCGAACTGTGGGCCATGTCGAACGGGAAACCTACGCCGCGGCCATTCTCGTGGCACGGATGGAAGAGGCGGCCCTGGATCCGGCGCCTGTCTGGGACGAAGTTGCCAGTTTCGACGGCCGCCCTTGGCGCGGCGCGGTGGACATCGTCACTGCGGGCTATCCGTGCCAGCCGTTCTCGGTCGCGGGAAAGCGCCGGGGCGTGGACGATCCGCGCCACCTCTGGCCGCATGTCGCGCGCATCATCGGAGAGGTCCAGCCGCCCTTCGTCTTCCTCGAAAATGTCGCCCATCATCTACGCCTCGGCTTCCCCGAAGTCGCCAGCGGATTGGTCGACATGGGCTACCGCCTTGCGGCAGGCCTCTTCACGGCGGCGGAGGTCGGCGCGCCCCACAAGCGCGAGCGCCTGTTCATACTCGCGCACCGCGAGCACGACCAATTGGCCGACCCCGCGCGCCTGCTCTGGGATCCGCTCGAGTGGAAGGAACCGAACCGAGATGCTCCGTCTCTGGTCGACATCCCGGGCGAGCGCCAACGAGAACCGGCAAACGAATCCGACGCCGTCGCAGGAAGCAGGCAAACACGGGATAAACCTGGCGACCTCGGCTGCGATGTGGCCGACGCCGCAGATCGACAGTTTCCGCAGCCAAGGCGGTGCCCGGAATCACGAGAAAGGCTTGGACGGCATCGCGCGGGACTGGCCCACTCCGATGGCGACGGACGGAAACAAGCCGAGCGCGGGCAACCGAAAGTTTGCCGACCTGACCAGCGTCAGCCAGATGTGGATGACGCCAACGGCGCGCGATCACAAGGACGGCGCGACGACGTTGGCGAACACGCCGGTCAACGGGCTGCTTGGCCGCCAGGTCCTGGCGACGCCGACGGTTGGGAGCGATACCTCCGAACCGCGCAGGACGCTGAACCCAGCATTTGTCGAGGCGCTGATGGGCTGGCCCACCGGGTGGACCGCCTTCGGCTCTGCGGCAACGGTGTGGTCCCACTGGTTGCCGCTCATGCGCTACGAACTCTCGCAGCTCAATTGCTGGCCGATGGATGAAGGGGAGCCAGCATGAAACAGTCGCGCCTCATGTCGCTGATCGAGGCTATCGCCAACGTGTTTGTCGGCTACGGCGTTGCGGTTCTTACGCAGATCCTGATCTTCCCTACCTTCGGGCTGCACACGACGCTGGCGCAGAATCTGAAGATGGGCGCGATCTTCACCGTTGTGAGCATCGCGCGGTCTTTCGCCCTGCGGCGGGTCTTCGAGGCAATCCGGGTTAGAGCGACGAAACCGCCGCCCATGACGGGCGACGGCTCGGTTCGGCGCAGGCTTCCCTACCGCCGAGACTTCAGCGGCACAGCAGCGCGGGATCAGACTTCGATACGATAATATGCGGAGCGCATGGTTATGCGGAGTTGGTCGTAAAATGCCAATTTGGCCAATGGGTTGAGCTGGCGGCGCTC
>NZ_JABJVX010000027.1 GCF_013155465.1 Alterinioella nitratireducens | reverse complement strand
GGCCTCGCTTCGCTATGCGAAGGCTCCGCTCAGCCCGCGCTACCGGCGGGAGTTACACCAACTGTTGGGACACTGCTGCAAGACGCCAGTCAAATACGACAAGAGGAGATACAAGCGGCGCAACCGCATCGAGATCATGTTCGGCAGGCTCAAAGACTGGAGGCGCGTCGCGACCCGCTATGACCGATGCCCGAAGGTGTTCCTCTCAGCAATCGCCCTCGCAGCTCTCGTTATCTACTGGTTATGAATCCTGACCCTAGGCCTTGATCGTTAACGCCAAGATCAGCTTTCTCTAAAGAAGCCTCTGCCACAGCAATCCGATCTTGAAGCACCGCGATCTCATAAAATTCGAGGAGTTTACCAAGTGCCTCGGGGGGCGGTACAAAGCTCACACGAACGTGCCGCAATAGGGCTGAACGCAGTTCGTTGATTTCCACCGATTGCGATACAGAAAATATCCTTGCTGCGACGTTCGCCAGGGCTCTTTCGGGTTCCAGTTGTCTGTCTCATGTCCCACTCCTCGGTGGTAACGATGAGCCAACAACCCTCTCTTATCAAATCGCCCTATTTGGACCCATAGGCGCTGACGTCAGACACATGGGGGAGCCAGCTTCACAGCCGGATCGACGCGGGGTTTGAGAGTTTTCCACGCGCGAAATCATAAGACGTAGCGAGGATTTTCAATGCTGTTTCGATCTCGGCTGTGTCCCGCGCGGCGAACACCATGACGGCGGTTGCGGGGATCTTGCCTGAGGCCACCATCGGGTGCGGCTCGCCCCATCCTTTGGCGAACAGTTCAAGCGTACATTCGATTGGCAGCATCAGATGCATGGAGCCGTCATAATGCGGATGCACATGGGCAAACTCATTTCCCACCATAAAAGATTCTCGACAGCCGTGGGCATGATCATGTGCCAGCCAAAGAGCTTCGGCTCCGGGGACAGAAATAATGCTGGGGCGACGCTCGACAAAGGGAAAATCAAATGCGCGCTTTTTGAGCTCTTGATAGGTACTGGCGTCGGGGTTTTGGCTTACCTGCTCGTGAGGCGCGCAATCGGTAGTCTCTGGTCGCGGGCCGATGCGGGGCGTCAGTTCAAACATTTCCAGCCTTTCTGGTTTATATGGTTAGGACCCCAGAGCCTTGCGGACGTCCGGTGCAACGCGGGTTCCCAGGATCTCGATCGCGTTCATCAGGGATTTTTGATCGAGCCGCCCGATCGCCATCTGAATGGTAATCCGTGTAAAGCCGAAAATTTCATGATGGGCGAGGATCTTGTCGGTCAGTTCTGCGGGGCCGCCCACGAACAACGCGCCGCTGGGGCCGCTCATGGTATCAAACTGTTCACGGGTTGCCGGGGGCCATCCGCGTTCTGCGCCAAGTCGGGTCATGACCTCATTATGCGGGCCACTGTAAATGTCGCGGGCGGCTTGACTGGTTTCGGCCACAAACCCATGCACATTCAGTGAGGTTTCAAGGATGGCCGGGTCGTGCCCGGCCTTGGTGGCGGCAGAGCGGTAAAGATCGAACAAAGGCGCAAACCGCACAGGTTCCCCGCCAATTATACCAAGCGCAAGCGGCAGGCCAAGTTTTCCGCCGCGCACCGCCGATTGAGGCGTTCCCCCGATACCCAGCCAGATCGGCAGCTTGCTCTGATAGGGACGTGGATAGACGCCCTGATGATCGACCGCAGGCAAATGTTTTGTGCCGGGCCAACTTATGTGTTCGGCTTCGTTCACCATCATCAATAGCCGGAGTTTTTCAGCAAAAAGGCCGTCGTAGTCATCCAGCGCATGACCAAACAGCGGAAAGGATTCAACAAAGGCACCGCGCCCGACCATGATTTCGGCGCGCCCCTGGGTCAGGTTGTCCAGCGTCGAAAACTGTTGAAAGACGCGGATCGGATCATCGGAACTCAGCACGGTAACGGCGCTGGAAAGGCGGATGTTTTTGGTTTGTGTTGCCGCCGCTGCCAGCGCCACAGCAGGATTTGAAACTGCATAGTCGGGGCGGTGATGTTCGCCAACGCCGAACCAATCCAGCCCGACCTGATCGGCCAGCACGATTTCCTCAACCAGATTGCGCAGCCTTTGGGAAGGGCTGACGCTGCCAGCTTGATCGGCGCCCGACTCTGCGCCCGACTCTGCGAATGTGTATATGCCTATTTGCACGATATGGCCTTCTTTGGGGCGGGGGCGAATGCCTCGCCCCCGCAGATATTTCCGTGGATTCTAAACGCCAAATAGGGCCCGAACAGGTGCAAACGCCTCCTTCCACGAAGCGCGCGCCTCAAGCCGTTCGATCCAGGCCGCGACGTTCGGGAGATCGTCAAGCGAGATATCAGACTGCACACGGTACATGAATGTCGAGGCCAGCGCGAAATCCGCAACGCTAAGATCGCCCGCGATCCAATCCTTGCCCGCAAGGCCGAATTCCAGCACTGCTAGGAACTGATCTACGTTCTTCAACTCGGCGTCTATGACGCTTTGATCCGCCTCTCCCATGCCGAACTTCGCTTTCAGGAACCGCTCGAACGACAACTTTTGCATTGCCGGACCAAGGTGAATTGTCTGCCAGTAAAGCCACTGATCCACCGTTGCCCGGGCCTTTGGGTCGTCGGGATAAAGACCGCGCTCGGGTTTCTTGCTTGCCAGATAGGAATTGATGGCGCGGGATTCCCATATCACGAAATCGCCGTCTGCCAGCACCGGCACCTTGGCATTGGGATTCATCGACAGGAATTCCACGCTGCGGTTGTCGCCGCCGCGTATGTCGACCTCGATGATCTCAAGATCGATCCCCAGTTCCAGGGCAACCGCCCGCACCCGAAGGGCGTTGGGCGAGAAATTGGCGTTGTAAAGCTTCATCATGGTTTCCTTATTGCGCCGGTGGGGTGAGCAGGGCCGCCTTGTTGGCAATCAAGAAATCACGCGCCGACTGGCCGGCCTGTCCGGTCAGTTTTTCCAGATCACCCGTTGCAACACTCAGATAGTCCTTGGCCATCGCCTCGTCGAAGGACGCAAAAACCTTTGCCATGAACTCTGGCAAGCCAGCGCCGATCATTGCCTGGACCAGATCGTCGGTTGAGATCGGGATATAGGGGATATCCTTGCCCGAGATTTCCGACAGGAAGGCCGCGATGTCGCTTTGGGAAAGCGCCGCGGGGCCGGTGATGTCCAAAACGCTTGAACCGGTTTCCTGCATCAGGGCCGCTGCAGCGGCGCGGGCGCAATCGGCGCGAGTAACATAGCCGGTTTTCCCCTCAGCGGCAGCGGCGAAGTGTTGCCCCATTCCAATGCTTTGCCCACCACCCATCAGCACCAGATCGGTGTAAAGGTTGTTGCGCAGGATGGTATAGTCGACACCGGTGTCCTTGATTAGCGCTTCGGTGTCGCTGTGATCTTTGGCGAACGTGATCGGGCTTTCCTCAACCGGGTTTGTCAATGACGTATAAACGATATGTGTGATCCCTTCCTTCGTCGCGGCTGCAACGGCGTTTTTATGCGCTGCCAGTCGCTTGCCTGGTTCCAGATCGTCGGTCGAAATGATCAGCAAACGCTTGCCACCCGCAAAAGCCGCGCTCAACGATGCGGGGTCGTTGAAATCACCCTTGCGGGCCTCAACTCCCTTGTCAGCCAGATCGGCCAGCTTTTCCGGCGAACGGGAGACGGCGATGATCGGACCGGCACCGGCCGCAATCAGATTGTCGATGACCTGTCGGCCAAGTTGGCCGGATGCACCGGTGACGATGAAAGGGCCGTTTTGAATGTTTGTCATTGGGTATTCCTCGATTTTTCGGGTTGGATTTGGATGTTCAAGCGTCTGATGGGATTCAGCCAAAGGTAAACGCGCTTTCGACTGCTCCGAGCACGTGATCCTCCAGCGTTTTCACGCCTTTGTCGGCAAGGGCGGCCCCCGCGACAACATGCAGCGGAATCAGATGTTCTTCGCGCGGGTTGGCATCGCGGGCACCAGGGGCGGCGTCCCACCGAGCCAGCATTTGATCACGCTCTGCTGGATCGGTGCGGGTGGCCGCATCGCTTAGCCAGCGGTCAAATTCCTGCCCGTTCACGGAATCGGTTGCACCACCCCGCATCGCATGCATCATTTTTTGCATGTTGTGATAGGTGTTGCCCGAACCGATGATCAGAACACCTTCATCTCGCAACGGTGCCAGTGCCCGCCCGACCGCAATATGCGCAGTTGGGTCAAGATCACTTCGCAAGCTAAGCTGCACACAGGGAATGTCTGCCTGCGGAAAGGCCACCTTGAGCGGGATGAACACGCCGTGATCGTAACCGCGCGCCTCATCAACGGGGCAGGGGAACCCGGCCGCCTCGACCAGCGTCTGCACCCTGTCGGACAGCGCGACATCGCCGGGCGCGGGCCAAGTCAGTTCGTAGGTGTGAGGTGGAAACCCGTTATAATCGAACAACAGCGACGGGGCCGGGTTTTTCTGCACCGTAAATTGCGGCTCTTCCCAATGGCCTGAAATCACCAGCAACGCCTTGGGGGCTTCCGGCAATGACGCGGACACATCGGCAAGGAACTCGCGCTGCCGGTTCCAGGTTTCTGGCGGGTCCCAGTCCATGAAGAAACAGGGGCCTCCACCGTGTGGAATGAACATCGTTGGCATTCGGGTCATGTACTGCATCCTTTCGTCTTTATTGCGAGCGAAGCCTGACGATCCAGCCCGCCTATGGTTGCTAAGATTCCGGTTACGCCGCGCTATTCAGCAAATCACCGTAGGGCGATTTCTTTTCGCGAACCCGGTTTTGCGTCAGGAACGATATGATCAGTGCCGCCCATGCGATGATCGCCGGCGGCCAGCCCGGATCGCCCGCAGCTATATGCGCTGAAGCGGCCAGCAACAGGTGCCAGAACATCGCCGCATAGGCGAAATCGGACAGGAACGTCGACGGGCGCCAAAGGATGACTACGGCCGCCACGATCTTTAGGATGGCCAACGGCCATATTATGTAGGTTGGGTACTTCAACAAGCCCTCATACATTCCCGCAACCATGTCATGCGCGGTGATGTAAAATGTCGCCCCGCCCAGATAGACCAACGCAACCAACCCGGTTGCCGCCCAGTATGTAATTTTCACAGATTTTTCGCTCATTTCGACGTCCCCTTTTTTTGTAATATTTGCCTGGGCATTCTTCCGAATGGCTCACCCTTGCTAGGTTTTGCTATTCGCTCTAGTATTATAAAGCGTCTTAGTTTTGAAAGAAAAGTAGGCACTGAAAAGTAACTGCCCTTGGAGAACCTCAAAATGAAACAAACAACACCGCCCGCGTGTCCCATGGACTCCATTCTGCGCTTGCTGATGGGGCCGTGGACAACTTATATTCTCTGGGTCCTCAGCGATGGTGGGCCACAACGTTTCGGGGCGCTGAAACGGGCTGTACCGGGAATTTCAACCCGGGTGCTGACGGAGCGGTTGCGAATGTTGCAGACGGCCGGTGTGATCTGGCGCGATCAGACGCAAACGATCCCGCCCGCGGTCACCTATGGTTTAACAAAACGAGGCAACGATCTGCGCCAAGTGCTGGAATCCTTGGGCGAAATCGCGCAGCGTTGGCAGGCCGAAGGCGCGTTTGGAACGGGCGACGTGGCGGCAGAATGATCGATTCGACGGTCTGCTGGTCCAGCAAAGCCGGTTCGTTCCGTCCCGCATCCTCCCAGTTCATTGACGGCGCAGCGAATGCCCGGACTGAATCTTGGGCTGTTGCAAGGTAGGGAATGACGGCTTCCGTGAAGTTACGCCGCGCCGCCGCGAATTCGATGCTGCTACAGCGAAGACGATTTGGATGTTCGCGTGAAATCCTGCTGCGGCAGCATCAGGCCGCTCAGTCCGCATAGCCGACCTCCGGCCGAGTAGGGATGCTGCGTAGAGCACAAACGACCGCTTCAGAGAAGCTGCGCTGCGGTATCCCTACCGCGCCTGATTGTCAGCTTTGGCCGCTCATGTTGGTTCAGGCTGATCGATCAGGACATCTCTGATGGGTCGAGTTCGGCATGGTCCCGGCGGAGAGTCCTACCGATTTGCGCGCGCGCAAAATTGACTCCTGTATTGACCGATGGTTGTGCGACATTGGAGCACAAGGGTGACGCGGGCGGGGAAGGTTTCGAAGCGGGTCAACAATAGGTCAACCTGCCTAACTACTTTGTTCCCCGTTTGGGCCCGTCCGCTGCGGTCGGCTGCGGCAAGGTGCGGTTAGAAAACGACGCCAGTTCAAGGGGTTACCGCGTAACCAGTTGAAATCAAAGGACAGGCGCCTTCCCGGAAGATTCGGCTCATAACCTGAGGGTCACTGAACAGGACTGAGATGCTGCTGCGCCGCCCATTCTGATGGAAATGGTCCCAGCAGATCAGCTAGATTCAAATCCGACGCCTGCCGTCCCTTGATGATCGCCTCCACGATGTTGGGCGCCAACAGGCTCAGGCGCAGCACTCGCGTCATGTAAGTAACCGCGATCTCTTCATGTTCGGCAAGTTCGGCGGTCGTCGCGAACTGCCCACTTTCCAGCATCCGCTTCCAGCGGAACGCGCGGGCCAGCGCCTTGACCAAGGTGTTGTCTATCTGGCGTTGGTTGGATGCCCCGTCCGGCAGCTGCATCTCCTTGCGGCCGCCTCGCTTCACGAGGCGGAACGGGATGTGCACTGTCACTGTTTCCGTCACTGGCGTCGCGCGGTTCATGCCGCGTACCCCACTTCGGCCATCATTTCTCGTGCCAGACCGGTCAGACCGTCCATCCGGAGGCTAACACTCAGGCCATCGGTGCCGATATCGATCCGTTCGATCAACAGTGCGGCGATGCGTGCCTGCTCGGCGGGGAACAGTTCGTCCCACAGCGGATCAAGATGGGTTAGCGCGTCACGGGCGTTGGCCTCGGTGATATCGCCATCCTCCGAGCGGGCTGCTTTCCACGTTCCGGCCACGATTTCGGGCTGGCGGAACACGGCGCGGAGTTGATATATGACGGCGGCCTCGATTTCGCCTGCCGGAACACGGCCGACCGGACAAGAGCCCGCGCCGTGCTTCAGCACTGATTGACTGACGTAGTACCGGTACAGCCGACCGCCCTTGCGGGTGTGTGTCGGCGAGAAGGCCGCCCCGTCGGGGCCGTAGAGCAGACCTTTCAGCAGCGCAGGAGTGTCGGCGCGTGTGCGCGCGGCGCGCTTGCGGGGGCTTTCGGTCAGGATGGCGTGGACTTTGTCCCAGACATCCTTGTCGATGATGCCATCGTGCTCGCCGGGATAACTGTCGCCCTTGTGTACGGCCTCACCGATGTACGCGCGGTTGTTCAGCAGGCGATACAGGTACTTCTTGTCGATCCGGTTGCCACGGCTGGTCTGGATACCGCGCGCCGCCAGTTCCCGCGCCAATTCCGTGCCCGATCCGATCTCGATGAACCGGGCGAAGATCCAGCGGATGTTGGCGGCATCGGCCTCCTTGATGACCAACTTTCGGTCCTTCACCTCGTAGCCCAGAGGTGGCACGCCACCCATCCACATGCCCTTCATACGGCTGGCGCGGACCTTGTCGCGGATGCGTTCGGCGGTTACCTCGCGTTCGAACTGGGCGAATGACAGCAGGATGTTCAGCGTAAGCCGCCCCATGGAGGTGGTGGTGTTGAAGGACTGAGTGACGGATACGAAGGTGACGCCATTGCGGTCAAACACCTCTACCAGCTTGGAAAAATCCATCAGTGAGCGCGACAAGCGGTCGATCTTGTACACGACGACCACGTCAACCAAGCCATCTTCGACATCGGCCAGCAGTCGTTTCAGGCCGGGTCGTTCCAGCGTGCCGCCGGAAATGCCGCCATCATCATATTGATCGCGGACCAACACCCAGCCTTCTGACCGCTGACTGGCGATGTACGCCTCGCAGGCCTCTCGCTGGGCGTGGAGGCTGTTGAATTCTTGCTCAAGACCTTCCTCCGATGACTTCCGGGTATAGACGGCGCAGCGCAGTTTTCTGACGATGGGTTTGGTCATGCGCCCCTCCTGTGATTTTTCAGGCCGAAGAACACCCAGCCGTTCCAGCGCGTGCCGGTGATGGCGCGGGCAATGGCGGACAGCGATTTGTAAGGTCGGCCCTGCCAGTCGAAACCGTCAGACGTGACGGTGACGAGATGCTCAATGCCCTGCCATTCACGGATCAGCCGTGTACCTACGATGGGCTTCAGGTCAGCGCGGATGCGGCTCTTCTTGCGGTCGCCACCGTCCAGCTGTTCGCCGAGAGCTTCCAGCCGCTTCACAGTTTCCGGCTTCAGGCCACCATAGGCCAGTTCCTGGATGCGGTACGCGAGGCGGCTCTCGAGGTAGCGACGATTGAACGGCGGCGGCTCGATGTCGAACAGCTCACGCCATTGCGTCTTCAGGTCTGGCGTTGGCGTTGTCTTCAGCGCGGCCAGGCGGACGGGAATGGGGTCTTGTTTGGTCATGTGTTTCTCCGGTGAGTTGGAGTTGCATGACGCCATTCGTCGGCCGGATAGTGTAGGCAACTTTCTCTTCTATTCTCAGATACCTCCGCCCGATCGCGCATCCGCAGGCGAACCAGCCCGATAGCCAGCAGGCCACACAAATCGGCACGGCGTTCCGCCGGGGTCATCTGGTCCGCTGGGAGTGGGTTGGGTCGTTTCATGTCTCTGGCAGCCGTGATTGGTGATGTTGTTACCAATCAAAAGCCACCCCGAAGCCCCTTGTGGGACATGCCGCACCCTGTGGCTACCTATAAGCGCGAACAAGTAGTGAACATCACCTCTTGCGAAAGAAAGTTTCGTCAACGATTATCCGAGGTTGAATCAGGTAGAGAGCAAACATTCGTTGAGGTGATTTCATGGCGCGCAAAGCAATTCCGATCGGTCCCAATATTCTTGCGTTGATCGAAGATGCGCGCATCGATTTTGCCCGAGCAGCACTCTCCGTCCGAGAGGGCGAAAACGAGCCAGATTTCGCCCTGCCAGATAACCCATCTGACCTGACAGATGACGATGCCGTGGAGGCGTTTCGGCTGGACCTCATCCAAACGCTCTCTGAATTTGATCAGGATGAACTGCGACCGGCAGAGCAGCGATCACGTAGAATTCGGGCGCTCGCAGACGGAAAGGGCGTGACCTCCCTCACGACGATTATCAAGCAGCAACTCGATGATACGCAGTCGCAGGAGTTCGACCGACAACCAGACCAGATCTGCAGAAGCATTTGGACCTATCTCAATGCGCGCGAAACGTTTGAGGACGCGGAAAGCTTTCATTTTGCTCGACAATTTCGTGAGCACGGAAAGCTTTACGACGCCTTCGAGGTCGAGCTTGAAAATCATGTAGCCCTCGATGCGACCGCAATCGACGAGACGGCACTGGCGGCCAAGATCAAGGGGGTGCTCGAACTGAAACCCGAGATTTCCTGCACGGTGAAAGCGCTCGATCTGCCCGCCACTGAAACACACGCCGCGTCCATCATGCTGATCGTCCGGCATGGCGGGCCGCTGTCCAGCGTCTATGACCATCGACACGACGGACGCAGGGGAACCATCTATTATCGACCACCCAACGAGGCGACGCTGATCTACACGCCATCGCTTCGTCAGATCGAGGTCTGTGCGGACAGCCCGGTGGTTCGCCAGACAGTCAGCGACTCGTTCGCCGAAGTTGCCCTCGGCCACGACATCTCCCAGAAACCTCTGACCTGGAAGCGCTATAACCTCTCGCGGTTTCGTACCTCGCTTCGTCTGCAGCCGCCGGAAATCGATGGCTATGCATTCGCGTTTGCCCGCGTCGTGGAAGCCGAGATCCGGCTCGGGATCTGGCGCCGCAAGCTGCAACTGAAGGTCGCCGTCGATGACGACATTGAAGAGGTGGCGGACAAGTATCTGGGGACCAGAAACATATTCCGCCGTGCCGAAGCTTTCAGTCGGATTGCCATTGCTGTCGCCTACAACCGCGTCGGCGATGACAAGGAGCGGGCGCTCAATCTCACGATCTCCGGCACGAAGAGCTGTAACCTGCAAAGCAAGACGGATCCCGAAGAGCGCGCCTTGGGATTCGCTCTCTTGAAAGAATGGGGGATCCTGAGCGCATTCCGGCAGATCGCGCCCGATGACCTTCAGGCAATCTTCCCCCAACTGGTGCAACTCCATGACCGCGTTGAAGATGAGGTCAGCGGAGGATACTTGCTGGAACTCGGGCTCGACGCCAGTCGCCTGATCGAGGGTGGGCTGCTTGAGCGCCGCGACCGTCAGGATGTGGTCCTGATCGACGATGACGACCTCGACGGGGAAGGCACCATGAAGCCGTCGGCGACAGAGGGCATGGTCAACACGGTGGGCCCGTTCGGCGAGGACGCAGGCAAGCGACCGGTGTCGGATGTCGAGATGTTCGCGATTAACGGCCAATGGCTTCACGAGACCCTCATGCGGCTGATTAAGCCGCTCTTGAGCAAGCGAACAGCCCAGATCCTCGACCCGGACCTGACCCTGCTCGGCGCAATGCAGGTGGATGGTGCCGAGGTGCCCGTCTATTTCGCCCGGCGCCTGAATGACCCGAGAACTGCCCAAAGGCTGGATTTGGCCTTGCGTGCGCGGAACACAGCTGGCGTCGGCATCATCCTCGCGGCCAGTGAGGAAATGCCATCGCATCTCGGCTCCAACGTGGTTGTGCCACTTCTGTCCCATCTCGCATCGGCGGACGAGGAAATCCTGTTCGCCCGCGACGGCATCGAACTCGGATATCGAAACAACCTTTCGCTCGCACGCGGGGGCGTGTCACCGCGGGTTGTCCGGACAGGTGCGCAGTCTGGCACCCTGTTCATTCCGGGCAAGGAGCCGCTGCACCTCACCGGGAACGATCAACTTACAATCTTCGAACGCCTTGTTGTCGCCGCCGGGAAAGGCAGTCCCGATATTCAGGTCAAAGCGCTGATGGAAGGCTTCGAATCCAGAAGCCCCCAACAGACGTTCCGGAAGAATACGTGGGACAGCATCCGGGACGTTTATATCGGCAAGGGTGCAAAGAATGGCTACTGGCGTCTGATGCTCGCCGGGCAACCGACCGAAGGTGTCTCCGATGCGCTGGTCGAAGGGCCCGTCTAACGTCGGTCTAACATGCGCCGGGAGACGGTCTAACAAATCGTTGATTATTGGAAAGGCTCACTCATCAGAGGAGCACTTCCATGCCGACTCCCGATACTTCCCGCCAGCCCGCCCAGATGAGCTGGACCGGTGGCGCAAAATCAAAACCCAACCCTTTGAGCCCGGAATGGCGCTGCACGCGCTGTGACAAGCTGCTCGGCGTCTGCCGAGACGGCCGTATGCACCTGCGTTTCGCGCGGGGCCACGAGTATTTCGTTGGCTTTCCGGTCGTGGCCACCTGTCGGGGCTGCGGAACGCTGAACCAGGCGCAATCACCTGCGCGCTAAGGCGCGCATCTCACCAATTTCCTGAAACCGCAGAGACGCACGACGTCCTGACCTGGCTTTGAGAAGGCGCTGGACGCCTGGCCGCAAGGCAGGCGTCCAATGTCTATCGCGTGGCACGAGATCCGTGATCACCTCATGTTTTCTTCATCAACTCTCGGTTTTCAAAACACCTTCGATGCTCTGCGGCGCAGCAGCGAACTGCTCGCACATTTCGCTGATCCCGCCGCTTTGCTGGACACGCTGAACGTCGGTGGCCGTGCGCCGGACGAGAAAAACCAGCTGCTGGTCGCGCTGGTCAGGGTCGCGCAGTCTGATGGCGAGACCGCCGATTGTGCCCTGACGCTGATGCTGCTGGCGCTCTGGCCGGGGCTGGATGCCGTTCGGCGCAGATCGATCTGGCGCAGGATCGGCACCGGCGACGAGGTTGCATCCGAAATCCTTGCACGAGCTTCCGAGGCCATTCGGGGTCTGGATCTGCAGCGGGTCAATTGGATCGCGGCGACCATCCTGCGGAACATTGAGCGGGACCTGATCCGAACGCGTCAGCGAGAGGACATGCGCCAGAGACTGCGCAGCGAGACCGACCCCGACGAAATACCGATCGACGTTGAAGTGCTGCGGGCCGACGCCAGCCCCGAACTGCTCCACCGCGATCTCGTCCGCATCGTCGGCACGGATGCGGATCTGGTGATCCGTGTGGCCATCGACGGGTTCTCTCAATCCGAGGTCGCGACCGAACTGGGGCTGTCTGAGGCGGCGACGCGCAAACGCTATCAGCGAGCAACTCGGCGTCTGCGCGATGCCCTGCAAGAATTTCGCTGATCGGATGTCCCGATCCCTGCTGCGCGGTGGCTTTTCCCATTCAGACGCCACCGCGCGCCCCACTCAAACCGAAAGTCGACCCGCATGATCCGCAAAGCCGACCTCTTGTCCGCAGACCTCAAGCGCATCCCCGGCCTCTACCGCCGCTGGGAGCTGCCGGAAATCCTGAAGAACCAGCGTGCATACCGCATCGAGAATGCCGGTGCCCACCAGGATGGGACGCCTCTCGTGGCGGTCTACGCCGACGCCGACACGGGTCAGCCGGACGACCAGCACAACGCCTCAAACCAAGACACCGAAGCGGTCTCGGTCCCCGCTGGGACGATGTCGCGGCGGCCTGAGTAGAGGCGAAAGGAGGAAATCATGTTCATGGGAACCACACCCTTTGTCACCGTTCGCGCCAGCCGACCGCTGTCCGAGATCGAGTTCTGCGCCTGGGTGGCGCAGGCTGTTCCCGGCGACCGGCTGGAATACCATCGCGGCTTTCTGGTGCTCGACATCTTCCCTGTGTTTTCAGGGCTGCCGGATGCGGCGCGGGCCGAATTGAGCAGGCTTGGATCGCGGGCCTTCTGGGCCGCTGAACTTGGTCTCGTGTATCTCGTGCAGGAGCGCGTGGGCCCGGATCAGTTCGCCTACATCGCCGTTGCCCGGCCCAAGCCCAAAGCCGCTGCCGTCTCGCTGTCCGAGCTGCTGCTCGCCGAACAGGAGGCCGCGTGATGCCCGCATTTCAACCCCTTTTCACCGATCACGGAGACCATTTCATGCCATTCCCCGAGAACACACCTACGCCTGACGATCTGCCATCTCTCAGCGCAGCGGAAATCGCGGCCCTGCCGGTCGAGTTGCTGGCGATCCTGCAGCGCGAGATTGACGAGCGCCTGAAGCGCGACAAGGCCGCCAAGATCCGCTTCGATGCCGGACTGGCTGTCCGCTACGCCACCCGCGCCGCTGAGGAACGCCAGGTTCAGGCCAAGGACACCGGCACAGTCCGGTTCGATGACGGCGATTTCACCGTGGTCGCTGATCTGCCGAAGCGGGTGGATTGGGATCAGGACCGACTGGCCGACATGGTCGCAAGGATCCGCGATGCCGGGGACGATCCCGCCGAATATGTCGATCTGGCCTACAAGGTGCCCGAGCGCAAATACGCCGCCTGGCCCGAGGCGATCCGTCAGGGCTTCGAGCCCGCGCGCACGGTGCGGCCCGGTACGCTGAAGGTCGAGATCCTTGCGCAGGGGGCAGACCAGTGAGCCTCCCCATCATCAGCGCTGACCAGCGACTTGCCGAGCCCCGCGGCATCAAGGGCTGCATCTTCGGCAAATCTGGCATTGGGAAAACCTCGCTGCTCTGGACCCTCGATCCCGACCGCACCTTGTTCATGGATCTCGAAGCGGGTGATCTCGCCATCGAAGGCTGGTCCGGTGACAGCATCCGGCCGCGCACCTGGACGGAATGTCGGGATTTCGCGGTGTTCATCGGCGGGCCCAACCCGGCTTTGCGCGAGGAGCAGCCCTATAGCCCGGCGCACTACGCCGCCGTTTGCGACCGCTTCGGCGATCCAGCCGAACTGGACCGCTACAACACCATCTTCGTGGACTCGATCACCGTCGCAGGGCGGCTGTGCTTCGGGTGGTGCAAGGGTCAGCCCGAGGCGCTGTCGGAGAAGACCGGCAAGCCGGATGTGCGCGGCGCTTACGGGCTACACGGCCGCGAAATGATCGGCTGGCTCACCCACCTGCAGCACACACGGGCCAAGAACGTCTGGTTCGTCGGGATCCTCGACGAGAAGCTCGACGACTTCAATCGCAAGGTCTTCCAGCCGCAGATCGACGGCTCAAAGACTGGGTTGGAACTGCCGGGGATCGTCGATGAGGTAATCACCATGGTGGAACTGAAGGCCGATGGTGGCGATCCGTATCGCGCCTTCGTCTGCCAGACGATCAATCCCTGGGGCTTTCCGGCGAAGGACCGCTCCGGCCGCCTGGCCCAAGTCGAAGAACCCCATCTCGGCCGCCTGATGGCGAAGATCCGGACGCCCGCAGCCCCGGCGACGGATCGCCTGACCTATAGCCAGCCGCCCGTCGATCCGGCCGGTGCCGACCAATCCCAACCGCAATCCTGATCAGAAAAAGGAGGTTCCCCATGGGTTCCTGGAACGATTTCAACGACGCGCAGAGCAACACCAACCTGATCCCGAAGGGTACACTGGCCAAGGTGCGCCTTACCATCCGTCCCGGCGGCTTCGACGACGCCTCACAGGGCTGGACCGGCGGCTACGCCACCCGTGGCTCGACAGGCGCTGTCTATCTCAATGGCGAGTTCACCGTGACCGAGGGTCAATATGCCCGGCGCAAGATCTTTACGCTGATTGGCCTCTACAGCCCCAAGGGTCCGGACTGGACCAACATGGGCCGCAGCCTCGTGCGTGGCATGCTGAACTCGGCGCGGGGGATTTCCGACAAGGACATGTCGGCGGAGGCGCAGGCCGCGCGGCGGATCAGTGGGTTTGCCGATCTGGACGGGATCGAGTTCATCGCGCGTATCGATATCGGCACCGATGCAAGCGGTGACGACAAGAACGAGATCCGCAGCGCGGTCACACCTGACCATCGCGATTATGCGCAGGTCATGGGAACGGCGCCCCTGCAGTTCAGTGGTAACGCCGGGCCGGGGGCCACTCCGCAGCAGAATGCTGCCGCCCCAACGTCCTCGTCCAATCCGCCAGCAGCCAACCCCGGTGCCCCCGGGCGGCCGAGCTGGGCACAGTAAGGGGGGGATCGGTCATGCGCCTTCGCCCCCGCCAGAAAACCTTTGTCGAGCGCAGTGTTGCTGCGCTCGCCTCCCGCGGCAACACGCTCGGCGTGGCACCCACCGGCGCGGGCAAAACCATCATGCTCTCGGCGGTCACCGGCGAGATGATCAGCGACGGTGCCAAGGCCTGTGTTCTGGCGCATCGCGACGAGCTCACGGCGCAGAACCGCACCAAGTTCCAGCGTGTGGTGCCGGAAGCATCCACCTCGGTGATCGACGCCACCGAGAAATGCTGGAGCGGCGACGTCACCTTCGCCATGGTGCCCACACTGGCGCGGGCGTCGAACCTGACCGACATGCCGCGCCTCGATCTGCTGGTGATTGATGAGGCGCATCACGCGGTGGCGGACAGCTACCGCCGGATCATCGACCGGGTGCGCGACGCCAATCCGCAAGCCCGGGTGTTCGGGGTGACGGCGACACCTACCCGTGGCGATCGCAAAGGTCTGCGCGAGGTCTTCGACAATGTCGCCGACCAGGTGCGTTTGGGCGAGTTGATCGCCTCGGGCCACCTCGTGCCGCCGCGCACCTTCGTGATCGATGTCGGCGTGCAGGAGGAATTGAAGTCGGTCCGCAAGACCAGTGCCGATTTCGACATGACCGAGGTGGCGGACATCATGGACCGCGCGCCTGTCACCGACGAGGTGATCCGCCACTGGCGTGAGAAGGCAGGTGATCGTCAGACGGTCGTCTTCTGTTCGACCGTTGCCCACGCGGACCATGTGACCGAGGCCTTCCGCGCGGCTGGTATCACAGCGTCACTGATCCATGGTGATCTGGCTTCCGAGGCGCGCAAGGCCATCCTGGTTGATTACGCGGCAGGCAAGACCCGCGTGATCGTTAACGTTTCGGTGCTCACGGAAGGCTGGGATCATCCGCCGACGTCCTGTGTCGTGCTGCTGCGGCCCAGCTCCTATAAATCCACCATGATCCAGATGGTCGGGCGCGGGCTGCGCACGGTTGATCCGGAGGAGCACCCCGGCATCGTCAAGACCGACTGCGTGGTGCTGGACTTCGGCACCTCGAGCCTGATCCACGGCACGCTGGAACAGGATGTCGATCTCGACGGCAAGTCCGAAACCGGCGAAGCCCCGACGAAAACTTGCCCGGCCTGCGCGGCAGAGATCCCGCTCGCCGCCACCGAATGCCCGCTCTGCGGCGAGGTGTTCCTGCAGGATGAGGGCGAAACAGGCGCGGAGGCAGTGCCACTTTCGGGCTTTGTCATGACCGAGATCGACCTTCTAAAGCGCTCCAGCTTCGCATGGGTCGATCTCTTCGGGACGGACGACGCGCTGATGGCCACGGGCTTTACGGCCTGGGGCGGCATCTTCTGGATGGACGGGGTCTGGTACGCCATCGGCGGGGCCAAGGGTGAGCGGCCACGCTTGTTGGGCGTCGGCGAACGCACCGTCTGCCTCGCGCAGGCTGATGACTGGCTGAACACCCATGAGAGTGATGAAAGCGCCTTCAAGACGCGAGGATGGTTGCGCCAGCCACCCACCGACAAGCAGCTGAAATACCTGCCGCCCGAGTGCCGGCACGACTTCGGCCTGACGCGCTATCGCGCTTCTGCCCTGATGACCTTCGGCTTCAACAAACGCGCCATCCAGGCAGCCGTGAACGCGGTGGCCGGATCCGAACGGAGGGCGGCATGACCCATGACATCTTCAACCCCCATAACAGCCGAGGAGCGGCGGCGTCTCTGGCATCCGCGTGGAACGCTCTGTGCTGTCTGCCGGCAACCCACGCATGGTTTTGGCTGGCGCGATCCTGTCCGGTCGAAACGGCCCCGGCCATCGGTCTGGTTCTGCTCGATGCCCTGCCAAGGCTTGTGGACGCATTTGGCGCGGGAGCGTTTTGAAATGGTTGACCTGACAGAAGAAGAACGCGCCGCCGTCACCGCCACCATGAAACGCATCGCCATGCTGATGGACGAGATCGGCTGGCATACCGCCTTCGCCGATCTGACCGAGGCGCAGGTGCGCGCCCTGATCGAGGAAGCCGTCGAGGGTTTCCGTGAGGCCATGTCCGACATCGCGCGGGCCCAGACTCCGGAGGTGCCGTTCTGATGCTGGATTTCAACCCGCGTCCCTCCATGGCCGAGCGGATCAACGCGCTGGTCGACGCCGCCCTCATCGCCGAACGCGAGGCCACGCCGCCCCGGACCTATCTCGGCGCGTCCCGCCTCGGCCACGCCTGCGAACGCGCGCTACAATTCGAGTTTGCCGGTGCACCGAAAGATGAGGGGGCCGATTTCGGCGGGCAGACGCTGCGGATCTTCGCAATCGGTCACCAGCTCGAGGAACTCGCGATCCGCTGGTTGCGCGCCGCCGGGATCGATCTGGCCACCCAGAAACGCGATTGCGGCCAGTTTGGCTTTTCTGTCGCGGGTGGTCGCATCCGGGGCCATGTCGATGGGATCATTGCTGACGCCCCGGCGGCACTGGGGCTGCGCACCCCGGCGCTCTGGGAATGCAAGACCATGAACGCAAAGAACTGGCGCGCCTGCGTCAAGGACGGCGTGACGGTCTCCAAGCCCGTCTACGCCGCCCAGATCGCGATCTACCAAGCTTACTTGGAGTGTTCGGTGCCGGGGATATCGGCGGCGCCAGCGCTGTTCACCGCGATCAACAAGGACACCGCCGAGCTGCATCATGAGCTCGTCCCTTTCGATGCGGATCTGGCGCAGCGCATGTCCGACCGCGCGGTGCGGATCCTGCAAGCCACCGACGCGGGCGAGCTTTTGCCACGCATCGCCGCCAATCGCGATTTCTTTGAATGCCGGTTCTGCGCCCACGCCGAGCGGTGCTGGAGGCAGGATCATTGAGCGACGACGGCATCATCCATTTCAACCCATGGACGGATTTCAACGACGCGGCCCCGCAGATCGACGTGTTCGGCGACGAGCCTGATCCCGAACAGATCGCGCAATTCATGCAAGTCGTCTTTGGTTATTGCGACGGGCTGATCCCGGTCCGCAGTTTCATCGACAAGGGCCAGGGCATCGATGGTCGCCCGCATAACATCTGGCTGGACGCGGATCAGTCCGCGCCGGAGAAGATGGCGACGTTCGCCACATGGGCCTCGCGGGAAGGCGCAGCCGTCTACGTGATCCCCGGCACAGTGGCCGCATCCGGCCAAGCCAAAGCTGCCGAGATCCTGCAGATGCAGACCGTCGTGGTCGACCTGGACACCGGCGACATTGCCGCCAAGCGCGCCCATCTCGAACGCCACCTCGGTGCGCCAACCATGGTTGTGGAGAGCGGTGGCGTGACACCCGAAGGGCAGCGGAAAGCGCACGTCTGGTGGGCGCTGACCGAGCCCGCCGAGGGAGATGACATCCGACGCGTCTGCCGACTGCGCGGTGACATTGCCGCCAAGGTCGGTGGGGACATGCACTTCCGCTCAGCCCACCAGCCGATCCGGGTGGCAGGCAGCGTTTATTACAAGAACAGCCTCAAGACGCGGGTACGCATCGTCGAACTGAATGCAGAACGCGAACGCGATCTGGCGGAGTTTATCGAGGCTATCGCCGACATGCCTCCCGCCCCGGGCGTTTCCCTGCAGCCCGAGTTCACCCATCCTGACAAACCGGCGATGGACGATGTGTTGATCACGCCCGTGCGCGAGGGCGCGCAGGACGATTGGTCCCGCTTCGAAGGGGCATCAGCCGCGATCGGGCATTTCATCCGTATGGTCCACGAGGGCCGGATGACAAAGGACGAGGGCTGGGAAGGCATCTGTGGCTACAACGCCGCCATGCTGCGGCCGCAGTGGCCGGTGGAACGGCTCAAGCGCGAGTCCGAGCGGCTTTGGAACCGGCATGTCAAGAAATACGGACCGCCCCTGATCCGGCTGACCAATGGTGCACCGGGGCCGGAGGAAATGCCCGCTTTCTCACTCGGTGCGTTGCTGGACGACCAGAGCCCCATGCCGGAGGACCTCATCGCGCCGCGCGTGCTGACGCCAGGCGGGCTGCTGGTGCTAGGTGGCGCGCCGAAGGTCGGCAAAAGCGACCTGCTGATCTCCTGGCTCGTGCACATGGCGGCAGGCGTGCCGTTCCTCGGCTTCACCCCGCCGCGGCCGCTGCGGGTCTTCTACCTACAGGCCGAGATCCAGTATCACTATCTGCGCGAGCGCCTGAAACAGATCGCCCTGCCGCCCGACGTATTGGCCGCTGCGAGGGACACCTTCGTCGCAACGCCAAAGCTCAAGATACTGCTCAACAACGAGGGCAGCATGCGCGTGGCGCAGGCCGTCCAGACCGCGTTCTCCGACGCACCGCCCGACATTCTCTGCGTCGATCCGATCCGGAACCTGTTTGACGGCGGGCCCGATGGCGGCGGCGAGAACGACAACACCGCCATGATGTTTTTCCTGAAGGAACGGGTGGAGGTCCTGCGCGATCATATCGACCCCGACTGTGGGGTAATCCTGATCCATCACACCAAGAAGCTCAGCAAGCAGCAGGTGAAGGACGATCCCTTCCTCGCGCTCTCCGGCGCCAGCGCACTGCGCGGGTTCTACACCTCTGGTCTGATCCTGCATCGCCCAGACGAGGATTGCTCGCAGCGTAAGCTGGAGATCGAGCTGCGCAATGGACCCGCGCTGCCGCCAAAGGTGATCGACAAGGTCGGCGGCCAATGGGTCGAGATCAACCCGATGAACGAGCGCCTCGTGGG
>NZ_JABJVX010000026.1 GCF_013155465.1 Alterinioella nitratireducens | reverse complement strand
GTTCGTTCCTTCCTCCTTTGAACACCGACACCCTACACGAGCGGCGGCGGGAGGGGCGGGCCATCCATAAAGGGGGGGTGCCTTTGTGTACACCCCCCGATGCACCCCCCGTACACCCCCTGACGCATATGCAGGGAGAAGGACGGGCAAGAGAGGCCCCCGACGGGTTGCGCCGGGGGTCAGGTTCTTTTCGAGTATTTTGACCAAGAAGATGGGATCAGAGGTCGGGGTAGAGCGGGAAGCGGGCGCAGAGCTGAGCCACTTCGGCCTTCACTTTCTCTTCCACGTCTCCATTCCCGTCCTCGCCATTGGCGGCCAGCCCGTCGACAACCTCGATGATCCAGTCGGCGATCTGGCGGAACTCCTCCTCGCCGAAGCCGCGCGTGGTTCCGGCGGGCGAGCCGAGGCGGATGCCGCTGGTCACGGTGGGTTTCTCGGGGTCGAAGGGGACGCCGTTCTTGTTGCAGGTGATGTTGGCCCGGCCAAGCGCCTTTTCGGTGGCGTTGCCCTTGACGCCCTTGGGGCGCAGATCGACCAGGACGACATGGGTGTCGGTGCCATGCGTGACCGTATCGAGGCCCCCCTTGATGAGCTGATCGGAGAGCGCCTGCGCATTGGTGATGACCTGGGCGGCGTAATCCTTGAACTCGGGGCGCAGCGCCTCGCCGAAGGCCACGGCCTTGGCGGCGATGACGTGCATCAGCGGACCGCCCTGGATGCCGGGGAAGATGGCGGAGTTGACCTTTTTCGCGATGGCCTCGTCATTGGTGAGGATCATGCCGCCGCGGGGGCCGCGCAGGGTCTTGTGCGTGGTCGTCGTCGCGACATGGGCGTGCGGGAAGGGCGAGGGGTGCAGACCGGCCGCGACCAGCCCCGCGAAATGGGCCATGTCGACATGCAGATAGGCCCCGACCATATCCGCGATTTCGCGCATCCGGGCAAAGTCGATCTGGCGCGGAATGGCCGAGCCGCCCGCGATGATCAGCTTGGGCTGGTGCTCCTTCGCCAATTCCTCGACCTGGTCGTAATCCAGCATGTTGTCTTGCTTGCGCACGCCGTATTGCACCGCGTTGAACCATTTGCCGGACTGGTTGGGTTTCGCCCCGTGGGTCAGGTGGCCGCCTGCATCGAGGCTCATCCCCAGGATGTTGTCGCCGGGCTGGATCAGCGCGGTGAAGACGCCCTGGTTGGCCTGGCTGCCGGAATTGGGCTGCACATTGGCGAAATCGCAGCCGAAAAGCTCCTTGGCGCGGTCGATGGCGAGGGTTTCGGCGATGTCGACATATTCGCAGCCGCCATAGTAGCGCCGACCGGGATAGCCTTCGGCGTATTTGTTGGTCATGACCGACCCCTGGGCCTCCATCACGGCGCGGCTGACGATGTTCTCGGAGGCGATCAGTTCGATCTCGTCGCGCTGGCGGCCAAGCTCGGAGCGGATGGCGCGTGAGATCTCCGCATCGCGGGCCTCCAGGCTGTCGGTGAAGAAACCGGGGGAACGGTGGGCTGCGGTCATGGGCTCTACTCCCTCTCTGGGGTCCGGGGTTGCGCAAGATGAGTGCGCCATAGCGCTTGCGCGGGCGGGGTGAAAGCCCTCAAAGCGCCGCTTTGAAGACCGCAACCGTCCTTTGATCGGAATTTCGAGCGGGACTATTGCCCTAATCAGGGATTGAGTTTCGCCGCTGGCCGGGTGAACACTGGACGCTCATGAACGCCGGAGGCGCGATGCCCGCTGCCCGTAACATCTGTTTCCTCGCCTCGGACGCGCCCATTGCGGCGGAGGCGCAGGCGCGGCTGGCGGCGCGGTTCGGCCATTACCCGCCCGAGGAGGCCGACGTAATCGTCGCACTTGGCGGCGATGGCTTCATGCTGTCGACGCTGCATGGCACCCAGGAGATCGAGGCCCCCGTCTATGGCATGAACCGGGGCACGGTCGGGTTCCTGATGAACGAATATTCCGAGGACGGGCTGATCGACCGGCTTGAGGCGGCAGAGGAGGCGGTGATCAACCCGCTGCACATGGTCGCCACGCAACGCGACGGCACCGTGACCGAGGCGCTGGCGATCAACGAAGTGAGCCTCTTGCGCGCGGGGCCGCAGGCCGCACAGCTGCGGATTTTCGTCGACGGGCGGATGCGCATGGCCGAACTGGTCTGCGACGGGGCGCTGGTGGCGACGCCTGCCGGGTCCACCGCCTATAACTATTCCGCGCATGGCCCGATCCTGCCCATCGGCGCGGATGTGCTGACGCTGACGGCGATGGCGGCGTTCCGGCCCCGGCGCTGGCGCGGGGCGCTGCTGCCCAAGGATGCGGTGGTGCGCTTCGACGTGATCAATGCCGAAAAGCGCCCGGTGCGCGCCGATGCCGACAGCCGGTCGGTCGAGGATGTGGTCTCGGTCGAGATCCGGTCCGAGCCGAGCGTCGCGCATCGCATCCTGTTCGATCCCGGCCACGGGCTGGAGGAGCGGTTGATCAGCGAGCAATTCACATGAGCGGCCCGCGACGTTGCACCGCGTTTGGGCGTGCGAGAAAAATAGTTTAGTGCTAAACTAAACCAGAGGGAGGTCCGGTGATGGATAAGGAAGAACGCGAGACATTGCGCCAGGGCGCGCTGGATTATCACGAGTTTCCGCGCCCCGGAAAGCTGGAGATCCGCGCCACCAAGCCGATGGCCAATGGCCGCGATCTGGCCCGCGCCTACAGCCCCGGCGTGGCGGAGGCCTGCCTTGAAATCAAGAACGACCCCGCCGATGCCGCCCGCTACACCGCGCGCGGCAACCTGGTGGCCGTGGTCTCGAACGGGACGGCGGTGTTGGGGCTTGGCAATATCGGCGCGCTGGCCTCGAAGCCGGTGATGGAGGGCAAGGCGGTCCTGTTCAAGAAATTTGCCAATATCGACTGTTTCGATATCGAGGTGAATGAAAGCGACCCCGAAAAGCTGGCCGATATCGTCTGCGCGCTGGAGCCGACCTTTGGCGCGATCAACCTGGAGGACATCAAGGCCCCGGATTGTTTTATCGTTGAACAAATCTGCCGCGAGCGCATGGGCATTCCGGTCTTTCACGACGACCAGCACGGCACCGCCATCGTGGTGGGGGCGGCGGCGACCAATGCGCTGCATGTCGCGGGCAAGGAATGGGCCGATATCAAGGTGGTCTCGACGGGGGGCGGGGCGGCGGGGATCGCCTGCCTCAACATGCTGCTGAAACTGGGCGTGAAACGCGAGAACGTGTGGCTGTGCGATATTCACGGGCTGGTCCATGAGGGCCGGACCGAGGATATGAACCCGCAGAAGGCGGCCTTTGCACAGGCCAGCGACAAGCGCACGCTGGACGAGGTGATCGACGGGGCGGACCTGTTCCTGGGGCTGTCGGGGCCCGGCGTGCTGAAGCCCGAGATGGTGGCGAGGATGTGCGCGCAACCGATCATCTTCGCGCTGGCCAATCCGAACCCGGAAATCACGCCCGACGATGTGCGCAGCGTGGCGCCGGATGCCATTATCGCGACGGGGCGCAGCGATTTTCCCAATCAGGTCAACAACGTGCTGTGTTTCCCCTTCATCTTCCGCGGCGCGCTGGATGTGGGCGCGACCGAGATCAACGACGCGATGCAGATCGGCTGTGTCGAGGGGATCGCGGAACTGGCGCGCCAGACCACCAGCGCCGAGGCCGCCGCCGCCTATCAGGGCGAGAAGCTGACCTTCGGGCCGGATTACCTGATCCCCAAACCCTTCGACCCGCGCCTGATCGGGGTCGTGGCCAGCGCCGTGGCCAAGGCCGCGATGGAAAGCGGGGTCGCGGCGCGGCCCCTGGAGGATCTGGACGCCTACCGCGCCAAGCTGGACCAGTCGGTCTATCGCTCGGCGCTGATCATGCGGCCCGTGTTCGAGGCGGCCTCGACCGCGACGCGGCGCATCGTCTTTGCCGAGGGCGAGGATGAGCGCGTGCTGCGCGTGGCGCAGGCGATGGTGCAGGAGATGACCGATATTCCGACCCTGATTGGCCGCCCCGAAGTGGTGCAGAGCCGGATCGAGCGGGCGGGCCTCAAGATCAAGCCGGACCGGGATTTCGACCTGATCAACCCCGAAAGCGATGCCCGATACCGCGATTACTGGCAGAGCTACCTGGAGAAGATGCAGCGCAACGGGGTCACGCCGGACCTGGCGCGCGCCATCCTGCGCACCAACACCACCGCCATCGGCGCGGTCGCGGTCTATCGCGGCGATGCCGACAGCCTGATCTGCGGCACCTTCGGGCAATATCTGTGGCACCTGAACTATATCAGCCAGCTTCTGGGCAACACCGATGGGCTGCACCCGGTCGGGGCGCTGAGCCTGATGATCATGGAGGACGGGCCGCTGTTCATCGCCGATACGCATGTCCACGCGATGCCCACGCCCGAGCAGATCGTCGAGACCGTGATCGGGACCGCGCGGCATGTGCGCCGGTTCGGGGTCGAGCCGAAAGTGGCGATCTGTTCCAGCTCGCAGTTCGGCAACCTGGACAGCGACAGCGGCAGGCGGACCCGCGCGGCGATGCAGATCCTCGACACGATGGGGCTGGATTTCACCTATGAGGGCGAGATGCTGACCGATGCGGCGCTGGACGGGGAATTGCGCGAGCGTATCTATCCCGGCTCGCGGCTGGAGGGGGCGGCCAATTGCCTGGTCTATTCCTCGACCGATGCGGCGGGCACGGCGCGCAACATCCTCAAGGTCAAGGCGCGCGGGCTGGAGGTCGGGCCGATCCTGATGGGGATGGGCAACAAGGCGCATATCGTGACGCCCTCGATTACCGCGCGGGGATTGCTGAACATGACCGCGCTGGCGGGCACGCCCGTGCATCACTATAGCTGAGGACAGAATCAGCGGGGTTTGCATCTCTGGTGCGCAGAGTTTGCAAACCCAGGCCGTCTATTCATATCGCTCCCCTGATCCCGGTCGGTTTGCAAAATTTGCAAAGCCGATCCGGTCGTTTCTGCAAATAAATTGCGTCCTTCCGCCTCACCCGCCCGCCTGCGTGCTTGCCGTAACGTCGGGCGCTGCCTAACAACGGGGCAGGTTGGATCGGGAGGAAGATGAATGTCCTATCAGGAAGTCTATGCAGAGGCGCAGCGCGACCCGGAGGGGTTCTGGATGGGGGCCGCCGAGGCGATTGACTGGGACCGGGCCCCGTCGAAGGCGCTGTTCGCCGACAACGCCCCGCTCTACGAGTGGTTCGCCGATGGCATGGTCAACACCTGCTGGAACGCGGTCGACCGCCATGTCGAGGCCGGCCACGGCGACCGGATCGCGATCATCCATGACAGCCCCGTCACCCATTCCAAGCACGAGATCACCTATGCCGAGTTGCAGGCCCGCGTCGCCAGCCTTGCGGGCGCGCTGCGGGCCAGGGGCATAGAGAAGGGCGACCGCGTCATCATCTACATGCCGATGGTGCCCGAGGCGCTTGAGGCAATGCTGGCCTGTGCCCGATTGGGCGCGATCCATTCGGTCGTGTTCGGGGGCTTCGCGGCCAGCGAGCTGGCGGTGCGGATCGACGATTGCACGCCGAAATGTATCATCGCCGCGTCCTGCGGGTTGGAGCCGGGGCGCGTGGTGCATTACAAGCCGCTGCTCGATGGGGCCATCGAGCAGGCCAAACATAGCCCCGAGTTCTGCGTCATCTTCCAGCGCGAGCAGGAGGTGGCCCGCCTGGAAGAGGGGCGCGATTTTGACTGGCACGGGTTTCAATACGGGATCGAGAATGCCGAGTGCGTGCCGGTCGAGGGCAACCACCCGGCCTATATCCTCTATACCTCCGGCACCACGGGCGCGCCCAAGGGGGTGATCCGGCATACGGCCGGGCACCTGGTGGCGCTGAACTGGTCGATGCGCAATCTCTATGACATGAACCCCGGCGAGGTGTTCTGGGCCGCGTCCGATGTCGGCTGGGTCGTGGGCCATTCCTATATCTGCTACGCGCCGCTGGTCTTCGGCTGCACCACATTGGTGTTCGAGGGCAAGCCCGTCGGCACGCCCGATGCGGGCACCTTCTGGCGGGTGATCCAGGATCACGGGGTCAAGGCGCTTTTCACCGCGCCCACGGCCTTCCGCGCCATCAAGCGCGACGATCCGCAGGGCGCGCTGGTCGGCGATTATGACCTGTCCAGCCTGGAGACCCTGTTCCTGGCCGGTGAACGCGCCGATCCCGACACCATCGAATGGGCGCAGGACAAGCTGCGCGTGCCGGTCATCGACCATTGGTGGCAGACCGAAACCGGCTGGTGCATCGCGGGCAACCCGATGGGGATCGAGCCGCTGCCGGTCAAGCTGGGATCGCCCACCGTGCCGATGCCGGGCTATGACGTGCGCATCCTGGACGAGGGCGGGCACGAGGTGCCGCGCGGCGAGTTGGGGGCGATTGCCATCAAGCTGCCGCTGCCGCCGGGATGCCTGCCGAACCTGTGGAATGCCGAGGCGCGCTATCGCAAATCCTACCTGGAGCATTTCCCCGGCTATTACGAGACCGGCGATGCGGGCTACAGGGACGAGGATGGCTACCTCTTCATCATGGCGCGCACCGATGACGTGATCAACGTGGCCGGGCACCGCCTGTCCACCGGCGGCATGGAGGAGGTTCTTGCCAGCCACCCGGATGTGGCCGAATGCGCCGTGATCGGCGTAGCCGACCCGCTCAAGGGGCAGATGCCGATGGGGTTCCTGTGCCTCAACTCGGGCGTGGAGCGGTCCGAGGCCGATGTGGTCGCCGATTGCGTCCGTCTGGTGCGCGAGCGCATCGGCCCGGTGGCGGCCTTCAAGCTGGCCTGCGTGGTCAGCCGCCTGCCCAAGACGCGCTCGGGCAAGATCCTGCGCGCCACCATGGTCAAGATCGCCGATGGGGAAGACTTCAAGCTGCCCGCCACCATCGACGATCCGGCCATCCTGGATGAGATCGCTGAGGCGCTGAAGGGGCTCGGCTACCCGCGTTAAGGCGGGAATTGCTCTGTTTCCTGCCTCGCGCCGCGCTCGGTGCTTCCGGTTTTGGGCCATCTGTCCTAGGCTCTCCCCCGGGGTAACGGAAGGGGACCACGGGCAGTGACGGCACGGCGGGAGGGAAACGCGGCGGAGGACCGGGCGCAGATTCGGGCGGTGCGGGCGGCGATCAAGCTTTACAGTCACGATATCCGCGCCGCGGTGTCGGACGTGATCGGCGGGCTGCGCCTGATCGACCGCGCCCGGCTGGACAGCGATACCCAGGACCAGGTCGAGCGGGTCCAGATCGCCGGCGAGGCGCTGGCCGAACTGGTCGATGCGGCGCTTCTGGAACTGGATGGCCGGGCGGATGAAAGCGCGGTTGATCAGGTGTTCGATTTCCGCAGCTTCCTGGCCGGGGTCGAAATGCGCTGGTCGGGGCGGGCGCGCGAACAGGGGCTGACCTTTCGGCTGGACGTGGACCGGGACGTGCCCGAGCGGGTCAGCGTGGCGCGGATCAAGCTGGACCGGATCCTGGGCAACCTGATTGCCAATGCGCTGAAATTCACCGATCAGGGCCGGGTCACGCTGAAGGTGGCATGCCGCGACGATCAGCTGGAGTTTTCCGTGCGCGACCAGGGGCCGGGGTTCTCGAACACCGCGCTGGAGCGGCTCTTTACCCCCGATGGCCGCCCGCAGGATGCGACGCGCCCCGGCACCGGGTTGGGCTTGCATATCTCCAAGGACCTGGCCGACAGCCTGGGGGCGGAGCTGACCGTCATCAACCTGGCCGGTCACGGGGCGGAAGTGCGCCTGCGCCTGCCGCCCGAGGGCTGGAAACCGGATGAGGCGGAGCCGGTGCTGCCGGACCTCTCGGATCTCAGCGTGCTGGTGGCCGAGGATAACGAGACCAACCAGATCATCGTGCGCCAGATGCTGGAGCGGATGGGCGCGCGGATGCGGCTGGCGCGCGACGGGGTCGAGGCGCTGGCCGCGCTCAAGGTGGACCGGTTCGACATCGCGCTGCTGGATATCGAGATGCCGCGCATGACCGGGATCGAGGTGATGCGCGACCTGCGCGCGCGCGGCGCGGTGCCCGAGACGCCGCTGGTGGCGCTGACCGCCTATATCCTGCGCGACAACCGCGAGGCGATCTATGCCGCAGGGGCCGATGGCGTCATCGCCAAGCCGATCCGCTCGATCCAGGATTTCGGGCAGGCGATCCGGCGTCATGTCGATCGCAGCGGCGATGGCCCCGCCCCGGTGCCCGACCCCGAGGTGACGCAACGCATCGGGCAGCTGGACCGCAACCGTTTCGACGCGATCTTGCAGGCGGCGGGCCCCGACGGGCGAGAGGAGTTCCTGCGCCATCTGCTGGCCGATCTGCGATCCGTCGCCCGTCTGCTGCACGCGGGCGTGGAGGGGCGCGATGCGGGCCTGGTGCGCGCGCAGACGCATATCCTGATCTCGCTGGCCGGTGCCGTCGGCGCGGACCGGTTGCAGGGGCTGGCGGAATCGCTGAATGCCACCGCGCATCGCGGGCGGCTGGAGGAGGCACCGACGCTGGTCGCGACCTGCCGGCAGGCGCTGGCCATCCTGATCGAGCAGGTCGAGCGCCGCGCCGCCCGCGAGGCGTGAGCGCCCCTTGCAACCCGGCGGGGCAACGCCCAAACTGGCGCGACCCGACAGCCAAGGAGCGACAGGCAGATGTCATTGCTGGAAGCCGCAAAATCCGTGCGCGAGCGCGCCTATGCGCCCTATTCCAACTTCAAGGTGGGCGCCGCGATCCGCAGTATCGAGGGCAATACGCATCTCGGCTGCAACGTCGAAAACGTGGCCTACCCGGAAGGCACCTGCGCCGAGGCCGGGGCCATCGCGGCGATGATCGCGGCGGGTGACACGGGCATCGCCGAGGTGACGGTGATCGCCGACAGCCCCGCGCCGGTGCCGCCCTGTGGCGGGTGCCGCCAGAAGCTCAAGGAATTCGCGCAAGGGGATGTGATGGTGACCATGGCCACGACGCGCGGCGCGACATTGTCGATGACGGTGGCGGAGCTGCTGCCGGGGGCCTTCGGCGCGGGCCATATGGAAGGGACGTGAGCCGATGGATGCGCGCGAGATACTGGCGCGGCTGCGCGACGGGAAGGGGCTGACGCCCGAGCAATATCAATGGTTTGCGCAGGGGCTGGCCGATGAGACGGTCTCTGACGCGCAGGCCGGGGCCTTTGCCATGGCGATCTGCACGCGGGCCATCGGGCGCGAGGGCCGGGTGCATCTGACCCATGCCATGCGCGATACCGGAGAGGTGCTGCAGTGGAACCTGTCCGGGCCCGTGCTGGACAAGCATTCCACCGGCGGGGTGGGCGACACCGTGTCGCTGCCGCTGGCCCCGGCGCTGGCGGCCTGCGGGGCCTATGTGCCGATGCTTTCGGGGCGCGGCCTGGGCCATACCGGCGGCACGCTGGACAAGATGGAGGCGATTCCGGGCTACCGCGCCATCGTCGGCAATGACGAGGTGGCCCGCGTCGTGGGCGAGGTGGGCTGCGCCATCGTCGGCGCGTCGGGCCAGATCGCGCCTGCCGACAAGCGGCTCTATGGCGTGCGCGACGTGACTTCGACGGTGGAAAGCATCGACCTGATCACCGCCTCGATCCTGTCCAAGAAGCTGAGCGAGGGGCTGGACGGGCTGGTGCTGGACGTCAAGACCGGCACGGGCGCGTTCATGGCCGATCCGGGCGAGGCGCTGAAACTGGCGCAATCGCTGGTCGACACGGCGCAGGGGGCGGGGTGCAGATGCTCGGCCCTGATCACCGATATGAGCCAGCCCGCCGCGCGGTCGGCCGGCAACGCGCTGGAGGTGATCGAGGCGATGGAGCTTTTGACGGGCAGCGGCGGCTCGGACCGGCTGCGCCGGTTGACGCTGTCGCTTGGCGGCGAGTTGCTGGCGCTTGGCGGGCTGGCCGAGGATGCGGCGGAGGGCGAGGCGAAGATCAACGACGCGCTTAATTCAGGCGCGGCGGCGGAGCGTTTCGGCAGAATGGTGGCAGCGCTTGGCGGGCCGTCCGATTTCGTCAGCCGCTGGCGGGACCGCTTGCCATCCTCGCCGGTGGTGGCCGAGGTCTTCCCGCGCGATCCCGGCACGGTGGCGGCTATCGACACGCGCGCCCTGGGCGAGATCGTGGTGCATCTGGGCGGCGGGCGGCTGGTGCAATCCGACAAGCTGGATCATGGTGTCGGCCTGTCCGACATTGCCGGGATTGGCGACACGGTGGACACACAGCGCCCGCTGGCGCGCATCCATGCCGCCAGCGAGGAGGCGGCGAGAGAGGCGGCGGAGGCGCTGCACCGGGCCTATACGCTTGGGGCGCCTCGTGGCTCTGGCCCCGATCTTATACAGGAAAGGATTGGCTGATGGCGCGCGCGTTCCTGGTGGTGCTGGACAGCATGGGCTGCGGCGGTGCGCCCGATGCGGACCAGTTCTTCAACGGCGACCGGCCCGATACCGGGGCCAACACGCTGGCCCATATCGCGGCGGCCTGCGCCGAGGGGCGCGCGGAGGACGGGCGCAGCGGGCCATTGTCGATGCCGCATCTGGGGGGCCTCGGGCTAGGGGCGGCGGTGCGGCTGGCCTCGGGCGAGGCCGCGCCGGGGATCGACCCGGAGGCGCGCGGGTTATGGGGGGCGGCGACGGAAGTGTCGCGCGGCAAGGACACGCCGTCGGGCCATTGGGAACTGGCCGGCGTGCCGGTGCCCTGGGACTGGACCTATTTCCCCGATGAGCAGCCCGCCTTTCCCGATGATCTTGTAGAAGAGGTGAAGCGGATTGCCGGTGTGGGTGGCATCCTGGGCAATCGCCACGCGCCGGGCACCGCCATCATCGAGGCCGAGGGCGAACGCCATCAGGAAACCGGCTGGCCCATCTGCTACACCTCCGCCGACAGCGTCTTCCAGATCGCCGCGCATGAGGAAAGCTTCGGGTTGGACCGGCTCTATGATCTTTGTGAAACGCTTGCCCCGACGCTGCACAAGATGCGCGTGGGCCGGGTGATCGCGCGGCCCTTCATCGGCGAGGCAGGCGATTATACCCGCACGCCCAACCGGCATGACTACGCCATTGCGCCGCCCGCGCCGACGCTCTGCGACTGGGTGCAGCGGGCGGGACGGTCTGTTCAGGCTGTGGGCAAGATCGGCGACATCTTCTCGATGCGCGGTATCGACGAGGTGCGCAAGGGGCCGGATGAGGTGTTGATGGGGCATCTCTCAGATCTGGTGGACGAGGCCCCGGAGGGCGGGCTGGTCTTCGCCAATTTCGTCGAGTTCGACAGTGTCTATGGTCATCGCCGCGACATCTCGGGCTATGCGCGGCACCTGGAATGGTTCGACCGCTGTATCGGCCCGATCCTGGCGCGGCTGCGGGGTGACGATTTGATGGTCTTCACCGCCGATCACGGCAATGACCCAAGCTGGACCGGGACGGATCATACCCGCGAGCGGGTTCCGGTGGTTGCGGCTGGTCCCTATAGAGGGCAGATCGGCCAATGCGCCTTTGCCGATGTGGCCGCCAGCGTGGCGGCGCATCTGGGCGTGACGGCTGAAGGACCGGGACGGAGTTTTCTATGACACCCAAGATCGAGTTGCACCTGCATCTGGAGGGCGCGGCCCCGCCCGATTTCATCCGCGCGATGGCGAAGGAGAAATCGGTCGATCTGAGCCGGATTTTTGACGCCGATGGCGGCTATGCCTATCGCGATTTCAACCATTTCCTCAGCGTCTACGAGGCGGCGACTTCCGTGCTGACAAGCCCCGAGGATTACGCCCGCCTGACCGCGGCGGTGCTGGAGGAAAGCGCGGCGCAGGGCGTGGTTTACACCGAGAGCTTCATCTCGCCCGATTTCTGCGGGGGTGGCGATCTTGGGGCGTGGCGGGAGTATCTGCACGCTATCGGAGAGGCGGCGGATCGGGCCGAGGCGGCGCATGGCATCACCCTGCGCGCCTGCATCACGCCCATTCGCCATTTCGGCCCGGACCGCGCCAAGCCGATCGCGTGCTGCGCGGCCGAGACTGTTGGCGATTTCGTCACCGGGTTCGGCCTTGCGGGCGACGAGATGGCGGGCAAGCCGGGCGATTTCGCCTACGCCTTCGACATGGCGCGCGAGGCGGGGCTGCGGCTGACCTGTCACGCTGGCGAATGGGGCGGGGCGGCCTCGGTGCGCGACGCGGTCCGCGACCTGCGGGTTGAGCGGATCGGCCACGGCGTGCAGGCCATCGAGGATCCGGGCCTGGTCGATCAACTGGCCGAGGACGGCATCACGCTGGAATGCTGTCCGGGGTCGAATGTCTTCCTGGGGGTCTTCCCGTCGTGGAAGGCACATCCCATCGAGAAGCTGCGCCAAAAAGGCGTCAAGGTCACGGTCTCGACCGACGACCCGCCGTTTTTCCACACCACGATGACGCGCGAATACGAGATGCTTGCGGAGACCTTCGGATGGGACGAGGAGGTCTTCGCCGAGGTCACCCGAAACGCGCTGGACGCGGCCTTTTGCGATGCCGATACCCGCGCCAAGATTGCCAAGAAACTGGAGCCTGCCGCATGACCGATCACCTGACCGTCGTTGACCACCCGCTGGTACAGCACAAGCTGAGCCTGATGCGCGAGGAGGGCACCTCGACCGCCGTGTTCCGCCAGCTTCTGCGCGAAATCAGCCAGCTTCTGGCCTATGAGGTGACGCGCAACCTGCCGATGACGACCAAGCGCATCACCACGCCGATGCAGGAGATGGACGCGCCGGTTCTGGCGGGGCGCAAGCTGGCGCTGGTCTCGATCCTGCGGGCGGGCAACGGGCTGCTCGATGGGATGCTGGAACTGATCCCCTCGGCCCGTGTGGGTTTCGTCGGGCTCTACCGCGACGAGGAGACGCTGCAACCGGTGCAATACTACTTCAAGGTGCCGACGGAATTACAGGATCGGCTGGTCATCGCGGTCGATCCGATGCTGGCCACGGGCAATTCCTCCGTCGCCGCCATCGACCTGTTGAAACAGGCCGGCGCCACCGATATCCGCTTTCTCTGCCTGCTGGCCGCGCCCGAGGGGGTGGCCCGCATGAAGGAGGCGCACCCGGATGTTCCCATCGTCACCGCCGCGCTGGATAGCCATCTGAACGACAAGGGATATATCGTTCCGGGACTAGGGGATGCGGGCGACCGCATGTTCGGCACCAAATAGGCCCTGCACCCTTTACGTCGCGGGCAAGCTCTGTCAGTCTTCCGGGCATAGACAATGGGGGTTGTTATGCGGATTCTTTCTTTGGTTTCGGCTTTGGCAATGGGGGCGGTCTGGGCCGCACCCGGTCTTGCGCAAAGCGTATCGCAACTGGGTGGTCCGGCGGAGACGCCACCGGCCAGCTACAGCGCCGATCAATATGTCGACAGCCGGGGCTGCGTGTTCATCCGCGCGGGCTATGGCGGGCAGGAGACCTGGGTGCCCCGCGTGAGCCGTACGCGGCAACCGCTCTGCGGCTATCAGCCGACCGGCGGCACGACGGTCGCGGCCCCGGCGGCCCCGGCAACGCCGCAGGCCCCCGCCGCCCCGGCGCGCCCCGCCGTCACGGTTGCGACAGCGCCCCAGGCCCCGGTTGCGCCCGCGCGGCCCGCGCAGACCACAGTGACAGTCCGGCCCGCCGCCACCGCGCCCGCGCCGACCACGACCACGACAGCCACCGTCGCCGCGGGGGTCTCGGGCTGCCCGAACCTTCCGGCGTCGGCGGGCCGCTACATTCAGGGGACCAACGTGCGCTGCGGGCCGCAGGCCGTTCATCCCGGCGTCGCGGCCTTTGGCGGCGGCGTCCCGGCGGGGTATGAGCCTGCCTGGGAGGATGGGCGCCTCAACCCCTATCGCGGGCTGGTCTTCGCCACGCCGCAGGGCTATGCGGCGCAGGACAGCTATTGGGAAGGCGACGTGCCGCTGACGGCCATCGACCTGATGGTGGTGATCATTCCCGAACCGGGCTATGGCACCGTCACCCGCGCCTCCAGCACGCCCGACATCGCGGCCCCCGCGCCAAGCGTGGCGGAACCGGCCGTGACGGCCCCTGTGGCAGCAGCCCCTGTGGCCCCGGCGGCCCCGGTCGCGTCCTCGCATCGCTATGTCGAGATCGCCCGCTATTCCGACCGCGCCACGGCGGATCGCGCCCGCGCGCAGCTGGCCGGGCAGGGGATGCCCACCAGCCTGGGCCAAAGCAGCAGCAGCGGGTCGCTGGTCCTGCTGGCCGGTCCCTTCGACGATGCCGCCGCGCTCAGCCGGACATTGAGCCGGGCGCATGGGCTTGGTTATTCGGGGGCGGTGACGCGCTGACGGGACCGGCACGGGGGCGGGGCCTAGCCGCCGCAGATCTCCTGCAACGCGATCCAGTCCTGATCCGACATCAGCGGCGCGCGCAGGCGGCCCCGCATGGGATCGGCCTCGATCAGGTGGAGGACGGATTCGCCTGACAGATCAAGCGCATAGGCAAAGGGCTCGGTGCTGACACCGGCCCTCTCGAACCGCTCCAGCAGGGCGGGCGTGTCGACCGGGGTGGGCGAATTGCTGAGCAGCATGGCGGCATGGTCGCGCAGGTGGCTGCGATTGATCTCGCCCGTCGTCATGAGGCGCAGGGTGGCGAAGATCCCGGCCTCGTCCAGCAGGCGGCGCATGGGCGGGCGCGTGTTGCGGCGCAGGTCTTCGGTCAAGAGGAAACCTGCCAGAACCTCGGGGCCTTCGTGATCCTCGACGAGGGAGCGGTTGACCACGATGATATTGCCCGGAAGCGCGGCGGTGCTTTGCGCCGAGGAGGGCAGCACCACGACCAGCGGCGCGCCGGGGCCGAATACGGCGGTGCTGAGCTCGCGCATGACCTGCAACCCACGGGTGCCGGAACAGGGCCGTCCGGCAAGATCGGCCATGTCGGCGAGGATGAATTGCCCGATCTCGGTGCGTTTCGCGGCAGGCAGCATGGAGGCCGTCTGCCGCACCAGCGCGTCGGGCAGCCAGACGATGCCGATCCCCAATGTGATCAGGAAGAGGAGCGCCGCCAGCCACAGGCGCAACCGGCCCGGATGCGGGCGGCGGCGTTCGATGGCGCTGCGCACCCTCTCGATGGCCTCGATCATGGTCGGTTCGGAGATTTCCAGGGTCTCGTCGGCCTCGGTATCGGGGGCGTAGAGGGCGGGGCGCTTGCCGGGATTGAGGCGGTGGATGGCAGGCAGGGACCAATGCGACAGGGCGGTATCGGTCATCGCCGAGATCACCAGCGTGGCATCGCCAAGCGACACGACGACCTCGCGGCGCTGGCTGTCCGGGGTTTCCCGCCAGAGCCCCGTGGTTTCCAGCCTCGCATATTCATTGAGCGCCGTCATGCCCGACTACCGCCTTGTTTTGCCGGGCAGATTACCCGAAGGGGGGGGAGGGGGCAAGGATGCGTGTGCGAGGGGACCGCCCCCGCCGCCGGATCGGCAGGGCGGGGGCGGTCCTTGTCGCAGGGCTCAGGCGGCGGCAACCGCGCGTTTTGCCATGACCTTGATCAGGTTGGCGCGGTAGGCGGCGCTGCCGTGGATGTCGCTCATCAGCCCGTCCGCCGAGACCTCGACCCCGTCAATGGCCGATGCGGACCAGTCCGAGGACAGCGCCGCCTCCAGCCCCTCGTGGCGGAAGACCCCATCTTCGCCCGCGCCGGTGATGGCGACACGTGCCCCGTCTGCCGTCTGCGCCACGCAGACGCCGACCAGCGCAAAGAGCGAGGCAGGCTGGCGGAACTTGGCATAGGCCGCCTTGGCGCAGGCGGGCACACGGACCGAGGTGATGATCTCATCCTCCTCTAGCGCCGTGGTGAAGAGGCCGAGGAAGAAGTCGTCGGCGGCGATCTCGCGGCTGTTGGTGACGATGGTGGCGTTGAGCGCGAGGAGCCCCGCCGGGTAACACGCCGCCGGGTCGTTATTGGCGATGGAGCCGCCGATCGTGCCCATGTGGCGCACCGCCGGATCGCCGATGCCCGCCGCCAGCCTGGCCAGGCCCGGACAGGCCGAGTTCACATCGGCGCTGGCGGCGACCTCGGCATGGGTCGTGGCCGCCCCGATGACCAGCGTGTCGCCATCCATGCGGATGCCCGAGAGGTCGGATATGCCCCGGACATCGACCAGGTCGGAAGGCGCGGCCAGGTGCTGTTTCATCGTTGCCAGCAGGGTCTGACCCCCGGCCAGGAACTTGCCATCCTCGGCCCCGGAAAGGGCGGTGATCGCCGCGTCCACGCTGTCGGGCTTGTGATATTTCGTCGGATACATGTTCAGTCCCTCCGTTACTGAGCCGCCTGCAACGCGGACCAGACCGCGTGCGGGGTTGCGGGCATGGCCAGGGTGTTGCTGCCGATGGCGTCCGTGATCGCGTTGATCACGGCAGGCGGCGAGCCGATGGCCCCCGCCTCGCCGCAGCCCTTCATGCCGAGCGGGTTGTTGGGGCAGATGGTTGAGGCGTGATGCACGTCGTAGAACGGCAGATCGGCGGCGCGCGGCATGGTGTAATCCATGTAGGAGCCGGTGATCAGCTGGCCGTCATCGTCATAGACGACCTGTTCCAGCATCGCCTGCCCGATGCCCTGCGCGATGCCGCCATGCACCTGCCCCTCGACGATCATCGGGTTGATGATGGTGCCGAAATCATCCGAGGCGGTGAAGCGCACGATCTCGGTGACGCCGGTTTCGGGGTCCACCTCGACCTCGCAGATATAGGCGCCCGCCGGGAAGGTGAAGTTGGCCGGGTCGTAGAAGGCGCTTTCCTTCAGGCCCGGTTCCATGTCGGGCGGCAGGTTATGCGCGGTGTAGGCGGAAAGGCCCACCTCGTGCCAGCCCATCGCCTTGTCGGTGCCCTTGACCTTCACCTCGCCGCCTTCGATGACGATGTCATCCTCGCTGGCCTCCAGCACATGCGCGGCGATCTTCCTGACCTTGGCCTCGACCTTGTCCATCGCCTTGACGATGGCCGACATGCCGACCGCGCCCGAGCGCGAGCCGTAGGTGCCCATGCCGAACTGCACCTTGTCGGTGTCGCCATGCACGATGGAGACGTTTTCGATCGGGATCGAGAAGCGTTCGGCCACGATCTGCGCGAATGTGGTCTCGTGCCCCTGGCCGTGGCTGTGCGAGCCGGTCAGGATCTCGATGGTGCCAACGGGGTTCACCCGCACCTCGGCGGATTCCCAGAGGCCCACACCGGCCCCGAGCGAGCCGACAGCCGCCGAGGGGGCGATGCCGCAGGCCTCGATATAGCTGGAATAGCCCAAGCCGCGCAGCTTGCCGCGTTTCGCCGCCTCTTCCTTGCGGGCGGGGAAGCCCGCGACATCGGCGGCCTCGCGCGCCTGGTCGAGGTTGGCGTCGAAATCGCCCGCGTCATAGGCCATGATCACCGGCGTCTGATGCGGGAATTCACGGACGAAATTTGCCCGGCGCAGCTCGGACGGATCCTTGCCCATCTCGCGCGCGGCGGTCTCCATCATGCGTTCGATCAGGTAGCACGCCTCGGGCCGTCCGGCCCCGCGATAGGCATCCACGGGCACCGTGTTGGTATAGACCGCGCGCACGTTGCAGTGGATGTTCTGGATGTCGTACTGCCCCGACAGCAGCGTCGCATAGAGATAGGTCGGCACCGCCGAGGAAAAGAGCGACATGTAGGCGCCGAAATTGGCGATGGTGTCGACCTTGAAGCCGGTGATCCTGCCATCCGCGTCAAAGCCCATCTTCGCTGTCGAGATATGGTCGCGGCCATGGGCGTCGGTGATGAAGGCCTCGGACCGGTCCGAGGTCCACTTGACCGAACGGTTGGTCTTCATCGAGGCCCAGAGGCAGGTGATCTCCTCGGGGTAGATGTAGATTTTCGACCCGAAACCGCCGCCCACATCGGGCGCGATCACCCGCAGCTTGTGTTCCGGCGCGACCTGGTAGAAGGCCGACAGCACCAGGCGCGCGACATGCGGGTTCTGGCTGGTGGTGTAGAGCGTGTAATGCTCCTCCGCCGCGTCATAGGTCGCGACGGCGGAACGCGGCTCCATCGGGTTGGGCGAGAGGCGGTTGTTGGTGATCTCCATTTCGGTGACATGGGCGGCCTCGGAGAGCGCCGCGTCGGTGGCGGCTTCCTCGCCGATCTCCCAGTCATAGATCAGGTTGCCGGGCGCGTTGTCGTGGATCTCGGGCGCGCCGTCTGCCAGGGCCTTCTTGGCATTGGAGACGGCGGGCAGCACCTCATAGTCCACCTCGACCGCTTCGGCGGCGATCCGGGCCAGCGCCTGGGTCTCGGCGATCACCACGGCGGCGGCGTCGCCGACATAGCGCACCTTTTCAGTGGCCAGCGCCGACCAAGCGCCCATGTTCATCGCGCTGCCATCCTTCGACGTGATGGCCCATCCGCAGATGATGTTGCCGATGCCGTCGCCGGTCAGCTGGTGGCCGTCGAGCACGTCGATGACCCCCTCCATCGCCAGGGCCGCGCTCTTGTCGATGCCCTTGATCTTCGCATGGGCATGGGGCGAGCGGACAAAGGCGGCGTAGGCCTGGTTCTCGCTGCGCACATCATCGGTATATTTGCCCTTGCCGGTGATGAACCGCTTGTCTTCCTTGCGCTTGACGCGCGCACCAATTCCCGTGGACATGGCGTGACCCTCCCTTACATCTTCGCCGCGGCGTCTTCGACGGCGCGGACAATGTTGTGATAGCCGGTGCAGCGGCAGATATTGCCCTCCAGCTCATGCCGGATCGCGTCGGTCGTCAAGTCGCGGCCCTCGGCCTTGTAGCGGTTCACCATATCGACGCCGGTCATGATCATGCCCGGCGTGCAGAAGCCGCATTGCAGCCCGTGATGGTCGGTGAAGGCCTGCTGCATCGGGTGCAGCTCGCCGTTTTGCGCGATGCCTTCGATGGTGGTCACCTCGGCCCCCTCCAGCGAGGCGGCCAGCGCCGAGCAGGATTTCACAGCGCGGCCGTTCACATGCACCACGCAGGCGCCGCATTGGCTGGTGTCGCAGCCGACATGCGTGCCGGTCAGGCGCAGATGTTCGCGCAGGTAGTCCGACAGAAGCGTCTCGTCGGGCACATCCCGGCTGACGGCCTTGCCGTTCACATTCATGGAAATCTTGGTCATCTCTTCCTCCCTGGCTTGCGGGTCTGACGCCCGCGTTATCTCGCCCGATCAGCCGTCCTCCGGCGGATCGGGATCGTTCAGATGCTGTTGGAAATTGTTGAAGAACTGGGTCGCGACCTTCTTGGCGGTGGCGTCGATCAACCGGCTTCCCAGGCGGGCCAGCTTGCCGCCGACCTGCGCCCGCGCCTCATAGCGCAGCACGGTCTCATCGCCGTCCTCCTCGAGCGTGACATCGGCGGAGCCCTTGGCGAACCCCGCGACGCCGCCCTGGCCCTCGCCCTTGATGGTGTAGCTGGCCGGGGCCTCGATATTCAAAAGCTCGATCGCGCCGTCGAATCGCGCCTTTACCGGCCCGATCTTCTGCACCACCTTGGCGGTCATCGTGGTGGGGCTGTCCTGGTGGATTTCCTCGCAGCCGGGGATGCAGACCTCCAGCACATCAACATCGTTGAGCGCGGCCCAGACCGCATCGCGCGGGGCGGCTATGCGATATTCGCCGGTCATATCCATTGGAACACCCGATCTATCCTCCCTCGTCTCCCGGCCCCGAGTTTAGAAACCCTTTGACCCAATGCAAGAAATTATGACGGCGCGGCGGAAGATGGCCGCCCCGCGCCATGGCGGGCGAAGGCCGCGCCAAGCTCGGCCAGGCTGTCCAGCGAGTGGCAGCTATGGAAGCTGTCAACCAGCGGCAGCAGCGCCTTGATGCCCGCCGCCTGCGGCGAAAACCCGTCCCATCTGAGCAGCGGGTTGAGCCAGATCAGACGCTTGCAGGATTTTGCCAGCCGCTCGGCCTCGGCCCGCAATTGCCCTACGTCGCCGCGTTCCAGCCCGTCGGTGATCAGCAGCACCACCGCGCCTTGCCCCAGAACCCGGCGCGACCAGTCGCGGTTGAAGCGGTGCAGCGCCTCGCCGATGCGGGTGCCGCCCTTCCAGTCCGAGGCTTCGCGCCCCAGATCGTCCAGCGCCATGTCGATATCGCGCAGGTGCAACGAGCGGGTGACATTGGTGAGCCTGGTGCCGAAGGTGAAGCCATGCACCTTGCCCCATCCGGCATCGGGGGCCCAGGTCAGCGCGTGCAGGAAATGCATCATCATCCGGCTGTAGACCGACATCGAGCCGGAAATATCGCAGATCACCACCAGGTTGGGCGGGCGCAGTCGCCGCTGTTTCAGGCTGAGCCGGTCGATCTCGCCGCCCTTGTGCAGGGACCGGCGCAGCATCGCCTTCACATCGGCGCGGCCGCCGCTGGAGGAGGCCCGATAGCGCCGGGTCAGGATCGGCGGGGCGGGCAGGCGCAGGGTTCGGATGGCGGTCTTCGCATCGGTCAGTTCCGCCGCGCTCATCTGTTCGAAATCCTGGCGCATCAGCGTCTCGCGGTCGGACATGCTGAACTTGGCATCGACCTCCAGCTCCTCGCGCTCGGGCGCGTCCCCCGCCCCCGGCTGATCGCCCCAGAGCCCGTCCGCGGCACGCCTTTGCGCGGGTTTCGGCGGCGGCTGGTCGGGCTGCATCACCTGCATCAGCGGCAGCATCTCGCGCACCATGCGTTCCAGGAATTCGGGGTCGCGCCAGAAAAGGGCAAAGACCTGCTCAAATGTCTCGAAATGCTCGGGGCGCGAGATCAGCGTGGCGCGCAGGGTGACGAAGAAATCGTCCTTGCGGGTGAAGCCCGCCGCCATCACCGCCTCGATCGCGTTGCGCAACTGTGCCGTTCCGACGGGCACGCCCGCCTTGCGCAGGGCACGGGTGAAGTGGACGATGTTATCGACCAGACGGCCTTCGGTATGCGGCAGCGCTTGCATGGCGGATCACGAGGCGAGACGCAGCCGCGCCTGCGCCTCGGTCAGGATGCGCATCGCCTCGGAGCCCGCGATCCGCGCGATGTCGTCCTGGTATTTCAGGAGCGCGCCGAGCGTGTCCGAGATCACATCGGGGGTGATCGCCACCGCGTCCAGCGCGATCAGGCAGCGCGCCCAGTCGATGGTTTCGGCAACGCCGGGGGTCTTGAACAGGTCTTCGCCGCGCAGGCCCTGCACGAAGGCCACGATCTCGCGCGAGAGCGTGTCCGAGCAGCCGGGGACGCGGGCGTTGAGGATGTCCACCTCACGCTCGAAATCGGGGTAGTCCACCCAATGGTAGAGGCAGCGGCGTTTCAGCGCGTCATGCACCTCACGCGTGCGGTTCGAGGTCAGCACGACGATGGGCGGGGTTTCGGCGGTGACGGTGCCCAGTTCGGGGATGGTGACCTGGAAATCCGAGAGCGCCTCCAGCAGGAAAGCCTCGAAGGGTTCATCGGTGCGGTCGACCTCGTCGATGAGCAGGACGGGCGGGCCTTCCGGATGCGGCTCCAGCGCCTGCAAGAGGGGGCGCTTGATCAGGAACGCCTCGGAAAAAAGCTCTGATTGCAGGGACTTGCGGTCGGCGGTGCCGGTCGCCTCGGCGGTCCGGATGGCGATCATCTGGGCGGTGAAATTCCATTCATAGATGGCGGAATTTGCGTCGAGGCCTTCGTAGCATTGGAGGCGGATGAGGCGGCGGCCGAGGGCGGCGGCGAGGGATTTGGCGATCTCGGTCTTGCCGGTACCGGCCTCGCCTTCGAGGAACAGGGGCTTGCCGAGGCGAAGCGCCAGGAAGGCCACCGTGGCCAGATCTCGCCCGCTGAAATAATCCTGTGTGGACAAGGACTTGATCGTCTCATCCACGCTCTGGGGAAGCCCATCCATCTGTCCGGTCCTTTCGATTGCTCGCCCCGCGCAGGAGACCATCTAAGGGGGCTGAATGTCCAGACGTGACGGGTCCGGGGGAGGGGGACGGGCGGATTCGAGGGGGGTGCTATGTGTACACCCCCATATGCACCCCCTGTGCATACGGGGGGGGGGGACACGGCGGGCTTGCATGTTAGACGCAGAGGAAGTTTGGCTACGGCTCTCCGCAAATTCATGTTGGTTTGGCAGGTTGGTTGGTGATAGCGACGCTGACAGCGCGAAATCGTATCAAGTCGCTTCCGGGAAGAGTATAGGACTATCGTTCAAGTTGACGGAGCAGGTACTTTGCATGCCGCAAAGATGGAGTCTTCTCAATCTCCTCTTTGAGCCATCCAATAGCTTTGCTGCAGTATGAAGCTGCCTCACCACCTGGAAATACTCCCGCGTACTTGAGACTTTGTTTGGACCTGTCACGCTTTCGTGCCGCCCCAGGTGCTCGTTTAAGCCACTTTCCGTTCGAAGGCGACCGGGCTTTTCCA
>NZ_JABJVX010000025.1 GCF_013155465.1 Alterinioella nitratireducens | reverse complement strand
CAGCTTGTGCTTCGACACCACGAGTATAGCACATCGCGATGCCGTCAGGGTGAGAGCGGCATCCACCCCATCTCCAACCCTTAACACACTGATTTCATTACTACGAGTTGTTGGTTCGAATCCCGCTCTGAGTATCCGTCTTGATCAAGCGGATTTTTGGTCCAAGTTCGATCAGCTTTGACAAGTGCGTTTGCCGTTTCGATAAGCTTGCGCATGACGGCGACAATTGCGACTTTTGCTGGTTTTCCTGCTGCGCGCAGGTTTTGATACTTTGCCCCATGGGGGGCGTGACGGACAGCGCGCGGCCCCCGACCGGGGTGCCGGCGGGTCACCCATCCCCCGTGCTGTCAGCCCGTCCCCGGTCCGAAGCCGAGGATTAGTCGGAACCGCTGCGTGATTGCGCCGTCGAGCGGCGGCGCATCGCGCAGCAGGGCGCTGCGGGGCTGGCGGTCGTGGGTGGCGGGTTCGACGCAGAACAGGCAACCCCCTGCCGCCGCGCGCCGGTGAAACTGAAGAAATGGCAGGGCAGCCGTATCGCAGCCCAGCCAGAATTCACACCGCGCATCCCCGTCGCCCGCCGAGACCCGCACCGGTTGGCCACCGGGTGCGGCATCCTCGCAGGCCGTGAAATCGCCCGCCCCCGGCAGCTCCGGTCGGGGGCGGCCCGCGACTTTGACACGGGTGCGCGGCCCGATCAGAGGCGCGCCAAGATTGACGTGATAGAGCGCCATGATCGGCATCACCTCGCCGTGGCCCTGCGCCGTGACCATGTCCTCGATGTGAATTTCGGCGCGGTCGGGCGGCACCGTAACGCGGCGGTCAAGCCGCCAGGACTGGCCCGACAGGGTTCCGTGCGCGACCGTCGCCCGGATTTCGGCCGAACCGTCCTCAAGCACATGCGCGGCTGTCACCCGCGCCCGCCGCAGCGACATCGAACCATGCAGCGGGAAATGCCGCGCCCCCTCGGTCACCGGCTGGCGGATGTGGTCGAAGCCGCAGGTGCACAGCAGCCCGCCAAGCGCCTGATCCATCTCTCCGGGCTGGGCCGGGGCCAGACCGTTCTGGCCGATCCAGCCGAAGGGCACGCCGAGGTAGCGCACCATCCCGAGGTCGAGGCAGCGGTCGGGCAGCAGATCGACCGAAAGCCCGGCGGCGTTTTCCACCTCGATCAGCCGCGAACCGTCCTCGGGGCCGCCGTCGAAGCGCAGGCTCCGCAGGCGGCAGGGCTCAGCCATCGGCCAGCCGGAGGCCGGTTTCGGGGTCGAACAGCAGGATATGGCGCGCCTGCAACTGCACATGCAGCCGCTGGCCGGCGGTCACGCGATCGGCAAGGCCGTTCTCGCTGTCGGGATCGACGCGAACCGTGATCCGGCCCGCCGGGGTCCTGCCAAGGAGGAAGGCATCGTGGCCGGTGAACTCCACCGCTTCCACCTCGAAGGGCCAGCGGTCGGGCGCGGCTTCGGTCCAGACCGAGACATGCTCGGGGCGGATGCCCAGATCGACCTGGCGCTCCGCAGTGGCCCGCGCGCCGGGCAGCGGCAGCCCCTCGAAGGTGGGATGGCCGGCGCCGGGCGCCAGCACGCCGCGCAGCATGTTGATCTCGGGCGAGCCGATGAAACTGGCGACAAAGCGGTTCCGCGGCTCGCGGTAGATCTGCTGCGGGGTTCCGATCTGCTGGATGCGGCCGTGGTCGAGCAGCACGATCCGGTCGGCCATGGTCATCGCCTCGATCTGGTCATGGGTGACGAAGATCGAGGTGGCCCCAAGCTGGTCGTGCAGCGCCCGCAGCTCCAGCCGCGTCGCCGCGCGCAGTTTGGCGTCGAGGTTGGAGAGCGGCTCGTCAAACAGGAACACCTGCGGCTGGCGCACGATGGCCCGGCCCATCGCCACGCGCTGCCGCTGGCCGCCCGAAAGCTGGCCGGGCTTGCGGCCAGCATAGTCCGTCATGCCCAGCATCTTGAGCGCGGCGGTCAGACGGCGGTCGATCTCGGCGGGATCGGCGCCCCGCATCCGCAGCGCGAAGACCATGTTCTCAGCCACCGTCATGTGCGGATAAAGTGCATAGGACTGGAAGACCATCGCCATTTCGCGCTCGCTCGGCTCGGCCGTGGTGATGTCCTTGCCGTCCAGCAGGATGCGGCCTGCGTCGATCTCTTCCAGACCGGCGATGACGCGCAGCAAGGTGGATTTGCCGCTGCCCGAGGGACCGACAAGAGCGATGAATTCGCCGCTCGCGATCTCGAGGTCGATCGACGGAATGATCTCCACCCGGCCGTAGCTCTTGCGGATACCCTCTAGGGTGACAGTTGCCATAAGACTTCCTTTTTCCAGTCTATTTGACCGCGCCGGCAAGCAGCCCGCGGACAATGAAACGCTGGCCGACGAGGATCAGCACCAGGGCCGGCACGATCGACAGAAGCGTTCCGGCGGCCATCTCGCCATAGCGGATGTCGTATTCCTGCGCGAAGGTGGAAATCGCCACCGGGGCCGTCATCGTCGCCGGTGAGGTGAGCGCCAGCGAAATGGCGAAGTCGCTCCAGGAAAAGATGAAGATCAGCGCCGTTGCCGCGATCATCCCGCCCCGCACCAGCGGAAAGGCCACCCGCCAGAACATCTGGCCGTTCGAACAGCCGTCCATGCGCGCGGCCTGAAACAATTCGTTTGGCAGCGCCGACATGAAGCTGAGCATCAGAAAGAGGCCCATCGGCAGGTTGTGCACGACATGCGTCAGGATGACGGCGACATAGGTTCCGTGCAGCCCGACGGCCTGCCACATGACATACCACGAACCCACGAAGGTCAGCGTGGGCAGCATCTGGAACAGGAGCGCCCAGCCGAGGATCAGCCAGCGCACCCAGCCGGGCACCCTCAGTCGGCCCAGCGTGAAGGCGGCCATCGTGGCGATGACGATGACGATCGCCGTCGAGATCACCCCCACGACGGCGCTGTTGAACAGGTTCCACAGGAAATGCGACTGCCGCGAGAACAGGAGCTGTTCGAAGTTGCTCCAGGTGATCGGGCTGATCGTCGCACCAGTGATAATGTCGATCTTGTATTTGAAGGCGTTCGACAGCACCCAGAGCGTCGGCAGCACGATCAGCGCCGCATAGCCCCAGACGACGCCGTTCGCCGCCACCCGTCCCGCGATCCGGCGCCCGCTCATTCCGCGTCCTCCGCGCCTTTGCGGCGGGCCAGCAGGCCACGCGCGAGGATGATCATCAGCGTGATGGCGAACAACGTGACCACCGACATCGCCGAGCCGTAGCCGACCTGATCCTGCCGGAAGAAGGTGCGGTAGATCGAGAAGTTGATGACTTCGGTCGCGGTGCCCGGCCCGCCCGAGGTGAGCAGATAAACCTCATCGAAAACCTTGAACGACAGGATGATGCGGAACAGCACCGTGATGACGATCGTCGGCATCATCAGCGGCAGGATGATGTGGCGCACCTCCTGCCAGAAGCCGGTCACATCCATCCGGGCCGCATCCAGAACCTCCTCGTCGAGCGATTCCAGACCGGCGAGCATCAGCAGGAAGACGAAGGGCGTCCAGTGCCAGATGTCCACGAACATCACCGACGCAAGCGCGATATCGGGATTGCCCAGCCAATCGACCTCTTGCAGGCCAAGCGCCCGCAGCAGCGAATTTGCCAGCCCGAATTCGCGCCCCATGACCAGCCGCCACATGGTGCCGATGACAATGGGCGGAATGACGATCGGCAACAGAAAGATGCCGGTCAGGATCGTGCGTCCGGCCGACCCCGCGCGGTTCACCGCCAGCGCCATCGAGAAGCCAAGCACCATCTGGCAGGTCACGACGCCCACGGCGAAAATCAGCGTGTTGCGCACCCCGGCCCAGTAGATCGTTTCCTCGACAAAGAGACGGCGGTAGTTCTCGATGCCGACATAGCTGAAATTGGCCGCGCCTTCATGCCATTCGACATTGAAGAAGCTGAGGCCGAGAAGGTTCAGCACCGGAAACCCGGACAGAACCAGAAAGAACACCGCGACCGGCGCAAGTGAAAGCACAAGCCAACGCCTGTTGCGCCGTGCCGTTGTTCCGTGCGTGATCGTGGCGTTCATCTGGTTCTGTCCCGGTCTGCGGTGCTGCTGCGTTTCAGAGGTCAGGCTGCCGGGTAACGGCAAAGCCGTTACGTTCGAGAACCCCTGCCAGGGCTTCGGCGGCCGAGTTGAGCGCAATTTCCGCGCTTTCCTCGCCGATGACGGCACGGTTGAAGTGCAGGGCCATCGCGTCGGAAGCTTCGGCCGCCGCAGCGAAGGGCAGACCCATCACCGCATTCTCGGCGTTTGCCGAATAGGCGTCGAGGAAGCGGTAGGCATTGTTGGCCCCGAGATCGGTGTCCGCCAGATCGCCGCGCACCGGCACACCGCCGGCCTCGACATAATTCACCTGCAATTCCTGTGACTGGAACCAGTCCAGAAAGGCCAGCGCCGCGGCCTGCCGCTCGGCCGGCACGTTATTCGGGATGCCCGCGACCCAGTGGCCGGCGCTTGACGCGTGGGTGCCGCCGGGGCCAGCCGGGATCAGCGCTGCCGACATCTGGCCGGCCACGCGGGATTCGTTGGGATTCTCCAGCGCCCCCCAGGCGGCGATCACGGCGATCGCCTGCGCCGCCCTGCCGGTGGACAGAAGCTGGATCAGCTCGCCCTGGGCGATGGCGCCGGGATTGGGCGGCGCCACATCTTCGCCGGACATCCTGAGATAGGCGTTCAGGGCCGCCAGCCCCTCGGCCGTGTTCAGGCCGATCTCGGCCTGCCCCGGGCCGGTTACCCGGAAAAAGGCCGCGTCGTGACTGAAGAGATAGGGCGTGAAGTTGTAGACGATCGAATCCCGGGCCGCGCGCGGGACAAAGCCATAGCTGTCGGTGCCATCGGCGATCGCCATGGCGTTGGAATAAAGTTCCTCCCAGGTGGCGGGAACCGACAGGCCGAGGTCGTCATAGATGGCCTGATTGTAATAGAGAACCTGCACGTTGCCGTTGACCGGTACGCCCATCAGCGTCCCGTCCGGCGAGAACGATCCCACCGCCGGATCCCAGTTGGTCGTCGCGCCGTAGGTCAGGATGCCGTCCTGAAGGGCGTAGCCGGCCCGAATGTCACCCAGCGGCGCGAGGAACCCGCCGGAATAGATCTCGGACAGCCAGAGCGAGTTGACGGCCACCAGATCGTAGGTGCCCTCGGTGCTGCGCACCGAGTTGCGGATCTTTTCCAGCAGTCCGCCGAAGGGGTTGACGTCGAGGACGACGACGTTTCCGGTCTCGGCCTCGTAGAGATCGACCATGGCGACAAAGGAATTCAACCAGGGCGACTGGTTGATCGCCATAGTGATTTCGGGCTGACTCTCGGCGCTCGCCGGCAGAGCGCCGGCCAGTGCCACAAAGATGGCGGCGATGTTGCGTGGTGTCTTCTTCATGTGCGATTCCTCCCTGAAATCTTGGTTCCGTTCACGCCCTGTTGTCTGCAAGGCCCATCCAGTTGACATATTCGGGCGGCACGTCATGCGCCCCCAGAATTTTCATGATCTGCGCCTGCAGCCGGGCCTCGATCGCTGCGTCGGAAATCGGCTGCAACTGATTGGGGTCCGACGCATTGTGATAGACGGCCGACTGGAAGGCCGCGAATTTCGTCCCGTCGAGGCCGGGGGGGCGCCGCGCCGAATTCAGGGCATCATAGCGCAGCAGTTTCTGCCCCTTGGTGAAATCGAACGGGCCGGCGATCTGTGCGGTCGCCAGTTCTTCGCCGGTGAAGAACCCCGTCATGTGCGTGGGCATCAGCGTGTATTCGCCGATCTGTTCGTTAAACAAGTCGGCGGGATAGCGGAAGTAGCTGTATTCGCCGTCCGTCACGCCAACCGGACCACCGAACATGCCGAAGATCACTGCCTCGGGCCCCGGCTCTCCGTCCAGCAGCGGCAGGATCGACCGGCCGGTGACCTCGGCCGGCACGGCGCAGCCGAAAACGTCGAGGAAAGTCGGCATCAGGTCGGGGGTCTGGGTCAGCGCTGAAATCCGCGTCCCCGCCTTTGCGGCATGGTCGGGGTGATGCACGATCATCGGGATATGCGAGATTTCCTCGTAATAGGGCGTCAGGTTCTTGCCCCACCAGTCATGCTCGCTCAGCAGGAAGCCGTGATCGGTGGTGAGCACCAGGCAGGTATCCGACCACAGGTCGTGCGCGTCGAAATAGTCCAGCAGCTTGCCGAACCAGGCGTCGCACATGGCGACAAGTGCCGCATAGTTCGCCCGGATCTCCGCGATCTCGTCCGGGCTTTCCTTGACCGGCGCGTATTTCGGCCAGTCGAGGATCGGGCCGCTGTAATTCGTCTTGTAGTCCTGCCGGTATTTCTCGGGGGCAAAGAAGGGCTCGTGCGGATCGAAGCATTCAAGCTGCAGAAACCAGTCGTCGGCCTCGCGGTTGTCGTCGAGAAAGGCGAAGGCGCGCGAGAAACAGGCCGGGCCGGGGAACTCCTCTTCCAGCTTGATCTTTTCCCGATTGATCTGGTGCTGCCGCCGCTTCGGCTCGGTCGGCACGTTGTAATGCTTGTCGGAATACATCTCCTTGAAGCGGTCGAGCGGCGGCTCGACCATGGCAATCCAGGGGTCGTATTCCTGCCCGCGAATGAACTCCCAGGTCTTGTAGCGGCTGTGATAGGTCGCGCCGCCGTCCTCGTAATAGTGGAAGTGGTCGCTGATCAGATGGGTGTGCACGCCGGTCTGCTTCAGGATGTCGGGCATCGAATTGTCGAAGGGCTCGAGCGGCCCCCAGGAGCGGTGCATGAAGTTCAGCCGCCCGGTGTGCATGTCGCGGCGGGCCGGCATGCAGGGCAGCGAGCCGACATAGTGGTTGTCGAAGGTCGCGGCCCGGGCTGCGAAACGGTCGAAGTTGGGGGTCGCCACCGCCGTGCCGCCATAGCAGCCCAGCGCATGACGGTTGAGCGAATCGAAAAGGACTAGGACGGCACGCATGAAGACCCCGCGTTCTTGCAGACTTGGGGCAGTCTAGACGGAGCGCCTCCGACGGGGTAATAGTTTCGTGTATAGTTGACATAGATCAGGGTTATCATTGGATCACATCTGGCGCCTGAAACATTTCCTTGCCATCGCCGAACTGGGCAGCGTCCAGGCGGCGGCGCGGCATCTGAACATCAGCCAGCCGGCGCTGTCGAAATCGTTGCGCGAGCTTGAGCAGCATCTGGGTTCAGCGCTGTTCGAGCGGTCGTCGCGCGGGGTCACCCTGACCCAGGCCGGACAGGCCTTCCTGGCCCGCAGCCGCGAGATCGAGCTGCAATGGGACGGCGCGCTGTTCGATCTTACGGCGACGCGCGACGGGGCGCGGGGCAATCTGCGCATCGGCGTCGGCCCGACCTACGAGGCGGCGTTCATGGCGCAGGTGCTGGCGCGGCTGTTGCGGGAATTTCCCAACTTGCAGATATCGGTGCGCACCGGCGTCGGGGCGATCATGTTGCCGGCGCTCAACACCGGCGAGATCGGCATCTATTTCGGCGGCCTGCGCAGCGGCACGGAATCGCTCGCCAGCGAGGTTCGCGAAATCCCGCTGTATGACCAGTCGAACCGGATCGTCGCGGCGGCCGACGATCCGCTTGCCGCCATGGCGGAGGTCGGTGCAGGCGCCCTGTCGGCGCGCGCGTGGGTTCAGTTGAGCTACGACTCACTGGCGCTGGAACGGATCGAGGCGCTGTTCCAGACCGCGGGCGTGCCCTTGCCGCGCACCGTGGTGTCGACGCATTCGCTGGGGCTGGCGCTGGACCTGGTGCGCAACAAGGGGTTCCTGACCAGCCTGCCGGAACCGCTGCTGCATCCCCGCCTCGGCTTTGGCCTGGCCCCGCTGGCGGTGCCGGGATACGACTGGCGGATCGCCACCGGCATAAGCTATCGCACCTCGCTCGCGGGGACGGCGCCGCTGAAGCGCATGATCGCGATCGTCAGGGACGAGCTGGGCGCGTCGGGGCTGGGCCCGGACCTGGTCGGCGGGCTGCACGGCTGAGACCACCCGCGGAGACGCGCGGGCCCGAGATCGACATGGATGAACCCCGATCGCGGATAGAACCCGAAGCCGAGGAACCCGACTTCCCGCGCCGCCGCCTCGAAGGCCACCGGGTCGTGGTTCTCCATGGCGATGTCGAAGGCGGCGCCATCGAGGTGCTTGGAGCGGGTGGCGCCGCCGACGGCGCGGTTGTGTTCCGGGCTGCGATAGGCGGAGCGGACGATCAGCGGCTTGCCCAGCCGGTCGCGCAACGCCTGCAGCTTGTCCAGCGCAGGCTCATTGACAAGCAACTTGCCCGTTCCGCGACAAGCGATCTCGGCGGGCGAGAAGTTCGGCCAGCGCCAGGTGCCCTCGGGCACGTCGCGCCAGTGGCGGTGGAAGGTTGGTCATGGGGGTCCTCCGAAAACGAAAAACCCGCCTCGAGGGCGGGTCATTGCGGGCTGTTGAATGTGGATGGGGCGCGGCTACGGGCCGCCGCCGAAGATCTTGAGCTTGATGGCGATGCCCGCGAGCAGAGCGAGCATGACGCCGGTGGTGATCATGCGGACGGCGGTCTGCATGGCGGTGCGGCGGACCAGGCGGATGCAGTCGACGAGCGAACGCAGATCGCGGATGTCGAGCGCGGCTTCGTCGCCGTCGAGGCCGACATCGGCGAGCGCGCGCTTCGCGCCTTCCTCTGCGGCCCGGGTCAGGGGCTCCGCCCGTTCACCAGCGAAATCGTCCACTGGACGATTTCCAAGAAGCTGGTTCACCCTCGAACTCGGCATCGGGCATGCGCACGAAGCCCTCGGATCGGGGTGGGTTCATCGGGTCCTCCTTGCGCCGCTCAGCCGACCTTGCAGCCCCAGAAGGAAGTGTGATCGGCGGCGAAGTAGCCGTCCGCCACCCGGAAATACCCCTGCAGCTCGACGGTATCGCCTGCGGTCAGCGGCACCATGGTCTGCAGCCAGATCGCGGTGGCGAGCGAGACATGGGTGGCGGAGATTTCGCCGAGGGAGCCGCGGATTTCGGTGGTGCCGTTCAGGACGAGCCGCCCGCGCATGCGGGCCGTGGCGCTGGCGTTGATCTTGTAGAGAAGCGTCGCGCCGAAGAGGTAGGTGCCGTCCGCAGGGGCGACGAAGTGGTTGTTCGCGGCGTCGAAGGCGCCCTGGTCGTTGTAGTCGGTGTTGTTCAGGCCGATCTTGGTCCAGGTCCCGACGCCGACATAGTTGTCGTAGTTCGTCCAGGCCTTGAAGCGGGGCAACCGGGGCTGGTCCACAATGCCGGTGGCGTTGTCGACGCTGAGCCCGTCGAAGAAGGTGCTGCCGTCGGCGGAGACCGCAAGCCGGAATCGGTCAGAGCCGAAGAGGCCGACCAGCGCCTTCGTGATGAAGCCGGTCTGGAGCGTCAGGCCGAGATCGTCGCCCGCAGCCTCCTTGTTCATGGTGTAGAAGAGATCGCCGGTCCCGCCCTCGGCCACGGTCTTCGCCGTCCAGAGCGCGGCATTGAGCTTGGCCGAGAACGGGTTCGACGCATCCGCCGTCGTCCCCAGCCCAAGGAGCGTGAGGTTCTGCAGCGCCGAAGGTGTGGTCCCGATCCAGCCCGCGCCATCGTAGACCAGCAGCAGTCCTTCATCCTCGACCCAAGCCCGCCAGCCGGCGCGCGGTGGCAGGCGGAGCCAGGCGCCGTCCGTCCAGAGCGCGACGTTCAGGTCCCATCCGGACCATTCGCCCGTCGCGCCCGAGGCGACGATGTAGCGATCGCCATCGGCGGGACTGCCGGGCGGCGCTGTCAGATCGCGGTCGAGCACGGAGAGCTGCACGAGCCCGTCGAGCAGCCGCAGCGCCTCGTTGTGGGTGACATGCTTCTGGGCCTGCGCCGCCAGGATGTAGGGCAGCAGGAGATGGGTCGTGGCGTCGGACATGGGATGGCCTCAGAGTATCAGCGTGAGGGTCTTGGGCGCGCCCCGCCCGACGAGGGCGGAGAGCTGGTAGATGCGGCTGTCGAGCGTGTCACCGGGGCCGAGCGGCGCGCCCCAATCGGCGGTCTGGTCTGCGGCGGTGTAGACCGCGCTGGTGGTGGCGGTGCTCAGCACCCGCTTAACGGTCGCGCCATCAAGGATCTCGACCTCGTAGGCTTCGAGCTCTTCTCCGAGCGGCACTTCTAGCCCGCCCCAGCTGTCGGCCGCGAGAGCTCGGGACCGGCGCGTCCAGCGGATCGTCAGATCGCCGGGCGTGCGCGGCCTGCGCCACGGCTGCTCGACATGGGCGCCGGAGAACGGCCGCAGCCCGACGCCCGCGGGCGTGAAGGATTGCGCCACATAGGTCTCGTCGCTGACGGGGCGGCTCGCCGGACCGATGCGCCAGTTCCACGGCAATCCGAGATCGGCCTCGGCAATCGGCAGGGACGCCAGCGACGCGTCCAGCACCACGACAAGAGCGCCAGCGGGCGCCGGATTGCCCATCGCGCCCTCGGTGCCGCGCTGGCCGCGCAGGAGCCGGGTCAGCCGGTATCGACCCGGCGCCAGCAGCTCGGCCGCGCCCGCCTGCACGATCTCCCAGGTGCCGGGCGCGCTCTCGATAGCCAGCGCATTGGCGCCGCCCAACAGCGTCAGGTCGGTGACGCTCTCCAGCGTGCCGGTGAGCAGATCGACCACAAGCGCATTGCCGTGGTCGAAGCGTGAGGTGGGGCCCGGATAGAAGTCCGAGACCAGCGCTCCGATCCGGGCGCGGCTGCCGAACGTGGTCAGCAACTCGAACCCGTCCGTCGAGGGGCTGCGGAACACCGCCATCTCGCCCGGCCAGGGAAGAGCGTGCGCCGCGACAAACGGTCGATGCGCGGGCTGGTCCTCGGTCAGCTGCGGCAGGTCCATCAGCACCGCGTCCGGCGCGCCGAACACCACGGCCCGCGTCAGCGACGCCGCGCGGGGATCGCCGGGCGGCAGATCGTAAGTCGCACGGTCCTGCCGCACCGCCTCGATGCCGCGCGCTGCCGCGTCGGCGATGGAGACGAGCCGCAGATCGACCAGACGCCCGTCATGCGCGAGCCGGATCGCATCGGCCGGATCGAACGCGAGGCGCGAGGGTGGCAAACGGAACGCCGCCGTCTCGCGGCCCACCCATGCCTCCATCAGCGCGCGGCGGCAGCGCCGCTCGGCTTCCTCGGGCGGTACCGCCATCGGGAAAGACTCCGAGGCGATCCGCGTGGTGTCCACCGTGATGCGCCGCGTCTCGACGAGGGCCGCATCGTAATCCTCGTCGGCGCGGGCGACCTGCCATTTCAGCGCCTGCGGCAGTTCCGTCTCCTGGCCGCGCGTCAGCTCCAGCACGTCGCCTTCACGGGCGGCGACCAGATCGTCGGGCGCAAGGGTGGCGACGGAGGCCCGGCCGCGCATCACGAAGCGGACCACGCCCTCGGTCTCGACCGCGTCGAAGCCGAAATGCCGCGACAGCGTGGTGATCGAGGCGCGCGGGCTTTCCAGCGCGGTGATAGCGTAGCCCTCGACCGCGCCCCAGAGGCTGGAGACGTCGATCCGCGCCTCGGGCAGCCCGGCGCGCAGACTGAGGTGCCGGACGAGCGCCGCCAGCGACACCGCCCCAAGCCGCCCGGTAAGCCAGTGGCCGAGCCGCCAGTTCGCCCCGTCCGTCCAGACGTCGGTCAGCGCCGGAAAGAACGGATAGGGCCGCGCGTCCCAGGTCCAGGCGGCGCATTCCGGCAGATGCACCATCCGGCCGCCATAGACCGAGGATACCGGGTTGTTCGCGGCCTCGCCCCAGAAGAGGTAGGTCGCCTCGAGATAGGCGCGCTGGATGGCGTCGTCGCGCCAGCCCCGCGAGAAATGCGGCGTGAAGCTCTCGGACGACTTCGGGTCGAAGAAGACGTTCGGCTGGTTCGTCCCCCGGTCGATGGCCGGGCAGCCGAGCTCGGTGAACCAGATGGGCTTGGACTCCGGCGCCCACGCCGTCGGCGTCCCGCTCTCCACCCCACCGGGACGGTTGTAGTGCGGGTTCGACCACCAGGCGCGCAGATCCTTGTAGCGGAACACCCACGGCTTGCTGGCGGCGCCGTCGGTGATCGGCGTGCGGACCTGCGCGGAGCGGTCGGCGGCGCTGGCATAGAACCAGTCGAAGCCTTCGCCGCCCGCGATGTTCTCCTGCAGGTAGACCCGGTCGTAGATCGCGGACCAGCCCTCGGCCGCGTCGAGATGCTCGAACCCGTCGCGCCAGTCGGACAGCGGCATGTAATTGTCGATACCGATGAAATCGACGTTGCTGTCCGACCAGAGCGGATCGAGGTGAAAGAACCCGTCGCCGCTGCCATCGCCCGGCTGGTGCCCGAAATACTCCGACCAGTCGGCGGCGTAGCCGATCTTCGTCCCGGCCCCGAGGATCGAGCGCACATCCGCGAGGAGGTCCCGATACGCCTGCACCGCCGGATAGGTGCTGGCGCCCGAGCGAATGGTGGTCAGCCCCGGCATCTCGGTCCCGATCAGGAAGGCGTCGACCCCGCCCGCCGCCGCGCAGAGATGGGCGTAGTGCAGCACCATGCGCCGCAGACCCCAGTCGCCCGAGGGCCCGGTCCAGCTGACGCTCTCGCCCGAGACATTGAAGCTGGCGGGCGTGGCCGCTCCGAACAGCGCCGCGACCTGGCTTGCGGCCGTGGCCGTCTTGTCCACGGTTCCTGCGAAGCCAGCGGCGGGCGAACAGGTGATCCGCCCGCGCCAGGGGAACGCGGGCTGGCCGGTCTCGGCGGCGTTGTCGCTGTAGGGATTTGGCAGCGTGTTACCGGGCGGGACGTCCATCAGGATGAAGGGATAGAAGGTGACGCGCAGCCCGCGCGCCTTCATCTCGTGGATCGCCTGCACGACGGCGAAGTCGGACGGCGTGCCGCCATAAACCGGGCGGTCCTGATCGTCGCGGCTGACGAGGAAGGCGCTGGCGCGGCTGACGCCATTCACCGCCCAACCGGCGGGCGTGGTCGACTTGGCCGAGACCTCGACGCCCGGCCGCACCTTGCAGGAGCCCGCGCGCAGATCGTCGCCGAACCAGGCGACGACGAGGCTAACGCTCTCAACCGCAGGGGCCATCGCCTGCAGCCGGTCGAGCGCTTCGACCATGTCGGTGGAGTCGGCCAGCGCGTTCAGGTTCTCGGGCACCGTCGCGCCGCCATCGGTCTTGCGGATCGCCTGCGTCGCGTAGGTGAACTCGCCCGAGGCCGGGATCATGGTGACGGCGCGGGTCAGCCCTTCGGCGGTGTCGGGATCGGCGAGCGGCCGGAAGACTTCGAACGACAGCTGCGGGAGGCGGTTGCCGTAGGTCGAGAGCGCCAGTTCTTCGAAGACCACATAGGCGGTGCCGCGATAGGCGGGGGTGCTGGCCGCGCCCATCCTGGCCGCGATGAACGGGTCCGCGGTCTGCGCCTCATCCCCCGGATACCAGCGCCAGGTGACGCCGGAGAGGTCCATCGGCTTGCCGTCTGCCCAGATGCGCCCGATGCCGGTGATCGGTCCCTCGCAAAGCGCCACGGCAAAGGATGCATAGTAGAGATACTCGGTGGTCTTGACCTTGCCGCCTCCGCCGCCCTTGCCGCCGCCTTGGGTGGTAGTCTTCGTCTCCTCGCGGAAATCCGTCGCCCAGATGATGTTGCCGCCCATGCGCATGCGACCGTAGAGCCGCGGGATGACCGCGCCCTCGGTGGCCGAGGTGATGCGCAGCGTGTCGAGCCGCGCGCCCTCGATACGCTGGGTGGGCGCGAGCGACGAGATGATCCAGCTGTCGACCACCGAGCCGATCGTCGAGCCGATGAAGCCGCCGATGGTCGCGGCGCTGACGCCAAGGATCGCGCCGCCGATCGAACCGCCAATGGCGGCGCCAGCGGCACCGAGAACAAGGGTGGCCATGTCGGGGTCTCAGCGTTGCGGGAACAGGAAGGCGAAGGCGATGCGCCGCCTCCAGCTCTGGGTGAGCGGTTCCTCGATCACGCCGAGCCGCTCGTAGGCGTGCAGGAATGCGCCGGGCCCGGTGAGGATCCCGACATGCTTGGCGATGGCGCGGGGCATCATCCGAAAGAGGACCAGCGCGCCGGGATCGGCTTTGGCGAGCGACACCTCGATCATCATGGTGCGCGCGCCGTCGGCCAGCACCTCGCGCGGGCCGGTCTCGCCCCAGTCGCGGCTGTAGGGCGGGATCGGGAACGGCTCCGGGCCGACGACCTCGCGCCAGACGCCCCGGGCGAGCCCGAGGCAATCGCAGCCGACGCCGCGCAGGCTCGCCTGGTCGTGGTACGGCGTGCCGAGCCAGGAGCGCGCAATGGCGATGACGCGCGCCGGGTCGGCCGATGCGAGAGGTTGCGTCACAGCACGGACCCCTCGTGCCCGCCATCCTTCGTGGCGTAGCGGAGAACGGCGTCCTGGCCGGGGATGTGCGGGAAGCCGCGGAAACTGGCTGTGTTCGCGAACTTTGCCCCGCAGGTCTCCATGCGCTTGTCGCAGCCCGCGCGGATGGTGAAAGCGTCGCCCTCGGCGATCGCACGCACCGGCGCCTCGAGCAGGGTCAGCACGGCGATGCCGTCCGTCACGTCATGGCCCAGCACCTCGGTGCGCCGCCCCGCATTCGAGCCGCTGGTCCAGTCGATAGTGCCGAAGGTGAACCAGCCGGAGGCGAAGCCGCCGAGGCCCGAGGCGGTGAAGGCCCGGTCGCGCAGCATGTCGATGACGGCGCCCGTACCCTTGAATGCGGGGGCCTCCAGATCGACACCGCAGCGCGCATCGCCGAGCGCGGCATCGCAGGTCGCCTGGAAGGTCCGCCCGACCGTCTGGCCCAGCACATGGGCGAGCGAGCGGACCTCGGCGACGAAGGCGAGCCGCCCGCGCCGGATCTGACCGATGGCGCCCCGCCGCATCAGCACGCGCTGGCCGGGATCAGACCAGTTCACCCGCCAGACCTCGACCTCGGCGTTGTCCCAGCGGCCATCGAGAATGTCGGTCTCGGAGATGCGGTCCGAGGTCAGCACGCCCTCGGCGTCCTGAGCATCGACCGAGAGGTCCGAGCCCGAGCGGACCTCGGACGCCGTCAGGCCGCTTTCCGGCTCGAAGTCGGTCCCGTCGAAGCTCAGCGTCCGGTCGTGATCGGTGAAGCCGAAGGTGACGTCGTCGGCGCGGGCGATCCTCCAGCACCAGGCGAGCGTCGTCGTGCCCTCGTCGAGATGGGCCTGCAGGGCGGGAGCGAGGGTCTTCATCGGCGCAGTTCCAGAAGCGGAATGGAGGTGATCGAGCCGAGTCGCTCGAGGTCGAGCGTCACGTCGAGCACATCGGTGTCGAAGCGGATCGGCACGTCGAACTCGAAGCCCGCGGTGATCGCGAGGCCGGAGCCCGGCGCCGCGGTGAAGGTGACGACGCCGGTCGTGGTGTCGACCGACCAGCCGGACAGCTGCTCGACGCCCGCCAGCGCGATGCGCACGGTTCCGGTCACCGGCTTGGCGATGGTACGCGTCCACGACTGCGCGCCCGAGGCGTAGTGCTTCACCAGTTGGAAGGCGGTCGTCGTGCCATCGCCGGTACCGATTGCCTGATCCGTCGGCGATGGCGTGCCCGAGGGCAGGCAGGACTTGTGGTCGCCCCAGTCCTTGAAGCGGAAGCCGTGGAGGCGACCGTTCCGCGCCTCGAAGAAAGCCACGACCGCCGCCAGATCGTCGGCGCGGCGGATGCCGTAGGCCACATCGTAGCGGCGGCGCGAATTCGCCCAGCTGGCGTTCCTCTCCTCGTCGCCCGAGGCGAGCTCGACGATCTGTGTGCGCCGTTCCGGCCCGCCCCGCGCGCCGCGACTGATGTTGTCGGGAAACCGGACCTCGTGAAACGCCATTACATGCCCCTCCGCCCGAGCGAGATCGCGCGGGCAATGTCGGCCGCGACCTGGGTTCGGGACTGCCGAAAGCTCTCGGCGTCGCGGGCCATGATGGTGACGTTGATCCCGCCGCCCGCGCCGTAGCTCTGCGCCTCGCGTCGCGAGAGTACCCGTTCGCCCCTTTGCAGAATTGCAGGCACCTCGTCATGGCGAAGCCCGACAGTGCCGCCCGAATGCATCCGGGGCGCGGCGGCGAAGGCCATGGCAGGGACCATGCGCGAGGGGCCGGACGATCCGACTATGCCACCTGCGTGCAGGATGTTGGCGAAGATGCTGCCCGCGCCGGCGAAGACACCCGAGAGTGCATTGGCGATCGGTCCCAGGATGAAGCGTCGCGCTGCGAGCTGGGCGAGATCGGCGAGCAGTGAGGTGACCAAGTCGCGGAAGTTCAGTTTGCCGGTCCGCACGAACTGGCCCACCGCGTTCTCGGCCGATTGGAAAGCGCCGACGAGGCTCTGGCCGATGTCGCCGCCGATCTCGCGCGCCTTGCTGGCGTAATCCGACAGCGCGGCGGTGACCGCCTGCCAGCCGGTGACGGCGGCCTCTGTCGCGGGCTCCGCCGCAGCGGCAGCCGCCCCGGCCGCCGCACCGGCACCCGTGGCGGCGCGTCCGGCATCGCCAAGCGCGGTCTCCAGCCGCTCGGCCGCGCCCGTGGCCTCGGTCAGCGCATCGGCACTGGCCTCGTCGGTGCCGCGCACCGCATCGCGCAGCGCCTGCCAGCTTTCGAGGGGTGCACGGGCTCCCTCGGCGAGATCGCGCGCGGCGCCGCGATAGAGGTTCGCGGACTCGAGCGCCCGGTTCGCCGCCTCGGTCAGACCGAGATCGGGCGCGGTCAGCGGGTTGTCCTCGAAGGCCCGGTCGAACGCCGCCTGCGCTGCGGTGGTTGCTGCCGTCGCCGCGCCCTCGAAGCGGTTCTCGATCTCGCCGAGGTCGAGATCGGGCACCAGCGAGATGCGCCGCTCCGACCCGAGGGCTTCCAGGCCCTGGTTGATTCCGCCGATGAAGCCGTTGATGCGCGAGACCACGCCGTTCAGCATCGCCTCGACGCCGTCGACCAGGCTGTTGGCCGCCTGGAACGCCAGATCGCCGATGGCGGCGGGCAGCAGGCCCCAGATCGCCTTGATCGCCTCGTAGGCGCCCTCGAACGTGTTCGCGGCGGTGTTGCCGAAAGCCACCACGCTCTCGATGGCGCTCTGCATGCCCGACGCGGCGTCTGCCTTCAGGTCGAAGAACATCGCCGTGGCGGCGGCACCCGCCGCTGCGGCGCCCATGCGGATCCGTTCCCAGACCTCGACAGCGACGTCCTTCAGGAGCGACATCGCCTCGCCGAAGCCGCCCGCACCGGAGACGAGACGCGTGAACTGGTAGACGAGCTCGCCCGCGCCGACGATCAGCGCCCCGATGCCGGTGCGGATCAGCGCGCCGCGCAGCACGACGAGCGCTGTTGCCAGCCCGCGCACAGAGAGCGCCGCAACGGCCATGCCAGCTACCCAGCGCCCCGCGAGGAAGGCCGCAAAGGTGGCGGCATAGGTGGTCAGGCGGCCAATGTTATCGAAGAGGCCGCGGATCGCGATGCCGAGCGGGCCGGTCCTGCTGGCGACCGCAGCCATCGCGTTGGCGACGGCCTCCAGCGCGGGGGCCGCGGCGACGGCCAGCTGGTTGGACAGCCCGCGCCAGATCAGCCCGAGGCGGGAGATGGCGTCGTTCGTCCGTTCGATCTGGTCGGCATCCTGCTCCGAGACGACAACCCCGAAGGCGCGCACGTCCTCCGTCGCCTGGCGCAGCGTCGCGGTGTCGATCCGCGACATGGCGATGGAGCCTTCCTCGCCGAAGAGCTGGCCCGCGACAGCCGCGCGCTCGGCAGCAGGGACGAAGCTCTCGATCGCCGCGTTGATCGCGCCGACGCGCTGGTCCAGCGGCAGAGCGATCAGGTCGGTGGCGGACAGCCCCAGCCGGTCCAGCGCGTCGGCGGCGGGACCGGTTCCGGCGGCCGCCTGGCTGAGGCGGCGCGTCAGATCCTTCGTCGCCTGCTCGATGCCGGACATCGACACGCCCGCAAGTTCGCCCGCCCGCTCCAGCGTCTGGATCGAGGCGACCGTGGTCCCCAGCGACTGCGCGAGCTTCGCCTGCGCATCGACGGTCTGCAGGCCGGACCGGATCATTGCCACGCCAGCGGCTGCAGCGGCTGCCACGGCGGCGGCTGCAGCCACAGCTACACGACGAGAAAACGCCGCCAGCCGGGCGTTGGCCGCTTCCATCTCCCGGCTCAGCCGGCCGAAGCCACGCGATCCGGCTTCGCCCACGCCCTCCAGTTCGGCACGCACCTGCCGTCCGCCCACGGCCGCGAGGCGGACGCTAACCCGTTTTTCCGCCATGGGAATGATCCATCTGTTCGTTGAGTTTGGCGACCATCACCGCTTCGATGACGGGCAGCAGTTCGGCCATGGCGAGCGGCGGCACGCCGAGCGCGTCACCGAGCGCCAGCGCCGCCGACATGTCCCACCCGATCACCGCGCCGGGCAGGACACGCATCTGGCCGCCGAGACGGCCGACCAGGTCCCAGACCTGCCAACCCTCCGGCGTTTCCGGGCGGTTCAGCCGCGCCGGGCAGTCCGGGCACGGCCCTTGGCAGGCTTCGCAGTAGCGCTCGCCCCCACCGAAGGACCAGTCGGCGAGAGCGCGGAGGCGTTTTTTTCCTGTTCCAGCAGCAGGCCCTTCGAGACGTAGGTCAGCTGGAAGGCCTCGAAGATCGGCCAGACGTCGAGCAGCGCGTCGATGGCCTCGGGGCTGGGATCGATCGGGTTGCCGTCGGCATCGCCGATGCCCTCCCAGCCGAGCACAGCCCGTCGCGCCAGCGCCTTGGCGAAGGCAACCGCGCGCTCCTCGTCGGAAGCCTCCTCGGGCACCGCCTCGACGGCGGGGGCGCTGCGCGTCGCGACCATCAGGGCGGTCGTCAGCGGGCGCAGCTGCACCCGGACGCCGGGGGCGAGGTCATGCCAGCGCGGCGCGTTGGTCAGGTCGAGCGTCAGCATCAGTAACTCTCCACGTCGTTCACGAGGGTGGCGGTGCACATCCGGCCGACGACGCTGTCGCGGGCGGCCTGCCAGTCGAAGGTGGCCTGCACGCCCTGCGGCCCGGAGATCTCGATCCGGGGGCGCGGCAGGTAGACGGCGTGCACGGTGAAGGTGAAGCTCTCGCCCGAGGGCAGGACGTAGGCGAATTCCATCTCGCAGGCCTCGCCGTTGATGGCCTGCGTCACCAGTGTCTGGTCGGCGAAGCGCACCTCGATCCGACCCGTGAGCGCCGCGATGGACGGGTCCGCACCGTCGATGCGCCCGTCCGAGCGAATGGTCTCGATCCGGTCGAGATTGTTGGCATAGGTGATCTCGGCCGAGACCACGTTGCCGAGCGCCGTTCCGTTGCGCGTGATCGCCCCGTTGAAATGGCCGAACCGCTTCAGCTCCAGCGCAGTCGGCGTTCCCGCGCTGGTCGTGGTGCCCACCGTCTCGCCCTGCGCCACCAGCCGCGCCGTTGCGGTCAGCAGACCCGAGCGCTGCATCTGCCAGGTCAACTGGTCGAGCACGCAGCCCGAATACATCGCGTAACGTGGCACCTCGGGCATGCCGGTCTCGATCGACATGCTGGGCAGCGTCCAGGACCCCGACTGGAACTCATGGCTGTAGGGCGCTTCCGCGCCCGTGGTCGTGGGCGCGCCGAACGCCGCCTTCAGCCAGAAGCCGAAGGCCTCGGCGTCGAGCGGCACCACGACATCGCCGTCTGCCGTGACCGCGTCCTTGATCGGCGCCAGCGGATCGCGGCCGTAACCCAGCAACTCCGAGTTCAGCAGCGGCTGCTCCGCGCCGAGCGACGTGCTGGCGAAGGGCATGCGGGTGAAGCCGCTGACGGGCGGCGTGCCATAGGTCGTCTCGAACGCAAGCGCCATCAGCGCCCGCGCCCCCTGGGCTCGTGCCATGGTGTTCTCCTGTCGTCGGTTGGGTCAGGCCAGCTGGTCGACCGTGGAATAGTGCAGCACCACCGGGATCACGGCCGCCTTCAGGCTCGCCGCGCCCTCGACCGGCAGATCGACCGGCCGCGGCGCTTCCGCCTCGACCCAGTCGCAGAGCCCGCCCAGTGTCCGGTCGGCAGCGAGCGCCGCGCCGATGCTGGCGGTCAGCGCGTCGAATGATGCGTCACGATCGGCGCCCTGAACGACCGCCTCGATCTCGGCACGGTGCTGGTAGTGGTAGGCGAGCGGCGACAGCGTGACCTCCGGCTCCCCCGGCTCGCCGTCGCGCAGGACCAGGAGCCCCTCGGCCGGAATGCGCTCGGGCAGCACCTCGCCGCGCAGGGCGGTGGCGGGCAGCGCCGAGAGCCGCGCGTGCAGCGCGGCGAGGATGGTTTCGCGGGGGGTGGGCATGGAGGGTCTCTTCGATGTCCGAAGCGCCCGAACATGGGCAGCTTGACCTTTGCAATTCTTGACAGTTTCAGAGCACTTCCGGTAACTGGACCCATGGGGATTGCGAGCTCCCCACGAGGCGCCAGCTGAAGATCGCGTTCCTGTTCAACCCCGGCGACGGAGGAACGCACATGCCTGCGCCCAATGCCATTTCGTTCGACAAGCTCACCCGCATCATCGGAACCCCCCGCGCACCGCTTTTGCTCGACGTGCGGTCCGAGGAAGATTTCGCCGCCGATCCACGATTGCTCCCAGGTTCTGTCCGGATCGACGACCAGGCGCTCGCCGCCCTCGCGCCACAGCTCGGCGGCCAGCCTTCGATCGCCGTTTGTCAGGCCGGTCACCGGCGCAGTCAGGGCACTGCCGCCTTGCTTCGCGCCGAAGGTTGCCCGTCCGAGTATCTCGAGGGTGGGTTCGAGGCATGGCGCTCCGCCGGCCTGCCGCTGATCGATCCGGTGAAGCTGCCCGCGCGCGACGCGCAGGGCCGCACCATCTGGGTCACCCGCTCGCGCCCCAAGATCGACCGCATCGCGTGTCCTTGGCTGATCCGGCGCTTTCTCGATCCCCGTGCGATCATCCTGTTCGTCGCGCCCGCCGAGGTGGTGGGCGTCGCGGAACGCTACAATGCGTCGCCCTTCGACATCGAAGGCGTGTTCTGGAGCCACCGGGAAGACCTCTGCACTTTCGACGTTATGCTGGCCGAGTTCGGTCTAAGCATTCCCGCGCTCGACCGGCTCGCGACAATCGTGCGCGGCGCCGATACCGCCCGGCTCGACCTCGCGCCCGAGGCGGCCGGTCTGCTGGCCGCGTCGCTCGGGCTGTCGCGGATGTATTCCGACGATCTGGAGCAGCTGGAGGCCGGAATGCTGCTCTACGACGCCTTCTATCGCTGGGCGCGGGACGCGACCGACGAGACCCACAACTGGCCCACCAACAAGCCGAAGGCAGACTGATGCAGGACCGCGCATACCCCACGCTGGCCGCGGCCACCCGCATCTGGGCCCGCATCGGCCTCCTGAGCTTCGGCGGTCCGGCCGGGCAGATCGCGCTCATGCACCGGATCCTCGTCGAGGAGCAGCGGTGGCTGGGCGAGAAACGGTTCCTCCATGCGCTCAACTACTGCATGCTCCTGCCGGGGCCGGAGGCAATGCAGCTCGCCGTCTATATCGGCTGGCTGATGCACCGCACGCTGGGCGGCATCATCGCGGGCGTCCTCTTCGTGCTGCCCGGCGTCGTGGCGATCATGGCGCTGAGCTGGATCTATGCGCTCTACGGCAATGTCGGCCCGGTCGAGGCGCTGTTCTTCGGGCTCAAGGCCGCGGTGCTGGCCATCGTGGTGCAGGCGGTCATTCGCATCGGCTCGCGTGCGCTCAAGAATGGGGCGATGGTCGCCATCGCCGCCGCCTCCTTCGTGGCGATCTTCGGCTTCGCAGTGCCGTTTCCGCTGATCATCCTGGTCGCTGGCCTTATCGGGTTCTTCGGGGCGCGTGCGGGCCTGCCTGCATTCCATGGCGGCGGCGGACACGGCAAGGTCGGCAAGGTGCAGGTCGACGACTCCGACACCCTGCTGGGTGAGGAATCGCCGGATCACACGCAGGTCAATCGGGGGTGGGCCTTTCGGATTTCCGGCGTCTTCCTCGTCCTCTGGCTTGCCCCGGTGGCGGTGTTGTTCGCGGCCCTTGGGCCAGAGAACGTGTTTTCGCAGATCGCGGGTTTCTTCAGCGTCATGGCAGTGGTGACCTTCGGCGGCGCCTATGCGGTGCTGGCCTATGTCGCGCAGGAGGCGGTGCAGAACTTCGGCTGGCTCGCTCCCGGCGAGATGCTGGACGGCCTCGGCATGGCGGAGACGACGCCGGGGCCGCTCATCATGGTGACGCAGTTCGTGGGCTTCATGGGCGCCTTCCGAGAGGCGAGCGGCCTGTCGCCCCTGATGGCGGCAACGCTCGGCGGGCTGCTGACGACGTGGGTGACCTTCGTTCCCTGCTTCCTGTGGATCTTCCTCGGCGCGCCCTTCATCGAGCGTCTGCGCGACAACGCGGTGCTGACCGCCGCCCTGACCGCCATCACCGCGGCCGTGGTGGGCGTCATCCTGAACCTCGCCGTCTGGTTCGGTCTGCATGTGGTCTTCGACGAGGTGCGGACCGTTACAGCGTACGGCCTCGATCTGGATGTGCCCGTCTGGTCCACAGTGAACCTGGCGGCTGCGGCGCTGGTGCTCGCCGCGCTCGTGGCTGTCTTCCGCTTCCGGCTGGGCGCCGTGACGGTCCTTGCGGGCTGTGCGCTGGCCGGTGTCGCGCTGGCGTCTCTGGGCCTGACCTGAGGCTGCTCTTGTTCAGGCGCTGATCATAGCTTCGCCTCCACCCAGTTGGCCACGATCAGCCCCGGTACGCTGTCCAACGCCCGGTCCGCGTCCCGAGCGAGATCCAGCCGCTTCGGCAGCTTGACCTGCGGCACCAGCAGGAAGATCGGCGCGGTGACCTTGCCGCGCCCGGTCTTCGACCGCGACACCACCGCCTGACCCTTCGTGTTCAGCCGACCCTCCGCCACCAGCAGGCTCGGCCCGGTGCGGCGATAGACGAAGCGGAGGCGCAGCCCTCGTCGCCGCTCCCATTCGCCGGGGGTGATCCGGCCGCCGCGCAGGGACTTGCCCGCCGCGGGCAGCGGGATGGCCAGCCAGAACCCGTTCTTCGAGCGGATCAGCGGCCCGGTGTCATGCGCACCGACGATGACCGGGGCCTTCGACCAGACCAGCGCGGCGGCGTCGAGGCTCTCGCCCGACCTCGGGAAGTTCTGGCTCCGGATCGAGTTGGCCAGCCGGGGCCCGAGCCCCGCGCCGATGATCTGCAACCGCCAGGCCGACTTCAGCCCGGTCCCGGCCTCGCGCATGGCGGACGTCACCGCGCGTTCGCCCGCCGCCACTTCGGCCGCCATCATCGCGACGATGTCGGGATCGATGTCGAGCTTCAGTTTCATCGCGGTCACGCCGGGCGCAGGTCGACGGTCCAGACCAGCCGCTCGCGGTCGCGGACGGGCTCGCCCTGAATGAGGAAGGCGTCGCCGTCGATCTCGATGCGGTCGCCGGGACGCGGGTTCGCCACCTCGGCCACGCGCAGGTCGAGCCGGGTGGTCTCGGACCAGAGCCGCGCGTCGCCGAAGTCGGAGACGACATCCGCGCGGCGGGCGACGACGCGCACCAGCACGGGCGCGCCGCCCTCGGCGGTGTAGACCACGTCGCGCCCGAGATGCGCATCCGCGAAGAGCGCGTCGAGCGCGGCGGCGAAGGCCGTCATCAGAAGGCCGCGTTCAGGCGCACCCGACCGATGGTGTCGCCCGCGCCGCTCGCCACCGCCTCGACGGCCACGCCGATCAGGGTGTTGTCGGTTGCCACGGTCGTGGTGCGCTTGTTGGTGTCGTCCCAGTAGACCTTCGCGCCGACCGTCCAGGCCTGCGAGCCGACCTTGGTGATGTCGAAGACGCCGACGAGCGCGGTCTCGACGGGCTCGCTGAGGGCCGCCGCTCCGGCGGCGACGCCGAAGATGGAGCCGACGAGCAGGCCATCGCCCGAGGCGACGGCATAGGGCGCGGTCAGGGTGATGGTGTTGCCGGGCTGGACGTAGTTTTTCATGGGGAGGATCCTCGTGGAAAGACGACGGGCGGCCCGTCAGGACCGCCCGCGTATCAGGCTTCAGGATGAGGGCCTTACGCGCCCGGGTTCTTGTAGAGGCCGCGCCAGTCGATCGCCTTGGCGCCGAAGTCGAGGCGGCACTTGATTTCGACGCCGTCGACGTCGAAGCCGTTGCGGGTCTCGATGTACGCGCCCTGCTGACCCTCGAGATAGGCGTACTCGATGGTGTCGATCTGGTTCGGGCTGGCCGCCAGATACCAGGCGGTCTCGCTGGCGGCGTCAAGCCGAGGCTCGCTGATCGGCGCCAGCGTCCGGATCGACTGCGGCACCACGCTGGAGGTCGCAGCGGGCACGAGGTTCTGCGCGACCAGTTGCTCGGCTTTCAGTTCCAGAGAGGCGGGCACGATCAGGAAGGCGGGACGGACGTTCAGCACCGTCTTCTTGTCGAGGCCGGTCTGCTTGGCCATCGCCGCGCGGGCCGCGCCGACACTGCCGACGTCCAGCGCCGCCCCGGTACCCGCGAGGTTCTTGTGCGTGGTGTGGAACAGCGCGTTGCCGTCGGCCATGGCCGGGTTGGCGGTGATGATGCTCCAGACCACGTCCGATTCCAGCTGGGCGATGGAGTTGCCGTACATCGCCGGGATCCGGGTGAAGGCGTCCAGATCGTCGTTGATCAGGGTCTGGCGGGTGATGGCGACCACCCGGCCATAGGTCTTGACCTTGTAGCTCTCCTTGCTCTCGCCGAGCGTGCCGCGCTTGAACTCGCCGCTCTCGCCCACCTCGAGCAGCTGCGGGGCTTCGCCGAGCTGGACCCGGTGCATGGCCTTGAAGTCGGTGGCGAGCACCTGGCGGCAGAACAGCATGAAGGTGCGGGGATAGGCCTCGTAGGCCTGCCGCAGGGTCTTGTTGGTCACCGCCGACAGGATCTCGGGAAAGTCCGAGGTCGAGTGCAGCGCGCGCGTCGCCACCTCGTCGCGCGAGAGGCCGCGCGTGTTGACGCCGGCATTGCCGAGGCTTTCGCGGGCGAGTTCCAGCAGCGTCATGCCGCGGTACTGGCGTGCGGAGTCCTCCAGCTGGAACAGCGTCGGGCTGTAGCGGTGCAGCAGCGCGTTCGCCACCGCATCGCGACGGGTGATCCGCTCGTCCCGGCCGCCGAGCGGCACCGAGACATGGCCGAAGGTCCGGGTCTCGTCGGATTTCGCGACGACCTGATCGAGGATCAGGCGGCGGGACTCGTCGACGCTGACGCCGCGCTTGACCAGATCCTCGGCGAAGCCGCGCTCGAGGTTCAGGCGGCCCGCGAGATCGTAGATGGTGGAGACGCGGTCACGCTCGGCCTCGCGGGCGCGGGTGGCGACCGCTTCGGTGTCGGGCGCGGGCGTTGCCTGCGTCTTCGGCTGGCTGCGCGTCTCACTTGCGTGGACCTTCGGTTCGCTGGAGGCGACCTTCGGGTCGGGCGCAGCCGCTTTCGGCTCGGTCATGGGGGTGTCCTCGGTTTCGACCGGCTCGGTCGGCTGGGTGGTGGCGGGGGTTGCGGCGTCGCTCGCCGGGGTCTGGGTCTTGTCGGTCATCGGGGATGCTCCTTGCGATTTGGGGGCGTCCCGGCGGTGGAGGACGCAGTCGTGAAGGGGATGCTGGGCGCGGAAACCGGCGGCGGGATCGGCGCCGACCGCGACGGCGGAGACCTCGAAGGGCGTCCAGTCGACCGCGCGCCAGAGTTCGCGCGCGGCCTCGGGTTTCGAGACCTCGAAGCGGTGGACCTGGTAGCCGATGGAGACCGCGCGGATGTGCCCGGCCTGGATATCGCGCCAGATCGGCTCGACATCGGCGCGCTCGGAGATGCGCACGAGCGCGATGCCCCGGCCGTTCTCGATCCGGGCCGAGCCCGGCACGACCGAGCCGATCACCGCGTCGAGCGTGTCGAGCTCGTGCACCTTCAGGAACGGCGCCCCCGCGTTCAGCCGGTCGAGCCGGACATGGGCCGGGTCGAGGCTCAGTTCCTCGTCATAGGGCTCGCCGAAGAAGGTCGCGCGGCGAACGCGGGCGCCTGCCGACCAGATCACTTCGACGGTGCGCGCGTCATTGTCGACGCTGTTCGGCGCAAGCTCCGCCGACCGGCGCATGGCCGGCAGTTCGATCATCGTGTCCATGAAGGTCAGTCCTGTTGGTCGGCCTGCGCCGGGTCGGTGTCATCCGCTTCGGCGGAGGGGTCGTCGGTGGCCGGATCGCTGGTCTGCGCGCTGCCGGTCTTGGACACCCGCCGCGGGTCGCTGTCGAGGACAAGCCCCAGCGCGTCGAGCTTGGCGTTGGTCGCCGCGATCTCGGCCAGCACGGCGTCGGGGTTGCGGCCCTGCCGGGCGATCACCTCGGCCAGCGTCATGGTGCCCGAGCGGATCGACAGCAGGTTCGCCATCGCATCCTTCTGCGGATCGACCGCCTCGAACTTCGGTGGCGACCATTCCACCGGAACCGTCGGCGACGGGATCTGCCCCGCCGCCCATGCGGCTTCGGTGAACCAGCGCCAGACCGGCGCGCAGAACATCGGGATGAAGAGCTGCCACTGCACGGCATCGATCTGGCGGCGGAACTCGACGAGCCCCGCCCGGATCGAGGAATAGTTCACCTGGCTGAGATCCCCGGTCAGCAACTCGTAGGGCACCCGGAACCCGGCCGAGATCGTGTGCAGGCTGGCCCGCTTGTATTCGCCGTAGCCGCCGGTGGCCGAGGGCTGGTTGAAGCGGATGTCCTTGCCGCCGCGCGCATAGGCGATCAGCCCCGGCTCGAACTGCTCGACCCTGTTCCCGTCGGCATCGACCACGGAGGGCGCGATGCCCTGCTGCGCCTCGTCGTCGCCGAAGACGATGGCGGTGACGCAGGCCTCGGTCTTCTTGCGGACCAGTTCGGCTACTTCATAGTCGTCGAGATCGCGCAAGGACCGGATCACCGGCGCGCCCCAAGGGACGCCGCGCGCCTGCGTGCGCTGCTTCTCGTAGACATGGGCGATCTCGGTCGCCGGGACCGGGCGGCTCTGCAAGCCGTTCTGCAAAGCGCCATACGCGTCGCCCGGGTGCTCGGCATGCAGCCAGTAGGCCCGGCGCTTGCCCACCGCGTCGAACTCGATCCCCTGCACGAGGCGGCCCGCGCCGAGGGCGCCGGATTTCGTGGCGTCGAGGAAGTCGGCCTCCAGCACCTGCAATTGCAGCGGTACCGGCAGACCGTCCGAGGATCGCCGCAGGCGGCGGCGCACCAGCACCTCGCCCGCCTCGACCATCTCGCGGCAGATCAGCGTCTGCAGGCCGTAGAAGTCGAGCTGACCATCGGCGTCGCACTCCGCCGTCCAGCGCTCGAAGAGCGCGTCGACCCTTCGGTCGAGCGTGTCGTCGCCGCTGGCGGCGCGGGGCATGATGCCCGCGCCGATGATGTTATTGACCAGCACCGCCACGGCCTTGGCCGCATGCGGGTTGTTGCGCACGAGATCCCGCATCCGGTCGCGCAGGAGCGCCCCGGCGACGCCGATTTCGGTGTCGGCCGAGGATCCCGGCGCCCGCCAGCCCTCGGTGCGACGCCCACGCGCCGCGCCGTCGTAGCCCCGCGTCAGGGTCTCGAACGCCTGACGCGCCATCACGCGGCGCGCGGCCATGCGCGGCGCCACCGTGGCGATGGCATGATCGAACCAGGTCGCCGACATCAGCGGTCCCCGCGCGAGAAGCCCGCGAGCCCGGCCACCGGCAGCGGCCGTGTCGTGCCCGCGATGGCCCGCTCGATGGTGCGGATGCGCACCAGCAGATCCTCGGCCGAGCCGTAATCCACCGACTTGCCGTCATAGCTGACCCG
>NZ_JABJVX010000024.1 GCF_013155465.1 Alterinioella nitratireducens | reverse complement strand
AAGTACGCACTCGATCACAAGTCCAGAAGATCAGAATTTCCTTGCAAACCGAGCGGCATCCACAAAAGAAGGTTGGATATCAGGCCCATCCTCTCCGCCACTTGCCCTCGCGAAAGCGTTCTCCCGATCCGGCTGCAGCCGGATTTTTCCGTTGTTTTCGGGGGTTATGCGGGTTGGGCTGTTAACCGGCCTACGCCCCGAAGGGCGGACACGCGTTCTCTCCGGGCCGATATTCTCCGGACCTGTTAACCGCCGCGCTTTCGGTGAACAGCTTTAAGTCATTGCTTACAAGTGATCTTTCGAAGTCCGTGATGCACGCGATTTGGAAAATCCATCTGGATGGCGGATGGAACAGAGATCGAACGCCGCCCGTTGCGCGCTGGTTCGGCTGCGGCTGGGACCAATCTCACCCCAGCCGCTGTTCGTGCTTTGTGCTGAGTCAACCGCGTGTTACCGTTGTGAAAAAGTGTGAGGCGAGCAGGTGGCCCAGAAGTCAGACATCGAATGGACGGACGCGACGTGGAACCCGGTGACGGGCTGCACCAAGGTCGGTCCCGGTTGTGACAACTGCTACGCCGAGCGGTTCGCAGAGCGCTGGCGTGGAATCCCTGGACACCCCTACGAGCAGGGCTTTGATCTGACACTCTGGCCGTCGAGGCTGAGGCAGCCCGTGCTCTGGAAAAAGCCGCGGATGATCTTCGTGAACTCGATGAGCGACCTCTTCCACAAGGACATCGACCGTACATTCATCGACGCGGTGTTCGACGCCATGGAGCTGGCGGACTGGCACGTCTACCAGGTGCTGACCAAGCGCAGTTCGCTCATGCGCAACTACGTTCGGAAGCGGTATGATGGAGGGCCGGTCCCTCGGCACATCTGGCTCGGCGTTTCTGTCGAGGACGCCGCGCACGCGAGCCGGATCGAGCACCTGAAGCAGATCAATTCCGACGCGCGCTTCATCTCGTTCGAGCCGCTGCTCGGACCGGTCGGGGATGTCGATCTGCAGGGAGTCGCTTGGGCCATCGTCGGGGGGGAGAGCGGGCCCCGGGCTCGGCCCATGGACGAAAGCTGGGCCCGCCAGATCCGGGACATCTGCGAACGTGACGACGTCGCTTTCTTCTTCAAACAATGGGGTGGCGCCCGTCCGAAGTCGGGGGGGCGTCTGCTCGATGGTGAGGAATGGAACGGCTTTCCGTGGCAAATCGTCCCGAAGCCGATCCTCGATCAGATTTCAGCGTGAACCATTTCGCACGGAGTACCGCCATCATTGAAGAAATCGCATATTGAAAATACGGTTGGCCCATGGGCTCGGCAAAAGCTCGATGGCCTCGAGGCATATCTTCACGCTTACACCATTGCGCTGAAGAAACAGTCCTTCGAACTGGTCTACGTCGACGCATTCGCCGGCGCGGGACGGTCAAGAATCCGTGACGCCTGGGCCGGTGCTGATGACGAAGACCTTCAGCTTCTTGATGACGAGTTCGTTCGGTCCGAGGAGCAGTTCATCGAAGGCTCCCCGCACCGAGCCCTCGCTCTCGAACACCCTTTCACCCAATATCATTTCTTTGACGCAGATGCAGGGCGCGCGGCCCTTCTCGAGGGCTTGAGGGCCGAGTACCCGGCTCGAAAGATCAGCGTTCAGGTTGGCGACGCGAACGAATTGATCCAGAAGCTGGTCCCGCGGATTGCGGGGCGGAACATGAGGGGTGTTGCTTTCCTCGATCCTTATGGCCCCCACCTGGACTGGCGAACCGTCGCAGCTCTGGGATCAACCAAGAAGTTTGAGGTGATCATAAATTTCCCGCTTGGAATGGCCATCAACAGATTGATCACGCGCTCGGGTGACATTCCCGAAACTTGGCGCGCTGGGCTGAACGGCTGCTTCGGCGGTGCGGACTGGGAGAGCCTCGTCTACGCAGAGCGCACCGACCTCTTCGGGGATACGACCCGCCACAAGGTTGACGATGCAGCCAAGCGGCTTCTTGACCACTACGTCGGCCGCCTGAAGACCTTGTTCGGCCACGCCGCCACACCGAGTGTCGTCAGGAACACGCGAGGTGTCCCGATCTACTACATGCTGTGGGCGGGGCCCCATCCCCTCGGGCACAAGATCGCCGACTACATCTTGGCGAAGGGTGATCGGATCATGCCACCAAAGACTCGGTCCGTTCGACGATGACCAGCTGGCGGCCCCGATTGCTAGCCGAGCCGGAACGCAGGCCTTGAAAGCATCCGAACGGCGAGACCGATCGAAAAGATCGCGTCGTGGCGCAGCAGGTCGTCCGCCGATCTGCTCTCATCGATGCTGCGACGATCAAGATTGCTGCCATCATCTACATGCCGGAAATGCGACAGCGGGTTTCGCAGCGCCATCATGCGTCGGAGGTCGGTGACGTCTTCATCACAGATTACCTCGCGCTCTCGGCAGCGGCGGAGGGTGTCGGCGAACTGGATGCGATCCGGAATGTCATCAACCAGAAGCCCGGCGTGAAGATATGCCGCCAGCAGATGCTCCACGAGCCCCTGACACAGCAGGATCGTCGCCGCATAGTTGCCGTGCACGAACGACGAACGCGCTTCGACCCAAGCGTGATGGGCCGCATGGCCGCCGAAAATCATCGTCCCCGATCGACCCATCTGGCCGCCCAGATCTGTCAGCATCCGGAAACGGCCGACCTTCCCTGGCAGGTCGTCATGAAGGTCGGCCAGCAGATGACGGACGAAGTCCAGATCCGAAAGGTCCGATAGCAGATCGGGCTGATCGTCCCGGCTCACAGTCACGCGGCCTTCGCCCCACCGTCGAAGATCTCGTGCAGCATGGCCGGAATCAGGGCCTCCACATCCTGCGCGGTGTTGGCGCGGATGGTGCGGGCTTCGTGCGCCTTCGCCTGAAGGCGGTCGAACCAGTGCTGCCGACCGATTGGTGGGACCGGCACTCGCAAGCTTTCGAGCTTCTTCAATCCCAGCGTCCGGTTCCGTCCCGCTCCGCCAGGAGATGCTTCACCCAGCTTCTGCAATCCCTCGGACGTCGAGAAATAGAAGCGCAGGAACTCGACGGTCGCGGTGTCCGGCGCGGGAACGCAGGTCAGGAACCTATGAGAGCCGACGCGGCCATCGTCTTCTGGCTGAGCGACGGCGACAGCGCCTTCCCAGGCAAAGACGATGTTGAACACGAGGTCGCCCGAGCAGATGCGGAACAGCTTCTTGTTGCCGACCTCAACGCCGGGCAGTTCGGGTTTGTGGAACGTGCCCCGACCGAATGAACGGACGCCGAGCTCCGGATAGGCAGCGTCGGAATCGATCTCGACCGGCCTGCGCACCAGCGGCGCGACCTCGGCCATGGGGCGCAGGGGGGCGCCGTCGATGGCGCGCTGGAAGGCTTTCAGCAGCAGCGCCTGCGTTTCTCGCTCGGCCGCCTCGATGGCGTTGCGGCGTTCGTCCACCAGTGCCGCGACCCTGTCGAGCTTTTCGACGACGCGGCGCTGCTCGTCGAGGGACGGAAGGGGTACTTGATACCCAAGGACATTGGCAGGCCGTACAGATGCGTAGTTGGTCGATCCGCGAGCCGCGATCTGCTCCAAAAAGGCCGGGGTCCGCGAATACCATTCGAGAAAGCTGCGCATAAGCCGACGCTCATCAACCTCGAAGAGAAAATAGTGGCTGCTGACAATCGCACCGTCTAAATCAGGTGGCACGATGCCGTATCCACCCATTTTTGCGTCAATCTCGGCAACCAGAAACTCCCCTGTGCGGCACACTTGCTGCTTCTTGGTCTTGATTTCAGAACCCGCAACACGGTCTCGAAGAACAATTCCACGAGCGGATGTTTGAACCCGACACCGAGCGTAGGTGACGTCGGGGCTGATCTCGATGAACTCCTTTCGGTGCGAAATCAATTTACCGAGTTCGACAAAAGGCCACGCCATCATACCCGCTCCGCCAGCACGGCCTTGATCTCGTCCATGATGCCTAGAATCCGCTGCTCCTGTGTGATGATCGCGTCCACGATCTCGGCCGGCGCTCGGTGATCGGCGACCTCGCCGGAATGGGGGTTCTTGATGTCCAGGTTGCAGGCGACGACACGATCCTGCTCGTCGCGCTGGATCAGCTCAGCGGCCGATACCTTCCAGGCGCACTCGTTCGGCTCTCGGTTCTTCCACCAGGCAAGGCAGTCCGCAAATTCGTCATAGGCCATTGGTGCGGTCTTCGAGTACTTCTTGCGGCCCTCCGGCAGCGGCATTTCGTAATACCAGATGTCCTTCGTCGGTCCGGTCGTGTCGAAAAAGATCAGGTTTGCCGGGATGTCCGTGTAGGGCGCGAAAACCCCTTCACGCAGCCGGACCACCGTGTGCAGGTTGAACTTCTCGAGCAGGTCCGCCTTGATCCGCGCCGAGATGCCATCGCCGAACAGCGTGCCGTGCGGGACTACGACGGCGGCCCGCCCGCGCCCGGCGCGCTTCAGCCTCCGCATGATCAGTTGCAGGAACAGCAGCGCCGTTTCGGCCGTGCGCCGGTCCTCGGGGAAGTTGTTGAGGATGCCTGCCTCCTCCTCGCCGCCGAATGGTGGATTGGTCAGGATGACATTGACCCGCTGATCCTCCCCGATCTCGGCCAGGCGGAAGCGAAGGGCATTGCCCGGGTCGATGCGCGGGGCATGCAGGCCGTGCAGCAGGAGGTTGAGCTGGGACAGCAGGAACGGCAGCGACTTGGCCTCGCCGCCGAAGAAGCTGTCTTCCTGGAGGATGCGTCGCTTCTCGACCGTATTGGCCTGGCGCTCAAGATGCAGGAAGGCCTCGGTCAGAAATCCCCCGGTGCCGCATGCCGGGTCGAGGATGGTCTCGCCCAGCTTGGGATCGGTCACCTCGACCATGAACCGCACGACCGGCCGGGGCGTGTAGAACTCGCCCGAGTCCCCTGCAGCGTCGCGCATCTCGCGCAGCAGCGTCTCGTACAGGCGACCGAGTGTGTGAACTTCTTCCGAAGAATCGAAATGGATGCCGTCGATAAGGTTGACTACGTCGCGCAGCAGGTAGCCGCTCTCCATTCGGTTGGCGAAGCCTTGGAAGACGGTTGCGATCACGTCGCGCCGCTCGCGCCGCCCATTGTCGCCGCGCAAGCCTCGGAGATAGGTGAAGAGCCCCGGGCCGCGTGTGCCGTCCGGGCGCTCGGTCATTTCGGAAACGAGGAACGACAGGAGGTCGGGACCGGTGATGCCATCGGCATCCGCCGCCCAATCGCGCCAGCGATAAGGGGCCTCGATGATCGAGCGATAATCCTTGCCCGCAAGTTCTGCGCGTCCCTCTTCGATCCGCTCCATGTCGTCGAGGAACTTCAAGAACATTATCCAGGTGAGCATCGGCAACCGATCAAGGTCGCCGTTCAGCCCCTTGTCCTTCCGCATGATCTTGCGGGCAGACTTGATGATGCTGTCGAGACGCTGGGCAGTGGTCAGTTGCTTCGGCGCAGCCTTCTTTCGGGCGGTTGTAGCCAAGATAGAGCTCCTTCAATTCAAGCGGTGTAGAGCAGACGCTGCAGCTCGGTGACGGCGCTGCGCAGCTCCTTGCCCCCGCCGAAGCGGGCGGCGATTTCTATGACGTTGCCCCACTCGTTGAACGGGGGCACTTCCAGGATGTCGGGCAGCTTGAACTGGGCACTGCCATGTTCGGCATACTTTTCAAGCACGGCATCCAGAACTTCTCGGGCGTCCGGCCCAAAGCGGTCCAGAAACTCGTCCTGCTCCCTCACCAGACGGTCAGCGCGCTCGCGCCGGGTGCGCAGCGGCGCATTATAGGCGAGATGGCATAGGAGATCGAACGGGTCGGCCTCCGGCTTTCCGACTGCATCAGCCAAGGAATCGAGGTCGATGCCCTTTTCCTCAAGCCGCTCGACGATTTCCGCCCGGCGTTCGGGATCGAGCCAGTCCGTGCGCAGTTCCGACGCATTGGGGTAGAGTGTGCGGACCTTGTCGCCAGTGTAATCGGTGAGCTGGCGGCAGGCGAGTTGCCGCCCGTCAGAATCGAGTTCGTACACGAGGTGCCGGACGATCGCGACCTCGCCGCCGTCGACATAGAACTTGCGGGGCCCGTTCTCGCCCTCGTCCCCCAGCTCGACCGGTCCATCCGGGATATCGGGCCCTTCAGGAAAATCGTCCGGATCCGGCGCCACTTCTTCGATCTCGCGCTCTTCCACGATGTCGCCGTCCGCATTGATCACCGCTTCGTCCTCGCGGACGGGATCGCCGTCAAAGGCGGGATCGGCGAACATGCGCGTCGCGGTTCCGGTGTAGTCGATGATGTTGAAGGCGAGCTTGCCGTAGTCGGGCCGGAGACGGGTGCCCCGTCCGATAATCTGCTTGAACTCCGGCATGGAGCCGACGACCCGCGCGAGCACCACGTTCTTGCAGGTCGGGGCGTCCACGCCGGTCGTGAGAAGCTGCGACGTGGTGAGGATGACCGGCGTCTGGGTCTCGACATCCTGGAACTTCGCCCTGTGCGCGCTTCCCACATCGCCTTCGTCGGACGTCACACGGCAAACGTAGTCGGGATGGTCCTTCACGAGATCGGTGTTCAGGGCGGCGAGCGCCTGCCGCATTTCGAGCGCGTGTTCCTGGTCGACGCAGAAAACGATGGTCTTCGCGAAGCGGTCGGTCTCGGCCATGAAGCCCGCGAGGTGTCTCGCAATGGCCTGAGTTCTAGCCCGCAGCGCCACGACCCGCTCGAAGTCCCGCGTCGAGTATTCGGCGTCGGGTATCTCGCGACCATAGCGATCAAGTTCACCCCGCGTTGGTCGCCAGCCGGCAGCGTCGTAGTCCGATATGACGCGATGGACGCGATACGGGGCCAGGAAGCCGTCAGCGATGCCCTGCGCCAGGCTGTATTCATAAAGCGGATCGCCGAAATAGTTGTAGGTGTCGACGTTATCCTCTCGCCGCGGCGTCGCTGTCATCCCGATCTGGGTCGCAGGTTCGAACCACTCGAGGATCTCTCGCCAGTTGCTGTCGTCGCGCGCACTGCCACGATGGCATTCGTCAATGATGATGAGATCGAAGAAGTCGCGCGCGTACTCTCGGTAGAGGCCGGGACGGTTCTCGTCACGCGCGATGGACTGGTAGATCGCGAAATACATGTCGCGGCTCTTGACCGCCACGCCGCCAGCTATCTTGTGACGGGCGTCGCCAAACGGGCTGAAGTCTTTTGCCATCGGATCGTCGACCAGGACGTTGCGATCAGCGAGAAACAGGATCTTCGGGTTTCGGTTGACCCCTTTTGAATTCCAGCGTGCTGTCCATAGCTTCCAGCAGATCTGGAAGGCGACGGCAGTCTTGCCCGCTCCGGTGCACAGTGTGAGGAGGGCCCGCTTCCTGCCCTGAAGGGCCGCTTGGACCGCGCGGTTCACCGCGATTTCCTGATAGTAGCGAAGGGGTTTGGCTCGGTCTGGAAAGGTGGGCGTCAGCAGCCGTTCGGCCACTTGGTCGTCGACAATGCCCTCGGCGCGGCGGAGCCGAGCCCAAAGGTCATCAGGCGCCGGGAAATCCGAAATCGTTCGCTCGATGCCGGTCGTGTAGTCGAACTCGACAATCTCGATCCCGTTGGTCGAATACGCGAACCGAAGTCCAAGGATTTCTGCATATTCCTTGGCTTGTTGGAGGCCCTCCGCGGCGTGCCGGTAGCGGGATTTGGCCTCAACGACGGCGATAGGGAAATCCGGATTATATCGGAGAAGATAGTCTGAGCGCTTCTGCTTGCCACGGCGAGCTTTGCCGCCGACAAATACAACTCGGCCGTCAGTAAAAGTTCTCTGCTCGTTTATCGCGTGCGGACGATCATCCCAGCCTGCTTCCTGCAGCTTCGGGACGACGAACTTTCTGCAGGTATCGGCTTCGTTCATGCGCAATCTACTTCGCCCGGTTTCGACATGCCATCGCGCAGCAAACGGCTTGTCAAAGAACTCGGCTCAGATCAACGCGCAATTCTTTGGTTTGGCAGCTCTTTCGCCTGACAACGGCTCGGAGAAGCTACAGCGTGGCCGACTGATGCCGCAAGCCTTATTCCGTCCCTGGCAGCAAGGACTCGCGCTGCTTCGACCATTCATCGGGGATCTGCACTCGCAGCGACTGAAGCGTCAGGCCCGGGGGATGCCGTGCGTCGAGTATCGCCTCGACGAGATCGGGCGCAAGCTGCGTCAGCCGAAGCACACGCGTTAGGTAGGAGACAGCGATGCCCTCCTGTGCGGCGAGGTCGGCTACCGTGGCAAAGTCACCGTTGTCGAGCATCCTCTTCCAGCGGAACGCGCGCGCAAGCGCCTTGATGAGCGTATCGTCCGGCCTCCCGCGCGCTTGGGTACCTGATGGCCGCTGCATCTCTTTCCGCCCGCCGCGCTTCACGATGCGGAATGGCACGTGGATTGTAACCGTCTCGGGGACCGCCGTCGCGCGGGTCATGCCGCTGCTCCGATGCTGCCAGACAGCATCTCGCGCGCGAGCCCTCCGAGGCCGTCCATCCGGAGCCGGAAGTTGAGCCCGTTCGTGCCGATATCGACGCGCTCGACCAGCAGCGTGACTATGCGCGCCTGCTCGGCGGGGAAGAGTTCGTCCCACAGCGGGTCGAGCTGCTGCAAGGCCGCGCGTGCGTCGGCCTCGGAGATTTCTTCGGCGTAGGCACGCGCCGCCTTCCACGTCCCCGCCACGATCTCTGGCTGGCGGAACACGGCGCGGAGCTGGTCGATGACAGCGCCCTCGATCTCGCCCGCAGGCACGCGGCCGACCGGACACGAACCAGCACCATGCTTCAGCACGGTCTGACTGACATAGTAGCGGTAGAGACGATCCCCCTTCCGAGTATGCGTCGGTGAGAACGCGGCGCCATCGGGCCCGAACAGCAGCCCCTTCAGCAGCGCGGGCGTGTCGGCGCGGGTGCGGGCCGCGCGCTTGCGCGGGCTCTCCTGTAGGATGGCGTGGACGCGGTCCCAAATCTCGGGATCGATGATGGCGTCGTGCTCGCCGGGATAGTTGTCGCCCTTGTGGACCGCCTCGCCGATGTAGGCGCGGTTGCTGAGCATGCGGTAGATGTACTTCTTGTCGATCCGGTTGCCGCGCGGCGTCCGGAGGCCGCGCGTGCCGACTTCCCGCGCCAGTTCCGTGCAGGACCCGATCTCGAGAAAGCGGGCGAAGATCCAGCGCACATGCGCAGCGTGCTCTTCGTCGACCACCAGCTTCCGGTTCTCGACACGGTAGCCGAAAGGCGGCACCCCGCCCATCCACATGCCCTTCTTCCGGCTGGCGGCGACCTTGTCGCGGATCCGCTCGGCCGTGACCTCGCGCTCGAACTGGGCGAAGCTGAGCAGGATGTTCAGGGTCAACCGCCCCATCGACGTGGTCGTGTTGAAGGACTGCGTGACCGAGACGAACGTCACGCCATTGCGGTCGAACACCTCGACCAGCTTGGCGAAGTCGGCCAGGGAGCGGCTGAGGCGGTCGATCTTGTAGACCACCACCACGTCGACCAGCCCGTCCTCGATGTCCTCCAGCAGCCGCTGCAGGCCGGGGCGATCCAGCGTGCCGCCGGAGATGCCGCCGTCGTCATACTGATCGCGGACGAGTACCCAGCCCTCAGACCGCTGGCTGGCGATGTAAGCCTCGCAGGCCTCGCGTTGGGCGTGGAGCGAGTTGAACTCCTGCTCCAGTCCTTCCTCGGAGGATTTCCGGGTGTAGACGGCACACCGCAGCTTGCGGACGACCTTCGATTTATCCGGCGGCTTCGTCACTTCCGCCCCCTGTGGTTCTTGAGCCCGAAGAACACCCAGCCGTTCCAGCGCGTGCCGGTGATCGCGCGGGCGATCGCGGACAGCGACTTGTACGGCCGCCCCTGCCATTCGAAGCCGTCGGCAGTAACGGTGACTATCTGCTCGACGCCCTGCCATTCGCGCAGAAGGCGCGTGCCTGTGATCGGGCGGTCGCGATCGGCGCGGATGCTCCGCTTCGCCCGGTCGCCGCCGTCCAGTTCCTCGCCCAGCCGTTCCAGCCGCCGGATCGTCTCCGGCTTCAGCCCGCCATAGGCGAGTTCCTGGATGCGATAGGCGATGCGGCTTTCGAGATAGCGGCGGTTGAACGGCGGCGGCTCGCTGTCGAACAGGTCGCGCCACTGTTTCTTCAGGTCGGGCGTCGACGTGGTCTTGAGCGCGGCAAGGCGCGCGGGGATGGGATCGGGCTTGTTCATGCGTTTCTCCGTTGAGTTGGAGTTGCATGACGGCATTGGTCGGGCGGATAGTGTAGGCAACTTTCTCCAGTATCGTCAGATACTTCGCCGGTCTCCCGCATCCGCAACCGAAGCAGCCCGAGCGCCAGCAGGCCGCACAGCTCGGCGCGGCGCTCTGCGGGCGTCATCTGGTCGGGCGGGAGCGGATTGGGTCGTTTCATGCGGGCCTCGGAGCAGTCGTCTCCTCTGGCCTCTACTCGTCGATGTCGGAAAGCGTCCCAGCCGATCCCGCGCAGGTTGATGAATCACACGAAAGAACGTATCAAGAACACTGGTTTTGCAGGAAAGGGGATTCGTCGTGGCCGGCAATTTGAAGAAGTTCGTGAACCCCCGGTTCATCAAGACCATCGATCTTGCCCTTATGAAGCCGCTGCTGGCGCGGCACGAGGGCAAGTACAAGGGCTTCTCCGTCGACCTGCTGGACCAGGAGGAGGATGCCGCCCGCGAGGCGCTGGAGAAACTGCTGACCGGCGCCGAGGACAGCTATCCGGAGGGGCTGCGCGGCGATCTGCACCGCATCGCGGAACTTGGCGATGCCCGCGGCCTCGAAATCATTCAGGCGCAGGCCGCCCGTCAGGGCGTCGATCTGTTCCCCGACATGAAGACCGGCGACGAGGACGCGCCGAACAAGGCGCATGATCCCAAGCACATCGCCGTCCGGGTCTTTCTGGAGCATCCTGACCTCTTCGACGCGGCCGCCGACCATATGGCGATGCTCACTGCCGACCGCCTGCATGAATATGCTGGACGGGAACGGGGCGTCGCGATCGACCTGACTGAGGATAAGGTCGAGGCGTTCCGGACGGCCGTCGCCGCGCTCTTCCGTGACGCGTTTCTCGGGGACTACTGCCGGGTGGGCGACTACGACGACGATGACGAGATCAACCTCGTGGTCAGCCACGGCTCCATGGTCTCGACCATGCCGGTCGTCGAGGGCCAGGTCGAACGGGTCATCAGCGTACGCCAGATTTCTCACGCCGTGTTGCGATACTCCGAGAACACCGGCATGTTGCGGCTGGCCCGCATCCGGAAGGCGCATCAGCCCGAGATCGCGGAACTCTTCGCCTCGATCATCCTAGACAGGCCCGGCTTCTTCGACGGCGACGATGCGCAGGACCTCTATACCCTGTGCCCGGTCGAACTGGCCGGACCGGGCTTCGCCTTCGATGCCGCCTACGATCCGCTGATCGACAAGGTGCTGATCATCGAGGCGGCGGCCGACCTGATGGCACCCGGCAAGAAGGGGTATCCCCGCGTGGTGCGCACCCTGCGGTCGCGGGATCTCAGCGGTGACGCGCTCCAGCATTTCGGCGGCACGCCGGTCTCTTTCGGCGGCGCCTGGAGGCTGGGCGAGCTCGTGTTCCGGATCCTGTTCAAGGGCGACGGCAAGCGCCAGCCGCAGGTCACGGTCAAGCTGCGGCCCCCGGGCGTCGTGCAGTTCCGCCGCACCCAGCACGAGGCGCGGGTGATGAAGCTGATCGAACGGAACGGGCTGATGAATGACCGAGACGATTTTGAGGTTGTTGACGCGGCTGAGTGAGGCTGGCAACGACGCGATCCTGTCCGGCGAGCTTGCCGCGCCGTTTTTCGGTCCGGTTTTCGACCGGCTGCTGGCGAAACGTGTCCTCGTCGAACAGGCGCCGCTCTCCGATTGGGACGTCTGCGACGGCTGCGAATGCGGGCTCCCCTGTCGGCCGATCCGGAAAATCGGCGATGCGTTTCGGGCTGAGTGCCCGTTCGATCATCGACAGGACATCGAACTCACCGAAGATGATGTGCGCGTGTTCCGCATCGGCGCTGATGGGCTGGCATCCGTGATCGGCGCCGCAGCAGGGTTCGCTGCAGCCCCGAAACGCGCCGCGGAGAAGGTCTGGCGGCTCGGCGATACGCCATCGGGGCGCGCAGTGTTTCTTGCGCTGGAGCCCGCAGCCCTGACCGGCGACGGCATCATAGCATCGTTGCGCCAAGCGGCGCAGGGCCCGGACGTCACGATCCTCGCGCCGCAGTTGCCAGCGGAGATTGCCCGGCGACACCAGGATGCGGGCTTTCATCTCGTCGAAATCCTCGAGGTGCTGACGCCCGCCACAAATGGCCTCGGCGGCACAATCGACATCGCGGCTCTGGGGCCGATCCCGCTGGCGCCCGTGCTTCGTGTTCGGAGGGCGGCGGCCGAGGTTCATTGGGACGGTCGTTCCGTCATCCTGTCGCGTCAGATTTTCCCCGTGTTCGAACGCCTGCTCGAGAAGGCGCTGTCGCGCGATCAGGTCGCCTCCGGATCCCATGTCGAAGGCACGACGGCGCGCGAGGCCAAGGATCTGATCCGTGAGCTGCGCGACGCGTTCAAGGCTGCCGGGTTCACCGATGCCGAGAGCAAGACCCTGATCATGACCGTGCGCAACCGGGGCTACCGGCTCAGCGTCCATGCATCAGACATCGTGGTCGACGGTTGAAAAGGTAACCAGCAGCGTCTCGCGCGCTTCCTTCCTTGAGTCCGCTTTCGTCAGCTGGAGCCGGGTCGGTCCAGCTCGCATTTAGCCGATCATTGCCATTCGCTTCCGCAATGCCGCCGCCAGCTCCGCTGCCCCGTCGATCTCGGCGATGACCGGCTCGAGGTCCAGACCGTGATACTGGCCGTATTCCTCACGCACGGCATCAGCCACCGAGAGTTTCCACGAGGTAGGATCGATCATGATGGCGCCAGCGTCGAAGAGCCTGTGCAAGTCGGCGCGAAGAGGAATGCCATTCCATCCTTCATCGCCGCCGCCGCTGGACACAGGCAGAACGTGTGCGGCTTCCAACGCCATCAGCGTCTCGCATCCTGTCACAACACAGCGCGCGCCGAACATCTCAAAGACGGCGCGGCGAAACCGGGCTTGGCCCGGGCGCTCCCAAACTTCGGCGAGGCGGCGCTGTCGCTCAGTCGCGTTTTCCGCCTCGTCCTCAGGGCTGTCGATCAACTGGAACCCCAACTTCTCGAAGTATTTCCTGAAAACATTCGTGATGGGATTAGCGGTCATAGGGTTGCCGGCAATCTCGTTTGCCAGACGTCCTAGCGGTTTTACCGGGTAGGCCGTGCCTTCGTGCATCAGAAAACCCGTGCTCGACCGGCGCTTCTGTCCGTTTGGCTTGGGATAGCTTTCATATAGCCATTCCTGCCCGTTGGTTTTTGCCAAGCGGATCGCTTCCATGGCGTGCTTCCGGTCAAAAATTAGGTCTGCCATCGTCGAGCACGCCTCCGTCGCTATAAATGTTCATGGAACTTATCCCGGCACTCTCAAGTCGCGCAATCATCAGCTTCACGCGGTCGAAGTACAGTATTCACCGCGGTGATCCGCCATCGACAGCAGATATAATGAGCGCGTTATCCATGCGTGGTTTGGCGATTTATGGTTTTAGTGGCCGCTAAGCGGTCCGCGTCGGCCCTTCTATTCTAACCCGGCGACCGGAAATGGCGCGACCCACCAAACCCCCACCTTATTCCCACCCCGTTCCCACCTGCGCGCCGACCGCATCCGGCACCTTGGGCTCATCAGAAACGATGACCGAGGCGCACACCGATGCAGATCGAACTCTCCCCCGACGACATTGAAACCATCATCCGCGAAGCCGATGCCGCTGCACGCCGTCTGCGCCGCAAGCTGGTCTTGCCTGCCGCCGATCATGACGATCTCCGCCAGGACCTTCTGGTTGATCTGATCTGCCGCCTGCCTGGCTTCGACGCGCGGCGTGGCAGCATCGGCGCCTTCGCCAACATCGTGCTGCGCAACCAGTCCTCGCGGATCGCGATGCGTCACCACAGCCAGCGCCGTGCGCAGGGCGGGTCGCTGCTCTCGCTCGATGTGCCCTTGGCCGGAGCCCGCGAGCCGGTCGGCGACACGCTGACCGAGGACGACGGGCTTGCTGCCTGGCACGGCCAGACCTGCTGCGCCACGGCCGTCACCGAACTTCACCACGCCCTGCAGGCAGCGCTCGCGCGGCTCCCGGCCGAGGATCGCCGGTTCTGCGCGGCGTTGGCGCATCGCCCCGTGACCGCCCTCGCGGCCGAGGGTTTCGGCAGCCGGTCCGCGCTCTACCGCCGCCTCGCCGATCTCCGTCACGTCCTCACCGCCCGTGGTCTCGGTCCCGCCTGGGACGATCTCGCGGCGGCCTGAGTAGAGGCGAAAGGAGGAGATCATCTTCATGGGCACCACCCCCTTCATCACGGTCCGCGCCCGCCGACCGCTCACCGAGATCGAGTTCTGCGCCTGGGTGGCGCAGGCCGTGCCGGGCGACCGGCTCGAATACCATCGCGGCTTTCTGGCTCTCGACATCTTCCCGATGTTCGCCCGGTTGCCGGATCAGCAGCGCGCGGGACTGGCACGGCTCGGGTCGCGCGCCTTCTGGGCCGCCGAACAGGGTCTCGTGCACCTGGTGCAGGAGCGCACGGGCCCCGACCAGTTCGCCTACATCGCCGTCGCCCGCCCCAAACCGAAGGCCGCAGCCGTGCCGCTGTCCGCGCTCCTGCTCGCCGAGCAGGGGCAGCCCGACCACGCCACCGGTTCGAGTGGTCGGGCTGTCGCGTGATGACCGCCTTCCAATTCCTCTTTGCCGATCATGGAGACCCTTACATGCCGTTCCCCGCGAACACCCCCACCGTCGACGACTTGCCGGGCCTCGGTTTGCAGGACATCGCCCAGATGCCCGTCGAGTTGCTGGCCATCCTGCAGCGCGACGTCGATGAGCGCATCAAGCGGGACAAGGCCGCGAAAGCCCGCCTCGATGGCGCGCTGGCGGTCCGCTACGCCACCCGCGCCGCCGAGGAGCGGCAGACGGCGGGCAAGGACACCGGCACGATCCGGTTCGACGACGGGGATTTCACCGTGGTCGCCGACCTGCCGAAACGGGTCGATTGGGACCAGGATCGCCTCGCCGCCATGGTCGAGCGCATCCGCGCCGCCGGGGACGATCCCGCGCAGTATGTCGACATCGCCTTCAAGGTGCCCGAGCGCAAATACGCCGCCTGGCCCGATGCCATCCGCGCCGGTTTCGAGCCCGCGCGCACCGTCCGGCCCGGGACGTTGAAGATCGAGATCGTCCCGCAAGGGGGCGATCAATGAGCCAGCTCGCCCCTCTTTCGGCCCCATCGCAGGACCTGCCCAGCCTGATCGACCGCGCGGCCAGCATGCTGTCTGGCGCCAAGACCGCCGCCGAAGTGCTCGAGGCGCGCGAGGTTGCCGGGCTGGCCTACGACGTGGCGAAACGCGCGGCGCGGCTGCAGCGCGCCAAGAGCGCCCATGACGATCTCGTCGCGGCGGCACATCGCGCTCAGGCCCATGCGCTCGAGATCGAGGCCCGTGCCAAGCGTCGGCTGGCCGATGAATACGATGCGGCGCAGGCGCGGGGCGAGGTTGCCGGAAACGGACAACGTGGCCCGGAAAAAGCTGTTGCAGACGCCAACAGCTTTTCACCCGCGACCGCCGCCGACCTCGGCCTTCGCCACGATCAGATCCACGAGGCCCGTCAGATCAGAGACGCCGAAGCCGCTGACCCCGGCGTCGTTCGTCGCGCCCTCGACGATCGTCTGGAGCGCGGCGAGGAACCGACCCGTGCGGCGCTGCGCAAGATGGTGGTGGACGCCGCCATGCGCGGGTTGCGCCCACAGCGGTCCGCCAGCCGACGCAATCCTCTCTACGTTCCGCCCACACCCGAGCAGGCGGCCTGGCGGCATGTGACAGGGGTCTTCCGCGCCTTTGCCGAATGGGCCTCGGACGAAAACCTCGCCCTTGCCCGCAAGGGCATGCGTGAGGCCAGGGACACCCCGTTTCACGACCTCGATGCCACGGCCATCGCCGAGGGGTCTGCAGCTTTCACGACAATCAAGGAGTGGTTCGATGCTCGATAGCCAATCGGCGGCATTTGCCGAACGTGTCTGGGAGGTTGCCGCGCAGCTTGGCAACAACGCCCCGAAAATCGCCGATGACATGATGGAGGATGCTTTCCCGCTGACCTGCAGCCAGGCGCGGCAGGAAGGTGCGCTGCGGATGCTGCGGACCGGCATCATCACCGAGGTGAAGCGGATCCTGCGCACGCAGGACGATGCTGTGGGCCAGGCCGATTTCGCGGATGTGTGCGAGTCCTTCGCGCCACTGGTGAAGGATCTGCGCTCGAAGTCTTACTTTGTTGAGTCCGCCGCGGAATACGTCGCCATCCCGAACCTCATCGCCGAGCCCGAGCTGCTCGATGACGCGCGGCGTTTCATGCGCCGCAAGGGCAAGGAATGCCTCGACGAGGCGGATCGTCTCGATGCGCTTTTCGCGGCCGTGACCAGCAACGACACGGATGCAGCGCCGGCGCGTCAGGAGGTGCTGGCATGACCGGCGGCCTTCCGATCATCAGCGCCGACCAGCGGCTGGCCGAGCCGCGTGGGATCAAGGGCTGCATCTTCGGCAAGTCCGGCATCGGGAAGACGTCGCTCCTCTGGACCCTGAACGCATCGACGACGCTGTTCATGGATCTCGAGGCGGGCGATCTCGCCATCGAGGGCTGGGCGGGCGACAGCATCCGGCCGCGGACATGGACGGAATGCCGGGATTTCGCGGTGTTCATCGGCGGGCCCAACCCGGCGCTGCGTGAAGAGCAGCCCTACAGCCCGGCGCACTACAAGGCGGTCTGCGACCGCTTCGGCGACCCGGCCGCGCTCGACCGCTACGACACGATCTTCGTGGACTCGATCACCGTAGCGGGACGGCTGTGCTTCGGCTGGTGCAAGGGTCAGCCCGAGGCGTTGTCGGAGAAGACCGGCAAGCCGGATGTGCGCGGCGCCTACGGGCTTCATGGCCGCGAGATGATCGGCTGGCTCACCCATCTGCAGCACACGCGGGCGAAGAACGTCTGGTTCGTCGGAATCCTCGACGAGAAGCTCGACGACTTCAACCGCAAGGTGTTCCAGCCGCAGATCGACGGCTCGAAGACCGGGCTCGAGCTGCCGGGGATCGTCGACGAGGTGATCACCATGGCGGAGCTGAAGGCCGATGGCGATCCCTATCGCGCCTTCGTCTGCCGGACGATCAACCCCTGGGGCTTTCCCGCCAAGGACCGGTCGGGTCGTCTGGATCAGGTCGAGGAGCCTCACCTCGGCCGCCTGATGACGAAGATCCGCGCCCCCGTCGCGCCAGCGCCCAAGCGCCTGACCTACACCCCGCCGCCCGCCGATCCGGCGGCTGACGTCCAATCCCAACCGCAATCCTGATCAGAAAAGGAGGTTCCCCATGGGTTCCTGGAACGATTTCAACGACGCGCAGAGCAACACCAACCTGATCCCCAAGGGCACGCTGGCCAAGGTGCGCCTGACGATCCGCCCGGGCGGCTTCGACGATGCCTCGCAGGGCTGGACCGGCGGCTATGCCACGCGCGGCTCGACCGGCGCGGTTTACCTGAACGGCGAGTTCACGGTGACCGAGGGGCAGTACGCCCGGCGCAAGATCTTCACCCTCATCGGACTCTACAGCCCGAAGGGGCCGGACTGGGCGAACATGGGCCGCAGCCTCGTGCGCGGCATGCTGAACTCGGCCCGCGGGATTTCCGACAAGGACATGTCGGCCGAGGCGCAGGCGGCGCGGCGCATCAACGGCTTCGCCGATCTCGACGGGATCGAGTTCATCGCCCGCATCGACATCGGCACCGACGCCAGCGGCGACGACAAGAACGAGATCCGCAGCGCGGTCACGCCCGATCATCGCGATTACGCTCAGGTCATGGGGACGGCTGCGCTGCAGTTCGGCGGACAGGGTGCAGCCGGACTTGCCCCGCAGCAGACCACCTCTGCGGCACCGTCACATCAGCCCAGCCAGCCCGCTTCCGCTCCCGGGTTCGCCGGTCGGCCGAGCTGGGCGCAGTAAGGGGGAGACCGGCCATGCGCCTGCGCCCCCGCCAGAAGACCTTCGTCGAGCGCAGCGTGGCTGCGCTCGCTTCCCGCGGCAACACGTTGGGCGTAGCGCCCACCGGTGCGGGCAAGACCATCATGCTCTCGGCGGTCACCGGCGAGATGATCGGCGATGGCGCCAAGGCCTGCGTGCTGGCCCATCGTGACGAGTTGACGGCGCAGAACCGAGCCAAGTTCCAGCGCGTGGTGCCGGGCGTCGCCACCTCGGTGATCGACGCCACGGAGAAGTCCTGGGGCGGCCAGGTGGCCTTCGCCATGGTGCCGACGCTGGCGCGGTCATCGAACCTCGCCAACATGCCGCGGCTCGATCTGCTGGTCGTGGATGAGGCGCACCATGCGGTGGCCGACAGCTATCGCCGCATCATCGACCGGGTGCGCGAGGCCAATCCCGTCGCCCGGATCTTCGGGGTCACGGCCACCCCGAACCGGGGCGACAGGAAGGGTCTGCGCGAGGTCTTCGACAACGTCGCCGACCAGGTCCGGCTGGGCGAACTGATCGCCTCGGGCCATCTCGTTCCGCCGCGCACCTTCGTCATCGACGTGGGTGTGCAGGACGAGCTCCGCTCGGTCCGCAAGACGATGGCGGATTTCGACATGGCGGAGGTGGCGGGCATCATGGACCGCGCTCCCGTCACCGACGAGGTGATCCGGCACTGGAAAGAGAAGGCAGGCGACCGGCAGACCGTGGTGTTCTGCTCCACCGTCGCGCATGCCGAACACGTCACCGACGCCTTCAGGGCGGCGGGCGTTTCCGCCGCGCTGATCCACGGCGATCTGGCGGCCGAGACCCGCAAGGCGATCCTCGCCGACTACGCGGCGGGCGACATCCGCGTCGTCGTCAACGTGGCGGTGCTGACCGAGGGCTGGGACCATCCGCCCACCTCCTGCGTCGTGCTGCTGCGGCCGAGCTCCTACAAGTCCACAATGATCCAGATGGTCGGGCGCGGCCTGCGCACCGTCGATCCCGAGGAACACCCCGGCATCGTCAAGACCGACTGCGTCGTGCTGGATTTCGGCACGTCGAGCCTGATCCACGGCACGCTCGAGCAGGACGTCGATCTCGACGGCAAGACCGAGGCGGGTGAAGCCCCGACGAAATCCTGCCCCGGCTGCGGCGCCGACATTCCGCTGGCAGCCACCGAATGCCCGCTCTGCGGCGAGGTGTTCCCGCGCGAGGATCTGGATGCGGGCGAAGGCGACGGTGCCGCGCCGCTGTCGGGCTTCATGATGACGGAGATCGACCTGCTGAAGCGATCCAGTTTCGCGTGGGTCGACCTCTACGGCACGGATGACGCGCTGATGGCTACGGGCTTCACCGCCTGGGGCGGCATCTTCTGGCTGGACGGGGTCTGGTACGCCATCGGCGGCGCGAAGGGCGAACGCCCCCACCTGTTGGGCGTCGGCGAGCGCACGGTCTGCCTCGCGCAGGCCGACGACTGGCTGAACACCCACGAGACCGACGAAAGCGCCTTCAAGACCCGTTCCTGGCTCCGCCAGCCGCCGACCGAGAAGCAGCTGCAGTACCTGCCGCCCGAGTGCCGCCATGACTTCGGCCTGACGCGCTATCGCGCCTCGGCGCTGATGACATTCGGCTTCAACAAGCAGGCAATCCGCGCGGTTGTCGGCGCGGCGGCCGAGCCCGAGCGGAGGGCGGCGTGAGCCATGTCGCGCAAATCCCATCCCCGCCCGCAGCGGCTGCGGGTCGACCGGGCTCTGATCGCCTCTGGCATCCGCGGCCGGCGCTCTGCGCCGTCTGCACCGCGCGCACCCGCGGCTTCGGCTGGTTCGACCCACACCGGTCGCGCCGTTCGCCGGGAAGACGGTCCCCCGGACCGTTTCCTGATCCGGCTCACCGCACCCGCCGCTGGTTCTGCTCCATGGGCTGCCAGGCGGCCTTCACCCGCAAAGCGAAACGAGGATTGAGCATGATCGACTTCACCGAAGAGGAAACGCAGGCACTGCCCGCCGTGATGCGCGCGCTCGCGCCCGAGATGGAGCGGATCGGTTGGGAGCGCCCGCTGCACCAACTGACCCAGAACGACATGCGCCGGCTGATCGTCGTGACCGTCGAGGCGTTCCGCGCCGAGATGGCCGAGATCGCCGCCGAGGCGGAGATCCCATTCTGATGCTGGATTTCAACCCGCGCCCCTCCATGGCCGAGCGGATCAACACGCTGGTCGACGCCGCGCTTATCGCCGAGCGGGAGGCCACGCCGCCCCGGACCTATCTCGGCGCGTCCCGTCTGGGGCATGCCTGCGAACGCGCGCTGCAGTTCGAGTTCGCAGGCGCGCCCAAGGATGAGGGCGCGGATTTCGGCGGCCAGACCCTGCGGATCTTCGCGATCGGTCATCAGCTCGAGGATCTGGCGATCCGCTGGCTGCGGGCGGCGGGGATCGATCTGGTCACCCAAAAACGCGACGGCGGTCAATTTGGCTTCTCCGTCGCCGGTGGTCGCATCCGGGGCCATGTCGACGGGATCATCGCCGACGCCCCGGCAGCACTCGGTCTGCGCCCCCCGGCTCTATGGGAATGCAAGACCATGAACGCGAAGAACTGGCGGGCCTGCGTCAAGGACGGGATCGCCGTCTCCAAGCCCGTCTATGCCGCCCAAATCGCGATCTATCAGGCCTACATGGAGCCCTCGGTGCCGGGCATTTCCTCAGCCCCGGCACTGTTCACGGCGATCAACAAGGACACGGCCGAACTGCATCACGAGCAGGTCGCCTTCGATGCCGATCTGGCGCAGCGCATGTCCGACCGCGCGGTGCGGATACTCCAGGCCACCGACGCCGGCGAGCTGCTGCCCCGCATCGCAACAAGCCGCGACTTCTTCGAATGCCGTTTCTGCGCCCATGCCGAGCGGTGCTGGGGGTTGGCGGCATGAGCGACGACAAGATCATCCACTTCAATCCCTGGCGGGATTTCAACGACGCGGCGCCGCTGCCCGATCCCTTCGCCGTGGAACCGGACCCCGCGCAGATCGCGCGCTTCGTCGACGTGGTCTTCGGCTATTCCGAGGGACTGATCCCTGTCCGCGGCTTCGTGGACAAGGGTCAGGGCAAGGACGGTCGGCCCCACAACATCTGGATCGACGCGAACGGCGCGGCGCCCGGCAAGCTCGCCACATTCGCCGCCTGGGGCGCGCGCGAGGGCGCGGCGGTCTATGTCATTCCCGGCACGGTGGCGGAGACCGGACAGGCGCGTGCCGCCGATGTCCTGCAGATGCAGAGCGTCGTGGTCGATCTGGACGCGGGCGACATCCCCGCCAAGCTCGATCACCTCGTCCACCACCTCGGGCGACCGACGCTGATCGTCGAGAGCGGCGGGCGCACTGCCGATGGCGCGACCAAGCTCCATGTCTGGTGGAAGCTGACCGAGCCCGCCGAAGGCGACGATCTCGCGCGGCTTTGCCAGTTGCGGGGCGATATCGCACTCAAGGTCGGCGGCGACATGCATTTCCGCTCGGCGCACCAGCCGATCCGCGTGCCCGGCACGGTCTATCACAAGGGCGGACAGGAACGGCTCGTCCTGATCCGTGAAGCCAGCGATCTCGAGTTCGATCTGGCCGACATGCTCGAGCGCGCGGCCGAAATGCCGCCCATGCCAGGAGTCGGCATGGCGACGGCCGAGCCGCGCGAGAAACCCGGCGTGGACGCAACCCTGATCACGCCGGTTCGCGAGGGCGGCCAGGACGCCTGGACGCGGTTCGAAGGCGTCAGCATGGCCATCGGCCACTATGTCCGCATGGCGCATGAGGGGCGGATGAGCCGGGAGGAAGCCTGGCGCGCGATCGGCGAATACAACGCGGCGATGATCCGGCCGAACTGGTCGGAAGACCGTCTCTGGGTCGAATACGAGCGGCTCTGGGCGCTGCACATCGCGAGGAACGGCCCGCCGCTCATTCGGAACGACGGCGCTCCGGCGGCAAGAGAGATCGCCACCTTCACCTTGGGCGCGCTGCTGGACGACGGCACGCCGATGCCCGACGACATCATCGGCCCGCGCGTCCTGACCCCTGGCGGCATGCTGGTGCTCGGCGGCGCGCCCAAGGTCGGCAAGAGCGATCTCGTCATCAGCTGGCTGGTGCACATGGCTGCCGGTGTGCCGTTCCTCGGCTTCACGCCGCCACGGCCGCTGCGCGTGTTCTATCTGCAGGCCGAGATCCAGTACCACTATCTGCGCGAGCGCATGCAGCAGATCGGCCTGCCGCCCGGGGTGATGGCCGCCGCCCGCGAAAACCTTGTCGTCACGCCGAAGCTGAAGCTGCTGCTCGATGAGGGTGGCAGCGCGCTGGTCGCGAAGGCGATCCAGCAGGCGTTCCCGGCCGAGCCCGTCGACATCCTGTGCATCGACCCGATCCGCAACCTGTTTGACGGCGGACCTGACGGCGGTGGCGAGAACGACAACGCCGCGATGATGTTCTTCCTCAAGGACCGGGTCGAGGTGCTGCGCGACCACGTGAACCCCGATTGCGGGATCATCCTGATCCACCACACCAAGAAGCTCAGCAAGCACCAGGTGAAGGAGGATCCATTCCTCGCGCTCTCCGGCGCGAGCGCCCTGCGGGGCTTCTACACCTCCGGCCTGATCCTCCACCGCCCGGACGAGGACGCGTCCGAGCGCAAGCTGGAGATCGAGTTGCGCAACGGTCCCGCGCTGCCCTCGAAGCTGATCGACAAGCGCGACGGCCAATGGGTCGAGATCAACCCGATGAACGAGCGCCTCGTGCGCGCCGAGGTGGGCGCCAAGCATGACGCCGAGCGCATGCGCAAGCACGACGTCATCCTCGGCCTGCTCTACGAGGAGGCGCGGCGCGGCAAGCTCTACACCTTGGCGCAGTTCTCCGAAGCCTTCGAGAATACCGGGGGCCTCGGCGGGCGGACTATCGTCCACGACCGGCTCAGCGTTCTCGCCACCAAGGGCAAGGTCAAGTTCATCCGCGGCCCCGCCGCCACGCGCATCGGCCTGGCCGCGGAGCGGAGCAAGTACGGCTATCTCTGCGTCGAGGGAATGCTGTTCGGCACGGGCGGCGAGACCGTCGATCCCGACACGGGCGAGGTCACGCCGGAGCTGATCCCGGCGCTGCCCAGCCACTACAAATGCTCGCAGACCGGGGCCGTCCTGCCCGTCGAGAACCCCTCCGTCTGGGTCTACCAGGAGGAGGACGAGGCATGACAATTCACGCCCTCCCGTGCCGCGAATTCTGGCTCTGCAGCCCCGGATTCTGGCCAGAATCCGCAGATTCTGCTCCCCGCGCGAATCCTGGATTCTGGCTTTTCCGATTTCATTTCAGTGACTTGGAAGGTGCTTTCCAGAATCCGGAAGGGCCTTTCCGGATTCTGCTCCGGAGTCTGGAAGTTCTGTTTTGGATCAATGCCTTGGAGCAGATTTCAGAATTCGGAAAACGCCCCCCTAAAGGGGTAGGTGACCTCCCCGCCAGGCGCGGGAGGGTCACCACCTACCCCTGGGCAATTTCTCGGGCTGGATGTCCCGCCCGCCACCCCATCGAGCAGCAACCCGGAAAGGAGCCGATCATGGCCCACGTATCTCTGAACCCGACACCCATGAGCGCCCCGTTCCCCGGCGTGCCTGTCGTTCTCGCCCTCGATCTCGGCACCACGACCGGCTGGGCCCTGCAGGCGGCGGACGGTCTGATCACCAGTGGCACCGTGTCCTTCCGGCCCAGCCGCTACGACGGCGGCGGCATGCGCTACCTGCGGTTCCGGGGCTGGCTCGAGCAGCTGGCGCTCGATGCCGGAGCCATCACCGCCATCCATTTCGAGGAGGTCCGCCGCCACGCCGGCACCGACGCGGCGCATGTCTATGGCGGGCTGCTCGCCACGTTGACGTCATGGGCGGAGACCGCGGGCGTCGCCTATCAGGGCGTCCCGGTCGGCACCATCAAGCGCCACGCCACCGGCAAGGGCAACGCGAACAAGGACGCCATGATGGCCGCCGCCCGGTCGCGCGGCTTCTCGCCCGCCGACGACAACGAGGCCGACGCCATCGCGATCCTGCTCTGGGCGCTGGAGACCCGGGGAGGTGTGCAATGAGCGGCATGCGGTTCACGCCCAAGGGCTATGGCGGGCGCCGCCGCAACCCCGACGAGGTCAAGCGCGACGGCTGGAAGGAACAGGGCCTGCTGGCCGTCGCCATCGACGACGACCGCCTGACCTGGCCCGAGCGAGAACTGGTCCGGCAGCTCGGCGAGCGGCTCTACGGCAAGCGGGAACGGGAGGCGCGTCATGGGTGAGTGGACCACAGCGCAGGTGCAGGATCGGCTTGAACTTGCGGCCGACGTGATGCGGCAGATGCCGGGCGTGATGCCGCAGGGCTTCTTCAACGCCTGGCCCGAATACTTCCACAGCTTCACCGACAAGGTCGGTCAGGAGCCGCAGATGCGGCGACCGAGGCCCAGCCCGCGACAGATCACGCAGGCCGAGGAAGCGATGCTCTGGCTGCGTTGGCTCGAGCCCGAGGATGGCCGCCTGGTCTGGGCCCGCGCCGACGGAATGGCGTGGAAGCCGATCTGCTGGCAGTTCGGTCTGTCGCGCACGGCCGCGACCAAGCGCTGGCAGTACGGCCTTGCCGTGATCACCTGGCGGCTGAACGGTCGCGTGCCGTCGCCCCGTCGGTCGCAGCAGTTCGTCATCGAAAACGCCAATCGCCTGTCAAGAAAAATCGTCCTCTGAGGAAATTTTCGGGTGTACATCGCGGGGCCTTACACATTTCGACGAGGCCGTTAGAAAACCAATATGCTCGGGAGAGGAGCGCGCAGGCAAAGGCCGCGCCGCTGGCTTCCGGGGTCCAGCGAAGGGTCCAGCCGGGGTCCAATGGGCTAACCCATTGAGTTCTTGGTTCCTTCCTGGCGACATTCGTATGCTGGCGGGCGAAGCGCGCAATATCGCCAGCGACAGGGTCGGTTTTTTGGGAAGCCACCCCAGCGGGCATCCACCCGCGTCCTGCTGAAAACCACAACAAAACAAACTCTTGGAACCTGACACGTCCGGTGGCCGCTGGACCCTTAGCGGAGTCCAGGCTGGCTGCCGGTGCCCGGAGTCCAGGGTTCCACCGAATTGAGGCGAACCGACCAGCATGACCCTGAGCTTTGCACCGGATGCGATCGAGATGTGGCCGCTAGCCAAGCTCCAGCCCTACGCGAAGAACGCGAAGCTGCACGGTTCGGATCAGGTCGCGAAGATCGCCGCCAGCATGGCGGAGTTCGGCTGGACGGTTCCGTGCCTGGTCGCCGACGATGGCGAGTTGATCGCGGGACATGGCCGTGTGCTGGCCGCCACGCAGCTGGGGCTGACCGAGGCCCCAGTGATTGTGCTGGGACACCTGACCGAGGCGCAGCGTCGGGCGTACCGTATCGCGGACAACAAGCTGGCAGAAAGCCCATGGGACGAAGCGCTGCTGTCGGCCGAGCTGAACGATCTGCTGGCCGAGGACTACGACCTGTCGCTCATCGGGTTTGATGACGCTGAGCTTGAGGCCCTGTTGGCCGGTGAGGTCGACCCCGAAACCGCCTCCCGCGAGGGCGAGGACGATGTTCCAGAGGCCCCCGAGACCCCGATCAGTCGTCCCGGCGATCTCTGGGTGCTGGGCAAGCATCGGCTGCTCTGCGGGAACGCGACGGTGGCCACGGACGTCAAGCGTCTACTCGGCGATGTGACACCGCTGCTGATGGTCACTGATCCGCCCTATGGCGTCGAATACGATCCGGGCTGGCGCAACAAGGCGGGAGCTGCCGCGACCAAGCGCACCGGCAAGGTGCTGAATGATGACCGCGCGGATTGGCGCGAGGCCTGGGCGCTGTTCCCGGGTGACGTCGCTTATGTCTGGCACGGCGCGCTGCATGCGACGACGGTTGCGGAGAGCCTCGAAGCGTCTAGCTTCAACATCCGGTCCCAGATCATTTGGGCCAAGGATCGCCTCGTGCTGAGCCGCGGCGATTATCACTGGCAGCACGAACCCTGCCTCTACGCTGTGAAAAAAACCGGCAAGGGCCATTGGGCGGGCGACCGCAAGCAGACGACGCTCTGGCAAATCGCCAACAAAGATCAGGATGCGGAAACCGTGCACGGGACCCAGAAGCCCGTCGAATGCATGCGTCGGCCAATTCTGAACAATTCCAGCCCCGGTCAGGCGGTCTACGAGCCCTTCATGGGATCCGGCACCACCCTGATCGCGGCCGAAACCACGGGACGAGTTTGCCTCGGGATCGAACTGAACCCGGCCTATGTCGATGTCGCCATCCAGCGATGGCAGCAGTTCACCGGTCAAGCGGCCGTGCTGGACGGGACTGGCCAGACCTTCGCCGATCTGACGGCCAACCCACGCTGAGGCGATGCATGACCTGGCTTTACATCCCTCCGGGGGCGCTTCCGGAGACGGAGACCTGTTCGGTCTCTCGCTCTGTTCCGGCGCAGGCGGGCTCGACCTCGGGCTCACCATCGCCATGCCCGGATATCGAACTGTGGGCCATGTCGAACGGGAAACCTACGCCGCGGCCATTCTCGTGGCACGGATGGAAGAGGCGGCCCTGGATCCAGCGCCTGTCTGGGACGATGTTGCCAGCTTCGACGGCCGCCCGTGGCGCGGCGCGGTGGACATCGTCACTGCGGGCTATCCGTGCCAGCCGTTCTCTGTCGCGGGCAAACGCCGGGGCGCGGACGATCCGCGCCACCTTTGGCCGCACGTCGCCCGGATCGTCGGGGAGGTCGAGCCGCCCTTCGTCTTCCTCGAGAATGTCGCCCATCATCTCCGCCTCGGCTTCCCCGAAGTCGCCGCAGGACTGGTCGGCATGGGCTACCGCCTTGCGGCGGGCCTCTTCACGGCGGCGGAAGTCGGCGCGCCCCACAAGCGCGAGCGGCTCTTCATCCTCGCGCACCGAGAGGACTGCGAACTGGCCGACCCCGCGCGCCTGCTCCGGGACCCGGTCCAGTGGCGGGAACCGGACCGAGATGCTCCGGCTCTGGCCGACGCCCCGCGCCAGCGCCAACGAGAACCGGCAGACGAAACCGACGCCCTCACAGGAAGCGGGCAAGCACGGGATGAACCTGGCGACCTCGGCCGCGATGTGGCCGACGCCGCAAACCGACAGTTTTCGCAGCCGGGGCGGCGCCCGGAGACACGAGAAGGGTCTCGATGGCATGGCGCGGGACTGGCCAACGCCGATGGCAACCGACGGCAACAAGCCGAGCGCGGGCAATCGCAAGTCCGCCGACCTGACCCTTGCCAGCCAGATGTGGATGACGCCGACGGCCCGGGATCACAAGGACGGCGCGACCACATTGGCGAACACCCCGGTGAACGGCTTGCTTGGCCGCCAGGTCCTGGTGACGCCGACGGCTGGGAGCGATACCTCCGAGCCGCGCCGGACGCTGAACCCAGCATTCGTCGAGGCTCTGATGGGCTGGCCCACCGGGTGGACCGCCTTCGGCTCTGCGGCAACGGCGTGGTCCCATTGGTTGCCGCGCATGCGCTCCGAACTCTCGCAGCTCAACTGCTGGCCGATGGATGATGGCACGCCCGCATGAAACAGTCGCGCACCATGTCGCTGGTCGAGGCCATCGCCAACGTGATCGTCGGCTACGGCGTCGCGGTTCTGACGCAGATCCTGATCTTTCCGATCTTCGGGCTGCACACGACGCTGGCGCAGAACCTGAAGATGGGCGCGGTGTTCACTGTGGTGAGCATCGCCCGGTCCTTCGCCCTGCGGCGAGTATTCGAGGCGATCCGAGTGCGAAGCGTCAAATGATAAACCGCCGCCCCAGTGGGACGGCGGCCAGCAAGGTGCTGGTGTCCGCTGCGTCAGGCGGCTGGCAGCTTGTAATATGCGGAGCGCATGGTTATGCGGAGTTGGTCGTAAAATGCCAATTTGGCCAATGGGTTGAGCTGGCGGCGCTC
>NZ_JABJVX010000023.1 GCF_013155465.1 Alterinioella nitratireducens | reverse complement strand
CGACAATCGCCGCCCTGTAACTGCGGCCGAGCCAAGGCCGAAGAGCAAAGTTACACCATTTCCCGGGACACTATCCTCGATTGCTGACCCTCGACCCAAAGATCGACGTTTCAGATCATGCCAAAAGAGCGGTTGACGCCTTTTTGAAGATCTATTCAGACATAGGACAGCCTCGCGCGACGTGATGCAGCAACATCCGCGCGTGGGCCGTTCGTCCATGCTGACACCAATTGCCTTCGCGGAGGCTTGACGCGGTCGTGGAAGCGACCTACTTCCCCGCTGAACTTAACCGACCGGATGGTACAGTCATGCATGAGCGCCCGCACTCCGAGGTCGGCGGCAACGCGTCGCGCCGGATCCTCGAGGCGGCAAGGACCGTCGCCATGCGAGAGGGTGCCGGGAAGGTCACGATCGAGTCCGTGGCCAGAGAAGCCGGCCTGAGCAAGGGCGGCGTTCTTTACAACTATCCAAGCAAGAAAGCTCTTTTGGCCGGGCTTCTGGACCAAATGCTCACTGCGCATCGCGAACTTTTTGAAAGGCTCCCGGAGAACCAGTCGTCACGCACATTACGGGGGCATCTTGAGACCATCGTTCAAACGGAGGGCGTGGATGATGATCTGTCCATGGCGATACTCGCGGCAGCAGCCTCCGATCCGCAGTTGCTCGACCCGCTCCGCAAAGAGCTGACCGGCGATATCGAACGTATCCTTTCTGAAACGCAAGACGCTCCGGCAGCAATGATTGCCGCGCTCGCAATCCAGGGTCTGCGATTTCAGAGACTTCTTAAACTTCCTGACGGTGGCGCCGATCTCAAACGGCGTGTCGTCGAACGGTTGAGGACCATGATCGATGAACTTGAAGAAAAGACACACTAGCATGAAAGGTCTCGCCGTCGTCGTTTCGGTCGCGGCGCTCGCCGCCCTTGCGGCGCCGTTTCTGCCGACGGTGCTTTCCTCCGTTGTGGCCCAGACTGAAACGGCGGCCGATCCGGCGGGTTTGGCACCCGCCCCCCAGGCGGGTCGACCCGTCACTGTCGAGCTGACCCAAGCGGTCTCGCGCACGATCACTCAGACCCGCACAGTCGCGGGCCGCGTCGAACCTGCCAGAACCGTCGATATTGCCTTCCAGATACCTGGGCAGATCGTGCATCTTGCCGTTCAGTCAGGCGACAGGGTCCGCAATGGCGACATCATAGCGGAGCTCGACAGGGTCGACTTTGAACTTGCTCTGGACCGGGCGCAGGCGTCTTACAATCTCGCAAATTCCGAGCTTCAGCGCGCCGCCGATCTCGCAGAGAGGGGTGTTGCCGCAGATGCCCGGCTCGAGACGGCGCAGGCGCAATTTGCGCAGGCGCAAGTACAGCTTCGTCAAGCCGAGCGGCGCTTATCGCAAGTGCGTATATTGGCCCCGTTCGATGCGATTGTGGCCAGAACCTTCGTCGAGGAATTCGTCAATACCACGACGGCAGCGCCTGTTGCGCGTCTGCAAGATCTTAGCGAAATGCGGGTCGTGATTTCCCTGCCCGAGGAACTGGCAGCTATTGCGCGCGCGACGCCCGACGCCTTCGACATTACTGCCAGCTTTCCGGCAGTGCCCGGGTACACTGTGTCGCTCGAACTGCGATCCTTTTCAACCGATGCAGACCCAACGACGCAAACATATGATCTGGAATTTGCCATTACCGGCGAAATCGATCCACGTCTGCTGCCGGGCATGACGGCTGATGTCGGCATCGCTGTCTCAGCCGATGCCGACACGGGACAAGCCGTGGTCATCCCCGTATCGGCGGTGGATACGACGAGCCGGTCCGAACCATCCGTTTGGGTTTACAACGAAGCATCCCGTAGGGTCACGCGAAGGACGGTCCGGTTGGGCCTGCCTTTCGAGAACGACATTGTCGTTCTTGACGGGCTGGAGGGTGACGAATTGGTTGTGTCCGGTGGCTGGTGGCGACTGAGCGAAAGCCAGTCCGTCATCGCCGCCGGCTTATAATTCCTTTCCTTTCCTTGGGCAGAACGGAAGATCGTCTCATGGCACTCAGTATTTCTCGTACGAGCATCCAGCGTCCGGTGGCGGTCTGGCTCATCATCATCTTCTGCCTGTTTGGCGGGTATTGGGGGCTGAACACAGTCGGCCGTCTCGAGGATCCAAGCTTCACTCTAAAGACCGCACTTGTTTTCGTCCCCTATCCGGGTGCGACAGCGGTGGAAGTCGAGGAAGAAGTAGCTGACGTCATCGAGGATGCGCTTCAGCAGATGATGCAGCTCGATCGGATCGAGTCGAGATCGATGCCGGGAATGGCCCAGATCACCGTGGAAATCGAGACGAGCTACGGTCCGGACGAAATCCCCCAGGTCTGGGATGAGATGCGGCGGCGCATCCGCGATGTAGAAGGGCAACTTCCTGCCGGGGCGCAGGCCCCGATCATCAACGACGATTTCGGTGATGTTTTCGGGATGTTCTATGCCGTCACGACCGAAGGATTGAGCCCGCAGGAGCAACGGGATCTCGCAACGAACCTGCGCGTGGGCCTTGTGACAGTCGACGGTGTAGCGAAAGTGGATGTGCAAGGCCTGACCGAGGAGGTTATTAATATTGCAATTCCCTCTGCGGTTCTTGCCGAACTCGGCCTTCCGCCCGATCAACTCCTCGGCCTGTTGCGCGACGAGAACCAGGTCTTCCAGAATGGCGAACTGAGCGAGGGCCCGGCGCGCATCGGCCTCTCGGTGCCGCCGGGTTACATCGCACCAGAAGGGATCGAGACCCTACGGCTGGGCCTCGCCGGTGAAGTCGGGCAGGTATCGGTCTACGACGTCGCACGCGTCACCCGGGAAGAAACCGAACAGCCCAGTCAGATCATCCGCCAGAATGGAGCCGCCGCCTTCACGCTCGGCGTCTCGGCGCTAACGAGCCGCAACGTCGTCGAGGTCGGCGAAGCCGTATCCGTCCGCCTGGATCAGTTGAAAGAGAACCTGCCCGAAGGGGTCGAGATCACCCCGATCTACGAACAGCACGTCGTCGTCGATCAGGCCGTTTCCAGCTTCCTGGTGGGTTTGGCTCAGTCCATCGTCATCGTGGTAGGCGCCCTGATGCTGACCATGGGCTGGCGCGCGGGCCTCGTGGTGGGGGCGACCCTTGGGCTTACCGTTTTCTCGACCCTGTTCTTCATGTCGATCTTCGGCATCCAGATGGAGCGGATCAGCCTTGGAGCCCTGATCATTGCGATGGGGATGCTGGTCGACAACGCGATCGTCATCACCGAAGGGATGGTGATCGGCATGGCGCGCGGAAAAAGCGCCGAGGACGCCGCAGCCGAAACCGAAACTTCGACATCCGTTCCCCTTCTCGGCGCAACGGTCATCGGGATCATGGCCTTTTCTGGCATCGGTCTGTCGCCCGATGCGACGGGAGAATTCCTGTTCTCACTTTTCGCCGTGATCGCCATATCGCTGTTGCTAAGCTGGATCCTTGCGGTCACCGTCACGCCCTATCTTGGCAAACTGCTGCTCAAAGCACCCAAGAACACCTCGGACGACCCTTACAAAGGGGCGTTCTACAGCACCTATCGTGGGATTCTCTGGCTTGCGCTGCGGGCCCGTATCCCCGTCGTTCTGACGGTTGTGGGGATCACGGTGTGGTCGCTGATGGCCTTCGGTCAGGTGAAGCAGGCGTTTTTCCCTGCGTCCAACACGCCACTTTTCTACGTCGAGTTCCAGATGCCGCAAGGAACCGACATCAATATCACGGACCGTGAAATGCTTCGGCTGGAAGCGATACTTCGTGAAGAGGAGGCCGTGACGGACGTCACCACGCTGGTGGGGCGTGGCGCAAGCCGCTTCATGCTGACCTACAATCCCGAGCAGGCCGATTCCAGTTATGGCCAGCTGATTGTCCGGGTTGCCGATGCTACACGGATCCCCTCCATCGCAGCCAGGCTCAACCAGGACCTCCCGGCGCAATTTCCCCATGCCCTGATCCGGGTCGAAGAGATCGTGTTCGGACCGCCTTCCGGTGCCGATGTCGCTGTCCGCTTCTCGGGGCCCGACCCCATCATCCTGCGCCAGCTGGCAGATGATGCGATCGGGATCTTCAGAGACGCCGGGACGATCACAAATCCTCGCACGGACTGGAGGCAACGAGAATTGCTCATTGAGCCGAATGTGGACGAATCCCGGATGCGGCTTGCCGGTGCCACGCGGAGCGCCATCGCGGACACCATTCGGCTCGGAACCTCGGGTCTGCGTGTCGGCGAATTGCGGGAGGGCGACGAGGTGATCCCGATCCTGCTCCGCCTGCCCGAGAGCGAACGCACCGGCACAGATCATGTGCGCGACCTGCCGGTCTGGTCCGCCGGAGCAGGCGCATATGTTCCCATGGCCAACCTGGTGCAAAGCCTGGAGACACGCCTTGCCGAGGCGCTCATTCACCGGCGCGACCGGGAGCGAACGATCACCGCGCTCGGTGGCGCACGCGACGACCTGACGGCCGACGAAGCCTTCAGAAGTGTCCGGGCACAGATCGAGGCGATGCCGCTTCCGGAGGGCTACACCATGGAGTGGGGCGGCGAATTCGAAAGCGCCGGCGAAGCACAGCAAAGCCTTGGCAAGCAGCTGCCGCTCGGTTTTCTCATCATGCTGACGATCTCGATCCTCATGTTCAACAAGATCCGTCAGCCGCTGATCCTGTGGCTTGTCGTGCCGATGTCGGTGACCGGTATGGTTCTGGGGCTGTTGTTCACCGGACTGCCGTTCACCTTCACGGCATTGCTCGGCTTCCTGTCGCTTTCGGGGATGCTGATGAAGAACGCCATCGTTCTTGTCGAGGAATTCGACCTGCAACGTGCAAATGGTGTTCCAGATTACCAGTCCGTGATGGATGGATCGGTCAGCCGTCTACGGCCCGTGGTGCTCGCGGCCGGAACAACGATTCTCGGCATGATCCCACTGCTGCCCGACGCGTTCTTTGCGTCCATGGCGGTGACGATCATGGGTGGTCTCGCCTTCGCCTCGATCCTGACGCTGATTGCCGTGCCGGTGCTGTACGCGCTGTTCTTCAGGATAAGGCCCCCCAAAAAGAGTGAAGGGCCGATTGATACTCAAGGAGCGGTAGGTGTTTGATCTCGCCCAATAGCGTCGAAGAGTAGTCTATAATCCTCACAGAGCGAAGCCTGGTCACCACAGGCGCCGACTTGGAGCAGTTTGCTGATGTGCCCGGATAACTGGGCCGTGCCGACCAACCACATTGTGGCAAAGCAGCATGAGCCGGTCATCTTTCATCGTGAAATCTCGCCGGCCATCACGGCCCTCACATGAACGGCGAGCGTCGCGGTGAACCTTGGACAGCCGAACTGCCGGATGACATCGATGACCCGTGCGTCGTAGGCTGCCTGCCCGATGAGGCGACACAGGTCTGACTCGTGAAACTGCCGGTTGCCGCTGGGTGCGGCCTTGATCTGATCGTGCAGCTCACGCTCCCGCGGGTCAGCCGCCTGTCTTGGCGTCGTCGCTTCGGCTAGTCGGCTTACCGAACCGGGCGAGGTTCGCCATCAGCGCATGAACCCCAGCAGGTAGCCTGCGGGAACCCTGTCGTTCCCGCGCGCCCGGTTGAAAGCCAAGTGTCGCGTAGCCCTTAATTGTGAGATGAGAAATCCAACGGGAGTGGACAAAACATGGGGGTCATCTTCGTCGTTGCGGCCCGTGCTAAGGTGAGTTCTTTGCGTGTGGGGCTGCCATGGACGTACGGATTACAATCGAAACTACCTTCGACAACGGGGAGAAGCGCACTCATCAGCTTGACGGCATTTCACGACCCTACCGGGTGACCTGTCCAGACGGGATCGGGTTGCGCCTCGAGGATGGGAAGAGGGTTGTCGAACAGATTCAGCGGGCAATTCTTTGCGATCAGGTTGAGGAAATCATCCGAGAAAGCCGCGTATGCCCGGATTGCGCCTCGGTTCGTGCCATTCATGACTATCGCACGCGCGATCTCGACACGCTCTTTGGGCGGGTTCGGGTCAAAGCCGCGCGCTTGCGCCGCTGTTCGTGTGATGCCAGGTCAGCGGCGATGCCCGGCGGACCTATTTCTCCGCTGGCCTATTTCTTTCCTGACCGGGCTACCCCGGAGCTGCAGCGGCTCCATGCGGAACTCGGGTCCCGGCATTCCTTTCGCGAAGCCGCGCGGCTGATGAAAAGCTTCCTCCCCTGCCATCCGCCCCATCACACCACGGTGCGTGACCGGTTGGGAAGAGTAGCCGCGGGGCTCGAGAAAAGTCGAAGGGCATCAGGCGATCCCGCTGAAGCACTTCCCAAAGGGGGTTTGACGGTTTTTCTGGACGGTGCGCATATCCGCTGTCGACCGGAGTATCAGTAGCGACACCTGGATCTTGTGGTCGGTAAGATTGAAAGTCGCAATATGTGCCGACGATTTGGCTTGGTCGCCAATGCGACGGCATCGCCAGGCAGCCGGATGCGAGAAGAGCTGTCAGACTTTGGATGGAAGCCGGGCCGTCTGTTGACGGTAATCTCTGATGGCGAGCTTGCTCTCCCGAACCTCATACGGAATGCCATGGGTGGCGACGGCCAGGTGAAGCATATCCTCGACTGGTGGCACATCTCGATGCGTATTCGACATGTCGAGGCCGCCGTTCAGGGTCTGGTCCAGATACCGGGATTCACTGGAATTCCGGTGCTGTTCCAGCGCCCCGCGAAAAGCCTTCGCTGGTGGCTGTGGCATGGCAGAGCACGGGTCGCGGAAACTTATCTGAAAGGGCTCATGCACGATTGCACCCGCCTTGCGGAAGAACCTTTGGCTGTCCGCACCGCTGCCGCTCGTGTGCAGGCCCGATGCGGGACACTGTACACCTATCTCGCGAACAACATGGAAGCGAAGGCAGGTATCCGGAAATGGATGACCTTTTACAACAACAAACGCCCACACTCAGCCCTTGGCGGCAGGCCACCAGCCGTGGTCTATTGGCTGAGAAATGACAAAACACAACCCGATCAGCAGGAGCAGAGAGTAGCTTAATTTACGCCAGATCCTGTCCAACAAATGGGGAGTAGCTCAGTCGCGGGGCTTAGACCGTGCTTCCGGCAAAGCTCAGAGGTCGGCAACCCAGCCTCCTGCTCCTTGATCATCCCGATAATCTGCGCATCGGTGAAACGGCTTTTCCTCATATCGTCTGCTCCTTCAGGTTAAGCAGACTCTACATTACGGTGAGGGAACTTCCGGGGGGCAGGTCAACACATGTAAGGCCCCTTCAAAACTACTTCGCGCTTAAGACAGCGGGAACAATGCAATGACAGGAAAAGCATATACTAGAGCCACCGCAACTAGCATCATAATGACGAAGGGAGCGCAACCTTGGAAGATGACCTCCAATGAGATGGCCTGGTCCTCTAATGCCCCTTTGACCACGAAGGCGGACAGTCCGAGAGGCGGCGTCAGCAGTCCGGTTTCGACTGCAATGATGGTGATGATGCCCAGATGTATGGGATCTAGCCCCAAAGCAATCGAGGGCACCAGGACAATAGGAACGCAGATCAGGATGATCGACGTTGCATCCAGGATCATACCGAGCAACAGTAGAACAAGCACATAAAGCGTGATGAACAAAAGCGGAGTCATATCGCTATTCTGCAACAGCGATGCGACTGTCCCTTGGACACCTGCAAAGGTAAGCATTCGACTGTACATACTTGCTGCGACTACCAGAAACAAGATCGTGACCGTGACATAGCCGGTTTCGACCAGAACTCTCCAGATTTGGCGCAGGGTGATCCTCCGGTTCAGGCCGGCGATGACAAGCGCGCCCCACGCGGCGACAGCGCCAGCCTCTGTCGGGGTGAAGAAGCCGCCGTAGATCCCGCCAAGCATCAGAGCAGCCAGCGCGCCAAGCGCCCCATCGGAAGGTTTGTGCGTAGGATTACTCTAAGGGGGAACTTTCAGCGAACATCTTCACGTTCCCCAGTCTCTGGCTGGTCTGATGTTCAGCGGCCGCGCAATTTTGCGGTCAGCGGCTCCGGAATGCCAATCGAAGTCGCCGGAAAGGATGACGTGCTCCCATCCGAGCGGCGATGTGTGCGGAAGTAGCCCGGCATTGTAGAGCGGGCTGGTCCGCGCGAGGTGGCTGGCCGCTTTGTCCATGTAGATCGTGTTCCAGAACGTGATGGCAGCAATAACGAGGTTGAGCGCCATGGCGCGTTTCTGTTGTGCCGCGTCAGATCGATCATGAATGCGCCCTTGTGAGTGGGCAAAGACGGCCCTGGCCAGCGAATGGCGCGCTTCACCCTTGTTGAGACCTGCGTGGCATTCCATGCGCAGGTCGGCGTTCTCGATCCAGTCGAGCATGAAGAGCGTGCGTTCGATCCGGCCGATTTCACCCAAGGCAAGGTAGAGCCGGTTTTGCTGGCGGTACGCCCCAAGCTTTCGCAGGATTTCAGACGGTTTCAGAGATCTGTCGCGGATGCTGGCCGCGAGCCGCATGATGTCGCCCCAATGCTGCCGGATCACCTCTTCATTGATAGGCTTCCCGATCAGAGGCGACAGGGTAGGCCACGCCTTCGCGCCCCCGAAGCACGCCAACCGCCGATCGGGAAAGTCGCGCAAGCGCGGCGCGAAGGTCATCCCCAACATATGGAACAGGGCAAAGACGTGGTCCGACACGCCGCCGGTATCTGTGTAGTGAACGAGGGGGTCAAAACTGGCCGGATTGCCCAGAAGACCGTCGAGCACAAAGGGCGCCTCGCCCGCCGTCGCCCCGATGACGCTGGAATGGAACGATCCGTACTGGCCCGACAGGAAAGAATAGATTTTCAGGCCGGGATCAGGCCCGTACTTGGCATTGATGAGTCCGCTGCCACGATTGGCAGAGAAGAACTGGCCATCCGATGAGCTGTGCTCAGCCGCGCCCCAGTGTTGCGCGAAGGGCAGACCATGATGGGCATCGACAATGCGGCCCAAGGCATCCGCGAATGTCTCGGGCCGAAGGTACCATGTCTGGGCCCAGGTCAGTTGCGCATGGCTGACACGCGATGAGGCATGGGCCATCCGCTCCAGGCCGAGATTGGTGGCCCCGGCCAGGATCGCGGCCAGAACTGCGGCGGGTTCATCGTGCTGCTTGCCAGACCGGAGATCGGTGAAGGCATCGAGGAACCCGGTCTGTGCATTCACCTCCCAGAGCAATTCCGTGATGCGGATGCGCGGCATCACGGCGTCAATCGCCCGTTCCAGGCGCACCGCGGCCGGTGGTGTGACTGCGTCATGCGGCGTAATCTTCAACCGCCCGCGCTCAATGCGGACACCAGAGAGCGCATTGCGCTTCAGGGCGCGGTCCACTTGGTCAAGGCGTTTCACCAGCGTGGCCCGCCGATCAGACAACCATGCTTCCGGATCTGTCTCAAAGCCCGCGTCCCGCATGACGGTTTCCGCTGTGTCCCGCGGCATCAGGTAGCTGTCGAAACGGCGATACTCGCGACTGCCGTCGACCCAGACATCCCCGGCACGCAGGCGGTCTCGTAAGGTGGACACAACAGCGGTTTCATACACGCGCCGTTGTGGCTGACCGTCTTGGACGATCAGCGACGGCCAATGCTTGGCTGCGAACGGCATGGGCGGATCATCGGGCAACTTGCGTTTGCCGGTGCGGTTCTGATCACGCAGCAAGGCGATGGCGTCCTTGAGATCATCCCCCGCATCGGTGGCATTGAATTGGAAGGCCTCCAGAAAGGCAGGGGCGAACTTGCGCATATACGCATAGCGCTCGGCCGCCAGAGAAAGCGGGTCACTGGTTGCCAGCTCTCCGAAGCCGGCGATTTCGTCACGCTTGTCCAAGAGCGTATCCCACCCGACATCCGCATCCAGCGCAGCAAAGGGGTCTTGCCCCAGGTCTTGTGCGCGGGCCATGGCATCAATGGATGCGCCGAAGAGCTGCATCAGCTTGCCAACCCGGGGCTTCCCCATACGCCAAACCTCCTCCTGATGGTTGCGGGATCTTGAGAAGAGCTGGCCGGTCAGTCGCTCGAACATGGCGATGGTCGCGTCGGTGATCGTAATGAATAAATCCGCCATCTGTGCCGCGAGCGTTGCGATCCGCCGCCGCTCACCAAAATCGTTCAGCAAGCTGACGGGTGCCACAGCGCCCTCGCGCGCGAACTTGAGCAGCCGGTCCGGGTGCAGACCCTGGCCAAGATCTGGCGGCAGATCCAATGATCGCAGATATTTCAAACGGTCCAGAAGCGCGGCCATGCTGGCCGGGCTGGTCGAATGCGGAAAGCCGCGCAACCACGTGAGCCGCGTTTGCGCTACGGACGGGTCATTCACCAAGAGCGCCTGCAACTGGTCACGCTGCTCCGGTGAGAGGGCATCAAACAGCGCCGCGGCAGCCTCCCGTCGGGCGCGCGCCCGGCCCTTCAAGGCGAGGCGCTCAAGCGTGTCCACGCTCGGCAGCGTCAAACGGTGCTTGCGCAGGTCCGCAATCAGCGTCTCGACAATCTTCACTCCATGATCCGTCGCGAAGGCCGCCCTCGTGGCGATATCCTCCGCCATTGCCATATGCGCTTTGGTAAACGGCACCAGATCCAAATGCTGCATCGCAAGAGCTTGATGCGCAGCCCGTGTCGCCCCACGGCTGGCATAATTCAGAAAGTGTGACGTCGGCAGATGCAGCTGATCTCCAAGCCAGTCCAAGAGGGCCGCAGGCAATACCACCCCATCGCGCCATCCTTGGCCCGGGTGACGGAGCAGAGAGATATGGACAGCCAGCCCGAACCGGTTTTCATGGCGGCGACGCGTCCGGATCAATTCCAGATCCGATGGCGCCAGCAGATAATAACGCATCAAACCATCACGGTCTGTGGGAATATCGAAAAGGTCTGCACGGGCACGGGCGGAAAGCAGCGAACGAGGGGGCATAGGTGTCCTCAAAACGGTGTTGAAGTTTTCTGGACACGCTTTAATATGAAGACTATTAAATAGACAGATATCGATATCCGGAAGGACGATCCCCCACCTCTTGGGCAGACGTCCCCAAACCGTTCGTTTTGGAGACACCATGCCACGCACAGGCGACATCCTCGGATACGCAAGGGTCTCGACCATCGACCAGGATTTGTCCGGCCAGAAAGACCGGTTGCTGCAACACGGCGCTATACGCGTGTTCGAGGACGTGATCTCCGGCAAGACATTCAATCGACCCGGTCTGGCGGCGTTGCTTGATCAGGCCAGGCCCAACGATACCCTCGCCGTCATCCGCCTCGATCGATTAGGACGCTCGCTCAAGGAACTCCTGGAAACCGTCGACGACCTCAAGGCCAGAGAGATCAATCTCATCAGCCTCGAAGAACGGATCGACACAACATCCGCCGCCGGGGAACTCGTGTTCCATGTATTTGGCGCCATTGCGCATTTCGAGCGCCGCCTGATCTCAGAGCGCACCAAAGACGGGTTGGCGAGCGCCAGAAAGCACGGCCGTGTCCCTGGCAGACCGCCATTACAGCCGGCGACAATCTCTGCCCTCAAAGACCTCGTCGGTGCAGGAAAATCTGTCTCACAAGCCGCAAAACATCTCGGCATAGGCAGATCAACAGCATACAAGGCGATCAGGGAAAACGCCGAACCCAGCGTGTTCGCTGAAAGTTCCCCCTTAGGGGTAGATTCCGGTAGGGGGCAGGATCGTATCACAAGGCCCTGACACCCCCTTCTTTCCTCCATTTTGAACTCTGTGCCGCCTTTGTGGTGGCGATGATCGCGGTGCGTCCGTTTGGGAGCCGTGACGGTGGCAAGAAATAGGGCTGATTACTTCACAAGCTGGCCCCGGTTTGCCGCCGCCACCGGTATTCGCCAGTGAGCAGGATGTGTGCCCAGCCGAGCGGCGAGATATGCGCCAGTAAATTGGGCGCACAATTCAACCCGGCCCGCTGACGCGCGGCGACGGCCTGACCGAGATGCTTGGTGTTCCAGTAGATGATGATGGCAGCGAGCAGGTTGAGGCCGGCCATGCGGTAGTGCTGCCCCTCGGCGGTGCGATCACGGATTTCGCCCTGTCGCCCGATGCGCAGGGCGTTTTTCAGGGCGTGATGGGCCTCGCCCTTGTTCAAGCCGATCTGGGCCCGGCGCTGCATGTCGGCGTCGAGTAGCCACTCGATGATGAAGAGGGTGCGTTCGATGCGGCCGATTTCGCGGAGCGCCACGGCCAGCTCGTGCTGGCGCGGATAGGCGGCGAACTTTTTGAGCAACTGACTGGGCGGCAGGACGCCCGTCGCCATGGTGGCCACGGCACGCAGGACGCCAGGCCAGTTCTGGACGATGACGCCTTCGCGGATCTTGCTGCCGATCAAGCCGCGCAACTCGTTCGGCGCGGTGGCGGGATCGAAGAGATAGAGCCGCGTTGACGGCAGATCCCGGATGCGCGGAATGAACCGGTAGGACAGCAGCGCGGTCACGGCAAAGACCTGGTCTGTAAAGCCACCGGTGTCGGCATACTGCTCCGAGATCTTTTGTCCGGCCTCGTTCATCAGCAGCCCGTCCAGAATGTAGGGCGCCTCGCTCACGGTGGCCGGAATGTTCTGGGTGGCAAAGGGGCCGAACTGGTCGGAGACATGGGTATAGGCCTTGAGGCCTGGCTCGGAGCCGTATTTCGCGTTGATGAGGTTCATGGCTTCGCCCTGCCGGGCGGCGGGGAAGAATTGCCCGTCACTGGACGCGGTGACGCCCCCTCCCCAGAATTGGGCCATGGGCAGCCGGGCCTGTGCCTCAATTACCAAGGCGAGGGCCTGGTTGATGGCATCGCTCTCCATATACCATCGCGACAAGCGGGAGAGTTGGAAGTAGTCATGTGTGCTGGTCGCTTCGGCCATCTTGCTGAGCCCAAGATTCAAACCTTCAGCCAACAGCACGGTCAGCATCCCGATCTGGTCTTTGCAGGGCGCGCCGGTCTGCAGATGTGTGAAGGCTTCCGTGAAGCCAATATCTGCATCGACCTCCTGCAGCAGTTCGGTGATCCGTATGGTCGGCAACCGGTCGTAGAGATCGAGCACCAGCTCGTCCGCCTCTTGCGGCACCGCCGCACTCAGGCGGTCAGTTTTCAAGACGCCATTCTCGATCGACCCGCCCGGGATCGCCCCTGCGCGAGCCGCCTTGGCCAGTCGCGCCAGCCCGTCGGTCATGCGCGCCTTGCGATCGGCAAGCCAGGTTTCCGGGTCGAGCGGCACCGTCAGCCTTGGCGCGCCCTCTACCGCCTCCGCAGGAACCAGGGCCTGCTTCAGATCAGCGTAGCGCCGGGAATGGAGGAGCCAGATGTCACCCGACCGGAACGCCTCCCGCAAATGAAACAGCACCGCAACCTCCCAGAGCCGATGGCCGTCACCGGCGGCAGCGTTCAGATGGCGGTGCCATTTCGAGCCGCGCCGCAGAAAGCCAACTGGGCGGGTTTCGGGCTTTTCATCGTCTGCGATCAGCGCGGTCGCCTGCAGCAAGGGAGCTGCGATACCCGCCGCCTCGATATCGAGAACGCGCAGCATGCGCGGGGCATAGCGCCGGAACCGAAGATAACCTTGGCCAACATGGGTCAATGGGTCTGCGGCCATCGTGTGCGTCAACTCGGCGGCGGTGGCGACCAGCCCTTCGAGCCGACCCCACCCGCAAGCCAGCTCTGTCGCCTGATCCAAGGAAGACCCATCGCTTCTGGCGTCCAGCAGGGCCGACCCGAGAGATTTGAAGGCGCGCAGGGTGTCCTGCACCGCCGCCTTTGCGTCGGCGATTTTGGCGTCGCACAGCCTCTTCGCGCCCTGCCAGGTCTTGCCGACGATCCGGTCATGGGTCTCGACCACCGCGTCGGAAATCGCGGCACACCACTCGACGGCGCAAACCGCGAGAATGGCCAGGCGGCGGTCGCTGCTGATGTCACGCAGACCATCGGCAAAGTAGCGTTCGCCCTGACGCCGCAGGCCGGTCACCCGATGGGGTGGAATGCCCGCGAGGATATCTAGCGAGATGTTCAGATCCCGCAGAACCTCCAGCCGATCGAGGAGGCGGCCAACATCGGCCGAGTTCTGACCAACCTCGAATTGGCGCAGCCAGACGAACCGGCTGACCGTGCCATCGACCATCTCCGTGAGCAGGGTGTCCAGGCGGGCCTTTCTATCCTCATCCAGCCGGTTCACGATGGCGCTTTCGATCCGGCGTTCCGCCGCCACGAGTGCATCCGCGCAGAGGCGCTCGATCACGGACACACCCGGCAAGATCGTCTGGGTCCGGCGACACTCTTCGACAAACCGGCGGGCCAGATCATGGTTGGAGGTTGCCACCTCCGCCTCGCCTGCCAGCCAGGCCTTCAGTTCCCGCGCGCGATGCCCGGAGAACATCTTGAAGCCATAGAGCTGGCGCAAGTCGACCAAATGCCTGCGCCGCGTTACGTCGGTCTCGGCGTATCGGCAAAGCTCATCCATCTCTTCGCCAAGCTGTGCTGCGATGAAGCTGCTGATGGCCTCTGGAATGACCTCACCCGACGCCAACAGTCGGCCAGGATATCGGAAAGCACAAAGCTGAAGGGCGAAGCCGAGGCGATTGCGTGCATGGCGACGGGTTCGAATGAATTCGAGGTCATCGTCCGCCAGTGTGTAGTGGTAGAGGATGGTGGCTTCGTCTGTCGGCAGATCGAACAGCGCCGCGCGCTGGCGCGCGGTCAGGATAGAGCGTCTTGGCATACGAGTTTGTCCTTGTTAGTCATTAGTCTGTTCAGGACAATTCCCGCACCAGCAAAACCAACGACTTGCAAGGCCCGATTCAAAGGGGGTTCAAATGGGACAGCGCGCCGCTATCTATGCCCGGGTTTCCACGTCCGACCAGTCCTGCGAGCGGCAGGTCACGGAGCTCACCGCGTTCGCCGAGCGCGGCGGGTATGACGTGGTGGGAGTGTTCAAGGAAAAAGCCTCTGGCGCGTCCGACAATCGCGTTGCGCGCAACCGGGTACTCGACCTGGCGCAGGCACGACAAATCGACGCCATCCTGGTCAGCGAACTTTCTCGGTGGGGGCGGTCCACTCAGGACCTGCTGGATACCCTGAACAGGCTCGCCGGCTGGAAAGTCTCCGTTGTAGCCATGAGCGGCATGACCTTCGAAGTAGAGACGCCACATGGTCGAATGATGGCCACCATGCTGGCCGGGATTGCTCAGTTTGAACGCGATCTGCTCAGCGAAAGGGTGAAATCCGGGCTCGCCGCCGCAAGGGCGCGAGGAAAGAAGCTCGGTCGCCAGCCAGGACAACGCCCAAAATCCGACAAGCTCGCGCCAAAGGTCATTCAAGCCGTGGAAGACGGTCGATCATACCGATGGATCGCCCGCGACCTTGGGATCAGCAAAAATACTGTGCTCGATATTATGAAGCGGCAGCGACAGAGTTCCTTGTGATACGATCCTGCCCCCTACCGGAATCCACCCCAAGCAGGCCCGTTTCGAGGCGGCGATCAGTTCTTGCACCTTCTCTTCCGGCGCGTCCGAGATCAGCGAAATGTCGATGTCGAAGCCCACCGGGCGGGCCTGGTAGGGGCCGACCGCGTCGCGCAATGCCTCCCATTTCGCGTTGCATCCGACCTCCAGGTCGGCCACGTCGACCGAGAGCCGCCGGGCGAACACCCGGATCTGGGTCATGAGGCAGCCGACGAGGCCCGTAAGAAAGTATTCCAGCGGCGTCGGCGCCGTGTTCTCGCCGCCCTGGAACCGGCCTTCGTCGGTGGGCAGCATGCGCCGCACTTGGAACGGCGTCAGCGCCTCGTTCGTGACCTCGTTGCGAAGCTTTCCCACGCAGACCCCGTAGGAGCGAAACTCCACGTCGAATATCGTGTTTCTGGCCAATTCTGCACTCCTCGGGTCTTGATTGACGAGCTTGCACAAACGTTTGCGCAAGCAATATGCAAGCTAGGGTGCTGCCGGCGCTCCTGTCAAAGCGAAAGAAATCCAATATCGATAATTATGAATTGCGGCGGGCGGAAGAACGGGGCAGGGGCGGTCGGCACTTACCGGGTCATGGCCTAGTCACCCGGAACTGTAATTCGTCTCATTGATTGAACGGGGTTTCAGGAAATGATGAGATGGTGGGTCGAGTTGCGGATGCGGTGGTGCTCAGTGAAGATGAGCGCCACTTTCTTGAAGGTCAGGTACGGCGGCACAAAGCGCCATGTTCGCTGTCAGACCGTTGTCGGATGATCCTGCTCTGCGCCGATGGGTTGCCCAGTCAGGAGGTGGCCGCGCGGCTTGGCGTGCATGAGCATATAGTCGGCGAATGGCGCAGAAGGTTTGTGCGGGACCGGGATCGAAGGGCTCACTGACGAATACCGCCCCGGTCGCCCGCGTACGGTGTCGGATGAACAGGTGGCCGGGGTGATCGAGCGCACGCTGTAAACGACACCCAAGGACGCCACGCGCTGGTCGATCCGAAGCATGGCCGCCGAGACGGGCCTGTCGCATACTACGATCCGACGGATATGGAATGCCTTTGGCCTGCAGCCCCACCGAAGCGAGACCTTCAAACTCTCAACCGATCCGCTGTTTGTGGACAAGGTGCGGGACATCGTGGGTCTGTATTTGTCACCGCCAAACCGGGTTATCGTGTTGTGCGTAGAGGGACTATCCTGAATTTTGTGCTCTGGCGTGGTAACTGCTCTGAAAGGAGACCCACGTATAAGCATCGACAAAGACCTGTTGGACCGTTTGATGGAAGGCCGTTCGCCGGGCGATCTATTCGGCAAGGAAGGCATTCTTTCCGAACTGACGAAGGCGTTGGCGGAACGCGCGCTGACGAGCGAGATGGAGGAGCATCTTGGCGAGGAGCGCGCAGAAGAAGCGCCTGAGGGCCAGAACCGAGGCCCCAATCGGCGCAACGGCAGCAGTCGCAAGACGGTGACGACCGGCATCTTGGAAACCGGTGTGCCTGTCTGACGATTGGGGTCTCTCAATCAACAGACAGAAAGGTCCGATGGCGGACACGAAAACCACCCCGTCGATACATAACGTCCGGCTTTTCGGGCTGCGGTTCATTTTCGAGACGACGTGCCAGCGGCCGGACATGAAGCAATGCCTGCACGAACCTACAGAACGGCAAAAGCTACCGGTTGTGTTCAGTGCCGAAGAGCGCTGCGCCTCCTGAACAGCGCAAACTTATCAACGCGGACTCAAAGGGGAGCAAGTCACGCTGACACGTCAAAGACATGGCTTTCTTGTGAAGTCGCGTACCAAGAAGCCTTGTCCGCCTCAGCACGTCAAACGCATTAGCCGCAAACGGGTGGTGTTGGAAATCAGAACAAACATCAGCGTGCAGCGTTGGTTTGTGCCCGACCATCGGAAGCAACCGATCCGGCGGCGTTCCTCGGTTTATCCGTTTGCCGCGTTCGATGTGAACGCGGGGGTCAGGCGAACAATTCGGGGCACTCACGGGCGCATTTGTTTGTCAGGATGATATAGACCAGATGCAGTGTCGCCAGTCCCGCCAGCAGGCAGAAGAACGAGATATAGGCGTATTGCAGGAAGGCGATGTCGACCACGATCACCGCCACCAGGGTCAGCGCGAAATGGCGCACATGTTTGTAGTGCGACAGCGCCGGCGGCAAGGTGATGAGGGTCACATAGATGGTGTTGGTCAGCCAGCGCGGCATCATGAAATCCAGCCACATGGATCTTTCATAGGCCAGCGACTGGTTGTTGATCTCGACCACGACCATGTCGCTGTTCAGCCCGTGCGGGATGTAAAGCAACAGCCCGAAGGCCAGCCCGATCAGCGCCATGAGGCGGAACAACCGCTTGCGCGGACTGTCATCCGGTTCCAGCACGTAGACGCAGAACGGCACCCAGATCGGCCACATGAACCAGGTGAAGAAGATGAACCCCATCGCCCCCCACAAGACCGTCAGGGGATCGTTTCCGTTCATGCCGACCCAGACGAAGCCTTCGGTAAACTGCTGCAAGCCAGCGAAAAGCGGCATCAGGGCAAGCGGCAGATAGCGCTTGTTGCGCCGCCAGGCCACAATCGAAATGGCGGTGCCGCCGCCGACGAGAAAAACACTGGCGGCAAAACTGACTTGCGCAGACAGACACATTTGGCTTCCCCTGTTCCGTTCGGTCCGATGGCCCATTGTGCAACGTTAAGTCACCGGCGACGCAACTGGAAGAAACCAATTGCGACCTGTGGTCCCGAAGTCCCGAGACCGGTTCTCGCGGAGACGTGTAATGATCCGCGACCCGCCGCGTCCTTGCATGACGGCAGCCCGGGCGCTGGCGTGATTGTGCCGCGGAGATCAAACCCCTAACCTGATTGGGATTCGACAGCCCCATAGGAGGTGCCAAGGATGAGCGAGCTTTCCCAATACGCGATCCTTTTCGGGCTGAGTGTCGGTGTGTTCGGTCTCGTGCTCAGCCTTTACGGGCTGGCGCGGGCCATCGGGCGGGCGCGCGCGGAACCCGGCAAGGACGTGCCCGCCACCGCCGGCACCCAGTCGCGCGATCCGGTCTGGGTGCGCTATCATGCGCGCTATGCCGGTTATGCGCTGCTGTTCCTGGCCTTCGATATGGAGATGGCGTTCATGTATCCCTGGGCTGTGTGACGGGGCGCGCCGGATGCTGGCCGCTGCGCTCCTCGGCCCGGATGCACCTAGCCCGTCGCCGGGCGTGGTTTCGCGGCTGACCGGGGAGTGGCAGCAGGAATACGACCGCTCGCAGCGCCGCGATCTCTCTGCCCGGCAGTATGTCTACATCTGGACCGTTGGTGTCTACTTGCAGGCCCGGATGGAGCCGCAGGCCGAGTGCATGCTGGTCATTCTCGGCGCCACGCCCGAAGGAAAGAAGGAACTGGTCGGCTTTCAGGTCGGCGTTCGGGAAAGCGCCCAGAGCTGGCGAGAGCTCTTGGTCGACATCAAGACGCGCGGCCTCTCAGTGCCGCCCGAGGTCGCCGTGGGTGACGGGGCCATGGGGTTCTGGAAGGCGCTCGACGAGGTCCTTCCCGGCACGCGTCATCAGCGCTGTCGGGTTCACAAGACAGCCAATGTTCTCAACAAGTTCCCGAAATCCATGCAGCCGACGGTGAAGGCCGATCTACGTGAGATCTGGCACGCTGAGTCCCGCGCCAGGGCCAAAGCCGTGATGGACATCTTCGCCGAGAAATACGCGGCCAGATACGAGAAGGCGGTGACGTGCCTGACAAAGGACCGCGACGCCAAGCTGATGGTGTTCAAGCTCGTTCAGACCGCCGCGAAGACATGGCGTCGGCTGAAGCGCGCGAACCAGTTGCCGATGGTCATCGAAGGCGTCACATTCACCGATGGTGTCGCCGCAAACGACACCGAAAACCGCGCCGCCTGATCAGGCCGCGTCGCCCAGATTCCAGCATAGCTCAGTCCATCATCCCGATGGATCAAAGGCCTGGTCCTGATGATCAGCCCTACCCAAGTGGGGCTGATCACGGTCATTGGTCGTTTCAGTGAAAATTGGCAAACCGGGCTCGAAAGGACCGCTGGCCTTGGGCTTCCGTCATGATGTCCCGAACCTGCATCTGCATTACACCTTATTGTCGCTGTCGGGTGCCCCCCATCTTGCAACGGCAGGAGCCTGGGTCGCCACAGACGCGGCGATCCGGGTGCGCGGATCCATAGGCCAGTCGCTATTCCATTGGCGCCAGAGTGCCGTTCGCAATTGCGGCCGCCAACTCGTCTGCGTCGACAGCTTCATCCCTATTGGTGTCTAGGGCGGCATATTGCGCGTCGGTCAGATCGGGATATTCGGTCCGCATTTCGGCCAACGAATAAAGGCCGTCCTGATCGAGGTCCATTTCGTGGGCGAAGGCGCCGTTTGCAAAGGCGACGGCCCCGATGGCGGCGGCGGCGAGTGCGATGTGTTTCATTGTGATCTCCTCATGCTTTTCCAATGGCGGTCGGTCACCGACCCCTGCAGGTAAGGACGCTGAAGATGGCGAAGCGTTACAGTTGCCGAAGGGGAGACGCGCGAGCCTCGGCACGATTTTCCGACGGCCGACGTGAATTGGCGCTGCGTTCAGGTGTCGGCGGCATCGTGGTCGCCGTGCTGACACCAGACACAATCGCAGTTCAGGTGACTGCAACTGCCGTCTTTCAACGGGGCGCGAAAGCGATATCGGGCAAGTGGCAGCAGCAGTCGGCGCGGCAATGACAAGCCATAGGCCTGGGCCAGGGCTGTACCCGTATCGACCCGGGCAATCTTGCCGATCAGATAATCCACCCCGCGCGGGCCGGTCTGGTTGAACAGAAACCGGTTGACCACACCGGCGCGCAGGCCCGGTTGCAGATCGCGTCGCCAGGATTTCGCATAGTCCGTTCCATGGATCAGACTTTCCGCCGCCAGCCGACCGGATCGCATGGCATATCGCAGCCCGAACCCTGCCAATGCGTCCTGAAAGCCCGCGTGTTCGCCGATCACAGGGTTTCCGCCCTGCATCGCCGTACGCGGTAATCTGACATTGCCGAAGCCGCCGAATTCATGGGGGTTCTGCATCTGCAAACCGGCGTGGCGCGTGAAATAGGCCACTGTCGCGGCAAGATGCTGCGCCTGGTTGCGAAAACCCGTGAACATGCAGCTGGCTACCGTGCCGCGCCCGGCATGGACCAGCAGGTATGCATAGCCCTTCGGGGCCAGATCGGCGCCGAATGCGAGCCAGGCGCCGTCGGCCATGGTCGTGTCGAAAACATGCCCCACGGCGATAATATCTGCGCGGCGCGGCCCGCCCGCCAGAACCATGTTGCCCGAGGTGTTCTTTACGCGGTCGTTGAACCGCACCTCGGCTCCGGCGGCGCGGGCCTGATCCAGTAGCGCCCGGTCCAGCGTTCCTGCCGAGCGGCCGCGCCGCAGAAGGTAGAAAAGCGGGCGCGCTCCGGTCACCGAATGTGGTCTTGCGTGGCCGTCGAACACAACTCCCTCGCTCACACCGTGGTGATCGAAATCGGCGGCGATGCCCGCCTCGGCCAGTTCGGCGAGGACATCCTGCGGGTCGGTCCAGTTCTCCAGACCCTGAAAATCGCCATGGAACCGGTGGCCGACATCGCCGTGCCATTCGCGCACGGTGACGGTCCGCCCCGCCCTGGCCAGCACGATCGCGCAGGTCAGGCCGGCAGGCCCGGCCCCGACGATTTCGATTTCGGCCTGCGACGTCATATCAGTCCGTCAATTCCGCCGCCGCAATGTAATCGCGGGTCAGGGGAAGCGCATCGTTCAGCTTGGTTCGGGTATTGGCGACCTGGATTGGGGCGATTTCGACGAAATCCAGACGCCCGGACCGGCCCAGATGGCGGGCCAGACGCGGCGACAGATCGCCGTAGACGCAGGCCAGTTGCAACACCTCGGTGCCGGGAGCCATCTCGACAATGGCAGCGTCGCAGAGCCGCCGGTATTGTCCCCAGAGGATTGCGTTGACCGCCCATGGGTGATCGAAGACGCGCAGGCTGGCGGGCCGAAGATAGGCCCACCAGTAATACTGCTCCCGATAGGCCGGAAGCGGCGCATCCGGAAAGTGGGGCCGCGACGCCGCCGCGACCCGGGCCTGTGAGCGCTTCAGATCAAGCACGGCGGCGGCCGACGATACCGATGGCGATCAGCACGACCGTGCCCACGCCATAGACGACCAGCATCCAGGTCGGCAGGTAGAAGGTCATGTAGACGTTCCAGCCGATCCAGCTAAGGCTTTCCGTCACCAATGATGGTGTGCCACCCAGCGACCCGCCTAGCGTTCCGGTGATGGTAATGACGATCGCACCTATGGTCGCCAGCGCCAGGGTGATCCAGCGTTGCCCGCCGACATAGAGGTGACGGCGGAAGCGATAGCCGAGCACGCTCATCACGGTCCAGTAGCTCAACGTCCAGGTGGCCAACATGATGTGGTTACGCCCCAGGGGGGATTCAGTGATCGCCGACCAGGGGTAGATCGTCAGACCCAGCCCGTAGGTCACAAAGCCCGCGAGCGTTCCGAGCGCGGCCAGAGGCCAGACTGCCTTTTGCAGGCGTACCGCGAATTCCGAATCGGAAAGACAGCGGATCAGGATGAACAGATAGGCCGCCATCCACAGCGCCACCGGAAAATGTGCCATGAGAATGTGATAGACCGGGCTGAGCGACCAGGAGGGCTCGCCCACCACTTCGACCTGGACCCCGGCGTCCACACCATGCGCCAGCGCCGCGCCGGTACCGAGCAGGCCCAGGAGGGTTGCAGCGACTGTGATGCGGCGGAAGCGTAGCAGAGCGGGTTTCATGGAGGTGTCCTTTGGAGTGCCGGGGGTTCCGGACTGATTTGCATTCAAATGGGTCATCAGGCCTCTCCCTCGCGGCGGCGCATTAGCAAGTTGACGTTGATACCCATGCCCACGATCAGGCCGAGACTGATGATCAATGTCCAAATCCATTGACTGCGGATTTCGCCGGCAAATTCCATCTGCACACCATAAAGCGCGAGCTGTTCCTCACTGTGACGCGTGGCTACCGGAACGCGCTGTGCGATGCGGTCGGCACCGGGGTGCTGGCGTGCATCCGTCAGCCGGCTCCAAGTGACCTGACCGGGATAGTACATGGTGATTTCCGTCCAGGGCTGGGTCCAGTCGGGGGCGTCACCCTCAAAGCGTTCGGCCACCAACTGGGCGGGTTGTTCAAGACCCAGAGAGACCGGCAGAGAGACATAGTGCCAGCGCATGGTCGAGGCGTTGCGGAACACCGAAAAGGCGAGATCGTAATTGCCGCCGTCGCGGAAGATCTTGTCTTCGAGCGGGTTGCCGGTATCCATCGCCCGCACCAGCGTCACGTCCCAGAACCCGTTGCGCCAGCGCGCGGCGGAAGGCATGGCGACGTCGGCGCGCGATCCCGACCCATCGCGCAGAACCCGGCGGGGCAGGGTATCGCCATTCTGCCAGTCGCGATTCGGGTCGAAAGGAACAGCCGTAGCCGCGTTCAGATAATAGGTGTCATTGAACCCGACCTCACCGGCCACTACCGCGTCGATCCGCAGCGCCGGATCGCCTGCGGCCGGGTCGAACATGAACAGCGGCAGGCCGGTCTCCTCGTCGATATTGGTGAAATAGGGGGCGATGCCCGCGTCGGCCTCCCTTTCGGCACCGACCGAGGTGTCCTCCGCCTGTCCCAACGGGTTGGTTCGGCTGGACCGCCAGTCCCAAAGATCGAGGAATTGACCGGCCGCGCGCAGCATCTCGAGTTCGTTTTCCGGCCGCACCGACTCGAAATCACCTGGGTCGGTACGGGTCGAGGGCAGGTATTTGGTACGCTCTTCCTCGGTTTCGGGCACGCCGGTGAAAGTCGTCAGGCCGTCGCCGATGGTGATGTAGCCGCCATAGCGACCGAAAAGTGGTACCGAGCCGTCATCGACCATCATCGCCACCCGGTCTTCGACTAGGTTGTCGGGGTCCGGGCCGATCACTTCGCCGCCGCGTTCCTCCCAGACGCCATCTTCGTAGACCAGAACGTCATCAAACAGCATCGGGCGTTCGGCGGGCCAGCGGTAGCGGAAATAGATGTTCTCGCCGTCATAGGCGGCCTTGACCTGAAGCTGTGTCATCAACTCGTCGGGAATGACGATATTGCGTTCGGGATCGTCCCGGACGACGCCGGTGCCGTGGGTGACCCAGCCCAGAACCAGAAGGCCGGTGAAAACTGCGGTGGAGACCGCAAGGTATTTCGTTTGCATCATGTGTTCCTGTCAGTTTTCTTGCTGCGTCCGCGGGCGAAGTCTTCAATGGTGTCTGTAATCAAAGCGGGCCGGTGTGGCAGCCGCCGCGCCCGGACGCTCGATCTGAATGTCGATTGAATAGGTGGCCAGTTTGGAGAATTCGAAATAGCCGCCATAAGTCAGCACATCGTCGATCAGAAACGGTTCCAGCTCGATCTTCTGCGGGCTCAGCCCAAGTTCGGCGATCGATGCCGTGACCTGTGCATCGGTGATCCGTTCATTGGTCTCGGCATCGATCGCCGCGACCTGGAGGTGGTGAACATGCCTGCCATCCGGCACTCCGCCATGCATTTCAGCCTCTGCGGTGCCGCGCGGGAAGGTGCGGACGACCTCGGCGGGCACGATGGCATAGTAGATCAACGTGCCGTCAACGGTCGTGTAGCCGGTCGAGTCGGCAGCGAAAGCAGCATTTGTCGCAAGCAGCAGGGATGCGACGATGCCAAGACCCATTGCGCGAACGGGGCGGGCGAATTCTGCGATACTGTGTCGGTTCATCTTGATCTCAGATGCGGTTTGGATTGACGAAGTCATGTGCTTTCAGCGCTCATCGGCGGTCTTCGCATCTTTGGTCGCCGGGCCAGGAACCGCGCCCTTGTTAGCGTGGCTGTGGGGCCGGGTCTTGCCAGACTCGTCGTTTGTGTCAGCATCGTGCGGCTTGTGCTTGCTGCGACCATGACCACGATGACCACCATGACCAAACAGGTGCATGCCGATCATACCACCGACCAAAAGCACGATGATCCAGTTATCGAGCAGCCATTGCATGTCGTTCTCCTTTCATGCCTCCCACCGTGCGCGGAGTTGGCCGGTTTCGGCTGTCCCGTTTTGAGCTTTCAACTACAGACGCTCCTTGTTGACGGGCATTACAGTGCGCGTCGAAGGGGCTTCTCCACGCCTTGGCGCTGGAAAAACAATCCGATCCGAACCCCCTGATGCGCCCACATGTACGTCATGTCGTCGAGGCCCCCGAGGAGGCCACGGACATCCTCAACAACATCCTTGCTGCGTGAGGACAGTCGATTGCGCAAGAAGATCCCGACCATCACCGCCATCGCTCAAGGCCACAAACAATCTGATATCGACGCCGTCCTGCCATGGAATTACACTGCGCCCTGACAAAGGGGGCAGGCTATGCAGATCATCAAAATCACCGTGACGTTGCGCGATGTCGCGCCAAAGGTCACCCGTACGCTCGAAGTGCCGGCCGACATCCCGCTCGACCACCTGCACGAAACGCTGCAGGCGGCGTTCGGTTGGCACAATGCCCATCTCTATCAGTTCTGCATGGGTGCGCCCTACCAGTGGGGTGCCGAACGCTGGGTCATGCCGGACTTTGTTGATAGCCCAGAAGACCTGCCTGCCGACAAGACCACGCTCACCCAGGCTCTGGACAAGGCCGGAGACGCTGGCCTGACCTATCTCTACGACTTCGGCGATGACTGGGAACATGAGATCACAGCCGCGCCACCCGCCGCTGCAAACCCGGGGCGAACCTACCCGCGCCTGATTGGAAACACCGGCAATTGCCCGCCTGAAGACATCGGTGGACCGCTTGGCTATGCGATGTTCGTCGAGGCCATGACCGACCCGAAACACCCCGAACACAAAGACCTAAAGGCCTGGTACGGCGGAGCCTTCGATCCAAGCAGCCCCAACGAAAAAGCGCTCAAGGCGAACGTGACAAGACTCGCCAAACGCTTGTTTGGATGAAACGCAACACCCCAGAACCGTGGGCCCCCCGCAACGGGAGATATAGCGGGAGTGGACAAAACATGGGGGTCGTCGTCGGTGGTCTGGCCTGTGCTAAGGTAAGCTCTTTGCGAGGGGGGCTGCCATGGACGTTCGGATTACGATCGAAACGATTTTCGACAACGGGGAGAAGCGTACCCATCAGCTTGATAGCATATCTCGACCCTACCGGGTTACCTGCCCAGACGGGATCGGGCTGCGCCTTGAGGATGGGAAGAGGATCGTCGAACAGATCCAGAGGGTAGTCCTTTACGATCAGGTCGAGGAGATCACTCGAGAGAGCCGCATATGCCCGGATTGCGCCTCGGTTCGTGCCATTCATGACTATCGCACGCGCGTTCTTGACACGCTCTTTGGTCGGGTTCGGGTCAAAGCCGCGCGCTTGCGCCGCTGTTCTTGTGATGTGAGGTCAGCGGCGATGCCCGGCGGGCCTATTTCTCCGCTGGCCTATTTCTTTCCAGACCGAGCTACCCCGGAACTGCAGCGGCTCCATGCGGAGCTTGGGTCCCGGCATTCCTTTCGCGAAGCCGCACGGCTGATGAAGAGCTTCTTGCCCTGCCACCCGCCCCATCACACCACGGTGCGTGACCGGTTGGGTAGAGTCGCCACGGGGCTCGAGAAAAGTCGAAGGGCATCAGTCGATCCCGTTGAAGCACCGCCCAAAGGTGGTTTGACGGTTTTTCTGGACGGTGCGCATATCCGCTGTCGACCGGAGTATCAGCAGCGACACCTGGATCTTGTGGTCGGTAAGATTGAAAGCCGCAATATGTGCCGACGATTTGGCTTGGTCGCCAATGCGACGGCATCGCCAGGCAGCCGAATGCGAGACGAGCTGTCAGACTTCGGATGGAAGCCAGGCCGTCTGTTGACGGTGATCTCGGACGGCGAGCCAGCTTTGCCAAATCTGATCCGAAATGCCACCAACGGCGACGCCCCGGTGAAGCATATTCTCGACTGGTGGCACATCTCCATGCGTGTGCAGCATGTCGAGGCCGCCGTTCAGGGGCTCGTCCAGACACAAAGTTTTGCCGGCAATCCAGTGCTGTTCCAGCGCCCTGCGAAAAGCCTCCGCTGGTGGCTTTGGCACGGCAGAGCACGTGTCGCGGAAACTTATCTGAAGGGGCTCATGCACGATTGCGCCCGCCTTGCGGAAGAACCTCTGGCTGTCCGCACCGCTGCCGCTCGCGTGCAGGTCCGCTGCGAGACACTGTACACCTATCTCGCGAACAACATGGAATCCCTTGTCGACTATGGCCGACGGTACCGTAAAGGGCTGCCCATCTCGTCTTCTCGTGCCGAAGGATCAGTCGATGACATTGCCAATTCCCGCATGGGAAAGCGCAGAAGGATGAGGTGGTCACCAAAAGGGGCTCACCGAGTTGCCATCACACGGGCCGCCGTCCTCGACGGTCGCCTGACGGTTGCAAACAGCAAACGCGCCACATGACCCCCATGTTCTGTCCACTCCCGCCAAACGCGTCGCGTCTCAGATTAAAGGGCAACGCGACACAAGACTATCGAGGAGCGTCGCGAAATCCTCGTCATACGCCCATCTGGGAACAGGGATCGTATCGAACCGCGATCCCATTTCCTCGGTGTCGTGTACCGCGTCATAGACCGCAACCTCGCCGACCAGTACGGGCGAGATGTCGTGGACACGTGCGATACGGCGCAGGAACGAAAAGATAGCTTTCACGTCCTGTCGGCGCCCTCGAAGGGCGCTGTGAAACTCATCGAAGATGAGCAGGCGGGGTTTCAAGCTGTCCAGCAAATGATCCACCTGCTCGCCCGCGCGCGACAGGCTTCGCCAACCAGATGCCTGAGGCGCGCGCAACCCGGCAAGAATGCTGGCATAGAAGTGAGACAGTCCGGCACCTTCTCGGGTCTGGATCACCCAGATCCTTTGACGATCTGACTGACGCAAATGTTCAATCGCGAAGCGTTCGGCGATCATCGTCTTGCCATTGTGATAAGGGCCCGTCAGCAAGAGCCCTCTGGGGCGCAAAGTGACCGGCCGATCGAGTAGCAGACGCATGGCGTTATGGGCGCGACTTGCAACCGGATGGCTGATCCAACGGGCCGTCCGGATATGGGCGATGCGGCTCGCGTCACCGGCATCGAGAAGTGATGCGGCAGAGTCCAGGAGGTGATCCGTCATTTCACCAATCCTCAACCGGAAAGACGCGGCGCGGGCGCTCAGGGTCAGGCGTTTCGCGGATTGGTGTCGTGGAACAAGTGAGGCTCTGGTAGGGTTTCGGCGCATTAGCCGCATGCCTGGCCCGTGCGACTTCCTTCAGCCTTTGCTTCTTAGTGTCCGATTCAAAACGGGATGAACGATTTCAATCTGTTGCAAGGAATCGGGTCACGCGCCGGATATGGGCGATCAGCAGCCAAGCCTCGGCGCTCTCGATGGATTTCTCCCAATCCTTCGCCAAGCGACGGCAGCGACCGAGCCATGCGAAGGTGCGCTCCACGACCCATCTGCGTGGCAGCACCTCGAAGCCCTTGGCGGTGTCCGAGCGCTTGACGATTTGCAGCGTCCAGCGTCCGAGCCTCACGAGGGCGCCCCGCAGCTTCGGTCCGGCATAGCCGCCATCCGCGAACATGTGGCGCAGTTTCGGGGCTTCGCGGTGGAGCCTGGCGAAGACCCTGGGCGCACCGTCACGATCCTGAATGTTGGCCGTATGAACCTCGCATGCGATCAGGTTGCCGCAGGTGTCAGTAATGATGTGGCGTTTTCGACCTTTGATCCGCTTGCCCGCATCGTAGCCGGAAAGGGACGTATTTTCAGAGGTTTTCACGCTCTGACTGTCGATCACACCGGCTGTCGGCTGCACATCGCGTCCTGCCGCGAGGCGCGCGGCTGCGACCAGGTGGCGATTGATCTCGGCCAGCAGGCCATCATCGCGCCAGCGGTAGAAATAGTAGCGCACGGTCGAGACTGAGCTATGCCTGAATCTGGGTGACGCGGCCTGATCAGGCGGCGCTGATTTCTGTGGCGTCTGTCACCTCGACGCCGT
>NZ_JABJVX010000022.1 GCF_013155465.1 Alterinioella nitratireducens | reverse complement strand
TCAGCTTGTGCTTCGACACCACGAGTATAGCACATCGCGATGCCGTCAGGGTGAGAGCGGCATCCACCCCATCTCCAAGACTTGCGTTTGCCATGGGGCGATTTCCGGTCGTTTCCACGCTGCCAGTTGGTCCGACCTTGGTTTAGAATAGTAGTGCTTACCCCGGCCCGCTTTCCTGTTCGCGCCACCGAATGCGTTGCAGCCATCCGTGATGCGCTGACCGGAGCGCCCGGCACACGTAGCCTTCTTGATCTTTGACTAAGCGTATCGCCTTGCCAATCGCCTATTCCCATGCCGAAGACATAGGCCCAGTGCCACCCGACATGGGGGCGACGATTCGGCGAATTTGATGGGAGCGGCAATCCGGGAAGGCAATCAGACCCACATTGCCGTTATGAGCCGATCTCATCGTGATCTGTGAGGCATTCGGAGTGGTCGCGCAGGACTTCTAGGACACGGCAATCCGCAGTGTTGCTGCCGTTGCATTCGTGGACCATACGCTCAAGTTCGGCACGCAACGCCTCCAGCCTCGCAATCCGCTGTTCCACCTGCTGTAACTGGCGCTGCGCGATCTTGTCGGCTGCGGTGCAAGGCTTATGCGGATAGTCGGCGAGTTCCAGCAACTCCCGGATCGCGTCGAGCGGGAAGCCAAGCTGCCGTGAATGCCGGACGAAAGCCAGCCGGTCAAGCTCGTCCTCGCTGTAGCGCCGCTGCCCGCCAGCGGTGCGTCCGGGTTCGGGCAAAAGCCCGATCTGTTCATAATAGCGGATCGTCTGAACCTTGGTTCCCGTCCTGCGCGCCAAAGTGCCGATTGTCAGCATGTCATCCCTCGCAAAGCTCCAAAGAATGTAGGTTTCATGCCTGCCGATGGCAAGTCCCCGCTTGCAATGTGATTCAGGGCTTGAACCTCTACCCACTGAAGCTTGTAGGCACGCGTCAATTATAAAAATCACCAGGCGAATCGAGTGCGACTCAGACAAATTCAGTTGATCCTGTGGAGTGCCGCGGCACTTGCGGCTGCATTCTGGCTGGCGTCTAACCCGACGCTGCCGCAGGGGCCCGAAATCGCGACTGTTACGGCGCCGCTCCGGTTGCCCACCACCACTGAGGGGAGTCCGGTGATCTTGCCGTCCGGCGCGACACCTCCCACGTTGCGCATCCCGGCGGTACTGTCTTCGGCGGCGGCGCCTGACCCAGCCGCCGCTGCGGTCCAAACACCGCTCCTGCCGCCCTGGACCGCTGTGATTGCACCCGGCGATACCTTCGACGGATTGCTGCGCCGCGCCGGGCTCTCGGCTGACCTGCGCCAGGTTTTCACGCGTGCGATGCAGACTCAATACGATCTGGCGGCCCTTCGCCCCGGGGATGAAGTGGCGGTTTTCAGTTTTGCCAACGGTCGGCCCTACGAAGTTATCCTGTCCGTCGCCAGCGGAGAACAGATGCTCGTCCGCCTCGAAAACGAGGCGGTCGCCGAAACCGTCGCGCCAGAACTGGAAACCCGGGAAGTTGCGGCGACTGTCACGGTGGATGGCTCGATATTTGCCACGCTCGAACGGGCTGGCGTGCCGGCCAGCCTTGCCGTCGATCTCGCCCAGGTACTTGGCGGCACTGTGGATTTCCGCCGCGATCTGCGAGGTGGCGAGACGTTGCGCCTGTTGTGGCGCGAGACGCGATTGCCGGACGGGACTGCGACGGGTATTCCGCAGCTTGTTTATGCCGAACTCGGCCTAGAAGGCGACCGTTTCGAAACCGTTCAGGCCGGGGACGAAAGTGGCTCGACATCCGTGTTCCGCAACGGCGAGCGCCTGAGGACATTTTCGCCGCCCGTGGCGGGCGGGCGGCTTACCTCAGTCTTCGGTCGCCGCAGGCATCCCATCTACGGGGACATCCGCATGCACAAGGGCGTGGACTACGCGGCGCAGCGCGGCACGCCGGTCGTTGCAACCGGGCCCGGACGCATTTCCTTCGTCGGTTGGCGCAATGGCTACGGCCGCGTCGTGGAAATCGAGCATGGGCCGTCGATGACGAGCATGTATACGCACCTGGATTCTTTCGTAAATGGTCTCGGGGTCGGCAACCGCGTGGATGCGGGTGACCGGATCGGTTCAGTCGGATCGTCGGGCCTCGCGACCGGACCAAACATGCATTACGAGATCCGACTGAACGGACGGCCTGTGGATCCGATGGGTGAAGAGCGGCTCGCCACATTGATCGAGGACCGCAGCGTGACAGAAGCGTTGCGTCGGTTGATCAACGCGCGCCGGCAGTTTCCCGACCGCGCCGTCCCCGAAGCCAGCACAGACGCAGGGTTGACACCTGCGACAAGGGGAGACGCGACATGAAAATCGCAGGGCCCATTTTGGCGGCACTAACGCGGCAAGGCCGCGCGACATTCCAGCGCAGGAAGGACTCTTCACTTGAACCTAAAGCGGCTTGAGGTTGCAGACAGGAATCTGGTTGCGTGTTTCTGCGCTTCAACCGTGAAAACAGGAGATAATTATGAAAAGCACATTAATGGCGGGCGGATTGCTGTTCGCAATGGCAGCCACGGCCACAGCACAGGAAGCGACGCCGGCAATCGACGTTCTCAAGCAGGTGTCCTGCGGCTGTTGCGGCGGCTGGGTCGTGGCTATGCAGGAAGCCGGGTTTACCGTGAATGTGCAGGATGTTTCCGGAGAGGAGCTCTATGCCGCCAAGGAGGCTTCCGGTTTTTCCGATGACCTCTGGGCCTGCCATACGGCGAGTGTCGCCGGATACACCGTAGAAGGTCATGTTCCGGCGCGAGAAATCACTCGGTTGCTCGAAGAAGGCCCCGAGGCACTGGGCATCGCGACGCCCGGAATGCCCACGGGGTCACCGGGTATGGAATACGGCAATGAGCGCGAGGCCTTCGACGTGGTCCTGGTGAATCTCGACCAAAGCCAGCAGATTTTCGCGTCCTACCCCGGCAACTGAGGCACCCGTTCATGATGATCGTTGAAAGCACCACCCGACCCGCGATCATTGTCGCCGGAGACAGGGCGGCGCATCGCAAGCAGCAGTTGCTGTCGCAAGGTGGTTCCCGGCGGTCGGGTGTGGATGCAATCTGTCGGGTCCGGAAAGCACCATGAACGTTGCTGAACTCGATCCTTTCGGACCAGCGTTGTCTCCGATGGCCCTCGCGGCGATTGTCGGTCTGGTCTGGCTATACCTGAGCGGCGCGGGCCGTCCGCGTCTGGTGCGAGAGCGCGTTGGTAGTGTCCGGCACACCCTGTTCGCGGCGGGAGCGGTGCTGCTGGCTCTTGCCTTCGCCGGGCCATTGGCGAGTGCCGGGCCAAGGCTCTTTGCGGCGCATCAGGTGCAACACCTCCTGATCCGGCTGCTCGGGCCGATGCTGATCGTTCTGTCCCATCCGTGGCCGGTTCTGCGCGCGGGCCTTCCGCGCAGAACACGGCGCGGGCTCAGGCGATTTGGTAACCGTCCCGCAGGGCAGATTTCGGCGCGTGTCCTGAGCCGCCTCGATGTCAGCTTTGTTTTGCTGATCGCCGCGCTATATTTCTGGCAAATTCCAGTGGTTCACAACGCGGCGGTCGGTATGCCACCGCTTGCTCTGTTTGCGCATTTGAGCATGACGCTGGTGGGGCTCAACTTCTTTGCCGTCGTGCTTGATCGGCGTGATGCGCCCGAGGCCGCGACCCAAAGCCTGCGCGTGCTTGCGCTCGTCGGAATCATCCTGTCGAACATCCTGCTCGGTTCACTCACGACGATGAAAGAGTCTGTGCTCTATTCCGGCTACGACATCGCCGGACGGCTCTGGAATTTTGCACCGCTGGCCGACGAAACCACCGGCGGCTACACGATCTGGGTGCCGTCATCCTTTGTCATCATCGCCGCCATCATCCTTGTCTTCAACGGCTGGAACGCGGCTGAGGTCCGGCGCTGGAACGCGCGGCACAGCTGGACCGGATCGAACGCCGCTGCGCTTGAATTCCCGGAAACCGCTCATGAACTGCGCCTGAAGGTGACAGAACCCAACCGCCGCATGGGCCGGACGCTTGCACTGGTCTCGGCGGCGATGTTCGCAACCGTGATGATAACCGGCGCCACGATCATCTATGCGCTGTAGTAACAGAAATTCATTCGCAACTCCTGCTGACCGAATGCCACTACGCTGCCGGTTGCCGGGCGTGTTCGCGCTGGCGGCGGCCGCGCTCGTCCCCGCAACCGCGCTCGCCCATGGTGGCGAAGGCCTGACCGCCGACGTTGCCTGGTCTGCCTGGAATCTCACACCTGAAATCAGCGGCCTGATTCTGCTGATCCTGGCGATCTATGCGCGCGGCGCGCTTCGGCGGCGAACCGTCGCGCGGCCGGTGTCGGGCGTCCGGCACACGTTGTTCGTAACGGGCATGCTTGCGCTCTTTTTATCGCTGCAATCGCCGATCGACCCGATGGGTGAGCGGCTGTTTCTGATGCACCAGATCCAGCACCTGCTGCTGCGCATGGTCGGGCCGATGCTGGTCATCCTTGCCCGCCCGCAAGGCGTGCTGATCGCCGGCCTGCCGGAAGCCATGCGGCGCGGACTGGCGGCCCCGCTGATGAAAGCCGGTGTCCTGGCGGCCACATACACCCTGCTCACCCGACCGGTCGTGGCATTTGCCCTGTTCGTGCTGTCGCTCTATGTCTGGCAGATCCCGTCGATTCATAACATTGCCCTGCTCAACCCGGTGATCCACTGGGCAATGCACCTGACGATGCTGGCGGCAGGTTTCCTGTTCTTCGCGATGATCTTCGGCAGGCATGACGGACCATCCGCCCCGTCACATTTCCTGCGCTTTGGGCTGCTTTTCGCAACGATCGTCGCGAACATCCTGTTGGGTGCGATAACGGTCTTCAAATCCGGTGTTCTTTACACCGCTTACGACATCGAGGGACGGCTTTTTGACATCGCGCCACTGACGGACGAGACGGCGGGCGGATTCATCCTTTGGGTGCCGGCGAGCATGATGTCAATCATCGCGATTATCATCGTTATCTACGACTGGAACCTCACCGAGAAGAAGCGCCTGCGCCGGGGGCACGGGATATCCGGACCGGACTACGCGGCTGCGGATACCGCGAGGGCAGTTGGAGCGGACCGTATACGGGCAGACGCCCCGAGCGGGCGGCTCGGCCTTCTGCTCGGCCTCGCGGCCCTGACCATGTTCGGGCTTGTCATCGGGACGGGGGTTTTCGTTGTCTCGCTTGGCTGACGCGCGGGAACACGGCAAATGCCGTAAACCGGAATTTCTTCTTGCACCTACAGCGGCCGGAGGTTGCAGATTGCATCGTCCCAGCCGAATCGGGTTTTGGCAGGAGCGCATTTCCGATGGATAAGGGCCAATTTGATGAAGACTAACCTCACCGGGGTCGTAACGAGTGTAATGCTCGCTTTCTGGGCGATACACGCCAACGCCCAGTCGGCGGCGGCAGACGGCGACCTGGTGGTCGAAAACGCCTGGACCCGCGCTGCCAGTGCCAGTGCCAGTGCCAGCACCGGCAACGACTCCGCTTCGATCTTCTTCACTCTGCGCAATACCGGACAGAAGACGATCGATCTGATCGGCGTTCGCACCGATATCGCATCGATCGAGACGTTACACAGAACCAATTTGGGCGTGACAGGCGTCGCTCGGATGAGCGCCGTGCCGGAGTTGCGCGTTGCGCCGGGCGCATCCGTCACCCTCGAACCGGGTGGCATGCACGTAATGCTGATCGGCCTTGAGGCGCCACTGGTTGAGGGCGCAACGCTTCCCCTGCGGCTGACATTCTACGATGGCGACGATTTGACTGTTGAGGTTCCTATCCTCGCGGCAGATGCCGTTGGACCAGCCGTGCCAGACACCGCGTCGTCAGACTGACCGGCGCGACAGCCAGCAGAAAGCCAGGAGGGAGTCGCAATTGTCAAATCTAACTACAGGTATTGCCGGAGCCTTCGCGGCACTTGCTGTTGATCAGGGAACTAAGGCGATCGTCAACGCCAACAGCGCTGTTCTCGTTGGGGGCGTTCAGGTCTTTCCCGGCTTCAATCTGGTCTATTTGCGCAACGACGGTGTGACTTTCGGGCTTTTAGGCGGCGTGCCGTGGTCGTTGCTTTCAGCCCTCGCACTCGGCATCGTCGGCTGGCTTGCTCTGCTCATGGTCCGGGCGGGCAGCCGGCTCGAGGCGCTGGCCTACGGGCTGGTGATCGGCGGTGCGCTCGGCAACGTGGCGGATCGGCTGCGTTTCGGTGCGGTAACCGACTTCCTCGATTTCTACGTCGGTGGCTGGCATTGGCCGGCGTTTAACCTGTCCGATGTCGCTGTGGTTGGCGGTGTCGGGCTATTGCTTCTCTCCGAGCTTTTGCCATCGCGGAAATTGCGCCGCCCGAAAATCTGAACAGGCGGCCGATGCGGCAACAGGGCAGCACCCGACCGAGCAAGTACCCGGTCAGACTACCTTCATTCGTCGCCATAGACTGACGCGTCTTCATGGGCGTGATCGGGGTGTTCAAATTCCAGCGTGGAGTGAAAGATGCCAAATTCTTCCGCGAGCACTGCCTTGATGTCGCTCTTGATTGCTTCCAGCCTTTCCCAGTGGTCGCGGGCGACAACGACATGGGCGTCCATCGAATTCTTTTGCTCGTCGATCTGCCAGAAATGAACCCCGTGAATGTTGTCGACGCCCTGAACGCTGGAAACAGCCCCGATCAAAGCGTCGACTTCGATCTGTGGCGGGCTGGCCAGCATCAGCAGGCGGATCGTGCCGCCGATTTCGGTGAAGGCAAGATAGAGGATATAGAGGGCGATGCCGATGGTGATTGCGGGGTCGACCCAACGGATGTCGTAGAGCAGGATCAGCGTTCCGCCGACGATCACCGCGACCGAGGACAGGGCATCGGACAGGTTGTGCAGAAAGAGGGCGCGGATATTCACGCTGCCCTTCTGCATCGAATATGTCAGCATGGCCGTGAGCGTATCGACGACCAGTGCCACGCCTCCCAGGATCACCACCCACCAACCAAGCACCTCTGGCGGGTCGATCATCCGCATCGCGCCTTCGTAGATCAGATAGAGCCCGATTATGATCAGCGAGGTATAGTTGATCAGCGCGGCGACGATCTCGATCCGCCTGTAGCCAAAAGTCATCTTGGCGTCAGCCGGACGGCGCGAGATCTTGCGAGCACCGAAGGCTATGACCAGCGCGGCCATGTCCGAGAAATTGTGAATCGCGTCGGCGATCAGCGCGAGCGATCCGGCGAAAATCCCGCCAACAATCTGCGCAATCGTCAGAATGCCGTTCGCCCAGATGGCAATCGCTACCCGGCGGTCGCCGGACGCCGGGTCGATATGTGTATGGCCTTCGTCGTGGGGCATATTTTCTTTCAGGTCAGAGGGGTTTTTGTGCAAGGCAAATCCGCAAAATCCTCCGGCCAGGTAAATTTCCGGAGGATGTTGCGGATTGCCAAATCGGCATGAAGTGGGAAAAATGCCGACCTCAGTCGAAGATTTCCATCAGCCATGATTTCCGGCGGGAGCCGTGCTTGCCGTATCCGCCGCCATGTTTACCGCCGTGCTTACCATGACCGCCGCCATAGCCGCGCGGATCGTCATAGCCACGCCTGTCGGGTTCGCGGGGCGGCGGTGCCATTTCTGACGCGCTGCGCTCGATGATCTTGTCAAGCTCGCCCCGGTCCAGCCATACGCCCCGGCATTGCGGGCAAAAGTCTATCTCGACGCCCTGCCGGTCGGCCATGCTCAGGGCTACGTCACAGACCGGGCACATCATTCTGCCATTCGTGTTCATGTTTCTCTTAGGCTCCTTTCCGGGTTCCTTCAATTCAATGACCATGCGCCAGTGCCTCCGTTTTCTGGGCTGCGACTGCCAGTTCACCGCCCTTCGGCGCACCGCCGTCGGCCTTACCGTTCAACAGCCTGAGCGCGTTCATCACCACCAGGAGCGACACACCGACGTCGGCGGCAATCGCGCCCCACATCGACGCCATGCCAAAGGCCGTCAGCCCCACGAAAACTGATTTGGTGGCAAGCGACAGGCCGATATTCTGGCGGATGATCCACATTGTCCGGCGTGAATGTCCGATCAGCCACGGCACCTTGCCGATATCGTCGGTCATCAGCGCGATATCGGCGGTCTCGACAGCCGCGTCGGAACCGATGGCGCCCATAGCGATGCCGAAATGCGCCCGCGCCATGGCCGGTGCGTCGTTCACCCCATCGCCGATCATTGCCACCATGGCGTGGCTGTCCACCAGTTCCTCAATTGCGTCAACCTTCTGTTCGGGCAGCAACTCGGCGCGCACCTCGTCGATGCCCACCTCGGCCGCCACCGCCCTGGCGGTGCGTTCATTGTCGCCCGTCAGCATGACGATCGTCCTGACGCCCTGTGCATGCAGCTTTGCGACGATGTCCTTGGAATCGGCTCGGATGCGGTCGCGCAGTTCCAGAACGCCCAGCAGCTTGTCGCCGTCGCCCACGGCAACCAGCGTACTGCCAGCGCCTTCGATGCGTTCACGCAATTCTTCCGGCAACGCGCTGTCAAAACCTTTTTCGGCGGCGAACCGGTCAGAGCCGAGCCAGACCGTGCGGTCGCCAAAGCTGCCCTCAACACCGCGGCCCGGCACCGTGCGGGTGTCTTCGGCCACTTTGCCACCTGCGCCTTCAGCCTGTGCCCGGCTCACGATCGCGCGGGCCAGCGGGTGCGACGACCGGGCCTCCAGCGCCGCCGCCACTTCGAGCAAATCGCGTTCCGGGGTGCCGCCCAAAGGATGCACCGAGGCAACCTCGGGTTCGCCCTCGGTGATGGTGCCGGTCTTGTCCATGGCCAGCGCGGTGATCCGCCCCGGTGCCTCGACATAGGCACCGCCCTTGATCAGCACGCCGTTGCGGGCCGATGACGCCAGCGCTGCGACGATCGAGACCGGCGTTGAGATGACCAAAGCACAGGGGCAGGCAATGACCAGCAACACCAGCGCGTTGTAGAACCAGTAATCCCAGGCCCCGCCGAAAGCGAGCGGCGGCAGCACCGCAATCGCGATCGCCAGCAACATCACGATCGGCGTGTAGATGCGGGCAAACTTGGCCACCCATTGTTCGACATCGGCACGCCGCGAATGCGCATCGCTGACCATACGGATGATCCGCGACAGAACCGTGTCCGATGCCGGTTTCGTCGCGCGCACCGTCAGCGTGCCGTCGCCATTGATCGTGCCGGCATAGACCTCGTCGCCCGGCTCCTTGGCGACTTCGGCACTCTCGCCGGTGATCGGGGCCTGGTTGACGCCACCGATCCCATCGGTCACCTCGCCATCAAGCGGGATGCGGTCGCCACCGCGCACGATGAAGCGGTCACCAACGGCAACCTGTGCGGCAAGCACGTCCGCCTCGGACCCGTCCTCGCGGATCACCCGCGCCGTGGGCGGGGCCAGATCGAGTAGCTTGGCGACGGCGTTGCGCGCGCGCCCCACGCTCCAGCTTTCAAGATAGAGCGAGAGCGAGAAGAAGAACGCCACTGTCGCCGCTTCGAAATACGCGCCCAGAAGGATGGCACCCGAAACTGCGACGATCATCAACAGGTTCATGTCGGGCGACAGCCGCCTGGCCGAAGACCAGGCCTTGGGTGCCACCAGCCAGGCACCAAACACGATGGCCAGCAGGAAGGCCCCAATTTCCACGACCGGCATCGGCGTCTCGCCATGGTCCGAAAAGATGCGCAGAAGCCCCGCCGTGCCCGATTCGACCCCGTGCCAGATCAGGCCCAGGGCCCAGAACCCGGCAGAGAGCGCGGTAAAGAATTTCTGGCGCTTCAGATGAGCGGCCTGATCCGCAGCCGCGCTGTCGGCATCCCAAAGACTGGCGCTCATGCCGGTGGAGCCGATCAGCTTGATGATCTTGTCGTCAGTCATCGACGTGGCGGTATCAAGCACGGTCATCCGGCCGTTGATCACATCGAACGCCAGATGCGCCTCGCCGCCCACCTCAGGACCCAACACCTTGTTCAGGATCGCCACCTCTTCAGCGCAATCCAGCCCGTTGACACGGAAACTGCGGCCCTTGGCATCCACGTCGCCCACTGGCCCGATATCGCCGCACATCGCGCCGTCGCCCGACCCGCAGCAGGCGCCGCCTCCGCCGTGGTCGCCGGAATGCGCGTGGTCGTGTCTGTGATCATGGGCGTGATCGTGCTTGTGTCCATCATGCGGCATCGGTCTCTCCGGTTGCGAATCGTCCATCTCAACGGAAGATAGGAGCTACAGCAACTAGAGCTTCAAGGGGGTTGTTGGGGTTTTCACGATTTTTCACAGCCGACAAACTCGCGCCTGATCCCGCATGACAGCGTAGTCGCTCAGCATCTCGCCAATGACCGATCCATGCGGCAGCAACGCCAATTCCTCGGCCACCCGCGCCTGGAACTCGTGGGTGTACTCGACCACGGGCGGGCACGTCGCGAGCCTGTCGTCCTCAGAACTCGCCGTCACGCAACCGGTCAACCAGCTCGTCGCGATCACGAGGACGGCGAGCAGCCGCCTCCAGCATCCGGCGTTGAATATCATTGGTCTTCTCCGTGAATTCGAGACGTTCAGCGATCCGACCTGCGCGCTCCCCGGTGCGGCGGATCGACAACAGGAATAGGAGCACGGCGAGGACGATGGCGCCGTATCGCAGCGCCGCCCGCATCCATGGGTTGGCGGCGAACCCGGTCACGAGCGCGGCAATCATCGCTGCCCCCGTTTCCAGTCATCGAGACGCGCGTAGATGGTGACCGCGATGCCGCCGAGTGCGATGGCGATGAACACCCAGCGCAGGGTGTCGAGATACGGCACAAGCGGCAGGATCGCGGATTGGGTCTCCGCCAGGACGCTCTGCGCGACCTCGACGCCCGCAGCACCCAGCGTCGCCACACCGGCCGCTCCGCCGCCCTTCATGGTGCGGCTCTGTGCCAGCACCTCGCGCACAGGCGGCGTGTCCTCGGCGAAGGCAGTCGCCCGCACCGGGAAGCGGCCGCCCCATTGGCGCGATGGGCCAAGATCGACATGCATGAACCCGGAGCGCGGATAGAAGCCGAACCCAAGGAACCCAGCCTCCCGTGCCGCCGCCTCGAAGGCCACCGGATCATGGTTCGACATGGCAATGTCGAAAGCAGCGCCGCCCATGTGCTTGGAACGCGTTGCGCCGCCAACGGCGCGGTTATGCTCCGGGCTGCGATAGGCGGAGCGAACGATGAGCGGCTTACCCAGCCGGTCGCGCAGCGCCTGCAGCTTGTCGAGCGCGGGCTCGTTGATCAGCAGTTTGCCGGTGCCGCGGCAGGCAATTTCGGCGGGGGAGAAGTTGGTCCAGCGCCAGGCTTTCTCCGGCACATCGCGCCAATGGTCGTAAAAGGTCGTGGTCATGGGGATCCTCCAGAAACGAAAAACCCGCCTCGAGGGCGGGTCATGGCAGGTTGATGAATGGGAATCGGCAGCGGCTATGGACTTCCGCCGAAGATCTTCAGCTTCAGCGCAATACCGGCGAGCAACGCGAGCATGATGCCGGTGGTGATGAGATGAACGGCTGTCTGGACCGCAGTGCGGCGTACGAAGCGGATGCAGTCGAGGAGCGAGCGGAGATCGCGGATGTCGAGGGCGGCGTCCTTGCCGTCGATCCCGGCATCGGCCAGCGCGCGCTTCGCGCCCTCTTCCGCGGCCTGGGACAGGAAGGTCCGGAACTCGGCCTCCGACATCCTGAGCTCGCCCTTTTCCGTGCGGGGCAGGATCATGAAGAGACGATCCCCACTTCCGCCGGCAGCGTCGCCGCCGTCCAGGGGGTGCTGTCGGCCGGGTTCAGATCCCAGCTCGAATAGACGGGCGACGGCAGGTCCGCCGAGGGCGCGCCGGGCGTCGCGTCGTAGTCCACACCGCCCATGCGCAGGAAACCCGCGATGCTTGTCGGACCGGCGGTGCCGAGCTGGGCCAGCTGCTTGACGTGGACGCCCGCGATGGTCGTGGCCCCGGCAGGACCGATAGGCCCCGCGAGCGAGAAGGACAGCCGCTGGCCCGCGATGTCACTAGCGGCCCGCGTGGCGATGTCGCCGTCCTTGATCGCGTCGATTCCGCCCGAGAAGGCGTCGTAGGTGCCGACCAGATCCGGCGTGCGCCGCACGAAGCGCCGGCCGATGGTCGAGACGCCGTCGAGCACCGCGATATGGGCGTAGTACCAGGTGGCCGGGTTGTAGAAGTCGAAGAGGTAGAGGTTGCGCCAGACGCAGCGGACGGGCCGGCCCTTCCCGCCGATATTGGCGGCCGTGGCGCTGCTGTGAAGCACGCCGTCGACATGGAACTCGATGGTGATGTCGGCGCCGACGGCAATCTTCACGTCGATCCAGTAGCTCTGGTTCGTGGCCGCTACGAAGGACGAGGCCCCGTCGACGCTGGTGTCGCCAACGGCCATCGCGCGGTACTTCTCGTCGTCCCGCTCGGTCCGAACGAGCCCGACCTGCCGGTTCGCCGCGTCGTAGAACTCGAGAAAGATGCCGTCTTGGGCGATGACGTGGGCGTTGATCGACGGCGCCCGGTAGCGGAACCCGATCCAGACATCGCCCGTGGGCTCTGCCCATGTCGCGGTGAAAGGCACGGATGAGCCGTTGTTCGCGGTGATCTTGATCGCATTGATGTCATAGGCCGGATCGAAGCCTGCCGCGTCCGTGCTGATCAGCCCTGTCACACCGGAGAGATCCGTGACCTGATGGCCGAGATGGAGGATGTGGGTCATGGGATCACCTCGATGTAGAGTGCGCTGTCGGCGGCGGTGAGACGTGCGTCGCCGCCTTGTTCGTGGAAGAGATCGGTCCGCGCCACGCTCAGTCGGGCATCGGACCCGAAGCCGATCCAGAGCGCGGCGTCGGACGCGGTCAGCTGGACCGCACCGCCGAGACCGAGGAAGACGACGGTCTCGGGGACCGTCAGCCGGGCTTCCGCCCCGAACTCGGTCCAGAGGCCGGCTTCGGCGACCTTGATGCCGTCGGGCATGAAGAGCCGGATCGCGCGGGCCTGCCAGGCCTCGTAGGTCGCGCTGCCCGCGACACGCAGCGCCTGCACCCGCACCTCGAAATGCTTCGTCCCCGTCGGGGCCGAGAGGATCGGCACATCCTCCTTGGTCAGCGTGAAGCTGGTGACGCTGCCCACATCGATGACGGCCGCGGGTGGTTCGACAACAGCATCCGAGTCCGGATCGACCCAGCGGATCTCGAGGACGTAGGTGACACCCGGCTCCGGGCCGATGTTGCCCGCGTCATAGGCGTCGATCGCGACGCTCGTCTGCAGGAGCCGGTCGCGATGGGCCCATGTCAGGAGCATCGGCCCGAGGTTCAGGACGTTCGGGTTCACGACCGAGACACCGTTGCCGCGCAGATCGCCCGGCGGCAGCGGTCGGATGGCGCGCGAGGCGAGCGTGACCTCGTCCTCGGGCGCCTGGGAGAGCGGCAAGGTGCCGAAGCCGGTCTCCGGCAGCATGCGGACCGCGACGGTCTCTCCCGCCGCGAAGCGCGCCTCGCTCGCGTTGGCGAGAAGCTGCCAGCAGATCACCGGCGTGCCGGCGGGATGGACCTGGGGGACGGTGTCGAGGCAGCCCCGTCCGACCGTCAGTGTCGTGGCACTCACCCCGTCGATCCGGACGAGTTCATCCCCGATCGCGGCGAGCGTTCCGATGGTGACGTCCGTGAGCCCGGTCCAGCTGCCGACCGGCAGCACCCGCTCGGCCGGGTCGTCGGTCACATCGGCCGTCAGGAGCGCCGTCGGCACGAACTCGACGCCCGCCTCGAGCGCATAGCCCGTGCCGCTGTCGGTCCAGACCTGCGCCGAGAGCGCGTCGGCCGAGGGGCGCTCGCCGGCGGCGACCAGCGTACCTGCATCCGGGTCCTCGTCGAGGAGTGCATCGGCCTGCGCGTGACCCAGCTCCTGGACGAGGAGCCAGTATGGCGCCTCCGTCACCCAGCGACGCGCGAGCGGCTTCGGCGGCAGGATCAGCCGGCCCGGGTCGGCGCTCTCGCCACCGACGAGGGCCGTGTCGCCGAGCCCGAAGACATCCTCGGCAATGCGCAGCCGCACGCCGTTCGCGCGCCCGTCGCCGTGGTCGATCTCGACGATCCGCGCCGCGACACCCTCCAGCCCGCGGCGCGGGCTCACGAGCCGGATCACGTCGCCCGGGTCGAGATCGGCGCCGACGCGGGTGACGGTGATCTCGCCCGACAGGATCGGCGAAGAAAGTGCCCGCAGATCGCGTTCGGCCACGCGCACGGCGAGCGACTCGTAGCGGATCCCCGGATAGTCGACCGTAGCGGTCACGACCTGGCCGAGGTCCTGAACGAGTGCCGTGTCGGTGACGCTGACCGATCCGGTCTGATCGGTCCGGGCATCGGAAAACTTCACGGTGACCGAGTTCACGAGATCGGCGGCCTCGCGGCGGCCAAGCTCGCCCCAGTCGACGACGTTGGTCTCGTCGAAGATCGGCAGCGCCTCCACGTCGTAGTCGGCCCGGATGAGCTTCAGCTCCCATCGGCCCGAGCGTCGGTCGACGTAGAGATAGGCGTCGATGTGCTTCAGCACGTCGGCGATGAAGTCCTCGATCGTCGATTCCTGCTGCCAGAGGAGCGAGAGCCCGAACCCCTCGGCGAAAAGCGCATCCGCGGCGGTGGCGAAACTCGGGCCGATGTCGGTGAAGCCATGCCCGAGGCCCCAGTCGCGGTTCGTCAGGCACTCACGGATGATGTGGGCCGGGTTCATGTCCGGGCCCTCGCCGAAGGCCGCGCGAAGCGAGGCGACGAGAACGTCGGGATCGCCCGCGGGCACGACCGGCACGCCATCGACGGGCGTGTTGTCGATCTGGGAGGTCGCGCTCGTGTCCGAGAGCGCGATGTTGAAGGCGAAGACGTCGACCTCGTAGAGACCCGCGAGCGTTGCCTTGGCGCTCTCGAGGCTCGAGGCCGGGCTCGGCTCGCCGTCGGTCACGAAGATCAGGATCCGCCGCTTGCCGCCCGCGCCATTGAAGAAGCCGCCCGCCTGGCTCACCGCCGCCCCGAAGTCCGTGCCCCCGCTCACGGTGGTCGGCAGCGCGTCGACCCAGTCCTTGAGTTCGCCATAGGCCGCGGCATCGGCGTTGCGGCGCAGGATCGTGCCCGAGACGGTCGAGTTCCAGGTGACGATCTGGATGTCGTTGGGCTCGAGCGCATTCGCGCCGATCTCGGCGATAAGCCGCGAGACGGCGGTCCGCTGGGCCGCCATGCGGCTGCCGGACATGGAGCCCGAGGAGTCCATGGCGATGTAGATCGCGGCGTCTCCGATCCGGACCTCGGGCACGATCTGCGCCTTCTCCGGATACCACTGCGCGTTGCCGTCCTCCGCGCGCAGGATCCGGGTGAGCCGGACGGCCCATGGCTTCAGGTAGGGATTGAGGCCGAGTGAGATGCGCCGCAGGACGAGCGAGCAGATGCCGCGATAGCCCGGCACGTTCGAACCCGCCTGCGCGGCGAGGTAATCGTTCTGGCCCTGCATGGTCCCGCCCATCAGGACGTCGATGTCGCCGACAATGCCGCCCTCGCGGCTCTCGCCGCCGAAGAGGTTCGGCTTGTTGATCCGGATGCGACCGCCCGCGGCGCCGCCGCTGAGGCTCGGCAGGCTCGCGGCATCGGAGACCGTGACGGACTGGGCGACGAAGGCAGTCGCGGCGGGCTCGACGAGCCAGGTCGTGATGCCGGTCCCACCATCGTAGCTCACGGCCTGGACGGTGACCGTGCGGGTCGTGCCATCGAAGCCGAGCTTCAGGTCATAGCTCGCGCCGAGGCGGATCCCGGCGAGCGTGCCCGGAAAGGTGACTTCGGCCACGCTGTCGCCGACGGCCGCGGCGGTGGCGGACATGGCCACCACAGTGCCGTAGCTGGCGAGCGCGCCGACGCCGGTGCCGGCGGCACTGCTCTGGCCGGTGCCGATCGACCAGGCTATGCGGTCGTCGACCCGGATCTCGCGGATCGCATCGACCGGGCCATGGCAGAGCGCCAGATGCGCCCCGAGGGAATACCTGTAGCCGACCGTCTGGGACTTGGAGCGACCGCCCATGTCAGTCCTCGATCACGGTCCGCGCGATCCGCTTCTCGGCCTCGGCGATCACGCGCAGCGCCAGCGCGTCGCCGGTGGCGACCAGCATCTCGGCGGGCAGTCCTTCGGCGAGGAAAGCCTGCCAGTCGAGCCCGTGGCGGCGGAACCAGGGCCGCGCGCCCTGGAAGCAGAGCCGGGCCGTGCGGATGTCCTCGGCGCGGACGATGAGGGTCTCGCTCACTTCTTGCCCCCCTTCTTGCGGATCGGGTCGACCTTGAGATCGCCGGCCCAGACGACGTTCGGGCCGCGCAACAGCACGGTGCCGAAGACGACCGGGATCGGCCGGCCTTCCTCGGCTGTCGGCAGATCGAAGTCGTCGAGCCCCGCCGCCTTCGGCGCTTCCGTCTTCGGCTTCGGCGAGAGCGCATAGGAGATCGCCGTCAGCACGAGGCTGGCGACGATCTGGACGACGAAGTTCCAGACCATGGTGGGTATCTCCAGACAGATTGCGGTCATCGCGCGCCCCACTGTTCCGCATGGAGGAGCCGCCGCGAGTTTTGCTCCCACAGGTGCACGCCTCAGGAACAGGCTGCTCGGCGCAGGTTCTGGATGCTCGCGCGATCACTGGTTAAGTCCGAAAAACCGAGAACGGAGACGTCCAAGCCGATTGCTCGGACAACCTGGTCGAGCTCAAAAGCGGCCTATGCGCCTTCATGAAAGGGTCGCAGAGGAACCCTCCCACTTGACCTGATCCAGTATTCGGTCCTGCATGGGGCTCGAACTGGAGTAAGCCGCTTGAAGAACAACTATATCTTGATCGACTTTGAGAATGTGCAGCCCAAGAACCTTGGGCTCCTCCGCGGGCATCCCTTCACGCTGGTTGTGTTTGTCGGCGCCAGTCAGAAAAATGTACCCTTCGATTTTGCCAATGCACTCCAGGATCTGGGTGAAAATGCCAGTTATCGGAAGATTACAGGCAACGGATCGAACGCACTGGATTTTCATATAGCCTTCTATTTGGGGCAACTCGCGGCCAAGGACGACAACGGATATTTTCACATCATTTCACGAGATAAAGGTTTCGATCCTCTGATTTCTCATTTGCGGGAGAGAAAGATTTACGCTCTCCGTCATGTTGACATATCGGAGATCCCATTCGTCAAAATCTCGAATGCCAGCTCACTGGATCAGAAAGTCGAAGCGATCGTTGACAGCTTGAGGTCCAGAGGCACCTCGCGTCCAAGGAAGGTCAAAACTCTTAAAGGAACAATGAACGGACTTTTCATGAAGACCCTGGACGAAAGCGATCAAGACGCATTGGTCGATGAGTTGAAAAAACGCGGTCATGTTGTTGTTGAGGACCAGTCCGTCAGCTACGGCCCCGCCATTTTAGGCCATTAGCCGACTCGTGAGCGCCGGTTTGGAGCGCAGGGGATAACCAAACCGCTCGCCAGGCAGACCCAGCCGCCGGTCCGACCGAGGTCCGCTCATCGCGGGAAGAGTTGATCCACAGCATTTGATGAAATGACTGATTCATCGCGAGGCCCGACGTCCGGCCTTGTCCACTCATGATCTCGATTCTCAGACGATGCTGGTGCCGCCGAAGGGATTGCGGCCGGGGATGTCGGGGAAGCCCCCAAAGTTCAGGAGATTGCCGAACTTGGCGGCGCAGGTGTCGCGGCGGAGATCGCAGCCGGGCGCCACGTCGATGACGGCGACCGTCTCCGGATCGTCGATCGCCGTCTCCAGTTCCGGCATGCGACCCGCGAGCGTCAACCTGTCTCCGACATGGCCGGTGATGAACCCGAGCAGCCCCGCGTGGCGAAGGACGCCGCCGCGGAACCAGCCGTCCGGCACGAGCGCGGCCTCCGCCACGGTGACCTCGAGGCCCGAGCGCGCGGTCGCGGTTCCGCCCACGAAGAAAGTCTCGATGTCGAGGCGGCAGCCGCGGGAATAGAGCGCATGGCGGCAGAGGCGCTGGTACTTCGCCCGCACGCCTTCCCGGCGCATCGAGGTAAAGAGCGATTCCGCCCGGAGCGTGATGCGCCGCCCCTCTACGCGCGCCGAGACGATGCGGCCCTTCCAGTGCGCGACCACCTCGGCTGGGACCTGTTCGTGGCCGCGGAAGATGGTGAGTGACGTCACCGACCGGCCGCGCGGTCCGAGATAGCGGCGGGCGAAGGGATCGGAGAGCGAAAAGGTCACCGACAGGTCCACGCGCCGCGGATCGCTGCTCTGGACGACGGAGCCGTGGCTCACGGCCGAGGGCTCCCAGATCAGATCCTCGGTCTCGTCGCCGATGGCGCCTGCTGGCGAGGTCCAGGCGCTCGCGCGGCTGGTGAAGCGCCAGACGCTGCCCCCTTCCGCGAAGAGGTAGAGGAAATACGGCTGCCCCTCTGCGGTCGAGGTCTCGGCGAGGTCGTAGGTCATGAGGGCGTCTCGATCAGCGGGAGTGCCAGTTCGGTCCGGTTCGGCCCATGGGCGAGTTCGATCCGGTCGGCGTCCGAGCGGACCTTCAGGAGAAGGTGGATCGGCGTGCCGTGGGCAATGCTCTTGCCGGGCGCGGCGATGGAGAGCCGGAGCCCCAGCGCGTCCCAGGCCGCGGCGGTGATCTCGCGGAAGACCGGCCCGGTCGGGTGCTCGATCATCAGGTGGCGTAGGGTCCAGACGGTGGGATCGGCGAGCGGCTCAACGACGATGGAGGTCGCGCTGGCGGTGGCCGCCGCCTGCAGAACCAGTTCTCGGCCCCAGCTCGGCAGCCAGAAGGCGCGCTGGCGGCCGCGCAGGGAGAGCAGCCAGCGCCGGCGGGTCATCCGCGCGGCACCGCGGTCGATCAGCGTGATCGTCGATCGGCGCTGGACATGGGTGAGCACCGGTTCGAGCACCATTGGCCCGAAGCCGTTGTCGACGGCTTCCACGGTCTGGCCCAGCGTCTCGGCAAGCGGCTGGCGCAGGACGGCCGGATCGGTCAGCACGTCGAGCCCCTGGTGCTGGGGATAGGGGCTGGCCGTAGCCCCGCCGTCGCTGCTCCGGAGCGTGAAACTCGCAGTGACCGTGCCGAGTCCCTGGCGGCGGCGGTCGATCTCGACTGGCCGTGCAGCGAAGGCACCTCCGACCGGTGCGACTATAGCGTGCAGAAGACTGACCCCGGCGGGGACGGCAAGTTCCAGCCGGTCGGGCAGCACTGCGGTGATCTCGATCAGATGCGCCCTGCCGCCATCGGCGGCGACGACCGCCTGCGCCGCCCCGTCGAAGGCGCCGTCGGTCGTATCGACGAAGACCGTCAAGTCAGCCGCGTCGACCGGTGCCGTTGCCGGGCGCGCAAGTTGCCAGAGCGGCAAGGCCCAGTCGTCCAGCGGGCCGGCCCGGCCGAGTTCGGCCGCCTCCGCGAGACCGGGTGCATCGAGAAGATGTGATACGGTCAGCGTAGACCGCGGGGCCGTGCGGAGCGCGATGCGCTGTTCGGCGGCCTCGGTGAACAGGACATCCGTCGACCATTCGAGCACTTCCGTGACCGGTGTTTGTGCCGGGAAGGGCCAGAGCCGCTCAGGCATCGAGACCTCCCCGGTTGCGCCGGATCACGTTGACGATGAGCCGCTCGCCCGCGGGCGTCGCGAGATAATCCCCGACGATCGCGGGATCGAGCACGTTGACGATGCGGGTCGCGGGCTGGGGCGCCGGGCCACCGCTGTTCGCCTCGACGCCGAGCCGCCCGCCGGGACCGCGCCGCAGGGGCAGGATCGCCTCCGGTCCAGCCTCGCCCATGAGCCCGATCCCCCGCGCGAAGGGAAACACTGTCGGACGGGTCACCACACCACCCCGGGCGAAGGCCGTGATCTCGCCGGCCTGTGCGAAAGCCCCGCCGCGGGCAAAGCCACCGATCCCGAAGAGCCCGCCGATGGCGCTCGTGATCCAGCCGAAGAGGCCACCACCGCCGCCGCTGGTGCCGGCACCGGAGAAGGCACGGAAGAGCGCGTCCTCGATCGGCTTGAAGGCCTGGTCGATGAGGCGGCTCGCGAGGTTGCGCGCGATCCCGGCCACGGCGCCCGCGAAGGTCTGCCAGCTGAGCTCACCCGACTTCAGCGCCTCCTTGATCGGGCCGGTGATGTCTTCTGCCAGCCCTTTTGCGATCTCCTGCGTCCGTTCCACCGCGGCGCGCGCCGCGTCCCAGGACTGGCGCGCGACATCGGCCGCCGCTTGCATGGCGCCGCCCGCGCGCCCCGCCGCCTCGGCCATCTCGTCGAGCGCGGCGGCCGGTCCCGCCCCGTCCTCACCGGAAAGTGCCGCATCGAAGCGCTCGGCAGCGACCGTCGCGCCATCGAGCGCCGTCTCTGCCTCCGTGCCAGTACTGCTGACCGCGGCGCGCAGGGCGTCGAGCGCGGCAAGCGGCTGGAGCGCGCCCTCGGCCAGCGTGGCGGCGGTCTGACGCCAGGCTTCGGCCGAGGCCGCGGCTTCGGTGGCGGCTGCCGTCAGTCCGAGATCAGGCACGGCGAGCGGATTGTCGGCGAAGGCCGTGGCGAAGGCGTCGCGCGCCGCCGTGGCGGCCTGCGTTGCGGCGCCGGCGAAACGGTTCTCGAGGCGGCCGAGATCGAGCTCCGTGATGACCCCTATCCGGCGCTCTACCCCGAGCGCTTCCAGCCCGGCATTCACGCCTTCGATGAAACCGTTGATCCGGGTGAAGACGCCGTTCAGCATCGCCTCAACGCCCTCAATCAGGCTGTTCGCGGCCTGGAAAGCCAGATCGCCTATGGCGGCAGGGAGCAGGCCCCAGACCGCCTTGATCGCCTCGTAGGCGCCCTCGAACGTGTTCGCCGCCGTGTTGCCGAAGCCCACCACGCTCTCGATGGCGCTCTGCATTCCGGAGGCGGCGTCCGCCTTCAGGTCGAAGAACATTGCCGTGGCGGTCGCGCCCGCCGCCGCCGCGCCCATGCGGATCCGCTCCCAGACCTCGACGGCGAGGTCCTTCAAGAGCGACATCGCTTCGCCGAAGCCGCCTGCGCCGGAGACGAGGCGGGTGAACTGATAGACGAGCTCGCCCGCGCCGACGATGAGCGCGCCGATACCGGTGCGGATCAGCGACCCGCGCAGGACGACGAGCGCCCTGGCGAGGCCACGGACGGAGAGCGCGGCGGCGGCCATGCCCGCCACCCAGCGGCCCGTGAGGAAGGTCGCGAAAGTGGCGGCATAGGTGGTCAGGCGGCCGATGTTGTCGAAGAGGGCGCCGATCGCGATGCCGAGCGGCCCCGTGCGGCTGGCCACCCCCGCCATGGCATCGGCGACGGCTTCCAGTGCGGGCGCCGCGGCGACGGCGAGCTGGTTCGACAGCCCGCGCCAGATCAGCCCGAGCCGGGAGATGGCGTCGTTCGTGCGCTCGATCTGGTCGGCGTCCTGTTCGGAGACGACGACACCGAAGGCAAGCATGTCCTCCGTCGCCTGGCGCAGCGTCGCGGTGTCGATCCGGCTCATGGCGATGGAGCCTTCCTCGCCGAAAAGCTGGCCTGCGACGGCCGCGCGCTCGGCCGCGGGCACGAAGTTCTCGATGGCGGCGTTGATGGCACCGACCCGCTGGTCCAGCGACAGCGCGATCAGGTCGTTCGCCGAAAGGCCCAGCCGGTCAAGCGCGTCGGCGGCAGGACCGGTCCCGGCGGCCGCCTGGCTGAGACGACGCGTCAGATCCTTCGTGGCCTGCTCGATGCCGGACATGGAAACGCCCGCCAGCTCGCCCGCGCGCTCCAACGTCTGGATCGAGGCGACGGTGGTGCCGAGCGACTGCGCGAGTTTCGCCTGCGCATCGACGGTCTGAAGGCCAGAGCGGATCATCGCCACGCCAGCTGCGGCGGCCGCTGCCACGGCGGCTGCGGCGGCCACACGCACCCGGCGGGAAAAGGCCGCGAGCCGGGTGTTCGCCGCTTCCATCTCGCGGCTAAGACGTCCGAAGCCACGCGACCCGGCCTCACCGACACCTTCCAGCTCGGCGCGCACTTGCCGACCACCGACCGCCGCGAGGCGGACGCTGACGCGTTTCTCAGCCATTGGGGCGTTCCATCTGTTCGTTGAGTTTCGCGACCATCACCGCTTCGATGACGGGCAGAAGTTCGGCCATGGCGAGCGGCGGCACGCCGAGCGCGTCACCGAGCGCCAGCGCGGCCGACATGTCCCAGCCGATCACAGCACCCGGCAACACACGCAGCTGGCCGCCGAGGCGGCCGACAAGGTCCCAGACCTGCCAGCCTTCATGCGTGAGCGGCCGATTCAGCCGCGCCGGGCAGTCTTCGCACGCCGCTTGGCAGGCGTCGCAGTAGCGCTCGCCCCCGCCGAAGGACCATTCGGCGAGAGCGCGGAGGCGTTTTTTTCCTGCTCCAGCAGCAAGCCCTTGGAGACGTAGGTCAGCTGGAAGGCCTCGAAGACCGGCCAGATGTCGAGGAGCGCGTCGATGGCCTCAGGGCTCGGGTCGATGGGATTGCCGTCGGCATCGCCGATGCCGTCCCAGGCCAGCACCGCGCGGCGAGCCAGCGCCTTGGCGAAGGCGACGGCGCGCTCCTCGTCGGAGGCTTCCTCAGGCACGGCTTCCACGGCGGGATCGCTGCGTGTCGCCACCATCAGCGCGGTGGTCAGCGGGCGCAGCTGCACCCGGACGCCGGGAGCGAGATCGTGCCAGCGCGGCGCGTTGGTCAGGTCGAGCGTGAGCATCAATAGGTCTCCACATCGTTCACGAGGGTGGCGGTGCACATCCGGCCGACGACGCTGTCGCGGGCGGCCTGCCAGTCGAAGGTCGCCTGCACGCCCTGCGGCCCAGAGATTTCAATCCGGGGGCGCGGCAGGTAGACGGCATGCACAGTGAACGTGAAACTCTCGCCCGAGGGCAGGATGTAGGCGAACTCAAGCTCGCAGGGATCGCCGTTGATCGCCTGCGTCACCAATGTGCTGTCGGAGAAGCGGACCTCGATGGAGCCGGTCAGCGCCGCGATGGACGGGTCCGCGCCATCGATGCGGCCGTCCGAACGGATGGTCTCGATGCGGTCGAGATTGTTGGCATAGGTGATGTCGGCCGAGACCACGTTCCCGAGCGCCGTCCCGTTCCGCGTGATCGAACCGTTGAAATGGCCGAAGCGCTTGAGCTCCAGCGCGGCGGGCGTGCCGGCGCTGGTGGTCGTCCCAACCGTCTCGCCCTGTGCCACCAGGCGGGCGGTCGCAGTCAGGAGCCCCGATCGCTGCATTTGCCAGGTGATCTGGTCGAGCACGCAGCCGGAATACATCGCGTAGCGCGGCACCTCCGGCATGCCGGTCTCGATGGAGAGGCTCGGCAGGGTCCAGGCGCCCGACTGGAACTCGTGCGTCCAAGGGCCTGTGCCCGTCGTCGTCGGCGCGCCAAAGGCCGCTTTCAGCCAGAATCCGAAGGCCTCGGCGTCGAGCGGCACGACAACGTCGCCGTCTGCCGTCACCGCGTCCTTGATCGGCGCCAGCGGGTCTCGGCCATAGCCGAGGAGCTCGGAGTTCAAGAGCGGTTGCTCGGCTCCGAGCGCGGTGCTGGCGAAGGGCATCTTCGTAAATCCGCCTACGGGCGGCGTTCCATAGGTCGTCTCGAACGCAAGCGCCATCTGCGCCCGCGCACCTTGGGCTCGTGCCATTTTCTTCTCCTGTTATAGGTGGGGTCAGGCCAGCGGGTCGGCCGCGGAATAGTGCAGCACGACCGGGATCACGGCCGCTTTCAGGCTGGCCGCGCCCTCGACCGGCAGATCGACCGGGCGCGGCGCTTCGGCTTCGACCCAGTCGCAGAGCCCACCGAGCGTGCGGTCGGCGGTAATCGCCGCACCGATGCTGGCGGTCAGTGTGTCGAAGGCGTCGTCACGGTCTGCGCCTTGCACGACCGCTTCGATCTCAGCGCGGTGCTGGTAGTGGTAGCGCAGCGGCGACAGCGTCACCTCGGGCTCCCCCGGCTCGCCGTCTCGCAGGATCAGCAAGCCCTCGCTCGGGACGCGCTCGGGCAGCACCTCGCCGCGCAGGGCGGTGGCGGGCAGCGCCGAAAGCCGCGCGTGCAGCGCGGCGAGGATGGTTTCGCGGGGTGTGGGCATTGTTGTCGCTATCCACAGTTACCGAGAAGGTCCGCTTGGAACCCGTCTTTTTCACTTCCAATCATTTTGCAAGCAATCCAAGCTGGATACTCCCAGCAGAGTGTTTTTCGGGGACTTCTCTTGCATGTTGTTTGAGAACGTACCAGTAGCTTCAGTTGCAAACTTTGAAATTCGAAGAGATGCAAGTTTGGGCTCGCGCGCGCGCAGAGGCAATCTCCTCCGCAGTCATTTCGTTTTCCAATTTTTCAAATTCCGGCTCTGACCCTCCCGAATAATGGGGCTGTGTTTTCTTAATCGTCTCATGCGAAATATAGCCCCACATGTAGGCTAAAATCTTGTCTTTTGGTACGCCATCGCCCTTTAAATACAGCTTCGCCAATTCCCACTGACTCTCTTCGTGGCCCTGCTCAGCGGCAAGACGAAACCATCGAGCGGCTTCTACGGTATCACGCTCAACGTGCCAAAACGGAAGATCGGGGCTGTAAACTATACCCATCTCGTGCTGTGCAGGCGCATAATTTTGGCTCGCAGCGAGGCGAAACCATTGGATCGCCTTTCGTCTGTCATCTTCTAGATTACCGAGTATGCACTGAGCATCGGGGTTTCCATTTTTGGCTGCAAGGTTTATCCAGCGACGGGCCTCCTTCTCATTTGGTTCAAGGAACCAGTCTTCATCAGTTTCGAAGAACACTTCGTCGCTATTCCTCCATCCAGAAAAATACATGAGCCCAAGCCTAAACTGCGCCCACGGATGCCCTTGTTCTGCGGCAAGGCGGTACCAACGCTCCGCCACCTTGTAGTCTCTTTCCTCTACACTTTTTTGGGAAATACCGTTAAGCCAACGTATCGCATAGTATTCTGGATCGTACTTTTGGCCTAGTTTGCATTGGGCATCAGCGTTACCATCTTTGGCGGCAAGATGAAACCAACGCTCTGCTTCAGCGACGTTCCGTGGTACGCCTTGGCCTGTATCGTGCATGACGCCCACTCTAACCTGAGCGCGCGTATAACCCTTTTCGGCGAGTGGCCGCAGTTCATTCATGGCGGTCGTGAAATCGCCAGCTTCAAAGGCTCTTAGGCCACGGACAAAAGCGATGGCATTGATGTCAGTGGACTTCAGTGCCGATGTAAGTCTCGATAGAATGCGTTTCATCGGTTCTCCATGGCGGGCGAAGTTGTCGTGCTGCTAAAAGGGCACATCGGTTATATCATAGCTTGGTCCGTCAACATCGGCTGCCGTGGGGACTTGATCAACGTTGGGCAGACCATCCGTAAAATACACCTGATACTTATCACCGATTAGCCGCCTGACGTGCGGGCGCGTATTCGAGTCGTCCCAAGCTGATAATTCTTCATACGACGAAAAATCAGGTCCCCTGACATAGCCACGCGCCGACATAGAAGCTACCCAAGCTTCGTCATCATCCATCATACTACCTCCTCTTTGGGTCAGAACCTAAACTAACAGCAAAAAATCCGAAGCAAAGTGGGGTCTGACGCCCAAGCTGAGGGTAAATGTTATCAAAAGCCATCCTTTGTTGAACGGTTCACCGCAACCGACCTTGAAACAAATTCATTGGAGGTCAGAAAAGTTCGCACAGCCGTCATCAACGTACCTTGTCCTCCACCCAGTTCGCCACGATCAGCCCCGGTACGCTGTCCAGCGCCCGGTCCGCATCCCGCGCGAGGTCCAGCCGCTTCGGCAGCTTGACCTGCGGCACCAGCAGGAAGATCGGCGCGGTGACCTGGTTGCGGCCGGTTTTCGAGCGTGACGCTACCGCCTGGCCACGTTTGTTGATGCGGGCGCGGTCGGCGACCAGCAGGCTCGGGCCGCGGCGACGATAGACGAAGCGCAGGCGCAGGCCGCGGCGGCGCTCCCACTCGCCGGGGGTGATTTTGGCCCCGCGCAGGCCGCGTCCGGCGGCCTCCGTGGGGATCGCCAGCCAGAACCCTTCCTTCGAGCGGATCAGCGGGCCGGTGTCGTGGGCGCTGATGATGACCGAGGCTTTCGACCAGACGAGCGCCGCGGCGTTCAGGCTCTCGCCGGTCTTCGGGTAGGTCTGGCTCCGGATCGAGTTCGCGAGCCGCTGGCCGAGCCCCGCGCCGGTGATCTGGCCGCGCCAGGCGGTCTTGAGCCCGGTCCCGGCCTCGTGCATGGCGGCGGTGACGGCCTTCTCGCCTGCCTTCATCTCGGCGGACATGGCGGCGACAAGGTCCGGCGTGATGTCGAGCTTCAGTTTCATCGCGGTCAGGCCGGTCGCAGGTCCACGGTCCAGACCAGCCGCTCGCGGTCGCGGATGGGCTCGCCCTGGATGAGGAAGGCGTCGCCGTCGATCTCGATACGGTCGCCGGGGCGCGGGTTCGCCACCTCGGCCACGAGCAGGTCGATCCGGGTGGTCTCGGACCAGAGCCGCGCATCGCCGAAGTCGGTGACCGCGTCTGCGCGCCGGGCGACGACGCGCACCAGCACGGGCGCGCCGCCGTCGGCGATGTAGACGGCGTCCCGACCGACGTTCGGATCGGCGAAGAGCGCGCCCACGGCGGCGGCGAAGGCGCTCATCAGAACGTCGCGTTCAGGCGCACCCGACCGATGGTGTCGCCCGCGCCGCTCGCCACCGCCTCGACGGCCACACCGATCAGGGTGTTGTCGGTCGCGACCGTGGTGCAGCGCTTGTTGGTGTCGTCCCAGTAGACCTTGGCGCCGACGGTCCAGGCCTGGGAGCCGACCTTGGTGATGTCGAAGACGCCGACGAGCGCGGTCTCGACAGGCTCGCCGATGGCGGCGGCGCCCGCGGCAATGCCGAAGATGGAGCCGACGAGCACGCCGTCGCCGGAGGCGACGGCATAGGGCGCGGTCAGGGTGATGGTGTTGCCGGGCTGGACGTAGGTTTTCATGGGGAGGATCCTCGTGGAAAGACGAAGGGCGGCCCGATTGGACCGCCCGCGTTTCAGGGTTCAGGAAGCGCGGCTTACGCGCCCGGGTTCTTGTAGAGGCCCCGCCAGTCGATGGCCTTGGCGCCGAAGTCGAGGCGGCACTTGATCTCGACGCCGTCCACGTCGAAGCCGTTGCGGGTCTCGATGTAGGCGCCCTGCTGACCCTCGAGATAGGCGTACTCGATGGTGTCGATCTGGTTCGGGCTGGCCGCCAGATACCAGGCGGTCTCGCTGGCGGCGTCGAGCCGGGGCTCGCTGATCGGCGCCAGCGTGCGGATCGACTGCGGCACCACGCTGGACGTCGCGGCGGGCACGAGGTTCTGGGCGACCAGCTGCTCGGCCTTCAGTTCCAGCGAGGCGGGCACGATCAGGAAGGCGGGCCGGACGTTGAGCACCGTCTTCTTGTCGAGCCCCGTCTGCTTAGCCATGGCGGCGCGGGCCGCACCGACGCTGCTGACATCGAGCGCCGCCCCGGTGCCTGCGAGGTTCTTGTGGCTGTTGTGGAAGAGCGCGTTGCCGTCGGCCATGGCGGGGTTGGCGGTGATGATGCCCCAGACCACGTCGCTCTCCAGTTGCGCGATGGAGTTGCCGTACATCGCCGGAATGCGGGTGAAGGCGTCGAGGTCGTCGTTGATCAGCGTCTGGCGCGTGATCGCGACCACCCGGCCATAAGTCTTGACCTTGTAGCTCTCCTTGCTCTCGCCGAGCGTGCCGCGCTTGAACTCGCCGCTTTCACTCACCTCCAGCAGTTGCGGGGCCTCGCCGAGCTGTACCCGGTGCATCGCCTTGAAGTCAGTGGCGAGCACTTGGCGGCAGAACAGCATGAAAGTCCGGGGATAGGCCTCATAGGCCTGCCGCAGGGTCTTGTTGGTGACCGCCGAGAGAATCTCGGGGAAGTCCGAGGTCGAGTGCAGCGCGCGCGTGGCCACCTCGTCACGCGACAGGCCGCGGGTGTTGACCCCGGCATTGCCGAGGCTTTCACGTGCCAGTTCCATGAGCGTCATGCCCCGATACTGGCGGGCGGCGTCCTCCAGCTGGAAGAGCGTCGGGCTGTAGCGGTGCAGCAGCGCGTTTGCGACGGCATCGCGGCGGGTGACCTGCTCATCGCGTCCGCCGAGCGGGATCGAGACTTGGCTGAAGGTCCGCGTTTCGTCGGATTTGGCGGCAACCTGATCGAGGATCAGACGGCGCGCCTCGTCGACGTCCGTGCCGCGTTTGACCAGATCCTCGGCAAAGCTGCGCTCGAGACTCAAGCGTCCAGCCAGATCATAGATCGTGGAAACGCGGTCGCGCTCGATTTCGCGCGCGCGGGTCGCGACCGTCTCGGTGTCGGGTGCGGGAGCGACGTCGGGTTTCTGAGACTTGGGCTGCACGCGGGTCTCAGCGGCAGCGACCTTCGGCTCTGTGTCGGGTGTCTTGGGTTCTGTCATCGTGGTGTCCTCGACAGCATTGTCGTCGCTGGGGGTTTCATTGGCCGCATCGGCCGGGTCTTTGGGTTTGTCCGTCATCGAGATGGCTCCTGTGGTGGTGGATGGGGCGTCCCGGCGGTGAAGGACGCAGTCGTGAAGAGGATGCTGAGCGCGGAACCCCGCGGCTGGGTCCGCGCCAACGGGCACGGCGGAGACCTCGAAGGGCGTCCAGTCCACCGCGCGCCAAAGCTCGCGGGCCGTTTCGGGTTTCGAGACCTCGAAGCGGTGGACCTGGTAGCCAATGGAGACCGCGCGGATGTGGCCCGCCTGAATGTCGCGCCAGATCGGTTCGACGTCCGCGCGTTCGCTAATCCGGACCTGAGCAATGCCGCGACCGTTTTCGATACGCGCCGAGCCCGGCACCACCGAGCCGATCACCGCGTCGAGCGTTTCGATTTCGTGCACTTTCAGAAATGGCGCGCCTGCATTTAGCCGATCCAGCCGCACGTGGGTCGGGTCGAGGCTGAGCTCCTCGTCATAGGGCTCGCCAAACAGCGTCGACCGGCGGACCCGCGCCCCCGCCGACCAGATCACCTCGACGGTGCGGGCGTCAGTATCGGCTGAGTTCGGCGCAAGCTCCGCCGACCGGCGCAGGGCCGGTATTTCGATCATCGTGTCCATGTTGGTCAGTCCTGTTGGTCGGCCCGCGCCGGATCGGTTTCCGCGTCAGCGGTGGTGTCAGCGTCCGGATCATTCACCGGATCGCCGGTCTGCGCGCTGCCGGTCTTGGTGACGCGTCGCGGGTCGCTGTCGAGGACCAGCCCCAGCGAGTCGAGCTTGGCATTGGTCGCGGCGATTTCAGCCAGCACGGCGTCGGGATTGCGGCCCTGCCGCGCGATCACCTCTGCCAGCGTCATGGTGCCAGATCGGATCGACAGCAGGTTCGCCATTGCGTCCTTCTGCGGATCGACCGCCTCGAATTTCGGCGGCGACCATTCGACCGGCACGTCCGGCGTCGGGATCTGGCCCGCCGCCCACGCGGCTTCCGTGAACCAGCGCCAGACCGGCGCGCAGAACATCGGAATGAACAGCTGCCACTGTACCGCGTCGATCTGGCGGCGGAACTCCACGAGCCCCGCCCGGATCGAGGAATAGTTCACCTGGGACAGGTCCCCGGTCAGCAGCTCGTACGGCACCCGGAACCCGGCCGAGATCGTGTGCAGGCTGGCCCGCTTGTATTCGCCGTAGCCGCCGGTGGCGGAGGGTTGGTTGAAGCGGATGTCCTTGCCGCCCCGTGCATAGGCGATCAGACCCGGCTCGAATTGCTCAACCCGGTTGCCGTCAGCATCCACCACAGACGGCGCGATACCCTGCTGGGCCTCGTCGTCGCCGAAGACGATGGCCGTGACGCAGGCCTCGGTCTTTTTGCGCACCAGCTCGGCGACCTCGTAGTCGTCGAGATCGCGCAGACTGCGGATCACCGGCGCGCCCCAGGGAACGCCGCGCGCCTGCGTGCGCTGCTTTTCATACACATGGGCGATCTCGCTCGCAGGAACCGGGCGGCTCTGCAGCCCATTCTGCATTGCGCCGTAAGCGTCGCCCGGCTGCTCGGCGTGGAGCCAGTAGGCCCGGCGCTTGCCGACCGGGTCGAACTCGATCCCTTGAACGAGGCGACCAGCACCGAGCGCGCCGGATTTCGTGGCGTCGAGGAAGTCGGCCTCCAGCACCTGCAGCTGCAGCGGCACTGGCAGACCATCCGAAGACCGGCGCAGCCTGCGGCGCACCAGGACCTCGCCCGCCTCGACCATCTCGCGGCAGATCAGCGTCTGCAGCCCGTAGAAGTCGAGCTGACCGTCGGCATCGCACTCGGCCGTCCAGCGTTCGAACATAGCGTCGACCGTCCGGTCCAGCATGTCGTCGCCACTGGCGGCGCGCGGCATGATGCCCGCACCAATGATGTTGTTGACCAGCACCGCCACGGCTTTCGCCGCATGCGGGTTGTTTCGAACCAGATCGCGCATCCGGTCGCGCAGCAGCGCCCCGGCAACGCCGATCTCAGTGTCGGCCGAGGATCCCGGCGCGCGCCAGCCCTCCGTCCGCCGCCCGCGCGCGGCCCCGTCATAGCCCCGCGTCAGGGTCTCGAAGGCCTGACGCGCCAGCATGCGGCGGGCGGCGGCCCGAGGGGCGACGGAGGCAATCGCCCTGTCGAACCAGTTCGCGGACATCAGCGATCCCCGCGGCTGAAGCCAGCGAGACCGGCCACCGGCAGCGGTCGGCTGACGCCCGCGATAGCGCGCTCGATGGTGCGGATGCGCACCAGCAGATCCTCGGCCGAGCCGTAATCCACCGACTTGCCGTCATAGCTGACCCG
>NZ_JABJVX010000021.1 GCF_013155465.1 Alterinioella nitratireducens | reverse complement strand
CGCTTCGAGGGGGCGTCTGCAGCGATCGGCCATTTCATCCGCATGGTCCACGAGGGCCGGATGACAAAAGACGAAGGCTGGGAAGGCATCTGCGGCTACAACGCCGCGATGCTGCGACCGCAGTGGCCGGTCGAACGACTCAAGCGCGAGTCCGAGCGGCTCTGGGAGCGGCATGTCGAGAAATACGGACCGCCGGTTATCCGATTGGACTCCGGCGCACCGGGGCCAGTCGAGATGCCCGCTTTCACCCTCGGCGCGCTGCTGGACGACCAGAGCCCCATGCCGGAGGACATCATCGCGCCGCGCGTGCTGACGCCGGGCGGGCTCTTGGTGCTGGGCGGTGCGCCCAAGGTGGGCAAGAGCGATCTGCTGATTTCCTGGCTCGTCCACATGGCTGCGGGCGTGCCGTTCCTCGGCTTCACGCCGCCGCGGCCGCTGCGGATCTTCTATCTGCAGGCCGAGATCCAGTATCACTATCTGCGAGAGCGGCTAAAGCAGATCGCCCTCCCGCCAGAGGTCCTCGCCGCCGCGCGCGATACCTTCGTCGCCACGCCCAAGCTGAAGATGCTGCTCGACAATGAGGGCAGCGTCCGCGTGGCGCGCGCTGTCCAGACCGCCTTCCCGGAGGCGCCGCCCGACATCCTCTGCGTCGATCCGATCCGGAACCTCTTCGACGGCGGGCCCGATGGCGGCGGCGAGAATGACAACACAGCCATGATGTTTTTCCTGAAGGAACGGGTCGAGGTCCTGCGCGACCATATTGACCCCGACTGCGGGGTTATCCTGATCCATCACACCAAGAAGCTCAGCAAGCAGCAGGTAAAGGATGATCCCTTCCTCGCGCTCTCCGGCGCCAGCGCGCTGCGCGGGTTTTACACTTCCGGCCTGATCCTGCACCGGCCCGACGAGGATTGCTCACAGCGCAAACTGGAGATCGAGCTGCGCAATGGCCCCGCGCTGCCGCCAAAGGTGATCGACAAGGTCGGCGGCCAATGGGTCGAGATCAACCCGATGAACGAGCGTCTGGTGCGCCAGGACGTCGGCGCGAAGCACGATGCGGAGCGGGATCGCAAGGGCGAGGTGATCTGCGGCCTGCTTTATGAAGAGGCCCTTCAGGGTCGGATGTACACGATGACCCATTTCGCTGAGACCTTCGAGAACACAGGGGGGCTCGGTGGGCAATCGATCATCCGCGAACGGCTGAACGTGCTGACCACGAAAGGGTACGTGAAGTTCGTTCGCGGGGCCGCTGCGGCGGCGCTGGATCTCGCGACCGAGCGGAGCAAATACGGCTATCTCTGCGTCGAGACCATGCGTCTTGCAACCAGCCGGGAGCATGTCGATCCAGGCACCGGAGAGGTCACACCGGAGCTGATCGATGTTTTGCCCAGCCATTACAAATGCCCGCAGACCGGTGCGGTCCTGCCCGTCGAAAACCCCTCCGTCTGGGTCTATCGCGATGTGGATGACGCATGATGAAACACGCAGTTTTGCTTCCCGAAATCTGGCCCCACGGCTCCGAAATCTGGCCAGATTTTGCAAAATCTGAAATCCTGCTGAAATCTGGAATCTGGCTTTTTCCATTTGGTTTCAGGGATTTGGGAGGTCCTTTCCAGATTTCGGAAGGGTGTTTCCGAAATCTGCTCCCCAATCTGGATTTGGCTAACAAAATCAGTGAACTACGCCAGATTTCAGATTTCAGAAAAGTCCCCCCTAAAGGGGTAGGTGTCCTCCCCGCTACAGGCGGGGAGAACCACCACCTACCCCTGGGCGATTTCTCGGGTCGCAGTCTGACCCGTTCCACCCCTCGAGCAGCCAATCACAAAAGGAGAAAGCCCATGGCGGACCAGACCATGACCAACCCCAATCAGAACGCCGTCCGAAATGTGCCGCCCGCGTTTACCGGCCAGCGCACATTGCTGGCGCTCGATCTTGGCACAACCACGGGCTGGGCGCTGCATGGCGCTGACGGGCTGATTACCAGCGGCACAGCATCGTTCCGCAATGGCCGGTTCGATGGTGGTGGGATGCGATACCTGCGCTTCACGAACTGGCTGGGAGAGTTGGAGCGGTTGTCCGGGCCTATCGCTGCCATCTGGTTCGAGGAGGTCCGTCGCCACGTGGGCACTGACGCAGCCCACGTCTATGGAGGTCTGATGGCGACGCTGACGGCATGGGCCGAGTTGCGCGGCGTCCCTTACCAGGGCGTTCCTGTCGGTACGATCAAGCGTCACGCCGCCGGCAAGGGCAACGCAAACAAGGCCGCCATGATCGCCGCCGCCCGGGCGCGCGGGTTCAGCCCAGTTGATGACAATGAGGCCGATGCCATCGCGATCCTGCTTTGGGCCATTGAAACCCACGGAGGTGTGCAATGACTGGCATGCGCTTCACACCCAAGGGCTATGGCGGCCATCGTCGCCAGCCCGATGAGGTCAAACGCGACGGCTGGAAAGAGCAAGGCCTGCTTGCCGTCGCCATTGACGATGACCGGCTGACCTGGCCCGAGCGCGAATTGGTGCGGCAGCTTGGCGAGCGTCTCTACGGCAAACTGGAACGGGAGGCACGTCATGGGTGATTGGACAACCACACGGGTGGAGGACCGGCTGGAGAGCGCGGCCGACGTCTTCCGCACCTTGCCCGGCGTCATGCCGCAGGGCTTCTTCAACGCCTGGCCCGAGTATTTCCACAGCTTCGCGGACAAGGTTGGTCAGGAGCCGCAGATGCGGCAGCCCCGGCCGGGTCCGCGCCAGATCTCTGAGGCCGAGGAGGCGTTGCTCTGGCTGCGCTGGCTGGAGCGGGATGATGCCCGGATCGTCTGGCTGCGTGCCGAGCGCACGGCGTGGAAACCGATCTGCTGGGAAATGGGGCTCAGCCGGACGGCCGCGACCAAACGCTGGCAGTTCGGTCTCGCGGTAATCACCTGGCGTCTGCATGGGCGTGTGCCTCCGGCCCGGCGTTCGCAGCAATTCGTCATTAAAAACGCCAATCACCTGTCAAGAAAAATCGTCCTGTGAGGAAATTTTCCGGTGTACATCGCAGGGCCTTACACATTCCGAGAATGACGCTAGAAATTGGATATACTCGGGAGAGGCGCGTGCGGGACAGCCCGCACCGCTGGCTTCCGGGGGCCAACCAAGGGTCCAGGTGGGGTCCAAGCGGCTAACCCACTGACTTTACGGGTCCTTCCTGGCCATAAACGTATACGGGAGGGCGCAGCGCGCAATATCGCCAGCGTCAGGGTCGATTTTTTGGGAAGCCACCCCGGAATCCGGAGTCCGGCGGAGGATGAAAAAAGACCAACAAACGCTGGCCTTCGGGCCGGACACCCGGGCTGCTGCTGGACTCCGCCTGGAATCCAGCGCGGCATCCGGCGTCCGGAATCCGGCCAGCATCCAACACACATGGGAAACCACTCGCCCATGATGCCGCGGGAAGACCGCAAGTTCGCGAGCCGATCGAGGGAGCGCGCATGACGCAGTCGCGCCACATGTCGCTGACCGAGATGATCACCAATCTCGCGATTGGCCACAAGCTGGCGGTGGTCACGCAGATTATCGTGTTCCATGGTTCGGATTGCACCCAATCCTTGGCCAAGACCCGGCGCTGAGCGTGATCTTCACCGCGATTCCCTTAGTTCGAAGCTGCGCTGTGCACAGGTTGCTCGAGTCAATGGCAGGGTGAGGCGAGACAGGTTTGCGTCACACTGCAGACGGTTGCATGCGCACTGCTCTGCTGGGCTGAGATCACGCTCAGCATTGTCTATCTCGACGGTCGGGCGGCGACGGAGTGCGCAGCCCGGACAACGGAGACTGGATGTCAGAGCTTGTGTGATAGGGCTCTCTGAGTTTCAGAGAGCCACGTGAAACCGAAGCCGCCAGGCGCATTTGCGCTGGGCGTTTTTTCACGTCTGTCACACAAGACTTCCATGAATATCTCAAGAAACGAACAACGTGCGCTGCACGTTCTGGCTCTTGGCGGCCGCATCCTGCACGAGCGGGAGCATGGCCCCAAGATCACCTCTGTAATCTGCGTTACGCGCGAAGGGATGATCCTGTCCGACCTCGACATGACCATCTTCAACAAGCTCAAGCGCAAGCGGCTGATCGAATCCCGCTGCGGCGGTGCCTATCGCATCTCGAAACGCGGTCGCCTTGACGCCAAGTCCCGCCGCCCGCATCACCCGTGCTATCTTCTTGTGATTGATTACAAGTCTGCGGCGACGGAGCTCGTGGGTCACGCGGCGGTAACCTTAGCAGGACAGCTCGTCCTGAATGTCTTCGATGATGACCGTGAGTTCGGCGTCGGTCAGCCCTTCGGCCTTGGCGACCGCGCGGTAATGGTAGGTGCTGCTTGGCAGGTTCATGGCTGCGCAACCCCGTCTGATGGAGCAGGCCCGGGGCCGCTGATGACGCAACGTCTCTCGCTGCCGCTCGCGGTCGGCACCCGTGGTGTTTTTTTGGCAAGATCCGGCTCCATCGTCAGCTGGCCCACCTTGCGCTCGAGCGCCGCGAAGCGGACCTCATACTCGGCGATGACGCTGGCTTCGGCCTCCTCGTCCGTCAGCTCGCCGCGGTCGAACTGGGTCAGCCACAACTGGATGAGGTTGGCCGAGATATTATGGCTGCGTTGCGCATCGCGCCGACCGATGACGCCCGCCGGGATGTCTTGGCAGAGCTGCAGCTTGAATGGTGTCGAATGGCGACGGTAGGGACCTCGTGACGTCATGAGCCTTCTCCAAGCAAGGCCCGTTCAGCGTATCAGATATTCAGGGACCCGTGGTCCAGCCCGAGGGGTTCACTCCAAACCCGGGTAAGTTCTCAGTGGCAATCAACAGCCTTAGAGTCCGATTCAATATGTGTTGAGTGATTTCATGCTCTTGCGAGGAGGCGTGTCATGCGCCTGATATGTGCGATCAAGACCCAGGCCTCTGCGCTTTCGATGGTTTTCTCCCAATCTCTTGCCAGACGACGGCAGCGGCCAAGCCACGCGAAGGTGCGCTCGACAACCCATCTTCGCGGCAGCACCTCGAAGCCTTTGGCGGTGTCGGATCGTTTGATGATCTGCAGCGTCCAGCGTCCGAGGCTGACAATGGCGCCCCGCAGCTTCGGCCCGGCATAGCCACCATCGGCGAATATGTGACGCATTTTCGGGGCCTCGCAGCAGAGCTTGGCGAAGACGCCGGGTGCACCGTCACGATCCTGAATATTGGCCGTATGAACCGAGCATGCGATCAGGTTGCCGCATGTGTCGGTGATGATGTGGCGCTTTCGCCCCTTGATCCTCTTGCCAGCATCAAACCCGGAAAGAGACGTGTTTTCAGAGGTCTTTACGCTCTGGCTATCAATCACGCCAGCTGTCGGCTGGGCATCCCGTCCTGCTGCGTGACGCGCCGCCGCGACCAGTTTGCGGTTAATCTCGGCAAGCAGGCCATCGTCGCGCCAACGATAGAAATAATAGCGCACCGTCGATACCGGCGGGAAGTCCTTCGGCAGAAGCGACCATGCGCATCCCGCCGCAGCGATATACTGAACCGCGTTCCAGATGCGGCGCAATTCCACCTGTCGCGGGCGACCAAGGTGGTTGGGGCCTGGCAGCAGCGGGCAAACGATTGCCCATTCTTCCGCCGTTAAATCGCTTGGATAGCGCTCTGTCTTCCGCATATGCTGTGCGCGGGTGAATTCGGTCCAGGCCATCGTGATCTCCGTTATGTTTCGCAACCGAACAGAATCACAACCTGCTGAATTCACTCAACTCATTTCCGATCAGCCTCTTAGACCTTCTTCCTTCGGTAGAACGTCGCCTGACCGACTCCGATCTTGCCGCAGACCTCTTCAACGGATATCCTCGCCTCGGCCTGTTGCAAGGCAGAGGCGATCTGCTGATCGTGGACTTCTTCATCTGCTACGGCCCCTCCTAGATGGCCCATCGTAGCCGGAAAATTCTCACTTAGATTGGTCCAACATTCAGGGAGGGAACCAGAAGCGTCAAGTTTGCGCTATCCTCCGAAGCTTTCGTGCAGCTCCAGCACCTTCTGCGCCTGCTTGAGATGGGGGATGTCGAGCATCCGGCCGTGCATCCCCACGGTCCCGGCATTGCCCGCTTGCGCGAAAGCCGCGACGATGCTGCGGGCCTCGTTGACCTCGTCTGTCGCCGGCATGAAACTCTCGTTGATGCCGTCGACCTGTGCCGGATGGATGGCGAAGCGGCCGTTGAACCCTTCGCGCCGCGCTTCGACGCAGCTGCGCCGCAGCCCCGCGTCATCGCTGAAATCGACATAAAGGGTCTCGATCGCCTGCACATTCGCGGCCTTTGCCGCCAACAGGCACTGGCTGCGGACCATTTTGTAGGTAAAGGCCCAGTTGCCGTCGGGCGCCATGTTGGTTGCAGCGCCGATCGCGCTGCTCAGATCCTCGGCGCCCCACGTCATGCCCCAGAGTCGCGGCAGCGCCGCTTCGCGGTACGCACCCAGCGTGAAGGGCGCCGCGGCGGTTTCCGTCACCACGGGCAGGATACCGATCCGATCATCTGTCAGCCCCGCTCGGCGGGCGAGCGCGTCGATGTAGCGCGAAGCCGTCTCTACATCCCCGGGTCCCTCGCACTTGGGCAGAAGAATCCCCTTCAGGGCCGGTCCGACCACCGCGCAGAGATCCTCGAGCGCATACTCGGTATTCAGCGGATTGATGCGCACCCAAAGGGCGCCGCGATACGAGGACGGATGCGCAGCGAGCAGCTCGGCCAGGGCCGCACGGGCCGCGGATTTTCGCTCCGGCATGACGGAATCCTCTAGATCAAGAACTAGGGCGTCGGCCGCGGTTTCCAACCCCTTGGCGATTTTCTTTTCGCTGTCGGCGGGAACGAAAAGTAGCGATCTCATGGGTTTATCTGCCCGGTCGGGCGTCGAAATGTCGGGCATGTCCAGCTCCTTCTCCGTTTCATGCAGAAACAACTTTACAGCCTTCGCCAACAAATGCAAGAAAAGGTCAGTCCAATTAAATCGGGACGAATCGAGCTGCTTCCCAGGCTAGGTGGGGCGCTTTGCTCGGACAGACGCACACGCTGACCTTTGGGAGGAAACACTGTGCAATCGACCGGAATTGCCCCTACCCCGGGGCAGCAGACTCTGATGCGACGGCCGCTGGACGGCGTGACCGTAATCGACCTGGGGCAGATCTACAACGGGCCCTATGCCACATTCCTGATGGCGATGGCCGGGGCCAAGGTCATCAAGATCGAGCCGCCCGAGGGCGAGAAGATGCGTCGCAGGGGGGCGGTCGGCGGCGCCATGCTGCCGTTCGCCATGCTGAACTCCAACAAGCAGTTCGTCACGCTCAACCTCAAATCGCCCGTCGGCCTCGCGCTGCTGCACCGCATGGTGGCCAAGGCCGATATAGTTCTGGAGAATTTTGCCCCCGGCACGATGGATCGGCTGGGCGCGGGCTACGAGACCTTGCGTGCGCTGAATCCGCGGCTCATCTATGCTGCAGGCACGGGGTATGGTTCTTACGGGCCGAACCGCGACATGCTGGCTATGGATCTGACCGTGCAGGCCATGGCCGGGGTCATGGCCTCGACCGGCTTTCCCGACCGCCCCCCTGTCAAGGCGGGGCCGGCGCTTTGCGACTTTTTCGGCGGGATTCATCTCTATGGCGCTGTGATGACCGCGCTAGTCCGGCGTGAGCGCACCGGCGAGGGATCGCAGGTAGAGGTGTCGATGCTCGAGTCGGTCTATCCCGCACTCAGCTCGACCCTCGGGCTCTATTATGGCTTGGGCGGGGAGAATCCGCCGCGCACCGGTAACCGTCACGGCGGCATGGCCGAGGCGCCGTATAACGTCTACCCCTGCAGCGATGGCTGGGTCGCCATGCTCTGCGTCAGCGACAAGCATTGGGAAGGCCTGGCGGCCGCCATGGGGCGCCCCGACATGCTGCGCGATCCGCGGTTCGTGGACCTGCAAGCGCGGGTCAACAACATCGACGCGCTGGACACGCTCATTGGCGAGTGGACGGGATCGCTGACCAAAGATGCGCTGGTCGCCGTGCTGCGCGCGCAGCGCATCCCCTACGCCCCGGTGCGTGAAATCGATGAAGTGGTGAATGACGCGCACATGCATGCGCGCGGCACGCTGCGGAGAGTCGACCATCCGGATCTGGGAACTGTAGTGCTGCCGGCCGGACCGATGATCTTTCCCGGCAGCGAAGGGGTGGAGTTGGTCCCGAGCAAGGGACTCGGCGCGGATAACGCTGTGGTCTACGGCGACTGGCTGGGCGTCAGTCCCGAGGAACTTGTCGCGTTGGTCGAACAGGGCGTCATCTGAGGGTTCCAACCGCGGGGAACGTGCCTGAACGCGCCGCCGACCACGCGTTCGAAGCGTGACAGATTTGCAGAGGACATGACGATGAATTTCGAAGTCACCGAGGAACAGAAGGCCATTCGCGAGGGCGTCGCGGCTGTCGCCAAGCAATTCGACGACCATTACTGGGGCCGCAAGGAAGCCGAAGAATCCTTCCCATTCGAGTTCCACCGCGCCATGGCCGAGGGCGGCTGGCTGGGCATCACCATGCCTGAGGAGTACGGCGGCGCTGGGCTGGGGGTCACCGAGGCCTCGATTATGATGAACGAGGTTGCACGCCACGGCGGTGGCTCTGCCGCGATCTCGACCATTCACATCAACTTGTTCGGCCCACATCCGATCGTTGTCTTCGGCAACAGCGACCAGAAAAGCGAATGGATACCCCGTCTGGTCAGCGGCAAGGACCAGGTCTGTTTCGGCGTGACCGAGCCCGATGCCGGGCTGGACACGACCCGCATCAAGACCTTTGCGCGCAAGGTCGACGGCGGTTACATCATCAACGGGCGCAAGCTGTGGACCTCGACCGCGCAGGTGGCGACCAAGATCCTGATCCTGGCGCGTACCACGCCGATCGAGGAATGCCGCAAGCCCACGGACGGGATGACGATCTTCTACACCGATCTCGACCGCTCGAAGATCGAGGTGCGCAAGATCCCCAAGATGGGCCGTGCGGCGGTCGATTCCAACGCAACCTTCATCGACGAGTACTTCGTCCCCGACGCGCACCGGATCGGCGAAGAGGGCAAGGGCTTCTCGTACCTGTTGCACAGCCTAAACCCCGAGCGTATCTTGGTCGCGGCCGAGGCAATCGGCATGGGGCATGATGCGCTGGGGCGGGCGGCACGCTATGCCACCGAGCGCGTGGTCTTCGGACGCCAGATCGGCCAAAACCAAGGCATCCAGCACCCGCTGGCGGAAAGCTGGATCGAGCTTGAGGCTGCGGACGCTATCACCATGAAGGCCGCTTGGCTTTATGATGCCGGCATGTCCTGCGGGGCCGAGGCCAATGCCGCCAAGTTCTTAGCCGCGCGGGCAGCCTTTACCGCCTGCGAGCGGGCTGTACTGACCCATGGCGGGCTGGGCTATTCGAAGGAATACCAGGTCGAGCGCCTGATGCGCGAGGTGATGGTGTTCCGCATCGCACCGGTGACCGAGCAGCTGATCCTGTCCTTCGTCGCCGAAAAGGTTCTGGGCCAGAAGAAGAGCTACTGAGCCGCGACCTCCGGCCGCGCGACCGAAGCTGTCGCGCGGTCTCTCCGTAGTCCAAGGAACCAGAATGCGATGGTCGACAGCGGGTCCGCCTCCCAAGAGCGCGCGAATTTCGTGGCCGCCTTTCTAGTCGGGTTCGTGGCCTTTTCTCTGCTGTATTCGCCTCAACCTATCCTGCATATCTTCACCCAGCGTTTTGGGGTACCGCCGCATGTGAGCGCGCTGGCGATCTCGTTGCCCACCACGTGCCTAGCAGTGTCCTCGATCCTGATGATCGGGCTGCACGGACGGGTGCCGCTGGCGCGGCTGGTGCCGCCGGCAATCCTGATAGCGGCCCTAGCCGGCATGGTCTCGGCGTTGGCCTCGTCCTGGTGGCTGGTGATCCTTGCGCGGGGCGTGGTGGGTGTGGCGATCGGCGTCGTACCGGCCTCGGTTATGGCATTTCTGGGCAGTACCATCGCGCCCGAACGGATGGGCCGTGCAATGTCCTGGTACATTGCCGGTTGCGGGTCTGGAGGGGTGATCGGACGGCTGGCCTCGGGGCTCCTGACCGAGGCACAGGGCTATCAGGCCGCGCTCGGCGCGGTTGCGGTGGCGACCTTCGCGGTCGGTCTGTACCTGCTGTTCCGATTTCCCCGCGAGACGCGCGAACTGCGCGCAGCCCGACCAGCCGAAACCCTGCCTGCGCGGTTGATCGGTGCCGCCCGGGCGCCGGGCGCGGGGCCGATCTACCTCTTGTCTTTCCTATTGATGAGCAGCTTCGTCGGTATCTTCAACTATCTCTCCTACTTACTTTCCTCGCCCCGGTTCGGTCTCTCCGAGGCGGGTCTCAGCCTGGGCTTCATGCCGCTCGCGATCGGTACCGTGGCAGTGCCCATCTTCGGGCGGCTTTTCGACCGGCTGGGGCCGCGCGCCATGCTGAGTTTCTCGTTCTTGATGGTGCTCTGCGGTGCGCTGCTGACCGCAACGCCCGCGCTGGCCGGTGTTTTCGTGGGCATTACCGCGCTCGCCCTCGGCGCTTTCAGCGGCCACAGTTCAGCCAGTGCCACACTTGCACGGCTGCCCGGGGTCGAGACCTCCTATGCCTCTTCTATCTACATGTTCACCTTCTACATGGGCGCGAGCCTGACCGGGCCGCTGGTCGGCTTCGCATTTCACATCGGCGGGTGGAGCGCGGTCGTGGGTTTCACCTTGATCCTGGGCCTGACGGGGTTGGCGGTCACGCTGCGCTTCGTTGCCCGCAATCCGGGCCCTAGCTGACCCCGCCAGCAACTGCGAACAATTCAAGGACCTGCCATGACGCTGATCTCGACCCCGGACCACAGGCCCCGCCCGTTGAATGCCAAGGCACTGGATGCGTTGCTGGCGGGCGCACGAGAGATTTATGTCTCGGGTTGTTCGGCCGCGATCCCCGACCTGCCGGCGCTCTTGGGACCCGCCACCCGGCGAACAACCGTGACAGGCATCTTCAGCCCGATCTTGAACACCGATTCTCTCGCCGACCCAGAGCTGGAGCGGCGCTGTCGGACATTCTTTTTGAACCCCGCGCTACGGCGAGACTTGGCCCGCGGCCTAGTCGATTTCTGCCCCTGGAGCTATTCAGCGATCGCGCGCTGGCTCGCTGCGCCTGGCCGGTTCGACACGGCGCTGGTCATGGTCTCGCCGCCCGATGACGACAACCTGTGCAGCTTCGGCACCCAGCACGATTTCTTGCCCGATTTCCTCGATCGCATCCCGCGCGTCATCGGCATCGTCAACCCGAACATGCCCCGCACTATGGGCAGCCCGGGCATCCCGGTCGAGCGCTTCGCGGCGCTTCTGCAGACCGAGTCCGCGATCCCCGAATACCGACCGGACGAGGGCGCGGCCAATGCTCTCGGCACCGCCATCGCGCAGCATGTGGCGGGCCTAATTCCCGATGGCGCCACGGTGCAGTTGGGGATCGGCCGCGCTTCGCAGGGGGTCACGCAGGCGTTGGGCGGGCATCGACGGATCCGGCTGCATACTGGTCTGATCGACGACAACCTGGTCAAGCTGGAACGTGCCGGCGCGCTGGATCCGCAGGCGCCCATCGTGACCGGCGTGGCGATGGGGACGCGCGATCTCTACGACCTGATCGACGGCAATCCCCGGTTCCGGTTTCTCAGCGCGAGCCGTACCCATGCGCTGCAGGTGCTCGCCCAGCTTCCAGTTTTCATCGCCGTGAATTCGGCCCTGCAGGTTGATCTTTTTGGGCAGATCAATTCCGAGGGCAGCGAGGGTCGCGTCTTGGCCAGCCCAGGCGGCCTGCCCGAGTTCGTGCGCGGCGCGCGCCAGAGCCCGGGCGGCCTAAGCATCTTCGCGCTGCGAGCCAAGCCCGGCCGGCAAGGGGCGGGGGGGATCGTGCCTCGGATTGCCGAGCCTGGCCTAGTCACGGCGGCGGCGCATGACGTGGATGTAGTTGCGACCGAGAACGGCATCGCCGATCTGCGCGGGCTCTCGCTCGACGGTCGGGCCGAGGCGCTGATTGCGGTCGCCGATCCTGCCGTGCAGCCCGAGCTTGTGCGCGGCTGGGCGCAGGTTCGGGCGGCGGCATTCGGCTGAGCCCGCGCGCCCGCTACAGTTGCGACGAATGGGAGGACCATCATGAAAGAACGTCAGTTGAAGGATCTGCAGGGACGTGTTGCCGTCGTGTCAGGCGGCGCCAGCGGGATCGGCCTGGCAACGGCCGAGGAACTGGCGCAGCGCGGTGCCGCGGTGGCGCTTTGCGATATCCACGCCGCCAAGGCGCGCGACAGCGCCGCCGCGCTGAGAGGCAGGGGTCTGCGGGCTGAGGGCTATGCGCTGGATGTGGCCGACCGCGCCGCCTGCCAGGCCGTCGTCGGCCAGATCCGCGACGCGCTGGGGCCGGTCCGCATCCTAGTCAACAACGCTGCGGTGGCGGGGACGGCCCGGCTGGGCGATGACGAGGGCCCCGAGCAATGGGACCGCGCGATGGCCGTAAATCTGACAGGCATGTACAATCTCAGCACCGCCTGTCTGGCGGATCTGAAAGAGACCCGCGGCGCGGTGGTGAACATCACCTCGGTGGTGGCCTTCACCTCAGGCTTCGCGCAGGCGGGCTATGCGGCCTCGAAGGGCGGGGTCCGCTCGCTCACCCAAGCGATGTGCCGCGAGTTGTCGCGCTTTGGAATCCGCGTCAATGCCGTGGCACCGGGCTATATCGCCACGCCCATGACCGAAAGCCATGCCGCGAAATTCGAGGATTGGCTGCGGTTCCATTGCCCTATGCGGCGCTTCGGCCGACCCGAGGAATTGGCCCGTGCCATCGCCTTCCTGTGCTCGGACGAGGCCAGCTTCATCACCGGAACGACTCTACCAGTCGATGGCGGCTACCTCGCCGTCTAAGCTCTCTTGGGGTGTTCAGGTCGGTCAGCGTAGGATGCGGCTGGTCTGCGAGCGGGTCGGATCCAGCCGCTCGCCATACGACGTCACATGCCGCGTCATCCGTCGCCGCGCCGCGTCGACGTCGCCTTCGGCGATGGCATCGGTGATGCGGCGATGGGCGCGCGCGACGATCGAGCGGATTTCGGGGTCGAATTCCTCGCGCTCAGTGGCCAAGAACAGCGCCGAACTGATCGAGGTCATGAAGGACAGGAACAGCGGGTTGTGGCTGGCCCGGACGACGGCCATATGCCAGTCGATGTTGAGTTGGCTGAAACGGGTGATGTCGGCAATGGTATGGTCGGCCTGGTCGAGGATCTCGTAGTGCCGGGCGATATCCTCGTCGGTTCGCTGCTGCGCCGCTTGGGCGGCGGCCATTGGCTCGATCGCCTCGCGCACCGCCAGCAGGTCAGAGAAACGGATGTCATGGCCCTGAATGAACAGGTCCAGGGAGCGCGAAATCGATTCCCCGTTCGGCGCCTGGACATACGACCCTCCTCGCCGACCGCGCCGGACTTCGATTAGCCCCTTGGCGCCCAGGATCCGGAGCGCCTCGCGCACGGTGGTGCGGCTGACATTGTAGAGGATCATCATGTCGCGTTCGGCCGGCAGCGACTCGCCCACCGCCATGCTGCCCTGCAGGATCTTCGCCTCCAGAACCTCCGCCAGTTCAAGCGAGCGGACACCGCCCTCGAAACGGTGGGGCGTCTCAGCGCTTGAGGCGGTGTGTTCTGGGCGCCTGTCCATTGGGGATATCTGTCTTCTGGGTTTGGCGCAGATCCAAGCCGCGCAATAGGTTGAAGCCGGGCCTGCTAGGGTCCGGGGAAGCGTGGAATGTGGCTGGACCTATGCATCATTCTCATTCGCAGTGCAAGTCAAGGCCGCGAATTGAGTATTCGACAAGCCCGACTTGACAACACGGCGGGGCCTTCTTAATAAGGTACGACCAAATAAATCGGGACGCCCGAGTTGTTTGGCGAGGGAGGTTTGCCATGAAAGTACTCGTACCTGTGAAGCGGGTGATCGACTACAACGTGAAGGTCCGCGTGAAGGCGGATGGTTCTGGGGTCGATCTGGCCAACGTCAAGATGTCGATGAACCCCTTCGACGAGATCGCGGTCGAGGAGGCGATCCGGCTGAAGGAAGAGGGCGTGGCCTCCGAGGTCGTGGCCGTCTCGATCGGCGTCAAGCAGGCGCAGGAGACCTTGCGCACCGCGCTCGCCATGGGCGCCGACCGCGCCATCCTGATCGTCGCCGCCGATGACGTGCACACCGATATCGAGCCCCTGGCCGTCGCCAAGCTCCTCGCCGCCGTGGTGAAGGAAGAAGAGCCGGGTCTGGTTCTGGCCGGCAAGCAGGCGATCGACAACGACATGAACGCCACCGGCCAGATGCTCTCCGCGCTGCTGGGATGGTCACAGGCGACCTTCGCCTCGGAAGTGACGATCGAAGGGGATCACGCGCTGGTCACCCGTGAAGTGGACGGCGGGCTGCAGACGATCAAGGCGAAGATGCCCTGCATCGTGACCGTCGACCTGCGCCTGAACGAGCCGCGCTATGCGAGCCTTCCCAACATCATGAAGGCGAAGAAGAAGCCGCTCGATGAAAAGACGCCCGATGACTACGGCGTCGACGTTTCGCCGCGCCTGAGCATCGTCAAGACCGCCGAGCCGCCGACGCGCAAGGCCGGGGTCAAGGTGGGCTCGGTCGACGAGCTGATCACGAAACTGAAAGACGAAGCGGGGGTGATCTGATGGCTGTTCTTCTTCTGGGCGAGGTCACTGACGGGCATCTGAACCGCGACGCCACGGCCAAGTCGGTCACCGCCGCGAAACAGCTGGGGGATGTCACTGTCCTCTGCGCCGGCGCGCGTGCGAAGGACGCGGCGGCCGAGGCGGCGAAGATCGAAGGCGTCGCCAAGGTGCTCTGCGCCGAGGATGCGAGCCTCGGCCACCGCCTCGCCGAACCGACCGCGGCGCTGATCGTCAGCCTCGCGGGCGACTACAGCCACGTCATGGCCCCGGCGACGACCGACGCCAAGAACGTCATGCCCCGCGTCGCGGCCCTTCTGGACGTCATGGTGATCTCGGATGTCTCGGGCATCGTCGGTGCCGACACGTTCGAGCGGCCGATCTACGCCGGCAACGCGATCCAGACGGTGAAGACGTCGGACAAGGTCAAGGTCGTGACCATCCGCACCTCGACCTTCGACGCCGCCGGCGACGGCGGCTCGGCCGACGTCGGGGAGATCTCGCCCGCCGACAACCCGGGCCTGACCGAATGGGTCGAGGACAAGGTCGCGGCCACCGACCGGCCGGAACTGACCTCGGCCGGCATCGTCGTCTCGGGCGGCCGCGGCATCGGCTCCGAAGAGAACTTCGCGATGATCGAGAAGCTTGCCGACAAGCTGGGCGCCGCGGTGGGCGCCTCGCGCGCGGCGGTCGATTCGGGCTACGCGCCGAATGACTGGCAGGTGGGCCAGACCGGGAAGGTCGTGGCCCCGGACCTCTACATCGCCATCGGCATCTCGGGCGCGATCCAGCACCTGGCGGGGATGAAGGACAGCAAGGTCATCGTCGCCATCAACAAGGACGAGGAAGCCCCGATCTTCCAGGTCGCCGACTACGGCCTCGTGGGAGACCTGTTCCAGATCGTGCCGGAAGTGACTGAGAAATTGTGAGTGAAGGGGGGGAAGAAATCCCACCCTTCGGGCACGAACGGCCGGTCCCGCTTCGGGGACGGCGCGCGGAAAACTGGGCTGAACGGGAGGAGGACCCCATGGCTGGATTGTACTTCGAGGATTTCGAGATCGGCCGCGTGTTCCGGCACGAGATGCGGCGGACCGTGACCGAGGCCGACAATGTCTGGTTCTCGATGATGACCGGCAATCCGGCCGCCATCCATATCGACGAGGATTACTGCCAGAAGCATACCGAATTTGGACAGCGGATTGTCAACAGCGCCTTCACCCTGGGCCTTGTGGTCGGCATGACGGTGGGCGACACGACGCTGGGCACGACGGTTGGAAACCTTGGCTTTGAGGAATGCCGCTTTCCCCGGCCGGTGTTCCACGGCGACACGATCCGGTCCGAGACCGAGGTGCTCGACAAGCGCGAGAGCCGGTCGCGCCCTGGTCAGGGCATCGTGACCTTCCTGCACCGGGGCTACAACCAGCACGGCGATCTAGTTGTCCAATGCAAGCGGCCGGCGCTCATGCTCTGCGCCCCGGCGACCAGCTGACACCTCAGCGCAGCGCGCGGTCGCGCCGAGTCCCGGCGGCGCGCTGTCTTCACCGTCCCCGCGGCCTGGCCACATCCGTTGCGCGGGTTCCAGAGCTGCCCACAGGAGAGGAGCATTCCCATGACCCCGAAGGTCATCATCACTTGCGCCGTCACCGGTGCGATCCATACCCCCACCATGTCGCCCCATCTGCCGATCACGCCGCACCAGATCGCCGATGCCGCCGTCGAGGCTGCCGAGGCCGGCGCCGCCATCATCCATCTGCATGCGCGCAACCCCGAGACCGGCCAGCCTGACCAGACGCCCGAGGCCTTCGAGATCTTCCTGCCGCTGATCAAGCAGCGCAGCGACGCGGTGATCAACCTGACCACCGGTGGATCGCCTTGGCTGCCCGTCGAGGACCGGGTAAAACCAGCCGCACTCTATCGCCCCGAGGTCGCCTCTATGAACATGGGGACAATGAACCTAGGGCTATATCCGATGCTGGGGCGTTACAAGCAGTGGAAATTCCCCTGGGAGCCCGAGATGCTGGAGAATTCGCGCAAGCTGTTCTTCAAGAACACCTTCGCTGATATCGAATACGCGCTGACGACGCTTGCCGAATGCGGGACCCGGTTCGAGTTCGAATGCTATGACACTGCGCATCTCTACACGCTGCGCCATTTCATGGACCGTGGCCTAGTCAAGGCACCGCTGTTCATCCAGACGGTCTTTGGCCTCTTGGGCGGGATCGGTGCCCATCCTGACGATGTCTATCACATGAAGCGTACCGCCGACCGGTTGTTCGGCTCGGACTACGCCTGGTCAGTCCTGGGGGCGGGCCGCAACCAGATGCCGGTCGCCGCCATCGCCGCCTCGATGGGAGGCAATGTCCGCGTCGGGCTGGAAGATTCGCTCTGGGCGGGTCCCGGCCAACTGGCGCAGAGCAATGCCGAACAGGTGCGCAAGGCGCGGCAGATCATCGAGGGTCTGGGGCTGGAGATCGCAAGCCCGACCGAAGCGCGCGAGATCCTCGCCCTGAAGGGCGGCGATCAGGTGGGTTTCTGAGGCATGGCTGCAGGAGAGAACGAGGCATGAATGTCGCAATCACGGGTTGGGCGCATACGCCTTTTGGGCGCCACGAGGACGAAACGCTCGAAAGTCTGATCGTGCGGGTTACCCGCGAGGCCTTGGCCCACGCGGGGATTGACGCGCCCGAGGTGGACGCGGTCTTCCTTGGTCATTTCAACGCCGGTTTCTCGGTCCAGGATTTCACCGCCTCGCTGGTGTTTCAGGCCGATGACGGCTTTCGCTTCAAGCCAGCGACCCGAGTCGAGAACGCCTGCGCCACGGGCTCGGCCGCCGTGGCGCAGGGGGTGGCAGCGATCGAGTCCGGGCAGGCGCGGGTGGTGCTGGTAGTGGGGGCGGAGCAGATGAGCCGCACGCCCGGGCCTGAGATCGGCACCAATTTGCTGCGCGCGTCCTATCTGCCCGAGGATGGCGGCACACCGGCCGGATTCGCTGGCGTCTTCGGTCAGATCGCCGCTCTTTATTTCCAGCGTCACGGGGATCAATCCGACGCGCTGGCCACCATCGCCGCCAAGAATCATCGCAACGGTGTTGGCAATCCCTATGCCCAGATGCGCAAGGACCTAGGCTATGCCTTCTGCCGCGCGGAAAGCGAGGGCAATCCCTTCGTGGCGGGACCGCTGAAGCGGACCGATTGCTCGCTGGTCTCAGACGGGGCAGCGGCACTGGTGCTGATGGCGCCCGGTCCCGCCGCCGAGGCCCCGCGCGCGGTCGCCTTCCGGGCGCGCGCGCATGTGCAGGATTTCCTGCCGATGTCGAAGCGCGACATCACATTGTTCGAGGGCTGCACCCAAGCCTGGCGTCAGGCGCTGGATCAGGCCGGGCTGGGACTTAAGGATCTGTCATTCGTCGAGACCCATGATTGCTTCACCATTGCCGAGCTGATCGAATACGAGGCGATGGGACTCGTGCCCCCCGGTCAGGGCCATGTCGCCGTGACCGAGGGCTGGACCCAGCCCGGCGGTAGGTTGCCGGTCAATCCCTCTGGCGGACTCAAGGCCAAAGGCCATCCCATCGGCGCCACCGGTGTGTCGATGCATGTGATGACGGCGATGCAGCTCTGCGGCGAGGCGGGGGCGATCCAGGTCCCCGGCGCCGTGCTGGGGGGCGTCTTCAACATGGGGGGCACAGCGGTCGCGAATTATGTCAGCCTCCTCGAGCGGCAGAGATAGGAGGTCCCGCATGACCAGGAAGATCCGTATCGGCATCGTGGGCCTACAGCCGGGCGTGAGCTGGGCGGCGCGGGCGCATCTGCCCGCCCTGGCCAGCCTGGCCGACCGCTTTGAGATCGCCGGCGTGGCCAATACCTCACGCGAGAGCGCCGAAGCGGCGGCCAACGCCTGCGGCATTCCCAGGGCCTTCGACGATGTCGCCGACATGGCCGCTTCGCCCGAGATCGATCTCATCTCGGTCACCGTGCGCGTGCCGCACCACTTGGCGCTGGTGCGTGCCGCGGTGACGGGGGGAAAGTCCGTCTATTGCGAATGGCCGCTGGGCAACGGTCTTGCCGAGGCCGAAGAAATGGTGGCCCTGGTGCAAGGCGTCGGCGTGCGGGGCTTCGCGGGAACTCAGGCGCGGGTGGCGCCGGCTGTACAGTACCTAGGCCTGCTACTGCGTGAGGGTTATGTCGGCCGGGTGCTGTCGGTCACCGTAACGGCCTTCGGGCGCAGCTGGGGGCCGACCCACGCCGATGCCCGCAACCGCGGGTATCTTCTGGACAAGGCCAACGGGGCGACCATGCTGACGATTCCGCTTGGGCATACGCTGGCAGGGATCACCCAGGCGCTGGGGCCCTTCACTGAGGTTTCATCGCAGGTAATCAATCGGCGCGGCTCGATCCTGCTGCCCGAGACCGGCGAGACCGTGCCCTTCGACGCGCCCGACCAAGTGCTGATTGCAGGTCTCTTGGGGGGCGAGATCGCGGAGGGCGCACCGATCTCGATCCATTATCGCGGCGGGATGCCCCGCGACAGGGACGGTTTCGTGATGGAGATCAACGGCACAGAGGGCGACCTTCGGCTCTTGGGCCGCCACGGTGGCGTGCAGCAGATCCCCCTTCGGATCGAAGGCGGCCGGGGCGAGGACTGTGGCTTTGCCGCGCTGCCAGTACCCGAGTCGCTGACAGGGCAGGGCTGGCCCGAGGACGTGAACCCCGGCAATGTGGCGCGGATGTATGCCCGCGTGGCTGAGGACCTGGCCACGGGCTCGACCCTGGCCCCTAGTTTCGAGGATGCGCTGCAACTCCACCGGCTGATCGACACGATCGAGCGCGCCTCGCGAAGCGGGCAACGGCTGCCGGTGCCCGAGGGACCGGCAGCTGCACCTTAATGCGGATGGCGCCCGCTACTGGGGGAAATCCGTGGTCGCGCTCAGCGGAGCCCAGGCGGCAAGCTCGTCCGCCTGGGCTTCGAGTTCGGCGCCGATCAGGCGCAGGGCGTCGCTGCCCAGAGCCAGACGGAACGGCGGCGTCTCGCTGGCGACGGCGGTCAGGATCGCTTCGGCGGCGCGGGCCGGATCGCCAGGTTGTGTGCCATGAGTGCGGTCATTTTCCTTGCGACGCGGGCCGGCCGTCAGGTCGTAATCTCCGATCTTCGTCGCGCTCTGCTGCAGCGAGCGCCCGGCAAAATCGGTGCGGAACTGTCCCGGCTCGACCAGCGTGACGGCGATCCCTAGTGGCTCAACTTCCCCGCGCAGCGCATCCGAAAGCCCCTCGAGTGCGAATTTCGTCGCCGAATAATAGCCCGATCCCGGCCGCGCGAAACGGCCGACGATGGACGAGACATTCACTATGTGACCGCTGCGCCGCTGTCGCATCGCGGGCAGAACGGCCTGGATCAGCGCCACGGGGCCGTGGAAATTCGTCTCGAAGAGATCGCGCACCTCGGTCGCGTCGCCCTCTTCCACCGCGGCGCGGTAGCCGTGGCCCGCGTTGTTCACCAGCACATCGATCCGGCCAAACCGCGCCATCGCCGCCGTGACAGTCGCGACGATCTGCGCGGGGTCGCGCACGTCGAGCGACAGACAGAGCACCCGCTCGGGATCTAGCGCGCCGATTTCGCCCAGCCGGGCGGTGTCCCGCGCGGTGGCGACCACCCTGTCGCCGGCCTTGACGACCGCCTTTCCCAGGGCCAGCCCCAGCCCCGAGGAAGAGCCCGTGATCAACCAGGTCCGCATGGTAGCCTCCTCGCCTCTAGTTTTGGTATTACCAAATATCCACTCAAGCATCGCGGGCGCAAGGGTTAAGGCTTTACTAAAAGGACGGACCATATATGGTAGGCAGGTGCAAGGCCCGGGGAGGGGCCGACGCGACGACAAAGCAGGGGAGCGACGCCCGCGCGCCCACCAGTGGACCGGGGAGGGTTTCATGACTGACGACACAGCCGATCTCGGGCGCGATTTCGACCGCGGCGCGCGGATTCTGGAGCGCATCGCCCAGCGGCGGGGCCATGTCTGGCCCTTGCATCACTTGATGGCCGAGCTCGACCCGGGATTTCTCGACATCTTCGACGAGGCCTATATCCACACGCTCGGTTTCGGCGCCGAAACCACACCCGGTTCATTACAGGCCAAGTACCGCGAGCTGATCTGCGCCTGTGCCTGTGCCATGTCTCCCGTCCCGACCGAGGTGACGGCGCATCATCTGGAGCGCGCCTATGCACTTGGCCTAACCGAGAAAGAGGCGATGGAGGGCTTCCACGCCCTGCTGATCCCGGCGGGGGGAATCGCGTTGTCGAATGGGGCGCGGGCCATGCTGGCGGTGCGCGAAGCCGCGCGGAAACAGGGTTGAGGGGCATGTTCGATTTTCACGACAAGATCGCCGTGATCACCGGCGCCGGCAGCGGAATCGGACGGGCCACGGCGGCGTTTTTCCACGCCTGCGGGGCGCGGGTGGTGCTGGCCGATATCAACGCCGCGGCGGTCGAGGCAGCCGCAGTGGATCTGGGCGATCCCGAGCGCTCGGCTTGGAGCGTCTACGACGCCACCGACCCCGACGCGGCCGAGCGCCTAGTCGCTCTGGCTCTGGCGCGGTTCGGGCGAATCGACCAACTAGTCATCGCCGCCGGCATCTACGAGCGACAGAATGTGGCCAGCATGAGCGACGCACAATGGCGGCGGATGATGGCGGTCAATCTCGACGGCGCCTTCTATGTTGCGCGTGCCTGCGCGCGGGCGATGTTGGCGTCGGAAGCGGGCTCGGGGGCGATCGTCGGCATCTCCTCGGTCGCCGGGCATCAGGGCGGATCCTTTGCCCATGCGCATTACGGTGCCAGCAAGGGCGGGATGCTAGCCTTTGTGCGGGGTCTGGCCCGCGACCTGGCCCCGGCGATTCGCGTCAACGCCATCGCGCCAGGCTGGATCGACACGCCGATGGTCGCCGAGACCCTTCGCGGCAGCGGCGAGGCCAAGCTCAAGGCGATTCCGCTGCGCCGGATCGGTGCCCCTAGGGAGGTCGCCAGCGTCGCCGCTTTCCTGTGCAGCGAGGCAGCGAGCTTCGTCACCGGGGAATCGGTGATTGTAGCGGGGGGCGCCTATATGGGCTGAGCGGTCTCAGTATGACAAAAGCGGAGGAAAGGTTTGACGCAGGGGGGCGCCTTGTTTATGGTCAGACCATAATGGCTAGAGGGGGCGAATCTTTCGTCCTGCCGATCCTCCCGCAAGGAGCCCTCCGGGGTTTCTTAATCCATGCAACGGGTCGATTGGCTAGAAAGGGAGGGGTGATGCTGATCGAACTATGCATCTATCGTTGCGAGGCCGGGCGCTTGCCGGCCCTCCTGGAGCGATTTCGTACCGCCACGCTGGGCCTTTTCGCGCGTCATGGTTTCCGACCCGTCGGCTTCTTCACCACGGTGATCGGCCCCTCCGCGCAAGAGCTGCACTACCTGCTCGAATGGGGGTCGCTGGCCGACCGCGAACGTAGCTGGGCGGCCTTCCTCGCCGACCCTGACTGGATCACGGCGCATCGCGACAGCGAGCGTGACGGCCGCATTGTGCGTAACGCCAGCAACCAGATCCTGGCGCCCACGGATTTCTCCCCGATGCGATGAGTGCCCGGCTGTCGGCCCGCCGGGAGACGCAGACATTGGCTGGAATGGACATGGCAAGAACCAACACTTTCCGGGACCTCCGAAGCATTCTTGAAGTCCCTGCGCTAAATGACAAATTCGTCGCCAAGGCGCGTGAGACCCAGGCAGATGCGGTAATGCTGGACCTCGAGGATTCAGTCCCGCCCGAGCGCAAGGACGAGGCGCGCGCCAAGGTGGCAGCCGTCCTGACCGAGCCCGGGGTCTTCGGTGCGCGGATCGTCTTCGTGCGGGTCAACAATCTGACCAGCCCGTGGGGCATGGCCGATTTGGTAGCGCTGGGCGCCAGCAGGGCGCCGGCCACCGCCTGCTATCCCAAGGTTGAGACCCGAGACGAGATGGAACATGTACTGGCGATCCTGCGGCGCGAGAACGCCTCGGCCTCGGTCTACGCGATGATCGAGACTGCGCGCGCGGTGGCAGGGATCGAGAGCATCGCCCCCTGCGAGGGGCTGTGCGGCCTGCATTTCGGCTATGTGGACCTCGCGACCGAAATGGAGTGCTCGCTTTTCGCCGAGACCGGCGACCGGCTGCACCCGGCTATGGATTACGCCCGCGCCCGCATCGCCACCGCCGCGCGCGCGCAGGGGCTGTTCTCGACCGGGGGCTCGATGATCCCGGCCCTGAAGGATATGGAGAAGGTCGAGCGCTTTGTCTGGGACTGGAAGGCCTTCGGGTATTCGGCCTGCATGGCGCTTTCCCCCTCGCATGTCGGTGTCATCAACCGGGTTTTCCGACCCTCGGACGAGGCGCTGGAGGCCGCCCGCCGGATCTGCGTCGCCTTCGAGGCGGCCATCGCCCGAGGGGCGCTCAACGTCGAGATCAACGGTCGGATCGTTACCGGCCCCGACTATCGTCAGGCCCGGCGGCTTCTGGGGGCGGTTTCCCCGGTCAAGACGCTTCCGGTCTGAGCTATTCCCGACCGACACGGGCGGAACCCGTACCAACGACAACGGCATTCAAGGAGGAGTGACATGCCTAAATTCAATGAGAAACTCGCGGTATCGACCCTGGCCGCAATCTACCTGACCACCGGGCACGCCTTGGCCCAGTCGATCGACGAGATCTGCGCCGCCGCCGAGCAGGAACCGCCGCTGATGTGGTATTCATCGCAGGATCCGAACTTCAACGCCGAGGTCGTTGATGCCTTCATCGAAGCCTATCCGAACATCAGCACCGATTTCTTCCGCCTGCCCTCGGGCGCCTTGGCCGCCCGCTATGCTTCGGAGCGCGACGCCGGCGTGGTGAACGCCGATATCGTGTCGCTGGCCGATCCAATGTTCGTGGCCTCAGGGCTGGAGCGGGGCTGGTTCATCGAATTCGACCAGGCGATGTTGCCGGATCTCGCGCGACTTGCGCCCGAGTATTTCGACCGCGGCGTGGCGCTGACCGGAATCAACCCCGGGGGCATCACCTACAACACCGATTTGGCAGGCGAAAATCCTCCGGCCGACTGGCCCGACTTGCTGCGGCCCGAGTATCGCGGCTGGATCGCGCTTGCCGATCCACGCAACGTGCCGACCTGGATGGGCCTGTTCTCGATCCTCTTCGATCAATATGGCCCCGATTTCCTGTCGCAGCTGGCCGAACAGCAGATGGTTGTCGTGCCCAGCGCTGTGCCGGGAACGCAGCAACTCGCGGCGGGTGAATTCATCATCGTTTTCCCAAACGCGCGCGCGGTCTCCGAGCCGGTGAAGGATCAGGGTGCCCCGGTCGAGACGATCCTGCCGCCAATGGCCACCGGAGTCGAATATACCACCATGCTTTCGGCTGATGCAAGCAGCCCGAATGCGGCGCTGTGCCTTTACAACTTCCTCTTCACAGAGGTCGGGCAGCAACGCTTCAATTCCACCACGAGCGTCTCGCCTTTCCCCGGCATCGAGGGGCCGGCCGAAATGCCCGCCGGTTATCGCTCGCCCGGGATCCTGAGCCTGACGCCCGAGCGCACGCAGGAAATCCTCACGCTGCTAGGTCTTCGCTGACCGGCAGCCAGTCCTCCGGATCGTCCCCTCGGGGCGATCCGGAGGACGAAGCCTCAAAGCATCATCGCGGCTTGTGCGTGCCACCCCCTGAGGCGCCCACTCCACAGGAGTGCCGAGGCGGGGCCGGGGACGCGACGGGATCAGACCAAGGGAAGGTGAATCATGGTTAACGGCTACGACATCACGCTGTCGGACCTGCGAAAGCACTACAGAAGAAGAGACGGTTCGTCGGTGCGTGCCATTGACCATATCTCGCTGGATATCCGGCAGGGCGAATTCGTCGTGCTCCTGGGCTCCAGCGGTTGCGGCAAGACAACCCTGCTGCGCTGCATCGCCGGGCTGGAGGCCCCCGATGCCGGCGCGATCCGGATCGACGGCAAGCCGGTGTTCGATAGCGCCAGCAACCTCTTCACCCCGCCCGAGCATCGGCGCATCGGCATGATGTTTCAGTCCTACGCACTTTGGCCGCATATGACGATCCGCGAGAACATCCAGTTCCCGCTGAAGATGCAGAAGGTAGACAAGGCCAGCGCGGAGAAGAAGATTGCACACGTCCTAGAGATGATGCATATTGGTGAGCTCGCGCAGCAATATCCCAACCAGCTCAGCGGCGGCCAGCAACAGCGCGTCGCCTTGGCCCGGGCAATGGTGTGCAGCGAAAACCTCCTGCTATTTGACGAGCCCCTCTCCAACGTCGATGCCATGGTGCGCGAGCATCTGCGCACCGAACTCAGCTTCATGCAGAAGGAACTGGGTTTCACGGCAATCTACGTGACCCATGACCAGGAAGAGGCGATGGCCATGGCCGATCGCATCGTGGTTCTGGGCGGCGGGCGGATCTGGCAGCATGGCTCGCCCGAAGAGATCTATCACGAGCCGGTCGATGGTCGGGTCGCAGCGTTTGTCGGTTCGGCCAACCTGATCCCTGGTCAGCTCGCAGGCACCGAAATCTCCACCGCCCTAGGGTCGATGACCGTGCCCGCCGGCCAAATCCGCAGCCGCGGTACAGAGGTGGCCATCATGTCGCGCCCCGAGCATTGGCGCCTGAGTGCCGCCGGAGAGGCGGGAGGCGTCGCTAGCCCGGAAGGAGCGCTCAAGCTCAGGGGCACGGTTCGCTTGATCACCCATCTCGGCCCGCATACGGATTATATCGTCGCGGTCGGCGGCCAAGAGATCCGCGTCAGAGCCTACGGCTCGCGGCGTCTTCGGGTGGGGGACGCGGTCGATATCCTGATCGCGACTGCCGATCTTCTGGTTCTGGACCCCGATTGCTCGACCGGAGATCTGGTATGAAAACCGTGACATCCACTACGCCCCACACCGCCCGCCGGCGCGGGATCTGGACCAGGCTGACTTGGGGCCGGCGGGCCGACGGTTTCTCCCTGCTTGCGATGGCCTTGTCGCTGGTGACCGCGGCGCTGATCCTCTATCCGCTGGCCTATGTGACTTATAGCGTCTTCATCGGAGGGGACGCCTCGATCCCTGAGCTGGTGTCGAACATCCTCGGCTCTGGGATCGGTGCGGTCGTGTGGAATACCGTCTGGGTGATCGGCTGTTCGATCCTGATCGCCACCCTTATCGGGTCCTTCTTCGCCTGGCTGGTCGAGCGCACCGATATCGGCCTGACGGGCCTGTCCCGCTTCCTGCCCATGATGCCGCTCTTCGTGCCTCCGATCGCCGGCGCCATCGGATGGGTGCTTCTGGCCTCGCCGCGCTCGGGTTTCCTGAACCGCTGGGCGCAGGACGGGCTGGGGCTGGCGGGCATCGACCTGGGCGGGCCGCTTCTGAACATCTATTCGGGGCCTGGCCTAGTGTTCGTCTTCGTCATCTACCTGATCCCCAACATTTTCATGACCGTGTCGAGCCACCTTCGCAATCTCGACCCGGCGCTGGAAGAAGCCGCCCGGATGAGCGGCGCCAGCGTGATGAAGACGCTGTACCTGGTCACACTGCCCTCGGTCCGCCCGGCCGCGACGGCGGGTATGCTGCTGGCGCTGATCATGGGGCTGGCGCTGTTCTCGCTGCCCGTCGTAATCGGCGGCCCGGCCCAGATCGAGGTCCTGGCAGTGCGCATCGTCAACCTGATGATCAATTCCTATCCGCCGCAGACGGCGGTGGCGCTTCTCTTGGCGGTGCTGGTCATTGTGGTGATCAGCGTCGCGAGCTGGCTGCAGGTGCGGGTCCTAAGGCGCGGGAATTTCGCCACCATCGCAGGGCGCGGCATAGGTGCCGCCCGGGTCTCGCTGGGTCTCTACCGGGGGCCGGCGCGGGTGCTGTTCATCGCCTATCTGGTGGCCTCATCCCTGCTGCCCTTCCTGGCTCTGCTGATCGTCAGCCTTCAGCCCTTCTGGACACCGGTGATCAATGTCACGAATTTTAGCCTGCAGCATTACGAGAGCGTGTTCATCCAATCGCGCTATTCCAAGGCGGCGATCTTCAACAGCATTTGGCTGGGGGTGGTCGGCGCGACGGTGGGCATTCTCTTGTCAGCGGTCATCGCGTTCTTCACCAACCGGCAATCCGGCATCTTGGTGTCGCTGATCGATTCCGTGACTAAGCTGCCGGGTGCCGTGTCCAACCTAGTGATCGGCATCGCCTTCGTAGTGGCCTTCTCGGGCTCGCCATTCTATCTCTACGGCACGACGCTGATCCTGCTTCTGGCCTATATCGTGCTCTATATCCCGCAGGCATCGCTCAGCGCAAATGCGGCGCTGCACCAGGTCGGCAAACAACTGACCGAGGCCTCGCTAATGGCTGGGGCGTCGCAGGGTATGACCTTCCTGCGAGTGACCCTGCCGCTGATGCTGCCGGGACTGATTGCCGGTTGGACGCTGCTCTTTGTGCTCATGTCGGGCGATATCACGGCCTCGGCGATGCTGGCAGGAAATCGCAATCCGGTGGTGGGTTTCGTGGTGCTCGACCTCTGGGCGGGCGGGTCCTTCCCGCAACTCGCCGCGCTGGGCACGGTGATGACGATCCTCAGCAGCTCGGTGGTGCTGTTAACGCTGCGCCTGTCGCACCAACGGCACAGGGGCTGAACTCCAAGTGCTCAAGGTCCGGATGCCGTGCTAAAAGGCGCCGCCGCTCGGCTACGGTTTCCCTTCCTTGGGGGGATAGGTCGCGAGATGGCTTGCGGGCAGTGGCCATGCACCAGGGACATGACTACGCATGGTGGAGGCCGCTCCGTCAATTTGCGGGGCGCCCTTCGGGTATTGGTTGGCCATGCGCGCCGCGAGCCACCGGCGGAGAGCGGGTTGGCACCCACTGTCCGTATGATGAATGCAGCCGGTGGGCGGGGCTCTGTTCGCGACCGCCGCTCGCAAGCAAGGGGGCGAGCGCCAAAGGTGTGTCGAGACGCTGAGACAGGGCATATCCGACGACCTTGCGGCTGCAGGCATATAGAATGACCGCCAAGAAGCAGAAACTAGTCGAGATCCGAATGTAGGTTTGAACTGCCCCGGGTTTCCCGGAGAGCTTTTGGTTCAATGATTAGGCTGCTTTTTCGTCAGGGTTCAAGCTTGCGTAGAAGGCCTCCTCTGCTTCGTTCGGTGTGACGTAACCGATGGCGCTGTGCAGGCGCGCCTTGTTATACCAGTCGACCCACTTCAGGGTTTCGCACTCGACCTGACCAACGGACTTCCAGGGGCCGAGGAGCTTGATGACCTCGGTCTTGAACAGGCCGAAGATGCTTTCGGCCAGGGCGTTATCGTAGGAATCCCCGACGCTTCCGACCGAGGTGTCGATCCCGGCCTCGGCCAGCCGCTCGGTGTATCGGATCGACAGGTATTGGCTGCCGCGGTCGCTGTGATGGATCAGCTTGTCAGCCTCCGAGGGCGCCCTCTGACAGATGGCCTGGTTCAGGGCATCCAGCACGAAGCCGGTGGTCATCGAGGTCGAGACGCGCCAGCCGACGATCTTCCGGGCGAAGACGTCGATGACGAAAGCCACGTAGACCATGCCCTGCCAGCTTGAGACATAGGTGAAATCGCTGACCCACAGCTGGTTTGGCATATCGGCCACGAAGGCTCGGTTCACCTTGTCGTCCGGGCAAGGCTGCGCCGTGTCAGGGTTGGTCGTGATGACCTTCTTGCCGCGGACAACGCCTTGTAATCCCATAGCCTTCATCAGCCTCTCCACCGTGCAGCGGGCGATGTCATGGCCGTTGCGGCGCAGCTGATGCCAGACCTTGCGCGCGCCATATCGTCCCCGGCTGCCATCGAAGGCCCTCTTGATAGCGTCCATGGTCAGCCGATCCTGCCTGGACCAGTCCGAGGCCAGTTCCGGATCACGCTCCACAGCCTTGAAGGCATAATACGTCGATGGTGCAATCCCCAGAACCCGGCAGATCGGCCCGACACCAAAGACGCCACGATGATCCTCAATGAACGTGATCATTTGCGGAACGGGCGGTCGATCTCCGCCGCCGCGAAATACGCGCTCGCCTTCTTCAGGATCTCGTTGGCCTGGCGCAGTTCACGGACCTCGCGCTCAAGTTCCTTGATCCGGTCCTTCTCCGCGCTCGTCAGACCGCCGCGCTGACCGGCATCACGTTCCGCCTGCTGACACCAGACACGCACTGTTGGATGTCACCGAGAACTGACCCAGCAGCAGTCGGAATTGTCACTGAGATTTGACCCATGTGGAACCTTGCCCCTGACGGAGCTCGTCGGGGGTTATCGGAGTGATCGACATGGGATTTTTGAGCGTCATTCGACGTTGGGCTTTGCGGGACAAGATGCCCATCCGCGAGATCGCGCGGCGGACCGGGCTGTCTCGCAACACCATCAAGAAGTATCTGCGGGCGGGAGTCGTTGAGCCCCAGTTTCAGACACCGGCGCGGCCAACCAAGTTGGACCCGTATGCGGAGAAGCTGTCCGGCTGGCTGGTGACGGAGCAGCGCAAGTCGCGCAAGGACCGGCGCACTGCCAAGCAGATGCATGCTGATCTGGTTCAGCTTGGCTATGACGGCTCGTATGAGCGGGTCGCAGCCTTCGTGCGGACCTGGAAAGGAGACCGGCAGCGCGCGCAGCAGACCACCGATCGCGGGACATTCGTGCCGCTGGTGTTCCAGCCGGGCGAGGCGTTCCAGTTCGACTGGAGCGAGGACTGGGCCCATGTCGGCGGCGAGCGCATCAAGTTGCAGGTGGCTCACATCAAGCTGTCGCACAGCCGTGCGTTCCTGGTCAGGGCCTATCTGTTACAGACCCACGAAATGCTGTTCGACGCACACTGGCACGCATTCCGGGTCTTCGAAGGCGTCCCGGGCCGCGGGATCTACGACAACATGAAGACGGCGGTGGATCGCGTGGGCGTGGGCAAGAAGCGTGATGTGAATGCGCGGTTCATGGCCATGGTCAGCCATTATGTCTTCGAGCCGGAGTTCTGCAATCCAGCTGCCGGCTGGGGCGAGCCATCGTGGCGCCACCGGTTCAAGCCCGATGGCGAGCGGCCAGGTCGAGAAGAACGTCCGCGATGCGCGCCGTCACGCCAAAGGCGTGCTTCCAGCACGACGGCTCTGGCAGGTGATGCCGGCCTTCCCGGATCTTGACGCGTTGAATGTGTGGCTTGAGGCCTGGTGCAAGGCACTGTGGGACCGAGACCGCGCATGGCAGCCTTCCCGGCAGCATCGCCGATGTCTGGGAGGCCGAGAAGCCTGCTCTGATGCCGTTACCCACGGCCTTCGATGGCTATGTCGAGCACAGCAAGCGGGTGTCGCCGACCTGCCTGATCACCTTCGAGCGTAATCGCTACTCTGTGCCTGCCAGCTTTGCGAACCGGCCCGTCAGCCTGCACATCTACCCCGAACGGCTGGTGATCGTCATGCTGAAAGCATGCCTGCGGCATGACGCCGAGGGGCACGTGGTCTGCGAACACCAGCGCATCATCGAACGGTCGCACCGGCAACCCGGCCGCGTCATCTATGACTGGCGCCATTACCTCGCAGTGGTTCAGCGCAAGCCAGGCGCGCTGCGCAACGGCGCCCCGTTTGTCGAGATGCCGGAGGCATTCCGCCAGTTGCAGGGACAGATGCTGCGCAAGCCCGGCGGCGATCGCGAGATGGTCGAGATCCTGTCCCTGGTCCTGCATCACGATGAGCAGGCCGTGCTCTGCGCCGTGGAACTGGCACTGGAGGCGGGCGTGCCGACCAAGACCCATGTGCTGAACCTGCTCCACAGGCTGGTGGATGGCACACCGATCGACCAGCCCGATGTGACGCCGCCTTCAAGTCTCGTCCTGACGAAGGAACCTGAGGCCAATGTCGCACGCTATGACGGACTGCGGGGAGGCACACGCCATGCGTCATGATCCCGCCGGAGCCGCCATCGTCATCATGCTGCGCAGCCTGAAGATGCCGGGCATGGCGCAGGCCGTGCATGACCTCATGGAGCAAGGAGCGCCTGCGTTCGATGCGGCAATCCCGATCCTGTCGCAGCTGCTCAAGGCTGAAATGGCCGAACGCGAGGTGCGCTCCATCTCCTATCACATGAAGGCCGCACGCTTCCCGGCTTACAAGGATCTGTCCGGCTTCGACTTCGCCGCCGGCGAGGTCAACGAAGCCCTCGTGCGTCAACTGCATCGATGCGACTTCATGGACGCGGCTGAGAACGTGGTCCTGATCGGCGGACCCGGAACCGGGAAAAGCCATGTCGCGGTCGTGCTGAAAGCACGCCTCCGGCATGACCCTCGGCGTCCAGGCCATCGAGCATCACCGCAAACGGGTGCGCTTCTTCTCGACCGTCGAACTGGTCAACGCGCTGGTACAGGAAAAGGCACAGGGAAAGGCCGGGAAGATCGCCGAGGCGCTGGTGAAGACCGAATTGGTGATCCTCGACGAGCTGGGATACCTGCCGTTCAGCGCCTCGGGCGGTGCATTGCTGTTCCACCTTCTCAGCAAACTCTACGAGCGCACCAGCGTCGTCATCACCACCAACCTGAGCTTCAGCGAGTGGGCCAGCGTCTTCGGTGATGCCAAGATGACCACTGCGCTGCTCGATCGCCTCACCCATCGCTGCCACATCCTCGAGACCGGCAACGACAGCTACCGCTTCAAGGCCAGTTCCGAGACAGCGAAAAAGAAACGGAAGGAGACAGCAGCATTGACCCCACCATGAACCAGCAAACATAACGACCGGGCGGGTCAGACCTCGGTGACAATCCTGGGTCAGTTCTCGGTGACATCCAACAGCTGCGTCTGCCGCCTCGGACCGGCTGGCGGGCTTGGATCGAGGACGAGGGCCTGCTGCTGGTCTATGACGGCGCGACCTGGATCGGCACCACACCGGCGGCGCTGCAGAACATGGCACTCCTGGGGCTCGGCACCACGGCGGATGGGTCGAACCCGTTCTCGGCCAAGCTGAACGCCGCGCTCTGGACGGCGAAGACCGTGGCCGAGGGCGGCACCGGCGACCTGTTCTACACCATGAACAAGGAAGCTGCAGGCGACGATCTCGGGCTGACCCTGCAGACCGGCTTCGTGACCAAGGCGCTGGTAGGGCTCTTCGGCTCCGACAGGTTCCGCCTCGCGGTCTCCGCCGACGGCAGCACCTTCTTCGACGGGCTCAGCGTCGACAACGCCACCGATACGGTCCGGCGGGCGCATGCCGAGCAACCGCTGGCGGCGATCCAGAACGAGTACTCGATGCTCTGGCGCGGACCAGAGGCGGAAGTCCTGCCGCTCTGTGAGGAACTGGGCATCGGCTTCGTCCCCTGGAGCCCTTTGGGTATGGGGTTCCTTTCGGGCAAGATCAACGCCGACAGTCGCTTCGGCAATGAGGGAACGTTCGACTTCCGCGCTGCAGTGCCTCGTTTCGCCCCGGAGGCGTTGGAGGGCAACATGGCGCTCTTCGCGGTGGTGCAGTTCTGGGCCAGAAAGAAGGAAGCGACGCCGGCCCAGATCGCTCTCGGCTGGCTTCTCGCCCAGCGGCCCTGGATCGTGCCCATCCCGGCGACGACTAAGCTGCACCGGCTTGAGGAAAACCTCGGCGCGGCCGAGTTGCAGCTGGATCCAGAGGATCTGGAAAAGATCGACAATGCCGCAGCACAGATCAAGATCGAAGGGGAACGCCTGCCTGAGGCGGCTCTGAAAATGACCGGGCTCTGAGGCCATTCACTCGCGCGCAAGACAGAGTACGGAGCAGCCTCCCTCTGTCTCGCCTGTACCTCCGCAATTCATCGGCGAGCCCGATAAGTGCATGCGCTTTCTTTCGGGTAATCCGCGCGGGGGTCTCGGGCTAATCGAGCTGAGGCTCCACGGGAACAAGTTACAAATGCTGAATCGCCTGACCAGACGACACACCATCCTTTCTATCGTACTTGTCGGAAGCCTTGCTTCCCCGGCGAGTTCGGAACCCAACCGCGTCGAGTTTCCCGAGAATCTGGATGAGCTCGAGCACTACACGACAGTCACCCGCGGCGAGGTTACCGAGTTCATGTACACCTCTCAAGCCGCACTCGACGCCATACAGGCAGGCGAGCCCGTGCCCTACGGGACCCAGGTCATCCTGCAGGACTGGCGTGATGATGAGGTCTACCGCCTATTCGTCATGCAGAAGGGCGAAGGCTGGGGCGATGAGTATGATGAGGCGGTGCGAACGGGTGACTGGCAGTTTCAGTGGTACTGGCCTGACGGGTCGATCAACATGGACGAGAACACCGATCGGTGTCGCGCCTGCCATCAAGCCCGTGAGGGTCGCGAGTACATGTTTACCTTCAACGATGCTCGGCGGGCCGAATGACGCGCGTCCTGATGCGCCTGCTTCTCGACGCGACAGCGCTGGTCCTCCTGCTGCTCGCCTTCGCCTATTGGTGGCTGGGCAATTTCGCACACGAGGTGATCGGCACGGCGCTTTTCCTCATCCTTGCCCGCCATCTGCTGAATAACCGCAAGTGGTGGTCGTCGCTCCGCCGCGGTCGGTACCACCCCCGCAGAGCCGTCGGCGTCGCTCTGACCTTTTTTCTGGCGGTGGCGATGACGGTCCTGCTGGCGACCAGCTTCGCGATTTCTCGCACGACGTTTGCCTGGATTCCCTTGCCGGACAGCTTTGCCCTGCGGGAGGCGCACATGTTCGCCGCCTACTGGGTGATGGTGCTGATCGGTCTCCATATCGGCCTGAACTGGCAACGCGTCATGATGTTCGCCGGCAAGCTAGGCGTGGCCGGTCCCGTCTGGCGTTGGGGCGGGCTGGCGGCCGGAGCGATCATTGCGCTGCAAGGACTGCGGAGCGCGGCCGTGATGGATCTCTGGACCCGCCTGCGCTTCGACTACAGCCTCGTGATGTGGGATTTCAATTCCCAGGCGTTTCAGTTCGTGGGCCACTGGATGGCGATCATCACGCTATTCGCGTTTGGAACGCATTGCATCACTCGCGCACTCGGGATGTTCCCTCGACGAGCAGCCGCCTGAGCGAGGCAAAACAGGGGAAGGACTGGTCGCGCAACGCGGAATACCTGGAGATGGGGTGGATGCCGCTCTCACCCTGACGGCATCGCGATGTGCTATACTCGTGGTGTCGAAGCACAAGCTGAA